>NZ_CAKMSF010000005.1:0-277901 GCF_928381415.1 Rothia nasimurium
TGCTGAGGTCTAGGCCTTGTTCTTTGGCTTGGGTGATGAGGTTTTGGGCGAGTTGGTGTTCTGTTGTCATGGTGTTATTTTCTCCTGTTGGGGTTGGGAGGGTTTACACCGTTTTCCTGACAGTCCCTCTTATCCACAAACATCTCAACGGTGCGTGTACGGGTTGGTTCAAGATTTGGCTCTTGTTCAAAGTACATGGACTTGCGGTAGTGAAGATCTTGTGCTGATAGGTGCTGAGTGGGCACTTGACCAGTGAAAGTGAAGGGGCCGGTGATGGTTCCTCTGAGGGTGTAGCGGTGAGTGGGGTTAGAAGGGACGAAGTGGTGGTAGAGCTTAAAGCTAGTGTGGGTGTTGGTGAAGGCTGAGAGTTCGATGGCGTAGGGTTGGTTGGTTTTGCGGATGTTGGTGATGGGTTCTGTGGGGGGTGCTGTGGGGGTGGGGATGCGGTAGAGGCGGGTGGCGTGGATGTGGTGGTGTTTTGTGTGGCGGGTCCAGGCGTAGAGGGTGTGGTGGGCTTCTTTCCACCAGCGGGGGCGGGGGCCTATGAAGGGGGCAGGGGTGAAGGAGGCTGCGGTCCAGGTCAACACAAGCCAGCCTAAAGATCCAGCAGACACAAAGCCTGCCAATAAAAATAATAGATTCTCATTGCCGAAGTAATGCAACAAGATGGACGCAACTAGGAGACCTAAGAAAAAAATCCCGCTGGCGCCAAGAATGAATAGGTAGAGGTCCATCCAATAGGGGTCTTTGGTGAGGGCGTAGGTGCGGTTTTTGCCTGCGCCGAGGAGGGCCCAGCCACCAAGACTAATAACAATCAATCCTATACAAAAAAGAATAGCTGGAGTTATCTCGTAGGTTGTCATTAGCTAAGCATTCCTTTTAGTCCGTTAAAAATATTCCACTTATATCTGCTACCCGGCCCCCCTGTCTCCCCTACCCTCGCCCTTTAACCTGCTGGCCAAAAGGTACTACTTGATACCTAGAATGCCATCTTAAATAGTTTGTACCGTGCCCTGCCCGCTTTTAACGCTAAAAACGGGCAGGGCACGGTACAAACTAGGGGGAGGGGTTCATAGGGGAGAGCGTGAGCCTGCAGAACCCCTCCACGAGAAGCTACAAAGCCTAGTGGTGCTTCTTGCCGGGCAGGAAGTGGACCACAGCGGCAATAAGGCCACCCCAGATCAGGCCAATCACCATAGAGCAGAAGGTGTTAATCAGCCAGGCTGCCACGTTACCGAGGGCGGGCAGGTGGTGGCCGTACTCCTCAAGATGGTGCACGAACTGGTAGGGAGCCTCCCACCAGTGCATATCGTAAAGACCCAGCAGAATAATGTGGCCACCGACCCAGAGCATGGCGAACGTACCCACGACAGAAATAACGTTCATGACCACGGGCATAGCCTTCACCAGGCCCAGGCCAAACTTCTGCGCCCCGGCAGATTCACGCTGAGCCATCGCCAGGCCGATGTCGTCCATCTTGACCAGCAGACCCACAGCACCGTACACCAGCAGGGTAATGCCGATACCGACCACAGCCAGAATAGCGGCGCGGGCCCAGAAGCCCTCAGAAGCAACCTCGTTCAGGGCAATCACCATGATTTCGGCGCTCAAAATGAAGTCGGTGCGCACAGCCCCCGAGACAATTTTCTTCTCAGCGTCCTCCCCCTGCACCACCGCGGGGGTTTCTTCCGCGGCGTGCTCCTTCTTCGAGAACATCTCGATGACCTTTTCGGCGCCCTCAAAGCAGAGGTAGGTGCCGCCCAGCATAAGCAGGGGGGTGAGCATCCAGGGCAGGTACTGGCTCAGCAGCAGGGCTGCAGGAAGAATGAAGACCAGCTTGTTGCGCAGGGACCCTACCGCAATTTTCTTGATGATGGGCAGCTCACGCTTGGGTTCGATATTGCGCACGTACTGCGGGGTGACGGCGGCGTCGTCCACCACCACACCGGCTGCCTTCACGCTGGCGCGGCCAGCTGCCGCTGCTACGTCGTCCGCGCTTGCGGCTGCCAGCTTGGCGAGGGCCGCTACGTCATCTAAGAGAGCCGCTAAACCACCGGCCATAGAAATCTCCTCGGGGAACAAATAGGTTTGTGTTGTTCCTAAGAATACTGCCCGGCGGCTCCGGGTGCGCTAAGACCCCGCGCACACTTTGGTGGGCGGGGCCCTCGTTACCTCAAGATGAGGACGCCGGTGGTCGGCTAGGCGCTGACCTCAGCGCTGTCGAAGGTTGCGGTGTCGATAACCACGCGGAACTGCACGTCGCCGGCGACAACGCGCTCGTAGGCGGCGTCGACCTCGTCCACACCAATCTTTTCGATGACGGCGCCGATACCATGCTCGGCGCAGAAGTCCAGCATTTCCTGGGTTTCGGGAATGCCACCGATGTTGTTGCCGGTGAGCACCTTGCCGCCCCCAATCAGGCGGTTCATGTGAATCTCCAGGGCCTCCGGGGGTAGGCCCACCACCGAGAGGATACCGCGGGGCTTAAGCAGGCCCAGGTAAGAATCCAGGTCGATGGGGGCAGAGATGGTGTTGAGGATCAGGTCGAACTCACCGCGGTGTTCGGTGAAGAAACCCTCGTCGGTGGTAGCCAGGGTGCGGGCGGCACCCAGCTTGGCTGCGGCGTCCGCCTTCTTGAGGTTGCGGGAGAGCACGGTGACCTCAGCGCCCATGGCGGCAGCAATCTGCACGCCCATGTGCCCCAGGCCGCCCAGGCCCATCACGGCTACCTTCATGCCGGGCTTAACGCCCCAGCGGGCCAGGGGTGAGTAGGTGGTGATGCCGGCGCAGAGCAGGGGCGCTGCCACGTCGAAGTCCAGGGCGTCGGGAATGCGCAGAACGAAGCGCTCATTGACGGTGACCTTCTGGGCGTAGCCGCCCTGGGTGATGGTGCCGTCTACGTCCTTGGAATTGTAGGTGCCCACAGAGCCGTTCAGGCAGTTATTCTCGAAGCCAGCGGCGCACTGCTCGCACTCGCCGCAGGAGTTGACCAGGCAGCCAACGCCCACGCGGTCGCCCACCTTGAACTTGGTGACGGCAGAGCCGACAGCCTCAACAGTACCCGCGATCTCGTGGCCTACGGCCAGGGGGAAGTGGGCCTCACCCCACTCGTTACGGATGGTGTGGATATCGGAATGGCAGATACCGGCTGCCTCAATCTTGATGACGACATCGTCCTCGCGGGGGTCGCGACGCTCGATTTCGGTGACTTTGAAGGGCTGGTCGGGGCCAAACTTTTGCAGGGCCTTGACTGTGATAGGCATAGAGTCTCCTGAGTGAAGTGGTCTTGTCACCTCTCACTCTACACCTGCCCGCTTCTTGCGCTACCTACTGCGCGGCCGGTTCGCTCTCAGAGTGAGAGCTGGTGGTTTCAGCCAATTCGCGCCGGTCAGAGCGCATGCGCAGCCAGTAGGCTAGGGGGCCAACGATAGGGATAAAAAGAGTGAAGAGCAGCCACTTGAGCTTCTGCGTCTCACTCAGGTGGGGCTGACGGTGCACGGTGAGCACGCAGAAAATGGCCAGGCCCATGGCAAGAAAGAGCAGGGGGTAGAAGAACCAGCCGAAGAGGCTGAGCTGGGTTCCGGTTTCTTCAGCGGCGCGGACGCCCGCCGCAAGTAGGCCTGTAAGGGAAAGGGCGGGGGTGGAAAAGACATCGAGGGGCATAGTGTCCATGGTAGCGGTCAGAGCAGAGAGAAAGGGACCAGATTACTCCCATAGTCCTTGTACACAACACATACAATTCAGAGTAATCTGGTCCCTTTGTGAGGGCAGACTAGGTGTTCACCGTTCTAGGGCGTGGAGCCTACGGTGTAAACCTCTAGGCCTTGCGGCGGCGGTTAGCTACCAGGGCAGCGCCACCGGCAAACAGGGCCAGGGCGCCCGCGCCAGCGATCATAGAGGCGGTGAAACCGGTGTTAGCCAGGCGGCCGGAAGAGCTGCTACCTGAAGAGGTAGAGGTCTTGATGGCGCTGCCGTCCTCAGCCTTGTTGGTGTAGTTGGGGTCCTGTTCGCAGCCTACGCCGTCCTTATCTGCATCCAGGCCCTTGTGGAAGCCTGCCTCGTCGGACTTGATGGGGCGACCCAAAGCGTCCCACACAGCGGCGCAGTTCTCGTACTCAAAAGCGGTAGCTGAGGGGGCAGGTGCAACAACAGTGCTCTCGGAGCTAGGAGCTACGGTCGGCTCAGCAGTCGGCTCAACAGAGGGAGCGACAGTGGGCTCTTCGCTGGGAGCTACAGTCGGCTCTTCAGAAGGAGCGGGAGTGGGTTCCTCAGAGGGAGCAGGGGTGGGTTCGGCAACCTCACCGGTGAAGTTGGCTGAGAGGCGGACGGTGGTGCCAGCAACGCCGGTCGCATCAGTCAGAACAACCTCGTGGGTGCCGTTGGTGATGCCCTTACCTGCCAGGTCAAGGGAAACTGCCGCGGTGCCGTCCTCAGCAACAGCAACGGTGCCAGCCTCAATGCCACCCACGGTCACCTTCAGCTCGGTCAGGGCGGGTACGCCGTAGCTACGGACGTTCAGGTCAGACAGGGAGAAGGTCAGAGTACCGTTGACGTCGTAGCTCTCAGCCAGACCAGCAACGCGCACAGCCTGCTTGGCGAAGTTGGGGTCAACGGTGCCAGCGTTCTTGAAGTATTCAACGAAGGCGTCCGAATCCACCAGGGCGGTGTCCTTGGCGTTAGCGCCCTGGGAGAGGGTGCCGAAGTTGTCGCCGCCGCCCAGCAGGAAGCTGGGGATAGCGACGGTGTAGGTGTCGGCGTCCTCAACCTTTGTGCCGTTGACGTACACATCGAGCACATTGGAACCGCGGCTTGCGTAGCCCTCAGCGTCGGGGGAGCCGGTGTAGGTGTAGGTGACGTTTGAGGAGAAGCCCAGCTGCAGGTAGGGGCGGGTTGCCATCTCGCCTGCCGAGTTCTGCTGCCACTGCTCTTCAAGCACGGTCTTGAGCTGGGCGCCGGTGAGCTCGGTGGTCCAGAGGTTGTTGGCGAAGGGGGTCACGTTGACGATGTCCATGACGCGCACGTTCTTGTTCACGGCCAGGCCCAGTGAGGTGCGCAGGCCGCCGGGCAGCTCATCGCGCAGACCGCCGGGGTTGACGATGCCTATATCGGCGGGGGTGCGGCCGGTGGAGTTAGCAGCAGCCAGGTACATATCCGCTACCAGGTGACCCATGGTGGACTCGTAGTTGCGCATGTCAAAGCCACCCTGGGTGTCCTTGGCGGAGTCAAAACCGGTGGTGATGGGGGCGCTGACCTGGCCAGCTACCACAGAGCCCTGCTCGGTGGCGTAGGCGTTGGCGTTGGTGATGATGGTGTTCACGTTAGCCAGGACGGGGTCAGCAGCAATCTGCTCAGAGGTGGGTGCATCCAGACGCTTGACCAGCTCAGAGGAGTAGGCGGTGACGTTCTTCTCGGCATCCAGAGTCAGCACAACCTTGCCCAGGTTATCGCCGTAGTTGCCGGTCTGAATAACGGGGCGGGTCTTGCCTGCCTGGCCGGGAACTGCGCCATCAATGACGTACTCGGCGTGGGTGTGGCCGGTGAAAATGGCGTCCACGGCGGCGCTGGTCTGGTTGATAATCGCGTCAGCTTCGGGAGCTGAGGTGTCTACACCCTCGTGGTACTCAGCGATAATCACGTCGGCTTCGCCGTTGCTTGCATCGCCGTCAGAGAGCTGGGCGGCGTACTTGTTCACGGCCTCGATGGGGTCGGTGAACTGTACGGACGCCAGCGCTGAGGGGTCAGTCAGCTGCGGGGTTTCGGTGGTGACAGCACCAATGACGGCCACGGTGGTGCCGTTGACCTCGGTGGTGTAGTAGGGCTCCAGGGCGGGGGTGCCGTCAGCCTTCAGGACGTTGGCGCCCAGGTAGGTGAAAGAGGAAGCAGGGATAATGCGGTTGACCAGGTCGTCCATGCCGGCATCGAACTCGTGGTTACCCACGGCGCTGGCAGAAAGGCCCAGGGCGTTCAGGTAGTCCAGAGTGGGCTGATCCTTCTGCACGCTGGAAACGTAGAGGGAGGCACCTACGTTATCGCCAGCTGAGAGCAGCAGGGAGCCGTCGGTGGCAGCGGCACGCTCGGTCTGGATGGTGTTGGCCAGGCCCATAGCAATGCTGGTAGAAATACGACCGTGGAAGTCGTTAATGTTCAGCAGGGTCAGGGTGGTGGTATCGGCTGCACCTGCACCCGGAACGGGGGCAACAACCAGGGCAACAACGGTTGCACCGCTGGCTGCCAGGCCAGCAAGACGGCGGGAGAGAGAAGAAGACATGCTTATCTTTCGGTGAGAATGATGATGTGTGTCATTCAACAGAATAGCCCGCTCCGTGCCGTCTTACCGGTGTTTACAGTAACATTTCGGTGAACAAAAAGCCCTAGCGAACCAGCTCGTGAGCCAGAGCCCGCTCTAATTCCGGCTCAAAGAAAACGTAGCCACTAGCCAAGAGCTTATCGGCACTGGCCCGCTGGCTCGCCAGCGCTAATTCCTTCACTCCCTCTTGCCCCAGGACCAGAGCAGGCACAGCAGGCGGAATAGGGAGCAGGACGGGGCGACGCAGCACCTTCCCCACCGTCTTTGCCAGGGCCTTCGCCGTTACCGGCGTGGGAGCCACCGCGTTCACCGGCCCCTCCAGCTTCTCGGTCAGCACCGCGTGCACATAGATACCGGCAATATCGTCCAGGCTGATCCAGCTCTGCACCTGCTCACCCGAACCAACCCAGCCACCGGTCCCGCTCAAGAAAGCCGGCAGCTGCAGGCGCAACATACCACCCAGGGCAGACTGCACCAGGCCGGTGCGCACGTTAACCACCCGCACCCCTGCCTCACGAGCAGGTTGGCAGGCTGCCTCCCACGCCTGGCATACCTGCGCCAGGAAGCCGCTCCCGGCGTCCTGATTCTCGGTGAGTATCTCTTGGCCCCGGTCAGGGCCGTAGAAACCCACCGCAGAAGCGCAGACAAAAACGCGCGGGGCGGCGTCCGCACCCCTCTGCCGCACCAGGTTGGCCAGGGTAGTTGCCAGCAGGGTCGTGGACTCAACACGGGAGGTAAGAATCTTCTTCTTATTCTCCTCGGTGAAGCGCTGGTTGATGCTGGCCCCGCCCAGGTGAATCACGGCGTCCGCACCCTCAAAAGCGGCGGTATCAATCTCGCCAGCAGACGGATCCCAACGGAACTCGTACTCAGCCTCGGGGGCGCGACGCACCAGCGTGCGCACCGTATGCCCGCCCCCGGTCAGCAGGGCAACCACCTGGCGCCCCACCATGCCGGACGCCCCAGCCACCACGACCGTCAGGGGGTCACTTTCATAGCGCTGCTGGAAATCAAGATCAGCGTGGATACGGCGCTCGCGGGCGGCAAAGACTTTCTCTAGCTGCTTTTGCGCCGCTGCCCGGGCAAGCCGTTCAGCCGCAGCTCCTACCTTTTCCGCGGGTGCTGGCAGCGTGGGAAGAGCTGTGAAGGTAATGCTATCGCGCACCACCGTATCGCCCGGCGTCGACAGAAAATCGTGGGTGTGCTCCCAGGAAGAAAAGGGGCCGCGGACCATTTCGTCAGTGAAGGAATCTGCGGACGCCCGAGTATGGCGAGCTGCCCGCGGCAGGGTCAGCAGGCCCGAGGTCAGGGGCAGGGCCACCCGGGTATGAGCGGTACTTCCCGGTTCCTGAGGACTGCCCTCCTCAACCACAGACCCAGCCCAGTGAGGGGTCGCCCGGGTCAGGGCACCCGGACGCATAAACCAGGTGCGCACAGTTTCCTCGGCGTAGGGGTAGGCGGCGGTATAGGTAAAGTCAGCCATGGGAGCCCTCCTGGGATCAAAGGAATTTTAAGCAACCTTACCTTTTAGGAGGGGTAATGCGCAGCAGGCACGCGTGATTGATAGAAAAGAAAGCTTTCCTAGATAGCCAGAGCGGTTAGTTTCGCCTCCACAGCCTCAATCAGCTCAGCCAGCGTAGTGATGTAATACTTCTCAGCCAGGGTCACCGCATTCTCACCCGGCAGACCATCCGTAGCGAAAGACCCCAGGCCAAAACCCGCCCCCGCATCAAAGCTGCTGGGTGCAGGTGCCACACCGCCTGCGTCCTGGCCAAAAGCGCCCACGCCAAAGGCGGACGCCGGGGCGCTCGCCGCCTCGCGCGTGAGGGTGTACCCGTAGGCGGTCGAATCGGCATAACTGATATTGAGCACATACTCCACCTGCACACCGTCCTCGGAGCGCTCCACCGACAGATCAGCATCGTCAAGGAACTCACCGTCGAGCTCCAGCCCACCGTTGTACTCCAGCGCCCACCCAAACTTACGGGCCAACGCAAAAGCGGTCTCTTTAATCTGGGTATGCTGCGGATCGACGGCCATTGATACTCCTTGCCGAGGCGGATGTTTCGTATCTACTGTACTCGGAGTCAAAGAAAGGGGATAAAGAGAAGTGGAGACGAGCCCTTCCCAGGGGGCTCGCCTCCACTTCGATGCACTGCCCACACCCCTGCGGGCAGCTATCAGAGACGATAAATTTGAAACACACTCATACTCTGAATCGCAGGTCTGTCAGCCCAAACTCTTCCAGACCTACTACACCAAGTATGACACCTCAACCTCTGCAAAACCTGAGATTCTGTAGGTATAAAAGGGGATAAAAACTAGGCAGGTATATAGGGTTGCCCCCTAATTTGGGTCTGGCAAGGCCAAACAAAACCACCCCTAAATAGTGCAAATTTTATCTATCTGTAAAAAATTTCTAGACCTTCAGGGCGTGTTGCCCTCTCTGTCACACGCTTGACCGGTGCTAGAGAGGGCATGGTGGTACAGTCGCTCTATTTCACCTCGTCCAGGTCAGCAGACTCGGGTACCTTGACCCGGGTGTCCATATTCAGAGTCTCACCCCGGAAGAAGGGCTTGAACTCATCCCGTCCCATCAACAGCGCCATCAGGCCAAAACCAATCACAAAAGAAGCTACCGCAGTGACAAAGACACCGCTGGTCCCCAGCATCTGGGTATAGCCGTACTCAGGGTCAGCCATATTGACCAGAGAAATCACCAGAATACCGGTCATCATGAGTCCACCGGTTGCCGGAATCAGCAGACGGAACACCACATTGCGGGCGCTAGTGAAAATATCACCCCGGTAGTACTTGATGCAGGCGAAGGATGTCACCGCATAGTACAGGGCCACAGCCACACTGGCGGCCTCAATCGTATCGGCCAGCATGTTCTCGCTGATGTAGGTCATGCCCGCGTAGAAGAGAGCCGAGCAAACACCCATGTAGACGGTAGAAGTCTTGGGGGTCTTGAACTTGGGGTGAACATCGCCGAACTTGGCCGGAATTGACCGGTAAACCGCCATAGCAAAAATACCGCGGGAAGAGGGCAGAATCGTGGTCTGGCAGGTCGCCAGAGCAGATACAGCCACCGCCAGAATGATGATCCAACCCCAGGAGCCCAGGGCGGCGTCCTTAAAAGGGGTGAAGACGTCGTCCGAATTATCGGGGTTAGCCAGGCCAATACCGCCTGAACCTGCCCCCGCATACATCAGGGCTACCACGGTCACGAAAACGTAGGTGACCACCAGGATGGAGCTAGAAAGGACGGCTGCGCGGCCGGGAGTGCGGTGAGGGTCCTTGGTCTCTTCGGCAATGGCCAGGCAGGTGTCCCAACCCCAGTAGATGAAGATAGCGATGAGAACAGCCTGAATCATTCCGTCAAAGCTAGCCTCAAAGGGGTTAAACCAGCTGGACTCAAACTCAAAGCCTGTCACTGCACCCGATGCCAGGGAATTAAAGACACCCAGAGCCAGCAAAACAATCGCCACGTACTGAATGCCCACCAGCAGCCACTGGGTCAGTGAACCAGCCTCAATATTGCGGTAAGAAATCCAGGTGGTTAGGGAAATTACCAGAACGCCGGTCGCCACGATGACGTGCTTGTTGTGGGCCAGATCGTCCTGCCCCATCAACAGCCAAAAATAGATCGCCGCAATCTGGGTCTGATTAGCCATAGCAATCACGCCCGCCACGATAACGCCCCAGCCAGAAATCCAGCCGGTCTTCGGCCCAAAAGCCTTAGCGCCCCAGGTGAAGACCGTGCCTGAATCCGGCACCGCCTCGTTCAGCTCCTTATAGGAGAGCGCCGTCAGGAGCATAGGGATAAAGCCCAAAATCAGGGCTATGGGGGCTTGATAGCCCACGGCTATCACGATGAAGCCAATAGAGGCAGCCAGTGAGTACATGGGGGCGGTTGACGCAACCCCGATGACGGTTGAAGAAGCTAGCCCCAGGCGCCCTGCGGCGAGGCCTTTGTGGCGGAAGTCGTTGGTCATTGTCGCTAAAGATCATCCTCTGCGGTGCGGTGGGCGTAAGAAGCCCGCCCCGGTGGCGGTTAAGAACAGCTTTCAGTATAGGGGTTTAAAACCAGGACGCCGCCGCTCACCTTCCCTGCCAAGGGGCAGGGTGGCGGGCGACGGCGTCCTAACGGGGTAGCTACCCGAAGGGTGAACTACTTGCCGCGGGCGGCGCGCTTTTCAGCCTGCTCGCGGTCGTAGGCCTGCCAGTATTCGCGCTGGGTGAGCTCGTCGGTGCCGTCCCAGGCGTCCAGGTTCTTAATCTCGGGCAGGTCTGAGGCCTGGAAGATCGGTTCCAGGCCGGCCTTGCGCTGGGCCTCGTAGTTGCGGAGCACCTTCATGACCTTAGGCATCAGCAGGCAGACCGCGGTCAGGTTGACGATGACCATGCCGCCGTTGAGCAAGTCGGCGAGGTTCCACAGCAGATCCAGTGAAGCGATGGCACCGAAGAACACGAACAGAATCACGATGACGCGGAAGATGTTCATGGGCAGGTGCTTCTCGGTGACGAAGCGGATATTGGACTCGCCGTAGTAGTAGTTACCGATGATGGATGAGAAGGCGAAGAGGGCAATCGCCACGGTCAGGAAGTGAACCGCCCAGGGACCCAGGTGGGTCGAGAGAGCGGTCTGGGTGAGAGTGCCGGAGGCATCGCGGTTGCCGTAGGGGATATCGCCGGCTACCAGCACGATGAAGGCGGTCACGGAGCAGACCAGCATGGTATCGAAGTAGACACCCAGAGCCTGCACGAAGCCCTGCTTGGCGGGGTGGGAGACGGACGCAGTTGCACCGGCGTTGGGGGCGGTACCCATACCGGCCTCGTTGGAGAGCAGGCCGCGGCGCATGCCCTGGGTAATCACACCGATGAGGGTGCCGGTCACGAACTCTTCCAGACCGAAAGCACCGGCGAAGATAGCCCCCAGTACAGCGGGAACCTCACCCAGGTTCATTGCAACAATGATCAGACCCAGAATCAGGTAGAGAACTGCCATGAAGGGAACCAGGATCTCGGTGACCGAGGAAATGGTGCGGATGCCGCCGAAGATAATAAAGCCCGCAATGACCGCGATGATAATACCGAGGGTGACGCGGAATCCCATGCCGTTGGTACCGCTGATGTCAACGCCGAAGGAGCCAGCTGCTGCCCCCACGATGGAGTTGGTCTGCACGGCCACGAACACGAAGGCGTAGGTGATCACGATGAAGGCAACGAAGATGAGACCCAGCCAGCGAGCGTTGAGGCCGCGGGCCATGTAGTAGGCAGGACCGCCGATGTAGGAGTCCTCACCTTTGCGCTTGTAGAGCTGACCCAGCAGGGATTCTGCGAAGGCGGACGCGGCACCGATGGAGGCGATGACCCACATCCAGAAGACAGCGCCGGGACCACCCAGGATGATAGCCATGGCAACGCCGACGATATTACCCACACCCACGCGGGAGGCTGCCGAAACTGTAAAGGCGCGGAAGGCTGAGATGCTCTTCTTGCCGTTGTACTCGGTACCTGCCGGGTCCTTGAGGGTGCGGAACATTTCGCCAATCAGGCGGAACTGCACACCACGTGTGGCAATCGTGATGCCCAGGCCTGCTGCTACCAGGACAAAAAGAAGAAAGTAGGCCCAGAGTGCATCTGAGATGCCGGTGATCATCTCGGTTGCTCCAGCGGTGGATTCATTGATCCAGTTCACTGCCTTGAGCAGAGTATCCATGCGTGCTCCAAATCGTTATAAGGGCGGACCGGTCCGGGGTATGGGTGGGCCGGTTGCACTTGGTGGGGCGCCTTAGCTGCGGCACGGTGGGCAGTAAGGGCGGAGAATCACCGGCGCTAGGGCGGTGAACACTAGGGGTAATTCTCACAGCTCGCTTGCGATTGTGCAAAACAGGTACGGTGTGATGTTGCCGTTTCGCTCTTAGAATTCACCCTAGAAGGGGACCGCAAAACCTAAAAGGGACCACGTGATATGCGGTCCCTTTTAGGTTTTGCGGTCCCCTTGCAGGTGTGCTGGGGTGGGCGGACGCTAGGCGCCGGGGCGGGGTGCGTCCGTGTTGTCGGTGAAGACGTCGGGGATGCCGTCCTGGTTCTCGTCCACGCTTTCCTTCAGGGCGACTTCCTTGTAGTGCTTGTTGCGGATCGACAGGATGGCGGCACCCAGAATTGCAGCAATGAGGGAGCCGATCATGATGCCGACCTTGGCGTCCTCGGTGTGCAGGGAGCCTGCCTCGAAGGAGAGTTCGGCAACCAGCATGGAGACGGTGAAGCCGATACCGCCGGTGACTGCCAGGCCAATGACATCGATCCACTTAATATCGGGGTCGAGATTAACCCCGCGGAAACGGGTAATGAGCCAGGTGGTGCCGGTAATGCCAACGGTTTTACCCAGCACCAGACCGACCATAATACCGATGGCAACGGAATCTGCCAGGGCGGTTTTGAGACCGTCCCAGCCGCCAACGGCTACACCGGCGGAGAAGAAGGCGAAGACGGGGACACAGAAGCCGGTAGAGAGCGGACGCAGGCGGTGCTCCAGGGTCTCGGCCAGGGAGGCGTGAGCATCAGCTTGCTTGGCCTGGGCGGTCATGCGGACGGGGACGCAGAAGCCCAGAATGACGCCCGCGATGGTGGCGTGAATGCCTGACTCTAGGAAGAGAGCCCAGGTGATAAGCCCCAGGGGTAGCAAGATGACCCAGGCCGCCCACTTTTTCTCGTGGAAGAACTTCTCATGCTTGTGAGTCAGCCAGAAATATAGCCCAATGGGAATGATAGAGATAATCAGGTACCAGGCGTGGAAGTTACTGGTGTAGAAGAGGGCGATAATAACGATGGCAATCAGGTCATCGACCACAGCCAGGGTCAGTAGGAAGGTGCGCAGGGCCGCGGGTAGGAAGGTGCCCACACCGGCCAGCACGGCCACCGCGAAAGCGATATCGGTAGCGGCGGGAATAGCCCAGCCGTGCACAGCGGTCTCATTGCCGTGGTTGATGGCGAAATAGATAATAGCCGGGGTCATGGCACCGCCGAAGGCGGCCGCGATGGGGACGACGGCTTTACCCGGGTCACGCAGGTCGCCCACCACGAACTCTTTTTTGAGTTCTAGACCGGTGAGGAAGAAGAAGACCGTGAGCAGGCCGTCAGCGGCCCACAGATGCACGTTCATCATCAGGTGGCTGAAGCCGGGAATGCTCAAGCCCAGCTCGGTATCGCGCACACTCTCGTAGAAATGTGCGGCTTGGGAGTTAGCCAGAATAACGGCGAGCACGGTGGCGGCGAGCAGAATAAAACCACCCACCGATTCCTTGCGCATAATCTCTGAGACGCGGCTGGTCTCGGCGTACGATCCGCGGGAAAAGAGCGGGTCCTTGTGAGGCGTCTGAGTCATGCCTCTCCTTAGGTCGGGTAGGTGTCATCACTTGCTTCAGGTTCCATTATGCTCCTTTAGCCCAGCTAATGCCGGAATCTGAGATGCAGAACTGCACACCGGCGTCCGCCCCGTTTGAAAAGCCTCCGCGCATCTGTCCCGCACGCAAGGGGACCGCATAACCCAAAAGGGACCGCAAATTATGCGGTCCCTTTGAGGAAATAAGGTCCCCTTGAGGTAGCGGGGGGCGGACGCTAGGCGCCGGGGCGGGGTGCGTCCGTATTGTCGGTGAAGACGTCGGGGATGCCGTCCTGGTTCTCGTCCACAGTCTCCTTGAGCGCAACCTGCTTGTAGTGCTTGTTGCGGATTGACAGGATGATGGCACCGAGCAGGGCGGCAGTGACCGAGGCGGTCAGAATCGCGACCTTAGCGGCGTCGTTGTAGTCGGAGCCCAGGCCGAAGGACAGCTCGGCAATCAGCAGGGAGACGGTGAAGCCGATGCCGGCCAGGGTGGCTACGCCGATGACGTCAATCCAGGCGATATCGGGGTCGAGGTTGGCACGACGCAGGCGGGTAATGAGCCAGGTAGAGACCGTAATACCGATCATCTTGCCGAAAATTAGGGCCAGAATGATGCCGTAAGCAATAGGCTCGGTGACCGCGTCAATGAAGCCCTGGAAGCCGCCGATAGCGACGCCCGCTGAGAAGAAGGCGAAGACGGGGACGCAGAAACCTGCGGAGAAGGGGCGCACGCGGTGCTCCATGACCTCGGCCAGGCCGTGGTGGGCGTCCGCTGCTTCGGTGCGCTTGTTCTTGCGCACGGGAATCATGAAGGCCAGAATGACGCCCGCGATGGTGGCGTGAATACCGGAATTGAGGAAGAGTACCCAGACCACAAAACCGATGGGCAGCAGGATGAACCAGGACGCGGCGGGGGAGAGGTGGAAGAGCTTCTCGCCCTTGCGCGCGATCAGGGCGTAGAGGGCAATCGGAATGATAGAGAGCGCCAGGTAGCCAATCTGTAGGTCAGAGGTGTAGAAGAGGGCGATGATGGTGATAGCGATGAGGTCATCGACCACGGCCAGGGTGAGCAGGAAGGTGCGCAGGGCAGAGGGCAGGTGGGAGCCGATAACAGCGAGGACGGCCACCGCGAAGGCGATATCCGTTGCTGCGGGAATAGCCCAGCCCCCGAGGGCCTCAGAGCTGCTGTTGAGGTTGACCAGTGCGTAGATGATGGCGGGCAGGGCAACGCCACCTGCTGCTGCCACGATGGGCACCAGGGCCTTGCCGGGGTTGCGCAAGTCGCCCTCGACAAATTCCTTTTTGAGTTCAAGGCCGACCAGGAAGAAGAAGACTGCTAGCAGGCCGTCCGCTGCCCAGTGGCCGATGGAGAGTTTAAGGTGCAGCCCCCAGAAGTCAGCGCCCAGGTAGCTGTCGCGCAGGCCGAAGTAGTGCTCGGCGGCCGCTGAGTTAGCAAAGATGAGGGCGAGGACGGTGGCAACCAGCAGGATGATGCCGCCGGTGGATTCCTTGGAGAGGATCTCTGAAATGCGCTGGGATTCCTTGTAGGAGCCGCGCGATAGGACGGTGTTTTCTGATGACATAAACGCTCTTTGAGGTCGATGAGTAACGATAAACCGCCTACTCACCGGCCGCTTCTGAAGAGTTACCGGGGCGGACGCCTACAGCGCCGCGGGTGCCTACCTTCAGGTGGGGCGGTGGTGAGTTGGGCGGGCCGACCAGTCTTCCCGGCACACCTTAGTAATCTAGCTTATCAAATGCGAGGTGAGGAGGGGAATTAGATAACGGGAACAAGTTTTGGGAGCGAGCCATGCTAGCAAGAGGACGGCTTGAGGGGTACCTACCGAGACCTGGAGGCAAAAACTAGCCCTAAATAATCGATATTTTTCGCAAAACGCGCCAACACGGGTGCACCAGAAGCAGAAACCCTTTCGAAAGAAACTTAGACTAGGTATAGACAACCCCCAGTCCTCCCCATTGCACCGACCAGAGGAACCATGAGCGAAGAAACCCCCGCAGCCGCTACCGATGCCACCCGCTGGCTGACTGAAGAAGAGCGCGAAGGCTGGCTCTTCATCTCATCCATTATGTTTAACCTGCCCGGGCAGCTTGAAAGCCAGCTGCAGAAGGACTCGGGTCTCAGCTTCGTTGAGTACATGGTTCTAGCTATGCTCTCAGAATCTCCCCAGCACAAACTCACCATGACCGACCTGGCTCGGCAGACCAACACCCTGCTACCTCGACTGTCACGGGTGGTAACCCGCCTGGAGAAAGACAATTTTGTAGAGCGCAGCACCTGGGAGAAAGACCGCCGTGTGTCTATCTGCCACCTACTACCTGGCGGTCTGGCTAAGGTGCAGGAAGCTGCCCCCGGCCACGTCGAGGCTGTTCGCCGCATTATCTTTGATCAGCTTAATGCCCGCCAGGTGAAGTCCCTCGCCAAAATCGGTGAATCAGTCCTGGGGGACAAGCCCAGCACGGTCATTAACGTCTCAAATGTAGCTTCTCTTGACTAGATGATTTAAACCCCTGGTGGTAACAGCTGCGTCTATGCACAGCTCTTATCCACAGCTTTTAATCTGGATTATCTATTAAAAGGTGCCCCGGTCAGCCTGTTTGGGCGGCCGGGGCACCTTTTATCCCCACCTGTGGATAAGTCTGTGAACAATATCCACTTAAAGCGTGGAAAAGTACTGCCCCCTGTGGGTAAAAACGCTCAAAAGTGCGCTCATCACCGAGTTGAAGTGCCTAAAAAGTATGTTTTCCACAGCACTTATCCACACCCGTGGATAAGTGACACCGGTGTGATTTTCGAACAACACCGGTGTATTTTCGAAAGACTAACCCCCGAGTTGCCCCATTCTGCCCTGTATTCTCTCGAACATCTTCGAAACTCCCACCCGTGTAATTCGAATATCCCCAGTTTTATCCCCACCTGTGGATAACTTTCCCAGTTCTTAAGTGGAAAACTGTGGAAAACCCGCTGCCGGCGTCCGCCTGCCCCCTTTCAGCCGTTTTGCCCACGGCTAAACAAGGGGACTTATCAAGTAACCTCCCGTGACCCCGCGCGCCCCAGTGTGTAGAGTTAAACCCAGAAAGACCCAAAGAAGGGCCTTCAACGAAAGGAATGACCATGTCAGAAAAGTACGTTCTGCCTGAACTCGACTACGACTACGCAGCCCTCGAGCCCCACATCTCAGCCCGCATCATGGAGCTGCACCACTCCAAGCACCACGCCACCTACGTCGGCGGCGCCAACACCGCCCTGGAGAAGATGGAAGAAGCCCGCGAAAAGGGCGACTTCGCTAACATCGGCAAGCTCTCCAAGGACCTAGCCTTCAACCTGGGCGGCCACACCAACCACTCCATCTTCTGGAAGAACCTCTCCCCCGAGGGCGGCGACAAGCCCGTCGGCGAGCTGGCAGCAGCTATCGACAACGACTTCGGCTCCTTCGACGGCTTCCGCGCCCACTTCGAAAACGTAGCCCTCACCATCCAGGGCTCAGGCTGGGCTATTCTGGCCTGGGACACCGTCGGTAAGCGCCTCGTCATCGAGCAGCTCTACGATCAGCAGGGCAACATCTCCGTTGCGCTGATTCCCGTCCTGCAGCTGGACATGTGGGAGCACGCCTTCTACCTGGACTACCAGAACGTCAAGGCTGACTACGTCAAGGCCTTCTGGAACATCGTCAACTGGGAAGACGTCGCAGCCCGCTTTGACCGCGCTGTCTCCCAGACCAAGGGTCTCATCATTCCCGAGGCCTAAAACCCTCGCACTCCGTGTGCAGGTGAAAAGCCGGGTGCCGGCGTCCTTCTCAGCAGAGCGGACGCCGGCACCCGGCTTTTAAGGGCATAACCTGGGACTGTAATACTGGCAGGTTAACCACTGGGGTGCCTAGTATGGTGAGCAACACAAAGGAGTAAATCCATGCGCCCTGCCCGCATTTTCACGCCTGCCGCCCTGGCCGCTGGCATGCTCACCCTTACCGGCTGCGGCCTCTTCGGCAGTGACGCCGAACCGGCCAGTACCGCCACCCCCAGCGCGACAGATGAAACTTCGGTAGCCCGCGTCCTTCGCGTGATCGACGCCGATACCCTCAGCCTGGAAAGGGACGGCACTACTATCACCGTTAACCTGCTGAATCTGGTTACCCCGCAGGCCAAGCACGATAATGAGGATATGCGTTGCCTGGCTACAGAGGCCACCGAGTACCTGACCAAGCTTTTACCTGTCGGCTCACCCGTTACCCTTACTTACGATGAGGCCCTAGGGGCGGGGGAAACTAGTCAGCCAGAGCCCTCCGCCAGCCCCACCGTTGAGGTTACGGCGGGAGTCACCCTGCCCGATGGGCGACTACTTAACGCTGAGATGGCCAGAGTGGGCTTCGGCGTAGCCGTTACCGAGGGCAGCTCCACCCTCTATGAAACTATCAGCGCAGCCCAAGATGAGGCTGATCAGCAACAGGCAGGTATCTACAGTCGAAGTGTTGATTGCGCACTCCCGTCCCAGTTAAATTCTACTCTCACCAGTGTAAATAACGCCCAAGGAATAGGTCTTAAAGAGCCCCTAGAAGCCGCAGATTCTCTCACCCGCCGCCTTGAAGAGTACGAAACTGCCAGCGACCTGCCGCTGCTCTCAACCGTCGCCCAAACCCAGTCCGTCAAAACCCTGCGCGATGCCCTCGTCCGCGCCCGCGACAGCAAACGCATCGTCTACAACCTGGCAGAAGAAGCCGAACGAGAAAGACTAGAACGCGAAAAAGCAGAAAAGGACGCTAAGGGCGAACCCCCGGCCGAAGCTAGCCAGCCGCCAGCTCCCGAACCCACCTCAGCCAACCCGGACAACACCCACCCGGGCGATACACCCCACCCCGAAGACCCGGCAAGCTCCACTTCAGCCCCCTAAATTCACCCACCAAACCAAACACAAGGACGCCGCCCCTCACCCTCCTGCCTACAGGCACGGAGGTGAGGGGCGGCGTCCGCTACGTTCAACCGTTGTCTAGGAACCCGGGCGTACCGGAGTAGCCTCTGCCTCAGCCTTCTTCTGCTGGTTCACGCTGGTACCGTTTTCAGGGTAGAAATCATCGCCCAGGAGCGAGCGAAGTTCATTCAGCTGTGTGTTTACAGCATCTAGGGTCACAATTGACCCCACCCACTGAGCAGGGGCTTTAGTCTGGTCTTCTAAATCCCTGTAGAGGGCAGAGGCATTTTGGTAGATGGTCTGGCGTTCAGCTTCACGTTGCCTCTGTTCTACCGGTGCTTCGGCTGACGTGTCTACTTCCCAGCTTTTAGCATCTTCTACAGCTGTTTTTTGTGCTTGAATTTGTGCGGGAATCGTGCACTCAATGTCTTTGGAGTATAGGCCGATACCTTCGTTGGCGGCGTCCTGCTGGGCCTGAGAAATCTCGCCATAGAACTCATCTGTAGCGGTAGTAAAAGTAGTAGCCACCATGCCGGCCCGCGCCATATCCCGGTTGATAAAAGCGTCACCCGAATACACCGCAGCCTCAACATAGCCGGTCGCCCCGCGCTGGGACTCATCAAAATTCAGAGTCACCTGGCTACCCTCCGGTAGCTTCTCAGCCAGAAGGGCCTTTGACTCACTCACCAGGCAGTTAGAAGAGAGGGCCACACCGTTATCGGTGGGGGAAGAAGTGTTAATCAGGCGAACCTGCTTCTCAACCCCATCAAAACTGGCGGTAAAAGTATTAGCCGACTCAACCGACACCACCGTAGCCGTCATGCCATCAGTGTAAGTAATAGTCGGGGCACTCGCGGTGCTACCGGCCGTATCACCGGACCCACAGGCTGTGAGAGACACCAGGGCGAGAGCAAGCAGCGGGGCTAAACGCTTCATCAAGCATCACCGTTCTCAGCGTTATAGGCGGCCTCGCGGTACATACCCAGAGGGCCCTGGTCCGCAAAGGCGCGCGAGTGGTTGTAGCGGTAAAGGCGCGGCGGGCGGTGACGGGTGCCCTCAACACGCTTACCTGTATCAATAATAGACTTGGACGCCGCAATCTGGCGGCGGAAGTTCGCCGGGTCAAGCGTCCGACCCAAAATCGCCTCATAGACCTCACGCAGCTGGGCGAGCGTGAACTCCTCACCCAAGAAGGAGTGGGCGATACGGGAGTACTCCACCTTATTCTGCAGGCGGTAGAGGGCGTATTCAACGATCTCGTTGTGGTCAAAGGCCAGGATAGGGAGCTCTTCGATGGGGAACCAGCGGATGTTCTCGTGCACGCGGGTGCGGTTCACCTCGGTCTGGGGGATCGATGCCCAGTAAATCACCGACACCACCCGCTCATGCTTATCTTCCTCAGCAGGAACAGGCAGAGAGCCACCCTCACGCATAATCTTGTAATCCGGGGTGCGGTGCACATCGCCAAAAGCATAGAGCTGCTCAAGGTAACCCGGCACCAGGCCGGTCGCCCGCTGAAGGGTATAACCAGCTGCCTCTTCAAGCGACATATCGGGCTGAAGCGGGCCACCCGGCAGAGCCCACTGGCCCTTATAGGGCTCACGCAAGCGACGCACCAGCGGCAGCCACAGCGAATGGTGAGACTCGCCCTCCTTGCGGCGCAGAGCCAAAATCACGGTAGAAACAGCAAGCGAAACCGACGTATGGTCAGCATCAAGATGCTCATCGTGGTGGGCCTGGGCGGCATTCGGCAAAGTCATGTGGCTCCCCGGTCGTAGGCAGTAAAAATCAGGACGCCCCACGGCGACCTCTACACCCATTCTAGTCAATCGGTCAAGAGATAACCCCAGCCCAACACCCCGGGCACAAGCCCGGGAACAAAAACAAGGACGCCGGCAGACAGCAACCTGCCCACCGGCGTCCTGGCGCGGAGCAAGCTACGAAATTTTCCAGCCTCGCAAGCTCGGCTGATTCGGCTAATGCCTGCGGCTCCGCAGGCTCCGCCGATTCGCCAGAATTGCTATTTCGCTTCGCGGAAATTCTGGCTCATCCCTTCGGCCGAGCTGAAAATTTCTTCGCAAGCTACGAAATTTTCAGCTCTCCCATCTCATCCCAGTCGTTGCCGTCGATCGTGCGGGAAATAATCTTGGGGGTCTCGGCCAGCCAGGGCTTCATGGCTTCCAGCCCCTTGGCGAAGTGATCCGACTCTACGTGAGCTGCCGCGGCGTCGTCCTCAAAAGCCTCAACGAGAACAACCTCGTTGGGGTCTTCCACGCTCAGTGACCACTCAAACCACTTGTTGCCCGGCTCAGCGCGGGTGGCCTCGGTGAACTCGCGGGTAGCGGCCAAAAAGCCCTCGCGATCGCCGTCCTTAACCTGGTATTTCACAACAATGAAAATCACGGGTGTTCCTTCACTCGATTGATAACAGTTCACTTACTATCTTTCCGAGGTAAAGAAGCAAAAGCAAGGCAGAGACCAACTTCCTGTAACGAAGATGCCCTTCGAAAAGTGCACATGCCTGTCACTTTTTAACGGGAAGTTGCACTTTTCAGGGGGAACCGCCCGCGGGCCGCCCAGCAGAGCAGGAACCCGGCAATCATGGTCAGCACGATGACGCCGCCGGTGGGCAGGTTAAAAGCCCAGGAAAGGTAAAGCCCCACCGTGGATGTCACTGCCCCGAAGGCCGGTGCAAAGACCATCATGCGCCCCAGGGTGGAGCAGAGTAGGCGGGCGCTCGCCGCCGGAACCACCAGCAGGGCCAGCACCAGCACATTGCCCAGGGTCTGCAGAGAAATCACAACAGACACGGTGACCACCACGTAGAGCAAAATATCCAGGGCCAGCACCGGCAGACCCGCCGCTTTCGCGCTCTCCTTATCGAGCGATACCGCCACAATCTCCTTATGGAAGAGCCCCAACACAAGCACCAGCACAGCAGCAATAGCCGCCGCCTGGGCAACGTCCGCCCCTGAAATACCCACGATGGAACCGAACAAAAAGTCCTGCACCGACCCCGAATACCCCGGGGCCAGGGAAATGATGGTGATACCCAGAGCGAAGGAACCGGCAAAGAAAATACCGATGACCGAGTCCTCTTTGAGTTTCTGGTTCTGGCTAAAAATCGCCACCAAAATAGCGGTGATGACGCCTGCCACCAGGCCGCCCACGACCAGCGACCCACCCACGACAAAGGCCACCGCCAGGCCTGGGAAGACCGAGTGGGCAACAGCGTCGCCGATGAAGACCATGCCGCGCATGACCACATGGCAGCCCACCAGCCCGGTAATCAGGGAGGCAAGGACGACCGCCGCCAGTGCTCGCGCCAGGAAAGCCAGGTTGGGGTTGAAAAGGTCTTGGATAAATTCGTAGGGAGTAATCATGTGTTTGTATCGGTGGGGAATCTGGAGATGAATCGTACGAGGCGTGAATGGACGCCCCCGAAAGCCGACTGGCTGGGGCTGGCATGAATTGCGTGTGAGCGCTAGCGAACCCGCAAGAAGGTTAGTCGGCGCGGGGGCGTCCTGAGCGCCTAACTTATATGCTTGGCATCCCTCTCACACCCTTCATGCTGCCCATGCAGGAAGGCGTAGAGTTCTTCGATGCTGTGTTGCTGGGTGGGGGCGTCCACGGCGAGGTGGCCGCGCACCCCGACGATGCGGGTGCACCAGGTGCGGGCGGCGATCATGTCGTGGGTGGACATCAGAATGGTCATCCCCTCGGCGGCTAGCGCCCGGTAGAGGCGGTTGAGGGAGTCCTGGGTGGGGGCGTCCACGCCGGTGAAGGGTTCGTCGAGAAGCAGGAGCTTGGGGGCTGACGCCAGGGCGCGGGCCAGCAGGACTCTCTGCTTTTGCCCGCCGGAGAGTTCGCCCACGGGGCGGTCTTTGAGGTCGGTCAGCTCTGCCTTGTCGAGGGCGGAGTAGACTGCCTGCCAGTCGGCGCGGCGGGGGCGGCGGAACCAGCCGATGGTGCGGGTGCGCCCGCTCATGACGGCGTTTTCAACGGTGATGGGGAAGTCCCACTGGAAGAGGTGCTTTTGGGGTACGTAGCCGATGTGGGCGCGGGCTTTGAGGGGCGGTTCGCCGAGAATGTCGATACGCCCTTTACTGGTCGGCACAAGCCCGAGTAGGGAGCGCAGCAGGGTGGTTTTGCCTGCGCCGTTTGCTCCGATCAGCCCGACAAATTCGCCGGGGTGCAGGGTGAGGTTGAGACCGGCGAGGACGGGCCGCCCCGGGTAGCCTGCGTGCAGGTCGGTGATGGTGACGGTGGGGGCGGACGCCGCTGCGCCGGTTTCTCGCACGGGGGTAGGTGAGGCGGTGGTCATGCGCGGCCCCCGGTGGACTGCTCGAAGGCTTCAGCCTTAGCGGCTGCGGAGCGACGGGCTAGGAGAACACCACCGACGGTGAGGGCCAGAAGTAGCGCGCCACCACCGGCCATGAGGCCAATCGGTAGGGTTGAGTCGCTGTTCTCTGCTTCACTGCTGGTGCTTGAATCGCCAGCTGCCGCAGCGGTGGAGGTTGCCTCGGTCGCCTGGGCGCTCGCGTCCTGGTCTTCCCCCTGGCTCTCGCCCCCTGAGCTGCCCTCGTCAACCGCACCGAGGGCGTCCGCCCCGGCAAAGACCTGCTCGTTAGTCACGGTCGAGCCAACGGCGAAGAGCAGGCGGGCGGTGTCGCTGACGACGGTGCCGTCGGCCAGTTCAGCGTGGGCGCGCACGGTCAGGTAGTAGGCGCCGGGGGCGGTGAAGACCCAGTTGGCGTGGGTGTGCACGTTGGGTTCAACGAAGATGTCCTGGGGGTTGGTGCTGTCGGAGGTCCACAGCACTTCCGGCGCCCCGAAGGTGCCGTTTTCCAGGTACATGGAGAACCTGCCGGGGCCCTCTACCCCCTCAAGGGTGAAGGTGACGCCGCGGCCAAGGCGCTCCACCATCTGGGGGTTCTGGGTGTTCCAGCCGGGCCAGACCACCCCGGCCAGCTCGGTCTGTGGGATCACATAGACCTGCTCCCCGGGGGAGGCCTGCACAAAGGAGTAGCGGGGGTCATCGGGCACGGCCATCATAGCGGTGTCATCGCCGCGCAGCACCACGTCGGCAGGGTCGCGCCAAACAGGCTCGGCAGTTGAATCATCGCGGAACATGAGTTCCCAGGAGCCCTCGACAAAGGCCGGGCCCATATCAACGTGCCCAGCGGCGATCTCGTGCTGGCCGCTGATGACCGGCTCGTCGGGCGAGAGGGTCTGTTCCAGGGCGCGCTCTTCGGCGCTCTTATTCTCTTCGGCCGCGTAGGCTGCGGGGGTCAGCGCGGACGCCGGCACCAGCAGGGCTGCCAGGGCCAGGGCAGTGGTGAATCGGGGAGAGATTTTCATGGAAATCCTTGGGTTAGGTGGAACAGGTGCTAGGGGCTCACAGCGAAGCTGTGGAACAGTCGGTAATGGCCTGCGCGTTGGCCAGCATCATTTGGGAGTACCTGGGGGCATCTGCATCGAGGGAGTCGGAGTAGAGTTCGCAGACCCGCACCCCGGCCTCCTTGCCTACCTGTTGGAGCACCGGCGTCCTGTTCATTGACCCGCGCTCGGTGTAGAGGGCGGGCACGGCTAGGTCGTCGATGGTGCGGCGCAGGCGCTCGCGCTGCTGGATGCTGGGTTCTACGCCCGCGCCGGGGGAGACGTACCCGGCGACGGTGAGCCCGTAGGTTGAGGCCAGGTAGCGGTAGCCGTCGTGGGTGGTGACCAGGTTTTTGGCAGCGTCGGGGAGCTGGCCGTAGATGCGGTGGAGTTCTCGGTCGGTGTCTGCCAGTTCGGTGAGCAGGGCTTCGGTGTTGGCCCGGTAGGTGGCGGCCCCGGCGGGGTCGGCGGCGGTGAGGGTGTCGCGCATGAGCTGGGCGGCGGCCATGGCGTTGGGAACCGAGTGCCAGATGTGGGGGTCGATTTCGCCGTGGACGTGTTTGCCCAGCACCGCCTGGGCCAGCAGGTAGACCTGGTCGCCGGGCTTGCCGAGGAAGCGGTACTGGGGCCCGGCGGGGAGTTCCTGCAGGGTGCGGGAGGGTACCGCAATGACGGTGGTAGCGGGGTCGTGTTCGGTGACCTGCCCGTCGGAGTCGGTGCGAATCACCAGGCGGCCGGTGTCGAGCTGGGCGGTGAGGTCGGCATGCCCGGCATCGAGGACGGTGACGGGCTGGCCGGTGGCCTCCTGTAGGGCGCGTGCCTGGGCGTCGGGGGAGACACCGACAGCAAAGTGTACGGTGGTTGGGCGGACGTCGGTGAGGCCGTCCAGGGACGCGCCGTCAGCGCCGCGGGCCTGAGCTTCAAGCTCCAGGGAGTATATACCGGGTTGGGTATATGCCCATGAAAGATGGGTATGGGCCTGAAGGGGCAGGGAGGTTTCCCCCAGATTCCCGGCCTGCGTGCGGCCGTCCGCACCGGAGTCCGCCACCTTCTCAACCGACCCGAAGGTTCCGGTAATAAAGGCGGCGAGCTGGCCCGGCCCGCTGGCGGCAGTGGCCCTGAAGGTGACCGAGGCGTCGCGACCCAGGTCGGCATCGCGCGGAGCACCAGAGGTGCGCAGACCCAGCCAGATGGAGTCGAGGGAGGCGTCCTCAACAATCGGAATCAGGCTGCCCCCGTAGCTCTCAATCTCTTCGGCAACCGCCACCGAGAGCGCCCCCTCGGGCAGGTTAGCGTCGACCGTGCGCACCAGCTTCTGCTGCTCCAACAGTAGACCGTTGGTGAAGGCTACGTCGGCGTAGGCTACGTCGCGAACATCGCGCAGGGAGGGCTCGTAGGTGTGGGGGTCAGCCCCGGCAGGGACCAGCGAGGTCACCCGGGCCCTGTCCCCGGCAACGGCCGAGGTCAGGTCGGCCACAATGGGGGTGGAAGCCACCACCTGCAGGCCCTCCCGGCCCCGATCCCCTGTACCGCCACAGCCGGTGAGGGTCAGCAGGGCGGTCAGCAGGAGAGGGGCGAAGCGGCGAAAACGGTTACGCTGCACGGCGGGCAGAGCGGCGACGAACAAAGAGCAGGACGCCCGCCCCGGCCAGCAGGGTCAGGGTACCGGCTGCGACGAGGGCGCCAGTAGAAGAGGTGCCGGTGTAGGCCAGCTCGCCCCGGGCTGAGGCCTGCTGGGCCTTGGCGAGCTCATCCTCGCTCAGGGTGCAGTCACGCCCGTCGGCGGTCTTGCCCACGATGCGCACCTGGGAGCCATCAGGGCGGGTGACCAGGCCGGTGGCACTATCAACCGAGCCCTGCCCATCGCCTGCGGGGGGCTGGGTGCTAGAGCTGCTACCGGCGTCCTGCTGCTGGGTCTGCTGTTGGGCCTGGGCCATATCGCCCACCTCAAAATTCAGGGTGCCGCTGGCCGAAACCTGCCCGCCGCTCTTGAGCGGCACAGACCAGGTGAGGGTCGCGGAGTAGACGCCGGGGGTGGTGAAGACCCAGTTGGCGTGCTGGTGGGTGTTGAGCGGAACCGAGAAGGAGTCGCCCACCCCGTTAAAGACGGTGGTCCCGGCTGATCCAAAGTTGCCGGAGAGGAAGACCGACAGCTTGCCTGGCCCCTGTAGGTCGGTCAGGGTGAGGGTTGCTGGGCCGGAGGCCTGGGCAACCAGTTCGGGGTTCTGGGTGTTCCAGCCGACCCAGGGCACGGTGGCCTGCTGGGTTGCCCCGATCAGGTAGACCTCGGCCCCCGCCGGGGCGATATGGTCCATGCCGCCGGGCATGGTGGTCTTGGCGCCGTCACCCAGCACAAAGGTCAGGGCGCCGGGCTGCTTCCAGGTGGCAGGGGAGGTGCGGTCGTCCTTGACCTGGGCTGAGAGGTTGCCGCCGCTCAGGACCGCACCAAAATCAAAGTGGCCGCTGGTGGCCTTGCTGGTGCTTGTGTTGACGGCTTTTTGGATGGTGAAGGCGGGCTTGTCCAGGGTGCGCGCGGACGCCCAGTTAGCCGTACCTGCCTCACCCTGCTGGGCCTGCTCAGCAGGTTTGACCAGTTCCTCGGTGGCCATGCACTGTTGGGACGCGGTGCCCCCGCTACCGCCTGCCGCTGAGTGCTGCTGGGCGGGGTGCTGTTGAGCTGGGTTCTGGACGGCCGGTGCCCGGTGAACCTGGTTGCTGCTTCCCGCCGCCGGGGCCGCATGCTGCTGGCTGGTCTGGGCGCTGGCACTTTCCTGGCTACTGCCGGGGGCCGATGCCGGGTTGAAGGGGGCGTAGCTTGGTGCTGCCGGTGCGGACGCCGCTGCCTCGGTTGTCTCTACCGGTGCAGGTGCACTGGGCTCGGGGCTAGTAGATGAAGGTGCCTCGGGTGCCGCGCTGGGGGAGGGAGTGGCAGTTGGCTGCGCTGCCTCGGTTGGGCCGCCCAGTTCGGCAGGGAGCTGCCCCACCACAAAGGTGTAGGTCTGCTCGGTGCTGACGGGGGTGCCGTCCGCCCGAGTGGCGCTGGCACGGAAGGTGAGCTCGTAGGCGCCGGTGGCAGTGAAGGCCCAGTTGGCGTGCACGTGGGAGCCAACCGGCTGCTGCAGGGTGGGCAGTTTCTCGCGGGAGCTAAAGACCCGTTCGGTGCCGAAGGGGGAGGACTGGAAGACCTCGACCGCACCGCCTTCGGGGGCCTTGGTTTTTACGAGTTCTAGGGTCAGTTTGTCGCCGGCTAGCTCACCGGGGCGGATCCCCTCGGTGTTCCAGCCGGGCCAGAGCACCCCGGCTACCTGGGTCTGGGGTGCTAGCCAGATGGTTGACCCATCGGCACCCAAGAAATCGAACCCTGCGGGTACACTGACCCTGGTTTCAGCGCGGTCTTGCAGGTTGAAGACTGTCTGGGCGGGGTCAAGGCGGGTGCGGGGGGCGCCGGGTAGGTCGGCGTAGGTGAAGAGGTCTAGCTGGCCGTCGGCTAGAGCCATGGCCAGGGCGTCGGTGTGCTCGACGGTAAGGATAGTGCGCGCCGCGGCTTCTTCGTTTGCGGTGGGGGCTGCCTGGCTGGCGGTAGGGGCAGGACGCTCCTGCTCGGCTACTACGGGTGAGGCTGCTAGGGGGCCTGCAAGTAGAGCCACGGAAAGGGCTGCAACCGAGAGGGCGCGGGGGAACTGGTGCATGGGTGGGTGCCTTCTATGTGTGTTGTTTGGCTTTTCTTGACACATAGAATATCTTTAATGATAATCATTCTCAACTTGTGGGTGGTCTTCTTGCCACCCACCCCGCACACACTAGAAAGACCGCAATGCAGAACCAAGCACCCGCGTCCTCCCCCTCACTGCGCCCGGCTGCCCGCAGGCGTCCTTACCGTGCCCTAACCCTCTCGGCCCTGGCCATCGCCACCCTGGTCGGCTCAGCCCTGCCCGCCGCCGCAGGCCCCGACGACGGCAAAATCGTAGGCACCCAGGCTCACATTGACGCCCCGCAAACCGTCTGGGAAAACAACAGCTTCAGCCTCTACGCCAAGATGCCCCACGGTGACAAAAATGACGCCCTCGTACCCTTTGACCAGTCTGTTCTCTGGCTGGGCAAGGGTTACTCCGCCCGTGCCGAGGCCAAAAATCAGTACATCTTCACCGTGCCCGACTCCCCCAACGCCAGCTTCCTGGGCAAGCCCGGCGACAAGCTCTACATGGCCCCCTCCCTGCCCTATGGCAACCACAACCCGGCTTGGGTCGGCTTCGGGGCAGACACTAACGTGCCCGTAGAAAACTTCCGTGACGGCACCTTCACCCTGGACCTCCTGAGCGTCAATGGCCCCGGCGTCATGGAAATGTTTACCTACCGCTCCAACTACTTCCCCAACGATGTGCGCCGCATGCTCAGCTCCACTGATCCCGACTTCCAGTCGGCCGTGCTGACCCCCGGTTCCCACACCCACAACTTCACCACCTTCTCCCGTCCCGGCCGCTACGAGGTCACCTACCGCACTGTAGCCCGCGGGCTTGACGGCCAAACCATCGAATCCAAGCCCACCACTGCCGTCTGGCAGGTGGGCGGCAATCGCCCCATTGACGGCTCGGGGGCTGCCAGCGAAACCCCGCTCATCGATACCTACAACAAGGCCCTCACCACCTCTCTTGCCGCAGAAAACTACAGCCTCACCCTGGCACCCAAGGCCGCTGTGGAGCAGGACGGCGACGAATCTCTGACCGACATCACCTTCGACGCCGGGCGCACCGACATCTCGGGAACCCTCACCCTCTACAACCAGGGCTACTTCCTGACCGATGTGCGAGTTGAAGGCGGAAAAGCCACCTGGTCAGAAATGCTGGGCTCTCTAGATTCCCAGATTCAGGGCGTCTTCATTCCGGACGGCGCCGCGGCAGATTCGGGGGCCAGTGCTGCCAAGTGGGTGACCCCCGCCCTGACCTACGCACCCGGGGAGAGCGCGTCCGTGCGCTCAGATGCGGGTGAAGGACGCTGGCCCGCCCCTGCCGCTGACCCCGGTAACACCCTGCTCCCCACCG
Organism: Rothia nasimurium; assembly: GCF_928381415.1. Classification (GTDB taxonomy): domain Bacteria; phylum Actinomycetota; class Actinomycetes; order Actinomycetales; family Micrococcaceae; genus Rothia; species Rothia nasimurium_H. Next base: position 29,043 of record NZ_CAKMSF010000005.1, read on the forward strand.
GCCACCATGCCCTGACCAGCGGTGACTACACGGTTACCATCAAGCCCTCAGAGCATGAGGGCTACAACCTGGTGCAGATTAAGTTCGCCGACCCCACCGTGCGCGGCTACGTTTCAGGTGGCATGTTCCGCCGGGCCGAGGACGCCTCGGGGGCTGCCAACTGCTACGCCCACATCGATAACGGGGTTGCCAGCTGCTACCTGAGCGCAGCCAGCTGGCTCAAGGGCTACCATGCCATCTTCAACATCACCCCCCACCCCGACATGGACGCCCGCACCGACCGGCACACCGTCACCAGCGACTATGTGCCCGGCCAGGAATATAGCTCCAGTGGCTCCCTTACACTCACCGACCCCGTGGTAGCTCCTAGCCAGCCTGAGCCCAGCCCTGAGCCCAGCTCACCTGCTCCTTCACCCAGCACTCCAGCTCCGACCCCGTCTGCTCCTGCCCAGCCTGAGCCCACCGCTAGCCCATCCGCCCCCGCCCAGCCCCTGCCTGATGCCCGCCAGTGCCAGGCACCTGAGCTTGAAGGTCGCTACCTGCTCACCGACGGGCACGTCGATATCAAGGCATCCCTGGCAGGCGGGGCGCTGAAGCTGGCGCTGAAGGACGAGACCGGGGCTGTCACCCGTGAAGCTGCTGAGCGCTCCCTGAATGATGTGGTGCTGGGCCTGGGCGATAACACCCGCTTCACCCGCCAGGAGCAGATGATGGCCCCCGAGCTGGACTTCCTGGGCGAGGCCGGTAGCGAGTTCTACGGCCTGCCGCAGACCCAGCAGGCCGGTATTCTCTGGCCCGGCTGGAACACCCAGGACGTTGACTATGCCCAGCTTGCTGGGCCGGTCACCCTGCATCTGGTGCCGGTTGAGGTTCCGGACGGCGCTGCCTACGGGGTCTACGAGCAGGACTTCGCCGGGGCCGTCACCCTGCACGCCGGGGGCGCTACCAAGGACACCACCATCGACATTGATTTTGCTACCCACGCCCATGCTAACTGGGTCTTTACCGATCCAGGTGTCTACGGGTTCGATGTCTACTACAGCGCCCCGCTGCCCGATGGAACCACGGCCCGCAGTGAGACCCAGCGTGCGGTCTTTGCTGTAGGCGGCGCGGCGATTGACGGCTGCCTGGTTGCAGCTGAGAACGCCCCCAGCCCTGAGCCCAGCCAGCAGCCGACTGCCCAGCCCTCAGGGGAGTCTTCCGCCCAGCCCTCAGGGCAGCCTTCTGTGCAGCCCAGCAATCAGCCGACCGCCGGGGTAGGTGGGCCTGGCTCCACCTCGCCGGGGGCAGGGGAGCTGGCGGACGGCGTCCGCGCAGCTGGCAATGACGGCACAAGTGGCGGCGCCGGGGCGGTCACCGGCCAGTCTGGCACCGGTCAGAGCCAACAGGCCTCGGGCAGTGGTGGAAGCCTGGCCTCAACCGGCGCGTCGGTGCTGGGTGTAGCTGCCGCCGGTGCCCTGGCACTGGGGGCGGGCGTCCTGACGCTGCGCCGCCGTCAGCGCTAACCCCCTGCTGAACCCGCCCCCTTAAAAGTGCAACTGCCCTTCACTAAGTGACGGGCAGTTGCACTTTTACGATGGCACGTACGCGAGCTCTCCTCTTGCGATTGTTCAACAATTGTGTAATCTATGTCTATGACCTAGCACGCACTATGACGCCCCCGTCGCGTGCCCGCACCCCCAAGGAGAGACATGGCAGACGCAAACGCCCTGATCACCCCCAAAGACCAGGCCGCCAAGGGGCGCCGTACAGCTCTGCTCGGCTCCCTCTTCCTCATGGCCACCAGTGCCATCGGCCCCGGCTTCATCACCCAGACCGGCCAGTTCACCTACCAGATGGGCGCAGCCTTCGCCTTCGCGATTCTGGTATCGATCCTCATCGACATCGCCGTGCAGCTCAATGTCTGGCGCGTTATTGGCGTCTCCGGCATGAAAGCCCAGGAACTTGCTAACTCCGTCCTTCCTGGCCTCGGCATCTTCCTCGCTATCCTGGTCGCCCTCGGTGGCTTCGTCTTCAACGTCGGTAACGTCGCCGGCGGCGGCCTGGGCCTCAACTCCATGCTCGGCATGGACGCCACCACTGGCGGCATCATCACCGCCGCCCTCGCTATCGGCGTCTTCCTCTCCAAGCGAGCCGGGGTTGCCCTGGACCGCATCGTCGTGGTGCTCGGCGCCGTCATGATTCTGGCAACCCTCTACGTTGCGATTGTCTCCAACCCGCCCGTCGGTGAAGCTCTCAAGAACACCGTTATTCCCAGTGAAGTGAACTTCACCGTCATCACCACCCTGGTTGGCGGCACCGTGGGCGGTTACATCACCTACGCCGGTGCCCACCGCATGCTGGACGCCGGTATCCACGGCCCCGAGTACGTCAAGGACATCTCCCGCTCATCCGTCACCGGCATCGTCATCACCGGTATCATGCGCTTCCTGCTCTTCCTCGCCATTCTGGGTGTGGTCGCTACCGGCGTAGCCCTCGATACCGATAAGTCCATCGCCGGTCAGGCCTTCGGCATCGCTGCCGGTGAGATCGGAACCCGCCTCTTCGGTCTGATTCTCTGGGGCGCAGCAATCTCATCCGTAATCGGTGCAGCCTTCACCTCGGTGTCCTTCCTAACCACCGCTAAGACTTCCGTAACCGTCAAGAACGCCCTGACCATCGGCTTCATCGTCGTCTCAACCGTCGTCTTCATCGTTGCGGGCAAGGCCCCCGCCACCCTGCTGATTGTGGCAGGTGCCGTCAACGGCCTCATCCTGCCGGTAGGTTTTGCGGTGCTTCTCTTCGTGGCAACCTTCCGCGCCAAAACCCTGCTGGGCGGCTACCGCTACCCCGCCTGGCTTATCGTAATCGGCTGGATCTCCTGGCTGCTGACCATCTACCTGGGCTACAAGTCCCTCAGCGGTATCGCCGCCCTCTGGGCAGGCTAAGCCCTCGGGTCTGCCCCAGGCCGTGGGTAACAAGGACGCCCCCGCACCACCTTTCACCACGAAAGGCGGGGCGGGGGCGTCCTGACGTTAAAAACCCTGGGTGAAGTAGTTGCGGGACTCCGCCAGGTAATCCCGCAGGTAGGCGCGGGCGGCCTCCCGCTGACCTGATTCGACCAGGTTCAAGAGGTGGGCGTTGCGCTCCACATAGGGGGCGTGAAAACCCGGCACCGTCACCTGAGAAAAGAAGAGCAGGCGCATTTCAGCCAGGATGCGTGACATTGCCTGGGTCAGGCGAGCGGAGCCTGCATGATCGACCAGGGCCCGGTGAAAATCCTGGTTGGCCCCCGCCATGCCCGCGACCGACCCGCGCTCCCGGGCCTCGCCAGCCCGGGCTAGGGCTCGGTGGGCCCGGGGGATAGAGCCAGCAGCTGCTACATCAAGGGCCGCAGCTTGAATCGCCCACCGCTCGATAAAAAGATCAGCGACCTGTTCCGGGCCGGGGTTAACCACAAAAACCCCCCGATTAGGAACGCGCTCCACCAGGTTCTGGGCCTCCAACAGCGTGAATGCTGCCCGCAGGGTGTTGCGGGAGACCCCCAAAGTAGCAGCCAGGTGCTCCTCTGTGAGCTTGGCGCCGGGGGCGAGGGCACCGGCGTCCATAGCGGAACGCAGGGTATCGGCCGCCCAATCGGTAGCCTGGGCATGGTTGGGCCGGGTACGGGCAATCTCTGCCAGGGAAGGGGCAATATCGATGCTGGTAGTCTCGGGGTTCACGGTTTCAAGTGTAGTTGTGACAACCTTGAAAAGGGTGCGCCCCTGCACATTGTTATCTTGCTCCCGAGGTTTTGTGGCCGTGACAACCACCTGCGCAGAAGTAGGTAGCAGAACCTGATTCTGCTGCAGTAAACCTCCGCCCTATAGAATATTTCTATGTCACGGCCTCTTCACCCATCTCTCGCTCGTCTCTACAAATGTTCTTTGGAGAGTGAGTTCCTTTATTTTGATGAGACCTACACATCCCCTGGCGACCCGCTTCATGAGAACAGTTTTTATGCGCTGACAGCGGTGCAGTTTAACGCTTCAGAATTGGACGTAATCCGTGCTGACCTCAGAGATATTGTGAATGGAGACTACTTCCACAGTACTGAGGCCTTACGGACCTACGAGGGGCAGAGAATTTTTGAAGAGATGCTGAAATACTTCTCTGATAACCGAGAGCCTACTTTTATTACCTGCAATATTAATCTTGCCCCGGAGGAAGACCTTGAGCAGGCACGACGCCGTTGCCTGAAAACCCTCATTGAAAAATACATTCCTGAGGTACCCTTGCTACGCGGACTTATCTTTGAAGCCCGACATGAGCGAAAAGATAATAACCGTGATAGAAGCTTCTTGAAATACCTTCGAAAGGAAGGGCTTCTAAGCGATGAAGTCGGAGCAGCATGGGTGTCTCCACAGGATGAGAGACTGTTGTGGGCTCCCGATGCTATGTGCATGGCTTATCGGCGTACTCGAACCCACAGCGATATGACAGCTCACTACTTTGAGAAGTATCTTAGCGACATAGCTCGAGTGTATGAATTTTAAAAAGATGACCCCCACCTGCCGTAGCCACAGTGGGGGTCGAGTTGCTGTGATGCTCTAGGCACCAGGGCTAACTCTACTGCCTCTAGTATCTCGAAAAGTAGTACTAAATTCAAGGTTTGGGGTAGCAATAAGCTGATCCCCCTTGTCATTAGTTTTAATCAAAATTTTTACTCAAAGACCACCAGCACCTGGCCCGCAGTCAGGCGCTCGCCTGCTTGGGCGGGGAGGTCAGCCACGGTACCGGCGGTTTCAGCCAGTACCGGAACCTCGGTCTTCATGGCCTCCAGTAGGGCCACCTGGTCGCCGGCGGCTACCTCATCGCCCACGGCAACGGTGTACTTGAGCAGGGCCCCGCCCATAGGCGCCAGTACCTGCCCGGCACCCTCCTGCCCCTGCCCGCTGGTGGGGGCGACGGCGTCCGCGCCCGAACCCAAAGAAGCAAACACCGAATCGGGTAGACCCACCCGGTGCGGGGTGCCGTCAATTTCCAGGGTGAAGCGGGTGATACCGGTGCCCGGGAAGACGCTAGCGCCTACCGGCAGCAGGGGCTGACGGTAGGACGCCTGCGCCCCGCCCCCAGCCTCGGTGCTTGTAGAGGTGGTGGCAGCGTCCTTGCCCTGGGCAAGGGAGGGGAGGAAGACGTCCTCAATCCAGGTGGTGTAGACCCCGAAATCTCCGCCTTCAGCGGTAAAGGCGGGTGCTTCAAGCACCTGTCGGTCAAAGGGCAGCACGGTTGCCACCCCGGCGATGTCCATCTGGGCCAGGGCGAAACGGGCCCGGCGCAGGGCCACCTCGCGGGTCGGGCCGGTGACAATCAGCTTAGCCAGCATAGAATCAAACTCACCGCTGACCACAGAGCCCGGGCGCACCCCGGCGTCCCAGCGGATTCCGGGGCCAGAGGGCACGGTGATGGACTCAAGACGGCCGGCTGCGGGCAGGAAGCCCCGGGCCGGGTCCTCAGCATTGATGCGGAACTCAAAGGCATGGCCAACCGGCTCAGGAGTCTCAGTAAAGGGCAGGGGCTTGCCCGCCGCGATATCAAGCTGCAGGGCTACCAGGTCAACGCCGGTGACTTCCTCAGTGACCGGGTGCTCCACCTGAATACGGGTATTGACCTCCAGGAAGGAAATGGCGCCATCAAGGGCCACCATAAACTCGGCGGTACCCACACCCACATACCCGGCAGCCCGGAAAATCTCAGCGGACGCCCGCTCAATCTGGGCTCGCTGCTCTTCGGTGAGGAAGGGGGCGGGGGCCTCCTCAATCAGCTTCTGATTACGGCGCTGCAGAGAGCAGTCGCGGGTGCCTACCACCACCACATTGCCGTGGGAATCGGCTGCCACTTGGGCCTCCACATGGCGGGGCTTCTCTAGGAAGCGCTCAATGAAGCACTCCCCGTTACCGAAAGCAGCCACAGCCTCCCGCGAAGCTGCGACGAAGGCGTCCTCAACCTCGCCCAGCTCCCGCACAATGCGCATACCGCGCCCGCCGCCACCGTGGGCGGCCTTGATAATAGAGGGCAGGCCGTGTTCCTGGGCAAAGGCGCGAGCCTCCTCGGGGGAGGTCACGGGGCCGTCCGACCCCGGCGCCAGCGGGGCGCCCACCGACTGGGCTAGCTCGCGGGCCTTGACCTTATCACCCAGGGCTTCAATGGTCTCGGGGGCAGGACCAATCCAGGTTAGCCCGGCGGCCATTACCGCCCGGGCAAAGTCAGCGTTCTCCGCCAAAAAACCGTAGCCGGGGTGAACGTCGGTAGCCCCCGAGGTCACCGCAACCGCCAGGACCTTCTCAATATCCAGGTAGGTTTCGGCTGCGCCGGTGCCCTCCAGGGCGTAGGCCTCATCGGCCAGGGCGGTGTGCAGGGCCTCGGCGTCCGAATCGGCGTAAACCGCTACCGACGCGATACCCTGGGCGGCGCAAGCACCAATAATACGGACGGCAATTTCGCCACGGTTGGCAACAAGAACTTTACGCATGCGGGGGCTCACTTTTCGGTCGGGGTAGGGGTGGTCTGGAGTGGGGTTAGCAGGGTGAAGCGCAGGCGGGCGCCGGGCGGGGCCTGGGCCAGTAGGCGCAGGTCAGCCGGGTGAACCGTGGCGATCACGGGGTAGCCGCCGGTGACCGGGTGGTCGGCCAAGAAGACCACGGGCTCACCGCTCGGCGGCACCTGGATAGCCCCAGCCACCATGCCCTCGCTGGGCAGCTCCCGGGTCACGGCCCGGGTAAGGACGTCGGTGGGATGGGCGTCGGTGAGCTGGGCGCCTGCGCCCCCGTCGGCTGGGGTATCTGCCAGCAGGAGCCTGACCCCAATGCGGTCACTGGACTGGGAGACCTCCCATGTCACTTCGGCAAAACGGCCCAGGGAGTCGGGCGTAAACCAGTCGTCGCGGGGGCCGGGCAGGGCACGGACCTCCAGCACCTTACCCGGTTCCGGCAGGGGGAGGGCGGGCGCCGGGTCAGCTACCACGGCCACCGGCGGGTTAGCCAGCGAAAGCCTTTCACCGGCCGCCAGCGGCTTCGGGCCCAGCCCGGCCAGGGTGTCGCGGGAGGCGCTCACCGCCTCGGTTCTGGCGGCAAACCCGCCGCGCACTGCAAGGTAGGTACGCAGACCGCGTGCGGGTACCCCCAGGGTCAGGGTCTGCCCGGGCTTCAGGGCAAAGGGGGCGTAGGGGCGGACGGCCAGAGGGGTGCCTGTCGCCTGGGCTGCGCCCTGCCCGGGCTCAGCGGCCTGCCCGCTGGCGTCCTCGGTTATCTGCGCTGGGGTATCCGCTCCGGTCAGGGCCAACTCGACGTCGGCTAGGGCGGTAATTTTTAGCCCGCCAGTCAGGTTCTCGAGAACGGTAGTACCCGCGCAATTACCGACCAAACGGTTAGCTTCGGCTGCCGCTTCCCGGTCAGCCGGGCCGGAAGGAGAGACACCCCAGTGGGTTAGCCCCGCTCGACCGGAATCCTGGAAGAGGGTGAGCAGGCCGGGGCTTTTAACCTCCAGCACCTGGCCGGGAACTGCTGCGGGGGCGTCCGCCTGCTCGGAGCTAACCGGGCACGAACTTGCCCGGGGCTGCTGGGCCGGGGCGGGAGCGTCCTGAACCCCTGCCTGACCTGCAGAAATCAGCTCACGCACCGCCTCAAACTGCACCTGCATACCGGGCTCGAGCAGGGCGGGCGGGTTCTGGGTGAGGTCCCAGAGGGGCGCATTCGTGCGGCCAATGAGCTGCCAGCCGCCGGGGGAGGTACGCGGGTAAATACCCGAAAAATCACCGGCCAGGCCAACAGCACCGGCAGGAACCGAGGTGCGCGGAGTGGAGCGGCGGGGAACGTCCAGCACATTATCGTGCCGGTGCAGGTAAAAGAAGCCTGGGGCAAAGCCCGCAAAGGCAACCGACCAGTGGCCGGTTGTGTGGGCGTAAATGACCGCCTGCTCGCTCATGCCCAGGTGGGTGGCGACGTCGGTGAGATCCTGGCCGTCGTAGACGACCGGGATGGTGACCGTGCGGCCGTGGGTGCGTACGTCTCCGGACGCCTGCGGCAGGTCGGGTGCGGCAAGAAAGTCAGCGGCCTGCTGGGCGGTTTCAAAGCGGACGAGCACTGTTTGGGCCGCCGGGACCAGCTCGGTCTGCCCTGCGGCAGGGTGTTGCTGCAGGTGGCCGTGCAGGTGCAGGGCATTTTCGAGGGTTCGGCAGTCAACCATAACGGCTAGTAGGCCGAAGGGCTTGACCGTATAGATGGTGGCGTCGCGCTTGCTGGCTGTGCGCCCGCTGGGTGTATGTGCGGTGGTCATGGCGCCCCTCTCTGCCCGGTTGTGCTGAACGGCCTGTCGGTGGTTGGAGTAAACGGAGAGCTCTCAACCACCGCTCATGATTGTTCAACAATTCTGGCAGATGTGGCGCCGCCCACGCAAGCTGCGCCGCCGCCCGCCTTCCTAAGCGAAGGCGCGGACGTCCGCCCCAGCCTCCTCAAGAGCTGCCCGCACCTGCCGGGCAAGAGCAACTGCACCGGGGGTGTCGCCGTGCACGCAGATGCTATCGGCCTGCAGGGGCACAACTGAGCCGTCCACGGCTACAACTTCGCGGTCCACCGCCATGCGCACCACACGCTCGGCCACAGCCTGCGGGTCGTGGATTACGGCGCCTGCCTCACGTCGGGACACCAGGGTGCCCTCAGGGGTGTAGCCGCGGTCGGCAAAAGCCTCATAGAAAACAGGAACGCCCAGGGCACCAGCCGCGCGGGCCACCGCGGAGTTGGGCAGGCAGAGAATCGGCAGATCACCCAGCTCGTGCAGGGCCTGAGCTACTGCCGCAGCCTGCACCTCGTGGTGAACAATAGCGTTGTAGAGACCGCCGTGGGGCTTGCAGTAGCGCACCTCGGTACCCTCAACCCGGGCCACCGCCTCAAGCGCCCCCACCTGGTAGATCACCGCATCGGTGAGTTCGGTGGCGGTCATATCCATGAACCGGCGGCCAAAGCCGGTCAGGTCAGGGTAAGAAACGTGGGCTCCAATCGTCACGCCGTTCTCGCGCGCCGCCCGCACGGTGGTGCGCGCAACCGAGGGGTCACCCGCGTGGAAACCGCAGGCGATATTGGCTGAAGAGACGGTCTGCATCATTGCAGCGTCGTCGCCCATGGTCCAGGAGCCAAAGGACTCCCCAGAATCAGAATTCACATCAATATGTAGGGTGCTCATGGCACTAGCCTACCGCCGCGCCTGCCTGCCGGGCGCACCTGCTGGGGTGCGGACGTCCGCCGCACCTGGGCGGGCATGTTCCCAGGGCGGGGTAAGGGGGTGCTGACGCTGATGAGGACGCCTATGACCTGGGTGAGGCTATTCGTACCGTTAATGCTACCTATACTCCGGAGTAGCAGGCGGCTATTCTAGAGGTCTCCCAGGCGCAGAAGGGTAGGTCTTTCTTCGCATAAGACCTAGAACTACCCGTGAGGACCGCGAGAAATGTGTGGGTTTGAGAAAAGCGAGCCGCTTGGCTCGCCTTCTCTCGTTTTTGTCGCTTAGCGCGGTGACCCGGCACCTCTAGGGCGTTACGGTTTCCCAGGATCCGGATGCCGCGGACCGTTCAGCCGCGTCAAGCACACGGGCTGAGGCGACGGCGTCTTGAATGGTGGCATGTCCGCTGTCTTGGCCGAGGAGAGCACGTACAAATTTCTGAGCCTCGATGATCTTTAGATCGTCGTAGCCCATGGAGGTTCCAGCACCTGGCTGAAAGCGCATGAAATCTCCCATGAGAGGGTCAGCCATAACACGGGTGTAGCCGGTGTACTCTGCGGAGTTTAGGGCAATCTCAAGCTCGTTCATGCGCTCGAAATCCCACATGAGGGATCCTTCAGTTCCGTAGATTTCAAGGGCGTAGCGGGCCCGAGGGCCGGACGAGGCACGAGAAGCCTCAAGAGTTCCAACAGCGGGTAGGCCGCTTTCATCGGCTTTGAAACGGACGAGCATTGCGGCGTAGTCTTCGTTTTCTACTGGGCCGAGTTCACCGTCTTCGACCACCGCAAAGTGGGTTGCCTGGCCCATGGGTAGAATGGGGCGTTCTGTATAGAAGGTGCTCGTCAGAGCGGAAACTTCGTCAATGGGGGCGACAATGTAGTGCATCAGATCTACAAGGTGCCCCATGAGATCACCGAGTACCCCGGTGCCGGCCTGTTCTTTGAGGAAGCGCCATGACAGAGCTCCCTTGGGGTTGGAGGAGTAGTCGGCGAAGAATACGCCGCGGACGTGTATGATGCGGCCGAGTTTTCCTTCTGCAATGATTTTTTTGGCGTGTTCAATGGCGGGGGCGTTGCGGTAGTTGAAACCTACGGCGGTATTTACCTGAGCTTCTGCTGCGGCTTGGGCGATGTCGCTGGTTTCGTCACCGGAACGTCCTGCGGGCTTTTCGATCCAGAAGGGCTTGCCCGCCTTGGCAGCTGCGATGCCCATTTCTCGGTGAAGGAAGTTGGGGGCGCAGATGGAGACGACGTCTACGTCTGGGTTAGCGAGAACTTCATGGTAGTCGGTGGTTCCGCTTTCGTAGCCGAGGACTTCTTGGGCGTACTGTACGCGTTCTTCGCTGGTGTCTGCTGCCTGGACGAGGCGGGTCTTGACCCCGAGTTCAGGGTAGACGCTGGGGAGTTCGCGGTAGGCCTTGGTGTGGACTTTGCCCATCCAGCCGACGCTGATAAGGCCGATGCCGAGGGTCTTCTTTTCGGTCATGATGTTTTACCTTTTGGTGATGTTAATGCCTGCAATGCGGGCAGCCTGGTGGAGTGCTTGGGTGGCGTATTTGATTCTGGGTTTTGGAGCAGATTGTCAATGGGCACGTGGACAGGCGGGAGGAAGCCCCCCGGTGTTAATTTCGTAGCCTGAAAGTCCTAATTTTTTTTGACGGTGGCCAGGGCTTCTGTGAGGGGGCGGTCATGCAGGATTTCACTATAGAAGCCAAGCTTCATGTTTCTCCTTTGAATGAAGTGGGTGGGTGTTTGCATGTCCTTCAGTTATTAAGTTACACCACAAGTTATTTTGTCAATATGTAAGTACAAAGATTGACAGATAGGTGTGCCGTGTAGCACGCTAGTTTATAGAGAAAACAACAACAGGCACTTGTGCCTCACTGCGCAAAGGACCGGAACAGATGAGCTACGAACTTCTTACCATGGGTCGCATCAGTGTTGATGTCTACCCCAATGACATCGGGGTCGGGCTAGAAGACGTCACTATTTTCAGCAAGTACTTGGGAGGTTCACCTGCCAACGTAGCAGTTGCAGCTGCAAAGTACGGGCACAAAACTTCAGTCATTACCCGAGTAGGTAATGACCCCTTCGGCACCTACCTGCGTCGCGAACTTAACCGATACGGTTCAGACGATGCCAACGTATCGGTTGACCCAACCTTACAGACCTGTGTCACCTTCTGTGCCATCAAGCCCCCAGAAGACTTCCCCCTTTACTTCTATGGGCGCTTCCCTACCGCCCCTGACCTGCAAATCACCGCAGACGACGTTGACATGCAGGCCGTCAAAGACGCCACAGTCTTCTGGACTACCCTCACTGGCATGTGCCAAGAGCCTGCCCGCTCAGCCCAGCTTGCCGCCCACGAAGCCCGTGGACGTGACACCCTGGCAGAAGGTCAGCACACTATCCTCGACCTGGACTACCGAGAGATGTTCTGGGAGAACAAGGAGGACGCTACTGCAGCTGCCCAGGAACTTCTCAAGTACGCCACTATCGCCATCGGTAACCGTGAAGAATGCGCAGTGGCAGTAGGTGACGGTACCCCGGACGAACAGGCAGACCGACTGCTTGATGCCGGTGTGAAAATCGCGGTCGTCAAGATGGGCGCAGAAGGCGTGATGGCAAAAACCGCTACAGAACGTGTTGTCTCAGCCCCCACCCCCGTTGAAACTGCAAACGGCCTGGGAGCAGGTGACTCCTTCGGCGGAGCCTTCACCCACGGTATTCTCTCCGGCTGGTCCCTTGAAAACGCTTTGACCTTCGCAAATGCTGCTGGCGCAATCGTCGCCTCACAGATTGCCTGTTCAGAAGCTATGCCCGTTGAAGCAGAAGTAATGGACTTCCTCAACGAGCGCAACCGCGGCTTCTAAAGAAAAAGAGGACTTCGTTATGACTATTGATCTTACCCAAGACCGTGACCCCCGCCGATATGAGCACCTTACTAAGATTCGTCTAGAGGACCCTCAGGCTGTAGCCCGCGCTGCGGAAGAGCGAACCCCCCACACCGGTCCCGTCTACGGTCGCCAGAACTTTATCGTGGCAGCAGACCACCCCGCACGCGGTGCCAACAAAGTAGGAACCAATCCCATGGCAATGGCAGACCGCCGAGATTTGCTTGACCGCCTGCTCATCGCCCTTGAAAACCCGGCTGTGGACGGCGTCCTTGCCTCCCCAGATATCCTTGATGACCTGCTCCTAATCGGAGCCCTTGACGGCAAGCTGATTTTTGGTTCCATGAACCGGGGCGGGCTCTCAGGGCTTACCAACGAAATGGACGACCGTTTCACCGGCCATACCGCCAGCTACCTCAAGTCCATTGGAGCGAACGGCGGCAAGATGCTCACTCGGATCCACTATGGAGACCCCCACACAGTAGCTACCCTCGAAGCGACCGCTAAGGCCGTTGACTCTCTGGCTGAGCAGGGTCTCTACGCTATGGTTGAACCCTTCATCTCAGAAACAGTCAACGGGGCAATTCGCAACGACCTCACCCCCGACGCCGTCATCAAATCAGTAGGTATTGCCAGCGCCCTCGGTACTAACAGCGCCTACACCTGGATGAAGCTACCCGTTGTTGATGAGATGGAACGGGTCATGGCCTCAACCACCCTACCCACCGTGCTCCTAGGCGGAGACCCCGCAAGCTCACCCGACGAGGTTTTCGCCACCTGGCAGGCTGCGCTCAAGCTACCCGGCGTCCAGGGACTTACGGTTGGCCGAACCCTGCTCTACCCCGAGGACGGCGACGTCGCCGGGGCCGTTGCGACCGCAGCTTCCCTGCTCCACCACACCGCTTAAAAGAAGTATCACTCCGGTTAGAAAGAAACCCTCATGGCTCATCAGAGAATGTCCGTCGCCCAGGCAGTCGTTACCTTCCTTGGCAACCAGTACACCGTCGATACTATCGGCGACGAAACTTTCCGGGCCCGCACTGTTCCGGGCATGTTCGGTATTTTTGGCCACGGCAACGTCGCCGGTATGGGGCAGGCCCTGCGTCAGTACCAGGAAACCGCTCCGGGTCTTATGCCCTACTACCAGGGTCGCAATGAGCAGGCCCAGGTTCACCAGGCTGTTGGCTACGCCCGCCACACCCGTCGCCGTCAGACCTTCGCGGTGACAACCTCTATCGGCCCCGGCTCCTCCAATATGGTTACCGGCGCCGCCTTGGCGACCACTAACCGCCTCCCCGCCTTGCTCTTCCCCTCAGACCAGTTTGCAACCCGCACCCCCGATCCGGTGCTCCAGCAACTGGAACGCTTTGATGCCGGTGATATCACGGTCAATGATATTTTCCGCCCCGTTTCCCGCTATTTCGACCGGGTCCAGCGTCCTGAGCAGGTCTTCTCAGCCCTCCTGAACGGTATGCGGGTGCTGACCGATCCGGTCGATACCGGTGCTGTCACCATTGCCCTGCCCCAGGACGTCCAGGCTGAGGTCCTGGATGTGCCGGAAGAGTTCTTGGCCCCCCGCGAGTGGCGGATTCGCCGTCCCGAGGCAGAAGATGTAGACATCCGTGCAGCAGTTGACGCAATCCGCTCAGCCAAGAAGCCTGTGATTATTGCCGGTGGCGGTGTCCACTATGCCTTTGCAACAGATGATCTCAAGAAGTTCGTTGAGGCAACCGGTATCCCCGTAACCTACACCCAGGCTGCCGTAGGTGTCATGGACTGGGACCACCCCCTCTGCCTGGGCGCTGTCGGATCCACCGGTTCTACTGCTTCAAACGCCCTGGTCCGTGAGGCAGACCTGATTATCGGTATTGGCACCCGCTACGAGGACTTCACCACGGCCTCCCGCACTGCCTTCCAGAACCCCGACGTTAAATTCGTCAACATCAACGTGGCTGCCTTCGACGCCTACAAGCAGGGCGCCACCGTATCTATGGTTGCTGACGCTCGCAAGGCCCTGGTTAAGCTCAATGAAGCGATGAGCGGCTTTAGCGTCTCGGGCGCTGTCCGTCAGCAGGTTGCCGACGAGAAGCAGCGGTGGGACGGCATTGTGAACGAGGCCTTCGCCCAGCGCTTCCGCCCCCTGATGAGCCAGAATGAAATCATCGGTGCCGTCAATGAAGCTATGGATGACCGGGATGTCGTTGTGTGCGCTGCCGGTTCTCTACCCGGTGACCTCCACAAGATGTGGCGGGTTAAGGATGCCTTCGGCTACCACGTCGAATATGCCTACTCCTGCATGGGTTACGAAATCCCCGGCGGTTTAGGCGTCAAGCGAGCCTCCCTGGACGCCCAAGATGGACGCGACGTCGTCGTCATGGTGGGAGATGGCTCCTACCTGATGATGCACACCGAACTGGTGACCGCAGTTGCAGAGGGCATCAAGCTGATTACCGTTCTGATTCAGAACCACGGTTACGCCTCTATCGGTGCGCTCTCAGAATCGCTGGGTTCCCAGCGTTTCGGTACCAAGTACCGCACCCTAGATGCCGAACACCACACCTTTGATACCGGCGAGAAACTACCTATTGATTTGGCTACCAACGCTGAATCGCTGGGCGCCCGCGTCATCCGCGTCGAGCCGGGCGACAACGTCCGCGAGGATCTGATCGCCGCTGTCAAGGAAGCTAAGGCCGCACCGGAGGGCTCTGGCCCCATCGTCATCCACGTTGAATCTGACCCCATGATTGACGCTCCCTCATCAGAGTCTTGGTGGGATGTTCCGGTCACCGGGCAGAGCGAACTGGAATCCACCCAGCAGGCCTACAAGACCTACGTCGAGCAAAAGGCTAAGCAGCGTCCGCTCCTTGGCTAAAGAACCTCCCCACCAGAGGTAACCGAGTTTGGGTTCCAGCCTCTTTGTTTACCCGCATAAGTCTCCATGAGCTTCGTGCTCAAGAGGCTGGAACCCCATAGATGTGTCACTTTTAGATCAAAAGAAGGAATAATCTCATGTCATACGAGGTCGTACACTTTATTCAGGGCAACGAGGTCGCCAGCGCAGGTGACGCCCGTCAAGATATCTTCAATCCTGCAACCGGTGAAACCATCGGCACCCTACATATGGGTGGTCAAGATGAGCTTCAGGCCGCCGTTGCCGCCGCTAAGACCGCTGCTGAAAGCTGGTCCGAGATTTCTCTAGCCAAGCGCACCGCCGTCCTCTTCCGCTTCCGTGAACTGCTGGTTGAGCGCACTGACGAGCTTGCTGAGCTTGTCGTTCGTGAACACGGCAAGGTGTTCTCAGATGCCAAGGGCGAAATTGCCCGAGGCCAGGAAATCGTTGAATATGCCTGCGGTATCACCAACATCATCTCAGGTGCCTACACCCCCCAGGCTGCCACCGGTATCGACGCCTACTCCATGCGTCAGCCCCTGGGCGTCGTTGCAGGCATCACCCCCTTCAACTTCCCCGTGATGATTCAGCTCTGGATGGCCCCCCTCGCTATCGCATCAGGTAACGCCTTTATCCTCAAGCCCTCTGAGCGTGACCCCTCTGCCGCTAACTTTATTGCTAAGCTGTGGAAGGAAGCCGGTCTGCCTGACGGTGTTTTCAACGTCCTGCACGGTGGCAAGGAAATGGTGGACGGTCTGCTGACCCACCCCGATGTTGACGGTATTTCCTTTGTTGGCTCTACTCCTATTGCCAAGTATGTCTATGAAACCGGAACCTCCCACGGCAAGCGCGTCCAGGCTCTGGGCGGGGCCAAGAACCACGCCCTGATTATGCCGGACGCCGATATGGACGTTGTTGCTGACCACCTGAGTGCGGCCGCCTTCGGTGCCGCTGGCCAGCGTTGCATGGCTATCTCTGTAGCGGTAGCCGTGGGTGATGCCGCTGAGGTTTCTATCGCTAAGGTTGCAGAGCGCGCCAACAAGATCAAGGTGTCTAACGGTATGGACCAAGACGCCGATATGGGCCCGCTGATTACTCCTGCCTCCCGCGATCGCGTCAAGCGCATCATTACCGAAGCAGAGCAGGCTGGTGCGGCGGTTGTTGTTGACGGCCGTAACCTGGTGGTTGAAGGCTATGAGGGCGGCAACTTTGTTGGTCCCACCATCTTGGACCAGGTCAAGACCGAGATGGCTGCTTACGGGGAAGAGATTTTTGGCCCCGTGCTGGTGGTAGTACGAGTTGAGTCTCTTGAAGAGGGTATCGAACTGATTAACTCCAACCCCTTCGGTAACGGTACCTGCATCTTCACCTCCTCGGGTGCTGCTGCCCGCCGCTTCACTCGCGATATCAAGGTTGGCATGGTGGGCGTGAATGTTCCCCTGCCCGTACCCCTGGCTAACCACTCCTTCGGTGGCTGGAACGATTCTCTCTTCGGTGAGCATCACATCTACGGTGAAGAGGGCGTACGTTTCTACACCCGCGCTAAGGCCGTTACCCAGCGCTGGCCTGAGCCCAAGCAGGCATCAGGAGCTTCCTTCAACTTTGAATCACGGTCTAATTCTTAGGTGCTACTGATGTAGTCGTCATACGCAGACCCCAGCTTCCCCGTTAGGGAGGCTGGGGCCTGTTTTTGAGAAGAAATAGATGTGTCTTATCGGAAGTCGTGGTAAGACCAAAGAGCTTATTTGATAGAATGTAATTACAAATATGGAGCTATGGTTCCGCGATCTTTCACTGGAGAAAGAAGAAACTATGCCGGAAAACAACCTTATTATTGGCACTGCCCCTGATTCCTGGGGCGTATGGTTCCCGGAAGACGAGCGTCAGACACCCTGGCAGCGCTTCCTCGACGAGGTGGCTGAAGCTGGTTACAAGTGGATTGAACTTGGTCCCTATGGGTATATGCCAACAGATCCTGAAACTCTGGCGCAGGAGCTTAAAGAGCGCGATTTGAAGGTGTCTGCTGGTACTGTTTTCACGGCTTTCCACCGGGGCCTTGACCAGTGGGACATCGCCTGGGAGCCTGCTCGCAAGGTTGCTGAACTCACCGCTGCCATGGGAGCCAAGCACATGGTTGTCATTCCTGCCCTCTGGCGTGATGATAAAACCGGACAGGCTGTTGAACCCCGCGTCCTCACCGACAAACAATGGGAGAATCTTGCAGCAGGTCACAACCGTCTGGGTGAAACCCTCCAGCGTGACTATGGGCTCTTCCAGCAGTTCCACTCCCACGCAGACTCTCATGTCGAGACTATGCAGGATATCGAAAAGTTCCTGGCAGTTACCGACCCTAAACTGGTCACCCTCTGCCTCGATACCGGGCACGCCGAGTATGGCGGCGCCTCATCGGTAGAGCTCATTGAAAGGTACCCCGACCGCATCGGTTATCTTCATCTCAAGCAGGTAGACCCCGCCGTCCACGCAAAGGTGCGGGCAGAAGATATGACTTTCAAGGACGCCACCGCCGCCGGTGTCATGTGCGAGCCCCCGAACGGTCTACCTGACTTGAGCAAGGTAATTGAAGCCGCCGAAAAGTTGGGCCGTCCCCTCTTTGGAATCGTCGAGCAAGATATGTACCCGGTAGCTAGCTTCGATGCGCCTCTACCTATAGCTCAGCGGACTAAGCAATACCTACTGGGGTGCGGATCTCGTACTACCGTAGGGTAATTCACCTACGGGGCTCGCTGTCAGATCATTTCAGGCTGTCAGAAGAGAAATCTTTTTGGGGGAATGATTCCCCGGCCGTCATTTAACAATCGTTGTGTTAGGAGCAACAATGTCGTACAAAATTTCTGCCGCACCGATTTCCTGGGGCGTTTGCGAAGTAGAGGGCTGGGGGCACCAGATGGATCCCCAGCGGGTTCTGACTGAGATGAAGGAGCTGGGCTTTGCTGCAACCGAGTTCGGCCCAGAAGGGTTCTTGCCCGATACTCCAGCGGAAAAGGCCAGCGTCCTTGAAGAATACGGTATGAAGGCAATTGCCGGGTTCGTACCCGTCGTGCTTCACAACGCTGATGAAGACCCCCTCCCCACCATCAAGCGTGAGCTAGAGGGCTTTGTAGCCGCCGGTGCCCAGACCCTGGTGCTTGCCGCAGCTACCGGCGTCAATGGCTACGATGCTCCTCGCCCGGTGCTAACTGCAGAGCAGTGGCAGACCGTCTTTACCAACCTGAAGCGAATCGAAGAGGCAGCCTCAGCTGTAGGTATTGCAGTGTCACTTCACCCCCATGCGGGCACCATGGTTGAGCAGGCAGAAGACCTGGCACAGATCCTGGAGAACACTTCAGTAAACATCTGCTTCGATACCGGGCATATGTTCATTGGCGGTATCGACCCTGTACAGTTCGCTGTTGACCACGCTGACCGTGTTTCCCACGTTCACCTCAAGGATGTCCGTCTCGACTTGGCTCGTAAGGTCCAGGATGGCGACATTACCTACTACGAGGGGGTTGTACAGGGCATGTATACCCCCCTGGGGCAGGGTGATGTTGATATTGCCCGTATTGTCTCAAGCCTGGTTGCTAGCAGTTATGATGGCTGGTTTGTTCTTGAGCAGGACAATGTGGTGGATGCTGAACCGCAGGCCGGTGAAGGTCCCCTGCTTGATGCCAAGGCCTCCTTGGACTTCTTGAAGAAATGTCTAGATAGCTAAACCTCTCAAAAAGACCGGCCTGCTCGTATCACGAGTAGGCCGGGCTTTTTGGTTTTCTAAGAGAGTGCGAAAATACTGCGGAAGGTTTGCAGGGCTTCGCGAGCAGTCTCTAAGAGCTCTTTCCTTCCCTCCTGGGTAGTGAAGTTGCCCCGGCGGTAGCCGGTCATGGACGAGAAGGTAGCACCTGTGGCTGATAGCGAGGTGAGGTCTTTTGTGGAAAAATCCCAAATCTCAACCTGGAAACCCCGGTTATGGATAGTGGTGACACGGTCAAGGAGGGGCAGACCTAGGTAGTGCATTTCAGCACAGACGGCCAACTGGTAGAGCACGGTGTTCCTTTGTGCTTAGAAGGGTATAGCAAGAGCCCCGTGGGGACGGGGCTCTTGGTGAGGTGGTCTTACTTGTAGAGGTCGGGCTTCTGATTGAGGGACACCTCAACAACAGAACCGATGTTCTCTACTGCCTGCACACCTGCTTCACCGCAGGCGGTAGCGGCGTAGCCGTCCCAGGCCGAAGGGCCAACCTGTTCGCCCGCTAGGCTTGCATCAATCCAGGCCTGAACCTCACGATCGTAAGCTTCTTTGAAGCGGGGCTCGAAGCTCTCTGCGATATCGCCGACGCCTGCTGAAAGGTGAGCCTTTTCGGTAATCGCTCGTGTGGTTACCTCGTAGCCGTAGTTGGAGACCACGTGGGTGTTGACAGTGACTAAAACGCCTGAGGTGGTTTCAATGAGCACCTGGGCGGGGTCTTTAAGGTCGGGATTGGTAACGCTTGATGATTTCTTACCTGCGCGAACCTGAACGGTAGTGATTTCTTCGTCGGTGAAGTAACGGACGGCATCGAATTCATGAACTACGGTGTCATCGATGAGGTTACGGCCGGTGTACCAATCGGGAACATCAGGGTTGACGTGTTCGAGGTTCAGCTGCAGAAGATCACCGTATTCGCCGGAGCCAATCTTGGTCTTGATGTCCATGTAGCCTGCATCAAAACGGCGCATGAAGCCGACCTGAACTAGCTTTTTGCCAGCCTTGACTTCTGCTTCAACTACGCGCCAGGCTGACTCTGAGTCGGTGGTCAGGGGCTTTTCACAGAGAATGGGCAGACCGCGGTCAATGGCGGGGAGTAGGACAGCTTCGTGAAGAAAGCCGGGGGTGGCAATAAGGACCGCGTCTACGGAATCTGACTCTAGGGCCTCCAGGAAGTTTGTGTAAACTTTTGCCCCATCAATGCCCTCAATTGAATGTGTTGCGGCTTCTTCGTTGACATCTACCACGGCTGTGACGCGGGCATTGTTCATACGGTGGTGAATGCGGTCGATGTGGTCTGACCCCATGCGACCTGCACCTACAACGGCGATGCGGAGTTCTGCGCTCATGGCTGCCCTTTCTACGGCATATCAGTCTCCTGGCGAGCGGTGTGACTGTTGTAACTTATTCTGCTTTAAGACTGGCTGACAAACTTGGTCCTGTCAAATGTTTGTTAGAACAAAGTTAACAGCGTGTTGCGAGGTTGTGCTATTGTCTGTATGACGTAACAAAGCTATAGTGGTTTATGACATAAGATTGACAGTGGGTTTCAGTGATGCCCCACACAATGACCACCCAGAGCCAATGGAGGACGGCGTGAAGATAGCACTCGACCCTACCCCCTTCCATCACAGCCACAGTCTGCTAGAATTCCCCCGTCTTGCAAAAGATCTAGGGTATGACTACCTGCAGCTGACTCCTCACGCGGACTTCATTCCTTTCTTCAACCACCCCAAAGCAGATGACGACTTGGTGCAACAACTAGCTGCCGCCTGCAAAAACGCAGAAATTGAAATCGCCTCCCTGCTCCCTGTTCTTCGCTGGTCATCCCCCGACCCTGATGCTCGTGAAGCCGCAGTCCGCTACTGGAAGCGAGTCCTGCAAATCGCTGTAGATCTTGGAGTGCAGCAGATAGGCACAGAGTTCTCGGGCCGCCCCGAACTTGCCGAAGAATCAGAACGAGCCTTCTACCGGTCAATAGAAGAGTTGCTGCCCATCATTGAACGTGAGGGTATCCATGTAGCTATTGACCCCCACCCCGATGACTTCGTCGAAGAAGGCCTTGCTGCCTGGCGCGTCATTCGCGGAGTCAATTCTAAAAACCTGGGTATGGTCTATGTAGCACCCCACACCTTCCATATGAAGGACGCCCCGCTCGATATCATGCGGGCAGCTGGGGACCGAATTCGTATCGTCCATGTTGCTGACACTATGGACCATCACCGTTCCCATGGACTCCGCTACATCACTAATCCTCCGGGCAACCCAGTACGCGTTCACCAGCATCTGAAAATCGGTGACGGCGATGTCAACTGGCAAGAGTTTTTCAGCGGTCTTGATGAAATCGGTTTCCTCAACAGCGCAGATACCGTCATGGCTTCATCTGTCTTTGCCGAGAACGAGAACGCAACCGAGGTTTCCCGTTATCAACTTTCCACTATTAGATCTATGATCCAACAGGCTCAGAAAGCATAGTGCTCATTGCTGAGTACTCGACAGAAAGTAAGGTTTTCCTATGAGTCACACACCCACAGCAGCAGAAAGTAATCTGCCTCCCCTCACCGATGGCCCCCACCGAAAGCGTCTGGGCACTGTAGCTCTTGTTGCAACTCTTGGTGGTTTGCTTTTCGGTTACGACACCGGTGTTATTAACGGCGCCATTGAGCCCATGACCGCAGAACTTGGCCTTGAGGCAAGCGGCATCGGTCTTGTAACAGCCACACTTCTAGTGGGTGCAGCTATTGGTGCATTGACTATCGGGTATCTATCGGATGCCATTGGCCGCCGTAAGACTATCCTAATTTTGGCAACAATCTTTTTCGCGGGAGCAATTCTCTGTGCGCTTGCCCCCAACCTAGGTATTCTGCTTGTTGGCCGTGTACTTCTAGGCTTGGGCGTTGGCGGAGCTTCAACCGTAGTACCGGTGTTCCTTGCAGAAATGGCCCCTTACGAGATTCGTGGTTCTCTCTCGGGACGCAACGAGATGATGATTGTGGTTGGTCAGCTTGCCGCTTTCATCGTCAACGCTATTTTAGGAACCACCCTCGGGCACCTCGACCATGTTTGGCGCATTATGCTTGCCATCTGTGCGCTGCCTGCTGTCTTCCTCTTCTTCGGGATGCTGCGCATGCCTGAATCTCCTCGCTGGTTGCTCTCTAAGGGGCGTCACGATGAGGCTCTTGCCGTCATGAAGACCGTACGTTCTGAGGAACGTGCCATCGCCGAGCTGCACGATGTTGAGCGTACCCTTGAAAAAGACGCACGTATGGTGACTCCCAGCGTTTCTTCGATGCTTAAGGATAAGTGGGTCTTCCGTATCCTTATGGTTGGTATTGCACTTGCTGTCTTCCAGCAGTTCACTGGTATCAACTCCATCATGTACTACGGCACCATCGTCCTGCAGGATGCTGGGTTCTCCCACCAGGCGGCCCTCATTGCTAACGTTGCTCCCGGCGTTATTGCCGTCCTCGGCGCCTTTATCGCCCTCTGGATGATGGAGAAGATTAACCGCCGCACTACCGTAATCACTGGCTACTCTCTGGTAACTCTCCTTCACCTTCTGATCGGTCTTGCATCCCTTGCAATTCCTGAAGATTCCGCAGCCCGCCCCTGGATTCTGCTCGTTCTTATCGTCGGTTTCGTTGGGTCCATGCAGACCTTCCTTAACGTCTCAACCTGGGTGCTGCTATCTGAAATTTTCCCCCAGCA
This sequence comes from Rothia nasimurium, assembly GCF_928381415.1. Taxonomy (GTDB): domain Bacteria; phylum Actinomycetota; class Actinomycetes; order Actinomycetales; family Micrococcaceae; genus Rothia; species Rothia nasimurium_H. The sequence continues at coordinate 51,506 of NZ_CAKMSF010000005.1, forward strand.
AATTCGTGCCTTCGGCATGGGGACCGCTGTCTTCTGTATGTGGATTGCCAATGCAGCGATCTCCTTTACTTTCCCCGTTGTGCTTGAAGCAGTTGGTTTGAACACTACCTTCTTCGGTTTTGCTGTTATCAACGCCGCAGCTGTCCTGGTAATGGTTAAGTTCCTGCCTGAAACTCGTGGTAAATCCCTTGAAGAAGTAGAAGTTGGAGTAACAACCGGCGCAATCTACATTGTTCAGCCTAAGACCACGCGCTAAAGAATCTAGTGTGAGTCTTCTTCCGCCCGCCAGCGAGTCTGGCGGGCGGTTTCTGTTATCCGAGAAGAAGGTAGAGGGCGCCTATGAGGGTCATAATCATGACAAGCCTGTCAAAGAGAGCCTGGCTTAGGACCCTAACGAGGGACCTTCCCAGAAAAGCTCCCACAACCACAGCAGGAGCTAAAAGGGCTGCTGCACCCAGATTTGATGGGGTAATAATCCCCAGCCCGATGGAAAAGGGGAGTTTAGCGAGGTTGACTAGAGCAAAGAACCAGGCCGCTGTGCCCAGGAAGGCCTTAACATCAAACCGGGAGGCTAGGAAGTACAAGCCCATCATGGGCCCGCCCGCGTTAGCCACCATCGTCGTGAAACCGGCCAGGAAGCCATAGCCTGCAATACGGGTGCGGGAACGAGCAGACGAAATGGCCCTGTCCGGTTTCTGCTGGGTTCGTCTCTGCCACACGGTGATTCCCAGGGCAAGTAGGAGGATCACCCCAATCAGCTGTTTAACCCCGTTATCTGTTGCCTGGGCTAGGAACGCAGCCCCGGCCAGTAAGCCGGTTAGGACGGCCGGGATCATGCCGAGTAGAGTTGGCCAGTGGGCGTGCTTGCGGTACATGGCCAGGGCAAAAACATCACCCACCATGAAGAGAAGAAGGATAAGCCCGGTAGAGGCCTTGGCTGGCAGGAGGGCAGCGGCGAGGGCAACAGCAACAGTGTTTATGCCCGGAACTGCCGTTTTAGAAAGCCCTGTCAGGAGGGCAGCAAGGGCAAGGAGAGCCCAGGAGAAGAGGGTGATGTCCATGGCTGTCCCTTAGAGCTGGTGGATGCCCAGGCCCACTGGGGTGGTGGGCTTGGGCGGTAGGTAGCGGATGCTACTGGTCAGCGGTGAAAGGGAGGCGGGGGTCAATATCCTGGCCTTCCCAGGTGCTACGAACCCAGCCGTGGTGGGGGTCGTCGCTGATGAGCCAGTCACGGACGGGGCCGGGGCCAGCCATGACGTTGAGGTAGTAGAGGTCGTAACCGGGAGCGGCCATGGCAGGGCCATGCCAGCCGTAGGGGACGAGAACGACGTCACCGGTGCGTACTTCTTCATTGACGTCGATGGGGCGGTCGTCAGAGGCATAGACCCTCTGGTAGCCGATAGCGTCTGTTGCTTCTGCAGGGGCACCGGGGGTGGGGCGGGTTTCGAAGTAGTAGATTTCTTCGAGGGCGGTTTCCCCGTCCTTTTCTTCATCGTGCTTGTGGGGCGGGTAAGAAGACCAGTTGCCGGCGGGGGTGATAACTTCACAGACGATGATGCGGTCAGCTTCGAGAGCTGCCGGTGTGCCGAAGTTATGAACCTGGCGGGAGCTGATGCCGGCGCCGCGCAACTCGACGGGAATCTCATCCTTAGTGATGTGGCGAACGGGGTACTCCTGCTGTGCCGGGCCGGAGGCAATGGCGACGCGGACGCCAGGCTCAGCTGTTAGGGTCACTTCGGCATTGACACCGGTGTAGAGAACGTCAGTCGGGCCATGGAAGACGCTGGGGCGTCCAGCCAGGTGGTAGGTGGTTCCATGTACTGTGGCTGAAACATCGCCGGTGAGGGGGACGATTATGCGTTCTTCGGGGGTTGCTGCGAGGGTAAGTGGCTGGTCTGTAAACGTGGCGGTTTTGATGCCGGTGTGCTTCCAGCCGTCGACGGTGGTGGTTGAGTTGTAGGTTCCTAGGGATAGGTCCCAGGGGCCGTCGGCTGCGGTGCCAGCTGGGTAGAACCAGTTTGCCATAGTTGTGTCTCCTTGAGGTGTGGGAATTGTTATTGGGAGAGGGTCATCTCGAAGGTGTAGAGGTCTGCTCTGTAGACATGGGATCCGGTTTCAATGCGGGTTCCAACGTCATTCATGATGGTGCGTCGCATGGTTACTAGTGCAGCACCTGCGCTTGTATCGAGGTGCTGGGCTTGTTCTTTGGTTGCGGTGGTGGCGCCTATTTTTTGGTGGCCGACGCTAAAGGTGGCGCCTAGGTCTCGCATTGCCTGATACAGTCCTTGGCTTTCTAGGGTGGAGGGGGTAATGCTGCCTAGGTGGGTGGGGACCCAGTTTTCCATGAGGGCTAGGGGGGTTCCGTTTTCGTAGCGGAGACGTTTGATGTGGTAGGTGGTGTCGCCGTCGTTGAGTTGAAGTTCTTCGCGGATATGTTCTGGGGGGAGGATTTCTTCGAATTCAAGGACGCGGGTGGTGGGGGAGATGCCGCTGCGGGCAAGGTCGTCGTAGAGGGAGCTGAGGGAAAGGGGGCGTCGAATTTCGTTGGAGACAACCTGCGTGCCTACTCCGCGTTTGCGAACAAGGAGTCCAGCTCGGACTAGGTCATCCATTGCCTTGCGCACGGTGGGCCGTGAAAGGTGGAGTCTTTGGGCGATGTCGAGCTCGTTGGGCAGCATGGATCCTGCTGTGAGCTGACCTGTGGAGATTGCGCTTTTGATGCCGCTGGTGAGTTGATGGTAGAGGGGCACCGGTGAGGTGCGATCAATTGTTATGGGGGGGAGTGAGGCCACTGTGGTTCCCTTATCGCTAATGTTAGTTTGTTACGACAAAGGATATTTTACCTCAGCATGCTTCTGAATGCCGTATATTGTGCGGGTTATGAGGGTGAGGGGAAGAAAATTTTTGGTAGCAGTTGAACTTTGTAAGGACAAAGTTTAGGGTGGAGGTGAACCTGCTTAGAAAGGAACCTTGCCATGCCACTTGTTCGTATCGATCTCAATAAGAACCGCACTGATAGCCAGGTGCGGGCGATTGCAGATGCTATTCACGCATCAATTGTTGAGGTCTATGGAATCCCTCAGCGTGATCGCTTCCAGATCATCACCCGCCATGAAGCAAACGAGATTATTGCTGAAGATGCCGGACTGGGCTTTGAGCGCAGTGAAAACGTGGTGATGATTCAGATTTTCACCCAGGAGGGGCGCAGCTCTGACGATAAGCAAAAACTGTACGCCACCATCGCTGCAGCGCTAAAAGAAGTTGGCGTTGAAGGTGAAGATGTGTTTATTGGCTATGTTGAAAATACCTTCTACGACTGGTCCTTCGGGTTCGGCCGTGCTCAGTATGTCACCGGCGAGCTGGCAGTTCCCCGCCGCAAGGAACAAAACTAACCACAGCTTTCTCACAGCTTCGACTAGGTCCTGGCATAGCCAGGCTTGCCATACTTATATCAAGAGCTCAAGGAGAGACAACCGGAAAGCTCAAGATTCGTGAGAATCCTTCTCAAGAGAAAAGTGTGTTTCATTCTCGAGAAGGTAGCCGCCCGTGAGGGCCGCGAGAAATGTGTGTGTTTGAGAAAAGCGAGCCGAATGGCTCGCTTTCTCTCGTTAAAAGTCGTTTGCTCTAGTCAAATCTCTTACCCTTGGGGTTACTGGGTAGGGCTGAGAGCGCGAAGGTTACGAGGGAACCTATAAAAGGGAATGCATGAATCCACATCCAATGACCTGACAAATTAGCATCATGGAGGCGTCGAACCGAAAGCGACAACGTAGGCACGCCAAGTGCTGCAAGCGCCGGAGCACTAAAAGCCAAGGAAGTCATCTCAGCTCTGTTAAAACGTTGTTTACGCGCTGCCTGTTCTTCTTGCGTCTCGGGCATGCCTGGGGCCGGTCGATCAGGGAAGGGCCAGAAGGCATCCTTGTTGTGAGGCCCCGTATAGGAATCAGGGTTTCGGGAGCGGTCGTAACGTCGTGCCGCAATATCGCATGCCATCAGTACACTCAAGGCAAGCATATTGGGCCACCAGAACTCACTACGAGATGCCCGCCCCGAGCAGGTGAAGGTCTTGGCGAACATTCGACGTGTTGCTAGAAGGGGGCTTGCTCCTGGGATAGGTTCAGAGGAAAAGAAAAGAGGGGTGGTCACGGAAAACCTCCTTGTTAGTCCGTTTACCACATTCTACATAGGGCTCCTAGGAAGCATGTTTTGTTGGCGCGTCTGTGGATAACTCTCGCAATGCTCGGTCATAAACCCGCCGGGTACCCCGGAGTTATCCACAGATTTCTAAAAGACCTAGTGGGGGCCAAAATTTTTTCCCATACTGGTGCCATGAATACTACACATTGGCACTCCGAACATCAGCCCTATCCGCTGCCCACTGCCCCGGCTCACCCGACCCAGCCTACCGGCGTCCGCCCGCCCCACGAGACAAACAGGCTCAACCCCTACGGCCTCACCGCCCTCGTGATGGTGCTACTCATGATCTGTATAGGGCTCGCCAACTTCATCTTCTTCGACTGGGAACTCAGCATAGCCCTGCCCACAGGGTTTACCTGGCTTGGCGCCATGGGGCTGGCAATAGGGGCCCTCTTCGTGAGAGGCCGAGAGAAAATAACCGCGATTTTTGCCCTGATTTTAGGGGTGTTGATTATCGTTGCTGCCCCGCTGTTCTTCATTCTCGCCATAACCTTCATCATGTGGGTGGGAGGAGGCTTCGCCTAGAGGATGAGGTTGCAAGCCTACCCCTCATACCCCGGTATGATTTGTCGTTTTCTGGGCAGCAACCGGGTGTTGTCTGGGCAGGTTAACGCTTACACTAAAAGAGAACTGCACCACATTTATCTCCGCTAGTGAAGGGCCAGCACCATGAGCACAACCCCCACACCTCCGACCCAAGCACCGGAAGCTGCGCACCGGCGTCCGCCTGCCAAAAAGAAAATGAGCACCCTCACCAAGGTGCTCATTGGTCTGGCTATAGGCGTCATCGCCATCATCGCCATCGGAGCGCTAGTCGTAGGTAGCATGTTTGGCGGCAACACCAGCGCTCAGAACTCCATCCCCTCCACCGACTACCTGATTTTGAGCGACGAAGGCGTCAGCAACAAGGTGCGGGTGGACGGCACCATCGCCCCCGGTGAGGTTCGCTCCATCACCACCCACCTGACCAGCCCCATTAGCTCCGTTGAGGTAGAGGTTGGCGACCGGGTTGAGCTCGGCCAGACCCTAGCCACCATCGACACCTCCGCTGTGCAGGGCGATCTCGACACCCAGCGCACCCAGCTCGACGGGGCCGTCACCAGCGCCCAGGGCGCCCTGACCGCAGCGCAAACCGCCTACGACCAGTACAACCAGGGAATCGCCAACGGCACCAACCCTGAAATTCTGGCAGCCTTCGCCACCCAGCGATCCGCCAACGAACAGGCATCCCTGGCAGCCACCGACCTGAACGCCAAGTACCAGATGCGCGACCAGGCCGCTGCCGCTGGCGAAGACCTCACCATGATCAACGCCGAAGTAGCCGCCGCTGAGTCGGCCCTGCGCCTGGCAAACGGGGCAAAGGCGGACGCAGACACCGGCGTCACAACCGCCCGCAACTCCGCCAACGCCCAGCTCGCGGCCCTCGAAACCGAACTCAACAGCGCCCGCACCGCCCTGACCAGCGCAGAAACCACCCGCGACCAGACCCTCGGTGCCCTACAGGGCGACCTCACCTCGGCCACCCTCACCTCGCCCATCAACGGCGTGGTCATGAGTGTTGCTAAGCCCGGTGCGCCGGCAACCGGCCCCGTCGTAACCATCGGTGACGATTCCAAGCTCACCATAACCACCAGCGTCCGCGAGGCTGACGTTGCCACCATCAAGGAAGGCAACCGCGTCACCTTTACCGCCGGGGCAACCGGCACCAAGGAGTACTCGGGTACTGTCACCTCGGTTGCGTCCATCGCTGACTCAGCCCAGCAGACCAACCCTGAGGCCGCCGCCGCAGGTATGGCAGCCGGTGGTTCGCCCACCTTCACCGTCACTATCGAGGTAACCGGCAACCGAGACGGCCTCTACTTGGGCTCTTCCGTCAAGGCCAGCATTATCACCGCTGAAGAAGAGAGCTCACTGGCTGTACCCCTCGATGCGGTCTACACCAACGACCTGGGGAGCGAGAGCGTTGTAGTAGCTGTGCCCAACGACGACGGCTCCTTCACCCTCGAAGAGCGCTCCGTTGAAACCGGCCTGGCCAACGAATTCGACATTGCCATCACCGGCGGCGACGTAGCCTCAGGCGACATGGTGCTCACCTACGGTGAGGCCTACCGCCACCGCGTGGGTGAAACCGTCACCCTCAATGCCGGCACCAGCTTCGGGTGGTAGGCCATGAGCACTCTGCTCGATATGCGAGGTATCGTCAAAACCTTCAACGCGGGAACACCCAGCGCTATCACGGTGCTGCCCGGTATCGACTTCCACGTGGACCATGGTGAATTTGTGTCGGTGGTCGGCCAGTCCGGCTCGGGTAAGACCACACTGATGAACATCATCGGCCTGCTCGACCGGGCTACCCAGGGGTATTACACCTTCGCCGGTGAGAATATCCCTTCCCTCAGTGATGACGAGCTAGCCTACTACCGCAGCCAGAACATCGGGTTTATCTTCCAGAGCTTCAACCTGGTGGGCCGTATTTCTGCCCTCAAGAACGTGGAAATGCCCATGATGTACGCCGGCATCAACCCCCGTGACCGTCGCGAACGAGCCGCCCACCTGCTAGAGCAGATGGGCATGGCCGACCGCATGAATCACAGCCCCGCGGCCCTCTCGGGCGGCCAGAAGCAGCGCGTCGCTATCGCCCGCGCCCTGGCCAACGACCCGCCCCTGCTCCTGGCAGATGAGCCCACCGGCGCCCTGGACTCCCAAACCGGCCGTATGGTCATGGACCTCTTCCACGAGCTCAACCGCGAGCAGGGCAAGACTATCGTCTTCATTACCCACAACCCCGAACTGGCGGCTGAGACCGACCGCATCGTCACCATGGTCGACGGTCGGATTACAGAGGAGGTTTCGCAATGAATGTGCGTGAATCAATCTCCCTAGCCCTGGGCAGCCTGCGCAACAACAAGATGCGCTCCTTCCTCACCCTGCTCGGCATCATCGTGGGCATCGCCTCGGTCATTACGATTCTGACCCTGGGCCATTCGCTCAAAACCCAGGCCTCTGAGTCGATCGTAAGCTCCGGTGCCAACGACCTGATGGTGAATGTGGTGCAGCGGCCCACCGAGGAGCAGGAAGAAGCTGGTTTGACCTCGGGACCGATGGGCATGCCGAATGGTGAATACATTGAGCCCGCAGCTGAGTCTAAGTTCGATGAGCACGACATCGCCCGCCTCAAAGAGGCCCTGGGTGATAACATCGCGGGTATTCCCCTCGGGGCAAACTCTTACACCAGCGTAGATCTCAGTGCTGGTGGGAGCGAGGCTCCTTACGCCAGTGCCCAGTTCGTCAATATGGACTACCTGGAGCTCAACCCGGTCAGTCTGGTGGCGGGGCGTTCTCTGACGCAAGCCGACATGGATGCTAAACGACCGGTCATCCTGCTTTCAACTGATCAGGCGTATCAGCTCTTTGGCGACCCCCAGGCGGCAGTGGGAAGTGAAATTGATGCGCAGTTTGGCATGACCTCACGAGGCCTTATGGTGGTCGGGGTCTATCAAACCGAGTCTGTGGGCAGCGGTATCTTCGCCTACACAGGGCCGGGCACAGTCTACCTACCGGTTTCGCTGGAACCCGACTTTAACTCCTATAACAGCGACGGCTGGAATAGCATCACCGTGCGCCCCGCCGAAGGCAAGGATCTGGGCCAGGTCAAGGCCCTGCTCCAGGCCCACCTGACCAGTATGTACCGCAGCGACGACCAGTTCATGGCCGAGATCCAGGACTTCTCGGCGATGACCGAGCAGTTCAACGCGGTTTTGGACGGCATCAGCGCAGCCATCTCGGCTATCGCCGGCATCTCGCTGCTGGTAGGTGGCATTGGCGTCATGAACATTATGCTCGTGACCGTCACTGAACGCACCCGCGAAATCGGCATCCGCAAGGCTCTGGGAGCAACGCGAGGGGCAATCCGCCTACAGTTCGTGGTCGAGGCCATGATGGTCTGCCTGGTCGGCGGTATTCTCGGCGTCCTGCTGGGCGGTGGCCTGGGCATGCTGGGTGCCAACATGCTGGGCACCTTCGTCTTCCCGCCGCTCAGCGCCGTGCTTCTAGCTCTGGGGTTCTCCCTGGCCATTGGTCTCTTCTTCGGCTACTACCCAGCCAACAAGGCAGCCAAGCTCGACCCCATCGACGCCCTGCGTTACGAGTAGCTCACCTCTCAGGGAAGAGAGACCAGGACGCCGCCCCCACCTTCCTGCCCTGCGGCAGGGGAGTGGGAGGCGGCGTCCTTATCTCTGTGCGCTACCTGCGCCTAGCGCAGGGTCTCACCAATCTTTAGGTGCACGACCGAGGGGCCGCGGGTTGCCAGGGCCTGCTGGACTGTCTCTGCCAGGGTCTCCATGGTGGCTGAGAAGCCTGTAGCGCCGAAGCCCTCGGCCAGTTTGACCCAGTCAGGCTGCACCAGGTCCACAGCCACAGGGGCGATGCCGCGGTCGCGCTCGTTCTGGCGGATCTCGCCGTAGCCGCCGTTCTCCACACAGATGATGGGTAGGTCAAGCTGCTGCTCAACGGCGGTCATGAGCTCCTGGATGGCGAACATAAGGGCGCCGTCGCCGAGCAGACAGACCACCGGACGTTCGGGTGCAGCTACCTTGGCACCGATAGCGGCGGGCAGGCCGTAGCCCAGGGTGGCGTAGGTTGCCATGTAGAGCAGGGAGTTGGGGCGGGCTGCGCGGTAGAAGGTGGTGGTGCCCATGTAGGTGACCTGGGAGGAGTCACCGGCGATGATGGTGTCCTCGGGCAGGATCTCCATAATCTTCTCGTTGAGCTCGGCCAGCTCGGGTGCCAGGGCACGACCTTCGTTATCGAGGGCATCGAAGATGTTTTGCAGGTCGCGGGGTTCGCGGGAGCCGGGAGCCAGGCCAAGCTCGGCGAGGGCGTCGAGCAGCTGGGGGATGACGGCCTTGGAGTTGCCCGGCAGCTCAATGTCGGGGGTGATGTTGGTCAGCATCTGGTCACGCGTAATATCGATGCGAATGACGGGGCCAGCGGGGCGGATGTCGCCGTCCCAGAGCTCCGCTTCACCGATCTTGGAGCCGATAATCAGCATGGCGTCTGCCTCACGGCAGAAGGCGTGGGCTGCGCTCAGGCGCAGGTCGGCGCCGAGGGAGAGGCGGTGCTTTTCGGGGATGGCGCCCTTGCCGTTGACCGAGGTGATCACGGGGGCTTCCAGGGTTTCTGCCAGGCGGAGCAGGTCGGCTGCCGCGCCGATAGAGCCGCCACCGGCAACGATGATGGGTTTCTTTGATTCAGCCAGCATGCGGGCAGCCTCGCGCACATCGTCGATGGGTGCGGGCTGGGGCTTGCCGAGGGGGCGGGCCTGCAGGATGGCGGGGTCAAGCTCAACTTCGCGTTCGAGCACGTCGAGGGGTACTTCGATGTGGATGGGGCGCGGACGGTTGTGGGCGAAGGAGCGGAAGGCGTTGTGGATGATGTCCACGGCTTCTTCGGCGGAGTTCACGCGGCGGGAGAACTCGACGATGGAGTTGACGGCACCGGTGGGGTTCTTGGTCTCGTGCAGGGCGCCGATGTCGCGGAACTCGTGACCCACGGGGCGGCCGGGGGAGAGGATAATCATGGGGCGCGACTCGGCATAGGCGGTGGCGGCACCCGAGAGGGAGTTGAGCAGGCCGGGGCCCGAAGTGGTGATGACGACGCCGGGCAGGCCGCGGGTCAGCGACCAGCCGTCCGCCCCGTAGGAGGCACCCTGCTCGTGGCGGGTAGTGACGGGGTGGATGTCGAGCTCTTCGAGGTGGCGGTAGAACTCGAGGTTGTGGGTGCCGGGAATGCCGAAAACGGTGTCGATGCCGTAGCTACGCAGGGTCGCCAGAATGGCGTAGCCGGCGTTGCGGCGGGGCTCGGTGGTTTCACCGGAACGGTCGGGGAGTGAGGGGTGAGTCATGGTGGCCTTTCGTGGGCGCGGGGTGCGGGCTTCCGCTTTAGCATACGGGGTCAATGCATAGATATGCGGGATTTTCGTGCCTGAAATGTTATGCGGAGCACAGTATGTTTATGAGCGGACGCGCGTGGCGACTTGGTTGCGCTGGGTGGCTCTGGTGGTAGGGGCTCTGTTATGGTTTCATGCTGCGTCACAGAAAGACATTAAGGGCAAATATTCAGTAGACTGATTAAACATTTGCAGTCAACTCCCAGGACACCATGCCTACTCGTCACACTTATCTTCTTGCCCTTGCGACCCTCTCTGCCCTCGTCCTGACAGGGTGCTCAGCTACTCCAGCTGATAACTCTGCGAGCGAAACCACCCCCACAACGGCCGCAAGCAGCTCTGTAACCCCCAGCCCCACACGCAGCGCTAGCGCGACGGCGTCCTCACTCGCTCCTACCGCGTCGACCGCTAGCCCCTCGGCAAGTGCTAGCGCGACCGCGTCCGCCTCCGTGCAAGCCCAACCGCGGGCTAACGCCCCCAAGAGCGAGGTACTCGGTGGTGGCGACCAGATTTTTGCCCACCGCTACGTGGCACTCTACGGCAACCCCGGCGGCCCGTCCCTGGGAGTGCTTGGTGAGCAGGGACCGGCTGAATCTGTTGCTCGCGTCAAAAACCTTGCCGCTGAATACCAGGTGCACAGCGACGAAAAGGTCATCCCCGCCTTTGAAATCATTACTACAGTGGCAAGCTCTGCCCCCGGACCTGACGGCGACTACTCCGATGAGGCAACCATCGACAGCTTGCGCCCGCTCATCGACGAAGCCCGTAAGAGCGGGGTCTACGTTATCTTGGACTTCCAACCCGGTCGCAGCACCTTCACCGAGCAGGTCAAGCAGTATGAGGAGTTGCTCAAGGAACCCCATGTTGGCCTGGGCATCGACCCTGAGTGGCGTATCTACCCCGGCCAGGTGCACCTGCAACAAATCGGTACTGTAGATGCCTCAGAAATCAATGAAACCCTGGACTATCTGGCAGCTCTGACCGATAAACACCGCCTGCCTCAGAAAATGGTGGTGTTGCACCAGTTCACGCACTCCATGATTACTAACCGGGCGACACTCGATACGAGCCACCCCGAGCTGGCCCTCACCCTGCATGCGGACGGCCACGGCACCCCCGAGCTCAAGGACTCAACCTACCAGGAGCTCATTCGCGATCTCGACCCGGCTATCAAGCCTTCGTGGAAGAACTTCTACGATGAGGACACCCCCACCCTGACCCCCGCCCAGACCTATGCCCTTACCCCCAAGCCCTATGTGGTGACCTACCAGTAGGGTCGGGGTTATCTGGCAAGCGAACCCTGGCGTGAATGTGAGGAAGCTGTCGGTATCTCCACGAGCCGGTACCAGCGTCCGCTCGCTCCGGTTTTTGCCCAGGCGGGGAATAGATGCGGGTCTGAGATGTGCCCGTCAGCTTCGACCGTACTGTGCCCTACGTCTGCTAGTTTTTCGAGGGAGCGTCGCAGGCAGGCCTCTAAGAGTAGTTCCCCCTGGTAAGGGGTTGGGGTGGTCGTCTCTCCGCAGAGTTCAGGCTGATCACCGGGAAAAACCGCTATCACCGCACACACCTGCCCACCGGCGTCCACTGCGATTGACGAGTAGTCGTTGTAGGCTTCGGCGGCATGGCGTGCCAGTACCGGCCGGTGGTCGCCCGATACGGGGTGCCAGCTGGCGTGCGTCCACTCGTAAAAATCGACGTAGGCCTGCTCGAATTCTGGGTAGCTCACGCTGCGTGCAGAGTGGGCGGACGCGTGCTCCCGCAGGTTCTGCGCGGAGCCGGTGGGCATGGTGGCGGGTGGAACCATCTGAAGAGTCTGGGCACCTAGTGAATCGGCAAAGTGCAGGGTGGGTTCGCCCAGGTAGTCACGCATGAAGAAGGGTAGGGGAGCGGACGCCTGCGCCCGTGCCTGCTGGTAGAGGGCAGTACCTATACCTTGACGCCGCAGATGGGGCGCCACCGCAAGCTGGAGTTCATAGCGGGTGCGGTGGGCGCGCGCAGTCCACCAGGCAACAATCCCCACCAGCTGCCCATCGTTATGCGCCAGTAGGCAGCGGGTGTGGTCATCGCGCGTGAAGTCCTCAAAATACACGGCTTGCGCCCAGGTCGGCAGCTGCTCCCGATGGTCAGCTGGAGCTCCAGAATAAACCAGTTGCATACTAGCTATTCAGCCGTTCCTGCCATGCCTTCATGACTTCGGGCGCTGTGGGCTTAGTAGCAAGTGAAGCAACCACGTAGACCACCAGCGACACTGCCAGGCCGTAGTAAATCGGCTCGTTCGCCAGCACGCCAAAGATCGGCATGCACCCTAGGGTCACCAGGGAGCCTGCCGCCATAGAAAGCGCCGCACCCATACCTGTGCCGCGCTTCCACACCAGCCCGCCCAGGATTGCAACCATCAGGCCGCCCACCAGGATGTCGTAGGCAATGGTCAAAGAGGTCACGGTGTCGGTCAAGAAGATGGCAATAAAAGTAACCAGCACGCCCAGAACCAGCAGGTACAGGCGGTCAGCCTTGAGAGTGGCATCGGTTTCCTCGCCTTCCTCAAGCGCAGGGCGCCCGGTGATAAAGGGAATTACATCTACACGGGCTACGGTGGCAGAAGCAATCAGGGCACCCGAGGCCGTTGACATCATGGCGGCCACACCGGCGGCCAAGACAACCCCTCCCACACCCGCAGGCAGGTAGTTCTGCGCAATAGCCGCGAAGGCGTCGTCCTGGCTCTCAAGCTGAGGAGCTAGTACCGCAGCCGCCATACCGATCACCGCACCGGCTACGCCGTAGAGGGCGATGTAGATACCGGCGCTCGCACCGCCCCAGCGGGCGACCTCGGGGGAGCGGGCTGAGAAGACACGCTGCCAGATGTCCTGGCCAACCAAAATGCCCAGGGTGTAAATCACGAACATGGTGATGATGGAGTTCATGCCCATAGAACCTAGCTGGAAGAACTCGGCGTCCAAGCGTTCAGTGAGGCCCTGCCAGCCGCCAGCCTGGCTCAGTGAGAAGGGCAGCATCAGCAAGAACATGCCCACGGTCATAATCGCGAACTGCATCATGTCGGTCAGGGTAATGGACCACATGCCGCCCAGTAGCGAGTAGCCAATGACCACCAGGGAGCCAAGAAGAATAGCCCAGGTGCGATCCATATCGAACATCACGCGGAAGATTGAAGCGTAGGCGGCTGTGGATGTCACCGCAATCATGACGGTGTATGCCAGCATGACAATAGAAGAAACCTGGGTCGCTCGCACCCCATAGCGCAGGGAAAGCATCTGCGAGACGGTATAGATCTTGAGTCGCGAGATAATGGGCGCAAAGACCAGGGAGAGCAGTAGAACACCCGCCGCAATAGCCACGACCAGCCACATACCTGACAGGCCATAGGTATAGCCCAGGCCCACACCGCCCACGGTTGAGGCCCCGCCCAGCACCACGGCGCTCATGGTGCCGGTATAGAGGACGGGCCCTAGGCGGCGACCTGCAACACGGAAGTCTTCGGTACTGTTGGCGCGGCGCTTGCCGAGGTACCCGAAGAAAACGAGGGCACCGAGGTAAAGCAGGATAATGGCGAGGTTCATGGGTCGCCTTTCGTGGTGATACGACTTTAAGGTCGTGATGTAGCATACGCGATGGTTGTCACATATAGAAATTGTTGGTGAGCCTAGGAAGGCGTTTGTAGATTCCCCGCTGACCTCGATACGAGGAATACCTAATAACCGCATAAAAGCGTTGCACGCCAGGGGAATGGCGTGCAACGCTTTTGGGATTCAGCAGAATACTTTTACCTGTCGAGCACCGTGTAGTTGATAGGTGCGTTTTCCCTTAGTTCCTTGTTGGCTTTCTCCACCTTAAGCTGGGTGAGCAGGAGAAGAATGATGAGGTTGATCGCTGCCGGGATCCATAGGTACATGATGTAGAGCATCTGTAGTGCAGATTCTGATTGCTCCGGTGCGTTAGCGACGTAGCCGCTGAAAGCTAGTAGCCAGCCAGCGAGCGCAGTGCCTACACCGCCACCGATCTTGACGCCCAGTGAGGTTGCGGAGAACATGGTGCCATCTACCCTCTTCTTTTTGGAGAGGAAGGTGTATTCCGAGGCTTCAGCGATGAGTGCGTTGATGGTGCCCTGGAGGGGGCTCATTCCGATGGAGGCAATACCGGAGAAGACCAGCATCAAGGGGATATTGCCCATGTAGGCTGCCACGATTACAAGAACGCGGGCAACGAACGCGATGATGTAGCCGATGACGTTGATTTTGTACATGCCTTGGAATTTTTTCACTACGATGGGGGTGAAGAGCAGGCCAATGATGAGGGGGACGTTGATAGCCCAGGCGAAGGGGCCGAGGAGCTTGGCATCACCCAGGATATAGGTCATGAAGTAGATGCCCATGCTCAGTGTAGTGTTGAAAATTTGGTTGAGCAGGAAGACTGCAAGAATCAGGAGGTAGAACTTGTTGCTTCCGAGCAGGCCGAGGGATTCTTTGAAGCTGTACTTCTCGGGAACAGGGTTGTTCTTCTCGTGAATGATGGGGATAGCCTGGGTTTCTTCTTCAAGGACTGATTTGGGGAGCTCCTTGACGGAGAAGACGGAGAGGGTATTGACGGCGAGGCCGATGAGGGCGTAGATGATGGCGATGGTGCGCCAGCCTTCTGCGCCGCTGCCGAACATTTCGACGCCTTGAACAGTGATGCTTTGAATGAGGAGGCTGGTGCCGAATGCAAACATGAAGCGGGTTGAACCCATCTGTACGCGCTCGTTACCGTTCTTGGTGATGAGGGAGGTGAGTGCGGAGTAGGCAATGTTGTTGGCGGTGTAGAACACGCCGTTGAGGAGGGTGTAGGCGATGAAGAACCAGGCGTACTGGGCGAAATCACCGAGTGATGGCGGAATCGCGAAGATGGCGATAATCATTACGGCGCAGCCGACGTAGCCCCAAAGCATCCAGGGGCGTGCTTTACCCATACGGGTGTTGGTTTTGTCGATCATTGCCCCAAAGAAGAGGTCGGAAACACCGTCAAAAATCTTGGAGACAAGAATGAGGGTGCCGATAATTCCTGGGTTGAGTCCTACCGTGTCGGTAAGGTAAATCATCACGAATGATGCGAGGAAGGCGTAGACCACGTTGCCGGCAACATCGCCGGAACCGTAACCTACTACGTTGTACCATTTCAGGTATTTTGTTTCTTTCATTGTGTTACCTTTTACCTGTTTCTCGCGCTATAGGGTGGGGGCGAGAGTGAAACCGAAGTTGATGTTTTGTGCGTTGAGTTTGTACTCGTCTAAGACTTCGGGGCCGCAGCTGTTGGACCCGATTCCGTTGTGGGCGTAGTCGAGGCAGAGGACTGTTGAGTCGGCTTCGACCAGCTCGAAATTATGGTTTTTGTTCGTCAGCTCTTCCTGCGTGTAGTAGGAGGCGCTGAACGAGAAGGGGTGTTCGGAGGCTACAGAGAGCTGATGGTGGGGGCTTGATAGGTGGACGTAGTCGCAGTCGAATCGGCTACCGTTTTCCTGCGGCATGATGTAGTCCTCGTGGAGATCTTCGACGGAAGATTGGAAGGTGCCGTGGTAGCTTGCTTCGTGTTTGTCGCTGTAGCTTTCATGGGGACCCATGCCGAAGTACTCAACATCGGCAAAAGACTTGTCGAGGAAGAGGCGAACTCCGAAGCGGGGGAGATCGGGGAATTCTGGGGCGCGTTCGATGTTGAATCGAGCGGTGATTTTTCCGTCGTTTGTGATGTTCCAGAGGACGGTGCCGGTGAAGATAGGTTGCACTGTGGGGGCTACCATGCTCAGGGTGCAGGAGATGGTGACACCGTTTTCGGTGTGCGTGTATCCACTGGTGTAGACCCTTGAGTAGGCCTGGTGGTAGTGCGCTTCTGCCCATTTGAGTTTGATGTACATGTCATTATCTGTGGGTGCCCGCCAGATATTGATGTTCATGGGCTGGGTGAGGAGGTTGTGGTCTTTGGTGGAGAGCTGGTCGAATACACCGGTTCGTCGGTTGAAGGTGTAGGTGAATCCATCGCCTTGGACGGTGTAGTGCTTACCTGTTTCGGTTACAGCGAGGTTCTGTGCGTTGTTGGTGGTGCCCAGAATATCTAGTGCCTTGGCATGGGTGGGGTTGATGGTGTGGACGGGTACTTCGTCGCGGCCGAGGAAGAGGCCTGTGGGAAGTAGGGGGAGGTCCTTCTTGAGAATGTATTCGATGTGGAGGTAGCAGCGTCCGCTGGTGAGCGAAGGTGCCTCAAGGTTAATGGTGGTTTCTTGGTGGGGGAGGAATGCCTGCTCAAAGTGGTAGGTGCCTGATGCTACTTCTATGCCGTCCTGGCTGAAGGTGTATTTCAGTTCTATGGCTTCTTGTGCGTCGGTGAAGTCAAGGTAGTTCTTGAGGGTGAGGGAGCCGGATACGGTGTCGAAGGAGACGACTCTGAGGGGGCGGTAGACGTTGCGGTATTCGAGGAGACCAACGTGGGGAGTGCGGTCGGGGTAGACAAGGCCGTCCATGCAGAAGTTTCCGTCGTGTACTTCTTCGCCGTGGTCGCCGCCGTAGAGGTATTTGGGTGTGCCATTTTCGGTGGTACCAGCGTAGATGGCGTGGTCGCACCATTCCCAAACGAAGCCGCCGCACATTGCCTGGTTCTGGTCGATGACCTGGAAGTAGTCTTCGAGGTTGCCGGGGCCGTTGCCCATAGCGTGGGCGTACTCGACGAGGAGGAAGGGCTTATTGGGGTTGCTGTTGAGGTACTGTTCGATGTCCTCGAAGGGCGGGTACATGCGGCTGTAGAGGTCGATGTTGGAGTAGTCGTAGCGGCGCTTTTTGTCGTCGTAGTAGGCGCTTTCGTACTGGGTGATTCGGGTGGTGTCGTAGGACTTGACCCAGGCGAGGGACTCTTCGAGGGTAACGCCGTAGCCGCATTCGTTACCTGCTGACCAGGAGACAATGCTGGGGCGGTTCTTTTCGCGGAGCACGCAGAGCTGGACACGGTCGAGTGTTGCTTCAGTCCATTCTGGGTTGTCTGAGATGCGTTCGTTCCAGTGATTTACCTGGTTGTCGAAGGAGCCATCTTCGAGGTACTGGACCTGGGTGCCGTGGCTTTCGTTGTCGGCTTCGCTCATGACGAGGAACCCGTACTCATCGCACATTTGGTAGAAGTAGGGGGAGTTGGGGTAGTGGCTGCTACGGATAGCGTTGAAGTTGTGCTGTTTGATGAGTCCGAGGTCGCGTTTGATGTGGTTGTAGTCCACGGTTGGGCCGGTGACGGGGTCGGAGTCGTGGCGGTTTACGCCGCGGAAGGTGATGGGCTTGCCATTGAGTAGGATGACATTGTGTTCAATGCGAATGGTGCGGACGCCCACACGTTCGGTGATGACCTCGTCCTGGGTTTTTAGGTGGAGGGTGTAGAGGTAGGGGTTTTCTGGGTTCCAGGTGTGGGCGTTAGGGATATGAAGGGTTGCTGAGTGAGTGAAGTTGGGGTTGGCAGCATTGGGTGTGAGTGTGGAGCTCGCTACCTCTTCGCCTTCAGCGTTGGTGAGGGTGAGTGTGGTGTGTGTTTCTTGGCTGAGGAAGCGTGCCGCGATGTTGAGGGTCGCGTCGCTGGTTTTTTCGTTGAGGTTGGTGGTGATGAAGTAGTCGTAGAGGGCGTGGCGGGGGCGGCTGAGGATGTAGACGTCTCGGAAGATGCCACTCATGCGGAATTTGTCCTGGTCTTCGAGGTAGGAGCCATCGCACCACTTGTAGACGAGTACGGTGAGACGGTTTGAGCCGTTGGTGAGGTATTCGGTGATGTCGAATTCGCTGCTTGCGTGGGATACCTGGCTGTAGCCGATGTAGCTTCCGTTGACCCAGAGGTAGAAGCATGAATCAACGCCTTCAAAGGTGAGGTGGGCGAGCGGGGCCTGCTGATCCTGGGTGTACTGGAAGTCTAGAGTGTAAAGACCGCAGGGGTTTTCGTGGGGTACGAAGGGTGGGTCAAGAGGGAAGGGGTATTTGAAGTTGGTGTACTGGTGGGTGTCGAAGCCCTGGGTTTGCCAGGCGCCCGGGACGATGATGGGGGACGCGTCGGTGTGGGCGTATGTGGCAGTGTAGAAGTCCTGTGGTAGTTCGGAATCGTCGTTGAAGTAGGTGAACTGCCAGGTTCCATTGAGGTTGAGGAAGCGGTCGGAGGACTCACGATTGTTCACCAGCGGGCCCATGTCATGGGAGGCAGGGACGTAGTAGGCCCGGGGGGCGAGGACGTTCTCGTGGAGAACGTTGAGGCTCTCGTGGTGCTTGGTGGGGTGCATGCTCTCTTGTCCTTCCTGATGGAATTGGCTGAACCTCGGGTCCTGTTGCTATCGAGAGGGCTGAGGTTCAAGCCCTACGGTGTTCATATTAGTTCAAGATTGTTGCTTTTTGTAGATATCTGAACAAAAAATCGTTCCTTTTTGTTCAAAAGACTCATTTTGAGCATGTTTCAGCTCTGGAAATGCTTGTTTTTGTTTGATATTGTTCAGTTTAGAAGAAGTCGTTACAACCGGAATGAGGTTTAAGTGCTGGCTCAGCAACGCCACAACGCAATCGTTGCAAAAGTACAGGAAAAAGGCACTGTTCAGGTTCAAGATCTGGCTGGCCTGCTGAATGTATCTGCGATGACGATTCGCCGTGACCTGGCAGAACTAGAAGAACAGGGGTTACTGAGCAGAGTTCACGGAGGTGCAACCATCTCTGAATCTACCCATGAGCCAATCTTTGCTGAGAAGACCACGCTCAACGCAGAGTCGAAAGCAAAAATTGCAAAGGCCGCAGCCCAGCTAGTCCGCAGCGGCCAATCAATTGCAATCGGCGGAGGGTCAACCAGCGCACGCCTTGCCCAAGAAATAGCTGCCCGCACAGAGCTTGAGAACCTCACCATCGTCACGAACTCCCTCCCCGTCTCTGACTTCTTCCACGGGTTAGCTGATACAAAGAACAAGCCCAAAGTGCTCCTTATCGGCGGTGAGCGCACACCCTCTGACGCCTTCGTTGGACCGCTTGCGGACGCAACCCTGGCAAACCTCAACATCGATGTTCTGTTTCTGGGTGCTCACGGGGTGACTCTGAAAGGCATGTACACCCCCAACATGAACGAGACCAGTACTAACAGAACTTTTATCGCAAACGCCCACGACACCGTGGCTGTTTTCGACTCCAGTAAATGGAATGTGGCTGGGCTATCCCGGTTTGCCTCCTGGGCAGACATCGACACCGTCGTCACCGACGAACTCACCCAGGAACGACACAACTTCCTATCCGACAACGTAGCTAAGGTGATTACCGCATGACCAACGTAAAAGTTACTAAAGGAACCCTCGCAGACGGGCGAGAAATCATCTTCTTCGATGACTCTGAACCCTACGTCTCAGGCCGGAAAACCCGAACCATCCGCGATACCCGCCCCCTGGAACCTCGCACTCTGCCTCCCCACGAAGCTGCCTGCGTGCGTACCGACCCTCTGACCGGCGAATCAATTGCTATCGCCGCTCACCGCAACAACCGAACCTTCCTGCCGCCTGCTGATGAGGACCCCCTGGCACCTGCTGGCGTAGGAACCGTACCCGGTGAAATCCCGGAAGAATCCTATGACGTTGTTGTCTTTGAAAACCGTTTCCCTTCACTGCAAGGGCCGCTAGAGACCCTCCGAGACGAGCCCCTTTTCAAGGAGACCACACCAGGTGGCCGTTGCGAGGTTATCAGCTTCACCTCAGACCAGTACGGTTCTTTTGGCTCCCTCAGCTATGAACGGGCACGCACCGTTGTAGAAGCTTGGACCCACCGCACTAAGGAGCTCTCAGCCCTCGACGGAGTCGTACAGGTCTTTCCTTTCGAAAACCGTGGAGAAGAAATTGGTGTAACCCTGCCCCACCCCCACGGTCAGATCTACGCCTACCCCTACATGCCGTCCTATACAGCTTCTGTTGCACGGCGAGCAGACGCATGGGCATCAGAAACCGGTGGAGACCTCCTGGGAGATGTTCTCGCTGCGGAACTTGCAGCAGAAGAACGAATCATTAGGAAAACCGACTCCTTTGTGGCGTATGTACCGTATGCCGCCAAGTGGCCTGTAGAACTTATGGTCATGCCCAAACGCCCGGTTCGTGACTTCACAGAACTTACCGAAGCAGAAAAAGACGAACTCACCGAGCTGTACCTAGACCTGTTGCATCGACTCGACAAATTCTTCGAAGGGGTAGACAAACTCCCCTACATCTCAGCCTGGCACCAGGCCCCCGTCATCGGCGGAAAAAACGTCTCACGCATGTATCTCCACGTTTTCTCCCTCCTGCGTGCCCCCGGAAAGATGAAATACCTGGCTGGCTCAGAATCCGCTATGGCCGCGTGGGTATCTGACACCACACCCGAGCGTATCGCCACCCGATTCAAAGAACTTGCTTCTGACGCATAAAGGAAACACACCATGCCTGCTATCTGGAAGAACACCGTACCTGCACAGACACTCCGCAAGAACGTCGAAGACCGCTTCTATACTTCCTTTGGGGAAGCCCCTTACGGAGTGTACTCAGCCCCTGGGCGCGTCAACCTTCTGGGCGAACACATCGACTACTGCGGTGGCACCGTCCTTCCCTTTGCCCTCCCCCAACGCACCTTCGTAGCAATGACCCCCCGCCAAGACGGAAAAATTACGGCAGTCACCGCTCAGGGTGATGCCGGTTCAACCGCCCCTGATAACAATACTGAAACCGTTCAGTTTGCTGAGGTGGGCACCCAGCCCCTCTCCGGCTGGCTCTCCTACGTTGCAGGTGTTCCCTGGGCTATGCAACAGCAAAAGCAGGGCGATTTTGCTGGTTTCTCGTCGGAAGGGTTCGGCGCCAACATCGCCATCGACTCTTCCGTCCCCCTGGGTGCAGGACTCTCATCATCAGCTGCCCTAGAGTGCGCTGTAGCTCTCGGCGTTGACGACCTGCTAACCGCCCAACAGCCCACTAGAGAACTTCTCGCCAGCACCGACCAGGGACGTGCCGCACTGGCCTCAGCCTGTATCCAAGCAGAAAACGACATCGCAGGGGCCTCAACAGGGGGCATGGACCAGTCAATTTCCCTCCGTGCAGAAGAAGGCTCCGTCCTCGCCATCGACTGCCGCGACTTCTCCACCCGTCCTCTTACCATCGATGTCGCCTCAGCCAACCTCTCCGTACTCGTGATAGACACCCGTGCCTACCACAGCCTCTCCGACGGGCAATACGCCGCCCGACGGGCAGCAACCGAGGTTGCCCGCGAAGCCCTGGGCGTGAACCACCTCCGAGACGCTTTCCAAGGAACCCCCACCCTCAAAGAAGCCCAAGAACTCATCGAACAGTGGGATAACAACGTAGACTCCTACAACCTGCCCGACGGAACAGACCGGGCAGTAATCCGTGATGCCCTACGCCATGTCTGGACCGAGATTGCCCGCGTTGAAGAATGTATCGCCCTCTTCGACAGCGTAAACTCACCAGCCGATGACGTATGGGAAAAGCTCGGTGAACTCCTCAACGCCTCCCACGACTCCCTCCGTGACCAGTACCGAGTCTCATGCCCCGAACTAGACACCGCAGTGAACGCCGCCCGCGAAGCAGGAGCACTAGGAGCCCGTATGACAGGAGGTGGCTTCGGTGGCTCTGCTATTGCACTGGTTCCTACTGAAAACCTGGAGAACCTCGCTGAAGCAGTTGCAGAAGCATTCGACCGTGAAGGCTTCAACCCCCCAGAGTTCTTGGTAGCCACCCCCTCCCGATCCGCGGAGAAGGAGTAAGACCCCCCATGTCCACCTCCACCCAGAACCAGCTACAGGGAGCCGCAGTCACCCTCAAACACTCCGGCTACCAAGCAATAATTACCGAAGTCGGTGCCAACCTCTCATCGCTCACTTCCCCCAAAGGGCGCCAGCTCGTACTCTCCGCCCCACCACACAAAATACGAGAAGCCGCCCGAGGCGCCCTCCTCGCTCCCTGGCCCAACCGCATAGCAGAAGGCCGATACACCTGGAAGGGTGCTGAGTACCAGCTGCCCATCAATGAACCCACCCTTAGAAATGCAATCCACGGACTCGCTGACTGGACCCGCTGGGAACTCAACCAAGCAATTAACACCCCCGACTCATCATCAGTCACTGCCAATCTCCACCTAGTACCCCAACCCGGCTACCCCTTCCCCCTCAAACTCACCGCAACCTACACCCTCACCGCCCAAGGGCTCACCACAACCTTCACCGCACTCAATACTGGAGAAACAACAGCCCCCTACGCCCTCGGCGCACACCCCTACCTCATGGCAGGCACAGAACAGGAAACCCCCGGCGCAGTCGACTCATGGAGCCTCACTGCTCCTGTCTCTACCTACCTCAAGGTCAACGAATCCATGATTCCCACCCAGGAACTCCCCCTCACCGAAGACCTCAATCTCGCAGATACACTCCCCCTCAAGGGCATAAATCTCGACCACGCCTTCGGAGGAATCCAAAAAACTGCTGGAGAAGCACACATCGTCCTCACCGCTCCCAACGGTGAAGCCACC
The DNA here is from genome assembly GCF_928381415.1 of Rothia nasimurium. Classification (GTDB taxonomy): domain Bacteria; phylum Actinomycetota; class Actinomycetes; order Actinomycetales; family Micrococcaceae; genus Rothia; species Rothia nasimurium_H. The sequence goes on from NZ_CAKMSF010000005.1 coordinate 74,177, forward strand.
CGACTAACAATCGGAGACGGTATCGAATGGTTGCAGTTCTATACAGACGGAACTCAGCGGCGAGCCCTTGCTGCTGAACCCATGACAGCCCCCGCAAACGCCTTCAACAGCGGCACAGACCTCGTTGAACTAGAACCACACCAAAGCCACACCAGCTGGTGGCGAATCCAAGAAGACTAGGGGCAAACCGGCTGCATATAAAAGTGTGGGACTTTGCGTCATAGTGCCCTCATATTTTTTATGCCCGCCCTGCTGCAAATTTATGCACCCCCGCCCCCGCCTTGAGCGGTAAGGACGCTTGCCCCCGCCCGGGTGCCCCCGGCGGCTTGGCATAGCTTTACCGGCACCTGAATAAGTATCGGTAGCGCAGGTCTGCCAGCTGGAGAACCTGCCCCGCCGCTGCCCCGCAGGCGGGTTATAGTGGTAGCGATTCTAGTGCGCCCGGCCACACTAACCCCGGGCCCAGCCCGTGCCCAACCTGCCCCGCGCACTAAGCCAGCTACCCGCGTCCTAACCCTCTTGGAGAACCCGTGACTCAAGCTTTCTTCTCAGCTGACCCCAACCGCGTCATCGCCACCGGAGCCGACGGCGTCGAACGCATCGGCCCCGTCAACGCCGCCGAAGTACCCCGCTGGGCCGGCCTTGCCACCTTCGCTCGCCTGCCCCGCCTGGACGAGGTCGAGAAAGCCGACATCGTCGTGGCCGGTATGCCCTGGGACTCCGGCGTCTCCTACCGCCCCGGCGCCCGCTTCGGCTCCAACCACGTGCGCGAATCCTCCCGCCTGCTGCGCCCCTTCAACCCGGCTGCCAACATCTCCCCCTTCAAGGAAGCCCAGGTGGCCGACGCCGGTGACATCATCGGCAACCCCTTCAACATCGAAGAAGCCCTCGCCATGTTTGAGGCAGGAGCCCACGAACTCACCAAGGACGGTGCCCGCCTGGTCACCATCGGCGGCGACCACACGATCGCGCTCGCCAACCTGCGCAACCTGGCCAAGAAGCACGGCAAAATCGCCCTACTACACTTCGACGCCCACCTGGACACCTGGGACACCTACTTCGGCGCCGAATACACCCACGGCACCCCCTTCCGCCGCGCCTTCGAAGAAGACCTGCTCGACGCCGACGCCCTCTGCCACGTAGGCACCCGCGGCCCCCTCTACGGCACCGAAGACCTTGAGGACGACGCCCGCTTCGGCTTTGGCATCGTCACCAGCGCAGACGTCTACTACCTGGGCGTGCAGAAGGTCGTTGAGCTCCTGCGGGAGCGCATTGGCGATAAGCCCCTCTATGTCTCCATCGACATCGACGTGCTCGACCCCGCCCACGCACCTGGCACCGGTACCCCCGAAGCAGGTGGCATCACCTCCCGTGAGCTGCTGGAAATCCTGCGCGGCCTGCGCGGGCTCAACCTGGTGGGTTCCGAGGTTGTTGAGGTGTCCCCGGCCTACGACCACGCCGAACTGACCGGCATCGCCGCCGCCCACACCGTCTACGAACTCATCTCCCTCCACGCTGCCGGGGTAGGCGCTGAGCCGACCTCACCGGCGTCCGGCGTCGCCGACATTACCTACGGTGGCAAGGAGTAACTATGAGCAAGATTGCAGCCCTCCTGGCCGAAGCTAACCCTGCTGAAGCCCGCATTATGCGCCACTTCGCTGACCGCGCTGCCGGGTTCCGCCCGTCCGCCGTGCGTGACGTCTTTGAGGTGGCCATGCGCCCCGGCATTATCTCCCTGGCCGGCGGCAACCCCGACCTCGACCTGCTGCCCCTTGACCGACTCGGGGCCATGAGCGCCCGCATTATCGAAGAAGAGGGGCTGGAAGTCCTGCAGTACGGCTCAGGTGCCGGCCTTGAAGCCCTGGCCGAGCTGGTGTGCGACTTCATGGAATCGGAAGGTGCCCGCCCGGCGGTCGATGACATTCAGATGACCGCGGGCTCCCAGATGGGCCTGGACCTGGCCACCAAACTCTTCGTCAACCCCGGCGATGTAATCCTGGCAGAGGGCCCCACCTACACCGGCGCCCTGGGCGTCTTCGAGGGCTACCAGGCGGACGTCCGCCAGGTACCCCTGGACGCGGACGGCCTCGACCCCGCCGCCGTCGCTCGGGCTATTGAGGCGATTCGGGCTGAGGGTAAGCAGGTTAAGTTCCTCTACACCATCCCCAACTTCCAGAACCCCACCGGCATTTCCCTGTCGGATGAGCGCCGCGCCGAGCTGGTGCGCGTCTGCCGCGAAGCCGACGTGCTGATCGTTGAGGATAACCCCTACGGCCAGCTCTCCTTCACCGGGGAACGCCGCCGCTCCCTCTACTCGCTGGACCCCGAGAACGTGCTCTACCTGGGCTCCTTCTCTAAGGTATTCTCGCCCGGCGTGCGCGTAGGCTGGATGGTTGCCCCCTTCCGCGTGCGGAAGTTCCTGCAGATTGCGGGTGAGGCCGTGACGATTTGCCCGTCGGTGCTGTCGCAGCGCCTGGTGCTGGGCTTCATGAGCGAGGGCCTGTGGGAGTCCCATACCCGCGCCACCGCTGCCCTCTATGAGGCCCGCTGCAAGGCCGTGCTGGACGCCTGCGAGAAGTACATGCCCGAAGGCACCACCTGGACGGTACCCGAGGGCGGCTTCTTCACCTGGCTGACCCTGCCTGCCGGTGGCAAGTATGAGGACGCGACGGACGCCCTCGCCCCCGCGATCGACGCCGGTGTGGTCTTCATTCCTGGCTCGGCTTTCTACGAGCCGGTAGTCGGTGAGGACGGGGTCGCCCGCAACCCCGGTGCCAACCAGCTACGTATCGCCTTCTCAGCCATCGAGCCGGACGCCCTGACCGAGGGTGTGAAGAGGCTTGCTGAGGTCATCGGGAGCGAGCGTGTGAGCTCGTAAGAGATGGTCGAAGCGGGAGCGGTGAGCGTAGCGAACACCGCTGAACCGTGCTGAAGGGCTAGGAGCGGTAGCCTTGACTGAACCGGATCGAAACCTTCATTGGTAAGTACTTACTTATGAAGGTTTCGGTTGCATGTGGAGCCTAGCCCATACCAAAAATCGATAAATTTTACGTACGGTCTGAAGTGCTGAATTATCCATATATGGTCTAGTAGCATGGCAGAATACTGTTAGGTTTAACTATATGAGTACCTAATGGGTATAGATTGGTTTTGCTAGGCCTGCTGTGGAAGAAAAATTAAGGAAAGGTGAGTGGGCATGAGTTTATTTGATGTAAATGAAGTGAATTTTGTTTCTTGGATGTCCTTTAAGGACTACAGGAATAAAGCTGAAGAGCTAGGAAAAGAAAATATTACTGACAGAAGCCTTAGGTATAGGATTCTGAAAAAAGATGGCAGTCTTGTAGCTGATAATGCAAAAATTAAAGAGCTCATAGTTTCGTTTTGTAAGCATCTCGAAAATGAAGACTTGAATAATGAGTTTCGTTTATATTTTGAGGATAATTATTTTCAAGAAGGCCTTCTGAATAAGGATGGCATCCCCGAGAATCTTAATAATCAGATGTTTACCGGCATTGATCAGTCTAAGCCGCTATTTACTTTTTCAAAATTTATCGAATTTCTAGAGTCTAAAGATTCCAAAGATATCTCGGTTGATAATTATTGGATTGAAGCTCGACTTAACCCCCAAAACCGTAATGGAATTGAGAAGTCTAGGCCCGTGCTCTGCACGATGAATAACGGGGAGCATGGTAAGTCTGGGTGGGACTACTATTGCTTTATGGGTCCGGAAGAAACAATTAGCTATCCTAATTTTGCAGAAAGATTAGATAAAGACAGAGAAAATCCCAGTTCTTTCGGTAATAAATTATGTGTTCCTAACTTCAGTGAAATTTCCCTGAGTGGGCTTCCGGAAGGAAGGGCTGTTAGTGGAAAAAATATTAAATCTCTAATTAAAGGCTTGAATCAATTAGGGTACGGATCTCCTGTTAATAATAACGGGTCAAATCTCCAGCAGATGAAAAAATTTCGGGAAATTGTTGAAGAAAATTTTGCAGATTATGAACTGAAGTCAATGGAGATTAAAGCGGTTCTTAAAGGATCAAGTTCTGACTTGGTGGAAAATTCAAATAATGAAACTAATGAGGGGGAAGTGATGGAATTTTCTGAGCGTGTTGTAAGAGAATTGGAATCGAATACAAATGTGATTGTTGAGGGTGTTGCTGGCGCTGGTAAGTCTCATCTGCTTCAGGAACTGCGTAAGAATGGGGTTTACGGCGAAGACGGCAGCCAGCTTGAGGTTGTAGTTTTCCACCCTTCGACTTCTTACGAAGAGTTTGTTTCCGGTATCCGTCCCAACTTCATGAAAGAGGAAGGGGAGGGGGAATTCGTTTCTCAGGAGGGTGTTTTTGTTGAAATGTGCAACCGGGCAGCCGATACCCCAGATAAGAAATACCTCCTCTTTATTGACGAAATCAACCGAGCCAATACTTCCCGAGTCTTTGGTGACCTTATGCTAGTGCTTGAAGAGAGTAAACGCCAAGACTTTAAAGACTTACCGGAAGCAGGCAGGTCTGGTGCCCTCCTTGAAGCTTCGGTACAAGACATACCAGGGGAATATGTCCGCCTACAAACTCCCATCTATAAGAACGGGAAAGAATATAACAAGCTGGTAGTTCCCTCTAACCTGCACGTCCTGGGCACTATGAATACCACTGACCGTTCCGTGGGCACCATTGACCTGGCTCTGCGTCGTCGCTTCCATTGGATTACCCAGGAGCCCATGAGCGATAGGGATGAACTGCTCACGGCTTTGGAGCTTTCAGAGGGAAAGGAAGAATCAGTTGGTTTAGTGGTTGATTGGTTTATGCATGCTAATACAGTGCTAAAAACTGAAGTTGGTCCTGATGCTCGCCTAGGACATGCCTACTTCTTCGGTAAAGACGGCGACACAGAAGCTATCGCCGAGGCCCTGCTGAACCAGCTCAAGGAAATTGCATTCACTTTCAACATTGATGAAAAGGTTCTTTGGGGTCACAAAGGCCAGGAAACAGACGCTGACTTCTGGCAGAACAATGAAGATAAGAAGAGCATCGGTGCTATTAAGGTCAATGATGTGTACTGGGCTATTAGATATGAGGGTAAGGGCTTAGGCCGTCGCCCTGAGACTGTTAAAAATGTATCTATTGCTAAAGCAGAGGGGTAACGGTTAAGGCAAAGAAGCCACTGAGAAAGCGGATAAATAAGAGAAAATATGCCCGACAATCTACGTTATTTTCGTGTGAGCGGTAGGGGCAACGGTATAGGAATCACCGTGTTGAGGCTGGTGGGGGAAGAAAACCCCACTGGCCCAACCACCCTTACCCTGCACGTCCTCCCCAAAGTCTGGTCAGACTACAAGAAACTTCGAAAAGAGTGGCTCGACGAGGGTAAAGACCGCAAGGAGAAAGACTTCAAGCTCCTGCGTACCCTCCCAGACCTCAGCACCTCAGAGCACGAGGGGAAAGATACTTGGCACAGCTACCTCTACGAGATGGACACCCTCCAACTTTCGGACGAATGGGCTAGATGCCTAGCTGTCGCCACCCCAAACTCCCCCGAGTTTGAAGAGGACACCCAAGAAACTGAGCTCGTAACAGAAGTAAAACAACAAAACGAGGTAGACGACGAGGAAGACGGCGAGGTAGATCCCCTCTGGGAGGAGGTTGCAGCGCCTGGACAAGATCACAGCAAAGTCGAACTCAAGTCGCTAGAGGACGACCAGGCCAAGTTCATGTGGGACATGCTCTCCCACTACGACCAGCACCCCAGCAGGGTTGCTGGTCACCGCGACTTCCCACCATCAGGTATGGATCTTTTCCCCCATATTCCTGCTATGCGTGAAGTTTTTTACGCCCAGTTCGTACGCTATGCCCGTGAAGCTGTTCGCCACCGTAAACCCACCTTCTTACCTGTTCAGGAAGAGCTGGGGTTCGTGCGGGGACGCATGGTGCCAAGAGGGCTCGTTGACCGTAAAGTCCAGCGACGGATGCCTATCCTGTGTGAGTTTGATGCTCTCACAACCGATAGTTACATCTGGCAGGTCATTCGTGCCGCTACCCAGCTTGCTGCCACCAGCAACAACCAAAGAACCCTGGACGCCGCTGTTGAAGTTGATGCCCACATTCGAGATGTCCGCCTGATTCAGCCTTCAACACTCCTGACGAGCAGAATTGCCGCTAATGAACTAGCTCGGCTGAGCACAGACCTGAAGAAGGCCTACTTCCTGGGACGGGCAATCATCAGTGAACAGTTCGGTATCGGTGCTGAAGAACCCCTCACAGAGGGAGGCGTCATCGCCAACATCAAATACACCACCAGCGATCTGTGGGAAAAGATTGTTGCTGGTTACATGCAGCGAAGTATCACAGGGGCTAAGGTTCATGAGCAGGAGAAGCTCTACCTCTACTACGCAAACAAGGATAAGAAGAGCCATACGGGAAGCCCTAAGAAACCCGATATTGTTGTCTCCAAGGAGCAACAAACAGTGGTTTTTGATGCTAAATACAAGTTTGCCAAGAGTTCAATTACTGAAGCAGGCATGGGCGACCAGTACCAGCTCACTACCTACTCCTACCGGATGGGCTGTAGTGCATTTTTGGTCTATCCCCAACAACGATCTGCCTGGCGTAGTTTGACTCTAAAAGAAAATTGCCTGTTATTACCGCCTCCTGGTTACGGTTATGTCGAGACAGAAGAGGATGAAAGTTGGCATCGTATTGGCGTCCTTTCCCTGCCCTTCCCCAGCCCAGGGGGCTCTGGTTTCACTCTGAGTGAGGATTACAGAAGCCACATCTCCGAGCTCTTGAGCGGTTCTTAACCCGGTAAATCCTAACGAATGTGCCACTTACTCCCGAGCGGGGCAGCTAGATGCCCACACTCGGGAATAAGTGGCACATTCGCTTGCTGGTTTACAGCAGCCCTACCATCTCCCAGACTTCACCCCTCATGGGCAGGTGCATCAGGACCCGGGAGGGGGCCGCCCCCGTCAGGTCTTCAATCACCCGAGAGTAGATGCCCATCTGGCCGACATAATCGTTCTTGATCTTGCTCTCAGGATCCTCACCTGGGAAGGTCTTATGGTCAATCACCACAGTCTCAACCCCGGTAGCAGTGGGGCGGATCAACAGGGAGTCAATCCACCCAGACACTGACTGGCCAGAGTCGTTGCTCCAGGTGAATGGAACTTCTGTACGTTCCTCCCACCCAGCAGCAGCCGGGTACTCGGCTTCAACCCAATCCCTCCAGCGGCGAGCGGCGTCAAGCAGTAGCCCAGAAGAGATAGCGCCACCTACACCCCAACGGTCAATGATGCTCTGGGCAATATTGAGCTGATCCGCTTCGCTCAGACCCTTGAGGGGCAGGGCCAAAAAACCGTGGACGGCGTTACCCACCGCGTCCCAATGCTGCCCACCATGATCCATCAGGGCCGGGCCGAGCGGGGGCCCCACCAAGACGACGTCAACAGCGGCTTTCTGCGCCTCGGTAGCTTTCACCATGCTCGCCACAAAACGAGCGGGTAGGAAGTCACCGGCGATCTCTGAGGACTTTGCCCGGCCGTCCTCGAGGGCTGCGGTGAGGGGACGGTCAGTGGACGGGACAAGTGCTTCTGCGGCCTGCCCAAAATAGCGGAGGGTCACGGGCACTGAAGGAACCAATTTTTGTTTTTCAGATTCAGCCTTGGCCGTAATCCAGAGCCTAGTTTCCCCTTCTGCCGGAGTTGGGAACTCGTAGGCTGGGTTGTGCCGCAGGACCATACGCTCAGATGAACCCTGGGTAGATTCTGTAGGCTGATTAGTGCCTGGACTGGGCAGTTCGTCGCCCAGGCCGAAGAGCAGTTCTACCTTGCCTCCATCAGGACGGCCGTAGAACAACTCAGGCATGGTCTTGAGGAAATCACTGGTTTGCGCTATCACGGTACGCTTCTTTGACCGGGTGAGGGCCACATAGTAAAGGCGTTGTTCTTCAGCGATTTCTGCGTCAAGCCGGGTGGTCTGCGTCTTGTGGGTTTCAAGCTGGGGCCCCAGACGTTTATAGGCATTGGAGCCCCGTTTGAAGCCTATGGGCCAGAAGCAGATGGAGCGGCCTGCGAGCGGGTTTTCGAGATCGAGGTCTGAAGCTTCGTCAACCCAGGACCCGCCAGCAAAGAATTTACCGCCAGCCTCATGTTCCGTAATGGCAACGTAAACGTGGTCCCATTCGAGTCCCTTAGCCTTGTGCATGGTCATGACGGTGACCGAGTTTTTCTGCTGGGGGAATCGGGAGGTGGGGGCGTCCTTGCCGCCATTTAGGGTATCTAGGTAGCCCTGGAGGGAGGCAACCCGGCCGGCTGCTGCGGCTTTCTCCTCGTAGGCTACGGCCACCTGGACGGCACCGTCGAGCGCGGTAAAGCGGATGCGGGGGTTGGTCCAGGTGGAAATGAGCCGGGGCAGGTCAAGGGCGTCGATGGCTCGGCGGACGAAGTCGGAGGGAGCAAGGACGCCGGTGTAGGCGGAGAGTGCCCGCAGGCCAGCGAGGGTTTCGTGGCTGCCCCACTGGCTAAATAGCTCCCAGCGGGCATTTTTGTTGGGGCAGGCTGCCAGGTCGTTGAGCCAGGTCTGATGGGCGGGGTGGTCCGGGAGAATGCCGATGAGTTCGATGAGGGCCTTGCTATCTGAAGCGTCCTGGGCGTAGGCCAGGGCGGCGCGTAGGGCAAGAAGCTCCCGGGTTTGTGTCAGGTTGTAGTGGTCACCGGCTACCGGGATGCCCAGGGCAGTGAGGGAGTTAAGTGCTTTTTGGACGTCCTCGTTGGAGCGGACGAGCACGGCCCGGCTGACTTGCTTCTCGCCCTGGGCCGCAATCTCTTCGGCGATACCGGCTGCGAGTAAATCGAAGACGTCGGCTTTTTGCTGAGTGGAATCCTCGCCTTCAGCAGGGGTCGGGCGCCAAATCTGGACCTCACCGCCTACTTGCGAACCATCAGCCAGTTTTTCTTCGGGCACCATGAGGATCACGTTGTCGGGTTCAAGGACAATGTGGGGTACAAGAGCGCGCGCGAAAACCTGGTTGCTGAACTCCAGGGGGACCTGGCTGGTACGGTATGAGAGGCCTAGGGTACTGATAAGATCTTCAGTTTCACCACCTTGGTTGTTGGTAATTTCCAGCAGTTTCTCGAGCGTTGCATTCATGAGTTCCGGATCAGCCCCGCGGAAGCGGTAGATGGACTGTTTGGGGTCCCCTACCCACATCACCTCATCTACATGCTTGGCTAACTCCATGAAGACGGCCAGCTGGAGGGGGCTGGTGTCCTGGAATTCATCGACGACGAGTATCTTGTATCGGTCAGCGATAGACTTTTGCACTTCCTTTTTGTCGCGGAGAAGTTTGAGGGCCAGGTGCTCCTGGTCGATAAAGTCAATGAGGCCCCTAGCCTTCTTGTAGTCTTCGTAGGCGACGAGGGCGTCAGCTGCGGCCTCAAAAGTAAGCTGCGTTGCCTGTTTTACCAGCTCATGGAAACTTGCTTCCTGATAGGCACTAACTTCAAGTGAAAATTGCCGGTCAGAAAGAGTAGTTTTGAAGACCTTTTGGGTGGCGTTATGAATCCATTTGATAAAGGGGGTGGAAAGAATCTCATCCCTACGCGCCAAGTCCGCTGAGGGGTACTCAGCTTGGGCCTTTTGTGCTTTGGCGAGCCCGGCTTGAGCTTTCTGGACGGTGTTAGAGGCTCTTTCGAGATCCTGTGCGTACCCTTTCGTTGTTTTCGGGTTTGCTTCTAGGTTGTGAAGGACCTCTTCAGCTGCTGCAACAGCCTCTTCTAGAGCAGGTAAGCATTCTTGGAAATAGCGGTGACCGAAGTCCTCTTTGCTTGCATCGCCCAAGGCCTCGTGAAGGGACTTCCAGCTAGCTTCAGCAGAAGCCCGGAGCTGGTCAGCACCGATATCGTTAGTTCGGGCTAGTTCGCAGATTCGGCGGACGGCAGATTCCCAGGTTCCGTCGGCGAAGCTCTTGGATTCTCTCTCGTACCCCAGGGATTCCAGTAGCTCACGGTTTTTGCTTTCAACCGCGTAGAGGGCTTCCTCGGTGGCGATGCGGAAGGCTTCTTTTTGGGAGTCCTCGTCCAGGACGGACAAGTCCGGGTCAAGGCCAGCGTCAATGGAGAAGATCTTGACAATCTCACCGGTTACCGAGTTGACGGTACCGATCAGGGCAGAAGGTAACTCCTGGGCCTTCACGAGAAGCTGTTTTTTAAACAGCTCCTTGCGCAGGCGCCCTCGAAGTTCGGCGGCAGCCTTTTTGGTGAAGGTCGTAGCAATAATTTGAGACGGAGTAATTGCGCCGCTCTCAAGACGGGTGACCAGCTGCTCCATAATCGTATGGGTCTTCCCAGCCCCCGCGGAAGCGCTATAAATTGTGAATTTTGAGTAGTCAATCGAGCTCATCGGAGGTCTCCCTTAGGGCCGGTAATAGTGGAGTAATTGGGGTACTGGTTGTGGTTGGTGGGGTAGAAGCCTTCATCCTTGACAGCCTGAAGACGCTGTGTGAACCCCTCAGAGCGGGTTTCTAAATCATCGAGTTCAATCTGCCGGGCCTGCTCTTTTTTGAGAGCTATTGCTTCTTTGGTGCGGCCCTTGGCGGTGACGCCCACGTCAATCCGCTGCTTCAGCTCAGTTCGGTAGGTGTCAATGTTGTAGACCCTGCCCTCCTGGAGGTCTTCAAAGACCATACCCAGGTGCCGGATGAGCCTGTTCCAGAGCTCGGACGTGCTCCGGCTAGTTTCGAGAGCGCCCTGGAATTCCTCAGACGCAGAATGCATCTGAGCTTGCTTGAGGAGGAAATAGCCGAGGGGGACGTCGTCCATCGCCTGCCCCAGCCCTGCGTTTTCTACCGCTGCTGCGTAGGTCGCTAACTGTGTGGCCTCCCCCTTCTCAACGTAGCCAGGGAACTTCTTGGCCTGTGTTGAGGATCCCGAGTACTTGAGGTCGATCACGCCCCGGCGCTTGCCATCTCCGCCGGGTAGCTGGACGACGACGTCCTGGTAGCCATTGACCAGGACCCGGTGCTCGCCACTGCCAACGGGGATATCCAGCCAGAAACCCTGTTTGTTGCCGAGCTCCTGATCGCCGAGGGGAGCCTCCATTGCAGAAATGCGGATATCCTGCTCAGCAAGGAGGGCAAAGAAGGTGCTCAAGGATTCAACGACTTCCTCCCGGCGCAGATTCTTTTCGCGCAGGGAACCAGGAAGTTGGAGTTCAGCTGCCATGATGGGCAGTAACTCATCGTACTTTTGCCCAATCAGCTCAGGAGTAGCAACCACCAGGACGGGCTCAGACGATTCCCCTTGCTGTTCCCGGAAAATCTCTTCAGCGATACGGTGCATAAAGGTACCCACCATACGGTTGCCCGTCGGGACATTAGCGCTATCGGCCTCCTTAACCTGCAGCGGGTATTCCAGGAGCCACTCGAAAGGACGGGACAGCAGCTTCGTCATCTGCGAATGGGAGAGCGCCTCGGGCAGCAAGTCAGCATTGAAGTTAACCTCAAACTCAACCTCGTCGGGAACCTCAAACTCGGTTGCAGCGGGGAGGGAAACCGGAAGCGGCTCCTCGCCATCTAGCCGCCAGAGTACCGTATGCGCCTCATCCTGGACAGCCGGACGGGGGTCAGAGAAGAAACTATCAACAGGAGTTGGTTCCATCTCTGGAATAGGGCCCTGCCCCTCATGCGCAGACTGCCAGATAAAGGAAACCAGGGACGCCAGTTCTATCTCTTCGTGTACGGTCTCACCCGCCCGGGTTTCAGGGTAAACAGCAAGAACCGTACTGAACTTTTCGATAGCTGACTGCTGGGCAACCAGGGTCAGGCGGGCAAGACCCTGGGCAGTAGGGAAGCTAAAACCGCCCTGGCTGTTAACGGTCTCAAGCTCAGAATCGATCAGGGGAAAGTCCACGTTAACGGTCTCATCGAACGGGGCCCACCAGAGCAGGAAACCATCGTCCTGCCCCTCAAGAGCGGCAGGGGCGGTTGCTGCAACTACCTGCGGATTAGCTGCTCGGGCACTGAGCCGAAGACGGCCGGAATCAACAGTGGATTTCACCAGTTCCATCAGCACCCGCGACGTAACATCGGGCATTGAGGTGAGTACTTCAATGACCGTGGTGACCTGGTTAAGGGCAGCCTGTAACTCAGCTGGCACGGTAAGTTTTGTTCCACTCTCAGAGGTGGAAACTTGCTGGGCGCTGCCCTCTGCCGCCTGCTCAAGATTAAGCGAAACGGCCTCCCCGCCCGCGTCCTGGGCTGGGCTACCCGGTACGCGGGTAATCGAGTTAAGTCGCCTCTTCAACCACTTCAAACGGTCTATAACAAGGTCTTTGTTGAGGGGCTTATCGGTGGGAGTGTTCAGATCAAGTGCAAGAACTTGGCCCTCAAACTGGCCACGCACCATGTCATCGAGGGTACGCGCCAGCTCAGCGTTACTTGCCCGCGCCTTTCGCCTTGAAGGGTCTTCCCCCTCCGGGCCAACGTCGAACCGAGCCACCGCAGCCTTCCAAGCAGGGCCACCCACCCCAGGCTCCCGGCTCAGAGCCTCAATAAAAGCACCCGTAACCCCGGGGGAAACTACCGGGCAACGCCGGGTGCGATCCATGGAGGGGAAACTCATCAGCAGAAAATCGAGGAGGGAACGGACATCATGTGGCTGGGAAATTGCCGCCAAAAAAATCCCGACGACATCACGGTTCTCAGCGGTGCGCGCACCCAGCTGGGGAATATTCCGACGGGTCAGTTCCCGATCCAAAATATCCGTTGGGGAACCTGCAAGAACCGCTGTCGGACTGTCCGCACGACTAGCCATAATGCGGGCCGCTACGGTGGCGGCCTCCCACTCAGTTGCTGCTGAATACAGCCTAAAATCTTTCAGATTTTTCTGGGGTCTTGCCTGCTGGACCTCAACCCCTAGGGCTTTAAGGGAAGCCAGAATATTCTGGTAAACATCGGGTAGCAGGGGACTATGACTGCTCTCTTCTGCAGGGAACCCAGCGCAGGCATGGAGTCTTATCGAACCGATGCCGAGAGGCCAAGCCCGGGCAGGGTCACCTGCCATCTCTTCAAGACGCTGGGCCACGGCGCTTGCCATACTGGAGAAATGAGTGAGCCACCCGGGCTCGCGAGCTAAGGCAAGCTCAAGAGCATTAATTGCACGCAGACGCTCTGACGCGTCGGGGCTTATGTTTTCAACAGGCTGCCAGCCGTACCGGGCAAGAAAATCACGGAGGGCAAGCAGCTTGCGAGCCGTCCCCCAGGGATTGACCGAGAAAGACTCCGCATACCAGGTGTTGGGATTTTCAGCTATTTGGTCTTTGAGTGCTTGATGATAGCGGAGGACGCGCTGTGCCTCGTTCTCGTCCGCGCCACTCATACCGAGTCGGGTTGCCAGAAGCGCAATAAGACCTGACGGCCCTACCGTGACCTGGTTCAGGGACTTACCGGTGGATGCAACAGCGTCTAGCTCCCAACCGAAATCGATACGAATGTTGGGGGGTAGGTTAGTCATGGAATCTCCCTAGAATGACATGAGGTGCGTTACATATATTGTAGATCGTGGGCTTATATAGCGAAGCCAAACCTCGATACGTTATCTACTTGAGTTTTTACGCGCAGTATTCGCTTACTTATGCACCTTTTCGGGCGCGTCCTTACCCGCCGTAGTGCCCATCACAGCGATACCCTAAAAGCAGGGAACCACTCGACTCCAACTCGCACCGGGAGGCACTATGCTGACCTTCGAAACCCTCGAAGAGAACATCATCAACTACCGCTACCCCTACGGCACTGACCTGACTCTGGCAGACCTCATTCAAGAAGGCGGTAACGCCCCTGTCCGTCTTGAACTCACGGCGTCCTTCCCTGACGGCACCGACCACACCTACGTGCTGCGCGTCGTTCCCGGCACGACGCTGGGGGAGTCTACGAAAGACGGTGAACCCTGGGATTTCTCCATCCTTGGCTACGAGTACCCGCTGGGAGGGAGCCTCGATATTCTCGAGGTTGAAAACCCGCTCTTTCAGACCTACTGGTTCGACGCCGTCCTACGAGAACACGCTGAGGCGCACCTGGCTGCAGCAAGCGCTGCTAACCCGGCGTCGAACGACAACCGCTTCGGCGGCACTGATCTCACCAGCCAGCTGAACCGCGTTGAAAAGAACATCGTCGAATTTGATGACCGCTACGTTGCTATCGGCTCCCTGTACGGCAGGGGCGGCATCAAAGCGTGGTTGGAGCAGCACACCCCTCATCAGAGCCGCGGGTGGGAGTTTTACAGGGTTAATACCGGTCTGATTCCTCAGATTGAGGGTAAGGATTACCTGATTCTTGAGAGCGTTAACACCGACGCAGACCATGGCCCTGACGACCCCAAAATTACCTACCCTATTCATGCCATCACCGCAGATGCTACCGCCGATGATTACACCCTCAGGCTGACTCGAGAGGGCGAAGAGCGCGCCGTCCGCCCCTACCTGGGTTTCCGCTTGGACGGTCAGGAAATCACCCACTTTAACTCCTTCGCGGTGCTCAGCTACGACCGGGCTGCACCCCTGCTGACCCCTGCCCGCGACGAAGATTTTGAGGACGGCGTGTGGCTGGCTGTACGAGCCCCCGGCCTGCCTATGGTGCTGCTCTTACCGCCTGACAACGCCATTTTGCATCTCTATATTGACCAGGACGGCGCAATGACCGTGCTTGAGGTCTGCAACTTCGACTACACCCACCTGGACCTGCAGAAGACCGAGATGTTCAACCGCCGCTGGGGAGCCTACCTCGATGAGAACACCGTGATTTCCGATGATGCTCTCGCCGCTGACATCGCTGCCCTACACGCTGAACTTGAGGAAGGACGCTAAGCCATGACCACAGTATTGACCGAGCAGAAACTAGACCACGGCTCGTTCATTCCGGGCATTGAAGACCTAGGAGATGGCGGCAATCTACGTTGTTCCTGGAATGACTCGGTGTGTACTGACACCGTGGAGTACCGGCTGGAGTACCTTCCCCACTCTGGCGAGGCAGCCGGGGAATTTGAGACTTTCTGCCCCCGGCATTATGTGCTGTCGCTAGCAAAAATGCTCGAAGACCACGACCGTTTCTGCGACGTACCCATTATTCAGCACCTGCGCTCCTACGGGCCGCTTGAGGAGCCAATCAAGACGGGGTTCTAGACCGGCCCTTTTCGTGAATGTGCCACTTATTCCCGAGCGGGGCAGCTAGACCCCCACACTCGGGAATAAGTGGCACATTCGCGTTGGGGTGCTTGCTCCACCTCCCGTTAACCTCCCTACCCCATACTGGTGTCATGCGTATTTTTGCTCATCGCGGGGCGTCCGGAACCTGCCCTGAAAACACCCTTGCCGCCTTCACCGCCGCCGCCGACTCCGGCGCGACCTGGATCGAAACCGACGTTGATCTGGCCGCCTGTGGCACGCCCGTCCTGATTCACGACACTGACCTTGACCGCACCACCAACCTTTCCGGCCCCCTCTACAACTACACTGCCGAGCAGCTTTCCGGGGCGGACGCCGGTGCCTGGTTCTCGCCCGACACGGCGGGGGAGCCGGTGCCCACCCTGGCAGCGCTCATCGACCTGGCCAATGAGCGCGGGCTCAACCTCAATATCGAACTGAAATCCAACGAGCAGGGGGCAGAGCGCTCCCGCCTGCTGATTGACCGGGTAATCAACGAGCTGGCCCGCCTGCAGCCGGAGCGGAAGGTAATCGTCTCCTCCTTCAATCACCTGCTTCTGGCCGAGTTTAAGCGCCGCGCCCCGCAGTATGCGGTGGGGGCTCTCTTCGTCACCGAGATGTTCCAGCCCGACTGGCGCTCCGTGCTAGAACTCATCGATGCTAGCGCGGCCCACCTAGAAGACCGGGGCTTGACCCGCGCCACCGTCCGCGCCCTGCGTGAAGCCGGGTACGAGGTTAACGTCTGGACGGTCAACAGCCCCGCTCGCGCCAACGAGCTGAAAAATTGGGGCGCCACCGGTGTCTTTACCGACTACCCCGAGCGGCTACTGCACCTAGAGGAGTAAAGCGTGCCCGCTCTCACCGCCGCCACGCGGTCGGGGCGCGGGCGCTCGCACCCATGGTCTTGATAGGCTTGAATTCCATGGTGAACAAAATTGGTTTTGACCGTGAGAAGTACATCGAGATGCAGTCTCGACACATCCAGGAGCGCCGCGAAGAAATAGGCGGCAAGCTCTACCTCGAAATGGGTGGCAAACTCTTTGACGACATGCACGCCTCCCGTGTGCTGCCCGGCTTCACACCCGACAACAAGATTGCGATGCTGGAGCAAATCCGCGATGAGGTAGAAATTCTTATCTGCCTCAACGCCAAAGACCTGCAGCGCAACAAAATCCGTGCTGACCTGGGCATCACCTACGAGGACGACGTGCTGCGCCTGGTCGATGTCTTCCGCGACCGCGGCTTTCTGGTCGAGCACGTGGTGCTTACCCAGATGGAGGACGACAACGCCAAGGCTGTTGCCTTCAAGCAGCGCCTAGAGCGCCTGGGCCTGAAAGTCTCCCGCCACCGCGTCATTCCCGGCTACCCCACCAACACCGACCTGATTGTGAGCGAGGACGGCCTGGGCCGCAACGAGTTTGCCGAAACCACCCGTGACCTGGTGGTTGTTACCGCCCCCGGCCCCGGGTCTGGCAAGCTGGCAACCGCCCTGTCGCAGGTGTACCACGAGAACAAGCGCGGTGTGAAGGCAGGCTATGCCAAGTTCGAGACCTTCCCCATCTGGAACCTGCCCCTAGAGCACCCCGTCAACCTGGCCTATGAAGCAGCCACGGTTGACCTGGATGACGCTAACGTCATCGACCATTTCCACCTGACCGCTTACGGCGAGTCCACCGTCAACTACAACCGCGACGTTGAGGCCTTCCCCCTGCTCAAGGTGCTGCTGCAGAAGATGACCGGCACCACCCCCTACCAGTCGCCCACCGATATGGGTGTGAACATGGCCGGTAACTGCATCACCGATGATGCTGCCTGCCGGTACGCTTCTGAGCAGGAGATTATCCGCCGCTACTTCAAGGCCCTGGTGGACGAGGCCCGCGGCGGCCTGGATTCTACCCAGTCAGATCGCGCCGCCGTAGTCATGGCTAAGGCCGGTATCAAGGCAACCGACCGCCCGGTCGTCACCCCCGCCCGCCTGCGCGAAGAGACCACCGGCGCCCCCGGTGCGGCGATCGAGCTGGCAGATGGAACCATCATTACCGGCAAGACCACCGACCTGCTGGGCTGCTCGGCCGTTGCCCTGCTTAATGCCCTCAAGCACCTGGCTGGCCTGGACGACAACAAGCACCTGCTGTCGAACGAGGCCCTGGAACCCATCCAGCGCCTGAAGACCCTGCACCTGGGCAGCCAGAACCCCCGCCTGCACACCGACGAGGTGCTGATTGCCCTCTCAACCTCGGCAGCCCATGACGAGGACGCCCGCAAGGCCCTGGAGCAACTGAAAAACCTGCGCGGGGCTGATGTACACACCACCACCATTTTGGGCTCGGTGGACGAGGGGGTCTTCCGCTCCCTGGGCATGCTGGTTACCTCTGACCCCAAGTTCCAGAAGAAGGCCCTCTACCAGAAGCGCTAGGCTGCCCGCCGTCCTGAGGTCTAAGGTCCACTTAACCCCGTACTTAAGCGTAAAACCCCGCACTTAACTGCGGGGTTTTACGCTTAACGACGGGGGAGGAACCCGGGGTACTAGCCGGTGTAGGTGGCGTCGTCGACGGGGGCGCCCCAGTTGACGAATTCGCCGTCCTCGTTGAAGGGGGTGACGGCGATGTGGGTCATGGGCCCGTCGCTGGTGGCTCCGTGCCAGTGGTTGACGCCCGGTTCGAAAAAGAAGGCCTCACCGGGTGTGAGGGTTTGGGGCTCCTGGCCTTCGAGCTGGTAGACGCAGATGCCGGAGGTCACCACGATGAGCTGGCCGACGTCGTGGGTGTGCCAGTTGGTGCGGGCTTCAGCCTCGAAGGTGACGGCAAGCGACTGTAGCTGGCTGCTGGGTGCCAGGGGGTGCATATAGGCCTGGCCGGTGAAAGAACCGGCAGGGGCAGGCTTGCCCTGCGGGAAGAGCTGATCTGAGGGAACGGATGATGCGGTCATGGGGTCCTCCTGAGGGTTTGGTGAAGCAGGCTCGCAGCGAAGCTGCTGGCATGGGGCTGGCATGAATCGCCTTGTGAGCGCTAGCGAACCGGGCGAGAGGGTCGGCAGTGAGCGCGAGCCTGCAGAACCTTTTGCTGAGCCCCATATGTATTTTACGGCTCTCCTAGCGCACCAGGGTAGCCTGCTTGAACTCGGGGTCAGGCGCGCAGGTGACCGCGTATTTAGTGGCGGCGAGCTCGTCAATTTTGACCACGTAGTTCTGGGTCTCAAAGTAGGGTGGGATGCCGCCGAATTCCTCGACTGCGCCGGGCCCGGCGTTGTAGCCAGCTAGAACAATATCCTGAAGCGAAGCTTCATCCGATACATAGGGGGCTAGGCGCTCGGAAAGGTAGGCCAGGTAGCGGCCCTGGGCGGCGATGGAGTCTTCGGGGCTGTTGATATCGCCCTCGCCCCAGATGTCCCAGGTGTCTTGGGTGAACTGGGCTAGACCGTGGGCGCCTGCGTGGGACTGGGCGGTGGTGACCCAGCCTGACTCGGTTTCTAGCTGGGCTGCCAGAACGCCTGCCCGGAAGCCAGAAACTTGGGCTGCAGCTTCAATATCGTCCCGCAGTTCTGTGGGGGCGTAGGTCAGGTCGGTTTGCCCGCAGTAGTCCTCGTAGGTAGCAGAAAGCCCCACGACACCGGCCGTCATCAGCACTGCTGATGCCACAATCTGCCAGTGCGCGACCAGTCCTGCGCCGATGCGCAGGGCTAGATTGGGCTTGGTGCGTTCACTTGTCATCAGGTCAAGACTACTTGAAAACTCTCCTACCCGTCAGGTGCTCACCTGCCCTACACGCCCTAGGGTGATGCACCCAACCCCGGCACTGGGGGCTACTGCCAGATGCCCGCTGGTGGCGGCGTCCGCGACTTTAAGCCAGCTCTAGCTGCCGGCGACGGTGATCTGCCCGCGGGCCCCGCGTTCGGCGGCGGCAAAGTTGTGGTTGACGAAGGTGTAGGTGCCCGGCTCGGTAAAGACCATCTCAACGAATCCGCCCTGGGCGGCTGAAAGGTCGAGGGCTTGGGCGCCGCCCCCGCTGGAACCAAATGGGTCTACGCCGCCCTGTAGCAGGTAGCCACCCTCCTTATAGACCGTGTCGAACTGGCTGCCGACCACATGGAAGCTCAGCTCACCGTTGGGCCCGGCGTTGAGTACCCAGATGCGCACGCGCTCGCCGACGCGGGCAGTGAGTGGGTCGCGTAGGTATTGGGTGGCGTGCCCGTTGAAGAGGGTGAGAGTAGGGGTGCCAGCGGCCAGCCCCTCGGGCGAGATATCGGTGAGGACGCCCTCGCCCGGCTCCGCGGCGGGATTCTGGCTACCGGCAGCTTCGGTGAGGGCTACCTCTGACTGCACCAGCAGGTATTCGCGGTCTACCTCGGGCAGGTCGGCGGGGTCGATGATGACTGCCCCAAACATGCCCGCTGCCAGGTGGGTACTCATGGGCATGGTGGAGCAGTGGTAGAGCCAGATGCCCGAGCGCACGGCTTCAAAGCGGTAGGTGAGGGATTCACCGGGGGCGATGGTGCGCATAACCTCGTCGGGGGAGACGGTTCCGGCGTGGAAGTCTACCGAGTGCCCCATGCTCCCGTTGTTGACGAGTGTAATTTCAAAAATATCGCCCACGCGCCCGCGCAGGGTGGGGCCCATGTAGGAGCCGTTGAAGGTCCAGGCGTTGAGGTTGACCCCGGGGGCAATTTCGCGGGGGAGTTCCTGCACATCCAGGGTCTGGCGGTGCACGGTGCGGCCGTCGATGCTTTCACCGTCGGCTACGGGAGCCAGGGTGGCGTCGCGGGTCTGGTAGCTTTCAGAGATATCGCCCTGCAGGTCAATATCGGTGGGGGCTAGTACTGAGTCGGTCGACCCGCCGGTGCTGTGCCCGGCGTGGGCTGAACTATCGGCGGCGCTGGTGCCCGCCTGGGCGGCGTCCGCCCCGCTTGCTACCACCGTGAAGGTCATACCCATGGCCTTGTGCCCGACAACCGAGCACCAGCCCTCTAGGTCACCGGTGATGATGCCGACGTCCACGCTCTTGGTTGCCCCGGGGTCGATGCGGCCGGTGGAGGTTCCGTTGGAGAAGGTCAGGTCGTGGGCGTTCTTGGTGTCGGTGTTGGTGACCTCAATGACCAGGCGGTTGCCCACCGGCACCTCCACGGTATCGGGGGTAAAGCGCATGTCGGCGGTGGCTTCGACGGCCAGGGTGGTGGTTTGGCCGGTGGCGATCCCGGCGGACGTGGGCGCGGCAAGTCGGGCGCGGGCCGCCGGGTCAACCGCGACCCCTAGGGCTACGATCAGAGCCACAGCCAGGGCACCGATGAGGGCATTGCGCAGGTGGGGTACGGGAGTCGGCGCGAGCGCCTCGGGGTCGGGGGTGGGCGCCTCGCCGCGGGCTCGGGCCTGAATCATGGCCTTGCGCGCACTGACGGAGGCCCGCACCCCGCGCATCATGAGGGGGATGAAGGCGAAGAGGGTAAAGGCTCCGAGCAGGGAGGCGCCGGTGCGCACCCAAGAGCCGGTGAGGGAAACCGGCAGGATGAAGATGAGCAGGGAGAGGTTGACCATGACGGTGCGGCCCGCAGCGAAACGGTTGAACTCCTTGTTAGCGGCGCGGACGGCCTTGGGGCCGCCGCCCATACGGGCGGGCAGTAGGTAGGTCATGGCACCCAGCAGGGTCTGAGCCAGGAAACCGGCAACAAATATGGGGGTGACCGGGCGCAGGGTCAGGGAATCAAAGGGGGAGGTAGCGACCAGATAGGCAGAGAAAAGGACGCCCGCGGTCAGCCAGACCATGCCGGCAGCTACCGAGAAGGTTGCGTAGTCGGCAGGCTTCTTGGCGGCAGCGGTGCGCACCATGAGGGCAAGAACTAGCCCCAGGGCACCGGCGTAGAGCAGCAGGCCGGTAACAGCCAGCCAGGTGAGACCTGCCAGGGCACCGGTCACGGTGAGCCCCAACCCCGCGCACAGGCCTGCCAGGGCGCGGGTGGAGCGGGCAACGGCGTCCGGCACCATGACCGTGCGCAGCATGGTCGGCCAGAGGGTCATCAGGGTGCCCACCACCGTGATACCCACAAAGCCCAGCACATTGATAGCCTCGTGGGCCAGCAAAAGACGACCGTGCCAGGTGGCACTCAGCCCGTCATAGGCCAGCAGGGCACCAAAAGTAGCGCCCACCGGCAGCAGCCAGGAGGCCGCAATGTAGTAGCGAATCGTCACCCCAAAGCGGGCAGGTAGGGCAGCACGCATCTGCTGTAGCAGGGCAACCCCGTGCCAGGCCACCGCAGCGCCCACGCCCACCGATCCGAGCACCGTCAGCGGGTAGAGAGAAAAGACCACACCCACCATCAGCACCACCATCGAGGCGTTGAGGGCGTAGATACGGGCCAGCTGCACCGGTCGAGCGGTGTCGGGGAGCTTGTGCTTGAGCAGGGCCTCGGTGAAATGCTGGGACCACACCAGAATCGAGTTTGTGATGAGACCTAGGGTGACCATATGAACCATCAGCCAAAGAGACTCTGGAATCCACCGGTGGGTCATGAGCACAATGAACAGGGCGAACATCCACAGGGACACCGGCTTAGAAGCCCTGCGGTGCCAGGTGCGGCGGCCGGTGGCGATATCGCGGGCCTGCCGGTCGGTGATAGGTGCGCCGGGGGCATCGAGCGGACGCGCCCCCAGAGTCAGCTGCTCGCGGTAACCGGGGCGGGGGGTGGCGTCCTTATCTGGCATCTCTACTCCAAAACTTGTATGCGTAATGCTGATTATATCAGTGTGGTTTTACGATGAGATAGCTAAGCATTGGGCATACCTCTGCCTATCGACCCTCTTGCTCCTCGCCTGGGGGCTCGTCGCAATTCACGCCAGCCCCGGCCAATAGGCTTCGGCATGCCCAATGCTTGCCAGTAACCGCACCGGTAAACTGAACAGTATGACCCTAGCTATCGTGATGACCCTTATCGCCGTCGTCCTCATTGCCGTTGGTATCGTCGGTATCGTCTACCCCATCCTGCCCGGCTCCTTCGCCGTGCTCGGCGGCGTGCTGCTCTGGGGGCTTACCCTGCGCGGTCCGGAAGGCTGGTGGCTCCTCGGCCTAGGCCTTCCCATCATGATTGCGGGCATGGCCGCCCAGGCCCTACTCACCGGCAAGACCCTCAAACAGCGAGCCATTCCCAACCGCTCTATTCTCTGGGGCGTGCTCGGCGCGGTAATCGGCATGTTCGTAATCCCCGTCATCGGCCTCTTCGTCGGCTTCGCGGTAGCCCTGCTGCTCAGCGAAACCGTGCGCAGCCAGGGCGATATCGCCACCTCAGCACGCAGCACCCTGGCCGCCCTCAAATCAATGGGCATCGGCATCCTCATCGAACTCGCCGCAGCCCTCACCACCGGCACCATCTTCACTATCTGCGCCATCACCTACTTCATCACCGCCTAGCCGGTAGACTGGTTTCCCGTGAAAACACTGCCTGCTTCCCTCATCCTTGCCGCCACCGCCATCGTCCAGGCCCTCGGTATCTTCCGCTACACCGAAGACACCATGGCCCTCTCCGGTCAAATCTTCTTCCCCGTGCTCTTTGCGCTCATGGCCATCTACATCACCTGGCGCAACAAAGAAAACAACGGTGCCTTCCCCCTCGCCCACATCATCATCGCTGCCCTCGCCGTTGTAGCCCTGGGCGCCACCATCGCTGGGTGGAGCGCTAGCCTCTACTACTTCTACCCCTCCTACTACGTCTTCTACGCAGCCCTTGGCCTACTCGTTCTCGAACTCGCCCTGCGCATTGCCGCCCTGCCCAAGAAAGCCGCCGAGGAGCGTCCTGCCAAACGCCTACCCGGCCGCGCCAAAACCAAGCGCGGCACCAACCTGGTAGCCGTCCGCAAGACCGCAGACCAGGACGCCGCAACCCCCACCGAAAAGTAGCCCCAGGTGCCCCTCTTCAGCCTCACCACCCGCCTGCCCGCCCGGCACATCATCTGGCCGGCCCTCACCGGCATCTTTTTCATAGCGGTCATGCAGTGGCACATCCGCCACTCCATGATCCTCAACGGCCAAGACTTCGAGGTCTACCGCACCGGCGCAGGCGTAGTCTTCGGCGACCTCTACCCCGGTAAAACCCTCTACAACTACTACCTCGAAGACGGGCAGCCCATCACTCTGCCCTTCACCTACCCGCCCTTTGCGGTCATGGTCTTCGCCCCCTTCGCCTTCCTGCCCCTCTGGACCGGTGCCGGGGTCATGACCCTCCTGGCCGTCCTAGCAGCCCTCTGGATCTCGGTGCTGATTCTCAACCACGCGCGCGCTCGCGGAATCACCGTCCCCGGCGAGGCCCTGCTGGGTAGCCGCTCAACGGTTGTAGTGATGGCTACCTGCATCACCATGTTCAGCCCCTGGGACCGAGGTATTGGCCTAGCCCAAATCAACGCCCTAATCCTGCTGCTGGTGCTCATCGACCTGCTCCGCCCAGCCACCCGGGTGCCCCGCGGTGTACTCATCGGTATCGCTGGCGGTATCAAACTCACCCCGCTAGCCTTCGGCCTAATCCTGCTCATGCGCCGGGACATCAAGGGGGTGCTCACCCTGGGCGCCACCTTCGCAGCCACGGTCGCGGCAGGGTTCATCTTCATGCCCGCCACCGCCCGCGAATTCTGGTTCTTCGCTATCTCAGACCCCTCCCGCGTGGGCAACATCGCCTATGTCGATAACATCTCCACCCTGGGCTGGCTTCTGCACCTGGGTCTTGCTGAAGGGCCGCTGCTCTCAGCCCTGCGCTACGGCCTTATTCTGGCCCTGCTGGTGGGCGTAGCCTACCTAATTCCGGTGCTGTACCGCCGCGGCATGGTGCTCTCCCAGATAGCTCTCAACGGGTTTCTCATGATGGCCATGTCGCCCATTTCTTGGTCCCACCACAACATCTGGCTACCCCTGCTGATTGCCGCCTTCTGGCTGGACGCCTTCCCCACCTTCTTCACCCTCGTCCCCCGCGCTGTCCGCCTACTGGCCGGTGCCCTAACGATCATCGGCTTCGCCGGGCTCATCTACGGGCCTATGCGCATCGGCATTCGCCTCGACCCCACCACCCACAACCTCGACGAGCTCAGCCAGGCGGCCCTGGCGGTGTCCTCTGCCCCCATCATCTGCCTCACCGCAGCGGTGTTGCTCTGGGTCGCGGTTGCGGTGCGCTACCGGCGGGTGCTTGCCAGCTATCTTTCTGCCCGCAAGGCCGTGTGACGTGCAAGTTTTCACGAGGACGCCTGAAATTTAGGGGAGTGAGACAATTTAGTGCTTTGATAGTGGAGCCTGACGGAGAGACATTCCATAATTGTGCCGGAGGCAGTACAATTATGGAATGATAACCGTTGAAGCTTACTCCCAAAAAGCAGGCATAACCCCCAGGGCAGTGCGAGCCAAAGCTCAGCGGGGGCTGATAAAGGCACATAAATTTGGAAATCAGTGGGTTATCGAAGAAGATCCCTCATCTGCTGAAAAGTTATCTGCTGGTCGCCCCCTCTCAACTCGGGCTTTTAACGACTTAGCTCTTATTGCTGACAATTTTTCCCCAGAACTTCCACCTCAGCGCAAGCACCGGGCTAAACAAAGACTTCAACAGCTAAAAGTAGAAGGCTTTAGCAGTTTTCTTGGTTTTGCTCGTAGAACAGATCTCGATGTGCAGTACTTCTTGCTCTCCCACCAGGAGATTGCTGAACTTTCTCAAGAGCTTGCTTCACAGCTCACCGGCGTTAGTAATCCGATAGCAGGAATAAACGGAACTCTCGTTGACGCCTACGTATCCAGGGAACAGCTAGAAGATATCGTACTTTTCTACTCTCTATCTCCCGCAACAAAAGCACACCATAATGTGCGGCTCAGAGTAGGGGATGTACCTAAGAACATCTCACGTTTGCATATTGCCGCTGACCTCTATGAGGATGCTACTCCTCGTTCACAAACTCGTGCACGAGAACTCTTTGAGCAAGTAATGCAACAAGGACTAAGCCATGGAGACTAACGTCGTTAAAATCAATGCTCTTAGTGAAGCTGAAAAAGAGACCTGGTGGGCCCTCTTTGATATTGCCCTCCAAATGCCAGACGGGTGGGCAATAACCGGTGGAAGTCTCATGAGACTTCTTCTTGAAGAAAGACAGCACCTTGGCGCGCGGGCGACAAACGACATTGACGTTGTACTTGATGTGAGAGCTCGTCGTGCAAATGTCTCCGAGTTTTATGAGGCTCTTGACCGGGTTGGATTTTCTGTAGATGGACATAATGCAAGTGGGCAGAATCATCGGTGGGTACGAGGCCGAGCTCAGATTGATGTTCTTGTTCCCTCTGGGTTGAGCTTGAGGACGCTATCGTGGAACTACCCGGGATTTGGCAAGCTTTTGCCGACTCGGGGAGCGCAATTCGTTTTATTTGATGTCGAAAAGGTGCTGGTGCAGGTGAACGAGCGTCAAGGCATCGTTAACCGAAAAAGGAATCCAGGGTTCGTTGAGCGCGTCTTCAGATGCTGAGTCAGTTGAATCGCTTAACCGGTTGCTTAAAATTCTCGAGCGTTAGACCTGTGTAAGAAAGCCCTTCCTCGGTTTTCTCTGTAAACATGCCCTGTAGGGTAGAGGCATGAGCACACCCAACGAGCCTCGTATTCCCTGGCAGACGCCCGCCCCCAATCCACCGCAGGCTGCGGCACCGGGCTACGGGGCGGCGTCCGCCCACCCGCTAGCAACCCACCCGAACCCGGTGCCCCTGCCACCGGTCGGCTGGCGCCCCGGTTATCGGCAGGAGAAGCAGAACCTGGGCTACCACCGGCTCTCCCACGCCGACCCTAAAGGTGCCTGGTGGAAGCCCCCGGTCGAAGCTGTCATCGGGGTGCCACTCTACCTGGTGCTCTCTCTGCTACTGGTTGTCGCCTTCTTCTTCGTGCTCCTACTGGGTCTTGACCCCGCCCTGCCCGCTGACCCCAGCTACCTCATCCTCGCTGCGAGCCCGGGAATCCTTGAACAAGAGGCCCTGCGGAGCCCCGCCACGTTCGTCTTCCTGTTCGGGTCTGTAGCCCTCATGTTCCCCGCCCTCTGGGTTGCCCGCCTGATCCTGGGACCCAAGCCCTGGGGCCTGATTCACTCGGTCGCCGGGCGTATGCGCTGGGGCTGGCTGGCTACCTGCTTTGGGATAGCCGCCCTGCTCATTGTGGCCCTGCCCCTCGCCTTTGATACGGCCCTGGGGGCCCGCTACGTTCCCAGCACGACCCTGCCGGTGAGCGGCCTCATCGCTATGCTGGTCGCTATCGCCCTGGTGGTACCGGTGCAGGCTTACGCAGAAGAACTGGTCTTCCGCGGCTACCTCATGCAGACCATCGGCCGCTGGCTCAAACACCCCGCCTGGGCCATCGTGATTCCGGCCCCGCTCTTTATGCTGGGGCACCTCTACGACCTGTGGGGCCAGCTTTCCGTGCTGGTCATGGGCCTGGCTGCAGGGTACATCACCTGGCGCACCGGCGGGCTCGAAGCGGCGATCGCCCTACACGTGGTCAACAACCTGCTGGCCATGAGCTTCGGTGTGCTGGGCATGGCCGACCCCTTCCTGCAGGAAGGTTCCACCGTGGGTATGTTCATCTCGTCGCTGGTGTCGAACGGCCTGTTCGTGCTGGTCGTTATCTGGGCGGCGAACCGTCGCGGGCTAGAACGTACCCGCCCAGCCCTGGTCTGGGTCAAGGAAGGCCACCCTGAAGAGTCGCAGCCTGTCCGGTAAAATGTGGTCTATGACTCTTTCACAGACCTTTGATGCCCGAACCAACATTGATGATTTAGCCGCCTTCGTCACCGCGTCCCCCACCTCCTTCCACGCGGCGGCCGAGGCCGCCCGCCGCCTCACCGCCGCCGGCTTCACCGAGCTGAGTGAGCAGGACGCCTGGGGCAGCACAGCGGCGACCGGCAAGCACTTCGTGGTGCGCGATGGTGCCATCATCGCCTGGGCCGGTAGTGCTCAGCATGAGAGCTACCGGGTGCTGGGGGCTCACACCGATTCCCCCGGCTTCAAGGTCAAGCCCAAGTCCTCGGTGCGCACCCTGACCTGGAACCAGGTGGGGGTTGAAGTCTACGGTGGCCCCCTGCTCAACTCCTGGCTGGACCGCGAACTGCGCCTGGCCGGGCGTCTCACCATCCTGGTCGACGGGGCACTCGAAACCCACCTGGTCGCCACCGGGCCAATCGCCCGCGTCCCCCAGCTCGCCATCCACCTGGACCGCGCCGCCAACGAGGGCCTCAAACTCGATAAGCAAGGCAACCTCTACCCCGTCTGGGGCTTCGGCGACTCCACCGGCGACGTGCTCGCCTACCTGGCCGAACGTGCCGAGGGCGGGCCCATCGACCCCGAAACCATCGTGGGCTACGACCTCATGTTCGCCGACTCCGCCGAACCCCGCGTCTTCGGTGAAAACGACGAGCTCTTTGCGTCGGGCCGCCTGGACAACCTCAGCTCCGTCCACGCAGGCCTCACCGCCCTCATCCGCTACGCCGAGGCCGGGGTAGAGTCGGCCCAGACCGCCGTGCTCGCCGCCTTTGACCACGAAGAAATCGGCTCAGAATCGCGCTCCGGGGCCGCCGGGCCCTTCCTTGAGGACGTCCTGGTTCGGCTCTCCGAAGCCCGCGGCGAGTCCGCTGAAGCCTACCGCCGCTCCATCTCTGAGTCGGTCTGTCTCTCCTCGGATGCTGGCCACCTGGTGCACCCCAACTACGCCGGGCACCATGACCCGACCGTCCGCCCCGTGCCCGGTGGCGGGCCCCTGCTCAAAATCAACGCCAACCAGCGCTACGCCACCGACGCCGTCGGCGCCGGAATCTTCGCCCAGGCCTGCGCCCTGGCCAAGGTGCCCTACCAGGAGTTTGTCTCCAACAACAATGTGCCCTGCGGTTCCACTATCGGTCCCATCACCGCCACCCGCTTAGGCATGCGCACCGTGGACGTTGGCGTCGGGCTGCTCTCCATGCATTCGGCCCGCGAACTCACCACCGTAGCCGACATGGCCCACCTGACCCGCGCGATTGAGGGGTTCTACCGGGTCTAACGCGGAAAGAAGCGACGAAGGTTCACAGCGAAGCTGCTGGCTTGGATGAAGTGAGCGGGTGCGAGCGCGCGAGCACATAAGAGCGAACGGAATCCGCCGTTAGGCGGGGCGTGAGGGTCAGGCTTGCGCCTATTGCGCCCGCAGATTTATTTCCTCGCGCGCTCGGAATCTGCTGGGCTCCATCCAGCGTGAGCCTGTGTAACCTGCTGAATAAGGGCGGGTGGCTAGGCCGGGTGCTGCGACATAATTGAAATACGGTTAGCTGCGTTCATAGAAATCGCTAGCCACTGCACGGCACTGTACTGCTCATCAGTGAGCACACCCCGGGCGTAGGTGCGGGCAAAGTCGCGGTCCTCGGGGCAGGGGAGCTTCGTGACGGTTTCAGCCAGGAAGAGCGCCGCCTTTTCAGTGAGGCTGTATTCGCTGCTTTCCTCCCAGACGCTCACCAGGGCCCGACGGTTCTCGCTCAGCCCCGCCTTGATGGCTCGCTTTGTGTGCACCTTCAGGCAGTAGGCACAGCCGTTAATCTGCGAGATACGCAGGCAGACCAGTTCAATGAGCTGGTCGTCCAGGCCCGCCGCGCGGGCTGACTCGCCCGCCTGCTTGCTCAGGGCACCAAAAGCTGCCCAGGCTGCCGGGTCGGATTTATCGAGATAAAACTCTTTGGGTGTATCAGACATAGCACCAGCTTACGTGCCCCACCTTCCTTGTGCTGACCACCAGCCTGCCCCTCAGCCGAGGAGGGCCGGTAATCTAGAGGGTGCCCCGTCAAGAAGAGGTAAACCCGTGAACCCCACCCCTGAACCGTCCAGCCCTGCCGGGTCGCGCGTCCGTCCGCCCGCTGCGCCCAAGGACGCCCCCGCGCCCGCTCCAGCCCCCGGCGAGCTGGCGGGGCTCCGGGCCCGTCTGGCCCGTGCCAGCCTCACGGGCTTTCTGGTTTTCATAGCAATGTGGCTGGTCAACGCCCAGTCCCTCACCAACCCCGTGGATAACGCCGTCTGGCAGGCGTCGCTGACCTGGCGCACGGGCACGCTCGATGCCTTTTTCTCGGTGCTCACCCAGGCCTTCAACACCCTGCCCATGACAATCTATGTGCTGGTGACTCTGGGGTTCTTCATCTGGCGCTACCGCTCTGCCTGGCCCCTGGCGACCCTGGGCGTAACCATGATTCTGGCCCCGCTCACCGTCACCCTCATCAAAAACCTTGTGGACCGCCCGCGTCCCTCCCTCACGCACCGCCTCGTTGAGGAGCTGACCTTCTCGTTCCCGTCGGGGCATTCCACCAGCACCGCTGCCTTCTGCGCTGCCCTCTTCCTTACCGCCTACCCCGCCCTGACGCAGCGAGGACGCCGCGCCCTGGGAGTAGGGCTCGGCGTCCTCGCGGTGACCATCGGGTTTTCCCGTATCTATGTGGGGGTGCACTGGGCAAGCGATGTGCTAGGCGGCCTAGCCCTGGGGCTAGCCATCGCCTGCTTGGTCCACCTGGTTCTGGTTACTGCTTATACCAGGAGTCAAAAATCGTGACCGGGGTGGTGCGCTTGTGGCGCGACCGCAGGAACCTGCCCTCGATATTTTCTGCTGCCGCCGGGTCGATGTCCTTACCTTCTAGGTAGTCGTCAATCTGGTCGTAGGTGACGCCCAGTTCGTCCTCGTCGGTACGGCCGGGCTTGCCGTCGAGCAGATCGGCAGTGGGTACTTTCTCCCACAGGCGGGTATCAGCGCCCAGTACCTTGAGCAGAGCCCGGTTCTGGCGCTTATTCAGACCGAAGAGGGGCATGATGTCAGCTCCACCGTCACCGAACTTGGTAAAGAAGCCGGTGACAGCCTCAGCGCCGTGATCGGTGCCGACCACCAGCAGGTTCTTCTCACCCGCCAGGGCGTACTGGGCAATCATGCGGGCACGGGCCTTCACGTTGCCCTTGTTGAAGTCAGCGATGGGGCGGCCGGTCGCGGTAGCAAAAGCGGACTCGAAGCCGTCAACAGCCTCTGCAATGTTGTAGGTGACGGTCTGCTGGGGCATGATGAAGCGCAGGGCAGCCTGGGCGTCGTCCTCGTCGGCCTGCACCTTGTAGGGTAGGCGGACGGCAATAAACTCAGCCTCAACACCCTCTAGTTCCAGCTGCTCCACAGCCAGCTGGCACAGGCGTCCGGCCAGAGTGGAATCCAGCCCGCCCGAAATGCCCAGCACAAAACCGCGGGTGCCGGTGGCTTTGAGGTAGTCCACGAGGAATTGGACGCGCTTGCGCACCTCCTCAGCCGGGTCGATGGAGGGCTTCACGCCCAGTTCTTCAATGATGTGAGCCTGTAAATCGCGCATGACTCTATGCTACTGCCAGCTCCTACAGACAGAAAGACGCCCCGACCTCTGTAACAGAGGTCGGGGCGCTTCTAACCTTCCTTACACAAGCGGATTACTTGTTAAGGACCTTCTGGTCAAAGCGGTAGATGAAAGCTGCCATCTGATCGCGGTTAACCGGGTCGTAGGGGCGGAAGGTACCATCGGGCCAGCCGGTGGTGATACCCTGCTCAGCCATCCAAGCAATCTCCTTGTAGAAGACGTGCTCGCTTGCTGAAAGATCCTTGAAGGGGCTGTTTGCAGGAACGGTGTATTCAGGTGAGCCAGCCATGCGGTAGAAGAAGGCTGCCATCTGGTCACGGTTCACAGGATCAGCGGGGCGGAAGGTACCATCGGGCCAGCCGGTGGTGATACCCTGCTCAGCCATCCAAGCAATCTCCTTGTAGAAGACGTAATCGGTCGGTACGTCTGAGAAGGGGGAGACAGCGGGCGGAGTGTACTGAGGTGAGCCAGCCATGCGGTAGAAGAAGGCTGCCATCTGATCGCGCTTGACGGGCTCGTAGGGGCGGAAGGTGCCATCGGACCAGCCGGTGGTGATACCGCGGTTAGCCAGCCATGCAATCTCGTTGTAGAAGACATGGTCAGTGGGTACGTCGGTGAAGCGCGGGTTGTTGGTATTAGGGGTCTTCAAACCGCTAACGTTTACAACCTGAGCCTTGTCACCACGAGCACCTGCCTTGATGCCTGCCAGGTCACCGGTGGCGTTGTGCATGTGCAGGAAGAGTGCACGAGCATCGGTGGTGTCTGCTGCACGGTGGGCAGTCAGAGTGTTGGCCGGTGAATCAACGAAGAGGGAGGTACCCACAGCCTGCTCGCTGCTGAAGTAGAGAGCGGGTGCGTAGGGGTTGTACTTGACCCATTCAGTGCTTTCGATATCACCGTTGTGGTACCAGGTGCCTGAGTAGATCTTGTAGCGCAGAGCCTGGGCCTGAGCTGAGGTCAGGTTCAGAGCCTCCAGGCTAAGAGGCATAACCAGGGTGTTGGAGCCCATCAGGTTGGTGTCTACGTCACCGAAGGTGCCGTTGACAGGCTGTGAGTCAATCACTGACCACTGGCCGTTGACCTGCTTGTAGAGGTTCACAACGGGCAGGTCGATACCCGGGATGCGGGTAGTAATAGCGTAGAAGTCAGGGCGGCCGTCACCGTTGACATCGAGGTCTACTTCATAGAACCAGGTGCGGTTAATGGTTGCCCAGTTAGCCCAAGAGGCGATACCGATGTTGAGGTAGCCGGTAGTGGGGTCTTCACCCTGAGCTTCCAGAACAGGGGCGGTTGAGTTAGCACCTGCATACATGAGGTCAGCTACCTGAGATGAGACACTGCCCAGGGAGCTGGTGGGAATGCGGGAGCTTTCAACACCCAGCTGGAAGGCACCAACAGCGGAACGGTAGCCGCCCTGGTTGAGTTCAGTGCCGGAGAGAGTGACTTCGGTGGCGTTTGAGCCGGGGCCGAACTCGATAGCTGAGTTAGCTACCTTCATATCGGCAACGGGCTTGGGAGCTACCTGAACAGGTACGCGCAGCTGAGTATCGCCCTCGGTCAGAATCAGACGTGAAGAAACGGTTGCCAGGTACTGGCGGGCAATTTCCTTATGGGTTTCGAGAGCCGCAGGGTCACGGTCCTTAGCGAGCTGGGAACCGTCAAGGGTTGCGGTGAGAGTGATTTCAGCCTGGCCACCGGCAGGAACGGTGACGGTGCTGGGGGCACTGATGGTCGCGCCGGTTACGGTGGAGCTATCGGCCAGGGCTACCTTGAAGGTACGCTCACGGTCGGAGTAGTTCTCAACGGTGACGTTGCGGGAGATGGTCAGAGACTCACCTACGGGAACTTCGGGTGCACCGAAGCTGGTTGAGACCTGCTCGGGGCGGTTGGAGTTGTAGACCAGAACGTCGGTGTTGACGGCAGCCAGGGCGTCAACACGGCCCGAGCCAACTCGTTCAACAGAGTAGACATTGCCTTCATCGGTAACCAGGTCGTGGTTAGCGGTGTTCATGATGGCGGCCTTGATTTCGGCAGGGCCGTAATTCTGGTGGGCCTCCAGCACAAGGGCAGCGATACCTGCAACGTGGGGAGATGACATTGAGGTGCCGGTCATAATCATCGGGTCAGAGCCCAGACCAACACCAGCGGAGCTGATGGAGGTACCGGGAGCAGCGACGTCGGGCTTAGTGAAGCCGTTTACACCAAACTGGCCACGGCCGCTTGATGAGTTGAGAGTGTCGAGCGCGCCGGTCTCAAAGACGGTCTTGCCAATCCAGTCAGAATCCAGCTTGATGCGCAGGGTGCCGGCCTGGGCGGCAGGCAGAGCCTTCTCGGCATCTGCTACGGTCAGGCGGACGCCGGGGATGGTTGAGTTACCGGCGATACCTGAGGTTTCCTTCAGTACCTTGGACGCAAGGACGACACCTGCGCCACCGGCCTTCTCAATGTTGTTGAAGCGGACGGCGGAGCCACAGGGGAAGTTGCCTTCGAGGTCTTCGGCCCAGTCAATCCAGACCCACTTGCCGTTGAAGTCGGTTCCCGCGGGGAAAGCTTCACAACCGTAGCGGTTGTTTTCGGGGGCCATGACAACTTCACCGGTGAGCTGGTCTTCAGATGCTGCGGCGTAGTTGAAGCTGATGCTGTAGTCGCCCTGGACGGGGCCAGCGATATTGGCAGGGGAGAGAATCTCGGCCTTGTCAGCGTAGGCGTAGGTTCCGATGGAGTTAGCTACGGTCAGAGCTGAGATGGTGTTACCGGGAGTACCCAGGATCGAGTAGGTATCGCCCTGGCCCTGGTAGCTGTTGGCGTTACCGGCTGCAATAACCGAGAGAACACCCTGGCGGTAGAGGGAGTCAATGATGTAGTTTTCGGGGTCATCTACCGCGCCGAAGTCAGCACCCAGGGAGAGATTGACGATATCTGCCTTGTCGGAGAAATCGCCGTCGCCGTTGGGATCGAGGGCACGGTCGAGGGCTTGACCGGTGAGGTTGGTGCTACCGTCACAGCCGAAGACACGTAGGCCGACGACCTTAGCTTCGGGGGCTGCACCCGGGCCAATCTTCATGCCCAGAACATCGTCCTGGGTGAGCTTGGTGTAGTCACCGCGGAAGGTGCTGCCATCTGCATTGACGGCAAAGCCCGCAGCGCTACCTGCCACGTGAGTGCCGTGGCCGTTGGCGGTGCAGTCAAGGGGGTTGTTATCGGGCTTCGGTGCGTTAGAGCCGAGGTAGTCGTCACCGGCTAGGTCGTAGCCACCGACGAACTTTTTGGGGTCGTAGAGGCCACTGTCTGCAGCGGGCATATCGGTTGAGGCCTTAGCTTCATTGTAGGCTTCAACGGTGCCGGGGCCACCAAACGCTGCGTGGGTGTAGTCCACACCGGAGTCGATGACAGCGATGGTGACGTCCTTACCGGTCTTGCCGGTCTGTACCCAGGTGTTGAGGGCCTCGGTGGTGATAGCGGTACCGCCGTTGGTGCGTTCCTTGGGGACGATGCGGGAGATGCGAACAACGTCGCTACGCTGGGCCAGCGCGCGGAGCTCTTCGGCATCACCGCGCAGAGCGGTTCCTCGCAGGACGTTGTGGGTGGTGTAGATGACCTCTGCATTAGCCTGGGTGGCGACCTGCTGGGTCTGGGATTCTACACGCTGGGCGATGGCTTCAACCTGGGCCTGGGCCTGCACAGGGTCGCTTTCGCCAGAAAGGACGCTGCGGGGCTGGGTGCTTTCGTAGGCGCCATTTCCTCGGAACTGAACGAAGACCTCAACTGTGCCTTCAGCCTCTGCCAGTGAGCCCCCAATTTTGCTGGTGACATCGTTAGCTTGGGTTGAAGGGTTGAGGTCTACATCGTATGCCTGGGCCGGTGGAGCGGCCATAGGCAAGGAAAGCGCGAGACCAAGCAGGGCAGCTGCACTGCCTTGTGCGGCCTTCCGTCGCATAGGATTCTTCTTCATGGGTTTCCTTAGGGTGTGTGTATTAACGCCCACGGGTGGTGAGTGTCATTATCTATCTAACCGTTGTGAGGTGGGTCTCTGTCAAGGGGTTTCTCATAATGTGTACGGAATTAACTGGACAGATAGTGAGCGACCCCTATCGTTTTACTGGGGTAATCAGTAGAACGTATAGGGGTCGCTAGTGAGAGGATCCGACTCAGTGCGAACCTTCTGCTACAGGTTTACCTCTTTTTAGCCAGGACGCTCTGGTCGTAGCGGTAGAGGAATGCTGCCATCGCATCACGCTTGATGGGGGTGTATGGACGGTAGGTGCCGTCCTCCCAGCCATAGGTGATGCCGGTTGACTGTAGCCAGAGAATCTCCTTGTGGAAAATATCTGCTGAGCTTACGTCAACGAAGGGAGATTCAGCGGGAGCAGTGAAGTCCGGTGAACCTGCGTAGCGATAGAAGAAGGCAGCCATCGCATCTCGATTGACGGGTGCATCGGGGCGGTAAGTACCATCAGGCCAACCGGTGGTGATA
The DNA here is from genome assembly GCF_928381415.1 of Rothia nasimurium. GTDB lineage: Bacteria > Actinomycetota > Actinomycetes > Actinomycetales > Micrococcaceae > Rothia > Rothia nasimurium_H. The sequence continues at coordinate 109,194 of NZ_CAKMSF010000005.1, forward strand.
CCCATGGAGTGCATCCAAGTGATTTCCTTGTAGAAAGTATGATCGGTGGGCACATCGGTAAAGGGTGAGACCGTCGGTGCGGTGTACTGGGGTGACCCTGCGAGGCGGTAGAAGAATGCTGCCATTGCATCGCGTTTTACTTCTTCCTGAGGGCGGAAGGTGCCGTCTGACCAGCCGCGGCTAATGCCACGCTGGGCTAGCCATGAAATTTCTTCATAGAAGAGATCACCAGGTTGGACGTCGGTAAAACGCGGTGCATTCACCTGGACAGGGGCCGCGCTGCCGGCGTTCACGATTTCGGCGCGTCCGCCGTCCTCGCCCTTCTTGATGCCGCTCAGGTCGCCGGTGGCGTTGTGCAGGTGTAAGAAGAGGCCCTGGGCCTTATTGTCGGTGCCGCGGTAGGCGGTGATTTCGTTATCGGGGGAGTCTACGTAGAGACCGGGGCCAATCTGCTGATCAGAGCCGAACGCCAGATCGGGCACAAAGGGGTTGTAGGAAATCCAGCCGGTGGTATCTACAAGGGTGTCGTGGCCTGCAGCTACGGTATATACCAGGTAGCGCAGTGACTTCAGGGAGTCCTTGGTGATGCCGAGCTTGGTCAGTGAGATAGGAATGACCATGGCGTTGTTATCCATGATGTTGGTATCAACATCACCCCATACACCGTTGATGGGGACGATATCTACGATCTTGCGGCTCCAACCGTTGCTGCCGTAGACCACTGCTACCGGGTAATCCACGCCGGGGAGGCGCTGGGTGACAATCAGGTATTCGGCACCGCCGTCGCCGTTGGTGTCTACCTCGATATTGAAGGTAAGTGCCGGCGTAAGTGATTCCCAGTTAGCCCAGGTTGAGATACCAAAGCTCAGGTAGGTGTCCTGGTCGGTGGTATCGGTGTAGAGCTGGTAGGCGTAGTTGCTGTTGGCACCTACGTACTGCAGGTCGCCAGCCTGGGCAGAAGGTACACCGAGGGTGCTGGTCTGCTGGCGGGGGCTTGAGTAGCCCAGCTCAAAACCTGCTACCGCAGAGACGTAGTTACCCTGGTTGAGCTCGGTGCCCTTGAGGGTAACCGGTGCAGTTTCTTCGAAGGGTTCAAAGTTGATATTGCCATCGACGCTCATATTAGCAACGGGCTTGGGAGCTACCTGCACGGGGGCACGCAGCTGCTCGTCGCCGTCGGTCAGGGTGAGGCGGCTAGAGAGGGAGGCAATGTACTGACGGGCAATGTCAGTCTTCAAATCACCCGAGTAGTGGGTGGCTAAGGTGCTCTGGTCAAGGTCCTTGGCCAGCTCTGAGCCGTTGATAGTAACGGTGACGGGGATACCTGCAGTAGCACCCGGGGCCACGGTGACGGTTTCGGGGGCAGAGATGCTTACGCCCTGCAGGGTGTTGCTCCCGGTGAAGCCGACCTTGAACGTGCGGGTGGTATCGCCACGATTCTCTACGATGAAGCTCCGGGTGAGGGTCTGGGTATCACCCGGGGCAACCTCAACTACGCCGAAGCTGCTGGATACCTGTTCCTTGCGGTCTGCATTGTAGAGCAGGACGTCAGTATTGACGGCCTTGTAGGCGTCTACGCGGCCTGAGCCCACGCGCTCCACGGTGAAGATGTCGCCCTCAGCGTCGCGCAGATCGTGAACAGCGGTGTTCATGATGGCGGCCTTGATATCGGCCGGGCCGTAGTCAGGGTGTGCCTCAGCAACCAGCGCAGCAATACCAGCAACGTGAGGAGCTGCCATCGAGGTGCCGGTCATGGTGGCATGAAGGGTGCCGCCACCTGCGGCAGCTGAACGGATGGAGGTTCCGGGGGCTGCGACGTCCGGCTTGGTAAAGCCCTTGCTGCCGTGCTGGCCACGGGAGGTCGAGGTGTTCAGGGTATCGAGTGCGCCGGTTTCCTTGACGGTGTTACCAATCCAGTCTGCATTGAGGCGGATGGTGACATTCTCGCCTGCTGCCACGGCTGCGCGCACCTTCTCGGCATCGTCCACGGTCAGGCGGACGCCGGGGATAGTGTTGTTGCCCGCGATACCGGTGGTCTCGTCCTTGACGCGGGAGGCGAGGACGACGCCTGCACCGCCAGCCTTAGCGATGTTGTTGAATCGCACAGCTGAGCCGCAGGGGAAGGTAGTGGGGGAGTCTGCCCAGTCGATGAAGACCCACTTACCCTCAAAATCAACGTCTTCTGGGTAGGCGTCGCAGGCGTAGGGGTTTTCGGGAGTGGTCATGACAATTTCGCCGGTGAGGCGCTCTTCGGTGGCGTCAGCGTAGTTAAAGTTGACGCTGTAATCGCCAACGACCTTGCCGGCGAGGCCTTCGGGGGCGATAATTTCGGCGCCGTCGCCGTAGGAGTAGGTGCCTACGGAGTTGGCAACCGCCAGTGAAGCTACGTTATTGGCGGGGTTGCCCAGGATGTTGTAGGTGTCGCCAACGCCCTGGTTGTTGTTGGCGTTACCGGCTGCGGTGACAGCCAGGACGCCGTTGCGGTACAGGGCGTCCATCATTGCGTTTTCGGGGTCGTCGGCCGGGCCGAAGTCGGTGCCCAGGGAGAGGTTGACGATGTCTGCCTTGTCGGAGAAATCGCCGTCACCGTTGGGGTCGAGGGCGCGGTCGAGAGCCTGACCGGTCAGGGAGGTTGAGCCGGAGCAGCCGAATACTCGGAAGCCTAGAAGTTTAGCTTCGGGGGCTGAGCCCGGGCCGATGAGCATGTCCTTGACGTCTTCAGGCTGCAGGGTGGTGTAGTCGCCCTCGAAGGTGCTGCCGTCGGCGTTGATGCCGTAGCCTGCGGCGCTACCGGCGACGTGGGTTCCGTGGCCTGCAAAAGAGCAGTCAATGGGGTTGGTGTCGGGCTTGGGGCGGTTCATGCCGTTGTAGCTGTCGCCCGAGAAGTCGTAACCTCCAACAAACTTTTCAGGGTCGTAGAGGCCGGAGTCTTCCGCAGGCAAATCAGCCATGCGGATAGCCTCTTCGTAGGCATCAATCGTGCCGGGGCCGCCAAAAAGGGCGTGGGTGTAGTCGATGCCCGTATCGACTACGGCGATGGTAACGTCCTTACCGGTTTTGCCGGTCTGTACCCAAGTATTGACCGTCTCGGTATCGAGGGCTGTACCTGTGGTGGTGCGCTCCTTGGGGATGATGCGGGAGATTCGTTCCACATCGCCACGCTCTGCCAGGGCGCGGATAGCCTCGGCATCACCGGTGATGGCGGTGCCACGTACGGTGTTGTGGGTGGTGTAGATAATCTCTGCGCCGGCCTGTGAGGCAACCTGCTGGGCCTGCGACTCAACGCGCTGGGCAATGGCATTCACCTGGGCTTGAGCACTCACAGGCTCACGCTGGCCGGAGCGGACGTTCTGGGGCTGGGTGCTCTCAAAAGCACCGGTGCCGCGGAACTGGACGAAGGCCTCAACGGTGCCCTCTGCATTAGCCAGGGATTCGCTGATCTTGCCTGCGGTGTTGCTGGACTGGGGTGCCAGATCGCTGTCGTATGCCTGCGCCGGGGGTGCGACAAGCGGCAGGGAAAGAGCCAGGCCCAGCAAGGCTGCAGCGCTACCCTGAGCTGCTTTCTTGTGGAAGGAGGATTCTTTCATGGGATTCCTTAGGTGTGCATGTTCTGCATACATGAGTGGTGTATGTCACTATCTAATAAGCAGTCTGTGGGGGTTCTGTGTCAAGTGTTTTGCAAAAACAACGTGATTTTGAAGCGCTGGCGTAACACAGAAATACATATGCTTATGGGGTGCCATGCCCTGGCGAAGACGGTCGAATAGATAAGCTAGATAGCACAGTGGAGACAAGCAAAGGCGTACTACCATGACTGAACAGAATCACAACCCCTACGGCAACTACGGCAATCAGAGCGGGCCGGGGCAGGGCCCCGTTGGTCAGCCTGGCCCCGCATACCAGCAACCTGGCGCCCCGGGACAACCCTACAGTGGCCAGCACGGTTATGGGCAGGGTTCCAATGTTGCTTCCCCGACCTATGATGCTTACGGCAACCTTATTCCTGCTGATGCCAAGAGTATGGCCATGTTTGCCCATCTCTCGGGCCTGCTGGGCCTGATACTGACCGCATCTTTCGCGAGCTTTGTGGGGCCCCTGATCTTCTGGGCTATCTACAAGGACAAGCCGGGGTACGCCTTTGTACGCGTGGCCGCTGCGGGCGCCTTCAACTTCAATTTCACCCTCTGGCTAGTGAATATTGCCGCCTTGGTACTTACTATCGTGACTTTTGGGATAGCGGGGCTGGTTACCTGGATTGTCTTCGTTGCAGTGTGGGTAGCCCTGATTGTCGTGCATATTCTTGCAGCGGTGAAGGCCAATAACGGTGAGGTTTTCACCTACCCTATGACCCTCACCGTGCTGAAATAAAGCCTTAGCGGGTGAGTTCGTCGAGCAGGGCCCTGACGCGGCTATCAATATCGTCGCGAATCAGGGCCATACGCTCTGCACCCTCAATACCCTGGTGAGAAGGTTCTACCGTTTCCCAACGCTCAGTCTTAGCCAGGATCTCAGGGGCATCGGTTTCAAGCTGGGCAGCAGCCCCCACAATAACAATGCGGTCCGCGGCAGCTAGATCTTCGGCCGACGCGAACTTGGGGGTACCTGCGCTCATATCTGCCCCAATTTCGGCCAGCGAAGCGGCCGACTCAGCGTTCACCGCACTACCCACCGCAGCCTTGGTACCCGCGGACGTCGCGCGCACGCGTCCTTGCGCATGAAGGTTCATGAGGGCCTCAGCCATCTGCGACTTACCCTTGTTGGACTGGCAAATAAAAAGGACGCTGGGGGTGGGGTTCACGGGGCCTCCTCGGGACTGGTGCGGGTGGGCTACTACCCACCCTGGTGAGACGCGTACAGAGACGACCTTACCGCCTCTTGCTTAACATCGCATGAATTCTTCAACGACCTGTCTAGCAGACTGAGCCGCTCTACAGCGAAAGCACGCGGAACAGGGCCCTACCACCTGCCAGGTATGCCCAAAAACTCATTTATCTGCACCCGGCAAAAGTGTTATGTTGATTCGTCTGAACTTTTAACACTCACAGTTGGAGATCCCCCGCTTGACTTCACACGACGCCTACCTCAACGCAGCCGTTGACCCCGAACTCAACCCCGTCTTCCCCCGCATCGACTTCCGCTACCTCTCAGAAGCCGACATGATTGCAGCGGGCGTAGAAGACGTCGCCGCCTGCACCGATGCCATGGAAGAAGCCCTGGCCCTGCACGCCCGCGGCGACTACCGCATGGCCGGCCACAACGGCGAATCCCACGGCGCTAAGGTACAGTTCCCCGTCAACCCCGCCCACGAAGGCATGCCCGCCGACGGCCCCGACCGCCGCTACGTCGCCATGCCCGCCTACCTGGGCGGCTCCTTCCGCACCATGGGCGTCAAAACCTACGCTTCTAACATCGACAACCGCGAGATTGGCCTACCCCGCTCCATTCTCATGCTCACCCTCAACGACGCGACCTCCGGCGCCCCCCTGGCCTACATGAGCGCCAACCTGCTCTCGGCCTACCGCACCGGCTGCGCCTCCGGCGTCGGCGCCCGCCGCTTCGCCCCCAAGAACGCCAAGGTGCTCGGCCTGCTGGGCCCCGGCGTCATCGCCAAAGCAACCGTCGCAGCCCTCATCGAAGCCCGCCCCACCGTCGACACCATCAAAGTACTCGGCCGCTCCCAAAAAGGCATCGATACCTTCATCAGCTGGGCCGAAGAAACCTACCCCGGCATGAACGTCATCGCCGTTGAAGAACTCGAAGAAGTCGTGTGCGACTCAGACATCGTCACCTTCTGCACCTCAATCCACGTGGGCGACCCCGAAACCTACCCCACCGTCCGCCGCGAATGGGTCAAGCCCGGTGCCTTCTTCGCCATGCCCGCCGCCTGCAACCTCGACGAGGGTATGTTCGAACCTGACGTGCGTAAACTCGTCGACAACGCCGGTATGTACGACGCCTGGGCCGAAGAAACCGAACCCGGCAAGTCCCACAACTACGTATCCATCATCGGTTGCAAGTTCAACGACCGCATCCACAACGGCCTCATGGCCCCTGAAGAACTGCGCGACATGGGCGAAGCCCTCAACCACCCCGCCCCCGAGGACGACGAAGAAAAAATCACCGTCTACTCCGTCGGCGGCATGCCCATCGAGGACGTCGCCTGGGGCACCGTGGTCTACCGCAACGCCGTCCGTAAGGGCATCGGCACCGTGCTGAACCTCTGGGACGTCCCCGCCATGTCCTAACGCTCGGGTACGCAAAAGGACGCCGGTGAGTAGTTCACCGGCGTCCTTTTAGTTAAGCGGGGGTGCGGGGGACGGGCGTGCTGGAAGCCTGCTGGCGGGATGGAGTGAGCGGGTGCGCCAGCACACGAGAGCGAACGGAATCCGCCGTCAGGCGGGGCGTGAATCGCTGCGAGCCCCCCAGGGCGAGCTGCGAGAGGGTCAGCAGGCGGAAGCACGCCCGTCCCCCGCACTTTATATAGCTTCTTCTACCAGATACGCACGCGCTCCTCCGGTGCCAGGTAGAGGGCGTTCTCAGGCTGTACGTCGAATGCGGTGTAGAACTCGTCGATGTTGCGGACCACGCCGTTGACGCGGAACTCCTCGGGGGAGTGCGGGTCGATGGCCAGGAACATCTCGGCGGTCTGCGGGCGGGTCTTCATGCGCCAGCCCTGGGCCCAGGAGATAAAGACGCGCTGGGTGGCGGTCAGACCGTCGATGACGGGGGCGGTCTCGAGGGTGAGACCCTGTCGTTCCAGGTAAATCTGGTAGGCCTTGAGCGCGATGGAGAGGCCGCCCAGGTCACCGATGTTTTCGCCCAGGGTCAGCTCGCCGTTGACGGTGAACTTCTCGGGGTCGAGGCCGGTGGGGGTGTAGCCGTTGTACTGCTCCACCAGGGCCTTGGTGCGGGCGGTGAATTCTTCGCGGTCGGCGTCCGTCCACCAGTTGTTCAGTGCACCGGTGCCGTCGTACTTGGAGCCCTGGTCGTCAAAACCGTGGCCGATCTCGTGGCCAATGACGCCGCCGATAGCGCCGTAGTTGACGGCGGCGTCCGCGTCCACGTCGAAGTAGGGAGCCTGCAGAATTGCGGCGGGGAAGACGATTTCGTTAGCCGGGGGCATGTAGTAGGCGTTGACGGTCTGCGGGGTCATGAGCCACTCGGTCTTGTCAACGGGCTCGTTGATGCGGTTGATTTGGAACTCGTGCTCGAAGACGCCGGAGCGGCGCAGGTTCTCGAAGAGGTCGTCGGTGAGTTCGAGGGCAGAGTAGTCGCGCCACTTGTCGGGGTAGCCGATCTTGGTGACGAACTTGCTGAGCTTCTCGAGGGCACGGGCGCGGGTCTCGTCGGTCATCCAGTCTAGGTCGGTGATGGAGCGGCGGTAGGCTTCGAGCAGGTCGTCTACCAGTTCCATCATTTTGGCCTTGTGGGTGGGCGGGAAGTGAATCGCCACGTACTCCTTGCCCAGTTCTTCACCCAGGGAGCCTTCGACCAGGCCGACGCCGCGCTTCCAGCGGTCACGCAGCTCTTCGGAGCCCGAGAGGGTGCGGCCGTAGAAGTCAAAGTTCTCTTCAACGATGGCCTGGTTGAGGTAGGGGGCACGGGAGTGGGCCATGTGCCAGATGTACCAGAGCTTCCAGATAAAGAGGGGGGCGGTGGCCCACATCTGGGCGGCTGCCTCAAAGTAGGAGGGCTGGTTGACCACAACGGTACCGGCCTTTTCGGTGGAAATGCCCATGCCTGCCAGCCAGGTGGTGAAGGGGAAACCGGGGAACTTCTCGTCTAGCTCTGCAGCGTCGACCGGGTTGTAGCGCTGGTCGGCGTCGCGGGTACGTACGTTATCCCAGTGGTGGGAGGCAATTTCGGTCTCGTGGGCGAAGACGGCGCGGGCGGCGTCCGCCGGTTCAAGACCGAAGTTTTCGGCCAGGCCGGTCAGCTCAAACATGCGCTCAATGTGGGCGACGTAGGCCTCGCGCAGTTCGGCGTACTTCTCGTCGCGGTAGTAGGACTCATCGGGCAGACCCAGGCCGGTCTGCGCCAGGTAGAGCACGTACTTCTCGGGGTTCTTCGCGTCGATGCTGGTGTACCAGCCGAAGGGTCCACCGTGGCCCTGGCGGTCGAGCTCCGCCATGACCTGCACAAAATCATCGGAGGTAGCCGCGTCCAGCACCGGCTGCACCTCGGCGAGCAGCGGGGCGGCGGCGTCCGCCTCAATTTTCTCGGTGTTCATGAAGGACGAGTAGAGGGCGCCAATGCGTGAGGACGGCTGCTCGGCGGCGAACTTCTCGACGATTTCGCGCACGTGCTCCTCGGCGGCGTCGCGGAGAAAGTACATGCCGCCGTCGCGCGAGCGGTCGGCGGGGATGACGTGGGCGTCGTACCAGGTGCCGTTGACGTGACGGAAGAAGTCGTCGGCGGGGCTGGTCGCGGGGTCAAGGAAGCTAGTGTCGATACCTGAGTTAGTCATATCACCTAGTTTAGGGGTGCGGACGCCACCCGTCAGGTGCCGTGCGCGGGTTCGGCTCAGAGCGTGAGGGAGAGGGGCTCTAGCTCACCCAGTTCACCACGCGTAGCGCCTCAACCCGTTCGAATTCCCGCTCGTTATTCGTGACCACCACCAGTCCACGGCTCCGTGCGTGGGCTGCGATGTGAAGATCGTTCTCGCCGATGATGCGACCTGTCTTTTGCAGCGTAGCCTTGATGTCACCAAACTGAGCTGCGGCGTCCATGTCGTAGGGCAGCACGGTGAGTCGTGATAAAAAATCCTCAACTACGCGCAAATTTTGCTCAGGCTTAGCGCTTTTTGCTGCGCCAAAAAACAGTTCGGCTGCTGTAATACTGCTGACGCACAAGCGGCTAGCGTTTTGGTTGAAAGTATCGAGAATTTCGGGTGGGCGCCGTTTCATCACATAGATCACGATATTGGTGTCGAGCATATAGGTCAGCATTAGAAGTCCTCGCGCTCAGGTTGGCTTCCGCCATCGCGGGAGCTCATAAAATCATCCGTTACGGCGGGGGCATCCGGGGCGAAGAAGCTGTCCCATACTGCTCCTTCCGGGGCTATGATGCGCTCCAGACCCACTTTGCGTACGTTGACTTTTTTGACGTTTTCGCTAAAACGCATATGTGCGGGCAGGCGAACTGCCTGGGTTCTATTGTTCATAAAAACTGTTGACTGAGTCATTAGAAACCTCCTGCTATATACATTAAATGTATACCTATATTGACGGGGTGAACAGGGCATGGGTGGGCGTAACCAAGCCGTGCCGCGCTTGGGGTGGCGCGTGACCGGGACTACGCTTAGACAGTAAGAACACTGATAAGTGGAAGGTGAACCATGGGCAAGAAACCAGAACTCAGCAAGGAACTTAAGCGCTCCAGCGACAAGGCACAGAAGCGCTACGTGAAGGCCTATGCCAAGGCCCTAGACAAGCACGGCGACGAGAAGAAAGCCCGCAAGAAGGCCCAGAAGAAGCTTGAGAAGAAGTACGAGCTGGTGGGTAAGAAATACGAAAAAATCGCCGCGAAGGTAAAGGCAGAGAAGAAGTCTGACAAGAAGGACTCGAAGAAGGTCGAGACTAAGAAGTCCCAGAAGGCTAAGAAAACTGAGCCCAAGAAGAGTGAGCCGAAGAAGGCAGAGAAGAAGGACTCAAAGAAGAAAACCAAGAAGGGTACTAAGAGCGCGGCCCAGCGGGAGGCTGAGCTGATTCTGGCTGAGACAGCTGAGAGCCCGGAGGAAGCTGCCGGCTACGAAGAGATCCTTGATGCTGAGAGCCTGGAGCCCGGCGACCTTGAAGCGTTTGAGGGCGGCCAGGAAGCCCCAGAACTGGATGTTCCCGATGCCGTAACCGAGGTTGGAGAAGATGAGGGACTGGCTCCCGAAGAAGCCGACGAGCCCGAAGAAGCCGAAGAGCTCTACGAGGAAACCTTCGCCAGCGCCGACCCTGCTGACTTCGACGAAGACCTGACCACCGAACCCCTGGCCGAGGCGCCTGCCCAGGAGGATGCGGCGTCCGCCCCTGACCTGCAGGACGACGACCAGACCTTCCTAGTTGCAGAGGTGCGCCCCCTGGCGGAGCTCACCCGCGCCGAGCTCTACGAGCTAGCCAAGCAGCTTGAGGTGCCGGGCCGCTCGTCCATGAATAAGGGTGATCTGCTGATCGCGGTACGCGCCGCTCAGTAGGAAACCTCCAGAAACTACCACAGGGGACCAGAGCAATCTGGTCCCCACCTAGTGCCCCCTGTATGGCTCCCATGCGGCACGGTTACTCGTCTACAAAAACCCTATGTGACCTGGGTCTGTGAGCAACTAGCTATTACGCGAGCGCACCGCAAAGAGTAGGCTTAACGCCTATGTCTTCTACGCAAACACACTCTCACCCCGAAACTGGAGCGCACCCGGTCACCGAACCTGCAGCGCACACCGCATCAATGCCCGTCGCCCATAAACTAGAGCGCCACGAGTTCCTGCTCCTGGCTATCATGGTGATTGCGGCCTTCGTGCTGATTCTGAATGAAACTCTGCTGGGCGTAGCTCTGCCCGACATCATGGCAGACCTGAACATCAGCGCCTCGACCGCCCAGTGGACCTCCACCGGCTTCATGCTGACCATGGCCGTGGTGACTCCGGCTTCTGGTTTCATCATCTCCCGCTACTCCATTCGCACCGTCTTTGTCGCAGCCATGGCGCTCTTCTCCGTCGGCACCCTGGTGGCAGCTACCGCCCCCGGTATTGCCCTGCTGCTGGTCGGGCGTGTGCTCCAGGCTGGCGGTACCGGCGTGATGATCCCCCTGCTCATGACCACCATGATGCGCCTGGTTGCCCCCAGCAAAATCGGTCAGGCTATGGGCATCATCGGCATGGTTATCTCAGCTGCTCCCGCAGCCGGCCCGACTGTTTCAGGCATCATTCTGAATGCCGCTGGCTGGCGCTGGCTCTTCTGGCTGATTCTGCCCATCGGCATTATCGCTCTGCTGATCGGTCTGCGTCTGGCACCTGCTGAGAAGCCCGAAGGCACCTCACAGAAACTCGACATCTTCTCCATCGTGCTTTCCACCCTGGGCTTCGGCGGCCTGGTCTTGGGCCTGTCATCTATGGGTGGGGGCTCCTCCCACGGCGGCGCTCACCTGCCCGTCAACCCCTGGGTTATCGTGGCTGTCTCGGTTGCCCTGCTGGCCGTGTTCGTGCGTCGTCAGATTCAGCTGCAAGACCGCGGCCCCTTCATGGACCTGCGCATTTTCCGTGCCCGCCCCTTCACCCTGACCGTCATCATGACCTCCCTGGGCATCGGCGTCATGCTAGGTACCGCAATTATGATTCCCCTCTACGCCGCAAACGTCCTGGGCATGAGCGCCCTGCAAACCGGCCTGATGCTGCTACCCGGTGGCGTGCTCATGGCGGTGCTGAGCCCCGTCGTCGGTCGCCTGTCAGACCGCTTCGGCGCCCGCACCCTGGTCATCCCCGGTGCCCTGCTCTTTAGCGCCTCCATCTGGCTAATGAGTACCTTCAGCACCCAGACTCCCGTCTGGTACCTGGTGGGTACCTACATGCTCATGACTTTCGCCCTGCCGCTGGTTAACACCCCCATGATGTCCCTGGGGCTGGGCTCTCTTGATCACGAACTACACGCTTTCGGTTCCTCGGCTATGACCACCTTCCAGCAGGTATCCGGTGCCGCAGCAACCGCCCTTTTCGTGGCTCTGCTGGGTATCGGGTCGGCTGCCCACGGCGGCACCGGCGTAGAGGCCTACATGGCCGGTGTGCACCTGGCCTTCCTGGTAGCAGCCTTCATGTCACTGGGCTCTATCGTGGTAGCCCTGCTTCTGCCCGCCGGCAAGCAGGCTGCCGGAAGCGCCCCCATGGCCCACTAGGGTCGCACCTGCGCTTCACGGATGCAAGGACGCCGCCACCCACCCTCCTGTCAGGTGGCAGGTAGAGCGGGAGGCGGCGTCCTTCTGCTGACCCTCTAACCCCGGGGGCCTAGAGTGCCACCGTCAAGCTGGCCCGTACCGCCTCGGTTGCGGCAACCAGGGACTCGATGGAAGCCTTGGTCTCCTTGTAGGCGCGGGTCTTCAGGCCGCAGTCGGGGTTGACCCAGAGCTGGCGGGCAGGAATGTGCTCTAGCGCGGTCGTCAGAAGCGCCTCTACCTCATCAGCCGAGGGTACACGCGGGGAGTGAATGTCCCAGACGCCGGGCCCGATGCCACGATCGAAGCTCTCAGGCACATCGGCCAGCAGCTCCAGGCGGGAGCGCGCCGCCTCAATCGAGGTGACATCGGCGTTGAGAGCATCAATCGCACCGAAGATTTCATTGAACTCTGAGTAACAGAGGTGGGTGTGAATCTGGGTGGAGTCAGCAACCTGCGAGGTCGCCAGGCGGAAGGCACCCACCGACCAGTCCAGGTAGGCCGCCTGATCCTCGGCGCGCAGGGGGAGCAGCTCGCGCAGGGCGGGTTCGTCCACCTGAATAATGCGGGTACCCGCGGCCTCAAGGTCAGCAATCTCATCAGCCAACGCCAGCGCAACCTGGGTCGCGGTCGCCGCCAGAGGCTGATCATCGCGCACAAACGACCAGGCCAGAATCGTGACCGGGCCGGTGAGCATACCCTTGACCGGCTTATCGGTCTGCTGCTGCGCGAAGCTAATCCACGGCACGGTAAAGGCCTCACCGCGGGTACCTGCACCGCTGCGCTTCACATCGCCCCATAGAATCGAGGGGCGGGTACAGCGCGAACCGTAGGACTGCACCCAGCCGTGCTCGGTTGGGGCAAACCCGTCGAAGTTCTCAGCAAAATACTGCACCATGTCGTTACGCTCAGCCTCACCGTGTACCAGGACGTCTAGCCCCAGACGCTCCTGGAAGTCGATGACACAGCGAATCTCCTCCCGCAGATGGGCATCGAGCTCGTCCCTGGTCAGCGCACCCTTGCGGTAGTCCGCCCGCAGGGAGCGAATATGGCCGGTCTGCGGGAAAGACCCGATGGTGGTGGTCGGCAGCAGGGGCAGGTTCAGATCCTCCTGGGCCTGCTGACGCACCTGAGCGGACGCGCGCTCGTAGTTCTCGGGGGTAATGGAGAGGGTGCGCTCGCGGATGCAGGGGTCGTTGACTCCGCTGGACTGGGCGCGCGCTGCCAGTGCTGCCTTGGCCTGCTCAACCTCGGAGGCGATAGCCTCGGGCCCCTCAGCGAGCCCCCGAGCGAGCAGGGCAACTTCGCTGACCTTCTGGTGGGCAAAGGCCAGCCAGCTGGTGAGCTTCTGGTCGAGCCCGGTTTCCAGGTCAAGGTCGTAGGGCACGTGCTGCAGGGAGGTCGAGGTTGAGACGGACGCCGCCCCCACCGCCTGCAGGGTGTGGAGGGAGGCTTCCAGGTCGTTGCGCCAGATATTGCGGCCGTTCACCACACCTGCCACCAGCAGGGGAGCCGAATCGCCGCCGAAGAGGCGGGCGAGGGCGTCCTGATCATAGCCGGTAGATACCAGGTCAAGGTGCAGGGCCTCTACGCCCGAAGCGGCCAGGGGTTCCAGCAGGCCGGCCAGGTTGCCGTAGGGGCTAGTGACCAGCAGGGCAGGGCGGTCAGTGAGGGCTGTCAGCTCCCCATAGGTTCCCTCGATGAGCTTTGCTAGGTCGGTTTCGGTGACGGGCTGGTCCGCACCCAGGGCGGGCTCGTTGAACTGAACCCAGCGCACACCGCGGCCAGCCAGGTGGGCGAGCAGATCCCGGTAGAGGGGCAGCAGGTCTACTAGACGGTCGAGGGGCGCGAAGTCGGCGGGGGCGCCGTCCTCAGCTTTTGCCAGGAGCAGGTAGGTGAGGGGGCCGGTGATGCTGGGGCGGGAGGACGTCCCCGCCGCCTCAGCGGCTGCCAGTAGGTCGTCGAGAGCTTCAGTGTTGAGGGTAAAGCCGGTGGCCGGGCCGATTTCTGGCACCAGGTAGTGGTAGTTGGTATCGAACCACTTGGTCAGCTCCAGCGGGGGCAGTTGCTCGGTGCCGCGGGCCAGCGCGAAGTAGCCGTCCAGGTCAATCAGGCCACGGTCGTCGCGTACCGATTCGAAGCGGGAGGGCAGGGCAGTAAAGAGGCGGGTGGTATCGAGCACCTGGTCATAGAAAGAGAAGTCAGCGGGAATAGCGTAGTCGCCGGTCAGACCGCGCTCGGTCAGGGTGCGGTAGGCCTGTTGCTGGATCTGATGGGCAACCTGCTTCAGCTCAGTCTGGTCAGTTTTACCTGCCCAGTAGGCTTCAACAGCGCGCTTGAGCTCGCGGCGGGCGCCGATGCGGGGGTAGCCGGTGATGGTTGCAGTGGGGAAAGTGGTGGTCATGGTGGTGTCTTTCTGTGAAGTCTTGAGGCCGATATTTTTAGGCGTAGATCAGTTCGGCTAAGGGGTTTTCAAAGCGGCTGTTGTAGCGGGGCAGGTTAACCTGCTCAAGAACGTCCAGTACCGCTGCGTGTTCGTTGAAGGTGTAGAAGTGGATGCCGGGGGCACCGGCGTCGAGGGATTCTTGAAGCAGGCGGACGGCGAACTCCACCCCGATGCGGTGACGTTCAGCGTCACTGCCTGCTGTTTCTAGGTCATAGGCCAGCTTCTGGGGTACGGGTAGGCCCGCTAGTGAACAGAGCGTGGTGAGCCTGCGCAGGCTGGTGACCGGCATGATGCCCGGAATCAGGGGCAGGGTCACCCCCGCGGTTCGGGCCCGCTGCACCAGGGATTCGTAGAGGGTCGCCTCAAAGAAAACCTGGGTGATAGCGAAATCAGCCCCCGCCCGCTCCTTGGAGAGCAGAATTTCAATATCTTGTAATTCTGAGCTGGACTCCGGGTGCCGGGAGGGGTAGGCAGCTACCCCCACCGCCACGCGTCCTGCCGCAAGATGGGCAAAATCCTGGGTCTCCACCCGTCGAATGAGATCAACCAGGGAACGGGCAAAAGGGATGTCAGGGGCCTGGCTGCTGCCCGCTGGCAGGTCGCCGCGCAGGGCTAAAAATCCGCGGACGCCGATTGCCAGTATGCGACGCACAGCGGCTTCCAGCTCCTCAGCGCTGTGCCCCACACAGGTGAGGTGGGCCAGGGGAGTAAGCCGGGTTTCGTGTACCAGATGGTCTAACAGAGCCAGGGTTTTCTGCTTACGAGCCCGATCACCGGAGTAGGTCACCGAGACATAGTCGGGGTTAGTGGGAGCCAGCTGGTCGATAGTCGTCAGTAGACTCTCACAGCTGGCGGAACTTCGCGGTGGGAAGAGTTCATAAGAGAGCGCCGGTATATGGGTACTCATGGTTTCCTTACAGGTCGTTGGGTAGACCCGAAAGAATGCAGTGGCCGCTCCCACTGGTGGCGGGAGGGCGCCACACAGGGCGGTGGGTGGACCGCTGGTGATGCACTCTATCGGTCCTAGCAGGAGCACCTTTCCCGTCAGGGTGGTTGCTGCGACGTCGTTGAGCTAGGTCTCTCGGTCGCTCTGGATAGATTTGATGGTTCTACACTAAAAGCGCAGGTAGGGCGCTGGCAAGAAACCGCCGCTCTATGTACCTTTTTGACTCTGTGTCGGGTGTGTTGAGACACATGACAGTAATATGACGGGTATGAGTATTGAGTATCGCCAACTAGGAAAAAGCGGGTTGACCGTCTCGAACGTGGGCCTGGGCTGTAACAACCTGGGCCGTGCCACAACCGCCACCGAAACGCAAAGCGGAACCAACGCCGTCCTCACCGCTGCCGTTGAAGCCGGAATCACCCTCTTTGATGTGGCCGATATTTACGGGTCTGCACCGGGGGTTTCTGAAACCATGTTTGGGAAGGCTCTGCGGGAGACCGGGATTGACCGCGACGAGATTGTGATTGTCTCTAAATTCGGCATGGACATGGGTGGGGCCAACGGCACCGACCACGGGGTGCGCGGCTCCCGCCGGTACATTATGCGGGCGGTTGAGGCGTCCCTGAGCCGCCTGGGCACCGACTACATCGACCTCTACTTCCACCACACCCCCGACCCGGCAACCCCTATCGAAGAAACCCTCTCAGCTCTGGGCACCCTGATTGAGCAGGGCAAGGTGCGTTACATCGGGTCGTCCAACCATACCGGTTGGCAGATCGCCCATGCTGAGCACCTGGGCCGGGCCCTGGGGTACCGCTACGTTGCGGCTGAGAACCACTACAACCTGCTTGACCGCCGCGCTGAGCTTGAGGTGCTGCCCGCCTCTCGCGAATTCGGGTTGGGTGTGCTGCCCTACTTCCCCCTGGCTAACGGGCTGCTGACGGGCAAATATTCGCGCTCTTTTGCCCCGGCGGACGGCCGTCTGACCCGCATCAAACCCGACATCTTGGACGGCGCTAACTGGGACCAGCTCGAAGCCTTCTCAGCCTTCGCTGCTGAGCGCGGCCTGACCGAGGTTCAGGTTGCCTTCTCGTGGCTGGCTCAGCAGGAGCCGGTTGCCTCTGTGATCGCCGGGGCTACCACCGAAGAGCAGGTGCGCGCCAACGCGGCGGCTATCGTCCGCCGGTTCGACGCGGACGAGCTCGCCCTGCTCGACGAGATTTTCCCGGCACCGCCGAAGGTGGCGCTCTTCTAACCCACCCCATACAGCAAACGACGCTCCTTCCCTCTTTCCCGCAGCACTCCGGTGCGTGGAAAGAAAGATGGGGCGCCGTTGTATGCCTAACTAGGGGGTGAGCTCAGCCAGCAGGGCACGGACGCGGGCGTCGATGTCGTCCCGGATCAGGTTCATGCGCTCAGCCCCCTCAACTCCATCGTGGGAGGGCTCAACGGTATTCCAGCGTTCGGTCTTAGCCAAGACTTCCTCGTCCGTCGTCTCAAGCTGGGCAGCCCCACCCAGAATGACGATACGGTCAGCAGCAGCCAGGTCGTCGGCGCTGGCAAACTTGGGCGTACCCTTGCTCATATCTGCACCGATCTCAGCGAGCGAAGCGGCAGATTCAGCGTTGACCGCGCTGCCCACCGCAGCCTTGGTACCCGCGGACGTCGCCCGCACGCGTCCTTGCGCATGGAGGTTCATCAGGGCCTCAGCCATCTGAGACTTGCCTTTATTGGACTGGCAGATAAAAAGAACGTGGGGGATAGAAGTCATAGCTCCATCATAGGGTTCATCAAGAACTTCTACCTACACAAAAGCCCGCCCCGACCCCATCTCAGAGAAAGGGTACAGGGCGGGCTTTGATATTTTTCCAGTTTTAAAGATTGTCGATGGCGTACTGGGCCTGTTCAGGGGTGAACTGGCTACCGTACTCACTGGTCAGCTGATCGAAGAGGCGAGCATCGCTCATCTCAGAGATTTCTAGGTAGCTACGAGCGGCATCGAGAGCTTCCTGGTTCCAGTCAGCATTGACATTGTCAACCGCGTACTGGGCCTGTTCGGGGGTGAACTGGCTACCGTACTCGCTGGTCAGCTGATCGTAGAGACCTGCGTAAGAGAAATCAGAAAATTCGATGTAGTCTTCAGCGGCTTCAAGAGCTTCAGCGTTCCAGTCAACATCGCTCAGGTTATCCATAGCGTACTGGGCTGCTTCAGGTGAATACTGGCCGCCGTACTCGCTGGTGAGCTGATCGTAGAGGCCAGTGTAGGAGAAACTGCTGAACTCTAGATAGTCACGGGCCTCGGCAAGAGCGCTCGTGTAATCGCGGGGGATATCCCCGGCAGCAGAGGTGGTCTGCTGGGAGGCTTCGGCAGACGGTGCGTTAGAAGTAGCAGGGGCAGGGGTAGTGACGGCCGGAGTAGCAGAACTTACCGGAGCAGATGCAGTTGCCGACGGGCTAGCTACCGCTGACTCAAGCTCCTGCAGGCTCTGCTGGAGCTCGGGGTCGTTAGCAATAGTATTGAGGGCAAAGAAAAACAGGACGATACCTGAAATCACTGACCCGATAACTGAGAGCACGATGGCGATAATCGAGGTGACCTTTTCCTTGTTCTTCTGGAAAAGTCCAACAATGCCGGTCACAAAAGCTGCAAACAGCAAGAGCCAGCCAAGGACGGCAACGGCGGGAATGCAAGCCAAAATAAAGCCGAGAACGCCCAGGCCCAGAGCCACCAGACCAACCACATTCTTAGGCTTTTTTCCGTTAGGTTGCTGAGGTGCGGCGTAGGGGTCCTGATAGGGGTACTGGCCCGGTGCGGCATAAGCCCCGGCAGACGATGCTGGCGCTTCGGGCTGATCGGGCTGAGAAGACGGAGTGTTGGGTGTGTATGGGTTTTCGCTCATACCTACCAGTTTAAAGACAATCCCGGTGCCTGCTGGCCACATGTCGGATTATTTCTCGGTGATTCCCGGGAACCTGCCACCGGCGTCCGCCCACCTTCTACCGCTAGTAGCGCAAAACCTGGAACACCCACCCAAAGACAAACCACCCTTGCTATCCTTAAGAATGGTGTGCCCTGCGTCCGCGCCGTCTGCACAGGCCGCGCAGCCCCACCCCACCGCCGTGAAACCCGGCAGGTGACCACCCTATTCAGGAGTAAGACTTATGCCAGCAATTGTGATTGTAGGCGCCCAGTGGGGCGACGAAGGTAAGGGCAAGGCAACCGACCTGCTCGGCGGCCGCGTCGACTACGTCGTCAAGCCCAACGGCGGTAACAACGCAGGCCACACCGTCGTCGTCAACGGCCAGAAGTTCGAGCTCAAGCTCCTTCCCGCCGGCATCCTCTCAGAAAACGCTGTACCCGTTATCGGCAACGGCGTGGTCGTCAACCCCGAGGCCCTCTTCGAAGAAATTGACGGCCTTGAAGCCCGTGGGGCAGACACCTCCAAGCTCAAGATTTCAGCTAACGCCCACCTGGTAGCGCCCTACCACCAGACCATGGACAAGGTCACTGAACGCTTCCTGGGTAAGCGCGCCATTGGTACCACCGGCCGCGGTATCGGCCCTACCTATATGGATAAGGTTGGCCGTCTGGGTATTCGCGTGCAGGATATCCTCGACGAGTCCATCCTGCGCCAGAAAGTTGAAGGCGCCCTGCGTCAGAAGAACGAACTGCTGGTCAAGGTCTACAACCGCCGCCACGTAGAGGTCGAAGAAATCGTTGAGTACTTCATGAGCTTCGCCGACCGCCTGGCACCCATGATTGTTGAATCAACCCAGCTGCTCAACAAGGCCCTGGACGAGGGCAAGACCCTGCTCATGGAAGGCGGCCAGGCCACCTTCCTCGACGTAGACCACGGCACCTACCCCTTCGTCACCTCATCTAACCCCACCGCAGGCGGCGCCTCCGTTGGTTCCGGCGTTGGCCCCACCCGCATCTCCCGCGTCATCGGTATTCAGAAGGCCTACACCACCCGCGTGGGCGCCGGCCCCTTCCCCACCGAACTCTTCGACGACATGGGCGAATTCCTGCGCACCACCGGTGGCGAGTTCGGCGTGAACACCGGCCGCCCTCGCCGCTGCGGCTGGTACGACGCGGTCCTGGCCCGCCAGGCTGTGCGCATCAATGGCTTCACCGACCTCTTCATCACTAAGCTGGACGTGCTCACCGGGCTTGAGAAGATTCCTGTCTGCGTCGCCTACGATGTAGACGGTGTTCGCCACGACGAGATGCCCATGACCCAGTCGGACTTCCACCACGCCAAGCCCATCTACGAGTACTTCGACGGCTGGACCGAAGACATCACCGAGGCTAAAACCCTCGACGAGCTGCCCGAGAACGCCCGTAAGTACCTTGAGAAGCTGGAAGAAATCTCCGGCTGCCGTATCTCGGCAATTGGCGTTGGCCCCGGCCGCGAGCAGACCATCGTCGTGCGCGACCTGATCGAGGACGAGAAGTAGGGCGGACGTCCGCGCCCCTTCCCCTGCACCGGGTAGGTACCATCTAAATCAGAAAAACCCACCAACTAGGTGGGTTTTTCTGATTTAAATGGTCTTTTTGTAGAAGGACTACGATAGACACCATGCCCTTACTCAACACACTCAACCACACCACCGGGGCCGTCACCGGCTACGACTCCCTCGCCGACCTTGCCCGGGCCTTCACGCCCGGCACCGATTGCGCTTATATCGGCCTGGTTGACCCCTCCCGCGATGATCTCACCACCCTCACCGGCCTCTTCGACCTGCACCCCCTTGCCGTCGAAGACTCCGAGCAGGGCCATCAGCGCGCTAAGCTCGAACGGTACGGCGACACCTACTACCTAGTGCTCCGCCCTGCGATTTATCTCGACGACATCGAAGAGATTCGTTTCGGCGAAACCCACATGTTCGTAGGGCAGAATTTCGCGATTTGGCTGGTCAAAGATGCCTTACGGTCAGACGCTACCACCCGCCAGACTATGGATACGGTCTTCACCAGCGCTACAGGCGGTGCCACACGACAGGCCGGCCCTCTCGTCTTCCTGCACCGGGTGCTCGATATGCTGGTGGACGGCTACTTCCCCGTCATCGAGGGGCTAGAAAACGACGGCGACGAAATTGAGGACGCCCTTTTCTCCGACAACTCTGAGGCTAGCGAAATCTCCCAGCGCATCTACAGTCTGCTGAACGAGGTCAGTGACTTCAAACGCGCGGTCAAGCCGGTGGGGCAGATGCTGGACCTACTCATGGGGCGTATTCGTATTCAGGCTGAGACCGGCGATGAGCACCAGCTTGAGCTGCTCCGCTACTTCCGCGATGTGAAGGACCACGTCATCAGTGTGGTAGACCGGGTGGACGACCTGCGGTCTTCGCTAGAGAACGCCTTGGCGGTGAACTCAACGATCGTAGCTGAGCGGCAGAACGACGACATGAAGCGCATTTCAGCCTGGGCTGCGATTCTGGTGGCCCCCACAATCATCGGCTCGATTTATGGCATGAACTTTGACATTATGCCCGAGCTGCACTGGACCTTCGGCTACCCGGCGTCCCTGCTGCTGATGGTTGTGGTGTCCTTTGGGCTGTGGGTGGTCTTTAAGAAGAAAGAATGGCTTTAGCGGTCTGCTGGCCTATTCCTACAAGGGGACCGCAAAACTTAAAGAGGACCGCATATTTTGCGGTCCTCTTTAAGTTTTCCGGTCCCCTTCTACATCTTTACCCCGCGCAGGGTGCGCACCACCATCACAGCGCAGAGAAGCATGAGCACCACGCCGATAGCCGAGGTGTAGACCACGCCCGAGTCGAAGGCGTGCTGGGCTGAGGCCAGCAGGGCGGCACCGGTCTCTCCGCCGATGTTCTCAGCCACCTCAGCTGCCCCACCTAGGGTTTCGCGGGCGGCGTCCGCGTCCGCAGCACTAACCCCCTCGGGTACCACCAGGTGGGCAACGTAGGCTGCGTTCAGGATTGACCCCAGAATCGCGGTACCCATGACCGAGCCGGTCTCGTAGGCGGTCTCCGAGATAGCGGACGCCGCACCCGCCTTATGCGGGGGAACAGCGGCCAGGATGATGTCGTTGGTCAGGGTCTCAGCGAAGCCAATGCCTACACCGAGCAGGGCGAAGGCGACCAGAATGCCGGTATCCGAGCCGGAATCGGCGGTGAGGAAGACCAGGGTGAAGGCGGCTGCGTTCATAAGTAGGGAACCAGCAATCACGATCCAGGGCTTGATGATTTTGACCAGGTAGACCACGACCAGGCCCGCAATGACGGTTAGCACCAGGCCGGGCAGCAGCAGGAGGGCGGCGCTGAAGGGGGAATGGCCGCTGACCAGCTGCAGGTGCTGGGAGACGAAGTAGAGGAAGCCAACCAGTGAGAAAATCGCCATGAGGTTGGTCAGTACCGCACCGGTGAACTGCTTGTTGGTGAAGAGACGGACGTCCAGCATGGGGTTGGTGCGGGCCAGCTGGCGGCGGGTGAAGACAAGACCGCAGATGGTTGCAACCAGCAGCAGGGCGACGGTGAGCAGGTCGAAGCCGTCGTGGGCAAAGTGCTTGATGGCGTAGACGAAGGGGGTCATGGTCGCCATGATCAGGGCGATGCTGACGAAGTCGATGGCGCCGGGGGCCGGGTCCTTGGAGTTAGGAATCAGCCAGAAGCCCAGCAGGAGCATGGGCAGCAGGACGGGCACTGCCATGAGGAAGACCGAGCCCCAGTAGAAGTGCTCCAGCAGGAACCCACCGACGACAGGTCCCAGGGCTGCGCCACCTGCGAAGCCTGAGGCCCAGATGGCGATGGCGGTACGACGTTCGGTGGCGTCGGCGAACATATTGCGAATGATGGAGAGAGTCGCGGGCATGAGCATAGCCCCGAAGATACCCATACCGGCGCGGGCGGCAATGAGCCAGGCGGCGGTGGGGGCGAAGGCGGCGGCAGCTGAAATAACGGTAAAGCCGAAGCCGCCCAGTAGCAGCATGGTGCGGCGGCCGAAGCGGTCACCCATGCTGCCTGCGGGAATGAGTAGACCCGAGAGAATCAGCGGGTAGACATCGTTGATCCAGAGTAGCTGGGTGCCGCTGGGGGAGAGCTGGGCTGAAATCTCGGGCAGGGCGAAAGAGAGCACGGTGTTATCGACCGAGACCAGCAGCACCGGCAGCATGAGCACAGCCAGGGCCGCCCAGCGACGGGGGTAGGGTGTGATTGAGGATTCTTCAGTGGTGACGGCTCTCATCTGGCCGGTTGCGGGGTGCATGTCTGCTCTTTCGTGAGGATGGCTACCTGGGGTTGGTGCGGGCGCGGTACCGGGCAGGACGCCGGGGTACGCTTGGCCGCTCATCGGTAGCGGGGTGCTCGGTGGGGAGCACACTTGTTACTGTACCGTCTGGACGGTTTTGTTTTCAAGTGGGGAGGCGGTAGGGTGGGGCACATGAGTTCTCGCGAAAAAATCCTTGACGCCTACGAAGCCCTACTCATCGAAGAGGGGGAGCGGGCGGCGTCCTTGAACGCTATTGCCGCCCGTGCCGGGGTGTCCAAGGGAGGGCTGCTCTATCACTTCCCCGATAAGACCGCGCTGATTGACGGGCTTTTGGGGCGGGCATGGGCGCTCGCTGAGCAGGACTTTAAGGCTATGGCGGGCGACCCCGCTGGGGCCTGTGCCTACTATGTGCGCACCTCGGTCTACCAGGACACCCCCTTTGACCGGGTTTTTGTGGCCGCTTCGCGCCTGCGCCAGGACGCCGCCGAGAAGGTTGCCGAGGTCTATGACAGGATTCAGGGGCGCTGGTTTGAGATGATTCGGGCTGAGACTCCCTCGGATGCTGCGGCTCGCGCTATCTTGCTGATGGGGGACGGGCTCTACTACAACGCGGCGGTCGCCAGTAGTGAGTCCCGCCCCAACCTTGCTCTCAGCGGCAATATGGACGCCCTGCTTGAGGTGGTGGAGCAGCTCAAGGGGCGCTAGCTAGCCAGTACAGCTACCGTCTCGTAGGGCCGCAAGACCAGCTCGCTGGTTCCCAGCCCAGGCTCATTCTTGTAATTACACAGAAGCACAGACCCCGCCGCGAACTCGGCAGGCAGCGGCACGGCGGCGTCCTTACCGTAGAAGTTGCAGAGCACCAGCAGGCGCTGACCCTCATGCTCTCGTACAAACCCGTAGACGCTCTCGTGCTCGCGGGCAAAGGGCTCGTAGGAGCCCTCAGCAATCAGAGGCATCGTATGGCGCAGGCGCACCAGCTCCCGGTAGAAGGGCAAAATGGTGCCCTCAGCCTCTTCGCGCTCCACGTTAATGTCGGCCTGCGAGGTGGGCATCAGCCAGGGCTTCACCTGAGAGAAGCCGGCGAACTCAGATGCGTCCCACTGCATGGGGGTACGGGAGTTGTCGCGGGACTTCTTGGTGACAATGCGGAAGGCCTCGGCCTCGCTCACGCCCCGCTCCTGCAGAATGGCAAAGGCGTTGTGGGATTCAACGTCCACGTAGTCATCCATGGACGAATAGACCGGATCAACCATGCCGATCTCTTCACCCTGATAGATGTAGGGGGTGCCGCGGGTCAGGTGCACGGCGGCAGCCAGCATGGTGGCGGACTCGGCTCGGTAACGCTCCACATCACCAAAGCGGTTGATGGCGCGGGGCTGGTCGTGGTTATTCCAGAAGGACGCCTGCCAACCGCCTCCTGCCTGAATACCTACCGCCCAGTCGGTCAGCAGACCCTTAAGAGCCATGAAATCAAAGGGCACATCAGACCACTTTTCGGCACCGTCATAGTCCACCTTGAGGTGGTGGAAGGAGAAGACCATGTCTAGCTCTTCATTGGCTGGGTTGGTGTAGCGCACGCTGCTGTCGATGGTGGTTGACGACATCTCGCCCACGGTCACGGTGCCCTCGGTATCACCAAAGGTGGCCCGGTTCAGCTCCTGCACCCAGGGGTGCACGCGCTCGGTGTCGGTGTAGATGAGCTTGTCGTTTTCGCCGGGGGCGGCGTCCCGCAGGTCCTCGGCCTTGCCAATCACGTTGAGCACATCGAAGCGGAAGCCGCGAACTCCCTTGTCCTTCCAGAAATTGACCACCTTGAAGAGCTCTTCGCGTACCCTGGGGTTGTGCCAGTTGAGGTCTGCCTGGGTCACGTCGTAGAGGTGCATGTAGTAGAGGTCGGTGTCGCCAAACCGTGACCAGGCCGGGCCGCCGAACTTGGATTCCCAGTTGGTCGGCAGGGAACCGTCCTCCTGTAGGGGGCGCAGGTAGAAGAAGTCCTGGTACTCCTTCTCGCCGGCTAGAGCCCGCTGGAACCACTCGTGCTCGGTGGAGACATGGTTGAGCACCATATCGAACATAACCCCGATTCCCTCTCGCCCCAGGGCTGCAATCAGCTCTTCGGCGTCCGCCATGGTGCCCATCTCGCGGTCTACCTCGTAGTAGTTAGCGATGTCGTAGCCGTTATCGTTCTGCGGTGAGACAAAGAAGGGGTTGAACCAGACCATGTCCACCCCCAGGGAAGCAATGTAGGGGACCTTCTCGATAATGCCCCGTAGGTCGCCTACGCCGGTGCCGTTCGAGTCGTAGAAGGACTTGGGGTAGACCTGGTAGATGACCTTATCGTGAAAGCTCATGGTGTGCTCCAAAGGGTAGGACGCCGGTGCTAGGGCGGGTGCGCCCGGTGGGTGGGGGCTGGGGTAAAAGAAAAGAAGCGCACCCCGCCAAAGCGGGATACGCTCCTTAACCTTACCTGTCTAACAGGTTCTTCAGTCTGTATTACAGCTGATTTGGAACTTTATTCAGAAACCGGAATTTCCTGGCGGCGGTGGGCGAAGTCCAAGTAGCGGAACTTGTCGGCGCGGTGGCGGGAGATGGTGTACTGGAAGGCGGTGCCGTCCTCAAGCACGGTGATTGAGGTGGTTACCGCAACGTACTCGCCAGCGTGCAGGTTCAGGTACTTGGCGTCGTTGGGGGTGGCCTGCTCGATGGTGATCTGCTTGGCAGACGAGACGATGTTCAGACCCAGCTCGCCCTCGAAGTATTGGTAGAGGGAGTCCTCAGCGACCTCGCGGGGAATTTCGGCTACTACGCTCTTGATGATGTAGTCATGGTCGATGATGGCGGGGGCACCGTCCATGTGGCGAACTCGCATGATGTGGGTGACGGGCACCTGCTCTACGGAGCCGTCCGTCAGGGCCTGGAAGGGTACATGCGGCAGCAGGGCGTCCTCAAGTTCAACCAGTTCAGTCTGGGTGTCGCGACTGGCTGACTCAGCAAATTCCTTGTAGCTGACCAGTGATGACACGGGAATGGAGTAGCGCTTGTGGTCAATGACCAGGGAGCCCTTGCCCATGATGCGCTGGATGTAGCCGCGGTCGGTCAGAATTGCCAGAGCCTTGCGGGCGGTCTCGCGAGAGACGTTGTACTTTTCGGTCAGCTTCTTTTCGCTGGGCAGCAGATCGCCGACGCCGTATTTACCTTCATCAATATCACGAGCCAGGTCGTGGTAGATGCGTTCAAACTTTCCCATTTGGTTCCCCTAAGTAACAGGTGCAAGAGCACATTGTGCGAGATGGAGTGAGAGTTTCACACGGTGATTGTGTTTCCCTATAGTCTAGGACTCGCACGGGGTGTTTGCGAGAGACACACATGTAAATGTGTGTCACACGTTAGTCAGCCTGTCTACGTGCAGGTTTTAACCGGTGTAGCCCCTGCGTGACCTGCGGAAATCCTTGGTGTTGAAAACACTTCTGTCAAAAGTGTGGTGTGAAACTCGCCCGACGGGCGCAGCGAGCGGCCCACAAGCGTCCTTGCGCCTCCCTCAATCCCTAACAAGGGGACCGCATAACTTAAAAGGGACCGCGTAATACGAGGTCTCTTTTAAGTTATGCGGTCCCCTTTGGGTAGGGCGGCTAGCCAGATAACTAGCTGAACAGGCGCTCGCTGGCGATGCGGGCGCCTGCGGCCAGCGACCCCAGCTTGGCCCAAGCCAGGTCGGGGTGCAGGCGTCCGCCCAGACCGCAGTCGGTCGACGCCACCACGTTCTCCTTGCCCACCACCTGAGCAAACTGCTCGATGCGCTGGGCAACCAGCTCAGGGTGCTCAATCAGGTTGGTCGAGTGCGAGACAACACCGGGAATCACGTACTTGCCCTCGGGCAGCTCCAGGTTCTCCCAGACCTTCCACTCGTGGGCGTGCCGCGCGTTAGCGGCCTCAAAGGTGTAACCGGCTGCGTCAATAGACAGCAGGGTATCGGCCAGGTGCTTGAACTCCAGGTCGGTGCTGTGCGGCCCGTGCCAGGAACCCCAGCACAGGTGAAAGCGGGTCTGCTCGGTCGGGATGTCCTCAAGCGCGTAGTTGAGGGCATCAACCGCCACCTGGATAAAGTCAAGGTAGTCACTGACGCTGGGCTCGGGGTTAATCTGGTCCCAGCCCTCAGCCACGGAAGGGTCGTCGATTTGCAGGGTGAAGCCGGCATCGGTGATGGCCTTGTACTCTTCCTTCAGCACATCGGCCCAGGCGTAGATGTGCTCCTTATCGGTGGGGTAGTAGAGGTTACCCACGCGGGCAGCTGACCCGGGTGACAGTGCCGCCACAAAAGCGCTGTGCGCCCCCTTGCCCTCGGTCGCTGCGGTGAGGTTGCGGACGTCCCGCCCCACCTCGTCCTGACCCTGGTAGGTCAGAGGGGCAACGGTAACAGGGAAACTGCGGTCGGGGTCGTTACCCAGGTCGAGCTCTGCGGTGTAGAAGTCCTGAAAACGGGTCCAGTCGCGGCGGTCGGCAAAGCTGGTGTACTTGAGCTTGCCCGGCTCAGAGCGGTGCACCTCGTTCGCGGGGTTGCCCTCGGTCAGCAGCTTCAAACCGCCGGTGCGGGCAAAGGAGTAGTGCCACCAGGCCCCGTAATCTACCGCCTGACTCATGGCATGCCCGTACTCGCCGTCGTTCACAATGTCGATACCGATGTCTACCTGGCGGTCAATCACTGCCTGGGTTTCCTCGGTCAGAATCTGCTGGAAATCTGCCTCGTCGATGCTGCCATCGCGGCGGGCGGCGTTAGCTTCAATCAGGCGCTGGCTGCGCGGCAGGGAACCAACGTGAGTGGTCAGAATGCGGTCGGTATTGATGGGCATGGTCTGCTCCTGGGGTAGTCCTACGGCTGTAGAGGCTGCTTGCGTCAGCGGCCATAAACCCAGCTAACACCCCTACCCGGTGAGCGCCCAAGCCCTCCAGGCCCTAAGACGGCATATTTCAAAAATGAACTTCGGTGACGGATGCGCGTCATACGCGCGTCATGAGCGCCTGCCTCACCGCAAGGGGACCGCAAAACTCAAAAGGGACCTCATATTATGCGGTCCCTTTTAGGTTTTAAGGTCCCCTTTGAGAGGGCGGAGACGGGACCGTCCGCCCCTAGTCATCCCCAAGAGCTACTTGTTAGACTCGAAACAACAAGACCAAGGAAAGGAGCAGAACTATGACCGTAAACGCTAAAGATGCAACTCGCTGGCAGCCCACTCATCGAGCGGCCCGTCAAACCCTGCAAAAAGTTCTGCGCCATCACACCACGGCTATCGGGAACGACGGCCTAACGGATACAGAGCGAAAAACCCTCGCATCGGAATACGAAACCCAGCAGAACCGGGCTTTTTCGGCTCAGCATCGTAGAGCCCTTGAGCAGCTCGAGCCTACCCCAGTAGGATTAGCCCTCAAAAACTAGGGGCCTAAGTGTATTTTCGAGAGCTCAGCACAAGCGATATACCGGCCCTTCAACAATGGGTCTGCACCTACCCTGCCAAGCGGCACTACCACACCGCTTCACACCCCGCGGAATGGGAGCTAAAGGTTCAAAGCTTCGTCCGGGAAACTCAGCCCCAGAAAATTGCCCGAGATCCCTACAAGGTCTCTATCGGAGCTTTCTTGGAGGGGCAGATAGCAGCTGCCGCTCTCATTACATATCGCCCCTATGATGATGTCTTCGACATTACCTATATCTCTACGGCCGCCCACGCCCAAAACCAGGGAATTGCACAACAGCTTATTCAGCAATGCGTTATCACAGCCCAAGAGCACCCCAAATTTAAAGACCTCACCAGTGACATCATGACCTGCGCTATCGACCGCAGAAATACAAAGTCTCAACGGGCCTTTGAGCGCTTTGGATTTACCCTAGTTGACGATAACCACCCCCAGCTTCTGGAATATGCGCTGAGATTTATGCGAGGCTTACTGGAGTAGCGTCCCACGGACGCCCGTCCTGCCGTCCCTGCCCCTTGGCAGGGGAGTGGGGGAGAAACCGTCCGCCCCTATCTTCACTATATGAGAACGCCGCTTCCCACCCTGTGGACTACCCGCACTCAGGCGTAGACTAGTACCCAAACCTCCAACCACAAACTTTCTTGGGAGCTATCGATGCCAGAACTGCGCTCGCGTACATCAACCCACGGCAGAAACATGGCAGGTGCCCGCGCACTGTGGCGCGCCACCGGCATGGGCGACGACGACTTCGGCAAGCCCATCATCGCTATCGCCAACTCCTTCACCCAGTTCGTCCCCGGCCACGTGCACCTGAAGAACATGGGCGAACTGGTCGCCGGTGCTATCCGCGAAGCAGGCGGCGTGGCCAAGGAATTCAACACCATCGCCGTGGACGACGGCATCGCTATGGGCCACGACGGTATGCTCTACTCCCTGCCCTCCCGCGACCTGATTGCCGACTCGGTCGAATACATGGTCAACGCCCACCGCGCCGACGCCCTGGTCTGCATCTCTAACTGCGACAAGATCACCCCCGGCATGCTCCTGGCAGCTATGCGCCTGAACATCCCCGTCATCTTTGTCTCCGGTGGGCCGATGGAGTCCGGTGAAGGCATCGAGGGGGTCGTTGAGCACCGCCTTGACCTGGTGGACGCCATGGTCATGGCCGTGGACGACAGCGTCAGCGACGACGCCCTGGCCCAGGTTGAGAAGAACGCCTGCCCCACCTGTGGCTCCTGCGCCGGTATGTTCACCGCTAACTCCATGAACTGTCTCAATGAGGCGATCGGTCTTGCCCTGCCCGGTAACGGCACCACCCTGGCTACCCAGGTCGCCCGCAAGCAGCTTTTCCTCGAAGCTGGCGCCAAGATTGTAGAGCTGGCCAAGCGCTACTACGAGCAGGACGACGAGAGTGTGCTGCCCCGCTCCATCGCCACCAAGGCTGCCTTCGAGAACGCCATGGCCCTGGACGTTGCCATGGGCGGCTCCACCAACACCGTTCTGCATATTCTGGCGATTGCCCACGAAGCCGGCGTTGACTTCACCCTGCGCGACATCGACGCGATCTCCCGCAAGGTGCCCTGCCTGGCCAAGGTAGCCCCCAACTCCACCAAGTACCACATCGAGCACGTGCACCGCGCAGGCGGTATTCCCGCCCTGCTTGGTGAGCTGGATCGCGCCGGTCTGCTGAACCGCGACGTCCACTCCGTACACTCCGGCTCCCTGGAACAGTGGCTGTCTGACTGGGACATCCGCTCCGGCGCCGCCACCGACGCCGCCAAGGAGCTCTTCCTGGCTGCCCCCGGCGGCGTCCGCACCACCCAGGCCTTCTCTACCGCTAACAAGTACGAGAGCCACGAAACCGACGCCGAAAACGGCTGCATCCGCGCCGTTGAGCACGCCTACACCAAGGACGGCGGCCTGGCCGTCCTCTACGGCAACATCGCCGAGGACGGGGCCATCATCAAGAGCGCCGGTATCGACGAGGAGCTCTTCCACTTCGTTGGCAAGGCTTTTGTGGTGGAGTCCCAGGACGAGGCCGTCTTCGAGATTCTGTCGAAGAACGTGAAAGAAGGCGACATCGTCGTCATTCAGTACGAGGGCCCCAAGGGCGGCCCCGGCATGCAGGAAATGCTCTACCCCACCTCCTACCTCAAGGGCCTGGGCCTGGGTAAGAAGTGCGCCCTGATTACCGACGGCCGTTTCTCGGGCGGCACCTCCGGTATCTCCATCGGCCACATTTCTCCCGAGGCTGCTGCCGGCGGTGCCGTGGGTCTGATTGAGCACGGCGACGAAATCGAGATCGATGTTCATAACCGCATCCTGCGCGTGAACGTCTCCGACGAGGTGCTGGCCGAGCGTCGCGCCAAGAAGGGCCCGGCCCCCTGGAAGCCCACCAAGCCCCGTGAGCGTCAGGTTTCTAGCGCCCTGCGCGCCTACGCCTCCATGGTGACCAGCGCCGACAAGGGTGCTGTGCGCATCGTCCCCGAGTAAACCTCGGTTTTCACCCAAGATAAGGACGCCCGCCCCGGCTTACGTAAGCCGGGGCGGGGCGTCCTTGTGTTTATACCTGGGCCTTTTCCAAAGCAGCGTTAACTCTGCGGGTTTCGCTTAACGCTATGCAGAGAAACACGACCCACACCAGGGCATATATCAGCACGGCAACAATCATAAACCCTATAAAAGCAGAGAGAGTCAGCGGAAACCAATGCAAATAAGCACCAGCCAGTAAGACACTGGTAAGCACGATAATGGCATGTGTCAAAGTGGCGAAAGGTAGCGACCAGCTCTCCTTCTTATAAAGGTCAGCCGCACAATACTGAATAGCGCCAAGTCCGGAATAGGTAAGGCGTTGTATGAGCACAGCGATATTCTGGTTATCGAATTGATTGAGGTAACTAGTAACTCCCGGGATATAGGAGTTGCCGGTGAAAGCTGAAAATAAAAGCTCCATAGTGCAACCAATTGCAAACCCGATGAGAGCACCAATAGCGATTTTGCGAATCATTATTTTTCTCCTGTGGACTAAAGGCCGAGGGCCTGTTTGACTCTGGCTAGCGAACGTCTAGAAACAAAACATCGGGTACCGTCTTTGAGTACTACGCCGATAGTGGTGGAGAACGAAACGTCGAAGCGTTCGACCCAGTGAATATTGATGAGTTCGCCCTGATTGATTCTGATAAAACTGGTAGGCAACCTGGTTTCGAGCTCTTTCATACGGAGCTTGACGTTCAATACACCCTGAATCGTGTGTGCATAGACATTTTTATCCGAGGTATAGAACCGGAGAGTTTGCTTTAACTCCAACGGCACAGCGCTGCCCTTTGTGTAGGCCAGAAGGGGAACTAGGGATGTACTCGTTAGATAGTTCTGTAATTCTTCTACCTCCGCAGTGAGTTCCGGGGCCGTGACATCAACACGGGTTTCTTGAAATTTTCGATCAAGAGTAAGCGTGAATTTCATGGTTTCCCTTTCCAACGGGGGTAACTAGAGCTGACATCCCTAGTAAAACGGATTCTCAGGAACCCCAACAAGACTTTTGCGACATGCGGTAGTACCTAGCTGATAAGCGGTGTGGGTGGGATTCTGTAGCCCTGCCCGGTTTATCTCCTACCGGGTTGTCTCAGCGCCTGCCTGTCCGTCCGTCCATCTGCTCCGACCGCTCGTCCACCCGTGAGTGCCCACCAGACTCGCGCGGTGCTTACGCGCGGGATGGATGCCACGCGAGAACCGTGGACGTTCACCGAGAGAGTGAACGGGCAGCCGATGCGGCTCTAGCTGTTGGCAAAAGGGCGTGGAGTTGGTATAGCTTTAAAGAGTAAGCAAAACAACTATAGACACCCCTTAGGAGATGAATAATGTGGAAATTACGCCTGCACATATCAAGAAATGTGAGCTGACCTGGGAGCCGCCGGATTACACCAGCTCCTACCCGGCAGGCTTCACCGAGCAGGGTGTGGCTGTCATCGTGGTGGTCATGGACCAGGTGCGAGCTGCCGGTGACTGCCATGTGGGGCTGACGTCCTTCGCTTTTATCTCGCGCGAAAACGGCGAGCGAGAGGTCATTGAGAGCGAACCTGTGGCTGAGTCTCTGACACACAGCCTCATGGACCCCTGCGACACCGTACATACCGACATGCTGGGCCGTGCGATTCTGGCGACCATGGACGCCATCCCCGAGGAGTATAAGACCAACCTCATCACCGTGGCAGCCGATAAGCACTACCTCAAGCTGCTCTTCCGCAAGTTCACGGCCTTCCGCGACTTCTTGGAATACCGGTCCATTGATAAGGTCATGAACCCCTACGAGTCGCACTCCCTGGGCGAGATTCACGTGAAGCTCATCGGCACTCCGGCAGGTGAGCTCATGCCGCACTTTATGGACGAGGCCTCGCGTCTGGCTCACGCTGAGCTTGAGAAGAACACCGCCCAGCTGCCGGTAGAGAAGCTGGTGGAGTACAGCGTCTTTACCGACTGTTCGTTCCGGTCAACCAATAATAAGAAGTATTTAAAGGGCGGACGCATGGGCATCGGCGGGGTGAGCGAAGACGGCTTCTTCTTCCACTCCCACTACGATGCAACCAACATTATGACCGGGGAACTCTCGGCTATGTTGGCAGCCTTTAATATCTTCTACCACGGTGGCCGCCAGCTGATTATTCACACCGATTCGCTGGGGGCTCTGACCTTTGTGCTGCGCCTGGCGCACAACCGCTGGGTCTATAACACCTGGGTTGAAGAGGGCGTGCAGAACCAGCAGGTTTTGGACGAGATGGAGCGGCTGACCGAGGCCATTCGGGAGCGCCGGGTGCTGGTCAAGCATATCCCGGGGCATACCGGGCACGGGCTGCAGGAGTCATCGGATTCTGTGTCGAAGATGCACCGGCACTTCCCCGGGCAGATTGTGGATAAGGGGCATGTCTCTGAGTTCAACAAGCGCTGCGAGTCGATTATTACCGCCCTGTCTGGGTGTGAGAAGGCTCTGCGTCTGCCCTGTGCGGATTGGATTCAGATTCGCCCGTCGGTGGTGCACGCCCGCAACCGTCTGTGGAAGTAGCGGGGCCGCTGCCCTAGGTACCATTTAAACCAGAAAAACCCACCTAGTTGGTGGGTTTTTCTGATTTAGATGGTACTAACTGACCGGGTTGGCGCGGACGCCCGCCGCTAGGCTACGTCGCGCTTTTCCTGGCGGGCGCGGCGCAGCAGCCAGAGGAAGACAGCCACAAGAGCCAGGGCTACCAGGGCGTAAACCACCTTGGAGTACTGGTCGATGACGCCTTCAACAGCATGCCAGTTTTCGCCGAGAATCCAGCCGCAGTAAATGAGCAGGGCGTTCCACACAGATGAACCCAGCAGGGTATAAAGGCCAAAGGTCAGCGGGT
Source organism: Rothia nasimurium (assembly GCF_928381415.1). GTDB lineage: Bacteria > Actinomycetota > Actinomycetes > Actinomycetales > Micrococcaceae > Rothia > Rothia nasimurium_H. The sequence goes on from NZ_CAKMSF010000005.1 coordinate 142,571, forward strand.
TCATACGGTCAATACCGGCGGGAATCGAAATCAGCGAACGAATACCGGGGATAACACGGCCGATCAGGATGGAGGCCTTACCGTACTTATCGAACCAGGCCAGGGCGGCGTCGACGTCCTCAACCTTGACCAGCCACATCCAGGCCGCAATCTTGCGCAGGCGGTTAGCGCCGATAGCTGCGCCCAGGTAGTAGAGGAAGTAGGCGCCAGCCAGGGAGCCAACGGTCGCCCAGATGAAGGCCGCGACCACGTTCATGGAGCCCTGCGAGGCGGTGAAGCCAGCCAGGGGCAGAATGACCTCGGAGGGAATCGGCGGGAAGACGTTCTCAAGGAAAACGGCCAGGCCAACGCCGGGGGAACCGATGGCCTCCATGACGGAGATAACCCAGTCGATAATGTTCTGGAGCACGAGTGCCCTTTCTCTGCGAGTGCGGGCAGCCGCCCGGTGACAAAACTTTCTCTATTCTCCCTTAGAACCCTGTGTTTTCCTATGAGCTAGCTTGTAGAGAGGCTGGGGGTTTTGGTCACGTTAGATTGGTGGGGCTCAGCGTCTACTAGAATCGCGCGGTGCTTACGCGCAGGATGGACGTTACGCGAGTTTGGTGGACACTGGCCGAGGTGGGGAATGGGGCGCCCTGCCCTTCCCGGTAATGCTGCGTAACCTGTTCACACGGTGAAATAAGTTACCGCAGGTAGAGGGGCATGGGTGACTATGGAGGGTAGATAACTAGGCCTACTATCAGGAGAGTCCATGGCTGAGCATACTTTTGGCTTCCGCACCCGCGCCCTGCACGCGGGTGGTACCCCCGACGCCGAGCACGGTGCTCGTGCGGTTCCGATTTACCAGTCCACCTCCTTTGTTTTTAAGGACGCGGACGACGCCGCCAACCTTTTTGCCCTGCAGAAGTACGGCAACATTTACTCCCGCCTGGGTAACCCCACTGTGGCGGCGCTGGAAGAGCGTATCGCTTCGCTGGAGGGCGGTATCGGTGCGGTGGCGACCGCTTCGGGTATGGCCGCTGAGTTTATTACTTTCGCGGCGCTCTGCCAGGCTGGGGATCATATTGTTGCTTCGTCCAACCTCTACGGCGGCACTATTACCCAGCTGGATGTTTCCCTGCGCCGGTTCGGTATCGATACTACCTTTGTGGACGGCACTGACCCGGCCGACTATGCTGCTGCGATTCGTCCTGAAACCAAGGCTGTCTACACCGAAATCGTCGCCAACCCTTCGGGTCAGGTCGCTGACCTGGAGGGCCTGGCCCGCGTGGCCCACGAGAATGACATTCCCCTGGTCGTGGATGCCACCCTCTCTACCCCCTACCTGATTCGCCCCATCGAACATGGCGCTGACATCGTGATTCACTCGGTCACTAAGTTCCTGGGTGGCCACGGCACCACCCTGGGCGGCGTGGTCGTTGAGTCGGGTCGTTTCAACTGGGGCAACGGCAAGTTCCCCACCATGACCGAGCCGATTCCCTCATACAACAACATTTCCTGGTGGGGTAACTTCGGCGAGTACGGCTTCCTCACCAAGCTGCGTTCGGAGCAGCTGCGTGACTTCGGCCCCTCCCTCTCAGCCCAGGCGGCCTTCAACCTGCTGCAGGGTGTTGAGACCCTGCCCCAGCGCATGGACGCCCACCTGGCCAATGCCAAGGACGTCGTCGCCTGGCTGAACGAGGACGCCCGCATCTCCTACGTCAACTACGCCGGCCTACCCGACCACCCCCACTATGAGCGGGCGCAGAAGCTGCTGCCGCTGGGCGTTGGGTCAGTCTTCTCCTTCGGCGTTGCCGGTACTGAGAAGGCAGGCGGACGCGATGTGGGCGCCGAGTTCATCAAGAACCTGCAGCTGGCCTCCCACCTGGCCAACATTGGTGATGCCCGCACCCTGATTCTGCACCCGGCGTCCACCACCCACCAGCAGCTGACCGCTGAGCAGCTGGCTGCCGGTGGCGTGGGCGAAGACCTGATTCGTATTTCGGTGGGACTGGAAGATGCCGTCGACATTATCTGGGACCTCGACCAGGCCCTAACCATCGCCTCTGGCCGCAACCACGCCGGTGAGGTCGTGGGCACCGCCAGTGCGGACGAGCTGGTGGCCCGCCGCGAAGCTGCCGAGGCTGAGGCGGCTGCCCAGAAGGCTGCCTTGGAGGCGGACGCTGCCGCCCACGCCGCCGAACGCGCCGCGCGGGAGGGGGCTGGGACGTCCGCCCCGGCGTCCGCGCCTGCCTGCGAGATCCCTGCACCCAAGAAGGAGGCCTAAGCCGTGACTGAGATTCGTACCTGGGAAGGCCCCAGCGCACCGGAGCGACTAAAGATTCTGCACGAGACTAAGTCCATTGCGATTGTGGGTATGTCTGACAAGATTTCGCGCTCTTCCTATTTTGTGGCGACCTATCTGCAGTCGTCGAGCCCTTACACCCTGTATTTTGTGAACCCGATTTTGGCGGCGAAGGGTAAGGAGGTGCTGGGGCAGAAGGTGTATGCGTCGCTGGCTGATCTGCCGGAGGCCCCTGACCTGGTGGAGATTTTCCGCCGTAATGAGGACCTGCCTGGTGTGGTTCAGGAGGCCATTGAGGTGGGCGCGAAGACGGTGTGGATGCAGTTGGGCTCCTGGAATGAGGAGGCTGCGCGTCTGGGTGAGGACGCTGGTTTGAACGTGGTGATGGATCGGTGTGTGAAGATTGAGCACGCCCGTTTCCACGGTGGCCTGCACCTGGCCGGGTTCGTGACCGGCGTGATCTCGTCCAAGCGGCAGGTCCTGGCCTAGGCACTAGGTACCACCTAAATCAGAAATGACCACCTGGCTGGTGGTCATCTCTGGTTTAGCTGGTCTTTTCTGGAGGGGATAGAGGCAAGGGGCAGGGCTGTCTGCACTTGCTCCAGTAGGTAGCACCTTCACGAAAAAGCTGGTGAAATAGGATGAGGGCTTCACGAGACTGATCTTCAAAGAAGTTTGGAGATGAGCCCTAGTAGATGTGCATCAAGTACCTATTCCTCGTGTCGATGAGGCTGCCCCCTGGCTTTGACTGCCGGGGGGCTTTTCACATGGTTCTAGATACTAAAAATTTTCTCACATATACTAGTTGACATAAAAATCTTGAAGGTGTTTACTAAGCACTAGGAGATACTACTAAACTGATGTACCCACGCGAAGAAGGTTGACGATGAAGCAGCTTTTTACCGATGATTTCCCTAGCTGGAGTCCGCAAGCCGCTAGTCTATGGGCCAAGACTGACCGGTCTGACGACCAGAGTACTGATTGGCTTAAACCTTCCCCAGCACATGATGGATTCTGCCCAGGTTGGGGCTTACCTATGGAGTCACTACCTCTCAGAAAATCACCGTAGGTTCATTCAAGAACAGCTTGCTTTATCGAGTGAAGACTGCCAGCGATTCGTGGCTTTCCTGTGCGGATCTCACGACGTAGGCAAAGCTAGTCAATCTTTCGCGAGTCAGCTCAACGAGTCATCGCGCTATAGTTTCCTGGCTGACCAGATACGTGCAACGGGTTTGAACGTGCCTTCTGCAGTACCTTCAGACCAGTGGTCCCCACACTCTGCAGCGAGCTACATTATTTTGACTCGGTTCTTCGATGAAAAATTTGGTCAGAGCAGTTACCGCACCTTATTTAGGAGGGGTTAGTTTTTTGTACCCAGTGATAAGAGTATCTGTCACTGGGATTTTTTATGCCTTTTTGGCTTTTGAATGGAGGAAAATCACATGAAAATTATTAATATAGGTGTTTTAGCTCATGTTGATGCAGGAAAAACTACCTTAACAGAAAGCTTATTATATAACAGTGGAGCGATTACAGAATTAGGAAGCGTGGACAAAGGTACAACGAGGACGGATAATACGCTTTTAGAACGTCAGAGAGGAATTACAATTCAGACAGGAATAACCTCTTTTCAGTGGGAAAATACGAAGGTGAACATCATAGACACGCCAGGACATATGGATTTCTTAGCAGAAGTATATCGTTCATTATCAGTTTTAGATGGGGCAATTCTACTGATTTCTGCAAAAGATGGCGTACAAGCACAAACTCGTATATTATTTCATGCACTTAGGAAAATGGGGATTCCCACAATCTTTTTTATCAATAAGATTGACCAAAATGGAATTGATTTATCAACGGTTTATCAGGATATTAAAGAGAAACTTTCTGCCGAAATTGTAATCAAACAGAAGGTAGAACTGTATCCTAATATGTGTGTGACGAACTTTACCGAATCTGAACAATGGGATACGGTAATAGAGGGAAACGATGACCTTTTAGAGAAATATATGTCCGGTAAATCATTAGAAGCATTGGAACTCGAACAAGAGGAAAGCATAAGATTTCAGAATTGCTCCTTGTACCCTGTTTATCATGGAAGCGCAAAAAGCAACATAGGGATTGAGCAGCTTATAGAAGTGATAACGAATAAATTTTATTCATCAACATACAGAAAGAAGTCTGAACTTTGCGGAAATGTCTTCAAAATTGAATATTCGGAAGAAAGACAACGTCTTGCATATGTACGCCTTTATGGCGGAATCCTGCATTTGCGGGATTCGGTTAGAATATCGGAAAAGGAAAAAATAAAAATTACAGAAATGTATACTTCAATAAATGGTGAATTATGTAAAATTGATAAGGCTTATTCCGGGGAAATTGTTATTTTGCAAAATGAGTTTTTGAAGCTAAATAGTGTTCTTGGAGATACAAAGCTATTGCCACAGAGAGAGAGAATTGAAAATCCGCTCCCTCTGCTGCAAACAACTGTTGAACCGAGCAAACCTCAACAAAGGGAAATGTTACTTGATGCACTTTTAGAAATCTCCGACAGTGACCCGCTTCTACAATATTATGTGGATTCTACGACACATGAAATCATACTTTCTTTCTTAGGGAAAGTACAAATGGAAGTGACTTGTGCTCTATTGCAAGAAAAGTATCATGTGGAGGTAAAAATAAAAAAGCCTACAGTCATTTATATGGAAAGACCGTTAAAAAAAGCAGAGTATACCATTCACATCGAAGTGCCACCGAATCCCTTCTGGGCTTCCATTGGTCTTTCTGTAGCACCGCTTCCATTAGGGAGCGGAGTACAGTATGAGAGCTCGGTTTCTCTTGGATACTTAAATCAATCGTTTCAAAATGCAGTTATGGAAGGGATACGATATGGCTGTGAACAAGGATTGTATGGTTGGAATGTGACGGACTGTAAAATCTGTTTTAAGTATGGCTTATACTATAGCCCTGTTAGTACCCCAGCAGATTTTCGGATGCTTGCTCCTATTGTATTGGAACAAGTTTTAAAAAAAGCTGGAACAGAATTGTTAGAGCCATATCTTAGTTTTAAAATTTATGCACCACAAGAATATCTTTCACGAGCATATAACGATGCTCCCAAATATTGTGCAAATATCGTAAATACTCAACTGAAAAATAATGAGGTCATTCTTAGTGGAGAAATTCCTGCTCGGTGTATTCAAGAATATCGTAATGATTTAACTTTCTTTACAAATGGACGTAGCGTTTGTTTAACAGAGTTAAAAGGGTACTATGTTACTACTGGTGAATCTGTTTGTCAGCCCCGTCGTCCAAATAGTCGGATAGATAAAGTACGATATATGTTCAATAAAATAACTTAGCACATTTTATATTGTTATATAAATGTGGCTTCTTGTTAAACGAAACGAGATGAAATATTCTTTAATACAGATTTGAATTAAATGTAAAGGAGAAGATAATTATTATAAACTGTGAGTGGGTACTGTGTCCCATCTGTGGAAATAAAACACGTTTGAAAATAAGGGAAGATACTGAATTGAAGAACTTTCCTCTCTATTGTCCTAAATGTAGACAGGAAAATTTAGTTGATATAAAGCAGTTCAAGTTAACTGTGATTACAGAGCCAGACGCAAAGACGCAGAGCCGATAATCTGAGATTAGCATTCTCATTTTATCGGCTCTTTCTGTTTTATGTATTGTTATTATGATTAGTTTTTGATGTTTCTTGATTCATTGATACCACTAGCTAAGGCTTCAATCAACGATAGTTCTTTATCTGTGAAGTTATCCAGTAGTTTTTCTACCTGCGTGTGCGGGGATGAGCCCACGATTTTTCACCCCACCCAACGAAAGAAAAAGTGTTCCCCGCGTGTGCGGGGATGAGCCCACGGTCAGCATGTCAGGCAGCTCGTACCCGAAGTGTTCCCCGCGTGTGCGGGGATGAGCCCGACAGAAACGAAGTGGCGAGAGTCTGGACGTTGTGTTCCCCGCGTGTGCGGGGATGAGCCCAAAGGTTTGGTGGGCCCCGTTCGCTACAGCCGGTGTTCCCCGCGTGTGCGGGGATGAGCCCAAGCGCGTCACCCGCTATCAGCGTGCCCTCTCGTGTTCCCCGCGTGTGCGGGGATGAGCCTCCGCCGGGAGGGCAGGGAGGCCGCCGCCTTCAGTGTTCCCCGCGTGTGCGGGGATGAGCCTTTGGGAAGGTGAAGGTGACATCAATGAAGCTGGTGTTCCCCGCGTGTGCGGGGATGAGCCCGTCCGCCCCCAACCAGTAGACCCCACAGAAGTGTGTTCCCCGCGTGTGCGGGGATGAGCCCACCAGGCACGACCCAGCAACAACAACCATTCCGTGTTCCCCGCGTGTGCGGGGATGAGCCCTAGATTTCCGGGCGGAAAAATGAACCCTACATGTGTTCCCCGTGTGTGCGGGGATGAGCCCTCAGGTCGTTACCCCGCGCGAGTTTACCCAGAGTGTTCCCCGCGTGTGCGGGGATGAGCCCAATGGAATCCCACAGCAAGCCCAAGCCGGTAAGTGTTCCCCGCGTGTGCGGGGATGAGCCTGGGACGCCCTCACCGACGACGACAAAGACTGGGTGTTCCCCGCGTGTGCGGGGATGAGCCTCGGGGGTGATGCGCCGGCCTGTCGTGTCTATCGTGTTCCCCGCGTGTGCGGGGATGAGCCCTCCACAGAGACGTTGGATGCTACGCCCTTAGCGTGTTCCCCGCGTGTGCGGGGATGAGCCCCGATGAGGGTGGCGAATTCGTTGTAAGAGTTGGTGTTCCCCGCTGATGTGTACTACTACAGAAAACAGCTCGCATGGGAGAGGCAAGCTCTGCTCTGCATAGGTCTTACCGGCAGCTCATCGAATGCGACTTTGTTTCCCGATAGGACGTTAAAACAACGCCCGCTCGGGAAAAGGAGTCGCATTCGGCGTATCTGCCCCTCTGGCGTCCGCTTGCCCCAGCCGTCCCGTCACACCCACCTGCCCCCGTCCGCCCCGGCGTACACTAAACCCATGAAACTCATTGAGCCTCGCCCCGTGCCCCTGGGTGGGCTGCGCGCCATGACGGTGCGTCGCCTGCTGCCCTCCCGCGACCGCCGCATGGTGGGCGCCTGGTGCTTCATCGACCACTACGGCCCCGACGACGTCGCCGTCACCGGCGGCATGCGCGTCGCCCCGCACCCCCACACCGGCCTGCAAACCGCCAGCTGGATCTTCACCGGCACCATCGAACACCGCGACTCCCTCGGCACCGTCGCCGACGTCCGCCCCGGCGAACTCAACCTCATGACCGCCGGCTACGGCATCAACCACTCCGAATACTCCACGCCAGGCACCACCGTGCTGCACGGCATCCAACTCTGGATCGCCCTGCCCCACCAAGACATGAACACCGCCCCCGCCTTCGAAAACTTCGTGCCCGAAGCCCTCACCTTCGGCGGGCAGGAGAGTGGGCAGGACGCGTCCACCCCGGCTGGAGTGCAGGCCCGCGTCTTCCTGGGAGAGCTGGGTGTGACTGTCGATGAGGAAACCAAGACCGGCTCGTCGCCCGTCACCACTTTCTCGCCCCTACTCGGCGCTGAAATTCTGGTGGGTGCCCCCGGCTCCGACCCCGAGGCAGACAAGAACCCGGCAGACGACGCCCCGCGCCGCACCATCACCCTGAGCATCAATCCCGAGTACGAGCACGGCTTCGTGGTCGACACCGGCGCTCTCCTTATTAAGGGCCAGCAGGTGGCTGCCGACGAAATGCTCTTTATCGAACCCGGCACCACCGAACTCACCATCGAGGCAATCGGCGACACCCGCCTGATCTTGCTCGGCGGAGCCCCCTTCGGCGAAAAAATCGCTATCTGGTGGAACTTCATCGGCCGCTCCCACGAAGACATCGTCGAAGCCCGCGCCGCCTGGAACGCCCAGGCCGAGAGCTTCGAGGCCATCACCGCCCCGGCGGGTGCGTCGGGCACCGAGATAGTCACCGGTGGGTCGCTTGCAGCCGGTCAGGACGCCGGCCCCGGCTACCCCCGCTTTGGCGGAGTGGTGCTGCTGCCCGGGGAATATGAAGAGAAGCCCCGCACGTCGGTGATTCCTGCTCCCGAGCTGCCCAACGCGCGCTTGAAGCTGCGCGGCGACTAAAAAACCCTGGTTCAGGGGTGCGGCCGGGCCGCGGTTTTGTCATGAAACCGTGACTCGGCCGTTGCCGTGTCGCAGATTATTTCGGTGTGTTCTTGCCGCACAGGTTACTCGCCAGTAACCAGCCGTGACCAGTCTTAATAGCTGATTCCCAGGCTATTCGGGGGACCCGTTAAGACGTGACATAGGGCAGAAAAATCAACTTTTTATAACGATTCGGTATACATCGTTACCAAATCGTTATAGGCTGTTCAAAGTCCAATCAGCTTCCGAGGGAAGCATGGGAGCCCAAAACCCCACGTACGGGCCACCCAGCAGTAGCAGCAACCCGGCTGCGAAATCTCAAGAAGAGACGAAAGGTACAACATTGCGTCGTTCACTCTCAGTAGGTGCGGTAGGTGTCATCCTCTCCGGTGCTGTTCTCGCAGCAGCAAACGCATCGGTAAATGAAGCTCCGCAGACCACCGTAGACAACGGTGCAGCCGTTTCAACCCCCCTGCTCAAGGCATTCGCCGTTGCAGGTGAAGGCAAGGTCGTAAGCTGGGGCGTTCCCGCTTACATCGTAGCTCCCGAAAAGCCCGTTGAAGCAACCCCCGTTATCGAGGAAGCTCCCGTTGAGGAAGCTCCCGTCGTTGAAGAGGCTCCTGTAGAAGCTCCGGTTGTTGAAGAAGCACCCGTTGAAGCTCCCGTTGAAGAAGCCACCGTTGCTGTTCAGTCCGAGACTGTTGAGGTTGTAGAAGCAGCTCCTGCTCCTGCACCCGTTGAAACCGTAGCTCCTGTAGCAACTCAGGCTCCCGCTCCTGCACCCGCAGCAGCCCCCACTCTTTCCACCGCTACCAACCAGGCTAAGCGCGATGCTGTTGTAGCAGCCGCCCTGGGTGCCGCAGCCGTCAACGCTCAGACCGACTGCACCATGCTGGCAACCAACTCCCTGCGTGCCGCTGGCATCAACTTCCACGGCTGGCCCATGGACTACATGTCACTGGGTACTGTCACCAGCAACCCCCAGCCCGGCGACCTGGTTCTTTACCAGTCCAACGGCTTCGGCCAGCAGCACATCGCCGTTTACATTGGCAACGGCCAGGCTGTACACGGCGGCTGGAACGGCATGGGCACCTCCATTTTCTCGGTGAACCTGCCCACCGCGTCCGCACCGATCTTCGTATCACCCGCTGGCTACAACAGCTAAGGCAACCGCCAACAGCGTCTTTTCTTGAGAAAAGTCCCGCTCCCTCACCAGGGAGCGGGACTTTTTCAGTTCTTCGGGCTCTAACGCTAGGGCGCTCTAGAGCTGCATAGCCGCCCGGTAGAAGGAAGCCTTGAGCTCACGCACGGCAGTCACCGACCAGATAGCGCTGGTAGAGCCAGCCCGAGCCTGCTGTAGGTGGGGCAGGTCGGCGGCAAGGGCCTGGTCAAACTGGGCTCGCAGGTCGTCGAGCGAGGCAATGGTCTGCCCACGGTGGGTGAAGGGGAAGGCCGCGGACGCTTCCGCCCGCTCAAGCCCCTGACGGTAGCGAGATGCGCGGTCGGCAGCATAGTCGGCGATACCGATTTGCCCCATGATGAAGCTATCCGAAAGCGCCCCACCGGCAGCGGTCTTGTACTGGTTGGAGATGTAGGGCACCAGGCCCTCGTCGTAGCCCTTGTAAGCCAGCAGGTCGAAGGCCTGACGTCGGACGGTGATATCGCCGGGCGCCCCGGTAGCGGGGGTGTAGGCGCCGTAGGCGGGGTCGAAGAGGGGGATGGTGTAGTAGCTGTTGGCCGGTGCGGTGCCGATGGTGCTGATGCCGCGCCACTGGTAGCGGGAGACCACCAGACCCTGGGCGGTGAAGTCCTCCACTGTTGAGAGGGCGGCTGCCTCGTCCACGGTGATGGTGCTGAAGGTGTCATCGGTGTGGCCGGTGGTGCCGCGTGGGGTCTGGCTCAGGCGGTTGAGCAGGACGGCACGCTCCTCGGCCGGGCGGCGCAGGATAGCTTCTGCTTCAAGGGCATCGAGTAGGTAGAGGGTATCGAGCTGGGAGCGCATGTAGGCTGAGAGGTCCTGCTTGGTGGCGAACTGCTCGGGGCTGCCGTTGTGTAGGCGGTTGGGGACGGCCGTCCAGTCAAAGTACTGGTTGAAGCCAACGATAGCTGAGGTGGGGCTGTCGGGGCCCTCGAAGATACCGCGGGCGATTGTTTCGGGGCCAAAACCGTCGCGCAGGCCACCGCTGTTGGTGAGCAGGGTGTCGTCGATGAGGTGGGTTATCTCGTGGCCGTAGGTGGTCACACCGTTGGCAGAGATGGCCTTGCCCATGAAGTAGCGCATGCCGGTGCCCTCGGCCTGGGCGGTTGCCTGAGTGTAGGGTGCCCAGAGGTTGAGGGGTGCGAAGAAGTCGCTGATAGCCCCGGGGTTGGTTTTAGGCAGCCAGGAGGTTGAGATGTTCTGGGCCTTGTAGCCCTGGAAGGTGTCAATCGCTAGGCGGTTACCGGTGAGCTCGCCAGCGTAGGCGGGAGCCAGGCGGGTCCAGAGTTCCACAAAGGCGTTCTGCTCGGCTGCCCGGCGGTTGAGTTCGTCGATGAAGGCGGTCTTTTCAGCGGTGCTGCTACCTGCGGTGGCGGGGTCTACATAGGTGTAGGTGTGGCCGAAGGTGATAGAGGCCGGGGTCGTTGCAACATAGACCCCGTCATTCTCCTGCGAAAGCAGGGGCAGGATAAAGCGCTGGGAGGCAGGGTCTGCCGCCAGCTTGCTGTAGAGCGGGGCGGCGGCATCCGCAATGATGGCCCCGCTCTGCTCGCGCATCCAGGCGTCCAGGTCGCTGGTGCCTGCCCGGTCGGCAATGAAGCTGGTGAGCTCCGGCAGGCGCACCACGGTGCGGTGGGCGGTGGGGGAGTTGCTGAAAGCCAGCACGCTAGCCTGCTGGGAGCCAATGTTGAGAATGTAGTCAATCGGGTCAACCCCGGTGATGCCGAACTGCTCAGGGTTAGCAATGAGGGCCTCGGCCACGTTCACGCCGCCCAGCTCGAAGGAGTAGAGCGACCGCAGGTAGGCCAGGCCCAGCAGAAACTGCTCCTTGCGCCCGCTGACCTTATTGGTGATCAGGGTTTCGCGCTCTTGGGGCGTGAGATGGGCGTAGAGGGGGTTTGCGGCAATCGCGGTGAGGGTGTTCTGGGCCAGGAGCTTTGAGACGTTGAACTGCTTCTCAAGGCCGGTAGCTTTGAGCACCTCGGGCTGGAGCTCAGCGCGTGCCTCTGCCTCGGTCACGGAGTTGAAAGGACGCCCGGTGCGGCGAGAAATCTCTAGCCGCTTGTTGGCGATGTCGGTAAAGCGAATGGTGGGTGAGAGCGAGTCGTAGACGGTCTGCGACTCGGTGAAGGAGATACCGCCCAGTTCTGCTGCCAGGGTGGCAAAAAGGTCGGTGGACGGCGTCGAGGCAGCGTAGGCGGGCACCGCCGAGCTGGCAATGATGGTGGGAGCAGACCAGGCTGCGCCCTGAATGAGGGTGCGGCGATGAATGGGGGAGACAGGCATAGAGAACTCTTTGTGTGGTATCTAGGGGATGTGTGAGGTGGCGGTATCGTCCTCAAGTGATAGCAGACGAAGGGGGCGCAGAGCCCGCACCTCTTCTTTAAGAATACCGGCTGTGGGCGGTTTTGGGGCGGGGTAGTGGGCTTGTGGGGTCTGGGTCACCGAGCCGATGTGCCCTTGGCTATACCTCTTGTATTTGCCCAAGAGTAACGTCATAAACGCGTAACATTAATTCTCTGCCTTGCAGATAGCAGGTATAGGCTCTATAAATACGCTTTTTCTTGATACCGAAAGGAACCACCATGGCAGGCTTTACCACTCGCGCCATTCACGCCGTCCACTCCAACGAAGAGCAGGCCGTCGTGCCCCCCATCTACACCGCCTCCACCTTCGGCCAGCCCACCGACGGCACCGAAGGCCCCTTCGAATACCAGCGCGGCGGCAACCCCACCCGCTCCAAGGCAGAAACCACCCTCGCCGCCATCGAGGGTGCCGAGCACGCCTTCCTCTACGGCTCCGGCATGGCAGCCACCGCCGCCGCCATGGGAATCCTGGAACACGGCCAGACCCTACTCATGGGCATGCCCGTCTACGGCGGCAACTACCGATTCGTCACCATCGAACTGCCCAAGCGCGGAGTCGCGCACGAACTGGTCTACGACCTCACCACCCTCTCCGACGCCCACTTTGAAGGCAAGAACGTGGGCATGGTCTTCATTGAGACCCCCTCCAACCCCACCCTGCGCGTCACCGACATCAAGAAGGTCGCCGAGCTGGCCCATCGCCACGGGGCCCTACTGGTCGTCGATAACACCGTCATGACCCCCTACCTGCAAAAGCCCCTGGAACTGGGCGCCGACATCGTCGTGCAGTCAGCCACCAAGTACCTGGCCGGTCACGGTGACCTGCTCGCGGGCGTCGCCATCACCAACGACGCCGACCTGGCCGACAAGCTCTTCAAGGCCCAGCTGATTTCTGGCGGCGTGCTCTCACCCATCGACTCCTACCGTCTGCTGCAGAACGTCAAGACCCTGGCCCTGCGCATGGAGCGCCAGCAGGCCAACGCCGACGTCCTCATCGAGGCCGTCGCCGCCCACCCCGCCGTCGACACCGTCTACTTCCCCGGCTCCTACAGCGCCGAAGAAGCTAAGATCCAGGCCGAACAGGCCACCGGCAAGGGCGCCCTCTTCTCCTTCACCGTCAAGGAGGGCTACGACATCAAGGCCTTCCTCGATGCCCTGCAGGTCTTCACCTTCGCTGTCTCCCTCGGCGGCATCGAATCCCTGGTCTGCCTGCCCACCACCATGACCCAGGGCGCCTACTCCCAAGAAGACCGCGATGACGCCGGCCTCACTACCCGCCTGGTGCGCGTAGCCGTCGGCATCGAGGACGTCGACGACCTGCGCGCAGACATCATCAGCGCCCTCGACGCCGCCTAAGCCTTCCCCACAACAAACACAATCACCGAAAGGTAAACCCATGCAGAACATCACTCGCCGTACCGCGCTCTCCGCAGCTGGCGCGTCCGCCCTTGCCCTGGCCCTGGCTGCCTGCGGCTCCTCCTCATCTACCACCTCTGACTCCTCTGCCGCAGCCGATAAGCTGCAGGCCATCAAGGACGCCGGTAAGATCCGCATCGGCTTCGAGGGCACCTTCGCCCCCTGGAACTACCACAACGAAGCCGGCGAACTCGTCGGCATGGAAAAGGAAATCGGTGACCTCATCGCCGCCGACCTCGGCGTCACCGCCGAATACACCGAAACCCCCTGGGACTCCCTGATCGCCGGTGTCGACGCCGACCGCTACGACATCGTCATCAACAACGTCTCACCCACCGAAGAGCGCAAGCAGAAGTACGACTTCTCCAACCCCTACGTCGCCTCAGAGGGCAAGGTCGCCGTCCTGCAGGACTCAGAACTGCAGACCATCGCCGACCTCAACGGCGCCACCGCAGCCTCATCAGAGACCTCTAACTTCCGCACCCTGCTCGAAGAAGCAGGCGCCCAGATGACCATCGTTACCGGCTTCGACGAAGCCATCGAACAGGTACTCACCGGCCGCGTGGACGCCTGCGGTAACGACGCCGTCACCTTCGCCTACTATCAGGAACAGCACCCCGACGCCCCCATCCGCCTGCTCGACGGCGTACTCGGCGACGCCTCCGAATCAGCAATCCTGATGCCCAAGGGCGCAACCACCCTGCAGACCGCCATCAACGAATCCATCGCCAAGCACCTGGAGAACGGCGACTTCAAGGCCATCTACGAAAAGTACGTTGGCATCGACCTCAGCCCCAAGGCCTAACCCGGCCCCGGCAAGCCGAACCCCGGCGTCCGAACCGAAAGTAACCCGTAGAACACTATGGACCGCTACCTAGAACTCTGGGCACAATCCCTGCCCTCCCTGCTGCTGGCCACCGTGCAGGTGACCATCCCGCTGACCCTCATCTCCTTCGTCCTCGCGCTGGTACTGGGTCTGCTGGCCACCGCTGCCCGCAACCTCAGCCGCTACAACCCGCTCAACTGGCTAGCCACAGCCTTCGTGTGGTTCTTCCGCGGCACCCCGCTTCTAGTGCAGCTCTTCCTGGTGTTCTACGGGCTACCCCGCGTCGGCATTACCCTCGACACCTGGCCCGCCGCCATCATCGCGCTGAGTCTCAACACCGGCGCCTACGTGGCCGAAACCTTCCGCTCAGCCTACGCCTCCATTCCGCGCGGCCAGTTCGAAGCCGCCCGCACCCTCAACTTCACCAAGATGCAGACCCTGCGCCACGTCGTCATCCCGCAGGCTACCCGCATCGCCCTACCCCCGCTGGGCAACGACCTGATCGACCTGGTCAAGGGCACCTCCCTGGTATCGGTCATCTCCATGGTCGACCTTTTCCAGTCCGGCAAGCAGGTCGCCGCCCGCACCTTCGAACCGCTGGCCATGTACCTTGAAGTAGCCGCCATCTACCTGGTCATCTTCACCCTTCTCTCCATCGCCCAGCGCGCCCTTGAAAAGCGCACCAGCCGTTACATAAGGACAGCCAATGCTTAGCCTGAAGAACCTCACCAAAAGCTTCGGCGAGAACACCATTCTGCGCGACATCTCCCTCGACCTCGAAAACGGCGAAACCACGGTCATTCTCGGGCCCTCCGGTTCGGGTAAGTCCACCCTGCTGCGCTGCCTGAACCTGCTCGAAACCCCCGAGTCCGGCGTCCTGGCCATCGAGGGCGACTCGGTGGATTTCGCCGCTGGCCTGAGTGACGAGCAGGTGCGTACCATCCGCAAGCACTCGGCCATGGTCTTCCAGAACTTCAACCTCTTCCCCCACTACACCGCCGAGCAGAACGTGGCGCTGGCCCCGGTGCTCAACGGCAAGATGGGTAAGGACGCCGCCGCCCAGCTCGCGCGTGACCTGCTGGAGAAGGTGGGGTTGGGGCATAAGGCAGACTCCTACCCCGATAACCTTTCAGGCGGCCAGCAGCAGCGCGTCGCCATCGCCCGCGCCCTGGCTGTTGCCCCCGACTACCTGCTCTTTGACGAGCCCACCTCTGCTCTTGACCCCGAGCTCGAAGCCGAGGTTATTCGTGTGCTCATCGACCTGGCCCGCGAAAAGCGCTCCCTGGTAGTTGTTACCCACAATATGGCCTTTGCCCGCCGGGTTGCCGACCGTATCGTCTTCCTCGACGGCGGCAGCGTGCTCTACAACGGTGCCCCCGAAGCCTTCTTCGCCTCCGACAACGAACGCATCCAGCGCTTCCTGCAGATCTTCGAGATGACGGACTACCGTATCTAGGTTGCCGGGGCGCTAGGGGCGGTCTGCGCTCCGGGAGCCGACTTCACCCCGTCCTTTCTCTCTTCACCCCGAGATAATCACTAGGGTGAAGAGAAAAAGGATGGGGTGATTTTTTACTACCAGAGGAGCTTAGAAGACTATCGGTAAATTGTTGAGCGGTGACCAACATCGAGAGCAATAACTTGCATCTGCTGATCTTCAAATTTTACGAGTACTCGAAAATTTCCTACACGATAACGCCACAGGCCAACCTTGTCAGCTGTCAGCGCTTTTCCCCGGTCCCTCGGATTATCTAACTGAACTACCTGGTCAAGGTAAGTCTTAATTCTACGAATATCCGGCTTATCGAGCTTTCTAATCGATCGTTCAAACTCTTTTGCCAGTACTAATTGCCAGGCCACATTCAGACCCCGAGTTCATCCCACAATTCCTGGGCAGGGCGGGTCTCACGGCCGTCTGCCTCGAATCGTGCCAACGCCTGCTGTGCCCATACCTGTTCTTCCTGCTGTTCAAGATAATCAAGTACAGCAGAACGCACTAGCTCTTCGGTGCTCGTGCCAAGGGCGGAAGAAAGACTCTGTAGTTGTGCCTCTTCAGTAGCTGTAAACTCAACATGCACGGTCATAGGTTCTCTCCTTACTGTGCTTTCCAGTATGGCAAACGGCTGTACTTTCAACAATAGGATATTGTTCTGGGCTTGCTTTCTGTGATGAAGAAGCTGGGAGTATTTTCAGGGATAAGTGCACGGTAAAGTTTTGCCCATGACCACCGCTTTTACTTTTTCAGTAGGTCTGGTGCCTAGCCAGCAGGAACTGGTAGATCTCTATACCTCTGTTGGGTGGAGTGCTTACACCGACCACCCTGAAGACCTGGTGCCCATGTGCACCGGTAGCCTTTACCTGGCGGTAGCCCGCGAGGAGACTACCGGCCGACTCGCCGGGCTGGTGCGGGTCGTCGGCGATGGGGTCAGCATTAGCTATATTCAAGATTTACTCATTAACCCGGACTTTCAGAAGTCCGGCCTTGGTTCCCGCCTGCTCGACATGGCGCTGGCTGCCGTCGGCGGCGTCCGCCAGGTCTACATCACCACAGACACCCACCCTAGCAACCAGCACGTGATTGACCTTTACCGGGGTAGGGGCTTCAACCCCGTCGAGGGCTACGGCTGCGTGACCCTGGCGAAATTTACCTTTGATGAGGTTAAAGGGGTGAATGCTACACCCTAAGCCCGCCCCTCGCGGTGGGCTCGGGCTGTTTCTTCGTCGATAATCCGCATCTCCTGGGTCAGCGGGGCTCCGGGCACCCACCGGTCGCGCGAAGCCGGGCGGCGGCGTCCTAACCGCAAACGTGGCCGGGGCACCTTGAGCTGAACCGGCTCCGGCAGCTGCCAGCGGCGCCACCGCGCCAAAATACCCATGACCAGGCAGGTCACAATAGAAAGAGCCATGCCCAGCACCTGCTGGTCCCACAAAACCACGCACAGGGCAACCTCAGAAGCCCCCACAAAAGCCACCGTGGCATAGAGCGGGCTCCCACCCAGAATCGCCGGAATACGGTTGACCATAATATCGCGCAGAGCCCCACCGCCCACAGCTGTCACCACACCCAGGGCAATCGCCGGCAGCCAGTGCAGACCCAGGGCGAGGGCCTTGATGGTTCCGGTGGCGGTCCAACAGCCCATGCCCAGAAAATCCGCCACGAGCAGGGTGCGGTCAGCCCAATGGGACCCAAAATCCATCAGATAGGCCAGGGCCGCAGACCCCAGCGCAGCCACCCAATAGTAGCTATCGGTCAGAGCAACGGGAAAACCGGTATCAAGCAAAACATCGCGAATAATGCCCCCGCCCATCGCCGTAATGACCGAGAAAATAATGAACCCCACAATATCGAAACGGTGGGCGCGAGCAACCGCCCCACCCAACAGACCGTTGGTGACAATAGCGGCAACATCAATCACACGGAACCAGGTTTCTGGCTCAAAATCAAAAGGGGGCATTTACTCGGTCCACTCGCCGCCCGGCACCAGGGGGTAGCGCTCGCGCAGCTGCGCCTGCTTGCTCACCGGCGGAATGTAGACCCAGGCGGTGACCGGCTCACCGGCGTCCGTCACCACCTCGGCCAGCACCCGGTTGTAGAGGTTGTCATCGTGCACAGGACGCGCGGGGTCGGTCCCCTCAAGCTCATCGAGGGATGCAGCAACGGCCTCCCAGTCGGCGGGGTCTACAAAGACCAGGGTGCCGCGCACCACCGGGGCGTCCTGCCCGGCGGCGTCGCTGCCGACCGATGCGGACGCCGGGAGCAGGTAGGGGTAGGAGCCGTTCGTGACCAGCTCGTAGCCGGTAATAGTCGCATCGGTGCGGTTGGAATCAGCCCCGCGGAACCAGCGATTATTGCTCATACCGGGGCGCAGGGTGCCGTAAACGAAAACGGGGTGGTGGGCTGTCATGCATCTATCGTACCCATCGGGTTTATTGAAGGCGTAGGTGAAGCAGGCTCGCAGCGAAGCTGCTGGCTCGGCGGCTGGCGTGAATCGCTTGTGAGCGTTAGCGAACCAGCGAGAGGGTCGGCAGCGAGCGCGAGCCTGCTTCACCTATTCGCTTACTTGAGCACCGTCGGCACGAACCGGCAGTAACCGTCGGTAATTGCCCCGTCTGATTCGCGCACGCCGAAGCCCACGGAGCGTCCGCCCACCACCCAGGCCCCGATGACGGGGTAGTTGGGTTCGCCGGCGTCCCCGGTGAAGTTGGGCGGCTGCACGTACTGCTGGTAGATGTACTCGTGGTCGGCGGCGGTTTCGGTCATGTAGCCGTCGGTGTGGGCAACCTGCACCCCGTGGGTCGGGGCGTTCACTACGATACCGTCGCCCTCCCGCCCAAAGATGGGTTTCTTGACCCAGTTGGTGAAGCCGTGGCCGGGCGACAAGGACGCCGGCAGCAGCAGTGGGTGCCCCGGGTAGAGTTCCCAGAGGGCTACCATTAGCACCTTGTTGGAGAGGAACATTTTCCAGGCCGGTTCAAACCAGTTCTCCATGGCAGCGTAGCCGCCCTCGAAGAGGACCTGCCCGTAGGCGTCCTCAACCATGTCTTCCCAGGGGTAGAGCTTGAAGAGGTTGTGCACCTGCCGGTCGTGGTGATCGAGCCAGATGCGGCGGTCAGCGTCCCAGTAGAGGTCGTCGATGCGCATGATGTGGGTTTCCCAGCCCGCCATGTGCGCGGCGTGGGCTACGACCTTGAGGTTTTCAATGTCCTCGCCGAGCTCGTCGATGTCTTCGTTCACGCAGGCCAGGTGTAGCACCGGGTACTTGACGCGCTGGCGGATCTGCGCCCAGCGGGCGACAAAGGCGTTACCCAGGTCGTTCCACTCTTTGAAGCCGCGCAGATCCAGACGCTGGTCGTTGAACCAGGTGGACTGGCTGACTGCCGCCTCCACCAGGCCGGTGGGGGTATCTGCGTTGTATTCCAGAATTTTGAGCGCGTGAGTCTCGGGGTTGTAGACAAAATCAAAGCGGCCGTAGAAGTCGTATTCGTGCCAGCGCCAGGAATCAATCGCCAGTTTCAGCGCAGCGTCGCTGAGCCCCAGCTTGTACTTGAGGGGGCCGGCAATGATGTGGTCGATGGCCGCAACGCACATGCGGTGGGCCTCTTCGATCTGCTCCTGCAGCCAGAGGGCTTCAGCCACGGTGAACTCGTAGGCAGCAAATTCGTTCCAGTAGTGGTCGGTGTCGTCGGGGCCTTCGAGCGAATAGATTAGCCCCTCAGTGGCGATAGTCTGCTCCCAGTTATGGCGGCCCAGGGGGAAGGACAGTCGTCTCATCTGCCTTAGCCTCCCTTGGTTCCGCCGCCGGTCTTCGACCCGCCGCCAAAGCCGCCGCGACTCTTCTTGGTGGTGGTGTCTTTCTTGGCATCCTGGTTGAAACCGCCGTAGGAGTCCCCGCTCTGGCTCGACTTCACCTGCGAGTTCTCCACGGTATAAGAGCTCTTTGACTCGCGGAAAGACTCGGCAAACCCGCCGCCCTGCGAAGGCAGGTTACGGAAGATCGTGCCATCGGACGGGCGGCTCTCCGAACCGCCTGCCACCTTCTCACCCACCTTGGGCAGGGTCGACGACGAAGAATAGGGAACCCAGTAGGAGCGCCCGGTGCCGCCTGCGCCGCCACCGCCTCCGCTGGAACCTGAGCCGCTGCCGTCCTCGCACTCGGAGTTCTCGAGGCGCTGCCCGGTACCGGGGTCGTAGCAAATCTCGGCGTACTCCTTGGAACTGCCGCTGATCTGCGAACTGGTGGAGGAACGTCCGCCCTGCTTCTGCGACGACGAGGACGAGCCGCCCATCAGGGGCGCAACACGAGTCGGGGCGGCGTGGTTGGTGGCGCCAATACCGATGATGGCTGCCCCGCCCGCAAGCAGGGCAAGCACGGTCTTGGTCGCGCGTGAGAACCTTGGCATGAAATCTCCCGATGGTAGGTGAGTGTGTTCCCTCCCTATTTTAGGACGGGTAGGCGCTCACCTGCGCAAAGGGGCGCCCGCGGGGCGGGCAGGCGGACGCGGACGCGCGGGGCGGTTCGGGTGCCTTTAGCGGGTTGCCAGCACCTGGGCGATAGCTTCGAGAGCTTCCTCGTTCTGCAGGGAGGAGGTATCGCCCAGTGACCGGCCCTGGTAGAGCTCCCCGAGCAGGCGGCGGGTAATCTTGCCCGACCGGGTCTTAGGAATATCAGCCACCGCAATGACGTCCTTGGGCTTGGCAATCGGCCCAATCTCGTGGCGGATATGCTCGGTTAGCGCCGCCTTCAACTCTTCGGCGCTCAGGGCGCGGCCGGCCTCAGACAGGGTCACATAGGCAACCGCCTGGTGGCCGGTCAGCTCGTCCTCCACCGGGCAGACCCCGGCCTCCACCACAGCCTCATGCGTAACCAGGGCAGACTCAATCTCAATGGTCGACAGGCGGTGGCCCGAAATGTTAATGACATCGTCGATACGGCCCAGAATATAGACATCGCCCTCGTCATCGACCTTGGCGCCGTCACCGGCCAAGAACCAGCCGCGCTCGCCGTAGTGCCGCCAGTAGGAATCTAGGTAGCGCTGGGGGTTGCCCCAGACCGTGCGGGCCATGGAGGGGCCAATCTTATCGACCACAATGAAGCCCTGCAGGCCGGGCTCAACGTCGGCCCCGTGCTCATCGACCACGCGGGTTGAGATACCCGGAACCGCCCGGGTCGCGCAGCCGGGCTTGGATGCCGTGTGGGGTGCGTCGTCCGCGAAGGTGCCAGCGGGCGCGAACTGGGGGTCGTGCGGACGCGGCGAGCAGACGGTCGAGCCCGTCTCGGACTGCCACCAGGTATCGATGAAGGACGCGGTGCCCCCGCCCACATGCGTCCGCAGCCACCGCCAGGCCTCGGGGTTGATGGACTCACCCACCGACCCCAGCAGGCGCACAGATGAGAGGTCGTACTTGCCCGCCGGCGGGCCGTCAGGGAAGGCACCCATGAGGGAGCGAATCAGGGTGGGGGCCGTGTAATAGTTGGTGACCCCGTAGCGTTCAATCACCTCGAAGTGGCGCTCAAAGGTGGGGGTATTGGGGGTGCCCTCGTAAATGACCTCGGTGACGCCGTTGAGCAGCGGCCCGTAGATTTCGTAGGTGTGGGCGGTGACCCAGGCCAGGTCGGCGGTGCACCAGTGAACGGTGTTCTCAACCTTGGCGGGGTCGTTGACGGTTGCCAGTTCGTCCACGCGGCGCTGGCCCTGCTCGTCCTCAATTTCGGGGAGCAGGTCGAAGAGCAGGGCGTGGGTGTAGGCCACCTGGGTCAGGTAGCCAGCGGACGTGTGCACCAGACCCTTGGGCTTACCGGTGGTACCCGAGGTGTAGATGATAAAGAGGGGGGTCTCAGCGTCAAAGAGCTGGTAGTCGTGGGTGTCGGGCAGGTCATCGACCAGGTCGTGGTACCAGATGTCGCGGCCCTCAGTCCAGGGCACGGCGGCGTGGGCTTCGGGGGTGCCAGCGGTGCGGTCAATGACGATCACGTGCTCGATGTTGTTCTCACCCGAGCAGGCCTCATCGGCGGTAGCCTTGACCGGCACGACGGTTCCGCGGCGGTTCTGCCCGTCGGTGGTGATGAGCACCTTAGCGCCGGTATCTTCCACCCGGAACTTCAGGGCCTCGGCGGAGAAACCTCCAAAAACCAGGGAGTGGATAGCGCCAATACGGGCACAGGCCAGAGTGAAGATGATGGTTTCGGGAATCACCGGCAGGTAAATCACCACACGGTCACCCTTGCCGACGCCCAGCTTCTCCAGGCCGTGGGCTGCTTTGGCAATATGGCGCTGCAACTCAGCGTAGGTGATAGCCTCGCGGTCACCGGGTTCACCTTCGAAGTAGAGGGCCACCTTATCGCCCTTACCCGCTTCGACGTGGCGGTCTACGCAGTTGTAGGCAACGTTGAGCTTGCCGCCCTCGAACCACTTAATCTCGGGCACGGTGAACTGCTCGATACCCTCATCATCGAGGCCCAGGCTCTGCGGCTTGGCGAAGGTGTGGGGGTTGGCTTCGTCAAACATCTCACCCCAGGTCAGGCGGGCTTTAGCCTGGTCAGCCCAGAATTGGATTCGGGCCTTATCTGAGATGAGCGCCGGGTTGGGCGTGGGATTGAAGGGGTCGGTGTACACGAAGTCGGCAGGTGCGCCCAAGGGTATCTCCCATCGGTAGCTGGCTGTAGCACCGGCGCCGGTTCTCGCAGGACGCCCGTGGGCGGCTTGTTCGGCGTGGTTGCTGCGATCGTCGTAGAGCCAGGTCTCTCGTATCGCTCGTGATGGACAAAATCTCTTTCAGGGTAAGCACCTGCGAGCCACTGCTACTAAACCGTGACGCCCCTTAACGTTTATGACGCCGCGTGACGCGCGTCCGTCCGCCTGCTTCGTCCCCGAATGTAACCGAAACCTTCATCTGCGCGTTCAAAGAACATGCACATGAAGGTTTTGACGACATTCGCCGAGCACACGCCACGTTACCGCACCCCGGCATTGACCAAAAGGATGCGTAAATTTTCCGGGTGATGCACGATGTCTTCCCACTGCACCCTAATGACCCGGTACCCGAGTTTCTCAAGGTCACGGTGGCGTCTTTTCTCAGCGCGGATAGCTGCCCCAGGGTCGCCGTAGGTGCCATCATATTTGACGTAACCGTCGACTTCTAAGATGAGTTTGAGCTCTTCCCACAGAAAGTCGGGGCGGTAGTAGGAACTCCCCACCCAAATGGTTGCCTGTTCCTTGGGCGGGGTGAACCCCCACATCGCAATTCGATAGCGGGTCACCGTTTCCGCAGGAGATTCTGAGCGTTCGCTCATGAGACGGCTGACCTCACGCGCGTTTTTGACCCCTTTGCAACGTAAACCCGTGATGCTACTGGTGAAATCAGAAGCGGCGATGAGTCCTTGGTTGAGAAAAAAGTCCACGATACACAGGGCATCAAGTATGGGCAGAGTCAGCGCACAGTCGACTGCTGTTTGTAGGGGAGGAGTGACAAAAGCTCCTTGATGGAAGACAGCAGATGAGCACTCTGTCTTTCGGGCACGGCTGACATGGACTTTTGGGGTAGAGCGGACGGTCTCCATTGGATGGCTGACCCAAATTTTGCGGGGGAGCCGCAGTAGGGGCGCATCCCACCAGAGTGCTGCAGATACATGACTGAGCACGAAGTCTGATCTGGTTTTGAGAAACCCTACGTGTTGGGCGATGCAGCGGGCGCGGGCGTCCCAGCTGTTCCAGGTGGAGGTCTTGATGTAGGCTCCGTGGCAGATGCGACGAAGGGTTCCGCCCTGACACGCCCTGGTGATGCTTGAGGACGACTTCCCGAGATGGCGCAGCTCCGTAGAGGTTTTTACTTCGGTAAAGAATTGTTCCATGCCATGAATGTCTCCTATAGTTTCGTCCATGACAAGGGGTTATATATAAATTGTGGATAACTCGGGGTGTTTTGTGTGGGTTTATACCTCTATGCGTTTGTATGACGCTTGAAGGGCTGTTTTCCACAGGGGAGCTTCACCAGTGCTGTAGGTAGCCAAAAGCTTCATCTGCGTGTTCAAAGAACATGCAGATGAAGCTTTCGGTTACATTCACGGATGGTCGCGCCCTCGCCCCTCAACCCGGCGCGTCCGCCCACCTCGTCTTCTAGTTGCTGGGGAACCGGGCCTTGACCCAGCGTTCGAACACACCCAGCAGGGCGTCGGTGATTTTACCCAGGATAGCGAGTAGCACGATGGCCAGGAGCAGGCGGTCGGTGCGGCCGTTGTTCTGGGAGTCGGTGAGTAGGAAGCCCAGCCCCATCGAAGCACCAAGCAGTTCGGCGGCGACCAGGAAGAGCCAGGCCTGCGCCAGGGCCAGCCTCAGACCCGAGACCACAGCGGGTAGAACGGCAGGTAGCTGCACGGTGGTAAAGAGGTTGATGCCGCGGACGCCGAAGGTGCGGGCCGCTTCAACCAGCTTGGGGTCCACGTGGGCTAGGGCCGCCGAGACGGTGGTGTAGACGGGGAAGAAGGCGCCGATAGCGATGAGGGTGACCTTGGAGTTTTCACCGATGCCGATCCAGAGCAGCAGCAGGGGCACCCAGGCCAGCGACGGTACAGCGCGTAGGGCGCCGATAGTGGGGGCGGCGAGCACCTGGGCCCAGCGGGAGAGCCCTACCCAGGCTCCGAGCAGCAGCCCCAAGAGAGCGCCGATGCTGAAGCCCAGTACCACGCGCTGGGTTGAGATTGCGACGTGCAGGCCGAGCTGGCCGCGTCCTGCCAGATCGAGGGCGGCAGCAACCACCTTGGAGGGGGCGGGGAGCTGAACTGCGCTGAAGACCCCGGCGGTGCTCAGGTACTGCCAGAGCGCCAGAAGAATCAGGGGCAGCAGGGCGCCGAGCCAGGGTGCCCAGCGGCGGGTGAGCAGGGGGCGGCGGGGTACCTTCGCGGACGCCGGTGTTTCGGTGCGCGCCAGACGGCGGCGGGTTGCCGGTTGGGTGGTGAGATCAGAGGTAACTGACATGATTACTCAGCCACCAGGGTTGAAATGCGGGCGGGGTCGGCCTTCTGGGCAAAGGTATCGTTGACGATGCTGCCCAGGGCGGTGTCTACTTCGTCTTGTGAGGCAACGTCGCCGGATTCAACCAGGTAGGGGCCGACCTTCTCCAGCACGGCGAGCTGCTTGTCGCCGGGTACGTTATCGATATCGAGGTAGGTGCGGTCCCAGACGACCTGGGCGGTTTCAAGCTCAATTCCGGAGCCGTCCGCCAGAATCTGCACGGCCTCTTCTTCGTTGGCGAGTGCCCAGTCGCGGGCGTATTCGTAGACGTCAACGATGGTCTGGGCGGCTTCGGGGTCGCTCTCGATGAAGTCCTCGGTGGCGTTCAGGAAGCCGTAGGTGTTGAAGTCGACGTTGCGGTAGAAGAGGGTGTTGCCGTCCTCAATTTCGGCGCTGGCCATGATGGGGTCAAGGCCGCTCCAGGCGTCTACGATGCCCTGGTTGAGGGCGGTGCGGCCGTCGGCGTGCTGCAGCTGCTCGATGGTGACCTCATCGGGTGATACTCCTGCTTCTTCAAGAGCTTGGAGCAGGAAGAAGTAGGGGTCGGTGCCCTTGGTGACGGCTACCTTTTTACCGGCCAGATCTTTCACCGATGAGATACTGGTGTTGGTGCGGGTCACCAGAGCGGGCCACTCGGGCTGGGAGTAGAGGTCAATCACCTGAATGGGGGAGCCGTTAGAGCGAGCCAGCAGGGCAGCTGAGCCCGCGGTGGAACCCACGTCAATCGCACCGGAGCGCAGGGCCTCGTTAGCCTTGTTCGAACCGGCTGACTGTACCCATTCGACGTCCTTACCCTGCTCTTGTAGGGCGGTCTCAAGCCAGCCCTTTTCCTTGATAATCAGGGAGAGCGGGTTGTAGGTGGCGTAGTCGATGGTGACGGTGGTGTCGCCCGCTGCGGCAGAAGTATCGGCGGTAGAAGCGTTTTCCCCTGCCAGGCACCCGGTCAGTAGTAGGGTGCCGGTTGCGAGCAGGGCAGAGGTGGTGGTGAGACGAGAAATGAGTGACATGTGTGTTCCTAGTGTTCTTCAACGCCGAGTTCGGCCAAAAGTTCTTTACGCAGGGACGATAGTGCGGGGTTGCCGCGGTCGCGCGGGCGGTGATCGGGCACCTCAACGATGCGGGCAATCGTCGCGGGTGCGGCGGGGCCTGGCTTACCCAGCACAATCACCCGGTCTGAGAGGTAGAGGGCCTCTTCCACATCGTGGGTGACCAGCAGGACGGTGGCCGGGTCGTGGGCATGAATATCGAGCAGCAGATCCTGCATGTTGATGCGGGTGAGGGCATCAAGGGCGCCGAAGGGCTCATCGAGCAGAAGGACGCCGGGGTTCCGCGCCAGCGCCCGTGCCAGGGAGGCGCGCTGAGCCATGCCACCGGAAATCTCACGGGGGCGGTGCTGGGCGTAGTCTGCCAGCCCCACGACGTCCAGAAGGCGGGCAACCTGCTCGCGGGCAACGTCCTTGGGGGTACCCTTGGGCAGACCTAGCGCCACGTTCTTCTCAACGGTGCGCCAGGGCAGCAGACGCGGCTCCTGGAAACCAATAGCCACACGGGAATCGAGACCCCGTACCGGGCTGCCGTCAATCGTGACGGTACCGGCGGTCGCTGTCCCCAGGCCTGCAGCAGCCCGTAAGAGGGTCGACTTGCCGCAGCCCGAGGAACCAATAATCGAAATAATCTCACCGGGGTAGGCGGTAAACGACACGTTTTCAAGGACGGTGCGGGTCTCCCCGCGCTCACCGATAAAGGTCTTGCCAACGGCATTGAAGTCGATTTCGCAGGCGGTGAGGGTGGTGGGGGTGCGTTCTAGCGTGGGTGCGCTCATGCTTTCTCCATCGTCTCTTGGCGTTAGCACCGACCCCTGGTGTAGGGAGGTTGCTGCGACGTCGTTGAGCCAAGTCTCTCGGTCGCTCTGGATGGTTAACGCTTTCAACGCTAGGGGCGTTTGTTGGGACTGGGCAAGAGTATGACGCGGTATTTCGGCCGGTTACGAGTGTGACGCTGTGGGTAAAACTGACCGAAACTCGCCGGCGTCCGTAACAGAGCTCAACACGCGCCACAATGTGAAACGTAGCCTCAGATGCTTGCACCTGGGCAGGCCGGGCGGGCTACACTAAATCTCAAGATCAAGAGTCCCAACGTCAAGCTCTGGCTAGTTGGGCGGCAACCCTCTCCCGTAGCGGGGTGCCCCAGATGAGGATCAGGCAGTAATGCAAGTACGGCGCAACCAGGCGCCACCTTCGCGAAGGCTCGGTGCCTTTTACTTTGGGTAAGGACGCCGGTGGCAGCACGGGCGCGGAGGGCCAAGCACCACCTGTGAAAGGGCCCGGTTCATGACCGAGAAGAAGCGCATCGTCGTCAACGCCTTCGATATGACTACCACCAGCCACCAGAGCTTTGGCCTGTGGCGTCACCCCCGTAACCGGGCGGATGAGTACAACACCATTAAGTACTGGACCGACCTGGCCAAGGTCTGCGAGAAGGGTCTGTTCGACGCTGTCTTTATCGCTGACGTGGTGGGTGTCTACGATGTCTACAAGGATTCAGTAGCTCCCGTACTGAAGGACGGCGCCCAGGTTCCTGTGGGTGACCCCTTCCTGCAGATTTCTGCTATGGCCGCTGTAACCGAGCACCTGGGCTTTGGCGTGACCGCCGCTGTGACCTACAACCAGCCCTATACTCTGGCCCGTTCCTACTCCACCCTGGATCACCTGACCGGTGGTCGCGTGGGCTTCAATGTGGTGACCTCCTACCTTCAGTCTGCTGCTGAGAACCAGGGTCTGCCCGGTCAGATTGAGCACGATGAGCGGTACGAGATTGCCGAAGAGTTCCTCGACGTCTGCTACAAGCTGTGGGAAGGCTCTTGGGAGGACGGCTCTGTGCCCCGCGACCGTGAAAACGGTGTCTTTGCTGACCCCTCTAAGGTTCACCCCATCCTGCACAAGGGCAAGTACTTCCAGGTGCCCGGCATCGCCCTGACCGAGCCTTCACCCCAGCGCACCCCCGTGATTTTCCAGGCCGGTGCGTCCTCCCGCGGTCAGGCTTTCTCGGGCCAGCACGCCGAGGCTATCTTCATTACCGCCCTGCGTCCCCACCTGACCAAGGTTCTGACCGAGCGTATCCGTTCTGAGGCTGAAAAGGCCGGCCGCAAGCGCGATGACGTGAAGATTCTGGCGATGCTCTCCGTTGTTGTGGACGAGACCGACGAGAAGGCCCAGGCCAAGTACGCCGAGTACCTCAAGTACCAGAATGTTGAGGCTTCCCAGGGCATCATCGGCGGCTGGAGCGGCCTTGACCTGGACCAGTTCGATGAGGACGAGGCCCTCAAGTACGTTGAGACCGAGTCGATTCAGTCCTTCCTGACCCCCTTTACCCTGCAGGATAAGGAGAAGGAGTGGACCCGCAAGGACATCGCCGAGCACTGCGCCACCGGCGGCATGGGTGCGGTTTTGGTGGGTTCCCCCCAGACTGTTGCCGATGAGCTGGAGAAGTGGATTGACGAGGGCGGCCTGGACGGCATCAACCTGGCTTACCACGTTTCCCCTGGCTCCTTTGAGGACTTCGTTGAGTTCGTTGTTCCCGAGCTGCAGAAGCGCGGCCGCTACCGCACCGCTTATGAGGGTTCCACCCTGCGTGAGAGCCTCTTCGGTGAGGGCAACAAGTACGTGGACGAGCGCCACCCGGCCGCCAAGTACCGCGGCGCCTACGCGGGTAAGCCGTCGGCTGCCGACACCCCGGCCCGTGACTTCCTCAAGCTGGCGCTTGAGAACGCTGAGAAGGCTGAGGCCGCAGGCCACTAGTTCTTAGAGCTGTAAGGACGCCGCCCCGCACCTTCCTGCCAACGGGCAGGGGAGTGCGGGGCGGCGTCCTTACATGGGGGCGTTCTGGCTATTCTTTTCTGAGAAGTTTGAAGCTCGGCAAGATATCTTTATCTACTTATTCGCATCGTCGATGGAACGGTTAAAGGTATCAAGGAAGCTATCCGCATCGATTTTCCAAGCTCCCTCCTCATAGGTGAAGCTAGTACCGTCAAACAACGCTACGAGAGCACCTTCAGCAGCAGCCGTGACGCTTTCAGGAACCGACGTGCTTGTGGATGTCTCTGTTTCAGTTAGAAAAGAATCTGTGCTGGTCGTTGCGGTCCGTTCACCAAATTCAACTTTATTGAGGTCAACCGTGATGGATTCAATGATTGCAGTGTCCAGGCCAGAGAACATTGACCCAACAAAAGTATTCATAAGACTGAGAGCAACATCTTCTCCCTCAGTCAGACCAGATCGTTCGAAGAGGTCATAGGTAGGGTCAATTCCGCGACTGTACTCTAGTAACTTCTGGCGATCATCGGCGCTCAACGTATCGATAGCTTTACCGAGGTCTTTGAGATTTTCAGCGTCTTCGCCGCCCTCAGCTTTGTCGATGATGGCTTGAATATCATCTGGCATATTATGCAAAGAGCCAGCTTCTCTTGCCTTCATGAAGTAGTTCTTGATAGCAGGTTCCAGCTGGCGCTTCTGTTCTTCAGTGAGGTTAATGGCAGCCCCTACTGATTCCACAGAAGATGACGTTGAGTCAGAGGCCTCCTGCGCGGCTCCGCAACCCGCAAAGGCCATTGAACCTATCAAAAAAGCAGAAGCCAGAGTGGTTTTCGAGTAGTAGGGTGTCATGGGCATCTCTCCTTACTCGTTCATTTGTGCGTTTAATAAGTATACCTAGCTTCTGGATAAATGTAACCCGTACTACATTTTTAGTAGATAAATATTAAGGCAAGGACGCCGCCCCGCACCTTCCTGCCAACGGGCAGGGGAGTGCGGGGCGGCGTCCTTATCTTCTTTATGCCGTGCCGACGGTTAGAGCAGGGCGCTCCACAGGCGGCATAGGTTTTCGGCAACCTTCTGGTGGTTGGGGCGGTTGACCCACTCGTCGTAGCGCAGGTGCTTGCAGCGGGAGATGTAGTCCCGGGCTACGCCTTCGAGTTCCTGCACCATAGCCTTGCCCACGATAAAAGTGGAGACCTCAAAGTTGAGGGCGAAGGAGCGGGGGTCCATGTTGGAGGAGCCGATGAAGGTGATTTCGTCGTCCACAATCATGAACTTGGAGTGCAGAACGGTGGGGCCGGGGTACTGCTGAATGTTCACACCCGAGCGGAGCAGCTGCTCGTAGTAGGAGCGCTGCCCCATAATCGGCAGGAACTGGTCGCCCTTCTCGCAGACGATCAGGGTCACGTCGATACCCGAGAGTGCCATGTTGGTTAGGGCCTGCAGCAGGGTTTCTTCGGGTACGAAGTAGGGGGAGCAGATGATGATGCGTTCTTCTGCGTTGTAAATCAGGTGGTTGATCAGGCGCAGGTTGTTTTCGGTTTCGAAACCGGGGCCAGAAGGCACGATTTGGGCGAGCGGACGCTGGCCCTCCTGCCCTGCCTCTTCGTTGGCTTCGA
The DNA here is from genome assembly GCF_928381415.1 of Rothia nasimurium. Taxonomy (GTDB): domain Bacteria; phylum Actinomycetota; class Actinomycetes; order Actinomycetales; family Micrococcaceae; genus Rothia; species Rothia nasimurium_H. The sequence goes on from NZ_CAKMSF010000005.1 coordinate 172,756, forward strand.
TGTCGGCGTCGATTTCATCGAGCAGGAGTTCCTTGGTTTCGGCGTACCAGTCAGAGACGAAAACCGCGTTGAGCTCGTGCACCACGGGGCCGGTGCAGAAGAAGGAGAGGTCCTTCCACTCTAGGCCCTTTTTGATGTTGCCCTTGAGGTTGTAGGTGCTATCGATGGCATTCTGGGAGCCGGAGAAAGCCAGCTCTCCATCGATGACCACAATCTTGCGGTGGTTACGCAGGTCGGGGCGCTGCCACTGGCCCTTCCAGGGCTTGAGGGGGAGCATGAGCCGCCAGGGCACCCCTGCATCGTTGAGCTTGCGCTGGAGTTCCTTCCAGCGGGGGTACTTGCGGGACCCGATATGGTCGATGAGCACGTGGACCGCTACACCGCGCTGGTGGGCGCGCACCAGGGCGTCCCAGAGGGGCTCGGTGGTGCTATCGAGGGCGGTGATGTAGAACTCGAAGTGAACGTACTTCTTAGCCTGGTCGATCTTTTTGGCGATTTCCTGCAGGGCTGCGTTGTTGTCGTGGCGCAGCTCGAAGTCGTTGCCGCCAATCAGGGGCAGAGCGCCGAGCTTGTAGTTGAGGTTAGCTGCCACCCGTGCAGGCTCAGAGAGCTCCGGGTCGCCCAGCACGGCGTCGTCCCCCTCGATGGAGTCTTTAATAATCTGGTTCATGCTGCGCTGGCGGCTGCGGCGGTGCCGGGGCACCAGGTTTGAACCAAAAATTAAGAAAGCAAACAGGCCCACGAAGGGAATAAAGAAAATCGCCATCAGCCAGCCCAGCGCAACCACGGGTTTGCGGTTGTAGGGCAGCCAGAAAATAACGGTGATGCGGATGAGGATATCGATAACGACCAGGGTTATCGAGAGCCAATCCGGCAGGTTCGTGATATCGAGAAAAGGTAGGCTGAAGTTCACCTTTCTAAGTCTACCCGGGGTCCGAGTGCGGGGTGGGGCTTGTCCACATAGTCAGAAAGCTCTCTACGCGCGATGCTCGTACCCTGCCCGTAATATCTCACCTAGCTTAGGTTCTCCGCACCTCTGCAATAGACTGGTGGTGTGAAGAAACCCGAGAAGTCCGTGCGCCAGCAGCGCCGGGAGCGAACCCACACCGCGATTCACGAGGCCGCACTCAAGCTTGTGCTTGAGAAGGGCCTCAAAGCCACCACTACCGACGAAATCGCTGAAGCTGCCGGGGTGAGCCCCCGCACCCTCTTCAACTATTTCGCCAGTAAAGAGGACGCTGTGCTGGGCCTGCGCGCCCCCGTCATTACCGATGACATTCTGCAGCGCGATGCTGCCCGCCAGGACCTCTATATTTTTGAGCGCGTCGCCCACCTGATGCTCGACATCATGGTCGCATCGGTCGACAGCCCCACCTACCCGCAGGTGCGCCCCCTGGTGCAGGAATACCCGGAGCTGCGCTACCGCCTGAAAACTCACCATATCGAGTGTGAAAAGACCCTGGCTGACCTGCTGCGCACCGTCAACTGGGTGGAGTTCAGCGCGAGCGGACGCCGCGGCCCCTGGCCCTACCTGCCTGAAAGTGAAGCCGGAGAAGGGGCCTCAGAACCCCGCCTGCGTGCAGCCCTCTGTATCACTTCGGCCCTGCTCCGCTATATGGACTACACTCGCGGTGTGCCCGAGAGCACTGAACGTGATGAGATAATCCGCGAGGCCGTGCAGACCTTCCGCCACCTGCTGCGCGAGGACTAGCCGCGACCCCGTCCGTCATGCTGCGTCACGGGTAGGCCTGGCAGGGCCCTGCGGGGGTAAAGTGGCTAGTGGGTGCCCCCGCGCCTGACACTTGGAACAAAGGAGTACACCATGAAGATTCTTCTGCCCACATCAATCACCCTTGACCAGAGCGCCCTGGGCGCTGAAGCCGGCGATGAGCTGGTCAGCTACGACCCCACCGTCAACATCGACCCCGAACATCACGACGCCGATGTGCTGGTGGCATGGGGCAACACCAACGACCAGCTCAAGGACGCCGCCGCCCACCTTCAGCAGGTAGAGCTGGTCCAGGCGCTGCTGGCAGGCCCCGACCAGGCCCGCGCCGCGGGCTTCCGCCCCGAGGCCGTCATCGCCTCCGGCAGCGGCCTGCACTCAAAGACCGTTGCCGAACACACCCTGGCCCTGGCCCTGAACTTTGTACGCTTCCTGCCCACCCTGGCCGAGCACCAGGCACAGAAGAACTGGGCCACCGAACTCGGCGGCCCCCAGGAACTCCACCCCGCCGACCAGGTCACCACCCTGCTCGGCGCCAAGGTCACCATCTGGGGCTTTGGCTCTATCGGCCAGGCAACCGCCCGCCTCTTCGACGCCTTCGGCGCCGACGTCACCGGTATCGCCCGCTCAGCAGGCGAGCGCGCGGGCTTCCCCGTGGTCGCCACCGACGACATCGACTCGGTCCTAGAAACCACCGACATCCTGGTCATGATTCTGCCCAACTCCGAGGAAACCAAGAACTCCCTTGACGCAGCCCGTCTGGCCAAGCTGCCTCAGCGGGCTTACGTCATTAACGTCGGCCGCGGCCCCACCGTCAACGAAGCTGACCTGATTGAAGCCCTCAACTCAGGGAGCATCGCCGGTGCCGCCATCGACGTGGTGGTCGAAGAACCCCTGCCCTCCAGCGACCCCCTGTGGGATGCCAAGAACATCATCATCACCCCCCACTCAGCGGGCGGCCGCCCCGTCGAGCCCGAAGCCCTCATCAAGCAGAACCTGCAGGCCCTGCGCGATGCCCGCGCGGGTAAGGACGCCGACTGGCGCAACAAGATGAATTAGGGGAGTGGAGTTAAGGGGTAGGTTAGGGCGCAACGTCCGCCGACCCTCTCACTCCTCGCCTGGCGGCTCGTCGTGATTCACGCCAGCCCCGAGCCAGCGGACGTAGCGCCCTACCCCACCCCTGACCTGAACCGGCTAAGCGTGGGGAATGCAAAGGACGTGCTAGAAGCCAGCTGGCTGGGTCTGGCGTGAATCGGGCGAGCGCCCCAGCGCGAGCCCGAGAGGGTCAGCTGGCGCTAGCACGTCCTTTGCATTCTCTGCCACCGAAATACACGTATAGGTACACAAAAGGAGCTCCACCAGAATCTGGTGGAGCTCCTTTTGTCTTGTGGTTAGCTGACGACGTGGCCGGTCTCGTCCAGCAGCTTGGCGCGCAGTTCGCGGCGCTCAGCCTGGGCGTCCGGGTCGGGCAGCGGCACAGCGGCCAGCAGACGCTGGGTGTAGACCTCACGGGGGTGGCGCAGGATCTGCTCACGCGGGCCCTGCTCCACGATTTCACCGCGGCGCATCACCGCGATGCGGTCTGCCAGGGCGTCGATGACGGCCAGGTCGTGGGTGACGAAGAGGCAGGCGAAGCCCATTTCTTCCTGGAGCTCCTGGAAAAGCTCGAGCACACGGGCCTGGACCGATACGTCGAGGGCTGAGGTGGGCTCGTCCGCAATGAGGAGCTTGGGCTTGAGGGAGAGGGCGCGGGCGATGCCGACGCGCTGCTTCTGGCCGCCGGAGAGCTCGTGCGGGTAGCGGTTGCGGTAGGAGCGGGGCAGCTCTACACGGTCCAGGAGCTCCTCGATACGCTTCTGCAGCTCGGCTCCCTTAGCTACGCCAGCAAGCATCATGGGCTCACCGATGGATTCGCCGATGGGCAGGCGGGGGTTGAGGGAGGATGAGGGGTCCTGGAAGACCATACCCACGTGCTTGCGTACCTCGGCCAGGTCCTTGCGGCTGGGCTTGCGCATGTCGACGCCACAGACGTTTAGCTCACCTTCGGCAACCTGCAGGAAGCCGACGGTTGCGCGGCCGATGGTGGACTTACCGGAGCCCGATTCACCCACGAGCCCCAGTACCTCACCGGCACGGATTTCGAGGTTGGCGCCGGTGACGGCGCGGAAGGGGCCAACCCGCCCCTGCTTGGGGTACTCGAGGGCGACGTCCTTGAGGGAGAGGATGACGTCGCCGGTGCGCTGGGGGGCTACCTGCTCTAGCAGGGCGGTGGCCGGACGCTGGTTTTCGGCGGCGTCGTCGATGGCGGCGTTCACGTCGATTTCGTCGCCACCCAGGTGGAGCACGGCACCGAGTAGGGCCTGGGTGTACTCGTGCTGGGGGTTGTTGAAGACCTCGTGAATCTCGCCGGTCTCAACGATCTGGCCGCGGCGCATGACGGCAACACGGTCGGCCAGGTCGGCGACCACGCCCATATCGTGGGTGATCAGGATGATGGCTGAGTTGAGCTTCTTCTGCAGGTTGCGCATGAGCTCAAGAATTTCTGCCTGCACGGTCACGTCGAGTGCCGTGGTGGGCTCATCTGCAATGAGCAGTTTGGGGTTGGTGGAGAGCGACTGGGCGATCATGGCGCGCTGGCGCTGGCCACCGGACATCTGGTGGGGGTAGGAGTTGAAGGCCTTGATGGGGTCGGGCATTTCGACCATCTCAAGCATCTTGATGGCTTCTTCTTTAGCCTCTGCCGGTGAGATGTTCTTGTGCAGGCGCAGGGTTTCAACGATCTGGTCGCCCACGGTCATGACCGGGTTCATGGCGGTCATGGGTTCCTGGAAGATCACGGCGACTTCTTCACCGCGCACGCTGAGAAGCTCGGTGTTGGTCAGGCCGATGAGTTCGCGGCCGTTGAGCTTGACGGAGCCGGTGACGCGGGCGTTCTTGGGCAGCAGCCCGATCATACCCATGGACGAAACGGACTTACCTGAGCCGGATTCACCCACAATGGCGAGGACCTCACCGGCATGCACCTCGTAGTTGAGGTTCATGGCGGCGGGAACCCAGGTACGTTCGACGCCGAAGTCAACGCTGAGGTCGCGGACTTCGAGGACCGGCTGGGCGCCGGTTGGCTGAGTGGTTGGTGTATTCACTGGTTTTCCCAACTCTTGGTTGTTTCTGTAGAAGATTGGTGTGGTGGAGCTGTCTCATCTGAGAGAATCGAGAGACTATGAAGTCTCAGTATTTGCAGAACCCTCCGGTTACCTTTCGCGTGAAGACCGCCCCTTTTTACACCTGGTGCGCTGTGCTGGTTGCAGCGAGCGTGCTGGTGGCCTTGGCAGTTAGCGGTGGCTTATCAGCCCTGCTGACCGGTGGCTGGGGCGTGCTGTGGATGGCCTATACCGTCTGGTACGTGCTGGGCCGATCCCGCCTGGTTGCTGGTGCCGACGACATCACCATCTATAACCCCTTTGTAACCCACCGGGTCAATTACGCTGCCCTGATTGATATTTCAACCAAGTACCATCTGACCCTGGTGACTCCCACCAAGCGTTTTCAGGCTTTTGGTTTGCCGTCAAGCGGTATGGTGGCGTCCCTTTCTGCCCATCGTCAGGATCTTGAGCGTTTGCCCGCTATCACCTACGGTGCAGAGCGGTCAGTGCGCGCTTCGGATCTTCCGAATTCGGCGGCGGGGGCGGTTGCCCTGGTGCTGCGCGGCTACTGGCAGGAGCTGGTTGAGGACGCTGCCCTTGAGGCGGTTCCGCCCCGGCAGGAAAGCCGGGTGGACGCCCGTGGGCTGGCTATTTTCATCCTTTTGCTTCTGGCCGCTGTGGCTGGCTTAGCCTTCTAAGCTTTCGGTAGGCCGGGAGGTTCTGCCTTCTCTATTCGGTTATCAACGAGGCGGTGAGTGCTGGTGCGCTCACCGCCTCGTGCGATGAGAGCTACTTGTTCTGAGGTGAGCCTGCCGGGCCGTCCAGGTCCTGGTCAAGGGAGTCTGAGGTTCGGCTGCTGGCGGGGGTCTCTACCTCTGAGGCAAGGGAGGTGTGTACCGTGGCGGTGCCTGCCGCGGCAGTAGCTGCTGCGGGGGTGGTTGCTGAGCCGTCGATACCCACGCCGTTTTCGGCTGAGTGGGCGGTACGCTTGGTTGCCTTCTTGGGGTTGAACTTCTTCTGGCGGGGGTCAAAGGCGTCACGCAGGCCGTCGCCAACGAAGTTGACGGCCAGTGAAATCACCAGAATGAAGAGGCCGGGGAACCAGAAGAGCCAGGGGCGGGTAGAGAAGGCTGACTGGTTCGCTGAAATCAGTGAACCCAGTGACCAGTCGGGGGCCTTGATGCCGAAGCCCAGGTAGGAGAGCGCGGTTTCGGTCAGAATTGCGGAGCTCATCATCAGTGACACGTTCACGGTGACCACGCCGATGGCGTTGGGAAGGATGTGCTTGAAGATGATGCGCAGGTCCGAGGCACCTGCCAGGCGGGCGGCGTCCACGAACTCGCGTTCGCGCAGGGAGAGGAACTCTGCGCGGACCAGACGGGCCAGGGATGACCAGAAGAGTAGACCCACGACCACACCGAACATGATGGTGTTCCAGATGCCGTGGAAGTAGCTACCGGCCAGCTTACCGAGCACGGCGGTCAGCAGCATCAGGGGGATGATGATAACCATGTCGGTAAAGCGCATGATGACGGCTTCAATCCAGCCGCGGTAGTAGCCTGCCAGACCACCGAAGAGCACGCCGAGGAAGCCGGCGATGCTGGTAATCAGGATGACCACCAGGAAGGTGTTCTGCACGCCGCGCATGGTCATGGCGAAGAGGTCACGACCGGTGGCGTCCTGGCCAAACCAGTGCTGGGCGTTGGGGGCTGCACCGTTGACGATGGGGTTCATCTCGGTGTAGTTGTACTTCCACCAGCCGGGGATGGGGCCCACGCCGATGGAGGTAATCGCCAGCAGGAGCACGGCGATAAGAATCGCCAGGGAGATAACCGCACCGGTGTTCTGGCGGAAGCGCTTGCGCACAATCTGGCCCTGGGTCTTACCCACGGACTCTTGAGCGCGGATATCGACGTTGGTTTCGACGGAGCGCAGGGCGGTGGTCTCGGTGGTGGGCTCCTTAGCGGGCCCTGAGCTGAGGTTCTTGTCGTTGGTGCTCATTATGCTTTCACCCTCACACGCGGGTCGAGGGCTGAGTAGAGAAGGTCAGCCACAAGGTTGAAGACGAGCGCCAGGATGCCGGTCAGCAGGAAGACGCCCATAACGGGGTTGGGGTCGGTGTGGGCCAGCGAGTCGAGGAAGAGGGTACCCATGCCCTTGAAGGCGAAGATACGCTCGGTGATCGCTGCGCCACCGATGATGCCGCCGATGTCCATGGCGATGATGGTTGCCAGGGGGATCAGGGCGTTGCGGAAGGCGTGCTTCATGACGACGGAGCGCTCTGAGACACCCTTGGCGCGGGCGGTGCGGATGTAGTCCTGGTTCATGATTTCGAGCATGGACGCACGTGAGTAGCGTGAGTAGGACGCCAGTGAAATCAGGGTTAGGGCGATGGTGGGGAGCAGGATGTGGGTGAGGGTATCTGTGTTCAGAATCCAGAAGTCACCCTGCAGGTTGGGGGTAGAAGCGTTGGCAGTGGGGATAGGACGGCCCTTGATACGGCTGTTGCTGATGTAGGCGGGCCAGGCCTGCATGAAGCGGTCGGCGATAATTAGCAGAGCCATGGCCAGGCCGGTGAGCATACCGACGCGGGCACCCTGGCCCTTGTCGTAGCCACCCCAACCGAGACCGACAATCCAGCCCAGAGCCATGAATGCCAGGGTGATGAGGACGACCATAAGCATGGTGGCCAGGTCGAGCAGGTTCTGCAGGGGGAAGTAGGCAGCTAGGCCAACGACGACCATGGTTAGACCTGCACCCAGGGCACGGCGGTTACGCAGGCCGGAGACCAGGATGGTGAAAATGACGGCGGCGCCCAGGCCCAGGGGCAGCATGAAGGGGATGCCCAGGAAGGGGGTGAGGAACCACTTGGTGGTGGAAACGAAGACGATAGCGCCCGCGGTGATGACGAAGCCCAGCAGGCCCATCAGGTAGCGGGTCTTCTGCTTGCCGAAGGAGGCGGAGTACCAGAAGAGGCCTGCCAGCACCGATATGAGCAGGGTCGTGGGTATGGTGACCACCGGGTTGCGGAGGAAGTCGTTGAAGCCGATGGCGACGAATTCCTTGAGCAGAACTGCGATCCAGAAGGAGGGCAGGGAGAAGAAGAGGAAGCTGGCGAAGGTCACGGTGTAGTCCAGGCCTGAGTACTGGCGCAGGGCTGAGATGATACCCAGGCTGACACCGATCAGGATGGAGAGCACGGTGGCTGCTACGACCAGGGTAAGGGTCTGGTAGACAGCGTTAGAGAGAAGCTGGGTGACGGGTGTGCCTGCCAGGTTCTGACCAAAGTCGCACTTACCTGCAAAGCAGCCAAGCACGCCGCCAAGCCACTTGAAGTAGCGCAGGGGGGCAGGGACATCGAGATCGAGGGCATCGATGCGCTGGGCAATCAGTGCTTCTTTGTTGGGGGAAGTCGAGGTGCGTAGTTCTTCGAGGGGATCGCCCGCGATAGCCACGAGGTTGTAGATGAGGAACGATGCACCGAAGAGAATGAACACTGCGGTGATCAGGCGCCTCACGGAGTACATGAGCATGATGAATCCTGATGGGTAGGGGAGCACACCCTGGGAATAGGAGGGTGCTCTCAAAACAGCCAGAGGCGCGGACGCTCGTGAGCGTCCGCGCCGTAGGGCAGTTACAGATTGTTAGTTGCCATCTGTAGCGTGACTAGAGCGTAACTGTACTTACTCTGCGATGTCCCACTCTTCGATGTTCCAGGTCAGGGGCTGCTGACCGGGCTTGGGCTGTACACCGGTGATGGTGTCGGAAACCGAGGTAACAGCGATGGACTGGAAGAGGGGCAGACCGTAGCCGTCCTTGAACAGTTCGCCGTCTGCCTGCATCTTCAGTTCTTCGATGCGGGCGGTGTCGGTGGTGGTCATGATTTCATCGGCTGCTGCGTCAACGGTTGCGTTGGAGTAGCCGGTGAAGTTGGAGGATGAACCGGTCTTGAAGATCTGGCCCAGTGAGGAGTTACCTACACCTGAGGAAACCCAGCCGAAGATGGATGCCTCGTAGTCGCCACCGGCCAGCAGAGATGACCACTGCTCGCTACCGGCATCAACAACCACGAAGCCTGCCTTCTCAGCGGATTCCTTGATCATCTGGAAGGAGTTGATGCGGTTGGGGTTCTTGTTGTTGTAGAGGATGCGGATGGTGGGGGTCTGGCCGCCCAGCAGTTCCTTAGCCTTCTCGATGTTGGCGTCCATGTCGTCTGAGGGGTAATCAGAGGAGTTGTTGGACTCAACGGTCTTGGCGTAGTTCTCAGCGTCGGAAGCTACGTAGAGCTGGGAGTTCAGAACCTGAGCATCGGCGTCCATGGGCTTGATGAGCTTGTCGACGATGTCCTGGCGGGGAACGGTCAGCAGGAAGGCCTTACGGACGTTCTCGTCAGCGAAGGGTGAGCCTTCCTTGACGTTCAGGTCGAGGTGGTCGTAAGCCTGGTCGGGCTGGGTTTCGGTGACAACGCCGCTCAGAGCTTCAAGCTGGGAGACGGTGTCGATGGAGGCCTGGGGGGCAACGGCGTTGACTTCGCCGTTCTGCAGAGCCTGAATCTGGGTTGCAACGTCGCCCTGAACCTTGAGCACAACCTCGTTGATGGCGGGCTTCTTGTCACCCTGGTAGTTGGGGTTGGCGGTCAGGGTAACTGACTGGTTCTCTTCAACAGCGGTGACCAGGTAGGGGCCGTTGCCCACGGTCAGAGCTTCGTTGGCAGGCATGGTGGTGGTGTTGTAGCCGGTGTTCCAAGCGTCTGCGATCTTGCGCAGGTTCTCGTTCTCTTCACCGGGGGTAGCGGTCTCGATGGCCTCGATGAGCTCGTCTTCGGTCATACCGGCCAGCTCAGCAACAACGTGGGCGGGCTTGTCGATGTCGTAGGCGATTTCCCAGTCAGCAAAAGCCTTGGGGTAGGTGAAGGAGATGGAGCGGCCGTCTTCGCTCACAACGGGGACCTCTGCGCCGCCGAGGCCAGCGGTTTCACCTGCGAAGTCGAAGTAGGTGAGTTCGCCGTCTTCGCTGTCGAAGTGGCCTGACTGAGCAGCCCATGCCAGGAGCAGGTCGCCCTTGTCGATGTCGTTGCCATCTGACCACTTCTGGTCGTCGTTGACCTTGTAGTCAACCTTGATGCCTTCGCCCTCTTCAGTCATGGAGTAGGTGCCGAACCACTCGTTGTGGCGGATGTCGAAGGTGTTGGTGATGGTGTAGAAGCCACGGTTGGTCATCTGAGCGATGATGCCGTTGGTGTCTGAGTTACCTTCAGCGGTGCCTACGTTCAGTGAGGAGAAAACGTTGGTGATAGCAATTGAAACTGACTTGTCTGATGCAGCTGCGTCGGAGCCTGAGGTGCTGGAGGCGCCGGTGTCGGAGCTGGCGCAGGCTGAGAGAGCCAGGGCAGCTACAGCTGAGAGGCCGAGAGCTGAGGAAATGCGGGTCTTGCGCATTAGTGTCTCCTTGCTGAAAAGGGGAAATGTATGTTGTGGTCCGCGATCTTCACCCTGTGTGTGCGGGGCGGCGCAAGCCTTCCCAACTCTTGGGTGTGGTGAATCACACGATGTGTAATGTATATACTAGGTCACTTTTGGGGAACTGCGCCACAAAAACCCCTGTTTATATGTAAAACTCTTCAAAAAAATGTAAAAAATACGTTACAGCGTCTTTTTAGCTCATGAATTTGGCGTAGCTTTTCTTCTTTTGCTATCGCTCGATGGGGCGCACCATGTGCACGTGCTCGATACCCGCTTCCAGGTAGGGCTCCCCCACAACTTCAAAGCCTGCCGCCCCGTAGTAGCTCTCTGCTAGGTAGGCCTGGGCGCTAATAGAGATGCGTTCGGCCTCAGTGTTTTCTTCAATCCAGGTCAGTGCCTCATTGAGTAGGCGGCGGCCCAAGCCGGTGCCGCGGGCGTCCGGATGTACTGCCACCCGACCCAGCGTCCAGGCACCGGGATCAGCCGGGTGGGACTCGTCCGAGAACGTCGCCAAATCAAAAAGCCGCAGATAGGCCAAAACCTCACCGCGCTCATTGGCGTGGAAGAAGTGCAGGGCCTGCCGGTCTGCCCGGTCGACCTCGTTCTCTTCGGTAATCTTCTGGCCCACCACAAAGACCAGCCCGCGCAGCAGGTAAATCTCGTTGAGTTCATCAAGAGTCAGGTCATAAAAGGATTTCAGGGTAAACATACAGTCATTCTAAAACCCGTTGAACTGCACTTATTACCGGGCAGTAACTATGAGATTTGCTTAAAGGCATAGAAAGCCGCCCCGCACCGTCCGGAAGGACGATGCGGGGCGGCGCATCAAAGAGCGTGACAGGATTACTTGGTGGTAACCTTCAGCAGCTCAGAGCCGGGCTGGACGGCGCCGGTAGCGCCCTCAACCTCAGCGAAGCGGTTGGTATTGGTGACCAGAACGGGGGTTACCAGGGAGTAGCCGGCGTTCTTGATAATCTCGGGGTCGAAGGTCAGCAGGATGTCGCCGGGATTGACGCGCTGGCCCTTTTCAACCTTCACGTCGAAGCCTTCGCCGTTCAGGTTGACGGTGTCGATACCTACGTGAATGAGCAGTTCTACACCGTTGTCGAGCTTCAGGCCGATAGCGTGGCCGGAAGGCATGGTGACGGAGACCTTACCGGCGGCGGGAGCTACCACGGTGTTGCCGGTGGGGACGATGGCTGCACCCTTGCCGAGCTTTTCGGCGGCAAAGATGGGGTCGGGGGTCTCAGACAGGGGAACTGCCTGGCCTTCGAGGGGGGATGCCATGGTCAGGACGGTGCCTGCTGCGGGTGCTGCTGCCTCTTCAGCGGCCCAGGGGGTAGCTGAGGTGGTGGCGGCGTCCGCTTCGTTGCGAACCTCGGTGGCTGCGGGGGTAGCTGCCTCGGCAGCGGATTCGCCGATGCCGGTTTCTGCAACGGCTGCGGCCTTGGCGGCGGCTTCAGCCTTCTGGTCCTTGGACTCGTAGCCGAAGATCAGTACACCTGCCATAGCGCCGAAGAAGGCGATGGCCAGACCAATCATGTAGAGGTACCAGGGCTGCATTGCGGGGATAGAAATCAGGGAGGTGAAGGCGAAGGCGTAGGACTTAACACCCAGGGCTGAGATGGTGGCACCACCGATGATGGCGGGAACCAGAATCAGGGGGAAGACGCGCTTGTAGCGCAGGACGATGCCGTAGAGGGAGGGCTCGGAGATACCACCGAGCAGACCCGAGGCGGCCGCGCCGACAGCGGTCTGGCGCAGTTCCTTGTTGCGGCGAGCCACAATAGCAACACCGGTGACAACGCCGAAGACGGCGAAGTTGTAGGCGCCCATGGGGGACTGGATGAAGTCCACGCCGTCGGTCTGCAGGTTGTTAATCATGACGGCGTTCAGGGGCCAGTGCAGACCCAGGGGAACCATGAAGAGGTAGAGACCGGCGATGAGGCCACCGACCAGCCAGGGGGCGATTTCGTTGACGCCGCCGATGAAGTCAGAGATAGCCAGAGCGAACTTGATGCCGATGGGGCCGATGAGGAAGGCGGTCAGGGGCACCAGAATCATGACGGAGAGCATGGGCACGAAGACCATGTGCAGCATGGTGGGGATGACCTTCTTCAGGAAGCGCTCCAGGGGAGCCAGCAGAGCTGCTGCGAAGAGGGGCGGGAAGATCTGGCCGGTGTAGTTCATGACGTACAGGGGCAGGTCAAGACCCAGGAAGGGGACGCGGACGACGCCGTCCACTGCGATGTCTGCAAAGCCCTGGAAGGTGCCGGTCATGAGGGCTGCGGGGATAGCCGCACCGACCCACATGTTGGCGCCCAGGCGCTTAGCTGCGGTTGCGCCCAGCATGATGGGCATGAACTGCAGGACTGACAGGGAGGCTGCCAGCATGATGAACCAGAAGGGGAAGGCTGCGCGCCATTCGTTGAGCATGGCGGCTGCGGCATCGGCGTCGGCCAGGCGGGGGCCGTTGACGATGTCGATGTTAACGACCTGACCGGTGAGGTCGGTGTACTGACCGAAGTAGCCCAGCTGCTGCAGGAAGACGATCAGGGTCAGAATCATGGAGGTGCCCAGCAGCGCCCAGAGGATGGGGCGGAAGGAGTCTGAGAGCACGTCGAAGACGCGGGTCAGGGCGCCGGCCTTCTTCTCGTCGGTGGCTACTGCGCCCTTGGAGGAGCTTTCGCCGACGGAGCTCATGCCGGGCAGCTTGACCATTTCGTTGTAGACCGATTCGACCTTGTCGCCGAGGACGACCTGGGTCTGGCCGGACTGCTCGATGATGGAGAGCACGCCGGGGATGTTTTCGATCTTGGTGCGGTCGATGGCGCTGTTGGACTTGGGGGTCACGCGCAGGCGGGTGGCGCAGTGGGTAAAGTGCGAGATGTTCTCGGGGCCGCCCAGGCCTTCGAGGATCTTCTCGCCCATCTGTGAGTTATTCACGGGTGGAACCTTACTGGTGTGTGCGGATTGCTAGCTGTTAAGACGAAAAAGACCCGAGTTGCCTATCGGACCGTGTGCCCTGATGCGGGTAGACGGGTGCTCATGGAAGCGGCGTGGGCGCGGGTGCACCGGTGCCGTATGAGCTGATAGCAACTCAGGTCTTGCCTGCTGAACCAGTAACAATCCTGATGATTGACTACATAGAGTGTGGGGTGTGAACCCCGTTCGTGGTCAAGCGTACTCCCTGAGGTTAGCCCTGTGCAAGTACCTGGGGGTGTTTGGCTCGCAGCCAGGCGGTGTGCAGGCGCAGGTTGATTTCGATAGCTAGGCAGCCCAGAGCGGCTGAGCCTAGGGTGGCTAGTAAGTATGCCCCGGTAGGAATGGTGAACTGGTGGTACCAGAGCGAGGGCGGGAGTAGGAGAACCAGGGCCAGCCCGGCGTACATGGCCGCCACGATAGCCAGGCGGACGCCGCGCACGGGCCGCACTACGGTGGTGATGTTGTAGATACCCATGAGTACAAGGGCGATGAAGGTGGCGGTCTGAATTTCCGCTGTAGCGACCCCGGCGAGAGCGTGCCCGTAGCCGTTGACGAAGACCAGTACCGCTGTGATGATAACGGCTGCCGGTAGGGCATAGTGCAGGGCCCTGCCCAAGAAGCCGCTGACGTAGCGGCGGGTGTTAGGCAGCATGGTCAGGAAGAAGGCGGGGCCACCTACAATGAGCAGGTCGGCGGTGGAGTACTGACGCGGCAGGAAGGGGAACTGCCAGCAGAGCACGCCCAGGGTGAGACCCAGCAGGATAGCGAAGGCAGTCTTGGTGAGGAAGAGGTTGGTGACCCGCTCGATATTGGCGATAATCTTGCGCCCCTCGGCGAGTACACCGGGTAGGCGGTCAAAGCGTCCGTCGAGAAGCACTAGGCGCGATACTGCCTTGGTGGCGGGCGCTGCGTTGCCCATGGCGATGCCCAGGTCGGCGTGCTTGAGGGCCAGGGCGTCGTTGATACCGTCGCCGGTCATCGCTACTACGTGCCCGGCCTCGCGCAGACCCAGCACCATGTTCTTCTTCTGTTCGGGAGAGACCCGGCCAAAGACGGCGTGGGTTCGGGCAGCCTCTACCAGCTCAGGGCCAGATTCGGGCAGGGTTGAGGCATCGACTGCACCGGCTGAGACGTCCATACCGGCGGCTGCCGCTGCGGCCGCTACCGTGCGGGGGTTATCGCCAGAGAAGACCTTCAGGTCGATGCCCTGGCTTCTGAAGTAGGCCAGGGTTTCGGGGGCCTCGGAGCGTACCTGCTCACGGAAAATCACGAGCACCTGGGGCTCAAGGCCGGTAGGAACCCGGGTGGCTACCTTGCCGGAAGGCTCGCGCAGAAGGGTGGGGGCGTGGGCCAGCACCAGCACACGCAGCCCGCTCTCGGCTAGCTCACCGGCCAGGTCGCGGGTAGCAGAGCCTTCGGGCAAAAGTGCCTCGGGGGCACCGAGTAGCCAGGCACCGGTGCCCGTGAACTCTACACCGCTAAAGCGCAGGGCAGATGAGAAGGGCAGGACGCCGGTGGCAGCCGGGACGCTAGCACCGGCAGGGGCTGCGGCGCCCGCTGCCTCAGCAAAGGGCTCTTTCAGGGCAGCCGCGGTGGGGTTAGCGTTCTGGTCGGCTCCCAACCAACCCAGGGCGGCAGCCCAGCCGTCCTTAACCCGGGAAGCGGCGGCGTCCTGATACCCGGCCTCTGCCCAGAGCACCTGCCCGGTCAGGGAGCGAACCGAATCAAAGCGCACCCCGCCCTCGGTCAGGGTGCCGGTCTTATCGAAGCAGACGGTATCAACGCGGGCCAGCACCTCAACGGCGGGCTGCTCCTGAATCAGCACCTCGGTGCGGGCCAGCTTAACCGATGCCACGGCAAAGGAAATCGTGGTCATCAGGGCCAGGCCCTGGGGAATCATGGAGGCCACCGACGAGACAGAGGTAATCAGGGCATCACGCCAGGCCCCTGAATCAAGGGCCAGCTGCCAGCCGCCGGCGGCCTGCATCTGCCCGTTGAGCACAATCGCGATGATGGGAACCAGGGCCCAGGTGATCCAGGTGACCACCCGTTCCATACCCGCCCGGAGCTCCGAATGGATGGTGGTGAACTGGCGGGCCTCGGCCGTAATTTTCGCGGCACGGGAGGTAGCCCCCACCGCCGTCAGCCGCACCTTGCCCGACCCACCAATCACGGATGAAGCCGATAGGACGCCGTCCCCCGGCACCTTGCCAACGGGGTCGTTTTCGCCGGTGAGCAGGGATTCATCAAGGTCCAGGCCGTCGCTGGTGAGCACCACGGCGTCGGCAGGAACCTGGTCCCCGCGCTTGAGCAGAACCACATCATCGAGGACCAGCTCATCGAGGGCAACCGGCACTAGCTTGCCATCGCGCAGGGCGGTAGCCGGGTCGCGGCGTAGCAGGGCTATGCGGTCGAGCTGGCGCTTCGCCGAGAACTCCTGGGTGAAGCCGATGACCACGTTGGCAATAGCAGCCAAAAGGAAAAGGGTATCGAGCCAGGAACCCACCAGAATCACGGCCAGCCCGCAGAGCCCCAACACCAGGTTAAACATGGTGAACAGGTGGGTGCGGATAATGGTGGCGGTAGAGCGGGAGGTCGCATTATTCTGCGTATTCACTAACCCGGCAGAGGTGCGTTCAGCGACCTGCTCGCTGGTGAGCCCACCGGCCTCAAGGACGCTGTCTGGAGGGGTACTCACATTCACGCGGTGGGCAGGCGCGGTGTGAGACATAGGGGCTCCTTGGGCATTGGGCTGGTCAGGGTAGTAACCAGTCTAGTGGGAGAAGCTGAGGGCGCACGTCCGTCTCAAGGATGAAAACAGCCTCAGTCGCGGGCCGGAAGTACCAGCAGGCGCCCGGTCACCGGGTGGGTGAGCACCTCAATGGGGTGGCCGTAGACCGCGCTGAGCCGCTCGGCGGTGCAGACCTGCTGCGGGCGTCCTTGCGCCACCACCTGCCCCTGAGCAAGAAGCACCAGCCGGTCAGAGTAAGAGGCTGCAACATCGAGGTCGTGAAGGACTACCACCACAGCAGCCCCCTGCCGGGCGTAGGCGCGGGCGCGGGTGAGGGTCTGCTCCTGGTGCAGAATATCGAGGGCAGCGGTGGGCTCGTCGAGCAGGAGCAGGGGAGTGCGCTGGGCAAAGACCCGGGCCAGATGAGCTCGCCCGGCTTCACCACCCGAGAGGGTGCGCACGTCGCGGTCAGCCAGGTGGGCGGTATCGGTATCGGCAAGAGCAGCAGCAACAATCTCATGATCCTGTTCCGCCTGGGCAGTGCCCCGCCAGGGTGCCCTACCCATTTGCACCACCTGCCGTACGGTGTAGGAAAAAGCTACGGAGGTCTGCTGTAGCAGCATGGCTCGGGTGCGGGCTAACTCTACCGGCCGGTAGTCTGCCAGCGGACGTCCGCCCAGGGTAACCTGCCCCGAGCTGGGGGCAGCATCCCCTGCCAGCAGGGACAGCAGGGTCGATTTACCTGCCCCGTTGGGGCCGATAAGAGCTAGAACCTCACCGGGGGCAACCTCAAGCGAGACGTCGTGCAGAATCTGCCGCCCGTTCACCCGGTAGCTGACCGAATCGGCGACGAGTAAAGGTGCGGTCACAGGGCCCCCTTGGTTAGGGTTCGGCGGAGCAGGATAAAGAAGGTGGGGCCGCCCACCAGGGCGGTGAAGATGCCGATGGGCAGGTCGGCGAAGCTCACCAGGGTGCGGGCGGCGAGGTCGGAGGCTGCAATGAGCAGGGCACCGCCCAGGGCCGAGGCTGGTAGCAGTACCCGGTTGGAGGGCCCCACTACCATTCGGAGCAGATGCGGCACGATCAGACCTACAAAAGCGATGATGCCCGCGTAGGCGACCGCGGCCCCGGTGAGCAGGGCGGTGCAGACGATAGCTGCCAGGCGTAGGCGCTCTACATGAACGCCCGAGTGGGCAGCGGCCCGCTCGCCCAGGGCGAGCAGGTTGAGCTGCCGGGCCAAGAGAAAGCTACCGATAATACCGGCAGCCACAATCGGGGCACTGGTGGCTACCGCCGCCCAGGTCGCCCCGTTCAGGGAGCCCATCTGCCAGAAGATAATCTGGTCGCGGCTGGCGTCGTCGGCGATAAAGACCATCAGGGCAATCAGGGCGTTAGCCACGGCGGTTACGGCAATGCCGGTCAGAATCATCGACAGCACCTCTGCCCGCCCGCCGGAGCGGGAGAAGAGATACACCAGGGCGGTGGTGGCTAGCGCACAGGCGAAAGCGCAGAGGGGCACGGTGAACATACCCAGGGCATTCAGCCCCAGCACAATAGCCCCGCAGGCCCCCACCGCAGCACCGGCTGAAATGCCGATGACGCCCGGCTCAGCCAGCGGGTTGCCGAAGACCGCCTGCATCAGGGCGCCGGACGCCCCCAAGGCGGCACCCACCAGCAGCCCCAGCAGAATGCGGGGTAGGCGGATATTCCAGAGGGTGGCGTCTGCCAGCTGCATGGCAGGGTCGGCGGACGCCAGCCCCAGGTTGCGCAGGATACCCCCGGCAACCTGGGGGAGGGGAATCTCGAACTGGCCCAGGCTGGCTGATATGAGTACCGTGCCGAGCAACAGGAGGGGCAGGGCGGTAAAGACCGCCGTGAGGGTAGAAGAACGTACCTGCACAAGAACCTACTGCTGGGTGTAGATAGCGGTGGCTAAGGACAGCAGTACCGCCGCACTGTTGGGCCCGAACGAGAGAACCTGGCCGTCTGCCATGTCGACCACGCGCTGGTTAGCACCGGCGGTTGTTTCAGCTACACCGGGGCGGGCGAAGAAGGCCTCGATACCACCGGTGGACTCCACCCCGCCGGTCATGGTGAGGATCAGGTCGGGGTTAGCCCGCGAGAGCGCTTCAGCGTTAGCGGGCACGGTACCCGAAGCCCCGCCCTCACTGGCCACATCGCGACCGCCCAGCGCGGTAATCAGCTCATCGGCCCCTGAACCGTCACCCAGGATAAAGAAGACACCGGCAGTACCCCGAACGTAGAGGAAAGCCATACCCACCTTCTGCGCCGAATCCCGCGGGGCAACCTCGGCAATGGTGGCTAGCGCCGAATCAATCTCAGCCTTCACCCGGGCACCCAGCTGGGCGCCGGCGTCCGGAACTCCCAAAGCCTGCGCAACCGCCTCAATCTGCGGCACTACCTGGCTCAAGGAACGCGAGGGGTCAAAATGCACCACGGTCACCCCGGCCGAACGCAGCTGCTCGGTAATTTCGAGGGGGCCGTTGGTGGTGTCCATGAGCACCACGGTCGGGGCGAGAGAAAGAACCGCCTCAGCCGAAATGTCGTGGCCGTTCTGGGTTACCAGGGGCAGGTCTGCCAGGGTCGTTTCGGTCGAAGACGTGACCCGACCTACTAGGTTGTCCCCCAGCCCCAAAGCGACGACGGTCTGGGCTAGGGTGCCGTACATATCCAGGGCCAGAATGCGGTCGGCACTGGTCACGGTCACCTCGGTGCCCTGAAAATCAGTGACGGTCACCGGCAGCTGCGGGGCCTGCGGGTTCTCAAGCGGCAGCACATCCGGGACGGACGCCGCCGTCGCCAGACCCGTCAGGCTCTTGGGGTTCTCTACAGCATTGGCTTTGAGGTAGTCCTCGGCCTGCTGCAGGGCGGTGCGGTGCACCTCTTCACTGGCGGGAGCCTCAATGCCCCCGGCCGTTGCCGACGACTGAGCCCCGTCCTCAACCGATGTAGAAGCCGCCCCCGCCTGCGGGCCTGTAGCGGCGGCGTCCGCACCGCTCTCCGCCGACCCGGTACAGGCCGTCACCGCCAGAACCAGGGCAGCACTCAGAACAGAAAAACCCCGGCGCAGGGGCAGAGAAGAAAAGGAGTGTGTGAGCACCAGAACCTCCGAGAGAAACAAGAGGGTGGGAGCCGGTTACAGCCCGGCTCCCACCGTGAGACGGATGAGAATTAGGACGCGCGACGGCGGGCTACCACCACAGCACCGGCAGCCAGCAGGGCTGCACCCACAGCCAGCAGGGCACCGACCGAAGCGCCGGTGTTCGCCAGCTTGCCACCCTGGGCGGCAGCGCGGGCAGCCTCAGCCTTCCGCTCTGCCTCAGCGTTCAGGGCATCGCAGTTAGCACCGTTCTCTGAGACATACTGGGTCTTCTCAATGGTCTGAGAAGCACCGGTGACGGTCTTTGAACCCAGGGTACCGGTGAAGCTAATGGGGTCAAGGGCTTCACCTGCCTGGTAGAAGCCAGCGAAGGCAGCTTTGCCCTCAGCAGTTAGGGTGGCAGAAGCACTGCTGACGCTAATGCTGGATCCGTTAACAGTCAGGCCAGCCAAATCGACATTGGCGAAGGGCACCTCACCGTGGTGGGTTGTCTGCCCCTTCATGTCATTAGAACTTACGGTCAGGTAGAGGGTGCCGGTAGAACCGTTGATCTCAAGGCGGGGGTTAGCCATCAGAGTGTTCAAGGTGCCGCCGTGGCCGGTGAAACGGACAGAGCCCTCGAAAGCCATAGAGCCCTTGCCGTTAGCGTAGGTGCCTGTACCTTTGGACCAGCCAAAGGCCTGGTTAGCGTAGGTAACGCCGTTCAGTTCCCAACTACCCTTAGCGATACCGCCACCAATGTAGTTACGGAAGGAGGAGCGCACGCCCCAGTCGAAAGTAGCAGCTGAGACGGTCCCGTCAGCCTGAGTAGTGGTTGCACCGGCAACAGTCTCAGTGACGGTCACCGGAACACACTGGGGGGCCTTAGCCGGGTCGGTAGA
The DNA here is from genome assembly GCF_928381415.1 of Rothia nasimurium. Taxonomy (GTDB): domain Bacteria; phylum Actinomycetota; class Actinomycetes; order Actinomycetales; family Micrococcaceae; genus Rothia; species Rothia nasimurium_H. Next base: position 192,805 of record NZ_CAKMSF010000005.1, read on the forward strand.
GGGCTGGGCTGAGGGCACGACGGTCGGCTCAGCGGTCGGCTGGGTAGAGGGGGCTACCGTCGGTTCCGCAGAAGGCTGAGCTGAGGGGGCCACGGTCGGCTGGGTGGTAGGCTCGGCGGACGGGCTCGGCGCAGGGGACTCACTCGGGGCAGGAGCCGGGGTTTCGCTGGGAGCCGGGGCCGGTGCGTCCTCAACCACGGGGGCAGCCACACGCAGGTAGAGGGGGTCAAACTCCAGGCCTTCAGCGTACCGGGACCCAAAAATGGTCGCCGCGTGCCCGGTGGCGTAGGTGGTCACACCGCTCAGGAGCAGATTACCCTCGGCATCAGTGGTCAGGGCGCTCGCATCGAATCTGGCGATGGGCTGATCGGTAATTTCGCCGGTGTTAGCCGAGGTGCCAGTGGCGTAGATGTAGCCGTTTGCACCGTCGGTAACAACGCGGAAGCTATGCAGGTTGATATTCAGTACCCCACCGTGGGCGACCAGAGAGAAGCTACCTGGCACGGTAATGGAGTAGCCGGTCTCGGCCTTCTGGGCGGTTGCACCGGCAAAGACAAAGTTATTGCCTTCTAGGCTGGTGTGTTCGCCAGGAGTAACGGCGTTCTGGGCGATCAGGTAGTTGAGGAAGGAATCCTTGATACCCCAGGTGACGGTGCCCGCTGCGTTGGTGACGCCGTCAGCGGTGGGCTCGGGTGTGGGCGTGGGGGCCGGGGTCTCTGCGGGCTTTTCAGCCAGGTCAGCCGAGAAAGTGAGCGGAGACAAAACCTCGCCTGCCTTGTAGAAACCGGCGAAGGCTGCTGCGCCGTCGGCGGTGAGAGTAACGGGAGCAGCAGTGGCTGATACGGTGCCGTTGCTGAAAGTGACGCCAGAAAGGTCTACGGTAGCGAAGTGGACGTTGGTGGCATCGATATCGGGGGATCCGTTGTAGCCCTTGGACTTCACATCAGCTACCAGGGTGCCCTGGTTGCCGTTGATGACCAGCTTGAGGTTGGCGTAGGTGATATCAAGCTCACCCTTATGGGCAGTGAAGTGGATGGTGCCGGGGTAAGAGATAGTGCCGTTTGCACCGGTGAACTCACCCTCGGCCCCCTGCCAGGAGAAGGCGGAGCCGTTGAAGCTGGGGCCACCGGTTACCTCGACGCTACCACCGGCAAAAGCGCCGGTGACGTAGCGGATGAAGGAGTCCTTGAGCGACCAGGTCAGCTGGGCATTGCTGGCGACGTGAGTTGCGGACGCGGCAGCGACGGTGCTGCTGGTGGCGTCCGCTGCGTCGGCTACGGACGCGGTGGCTAGGGTCATGCCTGACAGGGTGAGTGCGGCGGTGGCTAGGAGGGCGCAGGAGCGCCGGGCGCTGTGCTGGGGAGACATGGGCATCCTCGTGAAAACTATGTGGTGTAGGGTGGGCACATTTCGTAACATGCCCCGCCTTATTAAATTTAAGGGCATGCCTAAACTAGCATTAAGGCAAGCCTAATAAAAATAGGTTACAAGTACTTGACTTAATTCTTTCTTGGTGACAGTCTGTCAATAAATAGTGTTAATCTAGCCCTCAACCAAGGAGGACTCCATGACTACCGCTCTCGCCGACACCGAGCGTCCTACCTTCTCAGCCCGCCTTAAGGCAGAAACCGCTGCCCGCCACGAGCAGGCAGAACACTCCAGCTTCATGGCCGACCTGATGGGCGGCAAGCTCGACCGTAAGGCCTACCGCATGCTGCTGACCCAGTACGTCTATATGTATGAGGCCCTCGAAGAAGTAGCAGCCGGCTTCCGCGCCCACCCCAACCCCATCACCGAACCCTTCGTGCTCGAGGGCCTTGACCGGCTTGCTTCTATCAAGGCTGACCTAGCTGAACTGGGCGGCCCCACCAGTGACCAGCCCTTACCGGCAACCGCTGACTATGCGGCAGCTATCCGGGCGACGGCGTCCGCCCCCGAACGCTTCTTGGCCCACCACTACCTGCGCTACCTGGGCGACCTGTCGGGCGGGCAGGCCGTAGCTGCCCTGGTTGCCCGGCACTACGGCGTGCCCGCTGAGGCTCTGAGCATGTACCGATTTGAGGCACTCCCGAAGCCCAAGGTATTCAAGGACTCCTACCGGGGTCTTCTGGACGATGCCCCGCTGACGGACGCCCAGCGTGACGCCCTGGTTGATGAGGCCCTGGTCGGGTTCGACTACAACACCCGTGTGTTTGCACAGCTGGGTGAGAGCCTAGCCCCATAGATGTGTAGCTAGGGGCCTCCATGCTGTGTGCAGGTTTCTTGGGCTGTGTGCAGGGTTTTCTCTGCACACAGCCCAAGAACCCTGCACAGGGTTAAGAAAGAAGGATGCTCCCCGGGTCGGTAACTGCCACGCTAACGCACCCGACTTATCCACAGGCCTGGCTGCTATATGACCTGTTTGTGAACCAAAAGAGCCTGCGATGTTCACACCCCTTGCAAGAGGTGAACGGGGTCGGTGACACTGCCCTTATGAATGATGTTGCAGAGATTTACCAGCAGGTGCGCTGCCTTAAAGATTTACAAGATATCGGTGTAAGCCCCTCCCTAGCTTCGACCCGTTTTAGGTCTGGTTACTACACCAAAATTAAGCAGGGGATCTATGTCGAGACCTCTATATGGAACCAGTGGGGCACTCGTCAGAGGTGTTTGGCCCACCACGCTGCGCATATCAAAACGGTGCCGAGCGGGGTGCTGAGCCACCAGTCGGCTGCGCTTTGGTTAGGGGCTCCACTCCTGACCCTACCTAATAAGGTGCATATGAGTTTTGCGTCAGCTTCTGTGCAGCACCGCCCTTCAGTAACGGCACATCGAGGACGCACGGACGTAGTTCCCGAGTCTCGGCTGGTGGCAGGGGCCCGTATCACTGCACCAGAGCAAACTCTGTGCGATGTTGCTCTGTCTTTACCTCGTGTTGAGGCGCTGGTGGTTGGTGATTATTTTCTGCGGCAGGGCGTTATATCCGCAGCATCGGCACGAACTGTTTTGGCTGAGGCGGGTGGAATTGCGCTTGCCGTGGGACAGAGACTGAGTGCTTTAGCAGACTCTCCGGCTGAGACGATCACGCGTGACCTTATCTATGAGTGGAATCTGCCTCTACCTCAGGAGCAGTTCGAGGTATTCACCCACTATGGCCGTGTCTACCGTGCTGACTTCGCTTGGCCTGAGTTGGGGGTCATGCTTGAGGTCGACGGTGAGGTGAAGTATTCGGGAGTCTATGGCCGCGCTGACGATGTGGTTCAGGCGGAACATCGGCGGCATCGCGAATTAGAGATGGCTGGCTGGAAGGTGGTGCGTACGCGCTGGAAGGAGCTGATGTCGCACCCTGCTACTCTCCGGCAACGGCTGTGGGGGGCAGGCGTCCGGTGAGCCAGGCTGGAGGTGTGCAGGTTTCTTGGGCTGTGTGCAGGGTTTTCTCTGCACACAGCCCAAGAAACCTGCACAGGCTAAGACAGAAGGACGCCACCACGCACCTTACCTGCCGTGGGGCAGGGTAGGGGCGCGGCGGCGTCCTTACGCACAGTAGCTAGCGACTAGCTGGGGGCAACCTCACCGAAGTGGCGGGCCAGGGTGCCCTCGTGGGCTTCACGCAACTCGTCCAGGTCGATAGCGACCTCACCCTGAATATCCAGGGCCTTAGAGGCTGCATCGACCACGCCGATACGGGCGAAGGGGTAATCGCGGGCGGTGCACATGTCCTTGAAGCGAACTTCCTCAGAGCGGGGCACAGACACAACCACGCGACCCAGGGACTCTGAGAAGAGCAGGGTGAAGAGGTCAACGCCGTCACGCTCAGCAACCTCACCCAGGCCAACGCGGGCACCGACGCCAAAGCGTAGGCAGCCCTCAACCAGGGCAGCAGCCAGGCCGCCGGCAGAGACGTCGTGGGCAGCATCAATCATGCCGTCACGGCTCATGTTCACCAGCATGTCGCCCAGCAGCTTCTCGGCAGCCAGATCAACCTTGGGGGGCAGGCCGCCCAGGTGACCCTTAAAGCGGGCCCACTCGGAGCCGTCTAGCTCATCGCGGGTGGTGCCCAGCAGGTAGAGGGCCTGGCCATCGTGCTCAGGAGCCCAACCGGAGGGGGTGCGGCGGGTGACGTCGTCCATCACGCCCATCATGGCAACCACGGGGGTGGGGTTAATAGCCTTGCCGCCGGTCTGGTTGTAGAGGGAGACATTGCCGCCGGTCACAGGCACGCCCAGTTCCATACAGCCATCGGCGATACCGCGTACGGCCTCAGCGAACTGCCACATGATGTCCGGGTCCTCGGGGGAACCGAAGTTCAGGCAGTCAGAGACAGCCACGGGACGGGCGCCCACGGTAGCCACGTTGCGGTAGGCCTCAGCCAGGGACGCCTTCGCACCCTCGTAGGGGTCGAGCTTGGTGAAGCGGGGGTTAGAGTCGGTGGCCAGGGCAACGCCCAGACCGGTCTCTTCGTCCACGCGAATCACGCCAGAATCATCGGGCATGGACAGGGCGGTGTTGCCCTGGACGTAGCGGTCGTACTGGTTAGTGATCCAGGACTTGGAGCACATGTTGGGGGCGGCCATGAAGGCCTTGATGGCCTCGCCCAGCTCAGCGCCGGTGGGGCGGGCGTCGTCCGCCTCCGAGCCGGTGAACTTGTCGGCCTGCAGGGAGTCCTGCCACTCGGGGCGGGCGTAAGGACGCTCGTAGGTGGGGCCGTCGTGAGCGACGGTCTTGGGGTCCACATCGACGATAATCTCGCCCTGCCATTCGATGGTCAGGCGGCCGGAGCCGGTGACCTCACCCAGAATGGAGTACTCGACGTCCCACTTCTTCATGATGTCTTCGAAGCGGCTCAGGTTCTCGGGGGTCACAACCGCCATCATGCGCTCCTGGGACTCAGACATGAGAATCTCGCCCGGGGTCAGGGTGGGGTCGCGCAGCAGAACCTTGGTCAGGTCAACGTGCATACCGCCGTCACCGTTAGAGGCCAGCTCGGAGGTAGCGCAGGAGATACCCGCAGCACCCAGGTCCTGAATACCTTCAACGATGGAGTTCTTGAAGAGCTCCAGGCAGCACTCAATCAGCACCTTCTCAGCGAAGGGGTCGCCCACCTGCACGGCGGGGCGCTTGGAGGGCTTGGTGTCGTCGAAGGACTCTGACGCCAGAACGGAAGCGCCACCAATGCCGTCACCACCGGTGCGGGCGCCAAAGAGGATCACCTTGTTGCCGGTACCTGAGGCGTTAGCGGTGCGGATGTCCTCGTGGCGCATGATGCCCACAGCCAGAGCGTTGACCAGGGGGTTGGCCTGGTAGCACTCGTCGAACTCGACCTCGCCGCCGATGTTGGGCAGGCCCAGGGAGTTGCCGTAGCCGCCAACACCAGACACAACGCCGGGTAGGACGCGGGCGGTGTCGGGGTGGTCGATGGCACCGAAACGCAGGGGGTCCATGACGGCCACGGGGCGGGCACCCATCGAGATGATGTCACGCACGATACCGCCCACGCCGGTTGCTGCACCCTGGTAGGGCTCAACGTAGGAGGGGTGGTTGTGGGACTCAATCTTGAAGGTCACAGCCCAGCCGTTGCCAATGTTGGTCACACCGGCGTTCTCGCCGATACCAACCATGAGGTCCTTCTTCATCTCGTCGGTGACCTTGGCACCGAACTGCTTGAGATGGACCTTGGAAGACTTGTAGGAGCAGTGCTCTGACCACATGACCGAGTACATGGCCAGCTCGGCTGCGGTGGGGCGGCGGCCGAGAATCTTCTTGATGTCCTCGAACTCGTTTTCCTTCAGACCCAGCTCAGCCCAGGGCAGCTCGGTGTCGGGGGTGGCAGCGGCGTGCTCAACGGTATCGAGGTTAAACTTCTTTTCGCTCAAAATTCTTATTCCTTATGCGAGGCGTTTAGGCCGAAACCAGCTGGTTGAGTACGGAGGTAAAGACGCCCAGGCCGTCCGCGCCACCGCGCAGACCCACGGTGCCAAAACCGGAGGACGAGGGGCCGAAGCCGGGCTCGACGGCGTGCTCGGGGTGGGGCATGAGACCCACGACGTTGCCGCGCTCGTTGGAGATGCCGGCAATGTCGTTGCGAGAGCCGTTGGGGTTAACGTCCACGTAGCGGAACACCACGCGTCCTTCAGCCTCAAGAGCCTCAAGGGTCTTGGTGTCGGCGACGTACTGGCCGTCCTGGTTCTTGAGGGGGACCACGATGTTCTGGCCCGCTTCGAAGTCGCCGGTCCAGGCAGTCTGGTTGGTCTCAACGCGCAGGGTCTGATCGCGGCAGATAAACTTGCGGTGATCGTTCTTGATCATGGAGCCGGGTAGCAGGTGGGTTTCGGTCAGAATCTGGAAACCGTTGCAGATGCCGAGCACCGGCAGGGGAGCGGAACCCGAGGTGCCAGCGGCGCTAGCTGCCTCAACGACCTTGCTCATGACCGGGGCCTTCGCTGCGATAGCGCCTGCACGCAGGTAGTCACCATACGAAAAACCGCCGGGCACAATCACAGCATCTACATCGTGTAGAGCTGCCTCATCGTGCCACAGCGGTACGGGGGTGCCACCGGCTAGGCGGACGGCGCGGGAGGCATCACGGTCGTCGAGGGTGCCGGGGAAGGTGATGACGCCGACGCGCACATCAGCCAGGGCAGGGTTGGGAGTGGACTGGGAGAAGTCGCCCACCAGGGGAACTTCGGTTGCTGCGAGGGATTCTGCCACGTCTTTTAGTCCTCCAGAGCTTCGACGTTGACGACGTCTTCAATCACGGGGTTAGACAGCAACTCTTCAGCTGCCTGGCGGGCCTGCGCGAGCAGTTCTTCGGTGACTTCACCATCAACGGTCAGTTCAAAACGCTTACCCTGACGAACATCGGTGAAGTTGTTCAGACCGATACGGGGAAGCTCGTGAGCGATAGCCTTGCCCTGGGGGTCGAGGATTTCGGGCTTGAGCATAACGTCAACAACAATACGGGCCATGAATGGGCACTCCTTGGGTGCTGGAATCTATATAGAGCCGGGTCTCATTTTACCGGTTTGTGGGGGCTTGTGCCCCAAAGTGAGACGGCGGGGCGCAGGGCTTTTCTGCGGCATCCGATCATGACGAGTGTGCGTTGTATCGCTGAGCGTGCGGCTGCCCGGTGCACGCTCGGCGATATGGCGCACGCTCGGTGCTGACGAGAAGATACTGGGAAAACAAACTATGATTTTCTATATAAACAGCTTAATGGGAAAATTGAGGTGCATTTTCTCAAGAGAGACTCGCAGGAGGCAACATGCAGAGTTGGCCATCTCTTACATATACAGAGCGCTTGTGGGTGCACCGTGACCCCTTGGCCTCTCGCCGGAGCCAGCGGAAAAATCGAGGTACTTTTCAGGTGCCGCACGTTCCGTATATTTCTGAGGCTCCTGTGAGGCTCAGTGCAGATGTGCTGGCTAGCGCATCTGCGGCATCAGTGGCTATGACAAGGTTCGACCACGAACAGGCATCATTTGCTCATTTCCCATTCGCTACGGTGCTTTTGCGCGGAGAATCTGCCACAAGTTCGCAGATTGAAAATCTGACGGTAAATGCTCGAAAACTCTCGCTTGCTGCACTTGGTGCGCCGGTAGGAGGCAATGCCGAACTTGTCGCCCGCAACGTCCGCGCCATGAAAGCTGCAATCGACGTTGCCCACGAACTCAGCATCGATGCTTTGCTGACCATGCACGAGGAGCTTACAGCGGGTGTTCAAGATGATGCCGGCGAGCTGAGAAAAGAATGGGTATGGATTGGGGGAGAATCCCCTGTCACAGCCAGGTACGTAGCACCTGCCTGGGAGGATGTACCTGGGTTGCTTGAAGACCTCGTTGTCTTTTTGGAGCGCCGGGACCTTGATCCTACCGTACAAGCGGCTCTTGCTCATGCCCAGTTTGAAACTATTCACCCTTTTATAGATGGGAATGGGCGTACGGGGAGAGCGCTCATCTCATCTCTGTTAAAGGCGCGCGGAGTGACGCAGCATGTGGTGGTTCCCCTGTCGAGCGGTTTGCTCTATGACCTTGAGGGGTATGTGTCTGCCCTGGAGGCGTATAGGCGCGGGGATATAGAGCCCATCATCCTGTGTTTTGTGGATGCCATTGAATCATCGCTGGCTAATACTCGTTTGCTTGCCCAGGACATTGAACAGTTTTATGAGCAGATTCTTGCCTCGCGTCCGAGGGTGACTGAAGCGGTGCGTAAGGTGGCAAGGTTCTGTTGCTCAGAGCCAGCTTTCACGGCTGGAATGCTAGAAGAACATGCCGGAGTGGCTAGATCTACCACCTATCGCATCATTGACTCCCTGGTTGAAACCGGTATCTTGCGGCGGGAGCAGAAAGTGCGCGGGCAAAATGCCTGGTCTGCCCCTGCCTTGACGGAAGCGCTTGACGCGTTTGCCCAGCGGGCGGGCCATCGGCGTTTTGTTTAGTCCTGAGCGGCCAGGAGCGTCTGCGCCGCCTGCAGGTTGGCTAGGGCGAGGGTTTTGTTGGTTCGGGCAAGGGCCAGGGCTGAGATGGTGAGGGCAACCAGGGCGCGGGCTTGGCCGTCCGCTTCGGCCTCGGTGAGGTGCGGACGCGCCCTGCCCAGCCCCGCGCGGAAGGCGGCAAAGAGTTCGTTGTAGTAGCCGCTGATAGCTGCGCTGACCACTGGGTCGGTGCCCACCGGGGCGTTAGCTGCCGCTATGAGCAGGCAGCCGGGGTGGCTATCGGCAGAGCTAATAGAGCTGGTCAGGGTTGCAAAGTAGTCGTTGAGGGCATCGGGCTTCGCGTCTTCGCTGGTGACGCGGGCAAGGAGCGGACGGACGCTTTCTGCCAGGTAGTTCTCTACCGCTTCGTCAAAAAGCCCCTTTTTCGACTCGAAGGCGTGGTAGAGACTGGAGCGCTTGAGGCCGGTTGCCTGTTCAAGGTCGGGGATTGAGGTTGCCTCGTAGCCCCGATCCCAAAAGACGTCGCGGGCTGCCCTGACGGCGTCCGCTCGGTCGAAGGTTGCTGCGCGCCCCATGGTGTGCCTCGTTTCATAGCTAACAAAATTGTGTACTGACCATTCTAGTATATATTGGAATAAGCGTTACAAAAACCTATGAAAGGATATCCCCATGACCATCGCCGGTATCATCGCCCTACTGCTCGCCGTCGCCCTGCACGTTTTTATCTTCTACCTCGAATCCTTCGCCTGGACCACCCGAGCCCTGCCCGTCTTCGGCATGAGCCGTGAATCAGCCGAACAGACCAAGGAAATGGCCTACAACCAGGGCTTCTACAACCTCTTCCTGGCAATCATCGCCGCCGCCGGTGCCGTGGCCCACTTCGCCGGTGCCCCCACCGTGGGCCTAGCCCTCATGCTCGCCGGTACCGGGTCAATGCTGGCCGCCGCAGCCGTCCTCTTCATCACCTCACCCGACAAGCGCCCCGCCGCCATGAAGCAGGGTGCCTTCCCGCTGCTCGCCGTCCTTCTGCTCGCTCTGGGCGCAACCCTTTAACAAACGCCCTTTGACAGGCGTAGAACTGGTTAAACAGCTTTCGAAAGGAAACATCATGACACAAGCACGTGAAATCCGCCTTGCTTCCCGCCCCAGCGGCTGGCCTACCTCCGACAACTTTGAATTTGCCACCGTTACCCTGCCTGAGCTCGCCGATGGCCAGGTTCGCGTTAAAAACGAGTTCATCTCGGTTGACCCCTACATGCGCGGACGCATGAACGACGCCAAGAGCTATGTAGCCCCCTACGGCCTGGGGGAACGCATCACCGGCGGTGCCGTCGGACGCGTTGTTGAATCGCACGATGAAAGCCTGCCCGTAGGCACCCTCGTATCGCACCAGCAGGGCTGGGCAGACTACGCCCAGGGCGCCGCTCGCGAGTTTACCGCCCTGCCGGAACTACCTGCCGGGGCGCCGTCCTCGCTCTATCTGGGCATGCTGGGCATGACGGCAATGACCGCCTACGCAGGGCTGACCCGCATTGCCCACCTGAAAGAAGGCGACGTCGTGTTCGTCTCTGGCGCAGCGGGCGCCGTGGGCACCGCTGTCGGGCAGATCGCTCGCCTGCTCGGCGCCTCCCGTGTTGTCGGCAGCGCTGGCTCGGCTGAGAAGGTTGAGCTGCTGACCAGCAAATACGGCTACGACGCCGCTCTCAATTACAAGGACGCCCTCGTTCGGCAGGCCCTGCCCGAGCTGGTTCCAGATGGTGTAGACGTCTACTTCGACAACGTCGGCGGCGACCACCTCGAAGCCGCTCTCGATGTGATGAACCGCGGTGGCCGCCTGGCGCTCTGCGGCGCGATTTCTGCTTACAACACCAGTGAGACCACCCCCGGCCCCGACAACATGACCAACATGGTCAAGCAGGGTCTGACCATGCAGGGCTTCACCCTGGGGGAGTACCTGGACGTCGTCCCCGAGTTCCGCGAAAAGATGGGCCGCTGGTTTGCCGACGGCAAGATCGCCTATGACGAGACCGTCTACGAGGGGCTCGACTCCACGATCGAAGCCTTCATCGCCATGATGCAGGGTGCTAACACCGGCAAGATGGTGGTCAAGCTCTAGCGCTCCGGCAAGCTGAATAAGCTGAAAGAGGACCTGAAAACCTAAAAGGGACCGCATACTACGCGGTCCCTTTTAAGTTTTGCGGTCCCCTTGGGTGTGGTGGGGGAGAAAAAACGTGATTACTCGGCAGGCAGGTAGCCCAGCTGGCGGGCCAGGTCGGCCGTCATCTCGTTGTTCTCAATTTCGGGCTCCTGCTGCTCATAGGGCGAAATGCCGGGGGCAGAAGACTGGGCCTGGAACTTCATGGTCATCAGATCGTTCGGTGCGGTCAGCTTACCGATAGTGCCGTCACGGTTCACATCAATCTGCTGGGCGGTAGTCTCTACGACGCCGTCCTGGTCAAAGTCGATACCCTGGTGGGCGTTCCAGTAGCGGGTGCCGTAGTGAATTGAGAAGCCGCGGGCAGCGTTACCGGCGCCCTTAGACTCAACCACTGCGGTCTCATCAATGGTCATACCCGCGCGGGTGGAGTAACCGTAGTAGACCGACCCGTCGGTACGGCGAATACCCGATAGCTGGTACTTGTAGTTCATGATGCTGGTGTAGTTGGGCTTGTAGTTTGTGCCGTCGGTGCCGCCGTGGTTCAGGCCCAGGTTGTGGCCGAGCTCGTGAATGAAGGTGCCCACGCGGATAGCGCTACTTGCCTTGCCCCAGTGGGTGGGGCCTACGGTCACCATGAAGGTGCGGCCAGGGTAGTAGCCTGATCCAGAAGACCCGCCGGTGCCGTAGTAGTCGCCCCAAATCATGTAGTGGAAGACGCCCGCACGTGCCGGGTCGGAGTTAGTACCCCGCAAAGTATTCACGTCGCCCAGGCCATTAAAACCCTGGTGGGGGATCTCGTTGCCGCCGCCCAGGTCGTAGGCGGGGTAGATGCTACCGGCGTCCAAGTGAATGGTGATACCGGTGGTGCCGTTGGGGTTCCAGACAGGCATATCGGCGAAGGTCTGGACGATGGTGCCCAGCTCAGCTTCGCTGGCGAGTAGGCCGGGCATGTAGTCCATCTCAACGAAGAGGTCTTTGCGGTAGGGGTCTGCGCCCATGGCAGCGAAGTCGATGTCGATGACGCCGTCGTTGTTGTAGTCGTAGCCCTCGGTTTCCCAGACATCGAGCAGCTTATCGCCGTCGGTATCGATGGTGACTGCTGAAGCAATCGGGGCGCTCAGCCCGGTGAAAGCCATGGCCGCAACTGCTGCGGTGGCAAGTTTGCGCGAGAAACGCATGTGTGTTTTCCGTTCTCTAAGTGTGGTTTAAGGACGATTCTAGGGCATCGAGCAGCCTCTGCCGCAGGACGACTGACCGTTCAGCGAAGAGCCTTTGCTGGCGCACGTACTCGGCCTTACCCTCGGGGGTTTCAATAGCAACCGGCTCGTAGCCCCAGTCCTTTAGGTCGTAGGGGGCGGCTTTCATGTCGAGTTCGCGCACGTCCCAGGCCAGCTCGAAGCAGTCCATAACCAGGTGCGAGGGCACCAGGGGTAGGAGCTTATAGGCCCACTTGTAGATATCCATGTTGGCGTGCAGGCAGGCTGGCTGCTCCAGGTCGCGCTGTTGCTCGCGCGTGGGCTGTAGCTCGTTCATGGGCACAGCCTGGGGCATGAAGAACCGGAAGGCATCGAAATGGGAGCACCTAATTTTATGGCTCTCAACCACCCGGTCGGTGCCCTCTGCCCCCAGGCGCAGTTCTAGATAGTCGTGGCGGATGTTATTCTCCACCGACTTATAGGCCATAGCCCACTCGTGCAGGCCAAAACAGCCAAAGAAACCGGGCTTGGCCGCGGTTTTACTCAGGATAATCCGCGCAAAATCAATGGCTGAGGCGCGGGCCTCAGCAAACTTTTCGGTATCGACAAGGACGCTGGTGCCCGCCTGCGCCGCCGCGGCGGCTTCGGCAGGTGGCAGGCCTGCCTCTTCTAGCTCCTGCTGGGTAGCGGCCCGGTAGAACTTCCAGTCTGCCCGCTCGCCGGCGTCCTGCAGAATGACCCCCGCACCGGGGTGCCAGCGCATAAACTGCCCGGGTTTTAGGGTGTAGTAGGTGAAGAGGAAGTCTTCAACGGGGTGGGCTTGGCCGCGCTCGCGGCGGGCTGCGAAGGGGAGGGCGTAGCGGCCGGAGCGTTCTTCGTGGGCGCGCGCGAGTGCACGCCAATCGTCCGGGGCGAGGAGGGTGAGGGGCATGGGGTCTATTCTAACGGCCCTTCATCCCGCGCTAGAAAAACATCCCTTCCTTTCCCTGCCACCTCAGATAAGTCAAGGACGAAAGAGAAGGGAGAGCACGGAGCAAAAACAATATGCAACATCAAGTCTTCAGAAGAAGGGTTATTTATAAGGGGTAGGTATGCCAGACCCACAGTGACTGTGGGTCTGGCATACCTTATAGATAATAATCTTTAAGTTTCATGCTTCACAGAAAGGACTGTTGCTAAAGTTGTAGAAACTCCGGTGATTGTTACGAGAATAAGGATGATGTACTTGTTAAAGGCAGTCGGATCAATAAAATACCATACCCCATAGAACAAAAGTGGAAGAGCAGATAATAAAGATATCCAGCGTAGTATATTTTTCATTTTATATTTTCCTTGATGGGCTACTGGTAAGATTTTATCTACCGAGGTGTGCACCAGATGGCTGAGTTGTGAGCCCGATGAATATTAATTCCTCAGCTGGTTCCAGTTGCAAATTAAAGATGCGGCCGAGCAACCGCGAAAGCTGCTGCAAATCCACCTGCCACTACTGCTCCTACACCAGTTACCGAGGTAATGAATACTGCTACGGTAGAAATTGCTGCACCGCCAGCGAGTAGTGCTGAGAGCCTGTATGAGTTTATGTTATTTAACCAGAGCGTCTGACCCCACCAGTGGAAGATAACGCCACCGCCAGCTGACTGAATTTCATTTCCAGTAGCCTTCGCATGCTGGGGGAGATTGGATAGCGCTTCGCGGCGTTCTTGATTGGATTTGGTGAGAATCTGCTGCAAAATCGCCTTATCTGCGGGGGAAAGATTTGAATCGCTCCTGATTGAGAAATCTCCCATCAGCCCAGTGGTAACATGTCGGTCGTAGCGGTTAATCTGTTCGTCTAAGATGTCGGTAAGGCGAGTGTCGGCCGTTGTTGCGATTGTGCTGGTGGATTCTACCGCATTAGCGCTTGTGAATCCCCCCGGATAGTAGACCCGCGAGGATCAGCGTGGTTGCCAGGGTTTTCTGAGTGGTTGTAGCTTTCATAGCCTACTCCTTTAGTGCTTGACCAGCCGGTTGGCTGAATTTGGGGGTAAAGAAGATGTGATGTACAGCAATACTATATTGGTCTATATATTCCCAACAAGTCTTTGGGTGGAAAATATAGAAAATTTTTTATAAGCCCTTGAAATGGGCAAAAGCCGGGCCCCGGGCCAGCAGCGTGGTGCTGCCAGCCCGGGGCCCGAGCGTCCTCGCGGACAAATCTAGTTCACGACCTAGCGGCCGGTACCACCGTAAACGGTAGCCTCACCCTCGGTATCAAGGTCAAAAGCTGAGTGCACAGCGCGCACAGCCTCATCAAGCTTCTCAATATCGGTGATAACCGAAATACGAATCTCAGAGGTAGAAATCATTTCGATATTCACACCGGCGGTGCTCAGCGCATCAAAGAACTTAAAGGACACGCCGGGGTTAGACTTCATACCCGCACCCACCAGCGACAGCTTACCGATGGACTCGTTGTACTGGACCTCTTCAAAGCCCAGCTCAGCCTTCTTAGCTTCAAGCGCAGCCAGAGCAGCAGCGCCCTGGTCCTGGGGCAGAGTGAAGGAGATATCGGTGACGTCGGGGCGGTCGGTTGAGACGTTCTGAACGATCATGTCGAGGTTCACGTTGGTCTCATTGAGAATACCGAACACCTTGGCCGCGGAACCGGGCACGTCGGGCACACCAATAACGGTGACCTTAGCCTGGCTACGGTCGTGGGCGACGCCCGAGACGAGGGGCTGTTCCAAGGGGATCTCCTTCAAATTAGTTTCCATACCCTCATTGTCGGGGATAACGAGAGTGCCTTCAAGCTGTGAGAACGAAGAGCGAACATGCAGCTTCAGGTTGAAACGGCGCGCGTACTCCACCGAACGCAGGTGCAGAATCTTGGCGCCGTTAGCAGCCATCTCAAGCATTTCTTCGCTCGTGACGGTATCGAGCTTGTGGGCGGACGGCACGATACGCGGGTCAGCGGTGAACACACCATCAACGTCTGAGTAAATCTCACAGACGTCAGCATTCAGGGCTGCCGCCAGGGCAACCGCAGTGGTGTCTGAGCCGCCACGGCCCAGGGTGGTGATGTCACGGGTCTGGCGGTTCATGCCCTGGAAGCCTGCGACAACGGCGACGTAGCCTTCATCAAGGGCGGTGCGAATACGCTCGGGGTTAACCTCAACCAGGCGGGCAGAACCGTGCACGCCGTCGGTGATCATGCCGGCCTGGGAACCGGTGAAGGACTGGGCGCGGCCGCCCATATTGTTGATAGCCAGGGCCAGCACGGCCATGGAAATTCGCTCGCCGGCGCTCAGCAGCATATCGAGTTCACGCGAGGGGCCGGCGTTGGGGGTTACTTCAGCCGCAAGGTCGAGCAGTTCATCGGTGGTATCGCCCATTGCTGAGACCACCACGACGACCTCGTTGCCAGCCTTCTGCGTGTCCACAATACGGCGAGCTACACGCTTAATACCCTCGGCGTCAGAAACCGAGGACCCACCGAACTTTTGGACAATCAGGCTCATTGAAACTTCTCCAGTGCAAAGGTGTTGAAGGTGCCGGGCATTTTCCGGCCTAAAACTATCGTAGGGGTGGGTGTCGCACTTGAACGATTTTTGCTCAAATGACGGGAATATAACGTGTGTGACGCTAAATTACAGACCCGTGGGTTTAGGTCCAGGGGTTCACGTAGGTCTTACCCGGAATCGGCGGGATTTCGGGGGCAACCGTGCGTAGCGGGGTCTTCTTGAGCTCTTCCAGCTTGGCTTCGTAGGCATCGCGTAGCTCTTCTGACTGCACGCCCTTACCGGCTTCTTCAGCCTCAAAGGCGGCGGCCGCCGCGAGTTCAGCCTTCTCTTCGGCAGATAGCTCACCCGGAATGCCCGCCAGCTCCTGTTCCAACAGCTCTTCGTTCAGGTCCCCCTGCTGCCCCTCAGCCGGGGACGGTTCGCTGGGAGCTGCGGGGGTAGCGTCCGGACGCTTCCCCCCGCCATCCTGCCCTTCGGCAGGGGATGGGGTGGCGGCGTCCTCGCTATCAAGATCATCGAACATGGAACCAGACCAGCGGGCCCGCGGGCCCTTAGCTGCCTGCTCCGCTGCGGCCTGCTGCTCCTTGGCCTCGGTTTCTGCCTCAAGGGCGGCCTCAAAATCTTCGGCGGGGTTTGCGACCTCAGCGCGGGTGCCCTCGCTAATAATGCGGCGACCCTCAAGGGCGCGACCCAGGGTGATTTCGTCGGCGTATTCTAGGTCTCCGCCCACCGGCAGACCCGATGCCAGGCGCGACACGCGAATACCGATGGGCACCAGCAGGCGCGAGAGGTAGGTGGCGGTAGCCTCACCCTCAAGGTTGGGGTCCATGGCGAGAATCAGCTCGGTGATGCGCTCGTCCGACAGACGGGCCACCAGCTCGCGGATGCGCAGCTGCTCCGGCCCGATACCGGCCATAGGGTTAATGGACCCGCCCAGCACATGGTAGCGGCCGGTAAAAGAGCGGGTGCGCTCAACGGCCACCACGTCCTTGGACTCCTCCACCACGCACAGCACAGTCGGGTCGCGCTGCTCATCGCGGCAGATAGCGCAGAGCTTGGTTTCAGAGACGTTGCCGCAGATTTCGCAGAAGCTCACGGTCTTCTTCACACGCGCGATGGCGTCGGTGAGCTTGGCCATCTCAGAGCTTTCCGCATTCAAAATGTAGAAGGCGATACGCTGGGCTGACTTGGGGCCCACACCGGGTAGGCGGCCCAGCTCGTCAATCAGGTTCTGGACGGCACTCTCGTACACAAAAAACTCCTTGTTAGCCCTGGTGAAGGGGCTGTTCGTCAATTACTTTGCCGCCCAAAATCTTTTCGACGGCCCGCTGGCCAATCAGCACGGACGACTCCAGGGCGGCATCGTCATCGCTGGGGGTGAAGTCCTCGGGAGCGTCCACCGGTTCCGGGGCCTGGGCCTGCTGAACAGCCCGCTGGCCGGCCGCAATCTGGGCGGCGTGGCGCTCTCGGAAGGAGAGCTTCTTACCGCCGGGCTGTTCGGGGGCGGGCTGGGGGTGTGCCTGTTGGCTCTGCTGTTCCTTCTGCCGCTCGTTCTGGTCCGGTGCGGACGCCGGGGCTTGCGTGCCCTGCGCCAGGGGGGCACCGGGGGCGCTAGAAGCGCCTGCCAGGGGAGCACTCGAAGAGGGGGCTGTCTGCGGGGCACGAGCGGCAGCAGGTGCCGGTGTCTGAGCGGTTGACTGAACAGCTGGTTGAGCCGGGGCTCCCTGCGAAGACTCTGCCTTAAGGTAGCCAACCCCGGCGACGTACTCGGGTTCGTCCTCGGGGGCATCGTCAAAGTAACCGCCGTCGTAGTCAGCGTACTCGTAGGCTACCGGGGCTTGGTTCGGGGCTGGTGTTTGGCTTGGCGCTGGTGCCTGGGGCGGGGTCTGGGCCTGGCCTGATGCCTGGGGGGCAGGGCTATTTTCGCTCTTGGCCTCTTCTTGCAGGGCAGCATTATCGGCGTCCTTGTGCCCCTGCTCGGCCAGACCCTCACTGGTGGGGACGGGCTCAAGGGAAACCGCGTGCGGGCTATCCTCGTGGGGCACCTGGGAGGCGGGGTCGGCGTCCTCTGACTCCTGGGCGGTATCGCGCGCTAGGGCAATATTCTGCTGTTCCTGGGGGCCGCGGGAGGGGTGCTGGGCCTTGGCAATTTCGACGGGGTCGGCCTCACCCTCAATCACACGCAGACGCGGGGCTGATGGCGCCTGTTCCTCGGGGGCCTCGGCCGCATCACCGCTGGGGATAGCTGCTACCGACCAGGAGGTGACGGGGTTGTTCCAGTCATCGGGGCTCCACGAGGGAGGCTCCGGTGAGCGGGGCTGGCCGTGCGCTGCCCAGGCCTGGTCGCCACCGCGCGGGCCCTCAGCGACATCGGCAGCGGGCTGCCTGTTCACAGCCTGGGGCGCGGGGGCCAGGCTTCCGCCTGACGGGCCTGCCCCGCCGGGGCCGCCGGGACGTCCGCCGCCAGGGCGCCCACCACCGGGGTTATCGCCGCCGTCGCCGGGCTTCTTGATTTCACCGCGTAGCTGTACCTGCAGACCCAGCACCTGGAAGAGGGCCTGCTGAAGCTGGGGCAGGTACTCCTTGACGGCCTTAAGTACGGGCAGCTCGGCCCGCAGGAAGAGGGCTCCGTTTTCAAACTTGGACGGCTCACACAGGGCAAACTGGGCCCGGGCAAAGGGGGCAGGCACCTTGGCCACTACATCGGCCCAGGAGTTCGCCACCATGTCGACCGTGTTTTCACCGGGCACCGGACGCGCTGGGCTCTGAGGCGCGGACGCCTGCTGCCCGGCCTGGACGGGCTGGGCGCTCTGAGGAGATTGGGCAGACTGCTGGGGCCCACCGAGTGGCGGAACACCCCGGCCTGCTAACGGGGCCCCGCTCAAGGGAGCGCCCGCTAAAGGAGCCCCAGCCAAGGGGGCAGCGGCTAGAGGCGCGCCGCCCGACTGGGCAGGAGCCTGAGTTTGCTGAACGGGCTGGCCCTGCTGGCTGGGCTGGTCTTGAGGTTGGGGCTGAGCTTGCTGCTGAGACTGGGCCTGCTGCTGAGACTGAGCCTGCTGAGCAGGGGCTTGACCTTCGACGCCACCCTGCTGGGCTAGCTGCTGCCGGGCGCGCGCCAGGGGGCTGGCGGCGTCCGCACCGGTATTGCTGAAACCCGCCTGCCCAGAACCGCCACCGGCGGGTGCAGGGAACTGACCCGAGGCCAGCCTGCGCTCAAGCCGATCCAGGCGGGCCGCTAGGTTGCCAACCCCCTGCTCCCCGGCGGCCAGCAGAATACGGGCGCACAGAAGTTCCAGGTGAAGCTGGGGGTTCATAGCCCCGCTCATCTCATTGAGAGCCTCATTGGTGACGTCCGCAGCCCGCGACAGCTCCGCCGAACCCAGCTGCTCAGCCTGAGCCCGCATACGATCAAGCTGGTCAGCGGCCAGGCCTCGCAGAATTGAACCCGCTGAATCGGGTACAGCTTTGACAATAATCAAGTCGCGGAAACGTTCGAGCAGGTCCTCGACAAAACGGCGGGGATCCTGACCGGTCTGAACCACCCTATCGACCGAGGCGAACACCTCGGCGGCAGAACCAGAAGCAAAAGCATCGACAACCTCGTCGAGCAACTCGCCGTGGGTAAAGCCCAGCAGGGCAACGGCCAGGTCGTAGGAGATGCCCTGCTCGTCCGAGGCACCCGCCATGAGCTGGTCAAGGATCGACAGCGAGTCACGCACCGAACCGCCACCGGCGCGGACAACCAGCGGCAGCACGCCATCGGCGACCTTAACACCCTCTTCGGCGCAGAGCTTAGCCAGGTAGTCCCCCAGAATCTGCGGGGGCACCAGGCGGAAGGGGTAGTGGTGAGTACGCGAACGAATAGTGCCGAGCACCTTGTTAGGCTCGGTGGTCGCAAAAATAAACTTAATGTGCGCCGGGGGCTCTTCCACGATCTTGAGCAGGGCGTTGAAGCCCTCACGGGTGACCATGTGCGCCTCGTCGATAATGAAAATCTTGTAGCGGTCACGCACCGGCGCAAAAGTAGCGCGTTCACGCAGGTCACGGGCGTGATCCACACCGCCGTGGCTGGCGGCGTCCATCTCAATCACATCGAGGGAACCGCCACCGTCGCGGGAAAGCTCCTTACAGGACTCACACACACCACACGGGGTAGGAGTGGGTCCCTGGGCACAGTTGAGGCAGCGCGCCAAAATACGCGCCGAAGTGGTCTTGCCACACCCACGCGGCCCCGAGAACAGGTAGGCGTGGTTCACCCTGTTCTTCTCAAGGGCAGTCATGAGAGGTTCGGTGACATGCTCCTGCCCGATAACGTCGGCAAACGACTCAGGGCGATAACGGCGATACAGCGCAGTGCTCACAATAAACCTTCGGTTGAGTGCAGAAAAACTGAGCCCGGCCCAGGGAGAAAAGCAAGAGAAAGAATCAGGCGCTCGCCGCCCCGGGTGTGCTGGTTAACAGTGTAGTGGGGGTGGCTGACGTTTTAAGAACCGTGCGCGAAAGGCTTAAGCTGCTCCCGGCGTCCGCCCCGCTGTGCGTCAGTAGGGACCAGATTCCTCCCGAAATCCCTAACGCCCACACATACTATTGTGATTTTTCTGGTCCCTAGTGGGGAGGCTGGCAGATTTGGGCAAAATAAAGACCCCCTACGCACCCGTCAGAGCCCAGATACCCTTGCTGCCTTCCGGCCCTGGGGGAGTTTTCCAAGATGACGCCACGTAAGGGGCTCCAACAACTGTACCCTAAGCCGCCACGAAAAACAAAGGGCGGTAGAGAGAGCTTCTTAAGTAAGCGCGGAGGTGCTCCCTGGCGCGATGAGGGGAGGACGGGCGCGCCCGCCGCAGCTATGAATTTGCGCGGACGCCCGGGCATGGGGTATGCTCGTATCTGTTCGCTTTCGTGAAGCTATGCATATAGCTAAGCAACAGCCTGGAGGATTCGCCTAGCGGCCTATGGCGCACGCCTGGAACGCGTGTTGGGTTCACGCCCTCGGGGGTTCAAATCCCCCATCCTCCGCTGAAGCCGGTTTCATCGCCCACTTGATGAAACCGGCTTTTTCTTTTTAGCTCTTGCGAGACAGCTTGGTCCAGTTGTACCAGCCGTAGACCGAGTTGGCGATAAAGCCCAGGTACATGGCCATGATGGCCATGTTGCCGCCGCCCTCCACGGTTGACCACAGGTAGATCTGCACGGCGTTCAGTACCAGCCAGCCGACCCACTGCTCGCGGAAGCGGTAGACCATCAGCACCTGCGAAATCAGGGCGATGACGGTGGTGAAGGCGTCAACGTAGGGCTGGTTAGAACCCCAACCGTTCAGTAGCACCCCGTAGCCCCACGATGCTGCGGCCAGTAGTGCCAGTACGCCCGCGATAGCGGGCAGGGTCAGGCGGCGGGTCTGCACATCCAGGGCGGTGCCTTGGGCAGCACTAGCCAGGGCGGACGCCGCCCCCTGCCCACCGGCGTCCGCGCCCGTGCTCGCCGCGCGGCTACCGGCCAGCTGCCCTGCCCCGTCAAAGGAGGCGCCGCCCAACTCTGGCCGGGTCTTGGCTGCTCGCATGTTCTTGCGCCACATGTAGAGGCCCCAGAACTGGGTGAGCACATAGAAGGCGGCGATAGTAATTTCGCCGATGAAGTAGGCCTGGTAGGCCAGCACCAGGTAGGGCACGTTCTGCACGATGCCGAAGAAGTAGTTCGACAGGCGCCCCTTGCCCACCAGAATCACGCAGACCATGCCTGCAAAAGCCGTGATGAAGCTCAGCCAGCCCTCAAAGGCCACGGTGCTGACCACGACCTGCAGCAGAATCAGGGCGGGGAAGAAGACCTTCTCGAAGGGGCTGTAGCCGGTGAAGAGGTCGGTGTAGGTGGCCTTGGCAAGGCGGGCCAGGGGGTTGGCCGGCGCCTGGTTAGTCAGGGGTGCGCTCATGATGATTCTTTCGGTGACAGGGGTAGGAAGTTAGGGGAGTAGACGTTCGATAGCGGCCTTGGCCTGCTCATAGCGCTCAGCGTAGCCCGCGCCGTCCAGCAGGACCAGGCGGTCGAGTAGACCGGCTGCCTCAACCTCGGCCAGCATGATGCGGGAAATCTCGCCAAGGTAGTCATCGGAGTTATTGGTCTGGGAGCGGAAGCCGTCGAGGGTGTAGCCGGAGGCCCCCACCGGCGGGATAAAGAGAATTAAATCCCAGCGGGCCTTGGCAATCAGGGAGTCAGCCAGGGGCAGTAGCTTGGCGTAGTCGCTTTCGCTCAGTTCGCTGGCGGGGTCGGCGGCGCTCATGGCGGCATAGGCCTTGGTGACCATGGCGTCGGTGTCCATGAGGGTAAGGCCCCGGTTGCCGGGGTTGTCGATGGTCTCCCGGTTGAGGTTGAACTGGCCGGTGAGCACGTTCTGGTAGTCCAGCAGGTCATAGTCCTCATCGCGGATATTGGCCTCGACCTGGTAGACCCGGGCGTACTCGTAGGAGTAGGGGGCGTTGTAGAGCTTGCCGAGGTCCTCCACCAGGGTGGTTTTGCCGCCCGAGGCAGCCCCCATCACCAGGACGTTGCGGGTAAAGAAACGGCGGAAGGGCGGGGCGATGAGGTCCCAGTGGGTCAGCGGGTTGGCCCGGATTTCCGGTTCGGACGCCGGTAGCTGGCAGGGTGCCAGGCGCGCGGCCTGCTGCCCGTCGGCGTCCTGATACCCTGCCCGAAAGCGGGAGATGTGCTCTTCATCGAGCAGGTAGAGGCGGCGCTCAGCGCCCGCCGCCACGTGGGTAGCCCAGAAGCCGTCCAGGGCGTCATCCCAGGCTTCGGGGCTGGTGAGATCGGTTTCATCGAGGGAATCGACAATGACGAGGGGATCGTTCTTAAAGTGCTCAGACACATAGCGGTAGCGCTTGGTGTGCTTCATGCCCGCCTGCTCACCGGCGTCCTGCTGGGAACCGGCGACAATTACCAGGGTGCCGCCGGGGTTCTCTTTCTTGGCACGCAGAATCTGGTCGATATGGCCGCGGTGCAGGGGAGCGAAGCTGCCCACCACGAGTCCCACGTGGGAGCCGGTGAGCTGTTTTTTGTAAAGCATGGTGTCCTTGGGCTGGGGCGGGCTGGTGGCCCGCGCATAGCCATGATTAAACACCCGAAGCACCACCAAAGCAAATAAGGTCAATATGACTCTAAGTAATAGAGTGTCACGAATGTGACCGGCGGCACTTTAGGGTGCTGGTGCGGTGCTTCTCGCTGCGACTCTGCCGGGCGCTAGCCGCTTCTCGGCGTACAATAGAGCGCATGATTTTCAAAGGAGTCGGCGACACCCGCCCCTACCCAGACCACGGGCTCACCCAGCGCACCTGGGGCTCCATCGCCCCCTCCCAAGTCCGGCTAGACCGCCTCATTACCACCCAGAAGAATCTCAACCTCGAAACCCTCCTGGCTGAAGACTCCACCTTCTACGGGGACCTCTTCCCTCATGTCGTCCGCTACCGGGGCGAACTCTACCTTGAAGACGGCGTCCACCGCGCCCTGCGTACCGCCCTACAGCGCCGCGCCGTCATGTACGCCCGCGTGCTCGACCTAGATGCCCTGGCCCCCTCACTTCTGGAGCCGGGACATTAGGACGCTGCAACCAGGTGCAGCTCCGGGGTGCCGTCCAGGCGTACGGGGCGTCCGCTCTCATCAAAACGAGCTCCCAGGCCCATCTGAATAAAGCGAATGGTGCTCTCAATGTGGCGCTCGCGGGCTTCGATGCTGCTGGCCTCGTCGGTGCGGTCGGCGCTCGATGAGAGGGAGCCATGCACCAGCTGAGCCAGCTCGCGGATATCATTCTCGGGCAGGTAGCCACGCTCGATAGCAGCAGACAGAATACCTGCCAGGACCATCTGGAGCTCGCGCACATGGTCACCCAGCTTGGCAAAAGCCTCGGGGGAGAGGACCGATCGCATGGCGGGGCCGGGGGGCATGTGGCGGCGGGAAAGGTCCTCAATCTGTAGGCGTACGTAGACAGCCAGCTGGTCGATGGGGTTTTCCACTCCGGCCAGGGCCTCACGCAGTTCGGTGAGGAAGCGCTCGGTCTCATCGAGGGCGTAGGCAATGAGAAGTTCGCCCATGTCGGCAAAGTAGTTGTACACCGCGGTGCGGCCGATACCGGCGGTCTTGGCCACGTGGGTCATGGTGAGGCCGGGCAGGCCGCGCTCGTAGAGCAGACGGCCGAAGGAATCGAGAATAGCGCGCTTGGTGTTCTCGCGCTGGGCGGCGTTGGTGGCGGCGGTAATTCGAGGCATAATGACACCTTACCGCTATCTGTCACTAAAACCTATTTTTCACGACAGAACCCAGCAAACTGTCAGCAAAACCTGCCGCTGGTCCACCGGTGCGGACGCCGCTGCGCCCCACCCCACACCCGGTAAATCGTGCGGGGTTGCCTAAAAATCGGTAAGCTAGTGGGCGCCCAGGTGGCAGGTGGGCACTCTTCAAACCGATACTCAACCCAGGGGATAACTGTGTCTACACCTCCCACCAGCTCACCGGCGTCCGCCCACAAGCAGGGCGCTGATACCGGCTTCGCCCGCCCCACCCGCACCTACTACGACCTGCTTCTGGCAGCCACCTGCGTGGTCTTTATTCTCTCTAACATCGGGGCTACCAAGGGCGTCACCTTCGGGTCAATCATCACCGACGGCGGCTTCTTCCTCTTCCCCCTGGCCTACGTGCTGGGCGATGTGATCAGCGAAATTTACGGCTTTAAACTCGCCCGCCGCGCCATTATCACCAGCTTCGTTGCCGCTGCTGCCGCCGCCGCTAGCTTCTGGGTGCTCATCGCCCTACCCGCCGCCGACTTCTACGAGGGGCAGGCCGCCCTTGAAACCGTACTGGGCCCCGTGCCCCAGATTCTTGCGGGCTCCCTGCTGGGCTTCCTGGCGGGCCAGCTACTGAACTCCTGGGTGCTGGTGAAGCTCAAAGCGGCAACCGGCGGCCGCCACCTCTGGGGCCGACTCATGGGCTCAACCCTGGTCGGCGAACTGGCCGACACCGTCATCTTCTGCTCCATCGCCGCTCCCATTATTGGAATTACAAGTTTCGGCGACTTCCTCAACTACGTCATCGTGGGCTACGTGTACAAGTGCGCCGTAGAGCTACTCCTGCTGCCCATCACCTACCCCGTCATCGGCTGGTTCAAGCGCAAGGAACCCACCTACAGCCCTGCCCGCTAAAGCGAGCGCCCACCAGACTCGCGCGGCGTCCACTCGCGGCCTAAGCGCTGCGAGAGTCTCGTGGGCACTCAGGTGGGGGCGGACGCTCGCCGCCACGGACGTCCGCCTGTCGCGCACCTCCTGCCAAGTGCCCTGCACCCGCCACCAAGGGGGTGATGTGTCTCTCACTGCATAATGGTGAGCACTGAAGACCGGTTTTCCCTCAGAAAACCTGTGTAAACTTTCGGTTCATTGCATACACCACACTCTCTTGAAAGGGAGGGCACCCGTGGCATCAACCACCACCGGCCAGCAGGAGGGCGGCAACCTCAGCCGCGCCCTCTCCCACGGCCAGCTCACCATGATTGCCCTCGGCCTCGCCGTGGGTACCGGCCTCTTTTTGGGCTCCGGCGCAGCTATCTCTATCGCGGGCCCGGCCGTCATCGTCTCCTACGCTATCGGCTCACTGATTGCCGCTATTATCGGCGCTTGCGCCGGTGAAATGGCCGTGCGCTACCCCGTACGCGGCGGCTTCGGCACCATCGCCGGTAAGTTCCTCAGCCCCTACGCGGGCTACCTGACCCGCTGGGCCTACTGGATGACCACCGTAACCCTGGCCGGTGCCGAGGTCGTAGCCGTTGGCGCCTACATGGCCTACTGGTACCCCAACGTCCCTCTCTGGATCTGGGTGCTCATCGCGGGCGGTGCGATTTTCGTGCTCAACCTGACCAGCGTCAAGTCCTTCGGTGTGGTGGAATTCTTCCTCTCCTCCATTAAGGTGAGCGCGGTCGTCCTCTTTATCATCTTTGGCCTGGCCCTGGTCTTCTTCGGCCTGCCCGGCCAGGACGCCACCGGCGTCTCCAACCTCACCGCCCACGGCGGCTTTATGCCCAACGGCCTGTCCTCCATCTGGATCGCCCTGGCCGTGGTCATGTTCTCCTTCGGCGGTATCGAGCTGATCTCCATCTCCGCAGCAGAAGCTAAGGACCCGGTGCGCTCCGTACGCTCCTCAGCTAAGGCTATGATGTGGCGCCTGGCAACCTTCTACGTGCTCTCCCTCTTCATCGTGGTTGCCATCATCCCCTGGACGAGCGCAGCCGCCCTGGGCAAGGACATCGAAGGTTCCCCCTTCGTTATGGTCTTCACCGAACTGGGTATTCCCTACATCGGCGGTATCACCAACTTCATCCTGCTGACCGCAGCCCTCTCCGGCGCAAACGCCGCCCTCTATGCAGCCACCCGCCTGCTGCACGCCCTGGGACACGAGGGCATGGCACCCAAGGTTCTCTCCCGCACTAGCTCCTCGGGCATCCCCGCCCTGGCCCTGACCGTTTCGTCCCTGGGAGCTGTGGTCGCCATGATTATGGCCATCTCGGGTGTGGGCGGAATCTTCGGCTACATGATGGCCCTGGTCACCGTCAGCGTGCTGGTGGTCTGGTCCATGATTCTGCTGTCCTACATGGCCTACAAGAAGGTCGAAGGCGACGCCTCCCCCTTCCGCGTTTTCGGCGGCTCAGCCACCGCAGCGGTTGGCCTGACCGGCGTGATCGCCACCTTCATCGCTATGTTCTTCGCAGGCGGCTCCATGCTCCCCTCCATCTTCGTGGGCCTGGGCTTCTTCGGCCTGATCACCGTCATCTACTTCGCCGGTGTTAACAAGAACATCAGCACCTCAGACGACGCCTTTGAAGAGGTCCGCACCGTCACCACCCAGGTGCCCGTCGTCGACGGCACAAAACAGCGATAAAATCAGTAGCAGGTCTACACAAGGACGCCGGTAGCCCGCTCCCCGCCGCCCGGCAGGGGAGCAGCGCACCGGCGTCCGCGCATTAACACCGCTACCGCACACGACGTTTTCTCACAGTAAGGCTTACCGTGGCACACACACCTCCGCAGGGGCAGGCCCAGGCGACCACCCTCAAACGCTCACTCACGCACGGGCAGATGACCATGATTGTGCTGGGCTCGGCCCTGGGTACCGGCCTCTTTTTGGGCTCCTCGGGCGCTATCGCCCTGGCGGGCCCGGCCGTCATTCTGGCCTACGCTATCGGCTCCCTGGTCGCCGCCATTATTGCCGCCTCTACCGGCGAAATGGCCGTGCGCTACCCGGTGCGCGGTGGCTTCGGCTCCATCGCTGGCCGCTACCTGGGCCCCTACGCCGGCTACCTGACCCGCTGGGCCTACTGGACCGTCACCGCCATTATCACCGGTATTGAGCTGGTCGCGGTTGCTACCTACCTGCAGTACTGGTGGCCCTCCCTGCCCCTGTGGGTGGGCATCGTGCTCTTTGGTGCTGTAATTGTGCTGCTGAACATTCGCTCGGTCAAGTACTTTGGCACCATGGAGTTCTTCCTGTCCTCCATCAAGGTCATCGCCCTGCTGCTTTTCGTGGTGGTGGGCCTGGCCCTGGTCTTTGTGGGCTTCCCCGGCCACGAGGCCACCGGCACTGGCAACCTGACCAACGACGGCGGCTTCATGCCCACCGGCTTCCACGGCATCTGGCTCTCACTGGCCGTGGTCATGTTCTCCTTCGGCGGCATCGAAATGCTCTCCATTTCAGCGGCTGAGGCCAAGGACCCGGTGCGCTCGGTACGGGCCTCGACCAAGGCGAACATGTGGCGCCTGGCTACTATCTATGTGGTCGCCCTCTTCATCGTGGTATCGATTATTCCCTGGCAGTCAGCCGCCCAGCTCGACGGCTCCGTTGAAGCCTCACCCTTCGTGCTGGTCTTCTCAGAAGTCGGTGTTCCGGCCATTGCCTCCATCACCAACTTCATTATTCTGGTTGCCGCCCTGTCCGCCGCCAACGCCAATCTCTACGCGGGCACCCGCCTGCTGCACTCCCTGGCGAGTGAGAAGATGGCACCTGCGCCCCTGGCCCGCGTCAGCGGTGGAGGCATTCCCGTGCTGGCCATGTGGGCTTCAACCTCGGGCGTGGTGCTGGCGATTCTGCTGGCCCTCTTCCTGCCCGGCCAGGCCTTTGGTCTGATGATGACCCTGACCATGGTCTGCGCCCTCACCGTATGGGTTCTGATTCTGCTGGCCTACATCGCCTTCAAGGGGGTTGAGGGTAACTCTTCGGCCTTCCGCATGTGGGGCGGGCGGGTTACCGCTGGCCTGGGTATCTTCCTGCTGCTGGCTATCTGGGCGGCTCTCTTCGCCCGCACCGGCAACGCTGCCCCGGCCACCATGGGCATCGCCTACTTCCTGATTCTGACCATGATCTACTTCGGCGTGGTCAAGCGCGTGCACACCGGGCACGAGGACGCCTTCGCCGAGGCAGACGCCGCCGTGGCAGCCCACAGCGGTGGCAGGGGCTAGGTATGGGTGCAGTCTATGAGGTCGAGGTTCCCCTGCGCTGGGGCGACATGGACGCCTACGGCCACGTCAACAACGTGACCATGATGCAGGTGCTCGAAGAAGCCCGCGTTGCCCTCTTCGGGCCGCCTCCCTCGTCCGGCGAACCTGCGCCGGTCGCGGGGGAGAGCGCCGGGAGCCAGCCGACTGAGAGCCAGCCGGGGCGGGCGTCCGCGCAGCTTCCCCTTTTTGAAAGCCTGCCTACCGGCACCCAGGCCCTGGTCGCTGAAAACCACGTTAAGTACCGCAGCCCCCTAGCCTACCGCGGGGTGCCGGTGCGGGTGCAGATGCAGGTTAGTAAAGTGACGGCAGCTTCGCTGGTTGTGGGCTACGAACTATACGACCCGGTGACCGGCGTCCACTGCGTTTCAGCCAGCACCACCCTGGCCTTCTTCAATGTTGAGACCGGCTCCCTGGTGCGCCTGAGCGCCGAACAGCGGGAGCAGCTGGCAGCCTAGATTGTAGATGCCCTTTAAAAAGTGCACGTGCCCTCCACTTTTGGCAGGACACGTGCACTTTTTATATGGCGCTTGAGTCTTTAGGCTGCGAGGACGCGGTTGAGCTTGTTGAAAGAGGACTTCCAGCCAGCTACCGACATTTCGTGCATAGCCGGGTCGAGCGGACCCTGGGTGATGGTGACGCGGGTGGTAGACTCGTCAATCTTCTCGAAAGCGGTGCGGTTGAGGAAATAAGAACCAGCCTCCATGCCATGGGCTTCAGCCAGTTCCTCACCAATAGCCTCGTAGCCTTCAATCAGCTCACCGGGCACCAGCTTGTGGAAGGTACCGTTGACGGGGGAGGTGAACTCGGGGTTCTCTTCGCTGACCATGACGAACTTCTGGGCGCCGCCCTCACGCACGTCAATCTCAACGGTGTTGAGGGGCACGGTGAAGCCCTCGGGGCCGAACCACTGGGGTATCAGTTCTGCTGAGGTGAAAGCCTCGTAGAGGGCCTCGGGGGTTGCCTCAAAATCGTGGGTAAAGGTCAGGACTTCTTCGGGGGGCGATGGTGTCAAAATCAAAGTTCATGGATTCTCCTTGTTGAGTAGATACCGCTTAAAAAGTGCATATGCCCTGTGAAAAGTGACAGGCATGTGCACTTTTGCGGGGGTGTAGAGGACGAGAGCGAGGGCGCTTAGCGTGCGAGCAGTTTGGCCAGCTTGCCGAAGGAGCCCTGCCAGGAGGCCAGGGTCTGCTCGTGCACACCGGAGGGCAGGGGGCCCTGGGTGAGCTTCAGAATGGTGCCTTCGCCGACGCCGTCCTCGGTCACCGCGGTGCCTGCCTCGAACTCAAGACGCAGGCCAATCAGGGTGTCTGAGGGCTGGCCGGACGGGGTGGGCAGGGCCTCCCGGTATTCGATGGTGTGGGGCTCGGCTAGAGTCACAAAGCGCATGTACATGGGGGCCTGGAACTTAGCCTGATCCTTGTGGCGCATGACGAACTGCTTGCGTCCACCAATCACCGGTTCCAGGGTCAGGGTGTTGGGAATAATCTTCCAATCGGCAGGGCCAAACCACTTGATAAAGAGAGTGGGGTTGGTAAAGGCCTCAAAGACCTGCTGAGGGGTCGCCGCGAACTCGTGGCGGTAGGTGATGGTTTCCTCGGGCTTGAGGTCGTCAATCTTAAAGTCGTTCATGCTCTACTTCTCATCGCTGGTGGGCTTGGTGGTGTCGGCCTGGTCGGTTTTAGGCTGCGCGGACGCGTCCGCCCCGGCGTCCTGACCCTGGGCCGCCTTCTCGGCTGCCCGGCGGGCCTCGGCCTCAGCCTTTGCCTTCATATTGGCCTCCCAGCGGGCCTGGGCGGCAGCTGCCCGCTCGGCGTCCTTAGCGGCCTTACGCGCGGCGGCTTCTTCCTGGGCCTTTTGCTGGGCAACCTTCTTGGCGTAGTACTTACCCAAGAACTCATCGCGGTAGTCGAAATATTCCCCGGAGTCGATCGCCGCGCGGGCGTCGTCCACCATCTTCACAATAAAACGCTCATTGTGAATCGAGGCCAGGGTCGCTGAGAGGCGCTCGTCGGCCTTGAAGAGGTGGTGCAGGTAGGCGCGGGTGTAGTGGGTGCAGGTGTAGCAGTCGCAGCCCTCGAAGATGGGGGAGAAGTCGGTGCGGTAGCGGGCGTTGGTCAGGTTGAAGCGGCCATCGGGGGTGTAAACGGCCGCGTTGCGGGCCACGCGGGTGGGGGAGACACAGTCGAAGGTGTCGACGCCGTTTTCAATGCCGGTGAAGATGTCATCGGGCTCCGAAATGCCCAGCAGGTGGCGGGGCTTGTTCTCGGGTAGTTCCTCGTTGCACCAGCGCACGATAGTGCCCAGGTTTTCCTTTTCGAGCGCCCCGCCCAGGCCAAAGCCGTCAAAGGGCATGGCTCCTAAATCGCGGCAGGCCTTGCGGCGCAAATCCTCGTACTGGGCCCCCTGAATCACGCCGAAGAGGGCCTGGTAGGGTTTGCCCACCCGCTCAGCGGTCAGGCGCTGGTGCTCAGCAATACAGCGCAGGGCCCACAGGCGGGTGCGCTCCAGGGCTTCTTCCTGGTAGGCCCGGGAGTTGTAAAGGGTGGTCAGCTCATCGAAGGCAAACATGATGTCAGCACCAATCTGGTGCTGCACCTGCATAGATACCTCGGGGGTGAAACGGTGAATATCGCCGTTGATGTGGGACTTAAAGTTGACCCCGTCGTCGTCCACATGGGCCATGCGTTCCTTGCCCGCCGCCACGTCGTCGTCGCCGATGGGGCGGCCGTCCGCGCCGGTAGCCCCGGCCACGGTACCCATGTCGATAACCTTCTTGAAGCCGGAACCCAGGCTCATCACCTGGAAGCCCCCGGAGTCGGTGAAGGTGGGGCCGTCCCAGTTCATGAACTTACCCAGGCCGCCTGCGGTGTCGAGGACGTCCGGCCCCGGCTGCAGGTAGAGGTGGTAGGCGTTGGCCAGCAGGGCCTGGGCGCCCAGATCTTTCATAGCCTCGGGCAGCACGGCCTTGACGGTTGCCTTGGTACCCACCGGGGTGAAGGCGGGGGTGGCGATATCGCCGTGCGGGGTGTGAATGACGCCGGTACGCCCCTGGAAGGCGCCGCCGTTGGCGTCCACCTGCTTGCCGGTGGGCTGGGCAGTATCGGTCAGGCGGTTGCCCAGTTCAAAAGAAAAAGTGGGATCAGAAAATTCGGTATTGAGCACGGGAACAAGTCTACCGGGTGAGTGCGGAAGGACGCTGTGGCCCCGCTCCTTGAGGGTAAACGAAAGCTTCATAGGTATGCAGGAAGCACATACCTATGAAGCTTTCGGCGACATTCGGTGCGAGTGTGGGGTGCGATCTTAGTCGTCAGAGACGGTGACGGTCACGGGGATGTTGCCGCGGGTGGCATTGGAGTAGGGGCAGACCTGGTGGGCTGCGTCGGCCAGCGCCTGGGCCTCGTCCTGGGGCAGCTCAGGGATGACGACCTCAAGCTCAACAGCCAGACCAAAGCCCTCGCCCTGCTTGCCGATAGAGACCTTAGCCCCTACGGAGGAGCCCTCGATGTTCTTCTTCTGCATGCGGGCAACCATCTGCAGGGCAGAGTGGAAGCAGGCAGCGTAGCCGGAGGCAAAAAGCTGCTCGGGGTTCAGGCCCTTGCCGGAGCCACCCATCTCAACGGGAATGGCGAGATCGGCATCAAAAGCGCCGTCAACGGTGCGGACGTGGCCGTTGCGGCCTTCGCCGGTTGCTAGGGCTTCGGTGGTGTAGAGGGGTTCCATGGGGTTTCCTTTCATGAGGTTTTAATTAGATTGTACACAATCTAATTGCGTGCAAGTAAATTGTTGGCTGATAATTTGCCCACAACCTATACTGGGTGGAATGAACCAAGACAGCAGCCTCGCCCTCGACAACCAGCTCTGCTTCTCCCTCTACCGCTCCAGCCGGGCCGTCACCCGCGCCTACCAGCAGCACCTGGGGGAGCTAGGTCTGACCTACCCCCAGTACCTGGTCATGCTGGTCATGTGGGAGAACCCCAACGGGCTGGGCATGAAAGAACTTGCCGCCCGCCTCGACCTCGACAGCGGCACCCTGACCCCTCTCATCAAGCGCCTGATTGACCACGGCCTGCTGACCAAGACCCGCGACGCCCGCGACGAGCGTCGCACCCTCGTCAGCCTCACCCCTGCCGGGCAGGAGCTGAGAGGACGCGCGGCGTCCGTCCCCGGGGCCATCTACGCCACCTGCGCGGTTGAGGGCCTCGACGTCCTGGCCCTCAAGGCCGAACTCGATGCCCTAGCCGAGCACCTGGCCGAAACACCTCCACGGGCAGATGGAACCAAGTAGGTTAGGGGTATGGTTCTTGCGCGTTTCAAAGCCCGACCCTTGCTCACCTGCGTCGCTCTGGTCCTCTGCATAGCGGTTGCATCGCTGCTGAGCAATATCACCACAGAAGCCCAGCTCTCGGGTCAAGCTGAGGCCATCACCTATGTGCGTAAAGTGGTGAGTAAGCTCCTCAACTCGGGCACCCTATGGGCAGCCCTGGGGTTCTACGCGGGCTGGCTGTGGTCTGGTAGTAAGGCGCGCCCCGCCCCGCTCTGGGTGCCTGTGGCAGCCGCGGTAGCAGCGTCCTTAGGTGCCCTAGCCGGGCACTACGCCCTGGGGAACCTGCTGGGCATCATGGAAGCCAGCATCTGGATTGAGAACTACCACTGGTTTATTGCAGCCGTTATCATATCGGGGCCCCTGGGCTGGTTGGGCGCTAGGTCCGCGCAGGACGACCGCATAGGGAAGCTCCTGCGCTATCTGGTTCCCGCGGGGGCTGTAGCAGAGCCCCTCGTCACCGGCATGTTCTGGTATCCGTCAGGGTTCAGTTTCCCGGTGTCTGAGATTGCCTCAAGCTATACCGTGGGCCTATTGCTGATGCTTCTAGGCGCGCTGGGACTTTGGGCCGTCTACTGCGCGAATAAGGCGGCCGCCCCCACCCTAGAAAACCCGCGCCGCCGCTTCTAGCACCATCCAGGCCTGGAGCTGGGTCGAAAGATCAACCGGCTGGGCGGGCTTGAGAACCTCAGAAATATGCCGGGTGACATCGGGTGAAAAGAGGGCAACAGCCTCACCGCGAATCTCGGTGGGGTCGATGCCGAGCTCGTTCATGGGCAGGTCGGGGTCGAACTCGCGGCGTCCGTCCCAGAAGAGTTCGGCGGTTGCAAGGACGAAATCCCGCGCCTGCTCCCGTACGCCCTGCGGCAGGGCAGTGTGTGCGGCAACCTCGGCAAGGTAGCGTACCAAAATACCGGTGAAGAGTCCGCCGTCCCCGCCGCCCTGGGTCGCTAGAACCCGCAGAGTTTCTGCGTCTGACACCTCAAAATCTCGGCCAAACTCCCGGTCAATACCGGCTAGAACCTCGGCGATATGCTTAGCCGGGTCAACCGTCAGCATCTCAGACTTGCCGGCATCAAGCACCGCCAGATAGGCCGCGAGAACCGGCCCCTGGTTATAGGTGTAGAGACCGCGCTCCACCGAGGAAATCTCGGCGCGACTCCCGCGCCCGGCCACCTTGACCCCGTCCAGGTAGAGGCCGCGCTCAGCATCAAAGAGGTTGGCGTGCAGCCAGTTCAAGAGGGCAGCAGCCTCGTCATACCGGTGGGCCCGCGCGAGAGCCAGGGCAATGGGGGCGGTCGCCGGGGTGTTCTTAAAATCGTGGTCCTTCGACCAGAAGGCACCCCCACCCACCTCAGGGGTGCAGGCAGCTGCCAGCTCCCGGTACAGCCGGGTGGCGGCGTCCTGGGCCGCAGAATCCCCGTTGCCCTCCACGGCGAGCGCCAGCCGGTTGAGGCGCTCGCAGGCCAGGGTCAGCCAGGCCATGTCGTCGTAGAAGGAGTTGGGGTAGGAGCCGAGGTTGCGCATCTGGATGCCGCGCAGTACCGCGCGGGCCTGGCGCAGGGACGCTTGTGCCTGGCCCTGCCCGTCGGGTGTGGTGAGCTGGCGGAAGCCTGCATCGACGAGGTTGTCGAGCAGGTGGGCCTGCCACCAGTAGTGCCATTCACCGCGCCGCTGGCTGCGGCGGCGGGTGTCGGGGTGGAGGGTGCGCCCTAGCAGGGTACCGGGGACGCCTGCGACCCGGTGCCCGAAGAGCCGCGTGACGGAGTGGGCTGCTGTGCCTGCCCGCTGCCCCAGGGTGTGGCGGTGCTCGGCGGTGAGCGCTGCGAGCTGGTCGGGTGAGTGCTGCAGGTGCTTGGGGTGCATGGCGTTTCTTTCTTTGGCGCGTCGGTGGGCGGTGGTGTGGGCCGGTTTTTAGTCTACCGGCTGGGCGGTGCCGGTGCTCTTGTGCCGAATGTACCTCTTATTCCCGAGCGGGTGGGCTTACTCCCGACATTCGGGAAAAGGCGTCACATTCGGCGGCAGGGTGCTTCTGCTAAAGTATGGTGAATGCACACCTCTTCTTCTGCTGGGCGGGTTTCTGCCGTCTGGGTTTATTTATCGTCTGCTGCCCTGTCGATGCTGGGCAATTCTATTGCCGGTATTGTCTGGCCCTGGCTGGTGTTAGAGCGCACCGGTAACCCGGCTGCTGCCGGTATCGTGGCGGCTGCGATTGCAGTGCCGTCGCTGGTCTTTGCCTATTTTGGGGGCAATCTGGTCGATAGTCTGGGCCGGAAACCGGTGTCGGTGATTTCGGATATCATTTCGGGCCTGTCGGTGATGGCCGTGATTGCGGTTGATATGGTTTTTGGGCTGACGCTGAGCTGGTTCATCATCATCGGTATTTTGGGTGCGGTGGGTGATATCCCGGGTATGAGTGCCCGCGCTGCCCTGGTGGGTGATGTGGCTGCGACCTCGCGTAAGAAGGTTGCCCAGATTTCTGGCTGGAACCAGGCTTTGAGCGGGGTCAGCTTCCTGGTGGGCCCGGCTGTAGCCGGTGTGCTGATGACGGCCCTGCCCATCGAGCAGGTTCTCTGGATTACGGCCGGTTGCTCCCTGGTGGCCGCCGCCCTGACCGCCTGCTTGCGCCTGCAGAAGGCGGGCGCGGACGTCCGTGCTGAGGGGCAGGACGCCGCTGCCCAGCTGGGTGAGGACGGGCAGGTGCCAGCGTCCTCCCCTGAAGCCCCTACCGAAGACCCTTTCAAGGGGCTGGCGGGCTGGAAGAAGGCCCTGGGCTACCCGGTGATTCGTCTGCTGGCTCTGGATTCTTTGCTATCGATGGCCCTGGTAATGCCCTATCTAATGGTGCTTCTACCCGCGCATTTTCAGGGAATTAACCAGCCGGGGCTGTACGGGGCGTCCATGTCTGCCTTTGCCGTGGGCATAATGGTGACCAGTATGGTGGCGGGGAAGATTATTCCCTTCCCGCGCCGGGCCTGGGTGGTGGGTATGGTCTTCAATACCCTGGCCTTCTTTGGCATGGCCTTGCTCGAAACTTCCTGGCTGGCCATCGTGGGTATGGGTGTTGCCGGCCTGGGCGGGGGTATTATGAACCCCCTGCAGACCCTGCTGGTGACTGAGGGTGTACCCGAGCAGATTCGCGGCCGGTCGTTCTCAATCTTTATGGCTATTAGCCAGGTGGCCGCGCCGATTGGCCTGGTGGCTACCTCGGCGGTTTTGGCCTTTGTGACGATTTATCAGGTGGCCTGGGCGCTGGCTGGCCTTTGGCTACTGGTGGCTATCTACCTGGTGGTGCGCGGCCTGCAGCTGCTGCCGGCCAGGAGTGCTGAGTCAGTAGAAAAAGGTGCCCCTGCGCCTGTGGTCGAGTAGCTTCAAAGTCCCGGGCCGAATGTGCCTCTTATTCCCGAGCGGGTGGGCTTACTCCCGACATTCGGGAAAAGGCGTCACATTCGGCAGCTCATTGTTCCCAGGCTGGTGGGGGAGCGCTGGTTGAGGCCAGGGAGAGTAAGAAGTCGTAGCTCTGAGTGTTGGCGGTTTGTTTCCCTTGGGTCTCGTAGCTGTCGATGAGGTTAGAGATTTTTTGTCTGAGTTCTTCGGCCTGCTCAGGGGTGAGGTGTAGCTGGGAGACGAGTAGGGCTGAACCTTTGGCCGGCACCAGTAGGGGTTGGTCTGTGCTGGCGGAATTGAGTGCCAGCTGCCAGGTGCTTTTGGCGTGGTCAAGCTGGGCATTGATGAGCCCCAGGGAGAGGGCTGCGTCCTCAGTAGTTGCTGTTTGGGCGTCGAGAGTGAAGCCCTCGCGGGTGGTGAGCTGCCATACTCTGTCGCGCTTGTCGCGGGCTTGCTCGGGGGCTTCGGTGATAATGCCACCTTTGGCAAGGGCTCGCAGGTGGTAGCTGAGGGCGTTAGAGGGCAGGTCTAATTCCCGGGCTAGGTCTGTGGCGCGGGCGTAGGTAAGCCTAGCTAGGGTGGTGACGATGCGGACGCGGACGGGGTGGGCCAAGGTCCGCATTTGAGTTCGGACGGTGGTGGGTTTGGGAGGTTGCTCCGGTGTGGTCATGGGGTCAGTCTAGGAAATATTGGGTGTTTCCTCAAAAATTATTGCGCAATATATATTGCGCAATAATTCTTGCTTAAGTTAGGGTGTGGCTATGACATCGCATACCTCATCCCTCTGGCGCAACCGCGAGTACCGCCTCTGGTTCAGCGGCGACCTCTTCCTTGACCTGGGCACCAGCATAGGCACCTTCGCTTTTCCTCTGATTACCCTGGCGGTTACCGGCTCACCAACGACAGCCGGAACGGTTGCTCTTTTCCAGGGGCTGGGGCAGGTTATGGGAACCCTGCCCGGTGGTGTCCTTGCAGACCGACACGACCGGCGTAGGCTGAGACTTCTTTCCTGTTTCCTAGGTATCTTGGCTCAGATCATTTTCCTTGCCCTCCTGTTGACCGGCACCGCCACCGTCGGCACCCTCAGTGCCTTGGCTCTGGGAGATCGACTCCGCTCATCTCTACTGGCAGAAGCCTCTAACGCCATGATTAAAGAGGTGGTGCCCGAAACAGACCTTCCTCGGGCAATCGCTATCAATCAGGGGAGGGATGCCGCTGTCGGTCTAGGCGGTGGTCCCGCCGGCGGCGCTCTCTTGGCCATCGGTCTCGCCTACCCGCCCTTAGCTCAGCTTCTAGGCCAGATCATCTCTCTAGCTACCACCTGGGCTATGACAGGTAGCTACGCGCCGCAGGGTGCTAAGCCTTCTCGATTCTCCGCCCGTAGCGCCCTTAATGATTTCCTAGAAGGGGGTGCCTGGCTACTCCAACGTCGCTTACTTGTCGTTTTGGCCTGCGCTATTTGCCTGCTGAACTTCAGCATTAGCGGGACCCTCATGACCCTCACCCTCAGCTACACCCAAACCGGAACAAGCCCCGTCGCTCTAGGTGCTTTGATGGCTACGGTCTCAGCCTCCATGATGGTCGGAGCTCTTTGCGCAGGCTATCTTGTTCAGAAACTCCCCACCGGGCGCGTCCTTATCGTCGGTTTCCTAACCTTTACCATCTGTCTGGGACTGCTTCCCTGGCTCCCCGGAATCGGCTGGGTAGCTTTCACGTTAGCTCTCGCCGTCCTCGTCATACCTACCCTCAATGCCGGCCTTTTGGGCTTTTTAACCCTCATTACTCCCAACGACATCTTGGGGCGGGTTCAGTCCCTCATTGGTTTCGTGGCTGTCGGCCTTGCTTCCTTGGCCCCGGCGCTTGCTGGATGGGGCCTGGGCCTAGCTGGCCCTTCCGCTACTGCGATTTTCTTTACGATCACCTGCTTCTGCGCCACCCTCGTGGTAATGAGCAGCCGTGACCTCATAGCACTACCTGCCTCAGAGCAATGGTCTGACTTCGCCCGTAGCCGGAACCTGCTCGACGAGGCCTAGCCTCCGCCCACTTCGCACCGTCACGGTCTGCCCGGTGAAGGGGTGGGGGAAAGTAAGCGACCTGGCCAGTAGCTGGAGGGGGAGGGCTGGCTCGTCCTCGGCGATGGGCAGGACGGCCGGGTAGACCACATCCCCCACAATCGGCGCCCCTGCCGCCGCCAGGTGCACCCGCAGCTGGTGGGTCTTGCCGGTATGCGGCTCCAAAAGATAGTGAGCCAGGGGTGTGCCCGCCTGCGGCAGGGGCAGGGCCGGGTTGGCTTCAGATACAGCGGGCAGGACGCCGTCCGCCAGCTCAAAGACCTCTAGGCAGGTAATACGCGACTGAGCATTGAGCCCCTCAAAGGACGCCCCCAAGCGGCGGCGCTCGCGCCGCTCAGCCTTGGTCTCTACCGGCAGGGGGCCGGTGTCACCGGGCAGGAGCTCAACACCGGTATGGGCTACCTGCATAGCCCCGTGCTGGTTATCAATGCGCGAGCGCACCGTCAGACTTTCGCCCTCTCCCAGCCCAGCGATGGGGGCCGCCACTGCTTCGTAGGTCTTGGTGGGTTCGCGCCGCTGGAACATGGTTTGAAAGGGGGCCCGGGCCTCGGGCGTCTTGGCAAAAAGAACCACCCCGGCGGTTGCCCTATCCAGGCGGTGAATCGGAATCAAATCGGGGTTGTTCTCCCGAACCCGCAGCTGGGTCAGAGCAGTATGCGCGACAAAGGAGCCGTTCGGGGTCGTGGGCAGAAAATGGGGCTTATCAATGGCCAAAACCCACTCGTCCTCGTAGAGCACCGGCATGTCAAAGGGCACGGGCTTTTCAACCCCCAGTTCCCGGTAGTACCAGATCTTTTGCCCCGTCAAAGGCGCATCGGGGGCAACCGCCTGACCGTCGGCGTCCTTCACCTCATCGCGCTCAAAGCGGGAGGTAAAGAGGGAGCGCTCGTGGGGGTAGAAGCGGGCAACCAGGTAGTCCAACACCGTGCTTGCGCCCAGGGTGTCGTTCTCGGGGTTGCCCGCGTCGGGCAGCACAAAAGAGACGGCGTCAATCCCCTTGCGCTGGGGCAGGGGCTTGGGGGAAAGGTGGCGGTTGATTCGGCGCATGGGCTCTATTATCGCAGGTAGACCCCAAGGCCTGCTTGATAGAGTTGAACTGCCTCTCTCGTGGACTCCACGCGGTACATCCATCCTTAAGAAAATCTCCGCGAGCGTGAGACCAGAGAGGAGGTAATGGCTGTGGCTAAAAGCAAGGCTAAGAAAAACAGCCCCGACAAGATTGCAGTCAGAATCGTCGCTACTGCAATACTCATCGGAGCTGTAGCAAAGCTTTTGGAAGCTATCGAACCGTTCATTCGATAGGTCCTACAGCAAGGGGCGACTCTGGTAGTAAGCGGCTACCGGGGTTGCCCCGCCTTGTTTGCTGTCATCCTTAAGATAAAACCAGTTTATCTGCTTTGTATTGTGCGTCAAGGGCGGCTAAAAGGAGCCCGCCATCAGTTCCCACACCATCCGGTAGCTGGCCTCAAAGGCGGGCAGGGGCAGGAACTCGCAGTTGGAGTGGAAGTTGTGCGCCCCGGTGAAGAAGTTGGGGGTGTAGATTCCCTGGGTGGAGAGGTAGGAGCCGTCGGTACCCCCGCGCATGGCCAGGTTGATGGGCTCGATACCCAGCCGGGCAAAGGCTGCACGCAGGCGCTCGGCCGCCACAGCGTTGGTGCTGGTTTTGGCGTCCTCAAGGTTGCTGTAGATATCTGAGATATCCAGCGTGACGGACGCCCGCGGGTTGGCTTCTGCCGTCCGCTCAGCTAGGTCGCGCAGGAAGTCCTTTTTGGCTTCGTAGCCGGCCCGGTCATGGTCGCGGATGCTGATATCGACGCTAGCGGTGGCCTGGTTGCCCGCTATCCCGTTGACCCAGAGGTAGCCCTCTCGCCCCTCGGTGTGCTCGGGGGTCTGGGTGCGGTCGAGGGCCGCGATAAAGTCGTGGGCCACCAGAATCGGGTTGACCAGGTTGCCCTTGGAGTTCATGGGGTGGGCGGTCACGCCCTCAACGTGCAGGCGGGCATGCCCGGCGTTGAAGGTAGCCTCAACCAGCTCACCCAGTTCGCAGCAGTCCAGGGTGTAGGCATAATCCACGGGGAAACGCGCCAGGTCCATGGTGCGCACGCCCAGCAGGCCGATTTCTTCATCCGGCACAAAGGAGAGATAGATATCGGGATGGGCGGACGCACCCGCCCCGCCTCCCTGCCCCTGGGTACCTGCCTGCCCGGCGGCGTCCGCGTCCGCAGCTAAGAGCCGCACGGCTGCCTCCATGACCGAGGCGACCCCGGCCTTGTCGTCCGCTCCCAGCACGCTGGTGCCGTCGGTGACGATGATGCGCTGGCCGGTGTAGCGGGTGATTTCGGGGTGCTCGGCCTCGCGTAGCCAGATGTCGAGGTCGGTGTTCAGGCATATATCCCCTCCGGTGTAATCGACGACGCGGGCATGAACATCGGGGGAGAGGTTGACGTCAACCGTATCGAGGTGGGTGCAGAAGCCGATGGCGGGGGCTTTAGTGTCCGCGGGCAGGGTGGAGGGAATACGGGCGGTCAGCACGCAGGTGTCGCTCAGGTGCACGTTGTGGGCACCGGCTGCCGTGAGTTCGTCCTTGAGTAGGTGGGCCAGCTCCCACTGGCCCTGGCTGGTGGGCACGACCGACGCTGAGGCGTCCGACTGGCTAGAAATCACCGAGTAGCGCAGAAAGCGGGCAGCTAGCGCTTCTTGTAGGTCGGTATCGGGGGCGTAGGTGGGGGTGAATGTGGTGGTGCTCATGGTGAGTAGTCTACTCTTGGGGCGCGGAAACTTAGCTCAGTAGCTCCTGGCAGCCGGGGCAGCGGAAACTGATGCGGTCGGTGTCTTCCTCACGGGCGTACAGGTGGCCCGCTGTGTAGCGGTCGGCGCCGGTGCCGGTTTCTGAGAGGTCTTCCTTGACGATGGTTTCCCCGCAACGGTAGCAGGGGCGCTGGGCACGCCCGTAGCACCAGAGCGGCTCGGCGCTGGTGTGGGTGACCCGGTGCGGACGCCCGCGGTTAGTATCCAGCAGCAGGCGGGCAATGGAGACCACGGCAGCGATATCGGGCACCGCCCCCACCGGGGTGCGCGGGTCAAGACCCGCGAGAAAGCAGGTCTCAGCCCGGTAGATGGTGCCGATACCGGCCAGGTTCTTCTGGTCGAGCAGGGCTACCCCTAAGGGGCGCTCCGGTCGGGCAGCTAGGTTAGCTACCGCCTGCTCAACCGACCAGTCGGGGCCGAGCAGATCGGGGCCCAGGTAGGATAGGCGGTCAGCCTCCTGGCTGGTGGGGAAAACCTCAAGTAGTCCCAGGGTAAAGCCCACGGCTTCGACCGGGTGGCTGCCGGGCACTACCTGCCCGTCGCTATCAAGCCTTGCATTAGCCTGAATCAGAGCCCGCACCTGATCAGCCGGGCGCCGCCACTTCTCCCGTGCACCGTCCGCATCTAGCCCATAGAGGTGCCAGATGCCGTCCATCTTCAGGTGAGAGTGCACGGTCATCTCACCGATACGCAGCAGAATATGCTTACCCCGGGCGAGGGCCCCGTGAATGGGCTGACCCGCCAGATTGATGTCGGCAACCTGGGGGTAGCGGAAATCTGTAGTGTGGGCTGTTCTACCGGCAAGGGCGCGGTGGAGAGAGCGGGCCTGCCGCCATACGGTATCGCCTTCAGGCACTGCTAAGCACCCCTCCGTGTTATCAAAATGTGACCTGTCTAATATGACTTATCTATGACGCCCTGCGCGCCCCTCTGCTCACAGTGTAGACCAGAATTGCTGCAAAACTTGCGTGCCACCTGCTGAAAGGGTGTATAGTCGTTTCACGTCATGCTTCACCGTTGAAGTTTATGGCCCAGCACTAACTTAATACAAAGGGCAGGCTCATGCGATGTTGCTAGAGTAGGCCCTGACTCCTTAGGCGGTCTCCCAGCCGCCTGTCCCCTAGATGGAGGTCAGAACAATGAATCTGCTCTTTACCGCACTCATGGTTGTTATGGTCATGATGCTTGTGATGTCTCTCGGTGCTTTCTACGTGCACCTTACCCGCAGCGTCCGCGCCTTCCGCGCTGGCTACGAGGGCGTGGAGTACAACCTCACCGCCTAATCAATGAGAGACCGCTAGCCACTCAGAACCTCCCTTGCCCCACGCAAGGGAGGTTCTGCTGTTTTTAGGAATAGTCCTTCCGCATACGCAGGCCGCGTGGGGTGGCGTAGAAACCTGCGGCCAGCAGGGCCCGGCGCAGGGTGAGGACGGGGTGCTCGCCGCCCTCTGCTGCTGCGTCCGGTTGGTCGGGGGTAGGTAGTAGCGGCTCAGGGGAGCTGAGCACATCCACCCCGCCCGCGGTTTCGATGACGATTTTGTCGGCAACCCCGGCGCGCACCAGCTGGCCAATCAGGGGCGCGGACGCCTCCACCCGGTCGGCTCGGTCGGTAAAGGGCAGCAGGGTTTTGCCTCCGCGTTCCAGGTAGAGGGTGAGCTCCCCGTCGACCAGGATGACGACAGCCCCGGCCTTGCGCCCTGGCTTGTGCTTGATGGGGGTGCGGTTGCTGTCCCAGGCCACGGGGGTGGGCCAGGGTAGGGCGGCCCCGTAGGGGTTAGCCGGGTCGGTGGCAGCGAGCAGGGTGACCGAGTGGCGGGTGCGGCGCACCGGGGTGTAGGCGGACGCGCCGGGTGCGGCGTCCTGTCCCTCCTCGTCTGCGGCGGTGGTGTCGTCCGCCGCTCGGAGCCTATCGACGGTGGAGGAGGTCGAGAACTGGGCGGCGCCCAGGCCCTCTATGAAGTAGCCGCGGCGGGCCAGCCCCTTTTCTTCGGCGGCAGACAGCACCCGGTAGACCCCGGCGAAGCCGCCGGGGGTGTCCTCAACGGCCACGGCCCCGCGGGTGAGCACCCCGTAGCGGTCCATGAGCAGTTCGGCGCGGGCGGCAGCTGCCACGGTGGCGTCGAGCGGTTCGGCCTCGATACGGGCCCAGCGTCCGCCATCGATGGGGGCGACCTGGGCTGATACCGCAGGGACCCGGCCTACGCCCACCCCCAGACGGGAAGCCGAGAGGCGGGAGGCCCCGCGTCGCATTCCCACGGAGCGGGCCCGGGGGACGGGGGCAGCCACCTTGTGGGCCGAAGCCCCGCCCGAGATCAGGGCCCGAACCGGGGCGAAGGTATCGCCGGTGACCAGCCCGGCCCAGACCAGGTTCCAGAGGGCGGTTGAAATCTCCTGGGCACTCGGGGGCGTATTGCCCAGCGAGGTGGCCAGGGCGGCGAGCTGGGTCTGAATCTGGCTGAAGAAGAGCCCGCCGGTCAGTAGCTCATAGAGGGTGTTTTCGAGGGCTCCCAGGGCGGCGAGCGCCTCGGTGCGTTCTACCTCATCGGGCAGGGTCAGGGCTGCGCTCTCACCCAGGTGTAGAGCGACCCAGCCGTCGTCCCCGGCGAGCTGGCCGGCGCCCGTCCAGAGGACGTCCCCGGCGCTCATAGCGGAGTCGAGCAGGGCGGGGGTGTAGTCGCTGATACGGGCCCTAAGAATGAGCGGTTCGAGGGCTGAGGCGGGCACCCGCACCCCGGCGATCTGGTCGATCACGGTGAGTAGGCCGTCGTAGCCGCTGAGCATGGCGCTTTCGTCCCGGCGGACGCTGATGGGCTGGGCCGGTGCCCCGAAGGTGCCGGGTGCGGCGGTGGTTTCGGTGACCTGCCAGGAGCCCACATGCTGCCAGGGCGGCAGGAAGCGGGCATAGGTGCCGGGGGTAACGGGTTCGACGTCGGCGCGCAGGGCTGCCAGGGAGCGGGAGCGCAGGGTGCGCAGGACGGAGGCGTCCACCCACTCAGTTCCGGCTAGGTAGGCGGGGTCGGTAGAGCCGGTACGGGCGGCGGCCAGCTCAGCGCGGAGCTCTTCGGGCAGGAACTCACCGGAGATAACCCGCCGGTCTGCTGCCAGGGTGCGCAGGGCGGTATCGACCACCGAGACGCCCAAGGAAAGGGCTGCAGCGGCCTGGGCTGCGGTGAAGGGGGCGTGGGTGCGGGCGTAGCGGGCCACTAGGTCAAGCAGGGGAGAGTCGACCGGCTCCAAGAAGGCCAGGGGAACCCCAATCGGCAGGGGTACGCCCAGGGCGTCTCGCAGGCGGGCGGCGTCCTCAATGGCGGCGTAGAGTTCCCGCCCATGCAGGCGGAAGCGCAGGGCCCGACCGGCTTTCACCAGGGCCTCAAGGTGATCGGTGGCTTCGGCTTCGGTCAGGACGCGCTCACCCGGCTTACCTGTCTCGGCCTCGGCAGTCGGGGCGCTGGCGTCCTCACCGGTTCCCTGGTCCAGGAGCACCCGCAGGCGCTGGGCTGCCTCGGCGGCGGTCAGGGGGCCGAGCAGGCGCAGCAGGTCGGCGGCTCCCTCGACCCCGCGCAGGCGGTAGCCCGCAGCGGTGCGCTGGAGTCGGGCCTCGGTGGAGCGGATGACCTCAACATCGAGCAGTTCGCGCAGCTCGTCCTTGCCGAGCAGCTCGGCTAGCAGGGCAGGGTCCAGGGCCAGGGCAGCGGCGCGGCGCTCGGCCAGAGGGGAATCCCCGTCGTAGAGGAACTGGGCCACGTAGCCAAAGAGCAGGGTGCGGGCGAAGGGGGAGGGGGTTTCGGTCTCCACCTCGCTGATGCGTACCTTTTTGGCCTCAAGATCCTTGTGCAGGGCGGTGAGGGCCGGTAGGTCGTAGACGTCCTGCAGGCACTCGCGGGCGGTTTCCAGCAGCAGGGGGAAGGTGGGGTACTTGCGGGCCACATCCAGGAGCTGGGCGGAGCGCTGGCGCTGCTGCCACAGGGGAGTGCGGCGGCCCGGGTCCTTGCGGGGTAGCAGCAGGGCGCGGGCGG
Organism: Rothia nasimurium; assembly: GCF_928381415.1. Classification (GTDB taxonomy): domain Bacteria; phylum Actinomycetota; class Actinomycetes; order Actinomycetales; family Micrococcaceae; genus Rothia; species Rothia nasimurium_H. The sequence goes on from NZ_CAKMSF010000005.1 coordinate 237,194, forward strand.
CGTTCTCGCGGAAGCGGGAAGCAAAGAGGGCAGAGTTACCCACCCGCTCGGTCACGATGTCTTCGAGCTCGGCCGGGTCAAAGATGAAGAGGTCAGCCCCGGGCGGCTCGGCCTCCATGGCGGGGATGCGCAGCACGATGCCGTCGTCAGCGGCCATAGCTGAGGCATTGACCCCGTAGCGTTCCTCGGCCCGGGCGCCGACGGCCAGGGCCCAGGGGGAGTGAACGGGCATACCTAAGGGCGAATGCAGAATCAGACGCCAATCCCCCAGCTCATCACGGAAGCGCTCAACCAGCAGGTGCTTCTCGCTGGGCACCTGACCGGTCGCCTCTGCCTGCTCCGCCACGTAGGCCAGCAGGTTATCGGCGGCCCACTGATCCAGGCCAAGGCCGCGCAGGCGGGCGTGGGCGGCACCGGCGTCCTTACTGTTCTCAAGGGCCAGCTCCCGGGTAAAGGCCCCCAGAGCCCGCCCCAAATCGACGGGACGGCCCGGCGAATCCCCATGCCAGAAGGGCAGGCGCCCGGGGATACCCGGTGCAGGGGTCACTGTCACCCGGTCGTGGGAGATATCCTCAATCCGCCAGGACGAGGCCCCTAAGGCAATGACGTCCCCGGCCCGGGACTCATAGACCATCTCCTCATCCAGCTCACCCACCCTCTTGGGAGCCTTGGAATCCTCAGCCCCTGCAATGAAGACCGGGAAGAGGCCGCGGTCAGGGATCGTACCGCCGGAGGTCACCGCCAGGCGCTGGGAACCGGGCCGGCCCTCAATCGTCCCGGCGTCCCGGTCCCAGACAATGCGGGGGCGCAGTTCGGCAAACTCGTCCGAGGGGTACTTACCGGCCAGCAGATCCAGGGTTGCCTCAAAGGCCGCCCGTGGCAGGGTGGCAAAGGGGGCCGTTGCCCGCAGGGCCTCAAACCAGGCCTCCACGCTAATCGGCCCCAGGGCACAGGCGGCTACGGTTTGCTGGGCCAAAATATCCAGGGGGTTAGCGGGAATAGCCAGGGGCTCAATCTGCCCGGCCAGCATGCGCTGCACGGTCACTGTGGCGTTCAGCAGGTCGCCCCGGTGCTTGGGGTAGAGGTAGCCGCGTGACACCTCTCCCACCTGGTGGCCAGCACGGCCCACCCGCTGCAGGCCAGAGGCCACCGAGTGCGGGGCCTCCACCTGAATCACCAGGTCCACATGGCCCATATCAATACCCAGTTCCAGGGAGCTTGTGGCCACCACGCACCGCAGCTGCCCCGACTTTAGGGCCTCCTCAATCAGGGTGCGCTGGTCCTTGGAGACCGACCCGTGGTGGGCCCGTGCCAGCACCGGCGGAGCCCCGGCAGCCGTCGCCGAGCCCCCCATCACCTGGGCAGGGGGCTGGGTTGAAAGGGGGAAGGACGCACCCGCCCCCGGCAGGCGCTCATCGTCAGCTTCCAGCCGGGTAGGGGCGTCCTTGGCCAGGGCCTCAGCCAGCACATCGGCCAGGGCCTTCGGCTCCCCGCCGGTAGTCGCGTAGGTGCGGGCTCCGGTGGCTGCGCTCGCAGTCACCTCACCCAGCTCCCCGCGGGCCTCAAGACGACCCAGGTAAATCTCATTCAGCCGGGCCGTCAGCTTCTCCGCTAGCCCGCGCGAGTTGGCAAAGACAATGGTGGAGCGATTGGCCTCCACCAGGTCCACAATGCGCTCTTCCACGTGCGGCCAGATGGAGGCCTGGTAGCCGTTGAGGTTCGGGGTTTCGCCCCCGGCGCCGGAGCCCGGGGCGGACGCCGCCACCTGCACCTCCTCGATGGTGAGGTCAGGCTGGGTTCGGTTCTGTGCATGGGGAGCAGATTCTGTTTCCTCACCGGGGAAAACACCCACAGCATCCCACAGGGCCTGCTCGGCACTTGCCCGTGCAGGCAGGGGCTGGTCAAAGTAGTCAGAGGAAGGCTCATCAGGCTGGGAGCCCAGAGCCGGTCCCGCTACCGGGCGGATACCCAGGGCCTCAGCCACCGTTACCCCCTGAGGCAGGGACTCCGCCAGCCGCACAGAGACTTCCGGCCGGGTACCGGCGTCCGCCAGGGTATCGGCCTGCACGGCCCCGTCGTCGAAAGCTCGGCCCTCGAACTCGGTGGCGTCCAGGGAGCGAACCTGGGAGCGGGTACGCTCGGTGAGCTTATCCAGGTAGGCACCTGACCCGGCGGGCGCTGGGGTTGGCCGGGGGCTACTGTCCTGCTTGAAGGAGTTATCCCCCTCGCCGTAGGCGTTGGGGCCGCCCAGGGCCGTCATATCGGGCACCGGCACCGAAAGGGTCAGCTCCCACTCCTTGGCCGAGGGCGGGCGCACAATCTGCACCGGCACACTACCACCCAAAAAGCGGGCGACGGTTTCAACTGGCTCCACGGTAGCCGACAGCCCCACGCGCTGGGCCGGGGTCTCAAGAATCTGGTCCAGGCGTTCAAGGGTCACCGCCAGGTGAGCACCACGCTTGGTACCGGCAACCGCGTGCACCTCATCGATAATGACCGTATGCACCTTGGTCAGGGTCGAGCGGGCCTTAGAGGTCAGCATCAAAAAGAGGGACTCGGGGGTGGTAATCAGAATATCCGGCGGGTTAGAAATCAGCTGGCGGCGTTCCTTAGCCGGGGTATCACCGCTGCGCACACCCACCCGCACCTGCGGCGGCTCTACCCCCAGCTGCCGGGCGGTCTGGGCAATACCAATCAGGGGAGCGCGCAGGTTGCGCTCAACATCCACACCCAGGGCCTTGAGAGGGGAAATATAGAGGACGCGGGTGCCCCCGCCCTCGTGATTCTCAAAGTGAAGGCGGTCAAGCGCCCACAGAAAGGCCGAGAGGGTTTTACCCGACCCCGTCGGTGCCACAATCAGGGCATGGTGACCCGCCGAAATCGCCTCCCAGGCCCCCGCCTGGGCAGCCGTGGGAGCAGAAAAAGCCCCCTCAAACCAGCGACGGGTGGGGGCCGAGAAAAAACTCAGGGCACGGGAGGTAACGGGTTCTGCCATAGCCCCCATTATCCCCTTAAAAACAAACGGGCCGGGCACACCGGGCAACCTGGAAGGTAGCCCGGTGCACCCGGCCTTGAGAGCACAGATGCCCGCCGCTTGGCTAGGGGGTAGCCCCCACCGCGCCCACCGAAAGCTGGGCGACAGAGGTGTTAGAGCAGGCTTCCGCCGCAAAGTTCAGCACCAGGGCCTGGGAGGAGCCAGGAGCCTGCACCGAGTAGCCCGCAGCAGAAACGCTCTGGCAGGCATCCCCGTAGAGCTGGGCCCGGGTCTCACGCAGGGTAGCGGTCAGAGAATCGCCGGGAGCAATCACGCCACCCGAAGACGACCACTCGGTAGCATTCGCAGCTGCCGCCCCCACCTGCTGGCCGGCCGCATTAACGTAGTGCACAGCGGGGTAGCCGCTCATGGTGCAGTTGGCATCCCCGGTATTGGTAAAGGTCAGGGTGATATAGCGCGAACCCGCTGCACCACCGCCCTGAGCCACCGCGGCCTCAATATAGAGCTGGTCGTAATCACAAACAGCAACACCAGCTGCCGAGCTGGCGAACTGGCTACCGCTCGCGGCAGGGTTCTGGGCGCTCGCGGTGGGCTCTACGGTGATAACGGTGCCGGTGGGCACCGGTTCCGGGTCAGCGGAGGTACTGGGGGCCGGGGTGACCTCTTGCACGGTGGGCTGGCGGGTGGTTGCCGCTGCAGAAGGCTCGGCGCTGGTAGCCGATCCGGTGGGCGAGGGGGACGCCTGCGCGGACGAGGTCGTAGCAGCCGGGCTGCTCACGGTGCTTTCTGCGGTGGTGGTGCCGGTAGTGGCGCTACCGCAGGCGGTGAGTACCGTGAGCAGGCCAAGTGCTGCGAGGGGGAGAAGGGGGATACGTGCTTTCATGCAGCCTACATTCCGGGCTGTAGGGTGACGCTTGCCCCGTCCATTCCCTCGGTGTATTCGGTCTGGCAGCTCAGGCGGGAGCACTCGTTGGCGATGTCGTCAATCATGTCGAGCAGGTCTTCTTCTGCCTCTTCGCGGGGCAGGGTTGCTTCGATGTGCTCGGGGTCGATGAAGGCGTGGCAGGTGGCGCAGGAGGCGTTGCCACCGCAGGTTGCCAGCACGGGGAAGCCTGCTGCGAGGACGGCCTCAAGCATGGTCTGGTGGGGTTCCCAGGTGACGTCCTTGGTGGTGCCGTTTTCGTCAGTGACCGTGATGTTTACGCTCAATGTGTTCTCCGTGTGCTGGGCAGCTGTGAGGCTGCGGGTCTAGGGTCTGTCCCTATTTTATGGGGGCAGGTGCGCCTATCCCCGCTTTTTGTGGTTAAAACTACGGTGGGCGGACGCCTGCTGTTTGCTGGGTACCGGGTGTGAAGCTGAGAGAAGGGTTGGTATGGGTAACAAAAAACCGGCCTCCCGAAGGAGGCCGGTTTTTATCGGTGGTGCGCCCGAAGGGATTCGAACCCCCAACCTTCTGATCCGTAGTCAGATGCTCTATCCGTTGAGCTACAGGCGCATCATGCGTTGACCGGCTTTCTCGGCCCGTCGCGGCAACAGGTAATACATTACGCAGGTTTGCGTTGCTGTGCAAATCGAAAATGCGTGACCCTGCTCTCAAAAGGGGTGAATCTGGGGTGAAAACCGCGTAAATACGCGGAAAAAGAGGGGGTGAAGAAAGTTGAAAAAGTTTACCCGGGCCCGCATTCTGTTGGCCAGACCACAGGTCAAGAGGACTGTAACGAAATATTTACATACCAATGAGGACAAACCGGGGCGAGCTATGTACCCTGGAAACACACGATGAAGTGAAAGTGCACCGCGCGACGCGTTTATTCATTGATATGGGTGGCGCGTTTTTCTGTTTCTATCGGCCTGTAGGCAGGTAGTTAGGGGAGCGGCGCATATTTACCTGAGGCACAGTGGAGTGTTTCAGGTCAACGATTTATAAGGGGAAGCGTCAGATGACTGACATTTCAATCGACAACGTAACCGCACAGGCACCCACCACTCACGCAGAGCTGCTGCAGTGGGTTGCTGATATTGCCCAGATGACCCAGCCTGATCGTATCTACTGGGCCGACGGCTCCCAGGAAGAATACGACCGCCTGGCAGGCGAATTGGTAGAAGCCGGTACCTTCCGCAAGCTCAGCGACCATGAGTTCCCGAACTCCTACGTTGCCTTCTCAGACCCCGACGACGTAGCTCGTGTAGAAGAGCGCACCTTTATCTGCTCAGCCACCGAAGAGGGGGCTGGCCCCACCAACAACTGGCGTGACCCCGCCGAGATGAAGGCTACCCTGACCGAGCTCTTTACCGGGTCTATGCGCGGCCGCACCATGTACGTCATTCCTTTCGTCATGGGCTCACTCGATGCCACCAACCCCAAGTTCGGTGTTGAAATCACCGACTCAGCCTACGTGGTGACCTCCATGCGCATCATGGCAACCATTGGTGCTGATGTGCTGAAGAAGATGACCGAGACCGAGGCCTTCTTCGTCAAGGCCCTGCACTCCGTGGGTGCCCCCCTTGCCGCCGGGCAGGCGGACGTCCCCTGGCCCTGCAACCCTGAAAAGTACATTGTTCAGTTCCCCGAGGACCGCGAAATCTGGTCTTTCGGTTCCGGTTACGGCGGCAACGCCCTGCTGGGCAAGAAGTGCTACGCCCTGCGTATCGCCTCAGCCATCGGTCACGACGAGGGCTGGATGGCCGAGCACATGCTGGTCCTCAAGATGACCAACCCCGAGGGAGAGAGCAAGTACATCTCGGCAGCTTTCCCCTCAGCCTGTGGCAAGACCAACTTTGCCATGATGGACCCCACTATTGACGGCTGGAAGGCCGAAATGGTCGGCGACGACATCGCCTGGATTGAATTCCGCGACGGCAAGCCCTTCGTGGTCAACCCCGAGGCAGGCCTCTTCGGTGTAGCCCCGGGTACCGGCTGGTCCACCAACCCCAATGCCATGCGCGCTATTGCTAAGGGCAACACCATCTTCACGAACGTGGCCCTCACTGACGATAACTCCGTCTGGTGGGAGGGTAAGACCGATGAGGTACCGGAGCACCTCATCGACTGGCAGGGCAATGATTGGACCCCCGAATCTGGCCGTCCTGCTGCCCACCCCAACTCCCGCTTCTGCACCCCCATCTCCCAGGCGGACATGCTGGCTGAAGAGTACTACGCACCGGACGGTGTGCCCCTCTCAGCCATCATCTTCGGTGGCCGCCGCAAGACCACCGTGCCCCTGGTGGCTGAAGCCTCCAGCTGGGAGCAGGGTGTCTTCCGAGGCGTGACCCTCTCATCCGAGACCACCGCTGCCGCCAAGGGTGCTGTTGGTGTGGTTCGCCGCGACCCCATGGCCATGCTGCCCTTCATCGGCTACAACGCCGGTGACTACATCCAGCACTGGATTGACCTGGGCAAGAAGCACGGTGAAGAGAATATGCCCAAGATTTACTACGTCAACTGGTTCCGCCGTACCCCCGATGGGGGCTTCGCCTGGCCCGGTTTCGGTGAAAACTCTCGCGTGGTCAAGTGGATTTTCGATCGACTGGATGGCAAAGCTGCCGGTGAAGAGACCTTCCTTGGCGTCGTGCCCGGTAAGAATGACCTCGATCTAACCGGTCTTGATATTAGCGATGCAGAACTTACTGCCGCCCTGGCCGTCAACAAAGACGAGTGGGCAGAAGAGCTGCCCGGTATTGACGAGTGGCTAGCTTTCCTTGGCGATAAGGTGCCCGCTGAAATTCACGCCCAGCGAGATGCTTTAGCTGCTGAGCTGAACTAAGGTATGCCGTCCTTTCACTGATGTAGTGCGCTGTTGTCAGCGTCCTTGCAAGCGAAAGTAAATAGAGCGACACGGTTAAGGAGGTGACCTGTATAAAATCTTTTATACAGGTCGCCTCCTTAACCTATGGTGGGGACAGCGGAATGACCCCAAAGAGTGGACGTAAAGCGGGCTTAATATTCTGTAGAATGCTTAAGAATGGCTGAATACTGTGTAGCCCCGCTGCGCCTCCCCCAGAAAGCTCATCGACTAGCCACCGACTTACCACAGAGCTTTTGTGCGGCTTAGGGCCTACTCCTCGCATCTGTCGGAAGGAAAAAACAAGAGTGGGAAATCTGCTGAGTGTCAAGAACCTCACCAAGAACCACGAGCACCTTCGCGCCCTCAAGGGTGTGAATCTGGAGGTAGCTGCCGGTGAGATCGTAGGTCTTCTCGGCGAAAACGGTGCAGGAAAGTCAACCTTCCTGTCGATTCTGGGCGGCTGGGACCGTCCCGGCGGTGGCACCATCACCCTGGGCGGCGAAAAGTACGCTCCCCACACCCCTGAAGAAGCTCTTGAAGCCGGCGTTGGCTCTATTCGTCAGAAGTTCAAGGTAGACCCCGAACTCACCGTCGCTCAGGCGATCTTTCGCTCCACCGAGCACGCTGATGAAGAGGAAGAAGCCCAGGTTGCTCGCGCCCAGGAACTCATTTCAGAAATCGGCCTGGCGGTAGACCCCCGCGCTAAGATGGGCGACCTGGTCCGCGCTGAGCAGGCCCTGGTTGAGGTCGTGCGCATGGAAGCCGAGAACACCCGCCTGGTGCTCATGGACGAAGTCGCCGCCACCTTCAACGACTACGAGATTTACCAGCTGCACGAGGTGACCCGTAAGTTGGCCGCCGAAGGCCGCGCGGTCATTTACATCACCCACCGCATCGACGAAATCCGCTCCCTGGCCAACCGCGCCGTCATCCTGTCTGAGGGCACCATCAACACCGAAATTAACCCCGGTACGATGACCGCAGAAGAAATCGCCTTTAAGATGTTCAACCGCGAAATCGAGATGGGTGGACGCCCCGACGAGTTCGCTGGTGAGGACGCCAAACTGGTGATTGAGAACCTGACCAGCGCCAAGGGCTCTCTCAACAACGTCACCTTCTCGGTAGACCGCGGTGAAATCTTCGGCCTGACCGGCCTGCGACGCTCAGGTATCAACGAGGTCGCAGCGGCTCTGGTGGGCGTGGACGAGACCGCCAAGTTTGGCACCCTCAAGATTAACGGCGAGGACGCCACCATCAGCTCCCCCGAGGACTCGGTTGCCCACGGCATCGGCTACCTGTCAGATAATGACGACGAGCTGGGCCTGGCCAACGAACGCTCCATCGCTAAGACCCTGATGGAAAACGCCGGCCTCAAGGAAAGCCCCGAAGGCTTCCTGCACGAGGTTTCCGCCCTGCGCGAGGTAGCTGAGCAGATCCAGAAGCTGCGCATCAAGACCACTAACATTCAGGGCGAAGTTGGCAAGCTCTCGGGCGGTGACCAGCAGAAGGTCGCCCTGGCACGCTGGATGACCACCGACTGCGAGATTCTGATTCTCAACCACCCCACCCGCGGCATCGACGTAAGCGCCAAGAGCGAGATTTACAAGATGCTGACCGAGCTGACCGAGAAGGGTACCTCTATCATCCTGATCGGTTCAGACATGTCTGAGCTCATTGGCCTCTGCAACCGCATCGCCGTGATGCGTTCGGGCGAGCTGGTCTCAATCCAGCAGAACAAGGCAGCGACCGAAGACACCCTCATGGGCGAGGCCCTGGGCGAAGACCTGGTCTAGCCGCCCACCGGCGTCCTAACGCTACAAAGAACCCCGGCAGGCTACCTGCCGGGGTTCTTGAGCTATAAGGCTTGAGAGACTGCCTCTACCTGTGACTTACAGGGAGATGCGACCTGAGATAGCGTTCAGCTTGTGACGAGCCAGAGCCAGGTTAGCGGTGTTGCGATCAAGTACCAGGTAGACGAAGAGGCCTGAGGTTTCTGAAGCGTTCAGAACGTTGATCAGGTGGTACTGAGAAGACAGGGTAATCATGATGTCTTCGATGTTGCCGTTCAGACCCAGGTCGTTCATGGTCTTGAGCTTGGCACGTACTACGTTGGAGTTACCAGCAGCAGCAACAGTCAGGTCGAAACCGGGTGAACCGCCGGAGGCCAGAGCCATACCGGAGGAGATATCAACGAGAGCTGCACCGGTTGCGCCTTCAATGGACAGGAGTTCCTGGATGGAGGTATCAAGCTGTGACAAGATAATTCCTTATGTCTAGTTCTGCACCGGCCCGCTACGGGGGAGCGACAGGTGAAGAGACGGTGGATGCGGTCAGCCTGGCCCTTGTCTTCAGCTGGTGTGTGATGACTGGGTGTGTGCCCGCGAGTGTTTACAGTATCAATACTACTCTCACAGGGGCTCGAACTGCTACAAATGACTGGACAGGTGTGCCGTGTGAAGCTCCTTGCAGCTAAGTGCACTTGCAATCGGTATCTGCTGACGCTGGAGTAATGGTGTGACAGTGGTGGTGAGACCGAAGGTTGAATCGTGAACCTTTTTAGCGGTACCGTGAAAGAAAGATATATCTGCCCGCCGATGAATCAAGGAGTAGGCCCGTGCGTCTTACCGCATTTTCTGACGTGTCACTGCGCGTCCTGATGCTGCTTTCGGGCCTAGAGGGGGAGCAGATCTCTACCCAGAAAATCGCTGAGGGGGTGGGTACTCCTTACAACCATGTGGCGAAGTCAGTAGCCTTTTTAGCCAACATGGGCCTGGTAGAGTCCACCCGCGGACGCACCGGTGGTATTCGCCTGTCAGAGGCCGGTGCCCGTGCCACGGTAGGACAGGTACTTCGTGCCTCCGAGGGCGATATTCCCATGGTGGAGTGCGAGGGCGGCGCGAATGAATGCCCCATGCGTCATGCCTGTTCCCTGAAAAAAATTCTGGCTAACGCCCGCGAAGAGTTCTTTAAAATGCTTGACCCCGTTGTTATTTCTGAACTGCCCAACGAACAGCAGATGGGCCCGGTCTTTGTGGAGCTGGGTCTGGGCCCCCTGGCCCAGACGAAAAAGTTGCCCCAGGCGTCCTTTGCCTCATAAGCCATTTCATCGCCGCTTCCGTGCTTCGAGCGCGGGGGCGGTTCTTTTTTCTCCCAAAACTAGCATTTAGTATGCTAAATTGATGGTAGTTTAACAACACTCTGTCACCAAGGAGGAGCTGTGCTCTCAGCCAAGTCCCGCCCCGTCATCGAGGCAACCCTGCCCGTGATCGCCGAGCGTATCAACGACATCACCCCCGACTTCTACCAGCGCATGTTCGCTGCCCGCCCCGACCTGCTCGATGGCATGTTCTCCCGCTCATCCCAGCTCGAAGGCACCCAGCCCAAGGCTCTGGCTGGCTCCATCGCGGTCTTTGCCTCCTACATCCTGGCCAACCCCGACAAGTACCCCGACGAGGTACTCTCCCGCGTTGCCCACAAGCACGCTTCCCTGGGCCTGCGCGAAGAAGAATACCCCACCGTCTACAAGTACCTCTTCGAGGCTATTGCCGCTAACCTGGGCGACATTCTGACCCCCGAAATCGCAGAAGCCTGGACCGAGGTCTACTGGCTCATGGCCGACGCCCTCATTAAGCTCGAAAAGGGCCTCTACGCCTCCCAGGCCAACGACGTTATGTTCGCCCCCTTCCGCCTGGTAGAGCGCAAGGAAACCGGCGAGAACGTGCTCGACCTTACCTTCGAGCCCGCCAACGCCGTCGCCATGACCGACGCCGTTGCCGGCCAGTACGTTTCTATCGTCACCAAGGCTAAGGACGGCCTGCGCCAGGCCCGCCAGTTCACCCTGCTGCCCGCCGAGAAGAACCAGCGCCGCGTCGCCATCAAGCTCGATACCGCCGGCGAAATGACCCCCATCCTTCACGAGCTGCAGGTTGGCGCTATCGTTGAGGTCTCCAACCCCTACGGTGACGTCACCCTGGGTGGGTTCGGCGACGACGAGTCCCAGCCCCTTTACCTCTTCTCAGCCGGTATCGGCGTCACCCCCATGATTGCCTTCCTCTCCGAGCTGGCAGCAACCGGCTCCAAGCGCGAGGTCGTAGTTGTACACGCCGACCGCTCCTTCACCACCTGGCCCCTGCGCGATGAGATGACCGCCTACGTTGAGATGCTCGAGAACGGCCGCCTGGTCTCCTTCATCGAGGCGGACGGTGAGGGCGACTTCGAGGGCCGCGTCAATGTGGCTGAGCTCAACGTGTCCGCTAACGCTTCTGCCTACCTGTGCGGCCCCCTGGGCTTCATGCAGGGCGTCCGCTCCCAGCTGGTAGAAGCTGGTGTGCCCGGCACTCAGATCCAGTACGAAATCTTCGGCCCCGACCAGTGGATGCTGCACGACCAGGCCCGTGCCGCTTAAGCTGACCTAAAGGTAGATAGAAAAGGACGCCCGCCCCACCTTCCTTGCCGTATGGCAGGAAAGCGGGGCGGGCGTCCTTTCCTAAAAATCTATTCGATTTGTAACGCTCTTCACCTAAAAAATAGTATCCTCAGAAATAATTTTCTTCTGAGAAGGTACTTTTCTCTCATCGGCAGTGGGTTCTACAAAGCTAGTCACGGGGATAATCTTGCTACTGACAACTCTATCGAGGAGTGAATGACCAGCTTCTTCTGCGGCGGTAAAGAACTCCACTTGCCATAGGAGCTCCAAAAGTTCGCGATCGAAAGACCACTGCGTCGCTTGAACCCTGTCTAGCGGGGAGGATGACTTCCCCGAGGGATTTTTCATACGGTAGCCTAACCACGAGCTGACAACAGGCATGCCAGAGACGCTATATTTCATTACGCTCTCAGGTACGGCAGCAAATACCCCGTCTCCTACAACAAGTTCTTTGGTTTCAGCATCATACTGCCAGTTTTCGGGGTACTTTGAAGGCGTTACTGCATGCTTGAGCTTTGCCTGACCGGTAAAACGACGCCGCACCTGCTGGCCAAATTGGTTGAGTTCTCCTGCGCAACGTTCGCCCCACGTTTGCTCAAAGATAAGGAGTTCACCAAACTGAGCTACCTCACGGAAGAGTTCATAACTTGCTGTGAAAGGAACTCTGAGTGCGGACTCGGTAAGCTCTTCTAAATACTTCTCTACAAAAGCACCTGTACCCATGATTCCGAAGGCATAATGGGCGATTTCTTCAGCAGTAACATCTTGTTTATATTTTTCCTTTAGTACCTTAAGGAGAGAAGCTGAGATATTGGGATTGTCCTGGGTGCTGGACCGGTAGAGAGGATAGATATCTTTTGCTCCAAAAGATCCTCGGAAGTAATGTAGGTCAGGGACATACGGCGATACGGTCAGTGCAGGGCCCTGACTCAAAGGGGTCGTCGAGAGGGTAGAGAAATATACCTGGCTTCCACTGTAGTTGTTCCAACTTGGCCCTGGCCTATCTATTACCCTGTGGTCTGCTATTAGATATTGTCTGTCAAAAGATCTATATCCATATCTCTGGATTTGCATATCAGGTAAAGCATCATCAAGATAAATAGGAGTAGTTGAAACTGATCCTGGTATTAAATCAGACTTTGAAGTAGTTTTATACTTTCTCCCGGATGGAGATTCATCAAATAGTTCTTGGCCTTGGGTGCCTGATCTTTGTAACAGAGATAATCTATTCTGTAGAGCGGATTTAGCTGGTGCAATGACCCAGCGCCGCCCTGCCTTATTTCCAGAATGAGACCAGGGGAATACCCAGTCTAGGGGGACAAATTTTTCAAGGGACTCCGTACTATCTGCAACAAATCGGGCATTCCAATCAGCTGCAACCACGCTAGACCATTTGGTGTCATGTTCTGGCACGTTGATTTCTGCTAGTTGCTTGAGTTTCTGCTGACGAGTGCCATTAATTTTTAGATAATGGATTTTCGCTTTTTGCGCGAGTCTATCTGAGTGCCTTTTTACTGAGCCGGTTGAAGTTTTCTCATGCTGAATACCGAAGAAAATAGCTACCGGGGTTTGAATACTGAAAACATTCTCTTCTCGGCGCGCACCACGTCCCTCACCTCCAAGATCCACTACCCAGATTTCATCGAACACTTTACGCATATATTCACGCATCCCAGCCAAACCTGGACCACGTAGGTAAGAGGAAGAAGTAATAAAAGAGACTACGCCAGCATTATCTCTATGCTGCTCACAGGCTTTCCAGATAGCCCACCGGAAAAAATACACATAACTGTTATAGAGATTCTTTGCTTGCCCTCCGGCACCAATTTTTTTAAGAGGACTAATAAAATCTTCTAATAATGGCTGGCGCCCTCGGACCTCTTGGAGAACAATGTTAGGAAAATTGTCGGACCCGGTACCGAGAGTTTTTTCTCGAGAACCACGGTCATAGGGAGGGTTGCCGAGAATAACTCGAATCTTGGTTCGGTCGCTCTTAACTATTCCGGCTTTTCGGGTTTCCTCATTAATCTGGTTTAGAACTTCCCAAATTTCTATCTGCTCGTTATCTGCCGAGATGGTACCTGGATCTGTGAGCGTATTGGTTAGGTATATATTGGCGCCTTCATCGAGGTTAGCTCCGTACTGCTCAAGAGCCTGCGTTAGGCGCAAATGAGCAACTGAATAAGAACCCATTAGTAACTCAAACCCGTAGAGCCTGCTCCCCAAGCTTCGTGCATCAATCTGAGGTGTTTCTGAATGAGCTAGCACATGATTTGCAACCGCAAGTGGGTAGGCACCTGTGCCAACAGCAGGGTCAAGGATGCTGACGTCTTCTGACCCTAGACCTTCATGACGCCCAAAGCGTGTTTTCAGAATATCGTCTAAAAGGCGTACCTGCAGATTTACAACTTCGATAGGGGTGTAATATACGCCTGCATCTTTGCGCATTTTAGGGTCGTAAGCTGCAAGAAAGTCTTCGTAGAAGTAAAGCCAGGGATCTATCGAACGGGAAAACTGGTTTTTATCGATTACACCGATGGTGGTTTCAAGCAGGGTGATAGGCCCCTCAACATCTTTTCGGTAGGACTCCTGACTCATCAGCTGGAGAACTGATGCAATGAGCTTATGGCCATTCTTTCTGAGCGAGTCGCTAATAGCATTAACACTGAAATCTTCACTATTCAGCTCTGACTCAATACGCGCCAACAAAAGTGCGTAGGTAAATGTTTGAGCGAAGCTATCAGAGAACTCTTTGTGAGTAGCTCCTGGCATGAGATTAGTGCTCCAGTTTTTGTAGAGAACAGGTAATCCACGGCCTTCCGTCGCAACTGCGAGAGTATCGAGAACAGAATCTCTGAGAAAAGCGGTAAGAGGAGCTAGCTGTTGTGCGAGGTCTTTCGGCTTTGAGGGCACGATGGGAGTCCAGCGAAGGAACTGCTTTAGTAGACTTTCGAGAGCATTAGCTTGTTCTTGCGCGTCATTGCCGGTTTTCGAAGGGTCTAGATCTACATGGGCCAAGGGCGTATTGGAGCCTTGCCTCATTAGTGACCATTCGAAACCGTTACAGTAGAGCAGGTTAGGATGATTGGCCAGCTTTTTCCACTGTGTTTTGTCGTGGGCGCTCCAGCCAATCTTTTTCTGTGGGTTAGCACTTTTTGAAGGAGATTTGAGCTCTACATGCCCTATTAGCGGCCCATTGTTTTTCTTAACGGCTATATCTAGCCTGACCCCCTCTACAATATCGCCAGAAACCTGTCGATGCTCTGTCGAAGTGTGGACCGTCTGCCCCAAAAGCTCGCCAGCATTTTCTAGAAAGTTCGCAACAGGGAGTTTCAGCTGATCTTCGGGACTCACACGGTTGTCTAACTCAATTTCATGCTTTAGACGACTGATCTTTTCAATGTAGGTTTCAACAGCTGTGTTGAAACTATGCGGGCGTGTAGGCATACCAAATCCTTTAACCTATTGGTGATACATCACATAACTATGATTATCACTCTCAAGGGTAGCGCATATATTCAAGAGTAAAGAATGAGTTGCAGTAGTTCTTGTCTAGGGGGCTTATCAATTTAAGGATGGTTCTTCCAGCACTCGATAACTTGGGATTCGTTAGCTAACCAGCTACCCAAATCGGGGTGGATTGAAGCAACAAGTCTCACCGTTGCGCGATGAATCTCGCGTACGTTGGTATTGAGTAGGCTCTCGTGGTGGGCAACTCGGTTGCGGGCAATATGTATCTGGGTTAGCCGATATGAGACGACGTAGGGGTTTGGCTCGTAGGGGAAAGCCTTGCAGAGGGCCTGTTCCCATAAATCCAGCTGGGAGCGCTTGGTGCGAACCTGATGACTTTTCAACGGAGCGCTGGTGTTAAGGCGCCCATCTGGTAAAAGACGCTTCCAGGTGCCTAACGTTATATGCGCAAGAACATCATCATGAGTGATAGGTGCACCGTGGCGTGGGTGAGAAAGGACCCGAGCATTAAGATCTTTTTGAGCTCTTGTATAAGCGCTGTCATATTCGGAGACGATTCTGTTCCCTCGTTTTGATAGGAGCAGGTTGGCCAGCTTCTGTGAGGGGTGTTTTAGCCATTCTTCTGAACCACCTGCTGCCCGGCGTCGAGGGTCACTATGATGTAAGGGCTGACCTGCTTGATTATGAGTAGATCCGTTTATTGCAGGCTGGAGACGGTTCCATCGTCTGAGCTGTTGATCGATAGACTCTCTTAGGAATATTTCAGCATGCCCTATGGCTTTACTCATCTCTAGGGATAACTCACAGTTCCATAAGTAAAGTGCCCGCTGGGATTCTAGAGATGAAGAAAAAGATCTGTAGGGAGCAAACCGCTCTGAAGCTATGTAGTCCTCGAAGTTAAAAGTCATTAGATTAGGATCTTCTCGACAATATCTGTACAGCTAGTGGTATATAGCAGTTTAGTCTAGTTTCTGATAGTCTGGGCTACAGAGACCGAGCCACCAGTGTTCTGCTGGTATCTAAGAGACTCCGGTATATTTATTGAGAAATGTCCCTTGCAGGTTGAGTCCTGTGAGGGCTTTCTTTATTTTATGACCCCTATAGCCCTTAACCCGGTCTAGCTGCGTCTGTTTGTGTTAGCAAAGGACGCCCGCCCCGCTTTCCTTGCCATGTGGCAAAGAAGGTGGGGCGGGCGTCCTTATTTTTACCTTTTGTACCGCACTCTGCTCACTTTAAGCCTGAAAAGTGGGCAGGAGCTGGTACAAAGTGGAGGTGCTTGGGGTGCTTAGCCCTCGCGTACGATCTTCAAGATGGTATCGCGCACGCGCTCCATGGTTGCCGCGTCAGGGGCCTCAAGGTTCAGACGCAGGAAGGGCTCGGTGTTGGAGGGGCGCAGATTGGCCCACCAGCCCTCGGTCTTGTGCTCGAAGGTGGTGCCGTCCATGTCGGAGACCTCAACGGTGTCGCCGAAGAAGTCGGCAACGCGGGCGATAGCACCGGCCTTGTCTTCCAGTTCAGAGTTGATCTCGCCGGAAGGAACGTAGGGGGAGTAGACAGCACCCAGCTCAGAGAGGGGCTGCTCGCTCTCGCCCAGGGCAGCCAGTACGTGCATGGCGGCCAGCATACCGGTGTCGGCGTTGAAGAAGTCCTTAAAGTAGTAGTGAGCGGAGTGCTCGCCACCAAAGACGCCGGACTCTTCGGCCATCACAGCCTTGATGAAGGAGTGGCCCACGCGGGTCTTAATAGCGCGGCCGCCCAGCTTCTCAACCAGCTCGGGTACAGCCTTGGAGGTAATCAGGTTGTAGATAATGACGGGCTCGTTGTTGCCCTCAGCCTTGGCGCGGGCAATCTCGCGCTCAGCCACCAGGGCGGTGATAGCGGACGGGGTGACGGGCTCGCCCTTCTCATCGATGACGAAGCAGCGGTCGGCGTCGCCATCGAAAGCCAGACCGATATCTGCACCGTGCTCAACGACAGCCTTCTGCAGATCAACCAGGTTAGCGGGCTCCAGGGGGTTGGCGGGGTGGTTGGGGAAGGTGCCGTCCAGCTCGAAGTAGAGGGGCACAATCTCCAGGGGCAGGCCGGGCAGAATAGCGTCGCCCAGAACTGCGGGAGTGGTCAGACCGCCCATGCCGTTACCGGCGTCCACAACAACCTTGAGGGGGCGGATGCCCGAGAGGTCGACCAGGTTACGCAGGTACTCGGCGTAGGCCTTGAGAACGTCCTTTTCAGAAACAGAACCGGGAGCCTCAACGGCGGGAATTTCACCCTCGTTCAGGTACTTCTGGGCCAGGTCACGAATATCGAAGAGACCGGACTCTGATGAGAGGGGAACAGCACCTGCCTTAGACATCTTCATGCCGTTGTACTCGGCAGGGTTGTGGGAGGCAGTAAAGGTGACACCGGCAGCGTTCTCAACGCCGCAGGCGAAGTAGAGCTCGTCGGTAGAGATCAGGCCGATGTTGATGACGTTAGCGCCGCGGGCGGTAGCGCCCTCAGCGAAAGCAGCCATGAACTCGGGGCCGGAGGGGCGCATGTCAGCGCCGACCAGGACGTCCTGACCTGCCAGACCGAGAACGTCTACGAAAGCTGCGCCGGTTGCGCGAACGGTCTCGGCGGTGATGGTTTCGCCCACGATGCCGCGAACATCGTAAGCCTTAAAAGATGCGGTTAAATCAATAGTATTCACGAGAGTAAGTCTAATTGCCCTGTGACCTGTTTAGACAGTACTCGGGTGGGTTTCCTGTGTGATTTATGGCGATAAACACCAGCTTTCTAGACCATAAACTGCCTCTGGGCGGGGCTGGAGCATGGTTTGATGGTGCCTATGGGTGAACTTTTTTCTTTAGATAATCCGATTCAGAACTACGCCTGGGGCTCCTACGAGACACTGGCCCTTATGCGCGGCGTCCCCGCCCCCACCGATCAGCCGGAGGCTGAGCTGTGGGTGGGCGCGCACGCGTCCGCCCCCTCCGTAGCTCACGTGGACGGCGGCGCCTTCCCGCTCGATGCCCTGGTGGGCGAGCAGCCTGCCCGCTTCCTCAACCCGCAGCGCACCAGCGATACCTTCCCCTTCCTCTTCAAGATTCTTGCCATTGAATCCCCCCTGTCGATTCAGGTGCACCCCACCGATGAGCAGGCCCAGGCTGGGTTTGCGGACGAGAACGCCCGCGGCATCGCCCTTGACGACCCGGCCCGTAACTACAAGGATCGCTTCTCTAAGCCCGAAACCGTCATCGCCCTGTCGCCCATGCGCATCCTGACCGGCGTGCGCGAGTTCGCAGAGCTGCGCGCTATTGCCGAGCACTTCTCCCTGCCCTGGCTCACCGGGGCCCTGGGCGCGGCTAAGACCGCCAAGGAGCTGCTCACCGTCATTATCCGCATGCCGCAGGACGCCGCCGCGGCAGCTGTCGAGCAGACCGTTGCGTCCGCGCGTACCTGGGTAGCCAAGAACGGTGAAGTTCCCGGTAGCGAATCAACCGCCGCCGGTGTTGCCGAGCTAGTAACCCTGATTGATAGCAAGTACCCCGGCGACCGCGGCCTGCTGGTCGCTCTGGTCATGAACCTGGTCTACCTTGCCCCCGGCGACTCTGCCTACACCCCCGACGGCCAGGTGCACGCCTACGTCTCGGGTACTGCTATTGAGCTGATGAACCCCTCAGATAACGTCATGCGTGCCGGCCTTACCCCCAAGCACATTGATGAGGAAGAACTCATTAAGATCCTCGGTGAGGGCCAGGGCGCACCTACTATCCAGCGTCCTACCCCTACCAGCGAGAAGGCCGCCGAGTACTCCATGTGGGACGAACGCCTCTCTGTCACCCACCTGGTCGTTGAAGAGGGCGAAACCATCACCCTTCCCCTGGCCGGTGTAGCCACCGCCCTGTGCGCGGGCGGCACCGTTGTGGTCAGCGACGAGGTTAAGACCTTCACCCTGACCGGCACCCAGTCGGTTATGTACGTGGGCGAGCCCACCGAGGTGACCGTCACCGGCGCCGGCGAACTCTACATCGCAGCCCAGCGCTAAGGCGGAAGGACGCCGCCGCGCGGCTTTATCTGTTGCCTAGGCCACGGTCGGGGTAAGAACTGGGTAAAGTAGAAGGGACGAAAAAGCCCGCCCCGCTCCACACCCCTGGGGAGCGGGGCTACAAGTCCCCACAAGGAAACCTCGTGAAAATTATTCTGACCGTCACCGGTCTTGACCATGAAGGCATCATCGCTGGTGTGACCACCAAGCTCGCCGAGCGCAAGGTCAACATCGAAAACGTCTCCCAGACCCTCATGCAGGGCTACTTCACCATGATTTTGCAGGGGAGCTTTGACGATTCTGCCCAGTCGATTACCGACCTGCAAGAGGCTATGAAGCCGGTTGAAGAAGAGCAGCGCGTGCAGATTCGTATTCAGTCTGACGCCATCTTCCAGGCCATGCACACCCTCTAGGAGTTACCGACTATGTTTAGCGACCGTTCCGGTAACATTCTTGAGACCCTGCAGATGATCGAGGAAGACAAACTTGATATCCGCACGGTTACCATGGGCATCTCTCTGCTGGACTGTGCCGACTCTGACGGCGCGGTGGCCCGCCAGAAGATTTACGACAAAATTACCTCCCGGGCAGCCCGCCTGGTTGAGGTGGCTGAGGGCATTGAGGCTGAGCTCGGTATCCCCATCATCAATAAGCGCATCTCGGTGACCCCGATTGCCCTGGTAGCGGGTGCCTCAAACGACGAGGACTACGTTGAGTTCGCCAAGACCCTGGACGCTGCTGCCAAGGCCGTGGGCGTTAACTTCATCGGTGGCTTCACCGCCCTGGTTGATAAGGGCGCTACCCCGGCCGATGAGAAGCTCATGCGCTCTATCCCGCGTGCCCTCAACGAAACCGACGTGGTCTGTGCTTCAGTGAACATCGGCTCTTCCCGTGCCGGTATCAATATGACCGCCGTGCGCACCATGGGTGAGGTTATTCGCGAGACCGCTGAGGGCTCTGCTGAGGCCCACGGCTTTGGCTGCTCCAAGCTGGTGGTCTTTGCCAACGCTGTCTCTGACAACCCCTTCATGGCAGGTGCCTTCCACGGGGTGCAGGAGGCCGATACCGTTATCTCGGTGGGCGTCTCTGGCCCCGGTGTGGTCAAGCGGGCTCTGGAGAAGGTGCGCGGGGCGTCCTTCGACGACTGTGCTGAGGCCATTAAGAAGGCGGCCTTCAAGATTACCCGCATGGGCCAGCTGGTGGGCACCCTGGCCGCTGAGCGCCTGGGCGTGGAGTTCGGCATCGTCGATCTTTCCCTGGCCCCCACCGCCGAGGTGGGCGACTCGGTAGCCCACGTGCTCGAAGAGATGGGCCTGGAATCGGTGGGTACCCACGGCACTGTTGCTGCCCTGGCTCTGCTCAATGACGCGGTGAAGAAGGGTGGGCTCATGGCCTGCTCGCACGTGGGTGGCCTGTCAGGCTCCTTCATTCCGATTTCTGAGGATATCGGCATGATTGAGGCCGCTGCTGCCGGCAAGATTACCCTGGATAAGCTCGAAGCCATGACCGCGATTTGTTCCGTGGGCCTGGACATGGTGGCCATTCCCGGCGATACTTCTGCCGCCACGATTTCGGCCATGATTGCCGATGAAGCAGCCATCGGCGTCATGAACCACAAGACCACCGCGGTGCGCGTTATCCCGGCGATTGGCCTGGAGGTTGGCGAGATGGTGGAGTTTGGTGGTCTGCTGGGCCGCGCCCCCGTCATGCCTGCCCACCCCGAGTCGGCTGAGGTCTTTGTTGCCCGTGGCGGGCGTATTCCTTCTCCGGTGCACGGCTTCCGCAACTAGCGACTGTGGTTAGTTGAGGTAGACCAACAGGGGTGCTTTCTAGCCGGGCGAATCTCTCCCAGGCTAGAAAGCACCCCTGTTGTGTTTCGCTGGCTTTGAAAGCCCAACGAGTGCTTGCGGACCCACTTAATACTTGGATGTGCTTCTAGGCTCCAGCCTGGTCTGCCGCTTTGAAGCCATCAAAAATCGCTTGGGTAGCTGAGCGTATTTGATCAAAATTGTTGGTACCGGTGCTGAGTAAAGTATCAAGCTCGCTCATCGCGAGACTATGTGCCTCTACTAGGGCATCTTTACCATGGGTGGTCTGTGCCGCTGGTAGCGATGCGGACTCTGCAAAGGCTCTGTTACCAGCCTCAAATGAACTAATAGCTTCTTGAAGCTGATCAAAATGTATTTCTAAAGACATAACTACTCCTGGCTGGGCGTGGGTGTGGGCGTGGTGTTGAAGCGTTCGTTGAAGTCTCCTAGGTAGCTGGGGCTGTTGCCTCCGAATTCTTTAGCGCAGAGGGAGTCCATCCGCAGCATCTGCATGAGACGGCCTTCTTTGTAGTAGACGGAGTAAATCAGACGGGTACTCAGGGGCGTAATAGCGCTGATCTGCTTTTCATGTTTTCCCACGACGGTGTAGGCGATGTCAGTGGTGCCTTGGCTACGCCAGTAGTTGGCGACTTTCTCTAGCTCCTGGTCAATATTGACAGGATCAGTTTCTTGGAGGGCTGTTGAGACATGGAGGGTGGCGTACGCAGATTCGTTGTCGTCTTCGGTCAGGTAGCAATGAGTGCCGGGAAGATCGTAGCGCATATCGGTGCTGGTTGGGTCAACGGCTGAGGTTTCTGCCCCGTCATAGTAGTAGGGGGCGTTGCCGCTGGCGGTGATGCTGCCGTTGCGGTAGGTCATCCATTCGTCGATGATGTCTTGGACGGGTGCTTGGATGTAGCGTTCTGAGTCTTCCACGGGGCCTCCTTGATGGGTGGAACAGGCTGATACGGTAAGAAGAACTAGCAACGAGGCTGCTGCTCTTAGTTGGTTTTTCACTAGTCGTTCCTTTTTGGATCAACATCTAGGGGCTGAGGAGCAGAAGGCTGTTCATCAGGGGTGAACCGGATATCCCCGGCAGGAATCTCGTCAACCTGCCCGGTAGTAATATAAATCCCAGCCCTATAGGTGGTAGAACCAGGGGTGTTATAGCCCACGCCACCCTTGGGATGAACATCGTGGCCCTGCACCGCCATGCCCTCACCATCAGCAGAAACCTCAGCTGAGACCTCAAAACTATTTTCGAAAGTGCGGGGATCCAAACGTAAGCTGGAGTTGATACCAAGCTGGGCAACCCAATCAGCATCGGCTAGGGCACTGTACATCTGCGGCCGGCCCTGATCGTCTTTAGCCAGGTGCTCAAACAGAGCAGCATCATAGTATCTAACCCACCCCGCTGAACCCACATTATAGTAAGCCTGAACAGGAGTCTGCACCTTGTGGATTGTCTCCCCGGCGGTGGTGGAACCGTAGGAATGATTCCACAAGTACACCTTGCGGTTCTGCTCCTCAAGGGAGAAAGAGTTGCCCAGAACGTTGAGAGCATCCACAGAATTGGCGTTACGTTCAGCAGCCCGGCGGGCGTCTCCCATGCTCAGCACATCCAACCCCTGAGGGGTCACATAGTTGAGATTGAGGATAATCGCATGTTCAACCTGCGATGGATGGCGTTTATAGGCTATTTTTTGATCCTGGTAGATGCTCTGGCCCATACGCGCCATATCACCACCATCGGGATCCAAGCTGGCGTAGGTGTGATTGAGCATGCCCGGGTTCAGAATCGTCACCGCATCAGCCTCATCCAAATCACCGTAGGCAAGGCTTATGAGCACATCATCGGTAGCCTCAAGGTCGAGCTTCTTGGTTTGACCGCGTGGATCCACGTAGGTTTCCGTATTCATCAGGCTCAGATCAAGATTGATGAGGCTACGCCGAACACCGTTTTGCTCGTACTCAAGCGCCCATTGCACCCTGTTCAGAGCCTTCTGAGCGTGCTCTGAGGTCAGCTCCGGGTGAGCCAAATAGAAGTCGAGTAGCAGCCGGTTGGCTGCGTCCCTATCGCTGTAGCGCACCCCCTCAAGGTTGCCAACAAACCCCGGCATATGCGTTACCAGGGCAGCACGCTGAGTAGCCGTCAGGCCAAACTCCTGGAACCCATCAGCATTCCACCAGTCTCGCACCACCAGGGCGTTATCCTTGCCCTGGTGTGAAACCGCCACCGGTAAACGTGCTAATTCCGGGTAAGCTGCCGCGTAATCTGCAATCTCAGCAGGACTAAGCTGAGCCAAAGAAGCCAGGTACTCTTTGAGAGCATCCGGGCTTTCATAAGCCTTTTTAGCTAGATTAGCTAATGTTTTGGCTGAAACCGGTGGTCTGCTTCGCATGGTTTCTGCAGACAAATCAAATAGGCTAACTTCACCAGAGGCCCGCGCGAGGGAAGGGGTGAAGGCCCCACGCGCGCCCCTCACTCGGGCCACAAGGTCACCTGTAGGTGTTAGCAGGTAGGAACCCTGTGCTGTAGCAGCCGCTGCACTATACTCACTGGCTAGTTCCCGTATCACCTGACGCTGTTGCTCCAAGACATCCTGGGCATCCTCCAGTTGTCCGCTAACCCTTCGTAACTGCTGCTGAGCCTCCGCCCTTTCAGAGCCTGCCTCCAAAAAATCAATATCGGCAGAGAGAAAAGAAACTTTGGCTGATAGCTCATCAATCTGCTCCTGGGCTTGCGTGGCTATACGGTGGGCTGTATGGGCGCGTGACTGTAAGCGCGCCATAATGCCAGCCCACCTCTGCGCGACCTCGCTCATGCGCAGTAGTTCGGCTTTAGCATGGCCGGTGAAAAGCGCACCCGCATTCAAGGACTCGTTCACATAGCGCATCTGGTAGCCCTTGCCAGCTATAGATGCCGTAGTGTTGAAAGAGACAACAGCTGTGTCAAGTGCCTGCGCCTTATCGCGCCACATTGCAGAAATACAATGCCACTCAAATGGGTGTCCCGGGGCTGGATCGCCGGTATCAAAAAGTGACCAATCACTCGGGTAAACTCCCACAGAAAAAGCGGTAGGTGAATTAGTGGCCTGCGAAAAATTACCCAGAGTTGACACTGCAAAATCTCCTAGTTGCTTTAATCAGCTTCAGTTTATTCAAAGATAACATTCACCGAGTAGCCAGAACCCGCACCGTAACCTACTTGCGGATGCAGCCCATTTTTCTATAATTTTGGCGTTGAGGCAGCAGTAGATTCTCTGCTGATTGGCTACTTACCAGGGGTGAGCGGCACCGTCACGTAGGGCAGGAACCAGCCGATGAGGGGCCCCACGGTAAAGGCGATGAGCAGGGTACCCACACCGAAGTGGCCGCCCATGGCGATACCGGCTGCCACCACGGTCACCTCAAGCACGGTGCGCACTAGCCAGACGGGCCGGCCGGTAACCCTCACCAGCCCGGTCATCAGACCGTCGCGCGGGCCGGAGCCGAATTGGGCCCCCAGGTAGAGGGCGTCAAAAAAGGAAAAGGCCAGAATGCCAACCGCCAGATAGACCCACTGAGCGAGAACCCCGGTGGGATCGGGAATCAGATCCATAGCTATATCAGCTGAGAGTCCCACCAAAACAGCGTTAGCCAGGGTGCCGAGGCCCGGCATTTCCTTGAGGGGCAGCCAGAAGAGCAGCACCACAAAAGAGGTAGCAATGGTCAGCACCCCGTAGCTGAGCCCGGTGATTTCCATCAGGCCCAGGGTGAGCACGTCCCAGCCCAGGGCGCCTAATCCTGCCTTGATGAGCAGGGCACAGGAGGCCCCGAACCCCACCAGCCCGACCACAAGCAGGGGCAGGCGCAGGGCAAGCTTGCCTGCGCGTAGCTGCTGGAGGGGCCCTAGATGGGCGAGCGGGCGGGGAGCGGACTGGGCCATAGGGGTGCTTTCTGACAGAGGAAGGGCAGGGGGGCTAGGCGATGAAGCTGGTCATCATGGCCTCAAAAGCCAGACGTGCCCCGGCGTTGGTGCGGATGCGGCGGCGGGTGGTGGCTACCGTGTCCAGATGAGCCAGGGTGTGCTCTGGAGCGGTGCGCTCGGCATAGGCGTAGATATCGTCGGCCAGGTGGGCGTTGATAATCTCTGCCCCGGTGGAGAGCTGCACGGTCAGCACATCGCGGAAGACAGTTTGAATGTCGGCTAGAAAACGGTCGAGGGTGTCGGTCTGAATGCGCTTGGCGCGGCGTTTCTGATCTTCTTCAAGCTGGCGTACTTGGGCGCGGTGGGTGGGGGAGAGCTTTTCGCCGTCCTCGTAGCCCAGGGCGGTGAGCAGGGCGGAGCGTTCCGCCTCATTGCGGACCTCAGCATCGGCTTCGGCTTCTGCCTCGGCGATGGTGATGAGGTCGTCGGCCGCTTCCATGGCGGCGGCGATGGAGCGCAGGGTAATGGGCATCTGCACCACGGTGCTGCGGCGTTTGCGGGCTTCGGGGTCGGTAGCTAGCTTGTGGGCGACCTCCAGGTTGCCCTGGGCTAGGCGGGCGACGAAATCTGCCTGCTGGGGTTCTAGGTTCTCCCCGCGGGCCTGCGCGTCGGCAAGAAGCCGGGCGGCGACGTCCGCCACCGAGGGCAGGCGTAGCTTGACCGGGCGGCAGCGGGAGCGAATGGTAACCAGGACGTCGGCGGGCGAGGGGGCAGTGAGCAGCCAGATAGTGTAGGTCGGGGGCTCCTCGATGGCTTTGAGCAGCACGTTGGAGGTGCGCTCGGGCATGCGGTCGGCGTCCTCAATGAGCATGACGCGCCAGCGCCCGACCACTGGGCGGTCCTGGGCCTTGACCACGAAGTCACGGGCTTCGTCGATGGTGATGGTGGTTTTTTCGGTGGCGAAGTGCAGGAAGTCTGCGTGGGAGCCATTGAGCACCGTGGAGCAGGAGCGGCAGTGCCCGCAGCCCCGGGCGGCCGGGTCGGGCTGGTCGCAGAGCAGGGCAGCGGCGAAGGCTAGGGCCGCGTCGGAGCGCCCTGCCCCGGGCGGGCCGGTGAAGAGCCAGGCGTGGGTTGGTTTCTCTTCGGCAGCGGCGCGGGTGAGCTGGGCGCGCACGTCGAGCTGGCCGGTGAGGGCATCAAAGACGCTCATGCGATACTCCTCAGGGCCGCTGCCAGCACGTCAGCGTGGACGTCCTCAATGGGGCGGGCTCCGTCGATGCGGGCGTACCGCTCGGGGCTGGCCTCGGCTAGCTGCTGGAAGGTGGCGTGCAAGGTGCGATGGAAGGTGTCGTCCGCTGATTCCATGCGGTCGGCAGCTCCCCGGGCACCTGCGCGGGAGCGTCCTTCGGCCAGGGGCACATCGAGCAGAATGGTGGTGTCGGGCAGCAGGTTAGAGGTTGCCCAGCGGCTGAGATCGACCACGGTGTCGATGCCCAGACCCCGCCCGGCCCCTTGATAGGCGGCTGATGAGTCGATGTAGCGGTCGCAGAGTACCACCTGCCCGGCTTCAAGGGCGGGGCGAATCTTCTGGTGGGCGTGGGCTGCGCGGGAGGCAGCAAAAATCAGGGCCTCGGTGTGGGGGTCAATCTCGCCGTTGCCGTGCTCAAGAACTAGCGCGCGGAGTTTCTCCCCGATGTCGGTTCCGCCGGGTTCGCGGGTGACCAGCACCGAGTAGCCTCGCTGGGTGAGGGCTTCGGCCAGGAGTTTAATCTGGGTGGTTTTGCCCGAGCCGTCCCCGCCTTCGAAGGCGATGAAGGTGCCGAGGTAGGGGCGGGCCGCGCTGCTCGCGTCCGCCGGGAGGGTTCGGACGCCCGGGTCGGCTTCTGGGGTGTAGATAAGTGCGTGGGTCACGGGTATAAGCCTACCAAGGCGTCCAAATCCTAGCCCCCTCCCAGCACAAGCGCGTATCGTTGAATCTATGACTGAACAGAACCTCTCACCCGAAACCCGCCTGGTGGCCGGCGGCCGCCCCGCCCACGACGACCTGGCTCCCGTGAACCCGCCGATTGCCATGTCGTCCACCTTCCGCCAGACAGGCCCCTCAGACCTCAACACCTACGCCCGTTTCTCCAACCAGAGCTGGGACGGCATCGAAGAGGTCGTCGCTGACCTTGAAGGGGCAGAGCTGCCCGGCCTGGTCTTTGCCTCCGGCATGGCAGCCGTTGCCGCGGTGCAGGATCTGGTGCCCGTAGGTTCTATCATTCTGCTGCCCGAGCACACCTACATGGCATCTGTGTCTATGGCTAAGCGCCTCGAAGCTCGCGGTATCACCACCGTGGTCCGTCTCGACATTGAAAACACCGAGTCCGTCATTGCCGAACTCGAAAAGGCCGCCGCTACTGCCGGTACCACCCCCGAGAACATCAACTACGCTGCCCCCAAGGTACTGCTGTGGATGGAGTCCCCCACCAACCCCATGATGGAGGTCGCCGACCTGCCCGCTATCCTCGCGGCAACTCAGCGCCTGGGTATCGTCTCTGCTGTTGACAACACCTTCGCCACCCCGCTGGGCCAGAACCCCCTGGCCCTGGGGGCCGACGTGGTCGTCCACTCCGCCACCAAGTCCATCGCCGGTCACTCCGATGTGCTGCTGGGCATCACCGTCACCTCTAACCCGACCCTGCGCGAAGCCATGCAGGCCCACCGCACCACCAACGGCGCTATCGCCGGGCCCTTCGAGGCCTGGCTGGGCCTGCGCGGCGTCCGCACCCTGGGCGTCCGCCTTGAACGCGCCGCCGCTAACGCCCTCGAACTGGCCCAGCGCCTGCAGACCCACCCCGCGGTCAAGGCCGTGCGCTACCCCGGCCTACCCACCGACCCCGGCTTCGAACGGGCGTCCGCACAGATGCGCACCTTCGGCTCAATCCTCTCCATCACCCTGGACGCCACCGCCGAAGAAACCGACCGCGTAGTGCAGGCCCTGAACATCTGGACGCCCGCTACCAGTCTCGGTGGCGTAGAATCACTGATTGAACGCCGCCGCCGCCACGGTTCGGAGCCCCACTCAATCCCCGAGTCGCTGCTGCGCCTGTCGGTAGGCATCGAGAACGTCGATGACCTCTACAACGACCTGGCTGCGGCCCTAGAAAACCTCAAGTAACGAACGGACGCCATGACCCCCATTGCCCTGATTATGCTGGTCACCTACTACGTGGGCCTTGCCCTGGCCCTGGTAGTTGCCGCCCTGTCGATCTTCGCCCTGGTTGAGGCCGCCCGCGCTTCAAGCTACGCCTACCAGAGCGCCTTCAAACGCACCAAGGGCTTCTGGGTTGGCGTAACTGCTGCCTCGGCTGCTTTCTCTGTACTGATGGTCTGGCAGTCTCTGGCCGTCGGTGGCGGGTCTGTCTTCATGCAGCTCATTGCCGCCACCGCCGTGGGCGTCTTCCTCGCGGACGTCCGCCCCGCTGTCGCGGTGCGCCGCCGCTAGCCGTAGCTTGCGTTAAGGTCTGAAAAACCCACACATATTCACGAAGAAACCCCCGGAAAAGACCGGGTTTTCCGTGAATATGTGTGGGTTTATCTTTGCTTTGGGGGTTGGGAGTGGGATAATAGGGAGTATGACTTACAAATTGGTACTGCTCCGTCACGGGCAATCAGAATGGAATGAAAAGAACCTCTTCACCGGCTGGGTAGACGTTGCCCTGACCGAGAAGGGTCGCGCCGAAGCCACCCGCGGTGGCGAACTGCTGAAGGAACGCGGCATCCTCCCCGATGTCGTCCACACCTCCCTGCAGCGCCGCGCCATCAACACCGCCAACCTGGCTCTCGATGCCGCTGACCGCCACTGGATCCCCGTCAAGCGCAACTGGCGCCTGAACGAGCGTCACTACGGTGCGCTCCAGGGCAAGGACAAGACTCAGACCCTCGAAACCTACGGTGAAGAGCAGTTCATGACCTGGCGTCGCTCCTACGACGTTCCGCCTCCGGCCCTCGACGACAACGACGAGTTCTCACAGGCTAACGACCCCCGCTACGCAGACATCGAGAACGCTCCCCGCACCGAGTGCCTCAAGGACGTCCTCGAGCGCATGCTGCCCTACTGGGAATCAGACATCAAGGAAGACCTGAAGGCTGGCAAGACCGTTCTGGTTGCTGCCCACGGTAACTCCCTGCGCGCCCTGGTCAAGAACCTTGAAGGTATCTCAGATGAGGACATCGCCGGTCTGAACATCCCTACCGGCATCCCCCTCTACTACGAGCTGGACGAAAACTTCAAGCCCGTCGGCCCCGGCGAGTACCTGGACCCCGAGGCAGCTAAGGACGCCATCAAGGCTGTTGCTAACCAGGGTAAGAAGTAAATCCCCGGTAGGTACCACCTAAATCAGAAAAACCCACCAACTAGGTGGGTTTTTCTGATTTAGGTGGTACCTTCTGACGGAGATGGTACCTACCAGCCTAGATGCTGGGTACAGCGTTCCAATCGCCGGTGACCAAGTAGGTAACCTTGCGGGCCACCGAGACGCCGTGATCGCCAAAGCGCTCCAGGTAGCGGGAGGCCAGAGTGACATCGACAGTGACCTGGGCGTTCTGACCCCAGTCGGGGGCTGCCATGCGGTTGAAGACCTCAACGTGGAGTTCGTTGATGCGCATCTTGTTCTTGATGATGTCCTGGGTATGGGAGAGCTCGCGGGTCTCAAGCAGACTGATGACGCTGGCGATAATCTTCTGGTCAAGCTCAATGATTTCGCGGAAGACCGGCACGATGGACTCGGGCAGGACGTGCTCGGGGTAGCGCATGCGGGCAACCTGGGCGACGTGGCGGGCAAGGTCGCCCATGCGTTCCAGGGAGGAGCTCATGCGTAGGGCGCCAACAATCATGCGCAGGTCGGAGGCTACCGGGCCCTGCAGAGCCAGAATGTCGATAGCGCGCTCATCGAGCTCGTTTTGCATGAAGTCGATGCGGGCATCGTTGGTGATAACCTCTTCGGCTTCTTGAATATCGGCCTGCAAGAAGGCGTCCGAAGCGCGGCCGAGAGCCTCCTGGACCAGGGTAGCGATATGAATCAGCTCTTCGCCGACGTGCTGTAGTTCGGCTTGGAAGACTTTGCGCACGTGCGCGTCCTTTCCATCTGGGGAAGTGTGGGGTGCCGGGCAGACTCCTGCCCATGGCTACCCCTTTAGAGTGCCAAGGTCACATGAACACAAGCACATGGTTGGGTAAACGTTAGTTGAACCCCGGGATATTTGGGGGTCTGCGGGGCACGGGGTAGGGCCGGTAGGCTCTAAGCTGGTAGATGTGAACCCTACTGTGATTGCTTTGTCTGCCGCTGTGCTGGGGCTCCTCATCGGCGTGGTGAGCATGCTCGCCGTACAACGGAGTGAGCGTCAGCGCGCTCGCTGGGCCGACGTTGAAGAGCCGACCATTAGCGACGGCGCCGCCGAGGTGCTGGCGGTCATTGGTCGCGCCTACATGGTGGTGGACGCCGTGGACGGGGTGGTGCAGGCTTCTCCGGGCGCCTACGCCTTAGGGCTGGTGCGCGGGCATACAGTGGTCTCTGACGAGCTGCTAGAGATGATCGACGCGGTGCGCTCCAAGGGCATTATCGTCGAAAAAGAAATTATCTTAACCCGTGGCTTTTACGACCAGAGCCGCCTGGTAATTGACCTGCGCGTGGCCCCGGTGGGCGACGAGTACATCTTGGTGCTGGCTGACGACCGTACCGAGATCGCCCGCGCGCAGACCGTCCGTACCGACTTCGTTGCCAACGTATCGCACGAGCTCAAGACGCCGGTGGGGGCGGTTGGACTTATGGCTGAGGCCATCGAGTCATCGGCGGACGATCCCGAGTCGGTGCTCTACTTTTCGGGCAAGCTCAAGAAAGAGTCCCGGCGGTTAGCGGCACTGGTGCAGGACGTCATTGAACTCTCCCGCCTGCAATCAACCGATATGGTGCTCAACTCTACCCTGGTCGATGTTGAGCAGGTGGTCGCTGAATCGGTTGACCGTAACCGCCTCACAGCCGAGGGTAAAAACATTGAACTTCTGGTAGGCGGAAAGGCCCCCCGCCCGGTCCACGGTGACCCCGAGCTGCTGGGTACCGCCCTGCGCAACCTGATTGAGAACGCCATTCGTTACTCGCCCGAGAACACCAAGGTGGGCATCGGTATGGCTGTGAAGGGTGACACTGTTAGAATTTCTGTGAAAGACCAGGGCCCGGGCATTCCCGAGGACGAACAGGACCGCATCTTTGAGCGGTTCTACCGGGTTGACCCGGCGCGTTCCCGCCAAACCGGGGGAACCGGCCTGGGCTTGAGCATCGTGAAGCACATTGTGGGCCAGCACGGCGGCGAGGTGACCCTCTGGTCCCAGCCCGGCTCCGGCTCGACCTTCACGATTGCCCTGCCCACTGTCGATGAAGAAACCGAACAAGACCTGCTGGGGGAGCACCCGCCGACGGGATCCCTCACCCAGATAACAGACCACAACACCAACGCTGCTCCGCGCCCCGCGGGGTCGGCTCAAACTGCGAAGGAAGCAAAGTAAGTGACCCGTATTTTAGTGGTTGAGGACGAAGAGTCGCTGAGCGAGCCCCTGGCCTTTTTGCTGGGTCGTGAGGGCTTTGAGGTGCAGGTGGTCGATAACGGCCTGGACGCCGTGGTTGAGTTCGAGCGGAATGGTGCAGACCTGGTGCTCCTCGACATCATGCTCCCCGGCCAGTCCGGCACCGAGGTCTGTAAGCAGATTCGCGCCACCAGCGCGGTTCCCATCATCATGCTGACCGCTAAAGACTCAGAAATCGATAAGGTGCTCGGCCTTGAACTGGGTGCTGACGACTACGTCACCAAGCCCTATTCCTCCCGCGAGCTCATCGCCCGCATCCGCGCCGTCCTGCGCCGCCAGGGCGAACCCGAAGAGCACGACGCCGGGGCGATTGAGGGCGGCCCGGTGCGCATGGACGTTGAGCGCCACGTGGTGACCGTATCCGGCGAAACCGTAGCTATGCCCCTCAAGGAGTTTGAGCTCCTTGAGATACTTCTGCGTAACGCCGGGCGTGTGATGACGCGCTCCCAGCTGATTGACCGGGTCTGGGGCGCTGACTATGTGGGCGATACCAAGACCCTGGACGTGCACATTAAACGCCTGCGCTCCAAGGTTGAGCCTGACCCCTCCTCCCCGCGCTATGTGGTAACCGTGCGCGGCCTGGGCTACAAGTTTGAACCGTGACTTCCTCCCCTCCCTCACGGGAGGGGCTTCCTACCAACTAACCCGCGATTCCGACCAGGCGAGTTCATCACCGGCCATCACCACCACAGGCTAGTTCTCGATGGGTTCTTGCTTCACACAAGGACAGCGCCAGCAAGCTGACGTCTTACATCCTCTCCACAAGCGTTTAGGCTCTCGGCAAGCCCTGCCGCGAGCATGATATTAACCGCCGCATTGTAATCACGGTCAAGCCAGGTTTCACATTCCTGACATTGCCAGGCCCTGATGTTCAGGGCTTTCTTCCCACCTGGGGCCCCGCAAACAGAGCAGGTCTGGGTGGTAGGGGCGAACCTATCAATCTTGATAAGCCTTCCACCGGCGGTAGCTAGTTTGTATTCCAACATGCTTACCAGCATTGCCCAGGCAGCGTTATTGATTGATTTCCCTAACCGGGTGCGCGACAGCCCTGTAATGTTCAGTGTTTCTACTGCCACTGTTTGGTTTTCACGGGTGATAGTAGAGGTGAGTTGATGCAGGTAGTCATTGCGCTGGTTGCGGATTTTTTGGTGGATTTTAGCTACAGCAATGGCAGCTTTTGTACGGTTGTTTGAGCCTTTCTTGGTGCGAGCAAACTTGCGTTGAGCACGGGTAAGTTTGCGCTGGTTTTTCTGGTAAAACTGTGGGGTGTCAATCTTGTATCGCTGCCCGCTAGTAGTGGTAATAGTGGCAAGGTGGGTAAGCCCCAGGTCAATACTGGCAGCCTGGGCGGGGGTGACAGTGTGGTGCTGGGCTTCGAGGATAAAAGAGGCCCAGTATTTGCCGGTGCTATCTTTGCTGATGGTAAGGCTGGTGGCGTTCTCTACATTGCGCCCTGCTTTGCCTTTGACCCAGCCAACCTTGGGGATATAGAGCTTGAACTTCCCATGCTTGGCGTCATAAACCTTGACTTTGAAGGAGTTGGCCCCAGGTAGGCGAAACGACTGCACCCCTTTACGAGTGCGTCTGGGGGTTCTTGCTTTCTTGCCTGCGGCACGTTTTTTCACCACTGCAGCGTAGGCATCTTTTGCCTGAGCGCAGGACTCTTGCAAGGCAGCTGCCGGGGCCTGTGTAAGCCAGGGGAAAGCTGTCTTTTTGTTACTGACGGTCAGGATAGAGCGTAATTGTGAGTGGGTCTTACGCTGCAGCACCTGGTTCTCGTACTCGTAGTCTCGGTAGGCGGTGTACTGGTTGAAGATGAACCGGACGCAGCCGAAGACACGCGCCAAGTCTTGTTCTTGCCCGCTGGTTGGGTAAATCCTCGTTTTATATCCTCGCTTACTCATTGTTCACCTCCAACCTACCGTAAAATACTATCTAGAATTATATACTCTACAATAAGGAAAACCACTGTGAATAAAGATGATTACAGGCGCGGTAGGCATGTGGTCTATGATTTGCATGCTCATATTGTCCTGACCCCCAAATACCGCAGAAAAGTGATGACCGAGCGTGTCCATGCTCTGATTGAAGAGACCACCAAGGAAGTCTGCCACCGCTTCGATGTTGTGGTAGATGAGTTCAATACAGATCAAGACCACGCCCATCTGCTGATTACATACCCACCCAAGGT
Organism: Rothia nasimurium; assembly: GCF_928381415.1. GTDB lineage: Bacteria > Actinomycetota > Actinomycetes > Actinomycetales > Micrococcaceae > Rothia > Rothia nasimurium_H. Next base: position 270,429 of record NZ_CAKMSF010000005.1, read on the forward strand.
TTCTCTATCTACCCTGATTGGGGCTATTAAGACCAACACTGCTAAGCGGGTGCGAGCTGCTGGGTTTGAGGAAGTGCAGCGGGCTTTATGGGGTGAACATTTTTGGTCACCGTCGTATTTTGTAGCTTCAACGGGCGGGGCGCCTTTGGAGAAGGTGAGGGTCTATGTGCAGCAGCAGGGGCAGGTGCCTCGTGGGCCGGGGAACCCTTTGTGGTGATTCATCCACGCCCTGACGGACGTGGGTTTCTCACCACCCATCAGCTAAACAGGCGCTCTAGAGAGTAAAAAGGTGGGGCCGGGACTCAAGTAGCTGAGTCCCGGCCCCACTGCTTTGGGCTAGAAGGTATTAGCCGTTGCTGCTAGCGGTTTCGGTAGCGCTGGGAGTAGCCGCTGCGGTGGGCAGGTAGGGGGCGTACTCTTCCAGGGCGGCGTCAAGAACCGGAACGTTGAAGGTAGTGGTGCTGGAGGTGACGTTGGAGGAGACTTCGACGTCCTTCAGCAGCAGACCGGGGTTAGCGCCGGCCTCAGCCAGAAGAAGTTCGTTCTCGTCGTTTTCCAGGCGGACTTCCTGGCCAGCGGGAACCTCAACGGTGAGAGTTTCGGTGGGGAAGGCCAGGGTAACGGTGGCGTCTTCCTCGGTCTGGTTCAGAATGGTGCCCAGCACGCGGCCCTGTGAGGCCTCATCGGCTGCGATGACCATGATGTTGCGGAGCTGGATGTCCTGCTGGTTGTTCTCGCCTAGCAGGTTAGCCATCTGGCCGTCGGAGGCGGAGTAGACGATGGTGGTGGCGGGCTGGTTGGTGTAGGTGCAACCGGTGGTGGCCAGCAGGGCACCAGCGATGGCGACGAGGGCGCTGGCGCGCTTGACGGTCAAAGAAGCGGTGTTCTTCACAGCTCTAGCTCCTTGTGTAGGGTCGTGGTCTGCCGAGGGGCAGAGAAAGTGTGTGTGCTCCGCGCCGAGGTACGGAATTTTTGGTCTGTTCAGGTCACATTCTATCTGGTTTAACGACGATACGTCTGTATCAACGAGGCAAAAGGGCGTAAATGAAGTGCACAGGTTCGCTGAGAGCGCCGGGCCTATTTTGAGACTTTAAGGGTGCTGTCTTTCGTTGCATGGTAGAATAGGTAGGCTGAAAGGGGTTTATCCATATGGTTTTTGAGGTTGGCGAAACAGTCGTTTACCCTCACCACGGTGCCGCAACGATTGAAGAAATCAAGATGCGCAAGATTCGTGGCGAAGAGAAGATGTACCTGAAACTCAAGGTCGCTAACGGTGACCTGGTTATTGAGGTTCCCGCTGAGAACGTCGATATGGTGGGCGTGCGCGACGTCGTTGACGAGCGCGGTCTGCAGGAAGTCATTGACGTACTTCAGGCTACCGATACCGAAGAAGCAGCAAACTGGTCCCGCCGCTACAAGGCTAACGTTGAGAAGCTGGCATCTGGCGATGTGCTGAAGGTTGCCGAGGTCGTCCGTGACCTGTGGCGCCGCGAGAACGACCGTGGCCTGTCTGCCGGTGAGAAGCGTATGCTGGCTAAGGCCCGTCAGATTCTGTCGTCTGAGGTTGCCCTGGCTAAGGACATCGACGAAGAAGCTGCCGAGGTTGAACTCGATAAGATTCTCGAGGGCGTCTAAACTTTCGGGTATGCTCACTAGCTGTGAGCACTCTAGATTTTTCTGATACAGCGGGCACCGCAACCACTTCTGGTGGTTCGGTGCTCGCTGTCGTTATTGTGGCCGCCGGTTCCGGTTCGCGCCTGGGCGCAGGTGTGCCCAAAGCTGCGGTGCAGGTTGCTGGGCGCACCCTGCTGGAATGGGCACTGACCGGTGCCCTAGCGTCGGGCGTGGTAGCTCGGCTGGTGGTGACGGTGCCCCCACAGGACGTTGAGCTACGGCAAGTCTGTGCCCGGTACGGTGCCCTGGCGGTGCCCGGCGGCGCAACGCGCGCCGAATCGGTGACGGCCGCCCTGGCCGCGATTGCGGACGCAGCCCCCCTGCCGGGTGCTCCCGAGCAGCTGCCCACCGGCGTCCTTGTGCACGATGCCGCCCGCTGTTTCACCCCCGCTAGCGTCTATCACCGGGTGGCGGCCGCCCTTGAGGCGGGGGAGAAGGCTGTAATTCCGGCGCTGCCCGTGGTTGACACCATTAAGACGGTGGATGCTGCCGGGTACGTGAGCGGCACCCCGGCCCGGGCGCAGCTGCGGGCTGTGCAGACCCCCCAGGGCTTTGACCTGGCTACCCTTGTGCAGGCCCACCGCGATGTAGCCTCCCTGGCCCCCGAGGTTGCCGAAAGCATCACTGACGATGCCATGCTGGCTGAAACCCTGGGGCTACCGGTTGCGACAGTCGAGGGAGCCGCCGAAGCCTTCAAGATTACAACCCCCCTTGACCTGACCCTAGCTACAGCCCTCTACGACGAAAAGAGAGAATCATGATCCCCCGTATCGGTACCGGCACTGATGTGCACGCTTTTGGTGAAGAAGGCACCGAACTGTGGGTGGCAGGTTTGCACTGGCCGGGCCAGCGCGGGCTCTCAGGCCACTCGGACGGCGACGTGGTCGCCCACGCTGCTGCCGACGCCCTCTTCTCGGCCAGCGGCACCGGCGATCTAGGCTCCAATTTTGGGGTGGATCGGCCCGATATGGCAGGTGCTTCCGGTGTGCGGATCCTCTCTGAAGCTGCTGCCATTGTGCGCGCTGCCGGGTTTGAGATTGGCAACATTGCGGTGCAGCTGATCGGCAACAAGCCCAAGTTCTCCCCGCGCCGGGACGAGGCCAACCGCGTCCTGTCTGAGGCCGCCGGTGCCCCGGTGACGGTCACCGCCACGACCACCGACGGGCTGGGCCTGACCGGCCGCGGCGAGGGCGTGGCAGCTAGCGCTGTTGCCCTGGTATACCGTAAGGACGCTTGAGCCAAGGCCCAGCGTCGGGCGCGCTCAGAGGCGGGGGCAGTCAGCGCTACAATAAGCCTGTCCCTGTTAACACCACCCCAAGCTGTAAAGAAGTACCTGTGAACGCCGACCCCCTTGAACCCCGCCCTCACCTGCTAAGCCAGGACGGGGGACGCGTCATCGCCTGGCACGAATTTGGGCAGACAGAAGCACCCACAGCTACCGTCATCTACTGCCACGGCACTCCCGGTACCGGCTATGAGGCCCTCTTCCTCGATGAGGCAGCCAGAGAGCTGGGTATCCGCATTATCGCCCCGGACCGCCCGGGGCTGGGAGCATCGGACGCCGTACCCCACCGGCTGGTGGGCACCTGGGTAGAGCGGGACGTCGCAGCCATCATCGACCATCTAGAGCTTGACCGTTTCAGCGTGATGGGCTTTTCCGGCGGCGGGCCCCACGCTATGAGCCTAGCTGCCCTGCACCCCGAGAAGATAGACCAGCTCATCTTACTGGCCCCCTTCACCCACCACCCCCTCTGGGAAAGCCGACTGGGCCTTAACCTCACTCCGCTGCGCGTCCACATGTCACACCTGACCCTCTCCTGGTTCCCCAAACCCCTGATTGACCTGACCGCCCGCGCCGTCAGTCGCCCGCTGGCGTCCGCCTCGACCCTAGCTTCAGCCCTGGGCCGAGACGTGCAGGGCCACACCGCTGCCTACCGCATGGCGGTCTCCCACGATTACGCCCTGCAGTTCTCCATCAAAGGCGGGGTGCAAGACGAATACGCGATTCAGGACGACTGGGGCTTCTCAGAAACCACCGTCAAAACCCCGGTGCACCTCTGGGTCGCCGGGCGCGACATGGCCGTCAAACCCGCCCGTGCCCGCAACTTAGGGCTCCGCCTGGGAGCCCAAATTCACGAACTACCGCGCGACGGCCATTTCTCCCTGCTCATTAACCACGCAGCTAGCGTCCTCGCACCGGTTCTACAGCGCACGGTAAACTGTTAGGCGTGACTCTACGTTTTTATGATTCAGCAACAGCAAGCGTCCGTGACTTCACCCCGGTTCACCCCGGCGAGGCCCGTATCTACTACTGTGGTGCCACCGTGCAGGGGGCTCCCCACATCGGGCACGTGCGCTCGGGCCTGGTCTTTGACCAGCTCTCCCGCTGGCTGACCTACCGCGGCTACAAGGTCACCACGGTTCGTAACGTCACCGACATCGACGACAAGATTCTGGTGAACTCGGCTGCCTCTTTCGAGCCCGATTTCACCGGTGAGCACCCGGCCGAGGAATGGTGGGCCCTGGCCTACCGCTTCGAGCGGGTCTTCGGGGCCGCTTACGCCTCCCTCAACATCGCACCGCCCACCTACGAGCCGCGCGCAACCGGGCACATTCCTGAGATGTTCGCCCTCATCCAGCGCCTCATCGACCGCGGTCACGCCTACCCGGCGACCGACGGCTGCGGCGACGTCTACTTCGACGTGCGCTCCTGGGAGAACTACGGTGCCCTGACCCGCCAGAAGATTGACGATATGCAGGACGCTCCGGACGCCGACCCCCGCGGCAAGCGCGACCCCCGCGACTTTGCCCTGTGGAAGGCCTACAAGGAGGGTGAGCCCGTTACCGCCTCCTGGGATTCCCCCTGGGGTAAGGGCCGCCCCGGCTGGCACCTGGAATGCTCGGCCATGGCCGGCAAGTACCTGGGCGAGACCTTCGATATTCACGGTGGCGGCCTCGATCTGCGCTTCCCCCACCACGAAAACGAGATGGCCCAGTCCCAGGCAGCAGGCTACGGCTTCGCTAACTTCTGGATGCACAACGGCCTGGTTAACTACGAGGGCGAGAAGATGTCCAAATCCATTGGCAACATCATCACCCCCGCCCAGATGCTCGAAGCCGCCCGCCCCCTGGTCGTCCGCTACTACCTGGGTCAGGCCCACTACCGCTCCGTACTCGACTACCACCCCACCTCCCTCGAAGAGGCTCGTGTGGCCGTTGAACGCGTTGAAGCCTTCTTGGCCGCAACCCGCGACTATCATCGTGAAGACGCCGTGGTACCCGAGGCTTTCGCCGAGGCCATGGACGATGACCTCAACATCCCCAAGGCCCTGGCCGCCCTGCACGCGGGCGTCCGTGCCGGTAACGCAGCCCTGGCTGCCGGTGAATCCGCCCAGGACGCCGCCGAGCAGGTCTACGCTATGGCCAAGGTGCTGGGGCTAGTTGAGCTCATGTCCTTCAGCCAGGCAGGGGCTGCCGCCAACGAACCCGGCGAACATGCAGCGCTCGACTCTCTGATTCAGACCATGCTGACCCAGCGTGCCGAAGCCCGTGAGGCTAAAGACTGGGCCCGCGCCGACCAAATCCGTGACGCCCTGGCCGCCGCCGGTATCACCGTCAAAGACGGCGCATCCGGCTCCACCTGGTCCCTCTAGGCCTCATAGCCCTCCCGCTACCGTGCTCCATCTCTCGCCCCATAGGGGGCAGGGGGTCGGTAAGCTAGAAAACAATTCATAGACATCTATCAAAGGACGAGATTTATGGCGAAGGCAGGCTCACGCCCCGGCGCAACCAATAAGAAGAAGGGCCCCACCAAGGGCACCGGTGGCCACGGCCGTAAGGCCCTCGAAGGCCGCGGCAACACCCCTAAGGCCGAAGACCGCGTCTACCACAAGGCCTACAAGATGAAGAAGGCCGCCGAAAACCGTAAGGCAACGAACACCCTGCGGTCCCGTCAGCCCCGCCTGGGCGGCAAGCGTGCCTCCGATGAGCTGGTCACCGGTCGTAACTCCGTACTTGAGGCACTGCAGACCGAGATTCCTGCCAAGACCCTCTTCATCATGTCCCGCATCGAGGTTGACGACCGCGTCCGCGACATCATGACCGAGGCCAACAAGCAGGGCCTGCCCATGCTCGAAATTGGCCGTAACGAGCTGGACCGTCTCACCGACCACGCTGTCCACCAGGGTGTTGCCCTGCAGATTCCGCCCTATAAGTACCCGGACGCCGGCAACCTGGTGCTCGACACCATGGATCTCTGGTACGACAAGCAGATGGACACCCCGCCCCTCTTCGTTGCCCTGGACGGCATCACCGACCCCCGCAACCTGGGCGCCATCATCCGCTCCGTCTCAGCCTTCTCGGGTAACGGCGTCATCATCCCCGAGCGCCGCTCGGCAGCCATGACCGCCTCAGCCTGGAAAACCTCATCCGGTGCAGCTGCCCGCATCCCCGTTGCTAAGGCAACCAACCTCACCCGCGTAATCCAGCAGGCCAAGGACGCCGGCATCTTCGTTGTCGGTTTGGACGGCGGCGGCGACGTAGACCTGCCCAACCTCGAACTGGCCTCTGAACCGCTCATGATTGTTGTTGGTTCAGAAGGTAAGGGATTGTCACGACTGGTCACCGAGAACTGCGACCAAATCGTTTCGATTCCCATTAGCTCAGCTATGGAATCACTCAACGCCTCCATGGCAGTAGGAATCTCCCTCTACGAGGTATCCCGCCGTCGAGCTGCCTAAGCTCTTATAAGAACGAAGTGCTCTCCCGCGATAGCGGGGGAGCACTTTTTGTTTATCTAGTCTTAGGGGGGGGCTGGCGGCAGGCTCACAGCGAAGCTGCTGGCACCGGGGCTGGCGTGAATCGCTTGTGAGCGTCAGCGAACCAGCGAGAGGGTCGGCAGCAAGCGTGAGCCGGCCGCCCCCCGCACAAAGATAAGAAACTTATGTGAGCTGGAATAAGGGTCTGGCTCACAAAAAATCCCTAAAATCAAGCCTTCTGAAGACCTTCAAAAAAACTTTAAAAATATTTTTACGGTGCTTAGTTTAGCTTTGACTAGGTGTTTTACCTGTTGCGGGTGGGGGTTCTTAGGCAAAAAGGCTCCTGTGGTGGCACTTTTGGGTTGCGCGCTCTGGAAAACCTGCGTAAAGTATTACGAGTCGCCACGGCACAGGGGAAACCCACCAAGCGACAAAACACCTAGTCACATAGCGAATTCAGGCCCAAGCAGGCAGCTGATCACCAGGACTCATACGAGTCAGGTTGTGAAGTAACAAACCAGCCACAAGCCACTGTGAGACACAACACGGAACACCGAGTTGACACACAGAAAAGAAACGCGATAGACTAGACGAGTTGCCCAAACGGGTAACACAAAAACTTGAGAATGACCGATACGAAACACCGGCCAGCATCTGGCTAGGGTTGAGAATGCGGTTTGTTGCTTGAAAACTCAATAGCGTACCAATGTTATAAATAACATTCTTATCATCCACACTACACACTAGTGTTCACAAGGAACACCAGGTAGTGCGGAAATTGAACTGATACCAAATATTTATACAACATGTGAGAAACCAACGGTTTCTTACAGAATTTGATAATCATATGGTTTCAGATTCGTCAGCTCGAACCACACCACCCCGTGGTGAATGGTTCGCTAACAATCAGAGACTAGGATCATCAACTACTTCATTTTTTCAACGGAGAGTTTGATTCTGGCTCAGGACGAACGCTGGCGGCGTGCTTAACACATGCAAGTCGAACGATGAAGCCCAGCTTGCTGGGTGGATTAGTGGCGAA
>NZ_CAKMSF010000006.1:0-267620 GCF_928381415.1 Rothia nasimurium
GCGCTGGGTCTTGCTGCTATCTCGCGTCCTTGCCCCATGGCGTCCGTCCTTTTTTCTTCTTCTGGCTTGTCAACCTCTAGCATGTGGCCCTAACGGGTGTAGTTGTCTCTGGATCGTTGGCTGTGGGGGACCTGGAGATTCTGGGGGCTCGTGTGTATGACTGGCAGGTGCGTGGGTTTATGTCTCCTGATCCGTTGGTGTCGCCGGTGGGTGCTGGTTGGTCTGCGAATGTGTATGCGTTTGTGGGTTTTGCTCCGGTGGGTTTGGTTGATCCGTGGGGTTTGTCTCCGATGACGGCGGGGGAGTTTCGGGAGTATGCTTCTGCTGGTGCAGGTTCGGCTCGGGGTGGTTGGGGCTTGGGTGCTATGGCGCTGGGGCTGGGTCCGTGGGGTTTGTTCGGTGCTATGGGGAGGCAGTCTAGTTCTATCCTGCCAGGAGCAGGATTTGATATAGGAGATATTTTCTCTCAGGCTTCTAGCATCTTGCGCCTTGGCCAGAATGCTCTTACTGGGCTATCTAAGACAGTTCAAGAATGGGCGCAGGCAGCTACCCAGTGGACAAATAGTGCCTTGCAAAAAGCAGAAGTTCTTGCTCCTGTGGTGTGGCAACAGATGAAGCATCAGGTTTCTGCTAGTTGGGAGTCTTTTAAGGATAATTGGCAGTATTGGGTGGCTGGGGCTACAGCTGCTGTTGGTGTGGTTCTTCTTTTTACCCCGCTTGCTCCTTTGGGTGCTGCCATGCTGTTGACTATGACTGCCACTGGTGTGATAGACGTAGGGATGCAAGCATATGAAGCAGATTGGGATTTTTCTCAGGTTGACTATAAAAGGACTTCTTTGAACACTTCTATTGCCGGACTTGCTACTCCTGTGGGTTTTGGTGCTGCTGGGATAGTTGCTAGCCGTGGAGTGGGCATGGTGGGCCAGAGTGTTGTTATGAATTCATCTATTGGCGGTGCTTCGAATGCGATGACATATATGACTGATTCTTCTATTTCGAATAAGAGTCTGGGTGGGCTTTTGGGGCATACGGGCTCTGGTGTTGTCTCTGGTGGTTTGCAGGGGGGGGTGTTGCTTCTAAGATGCAGTTGGGTTTGAATGCTCGTTTTGGTGGGAATGTTCAGCCTGGTCAGCGTGCTGTGCATTTGCCGGTGACAGCTGCTGTTAGTGAGTTTTCTGGTGGATATGCAGGTGGTGGGCTTAACTATGTAGGGCAGGAGATGAGCAACGGCACTTCTCTCAACGATATGGATCCTTTAAAACTGCATAATGAAGCTCTAAAGGGCGGTCTGCAAAGTGGTCTGGCTAGCTATAGTCCTAGTCATTATTCCCCGGTGCGCAGTGTTCCGGTGATGGAGGGTGTGAACTTGGGAACGCATACTGAAGGGTCTGTAGTTTCTCCTTCGTCTTTTAATGCTCATGTGATTACTAATGGTGATGTGCGGTTATCCCCTGTGAAGGGGCAGAAGATTTATACCTTGGGTGGTGAGCTCAACGGTGTGAAGGGTGAGTATCGTGTGGTGACTGAGGATGTAGGTGGTGTTGAGAGTGTTCGGCGTCAGAATTTTGTTCCTGAGAAGTAGGTGTGGTTCATGAAAAAGGTATATAGGTACATCAAGGACAATTGGATTTGGTATTTTCTGGGTTTCGTCATTATAGGAGTTATTTCCTTGCCGGTGCAAAAATACGTGGATTCTCATTACACCAAGGATATTGACTGTACGGTGGTTTCTGCTGAGACCGTTGTGCGTTCAACCGGTTCAGCTGGTAAGCCTTCCTCCTCGGCCACTTCTATCATTGAGACTGAGGAATGTGGGGAACTGAGGTTTTATTCTCCGGTGGTTGATGGTTTGGGTATGAGGGAAGCGACGGATCGCTTAGTGCCAGGTGAGAGGTATAGGTTCGTAGTTAATCGCTTTGATTTTATGCATAGGTACCCCAATGTTCAGGATATTAAGGCTGTGGATGGTTCACCGGTGGATTTTGTGTCCCGGTAGGTAGAGGTCTGACGGTTATCGTTTTTGGATTGTTACTGGTTACAGGGTGCTTGGTGTCTTATTGGGGTACCAGCATCCCTTCCTTCTTTCATCCCCGCGGTGACTGGGTCGGCGTCGTCCTAGCCTGTGACTAGAGGCTTGATATGTACGGGGTCGGAACTAAACCCAGTACATATCAGTGCCCTATGATGTCTCGTGGTGGGTTTTACCAGGTGGGTTAGGCATGTTGTAGGCTGGTGGGGTAACGGTCTTTCTGATATGGCTTGAGGTTATTTCTGGCGATTTAACTCTCATATTTTGCCGCCTAGTGGGTCGTTGTCTAGTTGGTAGGACGCCTCTTATGAATAAGCCTCATTACAGCGCCATTCTTCGCCGGCCTTCCAGCGTTTACACGCGCGAAACAGAAGGGGTGATAGGCTGAAATTCCGTGGTAGATACAAAAGCATCAAACAACGGTAAAGTAACCCGCCAGATCTTCGTCACCGGCGGTGTTGCATCATCTCTCGGCAAGGGCCTTTCGGCCTCATCTCTTGGCCGACTTCTTCGCTCTCGCGGTCTTTCAGTGACCATGCAGAAGCTCGACCCCTATCTCAACGTCGATCCCGGAACCATGAACCCCTTCCAGCACGGTGAAGTTTTCGTCACCGACGATGGGGCAGAAACCGACCTGGATATTGGCCACTACGAACGTTTCCTCGACGAGAACCTCTCCCAGGCAGCCAACGTGACCACCGGCCAGGTCTACTCCCACGTGATCGCCAAGGAACGCCGCGGCGAATACCTGGGCGATACCGTGCAGGTTATTCCCCACATCACCGACGAAATCAAGCGCCGCATGCGCCTGCCAGCCGACGGTGAGAATGCCCCGGACATCATCATCACCGAAATTGGTGGCACCGTGGGCGACATCGAATCCCTGCCCTTCCTCGAAGCCGCCCGCCAGGTGCGCCGCGATGTGGGCCGCCGCAACGTCTTCTTCCTGCATGTCTCCCTGGTTCCCTTCATCGGGCCGTCCGGTGAACTGAAAACAAAGCCCACCCAGCACTCCGTTGCTGCCCTGCGTGGCCTGGGTATTATTCCAGATGGTCTGATTCTGCGCTGTGAACGCGAAGTGCCCGAGTCACACAAGATCAAGATTGGTCATGCCTGCGACGTTGAGCCCGAGGCTGTCATCTCCTGCGCAGATGCCCCCAGCATCTACGACATCCCCAAGACCCTGCACAGCCAGAACCTGGACGCCTACATCCTGGACTACCTGGGCATCGACGCCGAGCCCGTTGACTTCACCCAGTGGGATAAGCTGCTGAGCGCCGTCCACACCCCCAAAACCGAGGTCAACGTTGCCCTGGTCGGCAAGTACATCGACCTGCCCGACGCCTACCTCTCGGTCACCGAGGCCCTGCGCGCCGGCGGCTTTGCCAATGACGCTAAGGTCAACATCAAGTGGGTTGCCGCCGACCTCTGCGCAAGCCAGGAGGACGCCGCCCACCAGCTGCGCGGCATGGACGCCATTCTCGTGCCCGGCGGCTTCGGTATCCGTGGCCTCGACGGCAAGATTGGCGCCCTGCGCCACGCCCGCGAACACAAGATTCCCACCCTGGGTATCTGCTTAGGGTTGCAGTCCATGGTGCTCGAATACGCCCGCAACGTACTCGGTATCAAGGACGCCTCATCCACCGAGTTCGACCCCGAGACCGCCTCACCGCTGATCGCTACCATCGAAGAACAGAAGGCCTTCGTGGACGGCGCAGGTGACCTGGGCGGTACCATGCGCCTGGGCCTCTACCCGGCGACCCTGGCTGCCGGTTCCCTGGCTGAAAGCGTCTACGGGGAAAGTGAGGTAGCGGAGCGTCACCGCCACCGCTACGAGGTCAATAACGACTACCGTCAGCAGCTGGAAGAAGCCGGGTTGGTTATCTCCGGTACCTCTCCTGATTCCTCCCTGGTGGAGTTCGTAGAGCTGCCCGTGAGCGAGCACCCCTACTACATCGCCACCCAGGCCCACCCCGAATACCGCTCCCGCCCCACCCGCCCCCACCCCCTCTTTGCGGGGCTGATTAAGGCGGCGCTTGAGGCCCGCAAGAACGGCTAGTACTGTTCTAAGGTATGCAACAGAATCTCTCGTATGAGGTGGGGGACGCCCCCCGCCTCGACGCCCCGGCGCTCGCCGCGACCCAAGATACAATCGCTGACATCGCCAACCCCCGCTACGTCACCAGCCGCACCACCAAATTTGAGGGCTACGTCTGGGACGTTATCCGCGAGGGCATAGCGCTGGAAGAAGGTGCCGAACCCTTCGAACGAGATTTTCTGTTGCATCCCGGGGCGGTAGCCGTCCTTGCTCTCAACGAGAAGAACGAGGTGCTGCTCATCAACCAGTACCGCCACCCCGTCCGCGCCAACCTCTGGGAAATCCCAGCTGGCCTACTCGACATAGACGGGGAAGACCCCGTCCATGCAGCTGCCCGCGAACTGGCAGAAGAAACCGACCTCCAAGCCGCTCGGTGGGATACCCTCATGGAGTTCTACAACTCACCCGGCGGTATGGGCGAGGCCTGCCGTATCTACCTGGCCCGCGATCTCAGCGCCATCCCCGCTGAGGACCGCGAAGAACGGGTCCACGAAGAATCAGAAATCGTGCAGCGCTGGGTACCGCTCGATGAGGCCGTCCGCGCTGTGCTGGCCGGACGAATCCACAATGCCGCCTCCACCAACGCGATTCTTGCCGCCGACGCCGCAGCCCGCCGTAACTTCGAAACCCTCTACCCGGCGTCCGCCCCCTTCACCGCCCACCCCGCCCTGCGCGAGGCAAACTACCGCGGCGAAATCCGCCCCGCCGAAGGTCTCTAAGGTGGCCCCCAGCGCCCCGGCTGCACCCACCCCGCTCGACAGGGCCATCGAGGCCTACCTCAACCACCTGGCCATCGAACGGGGCCTTGCCGCCAACACCCAGGCAGCCTACCGCCGCGACCTCACCCGCTACAGCACCTACCTGGCAGGCCAGGGCGTGATCGACCCGGGTACGATTACCAAAAAACACGTGCGCGACTTCGCTGCCCACTGCTCTGCCCCGGGCAAGGATGGGGGAGCAGGCCTCGCAGCGAAATCGGCCGCCCGCATCATCAGCGGCGTTCGCGGGGCCCATTCCTTCTGGTACCGCGAAGGCACCACGCCCACAGACCCCGCGGCGACCGTCCGTCCGCCCACTCCCGCCGCCCGTCTGCCCAAGGCCCTGCCCCTGGCCGACATCACCCGCCTGCTTGAAAGCCCCGACCCCGCCACCCCCGCGGGGCTGCGCGATAGGGCCCTGCTCGAATTCCTCTACTCCACGGGTGCCCGCATCAGCGAAGCTATCACCGTGGACATCGACGATATCGTCATTGACCGGCCAGGCTCAGATGAGGCCGGCCAGCTGCCTGCCGTTGTCAGGCTCTTTGGCAAAGGCAACAAGGAACGGGTCGTGCCGGTCGGCTCCTACGCTGCCCGAGCTATTGACGACTACCTGGTGCGCGGACGCCCGGCGCTCGCCTCCCGGGGTAGGGGAGGTGCTGCCCTCTTTCTCAACGCCAGAGGCGGGCGCATCACCCGGCAGGGGGCCTACCTGATCCTCAAAAATCATGCTGAACGCGCGAAAATTCAGGCCGAGATTTCACCGCACACCCTGCGCCACTCCTTCGCAACCCACCTGCTGGAAGGTGGGGCCGATATTCGCGTGGTACAGGAACTGCTGGGGCATGCCTCGGTGACCACAACCCAGGTCTATACCAAGGTCACCGCAGATACCCTGCGTGAGGTCTTTGCAGCTAGCCACCCCCGCGCCCGCTAGATAGAGGAGAGAATACGATGACCCCTTCCGAACAAACAGACAAGACTTCGCCTGATGACGATACTTTTGACGTACTTGTCATTGGTGCCGGGCCGGTAGGTGAGAACCTTGCCGACTACGTCACCCAGGGTGGGCTCAGCGCTGCCCTGATAGAACATGACCTGCTGGGTGGTGAATGCTCCTACTATGCTTGTATGCCCTCCAAAGCGCTGCTGCGCCCCCTGCAAGTGGCGGAAGTCGCCGGGCACCTTCCGGGGCTTACCGGCACCACAGTAAACTCACATGACCTGCTGAAACGGCGCGATGCCTGGGTTTCTCGGTACAGGGATACAGGGCAGATGCGATGGGCAAAGTCCGCCGGTATAACCGTGGTGCGCGGTCACGGTGAGCTAGTCGGTAGGAAAACCGTCAGGGTGACCTCTGCAGATGGGGCAGACCGAACTCTGACGGCGCGAAAAGCCGTAGTTCTGGCAACCGGGTCTCGCGCAGCGGTACCTGATCTCTACACGGGGCTTGAAGCCTGGGATAACAGGGACGCCACCGGCGTGGTTGAGATTCCCCGACGACTCATCATTGTGGGAGGTGGGGTGGTGGCAGTGGAAGCTGCCACCTGGATGACTGCCCTGGGAAGCGAAGTGACCCTGCTGGTGCGCGGACAGCACCTCTTGGGCAGGCTAGGTGCAGAGGTCGAGGGGCTCAGCGATATGATTGCTACGGCCCTGACCGATGCCGGCATCACCCTCCGCTACGGTGCCCGGGTTACGGACGCCCGCCGCGAGGCCCCCAGCGCCACAGGGCTCGGTAGGGTGCACGGTGGGGAAGTTACGCTCACCTTTGATGACGGGCAGACCCTGGTCAGTGATGAACTGCTGCTAGCGACCGGGCGCACCCCTGCCCTAGAAGCGGTAGGGCTCCACACTATTGGTCTTAGCCCGGAGGCGGCCCTGGCGGGTGAGGGGCCCGACTGGCTCCACCTGATTGGGGACGCCGCCGGGCAGGTACTACTCACACACCAGGGTAAATACCGGGCACGGGTTCTAGGGGCCGCCCTCGCCGGGCAGGAAGAGTACGCCCCAGAACAAGAAGCTCCAGTACCCCAGGTGATCTTCAGCCAGCCCCAGGTAGCCCAGGTCGGGCTCACCGCTCCTCAGGCCACCCAACAGGGCCATAGCGTGGTCACCAGCCGGGCCGCCATGAAGGAGGCCGCCGGTACCTCCTTACTGTCTAACCTCAACCGGGGCTTTGCAGAACTAACCGTTGATGCCGACACCGGCGTCCTACTGGGTGCCGTCTTTGTGGGGGAGGAAGCTGCCGAGCTCCTGCACGCAGCCACGATTGCCGTTACCGCCCAGCTACCCGTTAAGCTGCTGCGGCACGCGGTACCTGCCTACCCAACGTCCTCAGAAATCTGGCTGCGTCTGCTTGAAAAACTCCCTAGGGAGCTGCGCTAGTACTGCCAGATAGGTAAATAGCACAAAGTCGGCTGGCTGAGGAACGAGAAGCTTCTCAGCCAGCCGACTCAGCGAGTCGCTGCTAAAGGTGGAGATTAGCTCAGGTGGCGCTCGTCCACACCGTTGTAGGCAGAGAGCGGGCGGATCAGTGAATTCGCTGCGCGCTGCTCCAGGATGTGGGCGGTCCAGCCGGTGATACGGGAAGCCACGAAGATGGGGGTGAAGGTGGGGGTATCAAAGCCCATCAGGTGGTAGGTGGGGCCAGCAGGGTAATCCAGGTTGGGCTTGATCCCCTTAGCCTCGTCCATTGCTTCAGCCAGACCCTGGTAGAGACCGATGATGTCGTGGCGGCCGTAGTATTCGACCATATCGAAGAAGGACTTCTGCATGGTGGGCACACGGGAATCGCCGTTCTTGTAGACCCGGTGGCCGAAGCCCATAATCTTCTTCTTCTCTGCCAGGGCGGCCTCCATCCATGCCTTTGCACGAGCCTTAGCGTCTGCCTGGGACTCACCCTCAATCACACCGATTTCATCAAAGGTGTGCTGCACGGCCTCGTTGGCACCACCGTGCAGGGGGCCCTTAAGGGCACCGATGGCGCCGGTGACGGCTGAGTGCAGGTCTGAGAGGGAGGAGGTAATGACGCGGGCGGTGAAGGTAGAGGCGTTGAAGGAGTGCTCGGCGTACATGACCATGGAGACGTTGAAAGCGGTCTTGACCTCGGGGGCCGGGACTTCGCCGAAGGCCATGTAGAGGAAGTTATCGCAGTAGTCCAGGTCTTCGCGCGGGGCAATGATGCTCTGGCCCCGGCGGCGACGCTGGTCGTAGCAGACTACCGCCGGCATGACTGCAAAGAGTTCCTTGGCCTTGAGCAGCTCGGTTTCGGGAGATAGGTCCTCGCTCTTGGGGTCAGCTGCGCCCAGGAAGGACGTTGCGGTGCGGCAGACATCCATAGGGTGGCAGTCGGTGGGCAGGGCGTCGATGACGGTCTTGAGGGCCTCGGGAAGCTGGCGGTGAGCTCGCTCGAAAGCGGTGAACTCTGCCAGCTCTTCGTTGGTGGGTAGCTCCCCGTTCCAGAGCAGCAGGGCTACCTTCTCAAAGGGAACGGTCGCCAGTTCCTGCACCGGGTAGCCCCGGTAGAGCAGGGAGTTGGTTTCTGCGTTGACCTTTGAGATGGCGGTGTAATCAGCAACTACACCGGCCAGACCTTTTTTGACCTCGTTGTCGCTCATGTCTGTTTCTCCTTGTGCGTTTAGGCTTCGAACTTACCGGGAACCTCGAAGTTGAAGATGCCGGTGTCGAACTGGTTGTAGGCCTCGTAGTCGACCAGGTCGTAGAGGCGGGAGCGGGTGAACATTTGGTCCACGTAGGCCTCCTGGGTGCCATCACGCTCGATGGTTTCCAGGACGCGTTCCATGGCTCCCAGCGAGGAGCGCAGCAGGGTGACGGGGTAGATAATCATTGAGATACCCGCTTCAGCTAGCTGTTCCTTGGTGTAAAGCTCGCTCTTACCGAACTCGGTCATGTTGGCAAGAACCGGCACGTCTACAGCGTCGCAGACAGCCTTGAACTCGTCGAGATTCTTCATGGCCTCGGGGAAAATCGCATCGGCGCCGGCATCGACCAGAGCCTTGATACGGTTGATGGTTTCCTCAAGGGAAGAGGTACCGCGCAGGTCGGTGCGGGCCATAATCAGGAAGTTCTCGTCCCGGCGGGCCTCGGCTGCCGCCTTGATTCGCTTGGTCGCGGTTTCAAGGTCAACCATGTTCTTGTTGTCGAGGTGGCCGCAGCGCTTGGGGTTGAACTGGTCCTCGATGTGGCAGCCTGCCAGGCCATACTCTTCGAACTCCTGGATGGTGCGGGCCACGTTCATGGGCTCACCGAAGCCGGTGTCGGCGTCCACGATAGCGGGCAGATTGGTAATGCGGGCAATCTGCCCTGCGCGCTGGGCTACCTCGGAGAGGGTGGTGAGGCCGACGTCCGGAAATCCCAGCTCGTTGGCCAGCACTGCACCCGAGATGTAGATACCGTCAAAGCCTTTTTCTTCAACCAGGCGGGCTGAGATAGGGGTGTAGGTGCCGGGGAACTGGCGAATCTGGTCGCTGGCCAGCATCTCGCGTAGGTTTTTGCGCTTTTCGGCTGCGGTTTTTGAAGCGTACAGCATTAGAAGATACCCTTCTTGCCGGTTTCAAGGTCGATGGAGGCGGTGATATTGAGGGCGTCCAGCTCACCTGCACCCAGGTTAGCCAGGTTCTCGGCTGCCTCGATGAAGCGGTTCTGCTCTTCTTCAGAGACCTTGCCCTCGGCCAGCTTGCGGAACTTGCCGATGTAGTCCTCGCGGGCGAAAGGACGGGCGCCGAGCGGGTGGGCGTCCGCCACAGCGATTTCTTCGCTGAAGGTCTCGCCGTTAGCCAGCTTGATTTCAACGCGGCCACCGAAGGCCTTTTCTGCGGGGTCGTTGGAGTGGTAGCGGCGGGTCCACTCGGCGTCCTCTGCGGTGGTGACCTTGTGCCAGAGGGCTACGGTGTCTTCGCGCTGGGCACGCTCGGGGGCGTAGGAGCCGACGTGGTCCCACTCGCCGTCCTGCAGCATAACGGTGAAGATGTAGGGGATGGAGTGGTCCAGAGTCTCGCGGGTAGCGGTGGGGTCGTACTTCTGGGGGTCGTTGGCGCCAGAGCCGATGACGTAGTGGGTGTGGTGGGAGGTATGCAGAACAATCGACTCGATGTTCTCGGGGTTGGTGAATTCGGGGTGTTCGCGGTGCAGCTTGCGGGCCAGGTCAATCCATGCCTGGGCCTGGTACTCCGCGGAGTGCTCCTTGGTGTAGGTGTCGAGGATTGCTCGCTTGGGCTCGCCGATTTCGGGCAGGGGCACTTCGTAGTGGGCGTCGGGGCCGTCCAGCATCCAGGCGATGACGCCGTCCTCACCTTCGTAGATCGGCACGGGGGAGGTCTGGCCGCGCATAGCGCGGTCGACCGCTTCAACTGCCATCTTGCCTGCAAAGGCGGGGGCGTGGGCCTTCCAGGTGGAGATTTCGCCCTTGCGGGACTGGCGGGTAGCGGTGGTGGTGTGTAGGCCCTGACCGATGGCCTGGAAGATGGTTTCGGTATCCAGGCCCAGCAGGGTGCCGATGCCAGCGGAGGCGGACGGGCCGATGTGGGCTACGTGGTCAATCTTGTGCTTGTGCAGGCAGATGGCCTTGACCAGGTCGACCTGGACCTCGTAGCCGGTAGCGATGCCGCGAATCAGGTCGCGCCCGGTGGAGCCCACGTGCTGGGCTACTGCCAGAATCGGGGGAATGTTGTCGCCGGGGTGGGAGTATTCGGCAGCCAGGAAGGTGTCGTGGTAGTCGAGTTCGCGCACTGCCACGCCGTTGGCCCAGGCTGCCCATTCGGGGGAGACCTTGGTGCTGGCGGGGACGCCGAAGATGGCTGCGCCATTGCCGTTGGGGGAGTGGGCGTGGGTGAGGGCCTGGTCGCGGGCGGAGATGATGGGGCCGCGGTTGAGAGAAGCGATAGCGACAGAGGCGTTGTCGATAATGCGGTTGATGACCATCTCTTCGACCTCGGGGAGCACCTCAACGGGGTCGGTGGCTACCTGGGCGAGCTTGTAGGCGAGCTGGTCTTCGCGGGGCAGGTTTTCTTCGGACTTATAAACTCGAACGGAGTGCAGCTTGGTCACTGATGTTTCCTTTCAGGTTGTTCCTACCGGCAGCGGCGCCGGTGAGGGGATTCTTAGGCTGTTGGTTCTGGATGGTTGAAAAGACTGTGTTGGCTCTGAGAGGCTGCGGCCTCTTCGATGGCGTAGAGCGCGTTGGCCAGGTGCAGGCGGGTAGCGGCTTCAGCAAGCTGCGGGTTGCCGGAGGCGATGCAGCGGGCAATCTGGGCGTGCTCTTCAGCCGCCTGCTCTAGCCGGATGGGGTTGGCTTTAGAAAGCTTGCGGATGCGGGTGAGCTGGGTGCGCAAGGACGTCTGTGCTTGGTGCAGGTAGCGGTTGTTGGCTGCCGCGTCGATCGCGGTATCGAGCTCATCCACTAGGGAGTAGTACTCCGCCAGTGAGGCTTCTCCGCGGTGCAGGGCGAACGATGCCTCTTCAAAGGCCTGTGCCAGCTCTTTGAAGACCTTGGAATCACCCCGCCGTGCTGCAAGTGCTGCCGCAGTGCTGTCGAGCGAGGTGCGTAGCTCAAAGAGGGCGTACACATTCGCTAGAGAAATCGGTGCAACGATAACGCCGCGGCCCGGTGCCGGTTCGGCAAGACCCTCGGCGAGAAGGCGGGATATAGCTTCGCGGACGGGGGTGCGAGAGACCCCCAGACGCTCTGACTGTTCTACCTCTGCAATCACAGAACCGGGAGCGAGCATTCCCTCCATGATGTCGCTGCGCAGGCTCTGATAGGCCAGTTCACCAGCTCTCATTCGCTCTCTCCTTTCACAGTTTTGTGATGTGTTGCACTGAAATTGGCGGTTGTGACCACTCTAAAACACCGACCCGAGTTTTGTATACAAAAGGGGGAAATTTTTCGGACTATGCGTGAAATAATGTGTCATTTTCATCAGTTTCACAAATTTCTGTATACAAAACCTTGCCAAATGTGACCCCTCGCACTAGGTTGGAGTCACTCCCTCATGACAACCCACCACCGGCGTCCGTAAAGGAGCACCCCACATGGCAACATACGCTGACACCTACACCCGCAGCATCGAAAACCAGGAAGAGTTCTGGCTAGAGCAGGCACAGGCCATTAGCTGGTCAACCGAACCAACCCGCGCCCTCGATAGCGATGCTGCCCCGCTGTACCGCTGGTTCCCCGACGGCACCCTCAACACCTGCTACAACGCCGTTGACCGCCACGTAGAAGCCGGCCACGGCGATCGCACCGCCATCACCTACGACTCAGCCATGCTCGGCACCCGCCAGAACATCACCTACTCAGAACTCAAAGGCGAGGTAGAAAAAATTGCCGGGGCGCTCGCGTCCGCCGGGGTCGAAAAAGGCGACCGCGTACTCATCTATATGCCCATGATTCCCCAGGCTGCTATGGCCATGCTGGCGGTTGCCCGCCTGGGCGCCGTGCATTCGGTGGTCTTTGGTGGCTTTGCCCCCAACGAACTGGCTAGCCGTATCAACGACTGCTCGCCCACCGTCGTCCTGACCGCTTCTGGCGGTGTGGAACCTAAGCGTCGTATCGAATACATCCCAGCGGTTGAAAAAGCCATTGAGCTTTCTCAGACTAAGCCATCAACTGTTGTGGTTTTTGAACGTGAAGGCTTTGAGAATTCCGTGGCCGATGCGGCTGCTCGGGCTGAAGCAGGCTCCACCGGGGTGACCTGGCTGGATTGGGGGCAGGCGGTGGCTGCTGCCGACCCCCATGCCCCGGTTGAGGTGAAAGCGACCGACCCCCTCTACATTCTCTACACCTCGGGCACTACCGGCTCACCCAAGGGCGTTGTGCGCGATAACGGTGGCCATGCCGTGGCGCTGACCTGGACTATGAAAAACATCTACAACGTGGGCCCCGGCGAGGTGATGTGGTGCGCCTCGGACGTTGGCTGGGTAGTGGGCCACTCCTATATCGTCTATGGCCCCCTTCTGGCAGGGGCAACCACCGTGCTCTATGAGGGTAAGCCCGTAGGAACCCCGGACGCTGGTGCCTTCTGGCGCGTCGTCCAAGAATCTGGTGCCAAGTCCCTCTTTACCGCTCCCACCGCCCTGCGAGCTATCCGTAAGGCTGACCCTGAGGCAGAACTGCTGGGTAACTACGATATTTCCTCGCTGCAACTACTCTTTGTGGCAGGTGAGCGTCTTGACCC
This sequence comes from Rothia nasimurium, assembly GCF_928381415.1. GTDB lineage: Bacteria > Actinomycetota > Actinomycetes > Actinomycetales > Micrococcaceae > Rothia > Rothia nasimurium_H. Next base: position 13,084 of record NZ_CAKMSF010000006.1, read on the forward strand.
CGAAACCTACCACTGGGCCACTGAAAAGCTGGGCGTGCCCGTCATTGATAACTGGTGGCAGACCGAAACCGGCTGGGCCATTGCTGCTAACCCCCGCGGTCTTGAAGCCCTGCCGCTGAAGCCCGGTTCCCCCTCTGTGCCCTCACCCGGCTACAACCTGCAGGTACTCGACCCCTTCGGTGAGCCCGTCGGCCCCGGCGAAGAGGGTAACCTGGCCATCAAGCTACCCATGCCCCCGGGTACCCTGCCCACCCTCTGGGGGAACGATGACCGCTACATCTCCTCCTATCTGGATGCCTTCCCCGGCTACTACACCACCGGCGACTCTGGCTACATCGACGAGGACGGCTATGTCTTCGTCATGGGGCGCACGGATGACGTCATCAACGTATCGGGCCACCGCCTCTCAACCGGTGCTATGGAACAGGTACTCGCCGGCCACCCTGCTGTCGCTGAGTGTGCTGTGATCGGTGTGGCTGACCAGCTCAAGGGCCAGCGGCCCGCCGGCTACGTGGTGCTCAAAGCCGGTGCCGACATCACCGAAGAGCAGCTGGCTGCCGAACTCATCGCCAGCGTGCGCAATGACATCGGTGCGGTAGCCGACTTCAAGGACGTCAAGATTGTGGACGGCCTGCCCAAGACCCGCTCCGGCAAGATCCTGCGCAAGACCATGCGCCAGATTGCCGACGGCGAGCAGTACACCGTGCCCTCCACTATTGAAGATATGAGCGTGCTGGACGATATCGCTAAGGTGCTGCGTAGCTAACTCATAAGGGGCTTCGCAGGCTCACAGTGAGCGTGAGCCTGCGGAGCCTCCTATGAATAAGCCTCTTGGTTAGCCTGGTAGGGGTTAGAGGCGCGATCTGGGTAGGGCTGGTTGCCCGTGCCATACTGGTAGCCATGACAACCCTTCTCACCGCTGCGCCTGCCCTGCTCGGATTGGGACTCATGATGGGCTTTAGCCCCTCGCTCTACAGCATCACCTTTCTGGCGCTCATCAACGACCTCAGCAAAATGCACATCGTCCGCTGGATTAGTGGCGGGATTGTCATGGGGGCTACCGTCCTCGTCCTACTCTTCCGCTTCGTTGACCCAGAGAACCTAATACAGCTGGTTCACAGCGATGCGAGCAAAATCCTCGTGCGAAAAAGCATCGACGCCGGCGCTGCCCTGCTGCTTGCACTATCGGCAGTCCTGCTCTGGACGCGCAGAAACCGCCCCAAGAGGGCACATAAGGTTAAAAACTTACACCTCTCACCCCGGAAAGCTGTGCTAGCAGGCTTCTTGAATTCGGCTATCGGATTGAGCTCGATGGCAACGATGTATATGGTGGGTCGCCTGCTCACAACGGTGAGCCACAACGCGGTTGAATGGGTGCTGGCCTATCTCATCTTTACAGTCGGTATGGTTGGGCCCTACCTGCTACTCGAAGCAAGCTGGGACCGCTTCCCGGGCTTTGCTCACGCTGTCACAGGTGTGCTTGCAAGGATTAAGAATGCCAACCTAACCGCTCTCTATAGCCTGATGTTGCTAGTAGGGGCAGTCTTCTTTGGGGTGCTGGCTGTTTGTTAGCTGGGGAAGATTTGATTTGTGTCGATTCGTGCCCTATATTTGTATCTGTTGCTGAAACAAATACAAAAAGGATGTTCTGTGGATACAAAATTCTCGGTCGCCGTACACACCCTGGTCATGCTCTCGGAAGCCGACGATAAACTCACCTCTGAGGCCATAGCAACCAGCGCGGGCACCAACGCCAGCTACATTCGCAAAATCATCTCCCTGCTCAAAAAAGCAGACCTGCTTGACCGCATCCCCGGTAGCTTTGACTACCAGCTCGGTAAGCCGAAAACCGAAATGACCCTGCTCGATATCTACCGGGCCGTTAACCCCAACATCCACATTGATACCCACCAAAACGCCAACCCGGAATGCCCGGTAGGGGGCCACATTAACTCGGTGCTCGACCCCATCGCCGCCCGCGCCGAACAGGCCATGACCGACCAGTTAGCAGGAATCACCCTGGATGCGGTCATCGAAGATATCAGGGCCAGCTACCTAGCAGCCCACCCCGACGCTTAAATCTAACATCACTATCATCACCCACCCGAAAGAGAAAACCATGAAAGCATTTACCCTCACCTCCTACGTCGACGGCGGCGCTACCCAGTGGGCGGACGTCCCCGCCCCCGTCGCCGGGCCCGGCCAGGTGGTTGTTGGCGTCCGCGCCGCAGGCCTCAACCCGCTTGATGCCATGATTGCCCGCGGTGATTTCAAGCAGCTCCTGCCCTACAAGCTCCCCCTCATCCTGGGGCAGGAAGTCGCCGGGGACGTCCTCGCCGTCGGCAGCGGGGTTACCGACTATGCAGTGGGGGATAAGGTCTTTACCCGCCTGCCCATCGACGCTATTGGTGGCTTCGCCGAGCAGGTCGCTATAGAGGCTGCCCAGGTTGCGCCCATGCCTGCCAACCTGACCTACGCTGAAGCTGCTGGCCTGCCCCTCGTCCTGCTGACCGCTATCCAGGCCTTCACCGAAAAGGCTCCCATCAAGCCCGGCGATAAGGTCTTCATCCAGGGCGGTACCGGTGGATTGGGCTCTATCGCTATCCAGGTCGCCAAGTATCTGGGCGCAACCGTCGCCACCACCGTCAGCACCAAGAACGTCGAGCTGGCTAAGACCCTGGGGGCTGACGTGGTTATCGACTACCGCACCCAGAACTACGAGGAGCACATCTCGGGCTACGACATCGTGCTCGACACCCTGGGCAAGGGGGAAACCACTCGTTCCATGAAGGTACTGGCATCCGGCGGCACCCTGGTGACCGTGGTCGGCGCCCCCGACACCGACTTCGCCGCCCAACTCGGCAAGAAGGCCCTGACACCGGTCATGTGGTTCCTCAGCCGAAAGGAGCGGGCTGCTGCCAAGAAGCTCGGCGTGACCTACAAGTTCCTCTTCATGCGGGCTGAGGCAGACCAGCTCAAGAGCTACACGCCCGCTATCGAATCTGGCGCTATCAAGCCCCTCGTGGCCCAGACTCTGCCCTTTGACCGCCTGGAAGAAGCCCTTAACTTACTCGCAGCAGGCAAGGGTGGCCCCGGCAAAATCGTCGTTGAAACGAATTAGAGGTAATCGAATTTTGAGTGAAACCACCGAACTCTCGAGAGTTCGGTGGTTTCACTTAATAATCTTACTTCAACAATTGAATTTAGCTTTTCTTTCTATTTTTTAGAGAAAGGGGAAGCTTTCCTTTTGCTGAACCGATAATTTGTTTAGCTTGCTCTTTTTTGTTGGTCTTGGACTCATCTTCATCGAGGATAAACTCTTCGGGCACCTTGCCATCGGGCCATGCTAGTGGGAGTCCCTTTAGGTGCTTCTGAAGCTGGCCTGATTGGGATTTAAGGGACGCGTAGGTTAGGCTTCCGGAAATTATCCCGCCAGCCAGGGGGACAGCCTTTGCTACACCTTTTGCAAAGCTGTCTTTGGTAACCTTAACCCCGATAAATCTCAGTGTCTTTTTGATTGGGCCGTAATAAAAGGTTTTCGTTAGAGCCTTTTTAGCGATATTTCGTTGAACAGCAGGGCGAGCTATATCGTTCGCAAATTTCATGAGATTATTTGCCGCACCCCCTACTCCAAGCATTACTCCAAGAAACATCGCAAATTTTGCAACTGTTTCATCATCTTTTTCGTTCAAATCAGAGATGAACGACTGCCATCCATACAAATATGCTAATTTCTGCATCACGCGGAATGCATGTACATAGTATTGCGTAACATCAGCGGGAATGGTTGCAATCATTCCAAACCCGCCAGGAAGGCCGGCAGCAAAAGAGATTGCTGAGGATTTACGAGTCTCAAATTCGATAGCAGATTTTGCAAGTTTATCGATAAGACGCGAGTCTATACCGGCCTGAGCGGGAGTAGAATTGATTACCTCATCAATTTTGTCTTCAGGAATGAATGCCTTTTCAAGTTCACTCCTAATGAACGCCTCTCTGTCAATTTTGACACCCTTAAGGCGAGTGATGGTAGTGATAAATTTTCTACCTATTTCTTCTGCCTCGTCGTCAGTAACTTCGTCTGTAACGGGTTGAAGGGCCTCAGACGGGGGTAACGCTGAATCTAGATTTAGTTCAGTGCTTTTAGAGTCTTCATCTACTGTTGGCTTAGCGGCAGGAACTGTGGAATCCATGGGCAACCTTTACTTATAAAATCAAGAGATTTGGAGTTCTGATGAGTTGTTAACGATTGTAGTGGCATGTAGTCACCGCACAGAAGGTTTTGAGATTCCAAATCTGGTAAATCTGTAACTTCAGTGACTGCTGAGGTCGCTCATACTGATAACTCACTCAAGGTGTTCCCTAACAACGATCATTGGTTTAATCCTTTGGAGCTGTGGTAACAGCTACCTGGCATAACCTCCTGGTTCCTAGCGTTTGGAAGAAGCCCTCGACCTGCTCGCAGCAGGCAAGGCGGCCCCGGCAAAATCGTCGTTGAAATGAACTAGAAGGTGATGACTTGCACCCACCGGCTAAACTGGTAGGTAAAAGTCTTGAACCCAACCAAAGGTGAAACACAGTGACTGAAACCGGCGCTGAGCAGCTCGGCCCCACCGGCCGCCCCCTGCGCATCTACCCCGACCCCGCCCCCCTCTCCACCCACGGGCCCGCCCGCATCATCTCCATGGTCAACCAAAAGGGCGGCGTCGGAAAAACAACCTCCACCATCAACCTCGGGGCCGCGCTCGCAGAAGCCGGACGCCGCGTCCTGCTCGTTGATTTCGACCCCCAGGGCGCCCTCTCCGCCGGTTTCGGTGCTAACCCCCACGAACTTGACCTCACCGTCTACAACGTCATGATGGACCGCAAGGTCGATATCCGCGAGGTTATCCAGAGCACCGAATTCGACAACATCGACCTGCTGCCAGCCAACATTGACCTCTCCGCCGCCGAAGTGCAGCTAGTCAACGAGGTAGCCCGCGAACAGGTTCTCGCCAGTGCCCTGCGCAAGGTCGAAAACGACTACGACGTGATCCTGATTGACTGCCAACCCTCCCTGGGCCTGCTGACCGTCAATGCTCTGACCGCCAGCCACGGCGTCATCATCCCGCTCATCTGCGAGTTCTTCGCCCTGCGCGCGGTAGCCCTGCTGGTGGACTCCATCGAAAAGGTCCAGGACCGTCTGAACCCCAAGCTCGAAATTGACGGCGTGCTGGCCACCATGTTCGACTCCCGCACCCTACACTCAAAAGAGGTGCTGGCCCGCATCGTTGACGCCTTTGGTGACAAGGTCTTCGACACCGTCATCAAGCGCACCGTTAAGTTCCCCGATGCCTCCGTATCGGCAGAACCTATCCTGTCGTACGCCTCCAACCACCCCGGTGCCGAGGCCTACCGCCAGCTAGCCCGCGAGCTGATCTCCCGCGGCGGAGCCCCCTAAACGCACCTGCCCCTATGCTCTAGGCTACTTTTGCCCGTCTGCCCTTGAAGAACCTCGGGGCAGGCGGGCACAATGGTTAAAACACAGAAAAAGAACGGCTCATGAGAAGCCGCCAAATCCTGGCTCAAAGACCCACAGGAGACTCGCTGCCGTGACGGTACCGAACACACTTACCCAGAGCGCCCCTGCGCCCTTTACGCTCACCCTGAGTAACTTCGAAGGCCCCTTCGACCTGCTGCTCACCCTGATTTCCCGCCGTAAACTCGATATCACCGATATCGCCCTGGCCGAAGTCACCGACGAATTTCTCACCTACATCCGACCCCTGCTTGAAGACGGCAGCGACGCCGCCCTCAACACCGCAAGCGACTTCCTCGTCACCGCTTCCACCCTGCTCGAACTCAAAACAGCGCGACTGCTCCCGCGCAGCGACAAAGCTCTAGCCGCTAACCCCGACCTGCTTGAAGCCCGCGACCTGCTCTTTGCCCGCCTGCTTCAGTACCGGGCCTACCGCGAGGTAGCAAGCGTGCTCGAAGAGCGATTCACCGCAGAAAACCAGCGCTTTTCCCGCACCGTCGCCCTCGAACCGGCCTTCACCAAGGTACTACCCGAGCTGGTCTTCGACCTGACCCCGCAGGCATTTGCTGAGATTGCCGCCCACGCCCTGCGCCTGCACGAAGACCCCGACATCGAGCCGGAGCCCGAGCACATCGACACCGGCCACATCTACACCCCGGCCACCACCATCGCAGCCGAAGAAGCGACACTATTGGCCAAGCTGGGGGAGAACGGTGGGCAGTTGAGCTTCGCCGAGGCCTGCGCGGACGCCGCCAGCCGCGAAGTCGTGGCCGTCCGCTTTCTTGCGGTGCTAGAACTCTATAAAGAGGGCAAACTCGCCGTAGAACAGAGCCAGGCCCTGGGCCCCATCACCCTGCGCCTTGAAGACTCAGCAACCACCCACCGGGAAGGAGAGACAGAATGAGCGGGAACCCCGACTACACCGACGATGACCTCAAGATTCTGCTCTCCGGCAGCTGGGACGCTGAACCGGAGCAGGAGCCCAAGTCTGAACCAGCACCGCAGCCCGAGCCAGTACCAGAAGAAACCTCCCCGGTGGCACCCCAACCCGCTGCTAAGCCAACGAAAGCCGCTCCGCAGGTGGCGGCGTCCGCCCACGAACTCAACCGAGTTGAGCTCCAGCCCGGCGGCGTGAAAGCCGCTATCGAGGCGATTTTGGCGGTAGCCGATGTGCCGGTGAGCGTCCGCGAGTTCGCGGCGGCCCTGATTGTCTCAGAACGAGCCATCGAAACCGCCCTCGACGAGCTGATGCGCGACTACGACGGCTACGACGACGCCACCGGCACCCACGAGCCCCGCGGCTTTGAACTCCGCCAGGTGGCAGGTGGCTGGCGGCTCTACTCCCGGGCTGATTTTTCACCCTGGGTCAGCCGGTTCGTGGTGGGCGCCCAGACCGTCAAACTCACCAAGGCAGCCCTCGAAACCCTGGCCGTCATTGCCTATCAGCAACCGGCCACCAGGGCCTATATCGCCCAGGTACGCGGGGTTTCGGCGGACGCGGCGGTGCGCAACCTCCTACAGCGCGGCCTCATCACCGAGACCGTGCCCGATGAAACCGGGGCCACCCAATACATCACCACCGACACCCTGCTTGAAAAGCTGGGGCTGAACTCCCTCGACGAGCTTCCCGCCCTGGCTCCCTACCTACCCGACCCCCACGAGGTGGGCAGCAGCACCACCCTAGACTTGGATGACCCCAGCTAGCGCACACGCTAGCTGCGGCATCACCAGAAACTACGACACAGAGGAAAGAGATAAAAGAAATGGCATACGGAAACAACTCATCACGAGGTAACTCAAACCGCGGCGGCCGCCCCGGTGCAGGCAAGGCAGGAGCCGGACGCAGCGGCAAGGGCTTTGCCGGCGCTGGCAAGGGCGGAGCCGGTAAGGGCGGTTCAGGTCGTTCAGGTTTTGCCGGTAACAAGGGCGCTAAGCCCGGCACCCCCGGCGGCCCCCGCAAGGCCGGTACCGGTAAGGGCCCCAAGTTCCGCTCAGGCCAGCCCTTCGCTAAGGAAATGGGCGAGTTCCGCCCCGCTAACCGCGGCTCCAAGAACTTTGGCCCCCACCGTCCGCGCCGCCCCAAGAACGCGCCCGTTGACCACTACCCCTTCTATGACCACGAGGGCGTCCGCCTGCAGAAGATCATGGCATCCGCCGGTGTGGCCTCCCGCCGCGTCTGCGAAGAAATGATTGAAGAAGGTCGCGTGACCGTCAACGACGTCCTGGTGACCGAACTCGGCGTACGTGTTAACCCCGACCAGGTCACCATCCAGGTTGACGGCATGACCATCCAGACCAACGACAAGCTGGTCTACATGGTGCTCAACAAGCCCGCCGGCGTCGTCTCAGCCATGGACGACCCCGACGGCCGCCCCAACATCTCCAACTTCCTGCGCTCATCCATGACCGAACGCGTCTTCCACGTGGGCCGCCTGGACGTTGAAACCGAAGGTCTGCTCCTGCTGACCAACGACGGCGAGCTGGCCAACCGCCTGACCCACCCCTCCTACGAGGTACCCAAGACCTACCTGGTGCAGGTACCCGGCCCCATGGAACCCGGTATCGGTGCAGCCATGAAGAAGGGCCTGCGCCTGGAGGACGGCGTCACCCGCGTCGACGAGTTCAAGCTGGTCGACTCAACCCCCGGCCACGTCCTGGTTGAGGTCACCATCCACTCCGGCAAGAACCGCATCATCCGCCGCATGTTCGAGCACGTCGGCTACCCCGTCGAGAAGCTCGTGCGCGTTGAGATGGGCCCCATCCACATAGGCTCCCAGAAGCAGGGCACCGTACGCAACCTGTCCAAGGTCGAAATCGGTAAGCTGCTGGCCTCGGTAGGCATGTAATGAGCGGTTCACCCACCGTCTTCGACTCCCACCTGCACGGCCCCGTCCTGGTGATTGGCGCGGGCCTGCTGGGTGCCTCCATCGGGCTGGGCCTGAGCCACCGCGGCTACACGGTCTACATCTCCGATATCTCACCCACCACCGAAGCCGTCGCCGAAGACATCGGTGCCGGTACCTCCCTGCGAGCCCTAGCCACCGAGTGGCAAAGGAAAACAGGGCAGGAAGCCCCCGACCAGCTGGAACTTACCCCTCAGCTGGTCGTCGTGGCGGCACCCCCGGACGTCACCGCCGACCTGGTGGCGCGCGCGCTCGCTGACTACCCGGCGTCCTTTGTCATCGACATAGCCTCGGTGAAGTCGGGTATCTTGAGCGCGGTGCAGGAAGCAGGGGCTGATGTGAGCCGCTACCTGGGCACCCACCCCATGGCCGGGCGTGAAAAATCCGGCCCCGTGGCTGCCCGCGGTGAGCTCTTCTCAGCCCGCCCCTGGGTGCTCTGCGACCATGAGACCGTGCGCCCCGAACTGATCAAGGTAGCCCAACAGCTGGCAACTGAACTGGGCTCAACCATCACCCATATGGACGTGGAAGAGCACGACCGCACCGTCGCCTTGATTTCGCACGTGCCCCAGGTCATGAGCTCCCTGCTGGCTTCCCGCTTGCAGGACACCCCTCTCTATGCGCTGGGTCTGGCCGGGCAGGGCTTGCGCGATACCACCCGTATCGCCGCTTCAGACCCGGGCCTGTGGGTGCAGATACTCTCAGCCAACGCCGAACCTGTGGTTCAGACCCTCTACGGGGTGCGTGAGGACCTTGAACGTCTCATCAGCACCCTGGAGGCTCCCACCGCAGCCGGAGCCCGACTCGATATCGCCCAGCTCATGAGCGAAGGAAACTCTGGTGTTGCCCGTATTCCCGGTAAGCACGGCGGATCACCGTCCGCTTTTGCCCAGCTCACCGTGCTGGTGGACGACACCCCCGGCACCCTAGCCCGCCTGCTCGTTGAAATCGGTGAACTGGGAGTCAACCTGGAAGACCTGCGCCTAGAGCATTCCCCCGGTGCCCAGGTGGGCATGGCTGAACTATCGGTTAACCCCAACGAACACGAAAAACTGATCGAAGACCTCACCAGCCGCGGCTGGAAGGTCGTCAAGTAAGGAAGAAAACCATGTCTGACAAGCTCGTGATCGCCATTGACGGCCCTTCAGGTTCTGGCAAGTCCTCGGTATCTAAAGCTGTAGCCCGCCACTACGGGCTCGAATACCTGGATACCGGTGCCATGTACCGCGCCCTGACCTGGTACTGCCTCGATACCCGGGTTGATACCGAGGACGCCGCAGCCCTGGTTGCCGCCGCCCGCAGCTTCCCCTACGTGCAGGGCACCAGCCCCGATGAAGAGGTCATCGAGGTCGGGGGAGTGGACGTGCGCGATGCTATCCGCGAGCCCCGTATTTCTGAGGCAGTCTCGGCAGTTGCTTCCAACCTGGACGTCCGTCAGATCCTCATTGACCTGCAACGGGACTTCATCGCTCGATCCAAGACCGGCATGGTGGCAGAAGGCCGCGACATCACCACCGTCGTTGCCCCAGATGCCGACGCCCGCGTCCTGCTCACCGCCAGCGAAGAAGTCCGCCTGGCCCGCCGCGGCCTGCAGCTGGGCGGCACCCAGAATTCCGAGCAGCTTGCCTCCCAGGTCTCAGCCCGCGACGCCAAGGACTCCAAAGTCACCAGCTTCACCGAAGCAGCCGAGGGCGTAGCCCTGGTCGATTCCTCAGACCTCAACTTTGAAGAGACCATCGCAGCGGTCATCGAAGCCGTTGAAAGTCAGCTCAACCGCTAAACGGACAGCCGCGCACCCGCGTCCGCCCGCTCTCAACTAAACTTATCTACCAACGCCCCGGCACCCGCCGGAACCCACCACAGGAGGTATCGCCCATGAGCGACGAACTCACCCCCCACGACGACTACGAGGTCAAGTTCCTCGGCGGCGGCGACGATGACGTATCGGACCGCCTCGCCGAAATCGACGATGAAACAGCCAACCAGCGCGCAGAAGCCCTACTGGCCGGCCTCGAAGACTATGACCTGGACGAAGAAGACCGCGCCCTACTGGGCTCCTGGGGCTTCGACATCGATGAGGACGACAACCTGGAAGCTGACCCCGTCGTCGCGATCGTCGGCCGCCCCAACGTCGGCAAGTCCACCATTATCAACCGAATCCTCGGCCGCCGTGAAGCCGTGGTTGAAGATAAGCCCGGTGTCACCCGTGACCGTGTCTCCTACAAGGCTGAACACAACGGCAAGGACTTCACCCTGGTCGACACCGGCGGTTGGGAAGCCGACGCCAAGGGAATCGACGCCCAGGTAGCTGCCCAGGCAGAAATCGCCGTCGCCCATGCGGACGTTGTGCTGCTGGTTGTCGACGCCATGGTCGGTATTTCAGCCACCGACGAAGCTATCGTGCGTATGTTGCGCCGCGTCGACAAGCCCATCCTGCTGGTTGCCAACAAGGTTGATACCGAACACCAGGAAGCTGAAATTCACGCGCTCTGGTCACTCGGCATGGGGCAGCCCCACCCCGTCTCAGGTGTCCACGGCCGCGGCCTGGCCGATATGCTCGACGCCATGATGGAAGTACTGCCTGAGCACTCTCAGTACGCCGAGCCCGAGGCCCTTGGTGGCCCCCGCCGTATCGCCCTGATCGGCCGCCCCAACGTGGGCAAGTCCTCCCTGCTCAACAAGCTGGCAGGCGAAGAACGAGCCGTGGTCAACGACCTGGCTGGCACCACCCGCGACCCCGTGGACGAAATCGTCGAACTGGGCGGCCGTCCCTGGCGCTTTGTTGATACCGCAGGTATCCGCCGCCGGCAGCACATGGCCAAGGGCGCTGACTTCTACGCCTCCCTACGCACCCAGACCGCGATTGAACGCGCCGAGGTTGCTGTCGTTCTGCTGGATGTTTCAGAGCCCCTGAGCGAGCAGGACGTCCGTATCGTCCAGATGGCGGTTGACTCCGGACGCGCCATGGTGCTGGCTTTCAACAAGTGGGACACCCTGGATGAAGACCGCCGCGAAATGCTCGAACGCGAAATCGAGCGCGACCTGGCCCACGTGAAGTGGGCACCGCGCGTGAACATCTCAGCAAAGACCGGCTGGCACAAGGACAAGCTGGTTCCCGCGCTGGAACACTCCCTGGAATCCTGGGATTCCCGTATTCCCACCGGCCGTCTCAACGCCTTCCTGGGTGAAATCGTGGCAGCCCACCCCCATCCCCTGCGTGGCGGTAAGCAGCCCCGTATCCTCTTCGGCACCCAGGTATCCTCCCGTCCGCCTAAGTTCGTTCTCTTCACCACCGGCTTCCTGGACCCCGGCTACCGCCGCTTCATCGCCCGCCGTCTGCGTGAAACCTTCGACTTCACCGGCACCCCCATTGACATCACCATGCGCGTGCGTGAGCGCCGCAGCCTGGGGGAGCGCCAGAGCGGTAAGTCGGGTAAGGGCGGACGCCGCTAACACCGGCCTATTTGAAGTGTGACCTAAAACGCTCTAAAAAAGCCCCAAAAACCCGGTTTTCGATTTTGCACTCTCTCAAAGAGGTGTGTATAGTTATACGAGTGCTCACGGGAACAGCAAAGTTCACGAGAGACAATCGGGTTGTGGCGCAGCTTGGTAGCGCACTTGACTGGGGGTCAAGGGGTCGCAGGTTCAAATCCTGTCAACCCGACAGATAAAGCTCCGGCCACTAGGGTAAAACCTAGTGGTCGGAGCTTTTTGTTGCCTAAAAGCGGGGGTAGCTGGTGAAGCTACCCTGTGGATATCGTTTATAGGGCGTCATGGTCGCGTCACGACTCCACCGTTTTCGGGGAGGTGCGGACGCCCGCGCCCCGGGTTTGCCCGGAAAATACGGGGTGGGTGTGGTTGCGAGGTTATCCACAGGCTGCCCCTGCCTGTACTGGCCAGCCCTGGTTTTTCTAGCCTAGTGGCATGACTCAGCTAGAAGAACTCAACCAGAAACTACTCACCTGTCAGCAGCTCACCGCCCGCTACCCTAACCGTTACCGGCTTGAGGCCGCAATAGCACGGGGGCTCTACCGGCGGGTAGTACGCGGTTTCTACCTGCACCGCACCGACTGGGAAAGCCTCACGCCGGAAGACGTTTATCTTGCCCGGGTACTGGCGCTGGCGGCGTCCTACCCCGGAATTATTTTCTCCCACCAGACAGCCGCCCTGCTCCACGGGTTGCCCCTAGAAAGCCTGCCCGAGACGGTACATGTCTACTGCTACCACCGTACCCGCGCCAAAGACTACACCGTGCACCACGGGGAGCTGCACCTGCCTACCGATACCACCGTGCTCGCCCCGGGCATCCGCATCACCAGCCTGGAGAGAACCCTCACCGATTTGGCAGAGAAGCCGAGCACACAGCGCTACCGCATCAAACTATAAAGAACCGCCTGCCCCGAAGTAGCCGGAGCAGGCGGTCGTACTGCTATCTAGTAGCACTCACAGGCAGGTGTAAGGCAACTGCTACTTGTTGTGAGCGTAGCGGTAGATAAACGCGGCCATGGCATCGCGCTTAATAGGCTCGTAGGGGCGGAAGGTGCCGTCGCCCCACCCCGTGGTGATACCGCGAGAACGCAGCCACATAATTTCACGGTAGAAAATGGTGCTCTCGGGAACATCCACAAACTGTGACCCCTTAGGTGCTACATAGTAGGGCTTACCCGCGTAGCGGTAGAAGAAGGCCGCCATGGCATCGCGCTTAATGGGTTCGAAGGGGCGGAAGGTGCCGTCGCCCCAGCCAGTGGTAATACCCTCAGCCTTGAGCCACTCAATTTCCTTGTAGAAGGGGTGGGTCTGGTCTACGTCCTTGAAAGAGGGGGTCTCGGGGGCCTCAAAGGAGGGGGAGCCCGCTAGACGGTAGAAGAAAGCGGCTGTAGCTCCGCGGTCAACATGGTCGTAGGGGCGGAAGGTACCGTCTGCCCAGCCGGTCGTGATGCGCTGCTGAGCCAGCCACATAATTTCACGGTAGAAAATATCGGCTTCGGTAACATCAACAAAAGAAATCGGCTCGGGAGTCAGGTTCATACCGACCAGCAGGGGGTCGTGGTCTGATGAACGGAACTCGTTAGCCTCGTAGAAATCGGTGATGTTGCTGTTGTAGCGGCTGTATTCGAGCGCCACGGACTCAACAGAGTTGATGTTCCAGACCTGGGCACTCTCTACCTTCTCAGCCAGGGCAGGGGAAGCCAGAATATGATCGAGCGAGCCAACGCGACCGCCGTACAGGTAGGTATGGCCAGCGTCGTACTTCTCACCCAGGTTGGTGTAACCGGCAGAGTAGAGTACCTGCATGGGGTCCTCCTGGGTGTAGGAGTTGAAGTCACCCAGCAGCATGATGTTCTGGGTGCCGTGCCGTTCACCCTGGGCCGCAGCGAAGTTCACCAGAGCCTGGGCCTGGGCGACGCGAGAAGCGTTGGAGCTACCCTGGCCGTCATTCTGGTCAGCATCGGCGCCGCTACCGGAGCCCTTGGACTTGAAGTGGTTAACAACAGCTACAAAGACATCGTCACCGCTGGTTGCTGCTGAACCTGCGGGTACAAAAGCTTGGGCTAGGGGCTGACGGGCGTTGGAGAAAGCCGCATCGTCAAGAATTGCGGACTCACCGACGGGGGTTACCTCAGCAGGCTGGTAGATGAAGGCGGTGCGGATGACGTCCTCGCTGGCAGGCAGAGTGGTGGGGGAAGCAACAGCCGCCCACTTCTCGTAGCCAGCGTCCTTATTGAGCTCTTCAACCAGTTTGTTCAGGGCGATATCGCGGTTATCGTGGCCGGTGGCTAGAGTGTTCTCAATTTCTTCTAGGGAGAGCACAGAAGTATCAATCTTGTTGATAGCCTGCACGATTTTGGACTGCTGGCGTTCGAAGCTAGCTAGGGTAGCTGCCCCTCGTACCGAGCAGCTGCCGCTGACGGTGATGGGGTTTTTCTCGCGGTCGGTGTAGAACTTGCAGCCTGCGACGGTGTCGCCCACGGTGGTGAAGTAGTTGAGGACGTTGAAGCTAGAGATGCTGTGCTCGCTTGCTACCTCAGGGGCCGCTGTGCGGGTGTTGGACCAGGACGCCGGCAACGCAGCGGGGTCAGTTGCGCCGTTGACCGGAGCGGTGGGCTGCAGACGCCAGGCGTTGAAAGAGTAGCCCAGAACAACCGGATTGTTGAAGCTGACGGCAGCTCCGACGCGCAGCGGGTTGCTGGTGGAGACATAGGGCAGCGGGGTGCCGGTGCCTGCTCGGCTGTAATCCACGGTTGCACCGTCATCGAGCAGAAGAACCTTAGCCGCATTATCTGCTTCGTAGGCGAGGGCTGCGGCACCGGGGGCTACGACGTCGGTTGCGGTGCGCAGGGCCTGGGTGCCGTTGACAAGGCCAACTTCACCGTAGCGGTTGGTGTTGTAGTTATCGGTGACGGTGATATCGCCGGTGGGCTGTAGGAGCATGCCTTCGAGGGCTTCACGGGCCTCTTCACCCTCAGGTAGCTGGCCGGTCACCGGGGCGACAGGGGCAAAGGGGACAGCAAGGACGGTGAGGTCAGCCGCGCGGGAAACCGTAATCTGGGTTTGCCCATTATATTCAGAAACTGCGCCGGTTACTTCAACGAGGTCGCCCTGAGAAACCTGCGCTACGGTGGAGGGTGAGTAAACGAAGATGCCGTCAGAAGCACCCGGAGTGCGGTTCTCTGCACCTGTTCCCTCGGTCTGAATAAAGTAGCCGCGTAGGCCGCCCTCGGCATAGACGGCTGTGACGACACCGCGGGTAGTGACGCTTTGACCGGCGAGCGGGCTGGTAGCTCCGGTGCCCTGGATAGTAGCAATCGAGGTGAGCTCGGCAGCTTGGGCCGGAAGGGCCGTGAGTAGGGGAGTCAGTGTGGCGGTGGAGGCAAGAAGAGCAAGCGCCGTACGGTGGTGTGATAGGCGTCGGAAATCAGGCATGAGAATCCTTGGGGAATGTTAACAGTAGATGTGTGGTGATGTGACTCATGGAGCCACCTCACACCATTCTAGGGTCTTGCCTGTACAAAATTTAAAGCCGCGATTCAAAAATTAAGTAGCGGGACGGTTAATTTTTGCCACTTTGTCGGTGGGTATGTGTGGGTCTGTGGGTTTTGCTTAAGCGGTGTGGTTATTGGGGTGGAAACTGTTGCCGGTGTAAGCAAGTCCACGGTGTTAGGGTGGGGGTGTTTTTAAGTGGGGTAACACATGTTGAGTGGAAGGGTGAGTTGCTTTTGACTAGGCCTGATGTGAAAATGAACCCTCCGATGCAGGTATGCATCTTAGACAGGCTCACTTAGGTCTTTTTTGACCTTTACAGATACCCTCGCGCGGGGTTGGTTTTTGTAAGTTTTGTGTGTGAATTGGTGGTAATTTAGGAGGTGGAAAAGTGCAAACAGCACACAAAACCAATCGCGGAACGTACCTCCGCAGCGAAGGAACCCATACTCATGTGGCAGCAGGTCTATGACCCACTGAACAACCAGGCGCTCTCAGCCCTCGTGGCGGCAGTGCCGATCCTCGTCTTCCTCCTAGGGCTCACCGTCCTGAAAATGAAGGGCCTGCACGCAGCCCTCGTCTCCCTGGCTTCGGCCGTGGCACTGGCCGTCCTCGTCTTCGGCATGCCCTTTGCCTCCTCCCTCTCAGCCATCGGCTACGGCTTCCTCTCTGGCATGTGGCCCATCGGCTGGATTGTGCTCATGGCCGTCTGGCTCTACCGCATCACCGTCCGCGCCGGTAACTTCGAAGTGATCCGCGGTTCGGTCTCAGCGATTTCTGCTGACCAGCGCATCCAGGTTCTTCTGATTGCCTTCTGCTTCGGCGGCTTCCTCGAAGGTGCTGCGGGTTTCGGTATCCCGATTGCTATCTGTGCAGCCCTGCTGGTAACCCTCGGTTTTGAACCCGTCAAGGCATGTCTCCTGGCTCTGGTCTCCAACGTCGCCTCCGGTGCCTACGGCGCTATCGGCATCCCCGTCCTCACCGGCTCCACCGTCTCAGGCGTGCCCCAGGCTGAACTGAACTCCATGATGGTCTGGGTCCTGCAGATCATCACCATCTTCATCCCCGTTCTGCTGGTCATGATGCTGGACGGCATCCGCGGCCTCAAAGAGACCGGTCTGGTTGCCCTGGGCCTAGGCGTGGTTGTCTCCGCTGCCCAGGCAGGCGTCCTGCTGGCTATCGGCCCCGAACTCGTAGACATCATCCCCTTCCTGCTTGGCCTGATTCTGCTGGCCGTCACCATGATGAAGTGGCAGCCCGCCCACATCTACCGCGAACCCGGCGCTCCCTCCCTCGAAGAACTTAAGAAGAGCCCCAGCGCCTTCACCTTCTCCGGCGTCGTCAAGGCATGGAGCCCCTTCATCATTCTGTCCATCATGATTCTGCTCTGGTCGACCCCCCTCATTAAGGCCCTGGTTAAGGCTGAGACCGAAACCAGCGCAGCGGGTGCTCTTAACTGGACCACCATCCCCGTCCAGATGCCCGCCCTGCACGGCCAGATTTCCCAGGTCGCCCCCATCGTGGCAGAAGAAACCGCCATGAAGGCAGTCTGGAACTGGACCCTCTTCGGCGCATCAGGTACCGCTATCCTCTTCGCCGCCCTCATCACTATCGCCATCTCTAACATCAGCTGGAAGGCCGCCTTTGAAGAACTCGGCGGCGCCTGGAAGCAGCTCTGGCAGCCCATTCTGCTCATCTGCCTGGTCATGGCTGTTGCTAACGTGATGAACTTCGGCGGTATGTCCTCAGCCCTGGCTCTGGCCCTGGCAGCTGTCGGTTCCATCTTCCCGCTCTTCTCGCCCATCATCGGCTGGATTGGCGTGTTCGTCACCGGCTCCGTGGTCAACAACAACACCCTCTTCGCCGGCCTGCAGGCCACCACCGCAAGCCAGATTGGCGCCAACTCCGGCCTGCTGGTTGCAGCTAACACTGCCGGCGGTGTGATGGCTAAGGTCGTTTCACCCCAGTCCATCGCGATTGCGGCGGCATCGGTGAACATGTCTGGCCAGGAATCAAAGATCACCAACGCAGCCATCAAGTACTCGCTGGCTCTGCTGGTTATCCTCTGTGTCTGGGTCTTCGTACTCTCGCTGATCATGCCCGCCTAAGGCTGACGACAGCACCCGGCGCTGATATATCAGGACGCCCGCCCCACCACCCTGCCACCGGGCAGGGGAGCTGGGGCGGGCGTCCTTTTCTTGCTCCAGCAAAGTGAAGGCCAACTCGCCTGACTAGCTGGTCTAAATACCCGCTGAAAGAAAGTAAACTGTTGGTATGAGCATCACACCCGTAAAAAACCTATTGAATGACCAGCTGCCCAGCTTCATCAAGCAGGGCTACCTCTTTATGTCGCACCAGCGCCGCAAGGCCGGGGTCTCCGCAGAGTCGCACTGCCCCGTCACCTTCTCCGCTCTGGGTGGCACCGCAACCCTGATTCGTGGCGAAGAAGCCGTGGATTTCTTCTACGACGAGTCCAAGATTAGCCGCGGAGGCGCCATGCCCGCAGCAATCCAGGGGCCCCTCTTTGGCGAAGGTGCCGTTCACACCCTCGACGGTGAAGCCCACAAGGTTCGTAAGGCCAAGATGGCTGAAATGGCTTACGCCGACGAGCGCGTTGAGGCTTTCAAGGGCTTCGTTGAAGAAGAGATGAAGGCCCTTATTGAACGGTGGAAGACCAACCCCGGTAACATCTACGACGATGTCGCTGTAGCCTACGGCCGCGCCGCCTTCCGCTGGGCCGGGGTGCCCGCGTCCGACCGCGAGCTCAACAAGCGTGCTACCCAGATGAGCCATCTGCTCGACACCTTCGGTGAGCTCAAGCAGAACGTACTCTCCTGGATTGACCGCAAGAAGCTGGACGCCTGGGCCGAAGAGCTCATCGAAAAGGTCCGCTCCGGCGAACTGACCGTCGAACCCGACTCGGTAGTACGTCACATGGCTGACCTGCGCGACGAAAAGGGCGAGCTGGTCACTGCCAAGCTGGCCGGTATCGAGCTGCAGAACCTTACCCGCCCCACCGTGGCTGTCTCCCGCTTCGCCGCTTTCGCAGCCGTCGCTATGGTCGAGAACCCCGAGTGGGCTGCTAAGGTCAAGAAGGCAGTGGAGGACGCCGATGGCCGCCTGGTCAACATCCCTGAAGCCGTTGCATTCGCCCAGGAAACCCGCCGCAAGTACCCCTTCGTTCCCATGCTCCCCGCCATGGTCAAAGAAGATACAGAACTTTCGGGCTGCCCGATTCAGAAGGGCCAGCGCGTGCTGCTGGACATTCTGGGCACCAACACCTCACCCCAGCTCTGGAAGAACGCCACCAGCTTCGACCCCCAGCGCTTCCTCGACCAGCCCGACTACGAAGCTATCAAGGGCTTCATCCCCCAGGGTGGCGGCGATGTGCTGACCGGTCACCGTTGCCCCGGCGAGAAAATCGCGGTGGCTGCGCTGTCTTCTACCATCGCAGCGCTCTCAGCAGATAATGTCACCATCTCTGAAGATACCGAGGACACCACCTTCAGCATGACCCAGCTGCTGACCCGCCCCAAGACCGGCGTGCGCGTCACCGTCAGCTAGGGCAGGCGTCCGCCCCGCTCAGTAGAGAATAAATCAGCCAGGTCCCGGTTCCCCACCCGCACGGTGGGAAGAAGCCGGGGCCTAGCTATTTTAAGGACGCCCCCGCTCGCCTTCCGCTGCTCACTGCGGGTCTGGCGCCACAAGACCAAGAAATCGTCGAGGGCTCCCTGCACTAGCTGGTAGGTTTCGGGGTCAAGCCCCTGCGCTTTGGTGCGCACGAGCTGGATGAAGGGCACAATGTTCTGGCTAATAGCTAGCAGGCTGGTGTAGCCCTCATCCATGGCTAGGCCAAAACAAATATCCACCACCTGCTGCACCTCTTCGGGGGAGTGGCGCTCTAGCCAGGCCCGGGTGACCGTCTCAACCCGGTCGCTGGCGGGCGTGGGGTGCTCAGCCAGCATGAAGTGCCCCCGAGCATCAGCATGCCAGTTAAAAATGGAATGCTGAACCAGGCCGAAGAAGCTACTGGCCACCGCCTGCGGGCTGCCCTGCTTGAACATCAGGCGGCCCACGATGCTGTCGACCGGAATATACTCCACCGTTTTACCCAGGGTACGCCGGTAGCCGGGGTGATTGAGAAAGTCGGGAACAAAGCCCGGGGAGTCAAAGGTAATCAGCTCGTCAATATGACTCTGGGCCTGCTCGCTCTGCATACTGGCTGCGTGTACCGCCAGATGCCCGCCCTTAGAATGGCCGGTGACATACAGGGGAGTCTTCGGCGCCCGGGCCAGCGCGCGTGAGAGGTAATCAACCGCCAGCGCCTGAGCCGGAATCTGCTGCCGGGCAGCCAGATGAAAATCCTCTTTCCAGCCGGTCAGCGTATCGTCGGTGCCGCGAAAAATAACCTGTTTGAGCACCCCGGGGAGCACCAGGGTGAGAGCCGCAAACTGAACCTGCTCCGCGTCGTCCTGCCGCGCCTCATAACGGTAGAACTTGAGCCCGGCAAAGCGGGCGGACGCTGCCACCAGCTTAAGCAGCTGCAGCCGCTGGGCGGTAGCCAAGAACCAGTTGGCACGCAGCTCGCTGTCGCTGTAGAACTCCTGGTAAATCTGCGCCGCACCTATCCCGTAGGCAAACCCGGCATGGTGCTCTGCAATCACATCAAGGGGAAGGTAGGCCAGCTCATTGAGCAGACAGAGGTCAACATGGGTGAGCGGACGCTCCTGCGGAGTATCGTGCAGGTGCTTCTGAGCGTAAGCGAGCAGGTTCATAGGCTCTCTACAGTTGGTTCAAATCTATCTTGCCCATGCTCAGCAGCTTGGCGCAGGCGTCCGCTCCCAACAGGAGTAGGCCGGTTCCGTCGATGCTGAGGGTGCCCATACCGGGAGCCGGGGCGGACGCAGTCAGCGGCAGGGCTTGTGCATAGTAGGTGGCAGCCTCGGCGGCATCACCGTTAATCCAGACGCAGGCGGTGGGAGCTGAGGCGGGAGGGAAAGTGGAAGTCATAGCTCCTATCTTCGCACAGGGGAGTGAATAGATGCCTGCGGAGATGAAGCGCCAGTGACTCATCATAAATAGGTTATAAAAATATAACTTAATTGCCCTGGTGGCCTTGTCTTGTTTTGGCCTACCTCATTATTATATTTAGGCACCCAAACTTATTTATAAGGTAGCCCTAAGTAAAACGTAATGGGCTGCTGGTGCTCTCCCTACACACCACCTCATCAAGGACGACTGACGTGAAGCCACTACTTGCTACAACCGCTCTCACTACGGCGCTCATTATGGGCGGAGCCGCAGCTCCCACCGCCAGTGCCACACCCACTGCTACTGACCTACCCGCCACCTTTGCTAGCGCTGATAGCCTGCCAGCCTCGGAAGAAAACCGCCTGGTAGCAGGTAGCGCCAACTGGAACTACGTCAATAGCTGGCGGAGCTATCTGGGGGCTAGCTCAGAAAACTTTCTCGACGGCGCAGGTCTAGTAGCCGGTACTAAAGACATCGAATGGCAAGCAAAACCCGGCCAAACCTTTGACCCCGAGAACCCCGGCAAACTCCATTTCACCGGCCACGTGCACTGGAGCAAATACGACGGCTACCTCGATGTACATTTCAAAAACCTGACTATTGATTTCGCCACAAAACAACTTCTTGTCGATGCCTCAACCGCTAACACCATGGCAGGCACAGGCCCCGCAAACGCAACCCAAGAAGCCATCGCAGACCTCCCCGATTTAGCCTGGGAAATTCGCGGCAATACTCTGCTGGTCTACTCACATACCCCGGTGATTACCCAGCTCTCAGAACGCATCGTCGGCTTCTACTCCGGCGATAAAGGTGCGCCTTTTGTCGCCACCTTTGAAATCTATACCGGCGACCCCCAGGCGCCTGAGCGTCCTCTCCCTATCTTCTGGAAGCTGTTTCCCGACCGCTACGAGGACCCCTTCTACCGCCCGCCCCTGATTGATCCTGATGAAGAAACCTTCGAAGTTAATGTTCCTGACCCCACCCTGCGAAGCTGCATCTTCTCAACCCTGGGTATCCCCGAAGAAACGGCTATCGTCAACAAGGTACTGCAGCAGCTCCAGACGGTACCCTGCATTGGCTACAACGTACCTGAAGACCAGAAAATCAAAGATTTGACCGGCCTTGAGCATGCCCGTAACCTCAGCTGGTTGCGCATTCCCTACCACGCGGTAGAAGACCTTTCCCCTCTATCCGGTCTTACCAAGCTGCACAGCATCGATATTTCGCATAATCAGGTAAGGTCTTTGGCCCCTTTAGCCAAGGTGACTTCTTTACAAAGCATCACCGCTGACAACAACAAAATCAGGACTATTGACTCTCTCACAGAGCTAACTGATTTGCAGACTCTCTCGGTGAATAATAACCGTCTCACCAGTCTGAAAGGCCTGCCCTACCATATCTACACTGTGCGGGCAGATAACAACCGCGTGAGCGATATGAGCGGAACCTCTTTCTCAACTACTCCCTATCTGCGCACGCTGTCCCTGCGCCATAACCGAATTACGTCGGTCGACCCCCTCACTACCCTAGAAACCATTGAAAGCGTTGATCTTCGCAACAACTTCATTGGCGACCCTTGCCCTATGAAAGTCTGGGAAGAAAATACCAGCCTGACCAGCCTGCGGCTCCAGTACAACCTCTTTGATGACTGGAGCTGCCTGAGCGGAATTAGTCGAACCGATGTGGCAGACCCCGCCTGGGGCGAAATCAATGAGACTAACCCCGAAAAGCTAGAAGACCTTCTTGCCCAGGACGCAGCCGAGGACGCCCTAGACGCTGAAGAGCCTCTACCCGAAGAGTCTCCAAATCCCAGCGACGAGATTGACGAAACACCCATTGCTCAACCGGTTCCTGACCCCGTAACAACACCAGAGCCAGCTCCCGAAACGACCGAAACCCCTGCACCCGAAGCAACCCAGGAGCCCAGCCCTGAGGTGGCGCGCGACCCTGAGCCATCAGCCTCAGCTACTCTTGCTGCTCCGGCACCTGCCCCTAGCACTTCGGCTAGCTCTAGGTCTGAACAGCAGGCTGCCCTGCCTCGACCCTCCTCCGGGGGCACAGGGGCTACGGCGAATACCACTGCCGCACCTCAGATTGTAGGTTCTGCAGAACAAGCTACAAGCAGTGCAAAGACACAGGCGCTCCAAGAACAATCAAAGCCTTCAACAGGTCAGCTTGCCTCAACCGGCGTCGCCCCGGGCCTGGTAGCTGTAGGCCTGTGTGCCCTGCTACTGGTGATTGGAGGCGGAACCACCGTCGTACGTTCTCGTCGCTCCTCATAAAATTCAGCTTGATAAACTATGGGCCCCGTAGCCTATGTGCGGGGCTCATAGGTTCTAGCTGGATATGGGGTGAAGCCTACGCAGGTTAGCTCTCGGCAGCTCCTATACAGATAAAGAAGCAGTTCAGTAAACTTTAAGAACGGTCACCAGAACTATCTCAGCTTGACCTACTGCACCAACTAGAGGGCCTGATACATGAATACACTGCTTCAACGTACAGAAAATGTACGCACCTCAACGCTTCAGCGCATAGGTCTAGAAAATCTGAGTGAATTTGAGCAGTTCTTCACGCCCATTGCGGTAGCGGAAATTATGGCAGACCTGGTAGACGTCTCACCATTAGCAGAGAAAAAAGAAATCAGAATTCTTGATCCCGGTGCAGGTATTGGCGTATTGGCCATTGCAGCAGGTCAACGTATTCGAGAAGCTTTACCCCAGATGCCTATCCACGTTGTAGCTATCGAAAAAGACCCTTCTCTGTTAGCAACTCTTGAAGCCGCTCTCACTGATGCTGAGGCTCACCTGGGAGATTTCACCTACACTGTCCATCAGCAAGATTTTGTGTATTGGGCGTACCAGGACCTTATGAGTTCGGGAGATCCACAGGAGCAGGACTTTGACGTGGTCATCATGAATCCCCCTTATGCGAAGATAGCTGCGTCAAGCGCTGAAGCAAAGCATCTGAGAGTGCATGATGTAAATGTTCCTAACTTGTATGCTGCATTTGTTGCCCTCGGTGCACAGATGCTTTCACCTAATGGGCAGCTTATTGCAATTACTCCCCGCTCATGGATGAACGGTCCCTATTTTCAACAGTACAGAGAGCTTCTGCATCGTACCTGTTCACTTACCCATATCCATACCTTTAAGTCCCGGAAAGAAGTATTTAAAGACACCGGAGTACTGCAAGAATCGGTCATCACTAAGTTCGAGAATAACCTGCCAACCAAACACGTGCTGATTAGTAGCTCAGTAGCGCAAGGGCAGGAAACCAAGACCCGAACCGTTGCTAGAGAAGCCGTCGAATCTCAGGGCGTAATCTTCGTTCCTGCCCATCAAGAAGATGAAGAGATTATTGCTTGGATGGCACGGGCTTCCAATAAGCTCAGCAATCTTGGATTGCAGGTATCAACTGGGAAAGTGGTTGACTTTAGGAATAAAGACAAACTTCAGTTTCAACCAACTGGCCAAACCGTTCCCATGGTATATCCAGCACACTTTACAGCTGGGAACCTTGAGCACCCCAAAATAGATTTGAAGAAACCTCAGTATTACCGTGTCACATCGGATGACAAGAACACCGTTGCGCCCGGCTCCTTCGTATTAGTAAAGCGATTTAGTGCTAAAGAAGAAAAACGTAGAGTTACAGCAGCTGTATGGGAATCACCGGGTCTTGTGGCCTTTGACAATAAGACAAACTACTTTCACCGCCAGGGGGAGGGGCTTCCTCCCGACCTGGCTTTAGGGCTAACGCTCTGGCTGAATTCAAGCTATGTTGATAGATATTTCCGTATTTTTTCGGGCCATACTCAGGTAAATGCCACAGATTTACGCATGATGCCCTACCCCTCTGTACAGCAGCTCCTAGACTTAGCACGCACCGGTATGGAACCTGACGCAGCTGTGCAAGAAGTTCTTGGTGATAAGGAAGAGGCTCATGCCGCAGCTTAACGACGCACAGGAACTCCTCAAAAAATTAGGGTTTGACCGTCAGCGCACAAATATTATGGCCGCAAGAACCCTCCTAGCTTTAGCCCAGCTCACCCCAGACCAGGAGTGGGATGCGGCAAGTAACCCACGTATGGGCGTCCGCTCCATCATGGACTGGATGCGGAACGAGTTGGATTTTCAGGTTGCTGAAAATACTCGAGAAACCATCAGACGATTCGTATTGAAACAGTTTGTTGAAGCTGGCTTCTGTTTACATAACGATGATGACCCCGGAAGGCCAACAAATTCGTCGAAAAATGTCTATCGACTCTCTGATGAAGCGCTCGCCGTTATACGCTCTTATCAGCGTGATGGTAGTGAGAAAATAATAGAAAAATATCTAAAATCTAAAATTGTTCTTACCGATAAATATGCTAAAGCTAGAGAACTATCTAGATTCAATGTAACTCTGCCCCAGGGCGAACAAGTTTCTCTGAAACGAGGTGGGCAGAACCAGCTTATTGAAAAAATCATCACTGATTTTTGCCCGCAGTTTATTCCTGATGCTCAGGTACTATACATCGGGGATGCCGATAGCAAAGAAGGTATCTATGATAAACAGCGCCTCAGTCAGCTAGGCGTTGAATTGCCTGACCATGGAAAAATGCCAGACCTTATCGTGTACCAGCCTGATAAACATTGGTTATTTCTGATAGAAGCGTGTTCGACGCACGGCCCTATCGACCATTGGCGTTATTCAGAACTTGAATCTCTATTTTCACAGACTTCTGCGGGGCTAGTCTACGTTTCTTGTTTTCCGAACCGTTCAACGCTTCGCAAGTTTATCGCTGATTTGGCGTGGGAAACTGAAGCCTGGATTGCTGAAGAACCGACCCACATGATGCATCTCAACGGTTCACGTTTCATGGGCCCCTACAGCTAATAGTCTAGAAATGCTTGGACATTGAGAGCCCCGCCCCAGCTGCGGGGCTCTAGCTTCGTCGGGTGCCGTCCTCATCCCATAGCCCTGAGACACCGCGGCGGTGGGAGGTCACCAGGTGCGTATCGAGCACCCCGATAGCCTCCATCATGGCGTAGGCACTGGTTGGCCCGATGAACTTAAAGCCCAGCTTCTTCAAGGTTTTAGAGAGTAGTAGGGAGTTCCCATCCTGCGTGGGTATATCGAAGAGGACGGCCGGGGTAGGGGTACGCTCGGGCTGGAAAGACCAGATGAGGGCTGGCAAACCTGCCTCAACCTGCTGGCCTGCTGCCAGCGTCCGCGCACCTAGGTCGATAGTGGTTCTGCCGGGAGCTACTACCTGAACAGCCGATCGTAGAGCAAGTGTAGCCTGGGCGTTGCCGATAGCTGCGCGAATCTTGCCGCGGTGGCGAATAATGCGGGCGTCCGCAGCTAGCCGCTCCACGTCGTCCTCGGTGAAAGCCGCAACCTTCTCAACCTCAAAGCCCTCAAAGAGCTCGCGGAAGGCCTCGCGCTTGGTCAAGATAGTGCGCCAGGAGAGCCCGGCCTGAAAACCTTCGAGGCAGAGGCGCTCAAAGACTCCCTGCTCGTCGGTGACGGGCACACCCCACTCGGTGTCGTAGTAGGCCTGCATATCACCATCGTCTGCGGCCCAGACCGGGCGCACTAGCCCGTCGGTACCTACCCGGGTATCGGTCATTAGAAGAGCCGCCCTTCAATCTCGGCGCTGGGCTCTTCGAGGGCCAGCAGAAACTCTTTACGTTCCAGCCCGCCCGCGTAGCCGGTGAGCTTGCCGTCTGAGGCTACCACCCGGTGGCAGGGGATAAAAATGGTGACCTTATTGCGGCCCACGGCCTGGCCAACCGCCTGAGCCGGGGCACCCGGTCCCACAATCTTGGAAATAGCCCCGTAGGTGGTGGTGTAGCCGTAGGGAATCTCGCGCAGGGCCGCCCACACCGCCAGCTGAAAATCGGTGCCGTCAGGAGCGATCGGCAGCTCAAAAACGGTCCGTTTCCCGGCAAAGTATTCCAGCAGCTGGGCCTGGGCATCGGTCAGCACCTCACAGTCGCTCACCTCAATGCGATGCCCCAGGTCCTCCTGCTTGGGGAAGTGGGCTTGGCCGGTAAACCAGGCACCGGTGAGGGCCTGCCCGTCGGAGGCCAAGATCATTTCACCCAGCGGGGTAAGGGTATGGGCGTGGTAGGTCATGTAAGTAGTCTAGTTCGGCGGTATACAAATAGCCCTGCACCTCACCGGTAGGTGACGATGCAGGGCTATTGTTTCAGCGCAAGACAACCAGCCTAACGCTAGAGTCTCGTTGAGCCGGGTGCTTAGTCCTGTTCGACGTCCTCATCGACCCAGTCCAGGGTCTTAGAGACAGCCTTCTTCCACAGACGGTACTGGCGTTCGACCTCGTCCTTGTCCATCTGGGGCTCCCAGCGCTTGTCTTCGGACCAGTTGTCGATGACGTCCTGCTCGCCCTCCCAGAAGCCGACGGCGATACCGGCGGCGTAGGCGGCACCCAGGGCGGTGGTTTCAATGACCTTGGGGCGGATGACGGGCACACCCAGCAGGTCGGCCTGGAACTGCATGAGGAACTCGTTGGCGGTCATACCGCCGTCGACGCGCAGTTCTTCCAGGGAGACCTTGGTGCCTGCTGCTTCGGCGTCGGCGTTCATGGCGTCCAAAACTTCGCGGGTCTGGAAGGCGGTTGCCTCAAGAGCTGCGCGGACGATGTGGGCGCGGTTGACGTAGCGGGTCAGGCCAACGATGACGCCGCGGGCATCTGACTTCCAGTGGGGAGCGAAGAGGCCGGAGAAGGCGGGGACGACGTAGGCGCCACCGGAGTTCTCAACGCTGGTGGCCAGTTCTTCTGACTCGGCGGCGTTGTCGATCATCTTGAGGTTGTCGCGTAGCCACTGGATCAGGGAGCCGGAGACCGCAACGGAGCCTTCGAGGGCGTAGACGGGGTCGGCGTCGCCCAGCTTGTAGGCCACGGTGGTGAGCAGGCCGTTTTCTGAGATGACGGGCTCGTTGCCGGTGTTCATGAGCATGAAGTTACCGGTGCCGTAGGTGTTCTTGGCCATGCCCTTTTCGAAGCAGGCCTGGCCGAAGGTGGCTGCCTGCTGGTCGCCCAGAATACCTGAGATGGGGGTGCCGTTGAGCAGGCCCTTGGAACGGCCGTGACCGTAGACTTCGGAGGAGGACTTGATCTCGGGCAGCATGCTCATGGGAATACCCATGTCTGCTGCGATGGATTCGTCCCATTCCAGGGTCTTGATGTTCATCAGCAGGGTACGGGAAGCGTTGGTGACGTCGGTGACGTGCACACCGCCCTCTACACCGCCGGTCAGGTTCCAGAGGACCCAGGTGTCGGTGTTACCGAAGAGCAGGTCGCCTGCTTCTGCCTTCTCGCGGGCACCTTCGACGTTGTCGAGGATCCACTTGACCTTCGGGCCTGAGAAGTAGGTGGCCAGGTTGAGGCCGACGATGTCGTGGTACTTACCGGGGCCGTCCTCACCAGCCAGCTCGTCGCAGATTTTCTGGGTGCGGGTATCCTGCCAGACGATGGCGTTGTAGACGGGCTTACCGGTGTTCTTATCCCAGACCACGGCGGTTTCACGCTGGTTGGTGATGCCGACGGCTGCGATTTCGTGGTGGTTGACCTCTGCCTTGGTGAGGGCTTCACCCACGGACTGACGCACGTTTTCCCAGATTTCCATGGGGTCGTGCTCAACCCAGCCGGCCTTGGGGAAGATCTGCTCGTGTTCGTGCTGGCCGACGCTCTTGATTTCACCGGACTTGGTGAAGAGAATGGCGCGGGAGCTGGTAGTGCCCTGGTCGATGGAGAGGACGTACTTCTTACGCTCGGGGAGCTGTGACATGGTTTTTCTCTTTTCGTGTGCGCGCCGTCTTTGGCGCGGTAAGGGGTTTTGTCTTTAGTTTAGGGCGCGGACGCCGGTGCTCGGCTTAGACCAGCAGAGCGGGGACGAGGATGGCAGCTGCTGCTGCACCGATGAGGGGGCCGACAACGGGAACCCAGGCGTAAGCCCAGTCGGAGGAACCCTTACCCTTGATGGGCATGAGGGCGTGGGCGATACGGGGAGCCAGGTCGCGGGCGGGGTTGATGGCGTAGCCGGTGGGGGTACCCAGGGAGAGGCCGATTGCTACAACGATGAAGGCGACAGCTAGAGGGCCAAGACCCGAGGGGGTGCTACCGGAGGCCAGTACGAAGCCCACCAGGACGAAGGTACCGAAGGCTTCGGTCAGGGTGTTCCAGCCGTAGGAGCGAATGGCGGGGCCGGTGGAGAAGATACCCTTGGTGGTTCCGGGCTCAGCCTCGTCAAAGTGCTTCTTGTACACAAGGTAGGCACCCCAGGCACCCAGGAAGGCACCAATCATCTGGGCTGCGACGTAGACGAAGAAGTGACCCACGGTGGGGGTGATACCGGGGGCAAAGTCACCACCGGAAATCAAAAGACCCAGGGTAACAGCGGGGTTGAGGTGAGCACCTGAAGGGGCAGACATATAAACGGCCGCGAAAACCGCAAAACCCCAACCAAAGGCGATGGTCAGCCAGTCGGTATTCTTAGCGGCTGACTTGGGCAGGGTAACTGCGGCACACACGCCAGCACCCAGCAGAATCAGAATGCCGGTACCGATAACTTCAGAAACAAAAGCGCCAAGCAGGGTCGCATTGCCGTCTGCTGAGATAAGGGCGCTTGCCTGGACGCTAGCTTCAGCACCAGCTGCCAGTAGTGAGCTCATCGTTGACCTCGTATTTTCTGTGCAGGCCGGGTGCCCGAAACGGGCACCCGGCAGTTGTTAGTGATTAATGATGTTTTAGTGGAGAGTAGTGACAGGACGTCGGGGAGCCACGTGGGTTGCCCCGAGAACCTCAGCCGCGGCGTCCGCGTCCTCGGTATGAGTTTCAGCTGCGGCGATAGCCTCAACCCGCTCGGCGTAAATTGCCTTTTCGCGGGCCACGGTGGCCTCGTCCCAGCCAAGTTCAGCGGCCATAATCTCAAGGATCTCGTCGGCGGCGGACAGTCCGCGGTCGGTAGCCTCAAGATCCAGGCGGACGCGGCGCACCAGCACGTCCTCAAGGTGCAGAGCACCTTCGGCACGCACGGCCATGGCCACATCGGCCCGCAGGAACTGGGGTGCCTGGGCCAGGGGAGTACCCAGGGCGGGGTCCTCATTGATCAGGGAGATCACATCGGCCAGCTCAGCGCCGTAGCGCTCCAGCAGGTGCTCCACGCGGGCAGCATCCCAGCCGTTCTCAGCGGCCAGCGCATCGGCGCGGGCAGCCAAAGCTTCATAACCTTCAGCACCGACCAGCTTAATGTTCTCGGTGACAGAGGGCAGGGTCTTAGCGCGGTCGCCCAGGGCAAAGTCCACGGCGTCCTCAGCCATCACGCGGTAGGTGGTCAGCTTACCACCGGCAATAGCGCTCATACCCGGGGCGATTTCCATGACGGTGTGCTCACGCGACACCTTGGTCGATGCGGCATTCTCACCCTTCTTAGCCACCGGCTGCAGCAGGGGGCGCAGACCAGCGTAAGAGCTAATAATATCGGCCTCGGTCAGCTCATCGGCAATCAGCTTGTTAGCCTGGTCGAGCACGTAGCGAATGTCAGCCTTGGTGGCGACGGGGCGCTCGCGGTCTTCGGTGTAGGGGGTATCGGTAGTGCCGATAATCCAGTAGCGCTGCCAGGGGATGATGAAGAGCACGGACTTTTCAGTCTTAGTGAAGATACCGCTGGTTGCCTTGATACGGTCGCGGGGAACGGTGATGTGCACGCCCTTAGAAGCCAGCACCTTCAGGCCCTGGTCCTTGGTTGCCATGGACTCTGATTCTTCGGTCCACACGCCGGTTGCGTTGATAATGTGGGCGGCCTTGACGGTCTTCTCGTCGCCGGTTTCAAGGTCAACAATCTGGGCGCCGGTGACTCGCCCGGCGGCGTCCTTGTTAATAGCGGTGACCTGGGTGCGGGAAGCTGCCAGAGCGCCGTAGCCTGCGGCGGTGCGGACGAGGTCAATGACCAGGCGGGCATCGTCCACGCGGGCATCGTAGAACTGAATGGCGCCGGTGAAGGCTGAATCTTTGATACCGGGGAAGACCTTCTTGGTGCCTTCCTTGGTGAAGTGGCGCTGGGCGGGCACGGTGCGGTGGCCGCCGGCACCGGCGAAGGCCATGGTGTCGTACATGCCGATACCCACAGCGGAGTAGGCGCGCTCAATCACGGGCATCTTGAGGGGCCAGAGGAAGGGCTGGGCCTTGACCAGGTGGGGAGCTGTGCGTTCGAGCAGCAGGCCACGTTCCTTGAGGGCTTCGGCTACCAGCTTGAAGTCCAGGTTGTAGAGGTAGCGCAGGCCACCGTGCACGAGCTTGGAGGACCAGGCGCTGGTGCCAGCTGCCCAGTCGCCTGCCTCAACAATGGCGGTGCGTAGGCCGCGGGTTGCGGCGTCCAGGGCGATGCCTGCGCCGGTCACGCCGCCGCCGATGACGAGGACGTCTACGCCCGCTTCATCGGTCATGGCGGCTAGGGCCTGGGTGCGGGTTTCTGCGGTGAGGTGGGATTGGGTGGTGAAGGTGGCAGTCATGGGGATCTTCCTTGCGACGGGTTGCCTGGTTAATGTCTTGGTAACTATTTCAACTACCCGGTGCAGATTAGGCCAGCTGTATGAACAAAATTTCATCTAGTATTGAGAGATGATGAACAAAAGTCAGAATCAGGTGGTGGAGGCAGCCCATCTTTACTACCGGGAACACCAGACCATGGCGGCCATTGCTAGCCGGCTGGGGGTGTCGCGGCCCACGGTATCGCGCTTGCTTAAAACGGCACGTGAAACCGGGGTTGTGACCATCCAGATCAACGAGAAGGCCTATAGATCTGATCCCCTGGAAAAGCGGCTTGCCGATCTTTATCGGGTGCGGGCTACTGTGGTTCGGGCCCCTGAACACGCGACCGAGCAGGCCCGCATGCGCCGGGTGGCTATCGCCACGGCTAACCTGGTGGACTCTCTCATGGTGCCAGGCACCACCCTGGGCGTTGCCTGGGGTTCCACGGTGACCGAGGTAGCCCAGTTCCTGCCCAAACGACCCCTGACCGGGGTGACGGTGGTACAGCTCAACGGGGCGGGCAATGCCGTGCAGACGGGTATTCCCTATTCGGGTGCGATTCTGGGGCAGGTGTCATCCGCCTACGGGGCGCAGATGGTGCACTTCCCGGTGCCTGCCTTCTTTGATTTTGCTGATACGAAGGCCGCTATGTGGCGGGAGCGGTCGATTCGTGGTGTGCTGGCGGTGCAGCGGCAGGCTGATATTGCCCTGTTTGGCGTGGGTGCTTTTGGCGGCGAGGTGAAGTCGCACGTCTATAGCGGTGGCTATTTTGATGGTGAGCAGATGCGGCAGCTGCAGACTGAGGGGATTGTGGGGGACTTGTGCACCGTCATGATCCGGGAGGACGGTACCTGGGCTGATTTGGCGGTCAACCAGCGGGCCACCGGTCCCACCCCGGCTGAGCTGGTGAAGATCGGACGACGGGTGTGCGCGGCTGCTGGCCGCCACCGCGCAGTTGCCCTGCGGGCCGCCCTAGCCACCGGCGCGATCACCGACCTGGTGGTAGAGGCAGACCTGGCAGAAAGGCTTCTCTAGGGGGCTTTTCTTCTGGCGGCGGTGCCAGCTACCAACACTGGCCTCAGCTGCCCGCCTTTCTTTCGAACGTCCGAAAATCTTACAGACATTCGAAAGAAAAGTGGGCACTGGACGCTGAGGGTCGGGACCAAAAACAGCTACAGTAGAGACCGACCCTTAGACCTCAGCAGCCACTTCATACGCCAGAAAGGGCAACCATGCCAACCGCCAAACAGCGACTAGCCGCCTGGCTCGTCCACGCCTTCACTCTCACAGGCCTCGCCTGGGCAACCCTCGCCGGGATCGCCCTCATAGAAGGGGACTACACCGCTATGTGGCTGTGGCTGGGCATTGCCTTAGTCGTTGACGCTGTTGACGGAACCCTGGCCCGTAAGGCCCGGGTTAAGGACGTCATCCCCTGGTTTGACGGAGGAATCGTCGACATCGCCGTCGACTACCTCACCTGGACCTTCATCCCTGCCCTCTTCATGTACCTTGCCCTACCACTCGGCCCGCAGCCTGTGGCCTTGGCCCTCGTTATTCTGGTTCTGACCTCTTCCATGTTTTGCTACGCCAACGAACAGTGGAAATCCAGCGATTTCTACTTCGTTGGGTTCCCCGCAGCCTGGAATATCGTTGCTGCCGTGATGTTTATTATGGGCACCGGTGCCACCTTCAATATCATTGCTATCGTCCTCCTGGCCGTCTTGACCCTGACCCCCACCTATTACACCCATCCTTTCCGTGTGAAGAGGTTTATGGGTATTAACATCGCAGCTATCACTGTTTGGATTGCAGCAACGGCTGCCCTCATTGCCCTTGCCCCCGCAAAACCCTTCTGGTTGCTGGTGGCTTTTTGGATCAGCGGGGGCTGGTTCGTTGTCACCTGTGCCTGGCGGACCTTCTTCGGTGCAGAGCAGCCCAGAAAACTGGCTGACTAGGATAAGCACCCACCGCAGTTATCGGTGACAAGGGGAGCGCCTGCCTGAGCTACTCGGGCCCGCACCCGTTTTTCGCGTATATATCGGAAAACTTCAAATCCTACCGCGCAGGTGATAATGCAGGCCACAATGACATTGACATAGAAAGGGTAGTGTTGGCCAGCGGACCAGAAATAGGCATAGGGGGCCAGGAAGGTAATAAGCGCAAGGACGAGGGCGGCAAGGCGTACCAGGACCTTTTGGGCGGTAAACATGGCAATGACACCCCAGGCATAGGGGAGGGCCCCGCCGACGTCTAGGCCCCACAGTATCCATATGTTGCCCTGGAAACCTGGCAGGAAGGCCACCGGAATTGCCCGGCATGCCGAATAGAGCATGATCAGGGCGTAGGCCCACACTATCGGTGAATGGGCTAGCCGGAATGGTAGGGAGCGGGGAACCATGGGGATTCCCTTGCTCTGCAGCTCAAGGAGTTCTGACCTGGCTATACGTTTGGGGTCGATGCCTTCAAGGTGCCGCAGGGTACATTCTTGGAGGGGGCTGGAGGGGGCTAGGAGGATCCGCAGGAGTCGCTGGGGGCTGACGGCGATGGGCTGGACGCTGGAGCTTGTAGGTAGACGGTGTTTCCAGCTCTCAGGTGGGCTGACTTCTGGGCCCGCTACTTGGCAGGAGTCACCAAGAATAGCCTGGATGCGGGGTAGGTCATTTACATCTACAAGACCGAGCCAGAGGCAAATCCGCCGTTCTATGGAATAGCGAAGGGCAGGTCCCAGGTTTTCCATTGCCGCGGTGGGGGCTTGGCTACCCAAATAACTCAGAGATTCAACCTCAAGTACATGGGAAGAGAGTAAGCGCCCTAGGCATGGAGTGTCAGCTACTTCAGCCAGTACGGTGGGGTCAAGGGAAAAATCTTGGGCGATGGGGGTCTCTGCAACTGAAAAAAGGGTGAACATGTGTTTTACTGCCTTCTTTTTGGGCCCAGATGCGGGGGAGTGGCCACCGCTGTTTGCAGGGCGTCCTTCACCGCCCTAATAGCGGGTTGGCCTGTGCTTTCGGTGCGGGTAGCCACATAAATTTCGCGGTAGGGGGCACCTGGCAGCGGAATAGCCTTCACCCCGTGTGCCCGGCTTAGCTCGTTGCCGGCAGCGGGCAAGGCAAAGGACGGCATAATGGCCGCTGCCCCGCCCGCTGCCAGCTGCAAATGCGTGTTCAAATCATCGATTACATAGCGCACCTGCGGCTCAAACCCCGCAGCCCGGCACTGATTGATACCCCAGGTACGTGATGTGTTGTGCTCACCCTCAAAAACCCAGGGTAGGCGGGCAGCATCGTCCAAGCTCTCAACCTCAGAATCGGCGGCAACTACCAGGTTGAGGGCGTCCTCGGTCAAGAGTTCAGAGGTGAGCTCGGGGTACTCGGGAATGTAGTGGTGGGGGTAGGATTCTGCAATCACAAGGTCAAACTCCCGGCTTCGGGTCAGTGAGAGACCGGTTTCGGGGTCAATCTGCACCACGTGTAGCTGCACCTGCGGGGCGTGCTCCGCCAGATGAGCCAGGGCGCCCGGCAACAGAGCCTTGGCTGCCGATTGGAAAATCGCCAGTCGTACCTGCCCGGCAGGTACCCCCTCCAGCAGGGTGATGCGGGTGCGGGCGGCGTCCAGCTCCTTCAAAATATTGCGGGTGCTCTCCACCAGAATCAGAGCCTCGGTGGTCAGCTCCACCCGGCGCCCCACCTTACGCAGCAGGGGAGTGCCCACCTCTTTTTCCAGGGTGGTTATCTGCTGGGATATAGCGGAGGACGTCAGGTGTAGGGCTTTAGCTGTAGCGGCGAGCGTGCCTCGCTCGTGGATCTCAAGCAGCATGGCCAGGCGGCGCAAATCGTACATGGGGCACTCCTTAGGAAGGGGTGAATAGCGTCACGAATACAGATTAGCAGAACTAAACGTACTGCCTAAATAATATTCATTTTTTCTAATAGTGTAACTTACACCTAAAGATGGTGAAATGGATAACAAGCAACAAATTCACCCCGCCCTTGTGCGGGCTAGCAGGAGGTACCACCCTTGGCACAGCCTTTTAGCGATACCCACCATCAGCAGCTAGCTGACCAGGCCGTCCAGCTCGTCGCCGACTGGGTCAAAGCAGCCCAGAACATCCCCGCCGACCCCGCAGCAGAGAAGCTGGCAGGCGTCCTGAAGGACCCCAACGGCCTTGAATTTACCGTCGGCTTTGTCGACGGTGTGGTACGCCCCGAAGACCAGGCCGTTGCCGGTAAGAACCTGGGCCGCATTGCCCCCATCGTCCCCTCCTTCCTGCCCTGGTACATGAAGAGCGCCGTAGGTCTGGGCGGCAAGCTGGCTGCTAAGGCCTCCTGGCCCACCGTGCCGATCGCCCGCACCGTCCTGCGTCAGATGGTTGGTCACCTGATTGTCGATGCCCGCGACGAAAAGCTGGGCCCCGCCATCAAGCACCTCACCTCAACCGGCAACAAGCTCAACATCAACCTGCTCGGTGAAGCAGTGCTCGGTGACCGCGAAGCAGAGCGCCGCCTGACCGAAACCAAGCGCCTGCTGGCCCGCGACGACGTCGACTACGTCTCCATTAAGGTTTCCTCCGTTTCTGGCCCCCACTCCCACTGGGCCTTCGAAGAAGTCGTGGACGAAGCCGTCCGCCGCCTCACCCCCCTCTACGAGCTGGCCGCTAACTCTCCCGCCCAGAAGTTCATCAACCTGGACATGGAAGAGTACAAGGACCTCGATATGACCATCGAGGTCTTCACCAAGATCCTTGACCAACCCCACCTGAAAAACCTTGAAGCCGGTATCGTGCTCCAGGCCTACCTGCCCGACACCCTGGCTGCGATGCAGCGCCTGCAGGAATGGGCAGCTAAGCGCGTTGAGGCCGGTGGTGCCCGTATTAAGGTCCGCCTGGTTAAGGGTGCCAACCTTTCTATGGAGAAGGTTGAAGCCGCTGTACACGGTTGGCCCCTGACCACCTGCGACTCCAAGCAGGACTCAGATACCAACTACAAGCGCATCCTCAACTACGCCCTGCAGCCCGAGCACATCAAGAACATCCGCCTGGGTGTTGCCGGCCACAACCTCTTCGACGTCGCCTTCGCCCTGCTGCTGGCCGAAGACCGCGGTGTCGAAAAGGACATCGAGTTCGAAATGCTCATCGGTATGGCCTCCCAGCAGGCTGAGGTCATTCGCCAGCGCGTAGGCCACCTGCTGCTCTATACCCCCGTCGTACGCCCCGAAGAGTTCGACGTCGCAATCTCCTACCTGGTTCGCCGCCTGGAGGAAAACGCCTCAAGCGAGAACTTCATGAGCGCCGTCTTTGACCTCGACTCTTCACCCGCCCTCTTTGACCGCGAGAAGAACCGCTTCCTGCGTTCCCTGAATGAGGTCACCGACGAGGTGCAGCCCCCGCAGCGCACCCAGAACCGTCTGGAAGAAACCGAAGAGAACGTCTTCAAGCCTGCCGATGGCACCTTCGAAAACACCCCCGATACCGACCCCGCCCTGGCCGGTAACCGCGAGTGGGGCCGCGCCATCCTGGAGCGCTCAAAGACCACCCAGATCGGTATCGAAACCCTGGCCGCCAATGAGTTGGGTTCTGCCGAGGACGCCGAAACCCTGGTTGCCGAGACCGTGGCAGCTGGCGAGGCGTGGGGTGCCCGCCCCGCTTCAGAGCGTGCTGAGATTCTGCGTAAGGTAGCGGTAGCCCTGGCAGTACGCCGCGGCGACTTCATGGAAATCATGGCGCACGAGGCTGGCAAGACCCTGGACCAGGGCGACGTTGAAGTCTCAGAAGCCGTTGACTTTGCCTACTACTACGCCATGCTGGCAGAGCGCCTCGACTCGGTAGACGGCGCCCAGCATCACCCGGTTAAGTTGACCCTGGTCATCCCGCCGTGGAACTTCCCCACCGCGATTCCCGTCGGTGGCGTTATCTCAGCCCTGGCAGCGGGTTCAGCGGTTATCTTCAAGCCCGCCTCCAACACCGCCCGCATCGGTGCTCTCATTGCTGAGGTGCTGTGGGAAGCTGGCGTACCCCGCGAGGCCCTGCGCCTGGTCAAGGTCACCGACCGTGATGCCGGTTCAAAGATGATTGCCCACCCCGCCGTTGACCGCCTGATTCTGACCGGTGGCTACGAGACCGCCGAGATGTTCCGATCCTGGCGTAAGGACCTGCCCCTCTTCGGCGAGACCTCCGGCAAGAACTCCATCATCGTCACCCCCAATGCCGACCTCGACCTGGCGGTCAAGGACGTCGTCTACTCAGCCTTCGGCCACGCGGGCCAGAAGTGCTCGGCTGCATCCACCGTGATTCTGGTTGGTTCGGTAGGGGAGTCCAAGCGCTTCTACAACCAGCTGGTTGACGCTGTGAAGTCCCTGCACGTTGCCCACCCCCAGGACATCGAGTCAGAAATGGGTCCCGTCATCGAGAAGCCCGAGGGCAAGCTCAAGCGAGGCTTGACCACCCTGGGCGAGGGTGAAACCTGGATCATCAAGCCCGAACAGCTCGATGAGACCGGCCGCCTCTGGTCACCCGGCGTTCGCGCAGGCGTCAAGCCCGGCAGTGAATACCACCTGACCGAGTACTTCGGCCCCATCCTGGGTGTCATGAAGGCCGCTACCCTCGAAGAGGCTATCGAGCTGCAGAACGCCACCGACTACGGTCTGACCGCAGGCTTGCACTCCCTTGACTCCGGCGAGCTGGAACTCTGGCTCTCCAAGGTCCAGGCAGGTAACCTCTACGTCAACCGCGGCATCACCGGCGCTATCGTGCAGCGTCAGCCCTTCGGTGGCTGGAAGAAGTCAACCGTAGGTTCCGGCACCAAGGCCGGTGGCCCCAACTACCTGGTTGCCCTCTCCGACTGGGAGACCGCAGAGTCCACCGCCACCACCGCCCCCTCACACGCGGGCGTCCGCTCCATCCTGGCTGCCCTGCGCGAACCCACCGCCACCAACGACGGTTCCCTCGACATGCTGGCCCGCGCGGCAAGCTCCGATGCCGAGGCCTGGGCCACCGAGTTCGGTGTGGGCCACGACCCCAGCCAGCTGGGCGTTGAGCGCAACATCCTGCGCTACCTGCCCACCACCGTCCAGGTGCGTCTGGATGAGGACGGCGACCGCGACCGCGCCCTGCGCGTCCTGCTGGCAGGTGTAGCAGCCGGTGCCACCATCGAGTTCTCCACCGGCCAGAGTATCCCGGTGGCTGTTGCCGGCGCCCTGCGCGGTGCGGGCGTCACCCTGGTTGAGCAGAGCGACGCCGCCTACCGTGCTTCGCTGGCCAAGATTGCAAAGACCCCCTCAAAGCAGCTTGAGGGAACCGCCTTCGAAGGTGCCCGCATCCGCTACATCGGTAGCGACGCCACCAGCATCTACGAGGCACTCGATGGCCGCCCCGACATCGCGGTCTACTTCCAGCCTGTTACCGAAGCCGGCCGCATCGAGATGCTGCCCTTCGTCCGCGAGCAGGCAGTCTCCATCACCGCCCACCGCTTCGGCAACCCCTACAAGTTCTCTGAGGGTGTTATCTAAGAGGTCTAGGTAAGGACGCCCCACCCCGCTTCCCCTCCGCAGGGAAGTGGGGTGGGGCGTCCTTTTTATTTAAGAGAAAACCCGGCCGTTTCGGTGGCGCCCGCCACCAGCACCTGTACCCTGTGTCATATAATCGTTAGGTGAGAGCTCCTTCTCCCTCGTCGGAGCTCACCTCGTCGAGTTTCACGCACCTCGATCGGCACTCCCACAGAAGTCCCACAAAAGAAAAGGACACCTCCGATGAGCAACGTTCCTGCAGAACTCAAGTACACCAAAGAGCACGAGTGGGTCAGCGAACTCACCGCTGATGGCACCGTCCGCATCGGTGTTACCGACCACGCACAGAGCGAACTGGGCGACGTCGTCTACGTCGACCTGCCCGAGGTAGGCGAAACCATCGACGCAGAAGCAACCTTCGGCGAAATCGAATCCACCAAGAGCGTCTCTGACCTCTTTGCTCCCATCGCCGGTGAAGTCGTGGCCGTCAACGAAGACCTGGCAGATGCCCCCGAAACCGTCAACTCAGACCCCTACGGCGCGGGCTGGCTCATCGAGGTTCGCCCCAACGACGCCGCAGACATCGAAGGCCTGCTCTCAGCCGCTGACTACGAGGCAGAAATCGCCTAAAACCCGTCAGTAGCACCACGCTATGAGCCCGTGCAAGGGCCGCCTTTTCCGCAGGGAAAGGCGGTCCTTTTGCTCTAGGTAAAAAACAGGAAAATTTGGTGGGAGAACACGGCGCGAACCGGGCAGAATAGAGGCGAAGTGGCTAAGATTAAACGAACGGTTCACTGTTTACCATTTCGTGACCTTGAACCGCTTACACCACACCACACATAACATTTAGAACACAGGCACAGTACGGGCGTAGGCCCCGCCGCCCGAAGACATAAGGACGAGACCGTATGGCCCAGCATGAAGCACACCCGCCCACAAGCACCATCGCCATGGTAGCCCTGGGTGTATCCCAGTCCCATAACCCCACCGCCGAAGAACGCGACCTGCTGGCAACCCTGCCCGCCGGCTCAGCCGTCCTCATTGGTCTGGATGGCCAGTTCAAGGGCGCCCGCTTCCTCCTGAACCCCGAAACCGACGAAGACGGCGCTGACCTGCCCATCATCGCAGGCCGTAGCCCCCAGTCAGACATCTACCTGGACGACGTCACCGTCTCCCGCCGCCACGCCCTCTTCATCCCCAACGCGGGCAGCTTCATCCTGACCGATGCTGACTCCCTGAACGGCACCTACGTGAACAAAGACCGCGTGGACGAGGCCTACCTGCGCAACGGCGACGAAATCTACATCGGCAAGTTCCACTTCGCCTTCTACCAGGGCCAGGGGCAGTAACCATGGCTCAGGCTCACTCTGCTGAAACTGCTGGGGCAAAAAATAAGACCATCGGTCAGGTGCTCAGCGCCCTTGAAGGGGAATTTGAGGGCATTAGCGCCTCGAAGATTCGCTTTCTTGAAGATAAGGGTCTGGTGAGCCCGCAGCGTACCAATACCGGTTACCGCAAGTACTCCGAAGAAGATATTGAGCGCCTGCGTTTTGTGCTGCAGCTGCAGCGCGACCAGTACCTGCCGCTCAAGGTGATTCGTCAGCGCCTGGCTGACATCGACGCGGGGCTAGCACCCGCCCCCGGTAGCGAACCTGCCGAGGGGCAGGGGAGCGGGGCGGACGCGTCCGCGCAGCCGGGTGCCGAAGAGCTGCCGAGCGCCCGCCCGGCAGCAGAGGCAGAACCTGCCCGCACCTACACTCTGCGTGAGTTGGGTCAGGAAGCCGGGGTCGATATGCCCCTGCTGCGTGAGCTCATGAACTACGGTCTGCTGGCAGACAACAAAGAAGAATACGACCAGTACGACCTGGCCGTCACCAGGGTGAGTGACCAGCTCACCGCCCACGGCCTGCACCCGCGCCACCTGCGAGCCTTCCGGGCCGCCGCCGACCGCGAAGTCGACCTGGTAGAAACCGCGGTGGGCCCCCTGGCCCTGCGCAAGGACGAAGAATCCCAGGCCCGTGCTGCTGAACTCGCCGGTGATATTGCCCAGCTTCTGCTCCGTCTGCACATGGCCCTGGTTGCCGGGAGTATGCCCAGCTTCGACTAACCCCACCTATCCTTGCGTGATGGGGTACCGGGTGAACGTGGTCTGTCTTAATGACCAGAACCACGTTAAAACGCCGGTGCCCCTGCCGACCGATTAACCGGCAAAAGGGTTACTGGGCAGGTAGGATAAGAGAGTCCATGATCAGTTCAAGGGAAGGAACCTCAAACCGTGACACAGTACAACGGTGACCCTAGCGCCCCCGCCGCGCTTCGAGGCGTACCTGCCCCCATGGATCAGCCCCTGTTGGGCTTCGAAGACGTCATGCCCCG
The DNA here is from genome assembly GCF_928381415.1 of Rothia nasimurium. Classification (GTDB taxonomy): domain Bacteria; phylum Actinomycetota; class Actinomycetes; order Actinomycetales; family Micrococcaceae; genus Rothia; species Rothia nasimurium_H. Next base: position 53,927 of record NZ_CAKMSF010000006.1, read on the forward strand.
CACCTCCCCGGTGGGTGAGCAGGGCGTCCTCTTTGACGACCCCGTTTCTCTGGTTGATGAGAACCTGGGCTACCGCGGCCCCACCGCCTGCAAGGCAGCGGGTATTACCTACCGCCAGCTCGACTACTGGGCTCGCACCCACCTGGTGGAGCCCACCGTCCGCTCAGCCCAGGGCTCTGGCTCCCAGCGTCTTTACTCTTTCCGCGATGTGCTCGTACTCAAGATTGTCAAGAGCCTGCTCGATACCGGTGTATCCCTGCAGCAGATTCGCACCTCGGTCGACCACCTGCGTTCCCGCGGCGTTGAGGATCTTGCTGGAATCACCCTCATGTCTGACGGCGCCTCGGTCTACGAATGCACCTCAGCCTCTGAGGTCATTGACCTGGTACAGGCAGGCCAGGGCGTCTTCGGTATCGCTATCGGTCGCGTCTGGCGCGAACTGGAAGTATCGCTGAGCGAACTGCCCGGCGAAAGCACCGCCCAGGAAGTCCAGGCAGAGACCGAGATCCACGACGAACTTTCGGCCCGCCGCGCCCGCAAAGCCGGCGCCTAAAGAACATAGAAAACTACCCCGCCTCGCAGATGCGAAGGCGGGGTAGTTTTTTGTTGCGCTCTATTCCTATCTATCAGTACCTGCGTCGTACAGACCGGCCAGCAGCGCGGTGAAGGCGCTGGCGAGTTCCTGGGCTTCTTCCTCGGGCCAGTAGTGCACGGGGTAGGCGGACCCCTGAATGCGCTGGAGCAGGTGCGTCTCGGGCAGGATAGTCTCAGCGACCAGGTCGCCAAAGAGCACCTTCATTTCCTCGATGCGATAGTCGTGTTCGGGGTCGCCTGCACGTACCTTATTGATCACGATAGAGGCAGACTCCACGGCATAGGGGGTATTGGCTTCGAAGCGGGCAATGGCGCGCAGGGTGCGTTCGGAGCCCGCGACAGAGAAGAGGGAAGGCTCGGCGACAGACAGCACCCGGTCAGAAGCAGCCCATGCCATCTCGGTGAGACGGCCCAGGGTGGGCGGGCAGTCGATGAGAATCAGGTCAAAGCTCTCACGGACAGGCTCAAGGAGGTCTGCCAGGCGGGGGAGCAGGGTGGCTGAGTCGAGCTGTTCTAGGGAGGTGAGACGGGCGGACGCGCGCCCAACCCAGGTGCCTGCGTCCAGTCCGGTGCGGGAGGCGTTGCCCAGGCTGCCGAGGGCGGCCCACGAAGCGGGGGCGAGCTCGTCCGCCAGGGAAAAATCGGAAGGGGCGAGCAGAATGGTACCCATGTCGGTGCCTTCGGCGGTGTTCACGCCGAGGCCGGTTGAGGCGTCCCCGTGGGGGTCGAGGTCGATGACGAGGGTGCGCAGGCTGCTTGCCTGAGCAGCGGACGCCAGCCCCAGCACGACCGATGTTTTGCCTACGCCGCCTTTTAGACTGCTGATACTTACCACGCTGCTCATTGCCACGAAAGCCTCTCAAATTCGGCGGATACACACTGACCTTCTATGCTACCGAAGAGGTGTACCAGCTACCGCCAAGCGGTGCAGAAAGTCAGGCAAGCTCACAGCGAGCAACAAGGCACTGTGTAGTCATGCTCACAATAAAATCTTTTCATTACGTCCCGCATCACAAAAAATGAGACAAAACCAGGTGCTTTAGGAAGTCTAAAGATATATTTGAGGTGTTCACACACGAACTGTGGCTTAGCCTCACCGCACCCCGCTGTGCTGGGTGGGGCGGAACGGAAGAAAATGTTTTCAAAGATTCTGGTCGCTAACCGCGGCGAAATCGCAATCCGCGCCTACCGCGCGGCCTACGAGCTCGGCGCTAAGACCGTCGGCGTCTTCCCGTATGAAGACCGCCACTCCATTCACCGGCAGCAGGCTGATGAGGCCTACCCAATTGGTGAAGAGGGCCATCCCGTCCGAGCCTACCTCGATGTTGAGGAGATTATTCGCGTCGCCAAAGAAGCCGGCGCTGATGCTATCTACCCGGGCTACGGCTTCCTCTCTGAGAACCCCGAGCTGGCCCGTGCCGCTGCGGACGCCGGCATCACCTTCATTGGCCCCCCGCCGGAAGTTCTAGAACTGGCAGGTAATAAGGTTGAGGCGCTGAAGGCTGCCCGCCGTGCAGGTATCCCGGTACTCAAGTCCACCGAGCCCAGCTCCGACGTTGAGAAGCTGCTGGCAGAGGCAGAAGAAATCGGCTTCCCCATCTTCGTTAAGGCAGTTGCCGGTGGCGGTGGACGCGGTATGCGCCGCGTCGAAAAGCGTGAAGACCTGCGCGGCGCTATGGAAGCGGCGATGCGCGAAGCTGATACCGCTTTTGGTGACCCCACTGTCTTCCTAGAGCAGGCTGTGCTGCGCCCCCGCCACATCGAGGTGCAGATTCTGGCTGACGGTGAAGGCAATATTGTTCACCTCTTTGAGCGCGACTGCTCCCTTCAGCGCCGCCACCAGAAGGTCGTTGAAATTGCGCCTGCCCCCAATCTCGATGAAGAGATCCGCCAGGCTCTCTTCCGCGACGCTGTTAAGTTCGCCAAGGAACTGGGCTACGTCAACGCCGGTACCGTGGAGTTCCTGGTCGATACCGCCGGTGAACGCGCTGGCCAGCATGTCTTTATCGAAATGAACCCCCGCATTCAGGTTGAGCACACCGTGACCGAAGAAGTCACCGACGTTGACCTGGTCCAGTCGCAGATGCGGATCGCTGCCGGTGAGACCCTAGAAGACCTGGGCATCCGTCAGGAAGACCTGCGCGTGCGCGGCTTCGCCCTGCAGTCCCGCATCACTACCGAAGACCCGGCGAACGGCTTCCGCCCCGACGTTGGTAAGGTTACCTACTACCGCTCAGCCGGTGGCTCTGGCATCCGCCTGGACGGCGGTACCGTCTACACCGGTGCCCAGATTTCACCCCACTTTGACTCCATGCTGGTCAAGCTCACCTGCCGTGGCCGCACCTTCGAGGACGCCGTCCGCCGCGCTTCTCGCGCCCTGGCCGAGTTCCGTATTCGCGGCGTCGCCACCAACATCCCCTTCATCAAGGCGGTACTCGAAGACCCCACCTTCCGTGCTGGTGATGTCTCCACCCCCTTCATCGATGAGCACCCCGAGCTGCTGACCAAGAAGCCTTCAGCCGACCGCGGCACCAAGGCCCTGCAGTACCTGGCAAATGTCACCGTCAATAAGCCCCACGGTGAGCGTATCGAGGGTCTTGACCCCCGCTTGAAGCTACCTGCTTTCCCCGGTGATAAGACCGAAGAGCCCTACCGCTCACCCTTCGACGCTTCTACCCACGAGCCCCCGGCAGGCTGGCGTCAGCGCCTGCTCGAACTGGGCCCCGAAGGGTTCGCCAAGGCTGTACGCGACACCAAGGAAGTGCTGATCACCGACACCACCTTCCGTGACGCCCACCAGTCCCTGCTGGCCACCCGCGTCCGCACCCGCGACCTGCTAGCCGCCGCGCCCGCAGTAGCCCACGTAACCCCCGAGCTCTTCTCCGTAGAAGCCTGGGGCGGTGCAACCTACGACGTCGCCCTGCGCTTCCTCTCCGAGGACCCCTGGGAGCGTCTGGCCCACCTGCGTGCGGCCATGCCCAACCTGCCCATCCAGATGCTGCTACGCGGCCGCAACACCGTGGGCTACACCCCGTACCCCACCGAGGTCACCGACGCATTCGTCAAGGAAGCCGCCGAGACCGGCGTTGATATCTTCCGTATCTTTGACTCCCTCAACGACGTCTCCCAGATGACCCCGGCTATCAAGGCCGTGCGTGCCACCGGTACCGCAGTTGCCGAGGTCGCTATCTGCTACACCGGCGACATGCTGGACCCTGCAGAGCAGACCTACACCCTGGACTACTACCTGAACCTGGCTGACCAGGTGGTAGAAGCCGGCGCCCACATCCTTGCCATCAAGGACATGGCCGGCCTGCTGCGTCCGGAAGCTGCCCGCCGCCTGGTCACCGCCCTGCGCGAGCGCTTCGACCTGCCGGTTCACCTGCACACCCACGACACCGCAGGTGGCCAGGTCGGCACCCTGCTGGCTGCCGTTGAGGCAGGCGTGGACGTCGTCGACGTAGCAACCGCCTCCATGGCAGGTACCACCTCCCAGCCCTCCTTCTCCGCCCTGGTTGGCGCCCTCCAGTACACTGACCGCGCCCCCTCCATCACCCTGGAAGCTGCCTGCGCGCTGGAACCCTACTGGGAAGCCGTCCGCGCCATCTACAAGCCCTTCGAGATGGGCCTGTCATCGCCCACCGGTCGTGTCTACACCCACGAAATCCCCGGTGGCCAGCTCTCCAACCTGCGCGCTCAGGCAACCGCCCTGGGCCTGGGGGAGCGCTTCGAGGACATCGAAGACATGTACGCAGCTGCTGACCGCATGCTGGGGCACATCGTCAAGGTAACCCCCTCATCGAAGGTTGTTGGCGACCTCGCCCTACAGCTGGTTGGCATGGGCGTCTCACCCGAGGACTTCGAGAAGGACCCGCAGAAGTTCGATATCCCCGACTCGGTGATTGGTTTCCTCAACGGCGAGCTGGGCACCCCGCCCGCTGGCTGGCCCGAGCCTTTCCGCACCCGTGCCCTGGAAGGCCGTAAGCTCTCCAAGCCCTCGGTCAACGACCTGTCAGCCGAAGACCTGGAAGCCCTGAACGGGGACTCAGCCACCCGCCGCGCCACCCTCAACCGCCTCCTCTTTGCCGGGCCCACCCGCGACTTTGAGAAGGCCCGCGAGGAATTCGGCGACCTGTCGATTCTGCACACCCGCGACTTCCTCTACGGCATGATGTTCAAGCGTGAACACGTGATTTCGCTGGGTAAGGGCGTGCGCCTGATTGCAACCCTGCAGGCTATCTCAGAACCCGACGAAAAGGGTATGCGCGAGGTGATCTGCACCCTGAACGGCCAGCAGCGCACCGTCAACGTCCGCGACACCTCCGTTGAGTCCAACGTGAAGGAAGCTGAGAAGGCAGACGCCTCTAACCCTGGCCACATCGCAGCCCCCTTCGCTGGTGGCGTGTCTATCTCGGTCAAGCCCGGCGACGAAATCTCAGCCGGCGACCAGGTAGCCACCATCGAGGCCATGAAGATGGAAGCCTCCATCACCTCAGCGGTCTCAGGCACCGTCGAGCGCGTTGTCTACAACGAGGTCTCCCAGGTAGCTGGTGGTGACCTGCTGATCGTGGTCAACGTCAAGTAACCCCGTATCAGGAATACCCAAGGGGCGGACGCCCGCACCCGGCTTGCGAAAGTCGGGGGTGGGCGTCCGCTCTCTTGTTATCTCAAGTAGGGACCAGAAAAGTGACGAAAGTATGTGCTGTGCACAGGGATTTTGAGAGGAATCTGGTCCCTGCCTGTAGGCTAGAAAGCATGAACGTAACTCACCTGATGATTATTGGTTTCGGAGCGATTCTGCTGCTACTGGGTGTGCTCGCCCCGCAGGGCGGCTGGAATATCTACGTGATGATTCTCGGCTTCCTTCATATCGTGGTCGGTAACGTGCTGGTCTTCCGCCAGATGCAAAAGAACTTCCGCGATAACGCAGAAGCTGCAGCACAGGCACGCAGTGGAGCTGACAGCCGGGAATGAAACCTTAGCCTATCCCGTTGAAAACCACAGACGTACCCCGCACGAAAGGTAGCCCCATGAGCTCACCCCGCCACTACGACCTCATCATTATCGGATCTGGCTCCGGTAACTCCCTGCCCAACGAGGACTACGAGGGCAAGAAGATTGCCATCATCGACGGCGGCCGCTTCGGCGGTACCTGCCTCAACGTGGGCTGTATTCCCACCAAGATGTATGTCTACCCGGCCTCTACCGTTGCCCGCGCTAAGGACGCTGCCCGTCTGGGTGTAGAGCTAGAGCACAAGCACACCGCCTGGCGGCAGATTCGCGACCGAATCTTTGGCCGCATCGACGCTATTAGCGAGGGTGGGCTGGCCTGGCGGAAGTCCCTTGAGAACGTGGATGTCTACGAGGAGTACGCTCAGCTGACCGGCCCCCGGAGCGTGGTTACGGCGTCCGGCCTTGAGCTGACCGCTGACCAGCTGGTGCTGGCTACCGGATCCCGTGTTACCCTGCCCCAGGTCCCCGGTATCGACCTGCCCCAGGTGCACACCTCAGATACCGTCATGCGTATTGATGAGCTACCCGAGCGCGTGGTGGTCATTGGCGGCGGCTTCATCGCAGCCGAGTTTGCTCACGTCTTCTCGGGTCTTGGCGCTCAGGTGACCCAGGCTGTGCGCTCAGACCGCCTGCTCCGCAGCCACGACGATACCATTGCCGAGATCTTTACCCGTGAGGCCGCCCGCCAGTGGGACCTGCGCACCAACCACGCCCTGAAGGCTATCGAGGCTGCTGACGACGGGTCTGTGACGGTGGTATTTGAGGACGCCGGTGAGCGGGTTGCCGTGCCCGCTGATCTGGTGCTGGTGGCAACGGGTCGCACCCCCAACTCCGATACTCTCGATGCTGCCACCTACTTTGATGTGGATGAGCGGGGCCTGGTGCAGGTGGATGAGTACCAGCGGGTGCTCTCCGGCGGCCAGCCGGTCAAGGGCGTCTGGGCCCTGGGCGATGTGAGCTCCCCCTACCAGCTCAAGCACGTGGCGAACGCCGAGATGCGCACCGTGCAGTGGAATATCGTGCACCCCGACCAGCTACGGGCCACCGACCACCGCTACGTGCCCGCTGCTGTGTTCACGCACCCGCCCATTGCCGCTGTGGGCCTGACCGAAAGCCAGGCACGGGAGCAGGCTGCTGCTGAAGGGTTTGAGATTACCGTCAAGGAACAGAAGTTCGGCGACGTAGCCTACGGCTGGGCTATGGACGATAGCGAAGGTGTCTGCAAGCTGATTGCCCGCAAGGATACCGGGGAGCTACTGGGTGCCCACCTGATCGGTGAAGATTCCCCCAACCTGATTCAGCCTCTGATTCAGGCCATGAGCTTTGGCCTGAGCGCTCGCGATATGGCTCGCGGCCAGTACTGGATCCATCCGGCCCTCACCGAGGTCGTGGAAAACGCCCTTCTGGGACTAGAGCTCGACTAGGCTTTCCAATAGAAATAAAAAATCCCCGAGCTGAAATTGGCTCGGGGATTCTTCTATATGCGGGCAGATAAAGGCGCTACTGCTTATTCATAATGGGAGGTGTAGCAGGCTCACAGCGAAGCTGCTGGCTCGGCGGCTGGCGTGAATCGCCCTTGTGAGCGAAGCGAACCAGGCGAGAGGGTCGGCAGCGAGCGTGAGCCTGCGAAACCGCTTATGAATAAGCTTTATTGAGCCCGCTCTTCGTTGTTCTGATCCTTCGCCCCGGGTAGGGGAGCGACCTGCTGGATCTTATCTGCCAGCTCGTGCAGCTTCTGCCCCTGGGTTTCGGTGAACTCCTGAATCTTCTCAGCCTGTACAGCCTTGAACTGGTCCCATTTCTCGGTCTGCTCGGCACGCAGCTCCTGAACGCGCTCAGCGGTGTGAGCGGCGGTCTCGGTCACGGTGGACTTGGTGCGGTTGTACATATCTTCAACATAGGAGTTGAAGTCAGCCAGCACCTGCTTGCGGCGCACCTTCATGGAGGGGGTCAGGTGCCCCTCAGCCTCGGTGAAGTCCTTATCAAGAATGCGGAACTCGCGGATAGACTCGGCCCTCGACACAAAGGCGTTGGCGTCGTCGATGAACTTCTGGATAGCCTCACGGACGCGGGGGTTGGTGGAGGCCTCCTTGAGGGAGAGGGTGCGGGGCAGCCCGATGCGCTCGAGCTCATCGGGCAGGACGTCTGGGTCCAGGGTAATGAGTGCCGAGATGAAGGGCTTCTCGTCGCCCACCAGCATGGCCTGGGAGACGAAGGGGGACTGGCGCAGGCGGTCTTCGGCGGGTACCGGCATGACGTTCTTACCGCCGGCGGTCACAATGATTTCCTTCTTGCGGCCGGTAATAAAGATTTTGCCGTCATCGTCGATACGGGCCAGGTCGCCGGTGCGGAACCAGCCGTCCTCGGTGAAGGCCGCAGCGTTCTCTTCGGGGTTGTTGAGGTAGCCAGAGATAAGGCCGATGCCCTTGAACTCGAGTTCGCCGTCCTCAGCGATACGGGCAGAGCCACCGGGAATCAGGGTACCCACGTTGCCGATATCAAAGTTGCGGATGCGGCCAACGGCCAGGGGAGCGGTGGTCTCGGTCAGGCCGTAGCCCTCAACGACCTCGATGCCCACAGCGTGGTAGAAGTGGCCGTAGTGGGGGGCCAGGCGTCCGCCGCCGGATACCGCAAAGCGCACCTTACCGCCCATGGCGTCGCGCAGCTTGGAGTAGACCAGCTTGTCGTAGAACCTATGCTGCAGGGTAAGGGCACGGGTCATCTTGCCCGCAATCTTGGCCTGGGACCACTTGATAGCCACGTCCACTGAGCGCTGGAAGAGCTTGGCGTTGACCTTACCGCCCTTTTCCGCCTTCTTGATAGCCCCCTCGTAGACCTTTTCAAAGACGCGGGGCACAACCAGCAGCATGGTGGGCTGGAAGGACGCCAGGTCGGTGGAGAGGTTCTTGATATTGGGGGCGTGGCCTACCGTCAGGCCCGCATCGAAAGCCAGAACCTGAATCAGGCGACCCAGCACGTGGGCCAGGGGCAGGAAGAGCAGGGTTGAGTTGGTCTCGTTGGCAATCTCAGGGATGGTGAGCTTGGTATTGGCAGAGAGACGGACGAAGTTGCCGTGGGTAATCGGGCAGGCCTTGGGGCGGCCGGTGGTACCGGAGGTATAGACGATGGTCGCCACGGTATCGAGGTTGGCGAGAGAACGGCGTTCTTCGACCTCCTCATCAGAGATAGAAACGCCGCCAGAGACCAGGGTGGGGAGAACCGAATCGTCGATCACCCAGACGTCCTTCAAAGCATCAAGGGAGAGCTCATCATCGGTAAGCTCACGGGCCTGGCTAATGACGTCTGCCAGTTTGCTGTTCTCAACGAAGACAGCCTTGGCACCGGAGTGAGACAGAGCCCAGGCAGCCTGGGCAGGAGATGAGGTCTCATAGACGGGTACAGATACAGCGCCCGCGTACCAGATAGCGAAGTCAATCAGGGTCCACTCGTAGCGGGTACGGCTCATAATGCCAACGACGTCGCCTGCCCCAATACCTGCTGCCATAAGGCCCTTAGCCAGATCAATGACCTGACGGCGGAAGTCCTTGGCGGTGACGGGAACCCAGTTGCCGGTTGATTTCTGCACCCGGTAGACCAGAGGATTGCGGCTGTCCTGAGCGCGGCGTTCCACCATGTCGGTGATGTTAACTGCCGGATCAACAGTAACAATCTGGGGGGAGTGAATTTCTTTCACGGTGTTACCTTGTCTCTAACGGGCCCCGGCGGCGGGGGAGGGGTAAAGTGCATCGGCAACGATGCCTGTGCACGAGGTTCTTCCTGGCCATTTTACAGCCCGCCCCTGGCGATAACCCTACTTTTGAGGGGCGTGACGCTCTGAGGGGAATAGCTTCGCCGCCAGCGAGGTTTACTCATACTGACTGGTTTAGATAACTCGTCACACTCGGGCATACAATATGTAGTGGAAAGCCGCTCGCTGACTGCTTTAGCCACGAGACCCCTGACATTGCTCTATCGCAAGGAGAGACACCATGTATATGCAGCTACGCACCGTGCTCAAGCCCTTCTTGCAGCGGGCCTATCACCACGAGGTCGTGGGGGCTGAAAATATCCCGGCAGCAAGCGGCGCTATTCTGGCAAGTAACCACGTGTCTTTTATTGACTCTATTTTCTTGCCTCTTGCGGCTCCGCGTCAGGTATTTTTCTTGGCCAAGTCAGACTACTTCACTACTCCCGGTCTTAAGGGGCGCCTGATGAAGTGGTTCTTCACTTCTGTGGGCCAGCTACCTATTGACCGCTCCGGTGGTGCTAAGTCGGCTGAATCTCTGGCTGCTGCTGTTGCCGCCCTGCGCGAGGGCAAGCTCGTGGGTATCTACCCCGAGGGGACCCGTAGCCCCGATGCTCGCCTCTACCGGGCCAAAATTGGTGTGGCCCGCCTGGCTCTGGAGGCCGGTGTCCCCATTATCCCCGTTGCCCAGTTCGGTAACGAGGACGTGCAGGTTCCTGGCTCCAACCGCCTGCGCCTGCGGAAGGACGGCAAACCGATCCGGGTGAAGACCGTCATCGGTGAACCCATCGATGTGACCCCCTATCTGGGGCGGGACGACGAATGGGCCGCCCAGCGGGAACTGGCAGACCTGGTTATTGAGCGGATTAGCCAGATGACCGGCCGCCCCATCACCCCGGTCTATGCGGCCGACGTTAAAAAGCTCATGACGGCTGAAGGAATCAGTGCGGACGAGGCCACCAGTCGTCTGCTTGAAACCCGCTCCTAGCTCGTCCGCCTCCGTCCTAAGAGCTGTATGTCACATGGTGGACACAGCTTTGAACCCTACACCTAAGCCCCAATACTTTTGAATAAGAGACAAGAGCCTAACCTTCAGCTAGGCTCTAGCGACCACATACAAAGGAGTCACCCCGTGACCAACCCCGGTGCCGTACCCACCCCGAACGACTTCCCCGAACTCGAAGAGTGGCGCTCCCTGCACATCGACCAGCACCCCCAGTGGGCTGAGCACCCCGACTTTACTGCCGTCATCAATGAGCTGAACAGCGTTCCTCCGCTGGTTTTTGCCGGTGAGGTTGACCAGATGCGCGCCGACCTGGCTCGTGTTGCTGAAGGTGAAGCCTTCTTGCTGCAGGGCGGCGACTGCGCCGAAACTTTCGCTGGTGCTACCGCCGATAAGATTTCAGGCCGTGTGCGCACCCTGCTGCAGATGGCCGTTGTGCTGACCTACGGGGCCTCTATGCCCGTGGTTAAGATGGGCCGTATGGCAGGGCAGTTCTCTAAGCCCCGCTCATCGAACGACGAAACCCGTGACGGCGTCACCCTGCCCTCCTTCCGCGGTGAAATGGTCAACGGCTTTGACTTCACCGAAGAATCCCGTGTGCACGACCCCAACCGTATGCTGCGCGGCTACCACACCAGCGCCAGCACCCTTAACCTGATTCGGGCCTTCACTAAGGGCGGCTTCGCTGACCTGCGCTCGGTGCACTCCTGGAACAAGGGCTTCACCTCCAACCCTGCCCACGCCCGCTACGAGTCCATCGCCGGTGAAATCGACCGCGCTATTAAGTTCATGGAAGCCTGCGGCACCGACTTCGGCCCCCTGAAGACCACCGACGTCTACACCGGCCACGAGGCCCTGCTGCTGGACTTCGAACGCGCCATGACCCGCGTTGACTCCCGCACCCACCTGCCCTACGACACCTCCGCCCACTTCCTCTGGATCGGTGAGCGTACCCGCGGCCTGGATGATGCCCACGTCAACTTCCTTTCCAAGGTCCGCAACCCCATCGGCGTCAAGCTCGGCCCCACCACCACTGCTGACGATGCCATGGCCCTGATCGACAAGCTGGACCCCAACCGCGAGCCCGGCCGACTGACCTTCATCACCCGCATGGGCGCCGGCAAGATCCGCGAAAACCTGCCCGCCATCGTTGAGGGCGTGCAGAAGGAAGGCGCCAAGGTCGTATGGGTCACCGACCCCATGCACGGCAACACCATCTCCGTACCGTCCGGTTACAAGACCCGCCGCTTCGACGACGTCATGAACGAGGTTCAGGGCTTCTTCGAGGTGCACGAGGCCCTGGGCACCTTCCCCGGCGGTATCCACGTAGAGATGACCGGCGACGACGTCGCTGAATGCCTGGGCGGTTCTGACCCCATCGAAGAAGCAGCTTTCGCTGACCGTTACGAGACCCTCTGTGACCCCCGACTGAACCACCAGCAGTCCCTGGAAATCGCTTTCCAGGTTGCTGAGTACCTGGCCCGCCGCTAAGGCTAAGGCCTTTAAGGCACAGAGCAAGCCGCCGTCGCCTTCTCTTGAACACAGGTTTCAAGAATAGGGCCACGGCGGCTTTTCTATGCCCGGGTGTTCCCCTCGGGTTCTGTACTGGCGTGAGGGCCGCCTGCGCTAGAGAATAAGGCTTGCCAGCCACCAGCCCACAAGACCTGCTGCGACAAAGCCCAACAGAACCAGAGCAAGAATCAGGACTATAGAAACCGGGGAGAGGGGCGGGCGCCACCTCTCAGCCGGGGTCCGGCGCTGGGCTTCGGTCCACTGGGCGGGGTCGGCGGGGCGCGCCGAGGCTGCTTGCGGGGCGGACGCGGGTGTTGCGTCCGCGCGCTCGCTACGGTAGGCGGCAGCCCGCTGCCTGTTGTAGCCGGCTGAGATAGGGGAGTGTTCTACGACAGCTGGGTCCTGGTCGGCTTCTTGCTCAGATAGCTGGGCATCAAGTACAGCCTGGGTCTCGGTCTTGGGCCCAACCCCGGGGAAGTCGGTGGGGGCGTAAATCTCAACGGGAGCGTCCGCGGCTGAACGCACTGCCTGCTCGTGATCGCTGAGCGGGCCAGAAGAACCTGCATCGAGTAGGTCATCGGCGGCTCCAAAACCGGTGATAGCGGTCTGCTCGTGGCGCACCCGCCCCGACTGCTCAGCGATATCGGCGACATCTTCCCATAGCGTTGTTGCTGGCTGATCCGCCTGACCTAGCCGGTAGTCCTTCTCCTGCTCACTGGCGCGGGCCTCAATATCGCGCAGGGCCCGGTAGAGCTCGGTGGCGTCTTGGGGGCGGTCGCGGGGGCTGCGTCGGGTGCACCAGCTCACCACACCCGCGATATCGGAAGAGATACCCTCGGCCAGGTGAGCGAGGGAGGGAATATCGGTGTTCATGTTGTGGTAGAGCACCTGCTGGTCGTTATCGGCCCCGGCAAACGGCATACGGCCGGTGAGCAGGCGATACATCATCACGCCCAGGGCAAAAATATCGGCAGGTGGGCCCACTGGTGAGGCAACGTCGAGGATTTCGGGAGCTACGAAGGAGGGGGTGCCCATGAGTTGGCCGGTGGCGCTTTGATCGGCCCTTCGCGTTAGGCCAAAGTCGGAGAGCTTAACGCCCCCTGTATCGGCCTCTAAGAGAATATTGGCGGGCTTGATATCGCGGTGAATCAGATGGTGGGCATGCACCTCTGATAGGCCCTCAACCGCAGGAATCATGATATCGAGCATCTCGCCCACCGAGAGCACCGGTCGTAGCTGCGTCAGCTGCGCCAGGGTACACCCGTGCACGTACTCTAAGACCAAGAACATGACCTGCTGACCGTGAACTACCTCGGTGCCCTCGTCGATGACACCTACAACGTTCTCATGCTGAATCTTCTTGAGCGCCGAGCCCTCTCGGAAAAACTTCTGTTGCTGAGCTGGGTCGGTAGAGAGGTGGGGGAGTAGCACCTTGAGCGCCACCGGGTTATCTGACCACAGATCAACCGCATGGTACACCTCGGCCATACCACCGCGCGCAATCAGGTGGCCCACCTCAAAATGGCCCTTGAAAATAACCCCGGTCAGCCAGGGAATAGCAGAGAAGTCATCAGTCATCCTCACTATTGTACGGGCGGCCCCTGGGAAGAGACCGAAAACGAAACTCGCTGTGCCCCTACCGATGCTACCTACCGATTCCCCGGTTTCTGGGGCACAATGGATAGGTGACTGATGAAAAAACTACACCTGAAGTAATTGCTCTGGTTGGCGATTGGCTGACCATCCCCGATATCGCAGAAGCCCTTGACCTCAAGGTCACCCGCGTCCACAACCTGCTGGCTGACGGAACCCTGCTGGCCGTGCGCGACCCCGAAACCGGCGTCCGCAAGGTCCCCGCCCTCTTCATGCGCGAAGACCGCGTGCTTGAGCCCCTCAAAGGCACCCTGAGCGTGCTGGCCGATGCCGGTTTCACTGCAGAAGAAGCTATCGTTTGGCTCTACACTGCTGACGACACCCTGCCCGGCCGTCCTATCGACGCCCTGATTGACGGTCGCAAGACCGAAATCCGCCGCCGCGCCTCGGCCCTGGCCTGGTAAGGCTTTTAAAGATTTAGATAGAGAACAGCAGGCTCACACTCCGGTGTGAGCCTGCTGTTCTATTACCTGATAGATACTGGCGCTGCCCTAGAAGGAGCGGTGCAGAGCCTTGGCCGCTATGGCCCGTAGGGCCTGCTGTACGGACGCTTCGAGATCGAGGGCTTCAAGGGCAGCTAGGGCCTCGTCCCCCTTGGCCTGAATCATCTCTTCAACGGCCTGGAGGGCACCGGAGTCTCTCATGAGGCGCTGAAGCTCTTCGATGGTCTCTGCCCCCAGGGTAGGGGAACCCAGGGAGCCTTCGAGGAAGGCCCGCTGGTCGGCGTTACTCTTCATGGCCGTAAAGGCCGTGAGGACGGTGCGCTTGCCCTCGCGCAGGTCATCGCCAGCGGGCTTGCCGGTGGTTTCGGGCTCGCCGAAGACCCCCAGTACGTCATCGCGCAGCTGGAAGCCCTCGCCCAGGGGCAGGGCAAAGGCCCGGTAGCCGGCAACCAGTTCGGAGGTCTCCCCGTGTTTCAGGTTAAGACCCAGGGCCCCGCCCAGGGCAATGGGGTGTTCGCAGGAGTATTTAGCGGCCTTGTAGCGAATCACGTTCTTGGCCCGCTCAAGGGCAACTTCTGGCTCTTCTTCGGGCACGACTTCGCCCACAATGTCGAGGTACTGGCCGGCCATCACTTCGGTGCGCATCAGGTCAAAGATAAAGCGGGCCTCGCTGGCGGCGGTGAGTTCAGGAATGGACGAGAATACCATTTCTGACCAGGACAGGCACAGGTCGCCGGCCAAGATTGCGCTTGAGACCCCGAAGGCGGAGGGGCTGGTCTTATAGCCCAGCTCCCGGTGCATGGCCTCAAACCGGCGGTGCACGCTGGGGGCACCCCGTCGGGTATCGGAGGCATCGATAATGTCATCGTGGATCAGGGCAGCGGTCTGGAAGAGCTCGATCGCTACACCTGCCCGAACGATGGACTCGGTCACTCCAGCTCCACCAGCTCCGCGGTAGCCCCAGTAGGCCAAGAGCGCTCGAAGGCGTTTACCGCCGGTGGAAAGGGCGCGGACGGACTCCAACAGGGGCAGGGTCTCAACCGAGACGGTCGCCATAAGTTCTTGCTGGGTATCAAAAAAGCGGCCCATTTCGGCTTCGAGAGCCTCAAGGTAGGCTGCGGACTCGTCGGGGCCGGTAGCGGGGGCTGGCTGGGGGGTCATGACGTCCTTGGGTCTGGGGATAGCTCTGCACACCAGTCTAGTAGATAGGGGCCTGCACCTAGTCAAAACTGCCCTGCTCATCTAGGATGGATTAGAACATAGTTTCGATTGATGGGGGTGGGGCAGATGGACCAGCAGGCTACTCAGGGTGTGCGTGCGGATGCACCTGCCCGCATCATCATGCACCTTGATATGGATGCCTTCTTCGTCAATGTTGAGCTTCTTGCACAGCCCCAGCTGCGCGGGCGTCCGCTCATCGTTGCCCGCAACTCGCCGCGCTCGGTCGTCCTCTCCGCATCCTACGAAGCCCGCCGCTACGGAGTACGCTCAGCCATGCCATTGGCCCGCGCCCGCCAGCTCTGCCCTGCTGCCCTGCTACTGGAGCCGTCCGCCCACTACCGCAGCTACTCGGCCCAGGTAATGGCTATCTTAGGCACGATTACCGACCGCCTAGAGCAGGTCAGCGTTGATGAAGCCTTCCTCGACCTCACCGGCGCCGTCCGAGCCCAAGGGAGCCCCGTCGATATCGCGCAACAGGCCCGCGACCGCATTAAAACCGAGCTGGGTCTGCCGAGCTCCGTAGGGATTTCATCGAGTAAATTCGTTGCCAAGATGGCGTCCGCCGGTTCTAAGCCCAACGGTCTCTGGGTGGTCCCACCTCAGCGGGTTCAAGAATTCCTGGACCCCCTACCGGTCGGTAAGCTCTGGGGCGTCGGGGCTAAAAGCGCCGCCTTCCTCGAAGGACTTGGAATCCATACCGTCGCCCAGTTACGAGAATACGACCTGCCCTGGCTTCAGGGGCGCTGCGGCCAGGCGGCAGGTCTGCACCTCTACGAACTGGCCCGGGGCATCGACCGCCGAGAAGTAACCCCCGAACGCATCGAAAAATCAATCGGTGCCGAGCACACCTTCACCACCGACCAGACAGATGCTGAGGCTATCGCCGCAGAGCTCTACACCCTCTGCCTGACCGTAGCCCGCAGACTGCGGGCCGCCGGGCGGCAAACCCGAACCCTCAGCCTCAAAATCCGCTACTCGGACTTCGAAACTCTCACCCGCTCCTGCCCCCTACCCCTTGCAACCGTATCTGGCCGCGTCATGTTTGACGCCGTCATCGCCCACCTCAAACAGCTAGAGGTACTACAAGCAGATGGCTCGTCACCCCGGCCCCTGCGCCTGCTGGGAGTACGGGCAGAAAAACTGGAAGGGCGGGAAGTCGGGGTCCAAATGCACCTCTTCACCCCGGCATCACCTGCAGGAGCAGGTGCCGCCGCCCCGCTCACCCAAGATGCCCTGGCCCAAGAATGGGAAGACGCCGAAAATACCATGGATACCATCAATGCCCGCTTCGGGGCCAAAGGCTTACTTCCGGCCAGCCTGCTTAGCCCCGGTAGCCGAAAACAGCAATGAAATGCAAGGTCATTTTCAGGGAGCAGCTAGGCTGCCCTCAAGAGCAACCGGTAAGATGGGGAGACAACCTGACGCGCGCTCGCGTCCGGTGCTGCTCGCCCCACCTGCGCGTTTAGGCTCACCGCACAAGCTAAGGAGACACCATGGCGCTTTCAGAACGGGAACAGGAACTTCTTGCCCAGCTCGAAAAGCAGCTCAACGAAGACCCCGCCTTTGCGTCAACCATGACCGGCCCCCAGCCCCTTGTGGCTCCGGCTGTCTCGTCATCACCCCGCAACCTGGTGATTGGCGCCCTCGTTGCTGTGGTGGGTCTGGGCATCATCATCGCTGGAGTCTCTACTAAGCTCATCCTGTTGGGCGTACTGGGTTTTGTCGTAGCAGCTGCTGGCGTGTATTTCGCTACGACTGCGCCCAAGGGAAAAGGCACTAAAGCTGCCGGTGGGGCATCTGCCCGCCCGACCCCTTCAAAAAACAAGGGAAATTCTCGCTTTATGCAGAACCTCGAAAACAAGTGGGATGAGCGCCAAGGCGGCTCTCGCTTCTAGCCCTCCATAGATTAACGTTTAACCGCCCGGCCTGCACCGGGCGGTTTTTGTATGCCTTCAAAGTTATATACGGGAGGTGCGGATTGGCTGCCCGATGGGCGCTTCATGAAGCAGAAAATTTTGTAACCATCTCATTCCATGTGAAAACACTCAAAAACCCGGTAAAAATTCCGTATTTGGTACATTCGGTGGGGCGTAGTGGAGTAAAGTGGAGGGGATAGAACAACACTGATGTAGTTTCCCCGCTTGCTAGGGGGAGCACAGGCGACAGGTAGAGGCGGTGGTGCCGTGTTTCTTGGAACTCACACCCCGCGTCTGGACGCCAAGGGGCGCCTGATTCTTCCCGCGAAATTTCGCGAGCAGCTGGAAGCAGGTCTGGTGCTCACCCGCGGGCAGGAACGCTGCCTCTACGTCTTCACCATGACCGAGTTCGAGCGTATTCACGAACAGTTGCGCACGGCTCCGCTGTCGTCGAAGCAGGCGCGAGACTACATTCGAGTTTTTCTATCGGGGGCCTCTGATGAGGTGCCCGATAAGCAGGGGCGAATCACCATACCTCAAAACCTCAGAGACTACGCCGGGCTGGAAAAAGACCTCACGGTCATCGGCGCAGGCTCACGGGCAGAAATATGGAGCACCGAAGCCTGGGAGGACTACCTGAAAGAACAGGAAGAAGCCTTCTCTGGCACCGATGATGAAATCCTGCCAGGGCTCATGCTCTAACCCCACAGACCGCGGACCACAAAACCATCAACACGAGGAGCACCCCTTGACTCAGGTAGAGAACCTCTCACCCGGCAAGGACGCCAAAGACAGGCACGTGCCGGTCATGCTTGACCGCTGCCTCGACCTCCTCGCGCCCGCAATTTCCCGCCCCGGCGCCGTCGTCATCGACGGAACCCTGGGCATGGGTGGCCACTCAGAAGCCATGCTGGAACGCTTCAAAGACCTCACCCTCATCGGTATTGACCGCGACCTCATGGCTCACAAGCTCGCCGGTGAGCGCCTGGCCCGCTTTGGCGACCGCTTCATCCCCGTACACGCCGTGTACGACGAGATTCCCCGCGCTATGGCAGAAGCCGGCGTCACCCAGGTCGACGGCGTGCTCTTTGACCTGGGCGTATCGTCCATGCAGCTCGATGAGCGTGAACGCGGCTTCGCCTACTCCTACGACGCCCCGCTCGATATGCGTATGGACAACACCGAGGAGCTCACCGCCGCTATCGTGGTCAACACCTACGAAGAAGCAGAGCTTCGCCGCATCATCCGCCAGTGGGGTGAAGAAAAATTCGCAGCCCGCATTGCCTCCCGTATCGTAGCGGCCCGCGCCGAGCGTCCTTTTGAGACGACCGGCCAGCTGGTCAAAGTAATTCAGCAGGCCGTGCCCGTAGCCGCCCAGCGCAAGGGCGGGCACCCCGCCAAGCGCACCTTCCAGGCCCTGCGCATCGAGGTCAACCACGAACTCGATGCCCTAGAGCGTGCCATACCGGCAGCAATCGACGCCCTCAACCTGGGCGGACGCTGCGTGGCCATGAGCTACCACAGCCTCGAAGACAAAATCGTCAAACGAGCCTTCACCGCCCGGGCCACCTCCAGCGCCCCCAAGGGCTTTCCCGTTGAGCTCGAAGAACACAAACCTGAACTTAAAATCATTACCCGCGGTGCTGAACCCCCCACCGAGCAGGAAATTGAAGAGAACTCGCGGGCGGCGTCCGCAAAACTGAGGGCAGCAGAAAAAATCAAGACACCAAAGGCAACACGATGAGCGCGGAACCCCGTTTCCCCACCTCAACCGACGAGGGCGGGCAGCTGAACAAGCCCCGCCTGTCTGTGGTGCGCGATGAACCTCAAGAAGCAGCCCCCGCCCGCCGTCCTCTCTCACGCTCCCGGGCCCTGCGCGCTACCTCCAACCGCTGGCGCGTCTTCGTGGCCCTGGGCGCCATGCTCGTTGCCCTGCTCACCGTGCTGGTGCTGAGCATCGTCATGGCCTCCCGCCAGTACGACCTGGTTGAGCTACGAGCTCAAGAGCAGGCCCTCATCCAGCAGAATGAGGCCCTGGCCCAGGAAATCGAATTCCACCAGGCCCCCCAGGACCTGGCTATCCGCGCAAGCCAGCTAGGGCTGGTAGCTGCCTCTAGCCAGGCCACTCTCGACCTGCAAACCGGTGAAATTACCGGCACCCCCCTGGCTGCGGTTGAAGGCGAAGCCGCAACAAAGAACCTGATTGCACCCCCTGCCCTGGCCGACACCCAGGCCTACGAAGAGGCCAGCGCCCGGGCCGAGGAACAGCGCAAGAAGGAAGAAGCCGAAGCCAAGGCCTCAGCAGAAGCATCAGCCAGCGCGGCCGCTTCAGCAAGTGCCCAGGCCTCAGCTCCTGCCAGCGCCTCACCCGCGGCCCAGACCTCAGCCCAGCCGTCCACTGCGGCGAGCGCAGGCGGTCAATAGCAAGCGCGTGATACGGTGCCTGCCTCAGTGGTGGGCACCTGTTCGCGTTCTGAGCCAGCAGGTAACCTCGGGCTAGGCAACCGGAGGTAAGAGTGAATCACAGCAGAAGAGAAATAGGGGACGATGAGCGGCACTGAGCAGAACGAACCCGTCCAGGGCATCAAACGCACCGTAGGGAGGCGTGGCTTTATCGCGGGTACCCTGGGTATCGGTGGCCTGGGCGTCGTGGGCCTGCGCCTTGCCTGGTTGCAGGGTCTTGATTCGAACGGTCTAGCCGATGCTGCGAAAGCCCAGCGTACCCGTAAGCAGACCATTCCGGCCCTGCGTGGAGAGATTCTCGATATTAACGGCAACGTGCTAGCGCGTAGCGTGCAGCGCTACAATATCACCGTTGATCAGTCTGCCGTGGCTAACTTTAAGCGCTACACCGAGGAAAGCCGTGACCCGGTCGAAGTGACTCCCACCGAGCTAGTGTATGAGCTGGCCGATATTCTTGAAATGAGTGACGCCGATGTGAAGGCGGCGCTCGATGGCGACCTCAAATACAAGATTGTGAAGGAGAACGTTACTCCTGCGATCTATAACAAGGTAGATGCCCTGGGCGCTCCCTATATTTACGGTGAGATTCTGTCTGATCGTAAGTACCCCAATGGCCAGGTAGGTGGCTCGGTGGTGGGCCGCTTTAGCATTATTGAAGAAGCCGTGGACGGTACCAGCGGCGAGACCCGCCAGGTGAATAACTCGGTGGGTATTGAACGCACCATGGGGGAGTACCTGGCCGGTATTGATGGCGAACGCATCTACGAAATTTCAGCCGACGGCATCCGCATCCCTATCGGGGATGAACAAAACACCCCCGCCCAGGACGGCAAGAGTGTGCGCCTGACCATTAACCAGGATGTACAGTACTTTGCCCAGCAGGTGGTCAAGGCCCGCACTGAGGAGCTGAAAGCCGAGTGGGGAACGGCTATTGTGATGGACGTGCGCGACGGCTCTATCCTGGCCCTAGCGGATTCTTCGACGATGGACCCCGGCGCTGAGCGCTTTGAGCTAGCCGATATGAACCCCCGCGCTATCACCCAGGTTTTTGAGCCTGGCTCTCCCGAGAAGATTTTGACCATTGCTGCCGTCTTTGAAGAGGGTATCGCTGAACCTGAGACCGTTTACGATGTGCCTGCTGAGCTCGAAATTGACCAGCAGACCATTACTGATCCTTTCGTGCACCCCGCCCAGAAGCGCACTGTTGCCGGTATTATTGCTGACTCGATGAACACCGGTACCGTCATGATGGGTAGCAAGCTCACCAAGGAGCAGCGATACAACTGGCTTAAGAAGTTTGGCATGGGGGAGTTCACCGGTATTGAGCTAACCGGCGAATCCCAGGGCCTGGTCAGTGACTGGCGGGACTGGGATATCCGCCAGCAGTACACGGTTCTCTTTGGCCAGGGCGTTGCCCAGTCGGCCCTGCAGACCTCAATGATTTTCCAGGCTGTGGCGAATAAGGGGGTTATGCTCAAGCCCCGAATTATTGATGCTGTGATTGATACGGACGGCACCGAGGAAGTCCGCGAGGTCGCTGAAGGTACCCGCATGGTGAGTGAAGAAACCGCCCGGAAGACCCTCCAGGTCATGGAAGCTGTCGTGTACCAGGGTCGTGGTGCGAAAGGTGCCCAGATTAACGGTTACCGGGTTGCCGGTAAGACCGGTACCGCAGAAAACGTGGGTGAGGGTTCTAGTACCTATGACGGTTGGGCTACCTCATTTGTGGGGGTCGCTCCCACCGAGAACCCCCGCTTCCTGGTCTCGGTAACCATGCACCGTCCGCAGACCACGGCATCGGCTGTTGGCCTGGCCAACGCTACGGCCCAGTTCGCGGAGATTATGGAGAAAACCCTGCACATCTACAATGTGCCGCGTTCCACCACTGAGCCGCAAGAGACCCCTAAGTTCGCTGAGGGCCACGACGAAAACGGCTAAAGTAGACCCTACTAGCACCCGCGCCCGAGGGCGCACCTCAACGATTGACCGCCTATTGGAGGGAAAGCCTGTGACAGAAAACCGAGCACTTGATGGCAGCGCCCAGACGTTGCGCCCCCGTCAGGTTACCGAGCGCACCGGCGCTGAGGTCGCCGACTGGCTGACCGAGGTGGGGTTAGGAGCGCAGCTAGTGCAGGCGTCCGCCCGCCCCATCACGGGTATCACCATGGACTCTCGCGAGGTGCAGCCCGGCGACCTCTACGTTGCCCTGGGCGGTGCTAAGGTGCACGGGGCTGCCTTCCTGCCCGCAGCTATCGAGCTGGGAGCGTCCGCCCTGCTGACCGATGAGGCTGGCCTTGCTATTGCCCGTGACCTGGGGCTCCCAGAGGGGCTGGGCCTTGTGACCACCGACCAGGTACGGGCCGCTGTGGGGCCGCTCTCTGCCCGTATCTATGCCTCCCAGCCCAGCAGCGGGGGAGCACCCCGCCTTTTTGCGGTGACCGGTACCAACGGCAAGACCACCACCACCTACATGACCAACTCGATCATGCAGGCCCTGGGCCACACCACCGGCCTGATTGGAACCATTGAGATTCTTGCCGGTGGCCAGGCTATTCCCTCTAAGCTCACCACTCCCGAGTCCCCCCACGTGCACTCCCTTATCGCTCTGATGCGTGAGCAGGGTATTACCAGCGCAGCGATGGAGGTGTCATCCCATGCCCTGGATTACCGCCGTGTCGATGGCATCCGATACGACATTGCGGGCTTTACCAACCTCACCCAGGACCACCTAGACCTGCACGGCACCATGGAGAGCTACTTCGACTCCAAGGCCGAGCTCTTCACCCCGGCCCGCACCCGCCGCGCCGTCATTACCGCCGACGACCGCTGGGGCCTTGCTATGGCAGACCGCGCTGTCCAGGCCCTGGGAGCCCGTGCGGTGGTGCGTCTCTTCACCAACTTCGGTGCTGGCTATGAGCCGGGGGCGGACGTGCTGACCTCCCTCGCAGCTCAGGACTGGGCCCTGGTGAAGGTAGAGCGCTCCGGCATCGGCCACTCCTTTACCCTGCGCCGGGGTGACGGTTTTGAACTACCCAGCGCCACCCTGCTCCCTGCCGATTTCAACGTCTCGAACGCCGCATTAGCCGCCGTGATGGTCTTTGAGAGCGCCCGCGATGGTCTAGAACGTGACCGCATCGTGGAGGCGCTATCGCGCACCGAGACCCTGACCCCTGTCGTGCCCGGACGCATGCAGCTGATTTCCACCGAACCTACCGCCCTGGTGGATTTCGCCCACAACCCCGATGCTCTAAAACGCGCCCTGGAAGCCATCGAACCAGCAGAGGAGGGCGGCAAGGTCATTATCGTTTTCGGTGCAACCGGTGAACGCGACCAGACCAAGCGCCCCCTCATGGGCGAAATTGCGGCCACCTACGCCGATATCGTGGTGGTGACGGACGATGACCCCCACGGTGAAGACCCCGCCCCCATTCGTGAGGCCGTTGAGGCCGGTGCCCGCACGGCCTGTGAAGCCGGTGCCCGAGCCTACCGGGTGCTCAACATTGAGCCCCGTGCGGCAGCAATCGACGAGGCTATCGCCCTGGCTGGCCCCAAGGACTCAATACTGGTGGCGGGACGCGGGCATGAGGTAGCCCAGGACGTTGCCGGTACCGATGTAGATCTCGATGATCGTGTAGAAACCGCCCGCGCCCTGCAAGATGCTGGTTTCAGCGTGCTCCCGGCCTACCAGAACCACCAGAAGTAACCTAAAGGTAAACCTATGATTGAACTTTCAGCGCTTGAGATTGAAGAAGCTGTAGCGGGCACCCTCCTGGGGGTAGACCCTGCCGCTGCTCCTGCTCTGAGCTGCACTTCTGCCACCACAGACTCCCGCGAGGTCGGCCTCGGCTGCCTCTTTATTGCCAAGCCTGGCGAAGTGACGGACGGCCATCACTTCCTGCCTGCCGCCTTTGAGCAGGGTGCCTCTCTAGCTCTTGTTGAACGTGAGGTTCAGGACGCTGCTGGTCAGGTCTACCCCTCCATTCTGGTGGACGACGTTGTGCTGGCTATGGGCCGTCTGGCCGCCTACATCGTGACCCGCCTGCGCGAGCGCGGGGAGGTAACGGTTGTGGGTATTACCGGCTCAGCGGGTAAGACCACCACCAAGGACCTGCTGGCAGCCATCTTTGGCGCTGAGGGCAAGACTGTAGCCCCCATCGGGTCCTTCAACGGTGAAGTTGGCGTACCGCTGACCGTCTTTAGGGCAGAGGAAGACACTCGTTACCTGGTCATTGAGATGGGCGCTGACCGGGTGGGTAACATCAAGTACCTGACCGATATGATTTCCCCTGACTACGGCATTGTGCTCAAGGTCGGCACCGCCCATGCGGGGGAATTTGGTGGCGTCGATAATATCGAAGCAACCAAGGGCGAGATGGCCGAAGGCGTCCGCCTGGGCCTGGGCCTGAACATTGATGACTACCGGGTGCGCCGCATGATCAACCGGGCCTCTACTCCCGTCACCTACTTTGGTGTGGAGGGCCGCGAAGCCGAGCTGACCCACACCAGCAACCCCGGGGTAGCAGAACACCGGATGACGGCGTCCAACCTCACCACCACCGATGAGGGTAAGCCGGCCTTTACTCTGACCTTCCCCGATGGACAGAGCTTTGACATTAGCTCCCAGCTCATTGGCGAGCACCACGTCTATAACCTGCTGGCGGCAGCCACCGTGGCCTATCAGGCCGGTATTGCCCCCCAGCGCATTGCAGAGCAACTCAACACTGCTGGAGCTGCCTCCAAGTGGCGTATGCAGCGCACTGACCGCCCCGATGGCGTCACCGTTATTAACGACGCCTACAACGCCAACCCCGAATCCATGACCGCTGCCCTGCAAACCCTTGCCCAGCTGGGCCGTCTGCCCTCAACCAATCGCACCTGGGCCGTACTCGGTGCCATGCTGGAACTCGGCGAGCAGACCCTCACCGAACACGACCGTATCGGTCAGCTAGCCGTACGCCTCAACATCTCCAAACTCATTGCTGTTGGGGATATTGCCAAGCCCATCTACAACACCGCCCACCTTGAAGGTTCCTGGGGCAATGAGGCAACCTGGGTTGCCAGCACCGACGAAGCCTTCGAGCTCCTGCGCGGCGCTCTTGAGCCGGGTGATATTGTCCTTTTCAAGTCCTCCAACGGGGCTGGCCTGGGCCTTCTCGGTCAAAAAGTTGCTGACTATGAGGGCAAACTCACCCGAGACGAAGGCGATAGTGGGCAATCACAGCCCTGGTTAAGCGCCGGTGACTTCGTCCAGGTACTAAACTCAGACAGTGGCGCCCAGCCAGATGCTGCCGCCAAGACCACAGATAACTCATAACCGGGAAGGCACAGACACCGCATGATTTCCATCCTGTTGGCTGCCGCTTTCGGCTTGATCATCTCGATCACCGGAACCCCGCTCTACACCAAATGGTTGGTGAAGCAGCAGTTCGGCCAGTTCATTCGCGAAGACGGCCCCACCTCACACCAGACCAAGCGGGGCACCCCCACCATGGGCGGTGTCATGATGATGGCAGCAACCGTCCTCGGTTTCTTCCTGGCCCTGGGCCTCTCAGCCCTGCTCACCGGGACTAGCCTGGCTCCGTCCGCCTCGGTTCTTTTGGCTATGTTCCTCATGCTGGGTATGGCTGGCGTTGGCTTCATCGACGACTTCCAGAAGATTTGGAAGAAGCAGAGTGAGGGCCTGACTCCCAAGGGCAAAATCGTGCTCCAGGGGCTCATCGGTACCCTCTTTGCGGTTGGTGCGCTGCTGATTAAGGACGAGCGCGGCTGGTCACCTGCCTCCTTCAACCTCTCCTTCACCCGCGATATCTCCTGGCTGGATTTGGCCTTTGCCGGGCCTGTGGTGGGTATTATCCTCTTCATCATCTGGGCCAACCTGATTGCTACGGCCACCACTAACGCCGTGAACCTGACCGATGGGCTGGACGGTCTGGCAACCGGTGCAGCCATTATGGTTTTCAGCGGCTACCTACTGATTTCTATGTGGCAGCAGCAGCACCTGTGCGCCCCCGGCTCCCTGGATAACGTCTGCTACGAGGTTCCTGACTCAGGCCAGATGGCTATGCTGGCAGCCTCCCTGATTGGTGCCCTGATCGGCTTCCTCTGGTGGAACACATCACCGGCTACTATCTTCATGGGCGATACCGGTTCCTTAGGTTTGGGCGGTGCCCTGGCGGCCTTCGCCATCATCACCCGCACCCAGATGCTTCTGCCGATTATCGCAGGCCTCTTCGTGATGATTGCCCTCTCCGTCATTATTCAGGTGGGCTACTTCAAGATGAGCGGGGGCAAGCGCGTCTTCCGCATGGCCCCCCTGCAACACCACTTTGAGCTCAAGGGCTGGACCGAAGTGAACGTAGTAATCCGCTTCTGGATTCTCGCTGGCCTGTTTGTGGCTATCGCATTGGGCATCTTCTACGGTGACTGGCTACTGAGCAACGGAGGTGTTTTCTAATGCAGGCAACTAATGCCAACCCCGTCTACGGGTATGAACGCCTGGAAAAGCTGACCAGCTGGGAGTCTGACTGGGCCGGCCTGCGCGTGGTCGTAGCCGGTTTGGGTATCTCAGGTTTTTCAGCTGCCGATACCCTGATTGAACTGGGCGCCCGCGTGGTCGTGGTGGACGGTAACGACAACGAAGCTACTCGCGGTAAGGCCGATACCCTCAAGATTGTGGGCGCAGCCGGTTCGGTGCTGGGCGCCGGAGCCATGGATGCCCTTCCCCTGGTCGAGGGCCAGCCCGCTGACCTGGTGGTCACCTCACCCGGGCTTGCCCCCACCATCGGCATTCTGGCCGATGCGGTAGCCCAGAAGATTCAAATCTGGGGCGATGTAGAGCTAGCCTGGCGCCTGCGCCAGCGCGAAGGACGCAAGGTCGCCCCCTGGCTGGCCATTACCGGTACCAACGGCAAGACCACCACCGTGGGTATGACCGAATCTATCCTGCAGACCGCAGGCTACAAGGCCATTGCCGTGGGTAACGTCGGCACCCCCATCCTGGATGCCCTGCGCGACCCCGTCGACTACGACTTCTTTGCTGTGGAGCTCTCCAGCTTCCAGCTGCACTGGACCTACTCCATGTCGCCCTTAGCCTCTGTTGTGCTCAACGTGGCAGAAGATCACGTGGACTGGCACGCTGGCTACGAGAACTACCTGGCCGATAAAGCCCGCATCTACGAGAACACCCAGGTAGCCTGCATCTTCAACGCTAACTACCCCGAGATCGTGCAGATGGTCGAAGAGGCGGACGTCGTTGAGGGCGCTCGCGCCATCGGTTTCTGGGCTGATACTCCCGGTCTTTCCATGCTGGGTGTGATTGACGGCCTGCTCGTTGACCGGGCCTTCCTCGATGACCGCCGCAACCAGGCCCTGGAAGTGGCTGAGGTAGCAGATACCGGTCAGCTGCCGACCAAGCACACCGTGGAGAATGCCCTGGTTGCCGCCGCCCTGACCCGGGCAGCCGGTATTGAACCTGAACAGGTCAAGGCTGGCTTGCAGAACTACGAACCCGGTGCCCACCGCATCCAGCTGGTAGCCAACACCCACGGGGTGCTCTGGGTCAACGACTCTAAGGCCACCAACCCCCACGCAGCGAATGCTTCCTTGGCCTCCTTCAACCCCGTGATTTGGGTAGCCGGTGGCCTGTCGAAGGGCGTGACCTACGATGAACTGGTTGCTGAACACAAGGACCGCCTCAAGGCCGTGGTCATGATCGGCACCGACACCGCAGCCCTGGTATCAGCCCTGGCTGAGCAGGCCCCGGACGTGCCGGTCTACAAGATCAGCGAGAGCCCCCTTCTGGCCGATGCCAGCGACGGACGGGCCGTCATGAAACTGGCGGTCGCCAAAGCCCACGAGATTTCGGAACAGAACGACACCGTGCTCATGGCCCCTGCAGCAGCCTCAATGGACCAGTTCACCTCGTACGCAGAGCGCGGCAACGCCTTCATCGACGCGGTAGCCGACCTGGTCAACCAGATCAATTCCTAGAACCTATCGGTGCGGAGGGCGGGCAATCAGTAACCACTGGTTCCCACCCTCCCTCACCTTTAACCGCACCTACGGTGGGGCGTCCTCACCCGAGAGAAGAGAAGCGAAAAGACTATGAGCCTGGCAGCAGAACCCCGGTCACCGCAGCGTCCTGGCTTGATTCGGCGTCTGTGGGAGAAATCCCGGACTACCTGGGAGAACGCCCAGGTACGTTTGGGGTCTATGGTGTTGACCGACGTACCGATTGTGCTGGTAGTGACCGCCACCGTGCTCACCCTCTTTGGTGTGATGATGGTGCTCTCTGCCTCAAGCGTGGAGCAGATTTCATCGGGCGCAGGTGCCTTCAGCCAGGCCCGCTCCCAGGGTATGTTCGCGGTACTGGGTCTCGTTTCAATGGTGCTCGTGGGTTATCTGGTGCCGGTCACCTGGTACCGACGGCCCTGGGCAGTGCACTCTCTGCTGGGAATCGCAGCCCTGCTGCTCATCGCCGTAATTTTTGTGGGTACCACCGTCAACGGTAACCGTAACTGGATCAACATCGCAGGTTTCTCGATCCAGCCTTCAGAGTTCGCCAAGCCCATCATGATTCTCTGGCTGGCCTCGGTCTACTCCCGTCAGGGGCGCATCGACCGCGGGACCCTGGCCCAGACTGCCTACAAGGGGCTCGTTCCTGCCTTCTTAGGCTTTGGCCTGATTGTCACCCTGATCCTGGCAGGCCACGACGTGGGCACGGTGCTCATCTACGCCCTCTTCTTCAGCGCAATCTTCCTGGCAGCCCGCCCCTCCCGCGGGCTAGTGACGATTAGTGCGGGCCTGGGCACCTTGGCCGCCATCATGATGGTAGCCATCAGCCCCAACCGCATCGAGCGTCTCTTCAACACCTTTGCCTTCTGGCGCGACTGCGTTGAGGCCACCTGCGACCAGGCCAACTCTGGCCTGGCAGCACTCGCTACCGGCGGCTTCTGGGGCGTGGGCCTGGGCCAGTCCCGCCAGAAGTACAACTACCTGCCTGAAGCCCACAACGACTACATTTTCGCGGTGGTCGGTGAAGAACTGGGTCTGATTGGTGCTATCGCTGTGCTGCTGCTCTACGCAGCCCTAATCTACTGCGCTATGCGTATCCTGCTGCGCTCCTCTGACCTCTTTATTCGCTACGCCACCATTGGCATCATCACCTGGATCGCCGGCCAGGCCCTGCTCAACATCGCTATGGTGGTAGGGCTTATGCCCGTCATCGGTGTGCCCCTGCCCTTTATTTCTGCCGGTGGTTCCGCCCTGGTCTCGTCGCTGACCGGTATCGGAATTCTGATCGCATTTGCCCGCCAGACCCCCCTTAACCCGATTGTGGGGGAGCGTACCGGCATCGCCAATAGTAAGATGCAAAAGGACGCCGCCCGTCGCGTTGCCCTGGCCCGTATCGCTGAGCGGGAGCAGGCCATCATCGCCGCAGACCCCGACGGCACAGGCTGGACTCTCGATAAGCTCACCACCCGCCTGGGCGCCCTCGTCGACGGGCGCACCCCGGCCCGCCCGGTGGCGTCCGCCCCTCAACGCGCCCAGGGGAGTGCGCGCACCGTGAGGCCCTCGGCAGCTACGGCGCGTCCGTCCGCCCAGACCGTCCGCCGGTCAAGCCCCCTGTCAGCTGAAGCCAGTGCCGAGGCCGCTATGGCCCGACGCTCTAGCTCGGCCAGCGGGGCCCGCCCCTCTGCCAGCGTGCAGCAGGCTCACACCCGCACCACTGCGGCTCAGCCCCAGCACCCTGCCCGCCCGGCTGCGCCCAGCACCGCAGCCAAGCCGCAGACCACCGAGCCGCAAGCCCCCGCCCCCAAGGAACAAAAACTGCCCGCTGGCCTGCGCACTATCCGCAAAGCCCGCAAGCTCCCCGAGGAGCACTAAGGGGGTAAGGTGGCTCACGACCAGGGGCCTCAAGGTGTGCCTGTGGCCCAATCCGCGTAAACTAAGGGTCGAAACAGAACACTAAGGGAGTGAAACCTGATGACCCACGCACCCACTGTCGTGCTGGCAGGCGGCGGCACAGCCGGGCATATCAACCCCATGCTGGCTATCGCCCGAGCCCTCCAGGAGCGCGAGCCTGACGTCACCATCATGACCGTCGGCACCGAAAATAGCATGGAGGCCCGGCTCGTACCGGCAGCGGGCTACGACATCAGCTTTATCCCTAAAGTGCCCTTCCCCCGCCGCCCCAACCTGGACGCCATCAAGTTCCCCGGCCGGTTCCGGGCCTCGCTCAAGCAGGCCGAGAAGATTCTGACCGACACCGGGGCGGACGTCCTGGTGGGCGTGGGCGGTTACGTGTGCACCCCCATGTACCTGGCAGCCCGTAAGCTGGGCGTGCCCGTAGTAATTCACGAGGCCAACGCCAAGCCCGGCCTCGCCAACAAGGTGGGTGCGAAGAATGCAGCCCTGGTAGCTACCGCCTTCCCAGATACCCCAATTGCTGGCGCCCGCACCGTGGGTATGCCTATGCGCCAGAACATCGCCGACCTCGACCGCGCCTCTGAACAGGGCGCTGCCCGGGAGCGTCTGGGCCTTGACCCGGCTCTGCCCACCCTGGTGGTCACCGGCGGGTCCCTGGGAGCCTTGAGCCTTAACCGGGCAGTCGCCGAGATTATTGATGAGATTGCTCCGGCTGGCTACCAGCTGCTGCACATCACTGGCCGTGACAAGGCGGTTAAGGACGAGTCCGGCCAGCTCCGCACAGCCCCCGGCTACCAGCAGGTTGAGTTCATTACCTCCATGGAAGATGTCTACGCCGCTGCCGACCTCATGATTGTGCGCTCTGGTGCGGCAACCGTCAGCGAGGTCGCTGCCGTGGGCCTACCGGCTATCTTTGTTCCCCTACCCATCGGTAACGGCGAGCAGGCTCTCAACGCCCGTTCCCTGGTGGCTGCCGGGGCAGCCTTACTGGTAGACGACTCAGATTTCACCGCTAGCTGGTTCCGTCAGAATGTACCGGCCCTGCTAGCAGACACCGATAAACTTACCGACATGGCAGAAAAGTCCTACCGGCACGGCATCCGTGATGCTGCGCAGGTTATGGCAGACGAAGTACTGAAGGCGGCCCGCGTATGAGCACCTCACTAATGGATCTTTCAATCGACCTTCCCGCTCCTCTCAACCCTCCCTTCCCCGAGCGTCCGGCCCTGGCCGACCTGGGCCGGGTGCATTTTGTGGGTATTGGTGGGGCCGGCATGTCGGCTATCGCCCGGCTGATGCTGCGCGCTGGCATGACCGTGAGCGGGTCTGACCAGGCTGAGAGCGCCGCTGTTGATAGCCTGCGAGAGCTGGGTGCCCGGGTATCGGTGCCCCAGGCTGCCGAGAATATCGAGGGTGTCGATACCGTGGTGATTTCAACCGCGATTCGCGAAGATAACCCCGAACTCGCTGCTGCCCGGGCCCGCGGCCTGCGCGTGCTGCACCGCTCTGAAGCCCTGGCTGCGACTATGCGGGATTCTAAGGTCATCGCTGTTGCCGGTACCCACGGTAAAACCACCACTTCATCGATGATTTCGGTGATGCTCGATGGCCTGGGCTTAGACCCCTCCTTTGCTGTCGGCTCCACTATTGCCGGTTACAACACCAACGCCCATCTGGGGGCTTCAGGCCCTGAGTCCTGGTTCGTGGCTGAAGCCGATGAATCCGATGGCTCCTTTGTGCGCTACCGCCCCGAGATTGCGGTGATCACCAACGCCGAGCCCGACCACCTTGATTTCTACGGCACGAGCGAGCGGGTCTTTGAGGCCTTCAACCGTTTTATTGCCTCCATGGCTCCCGACGGTGTTTTTGTGACCTGTGCTGACGACGCCGGTGCAGCCACCCTTGCTGCTCAGGCCGCGGACGCCGGTGTGCAGGTTGTCACCTACGGCGAGGGGGAGGGCGCCATGGTTCGCCTGACCGGTATCACTTCTGAAGGAACCGACTGTTCTTCGAATCTGGTCTGGGACTTCACCGTAGGCGGCCAGCAGTTCGCGGGGCAGATTACCCTGACCCTGCCGGTACCCGGCATTCATAACCAGCTCAACGCTACGGCGTCCTTTGTCTGTGCCCTGCTGGCAGGTGCCAGCCCCGAAGAGGCTGTGAAGGCGCTGGCCCACTTCTCGGGTACTGACCGCCGCTTTACCCTGCGCGGTGAAGCTGCCGGGGTCAAGGTCTTTGATGACTATGCCCATCACCCCACCGAAGTACACCGCGCCCTGGAAACCGGCCGTACAGTCGCTGCCGGGCATAACCTCTACGTGATTTTCCAGCCCCACCTCTTCTCCCGCACCAAGGAGTTCGCTACCGAGTTCGCTGAATCGCTGTCTCAGGCTGACCGTAGTTACGTGCTCGATATCTACCCCGCCCGCGAGAAGCCCATGGAGGGCGTAACCAGCCATCTCATCACCGAGGCCGGTTTCTCCGAGGTGCACTACGCTGAGAGCACCGACCAGGCGATTGACGCTGTCGTAGCCGCCGCCCTGCCCGGCGATATCATCATGACGGTTGGTGCCGGTGACGTGACCGCCCTGGGCCGGGTGCTGGTAGAGAAGCTTTCTGCCCGTGAAGGTGCTGCGCTCTAGTGGCCGATGAAAAGAAGCCCCGTATTCGCCTGAACTCCGCTAAGGTGAGCCAGCTACCAGAGGCTGGCGATAACCTGGTGGATATCTCTGAAAACAGCCGTTTTGCCCAGTGGCGCCAGGCCCAGGAAGAGGAGCGGCAGAGCGGGCAGAACGAGCCTCAGAGTCTACCTTCTGCTCCCGTGCAGTTGCGCCCCAAACGTCGGGCAGCCGGTAGCTGGAAGAAGTGGGCCTACGGGGCAGGTGCCCTGGTGCTCGCTACCCTGATTTTTGTGGGGGTTGTTTTCTTCTCGCCCCTGCTGGCTACCCGGACGATTACGGTAGAAGGCGCTTCTTTGCTGGATGAGGCTACTGTGCAGCAGCAGCTGAGCCAGCTCCAGGGGGTGCCCATGACCCGCATTAGCGAGTCTGAGGTTGCTTCTCTGATTGGTAACGAGAACGTGCTCTACGGGGTGACCCTGCAGGCGAATCCGCCCCACGAGCTGGTAGTGCAGTTGCATGAGCGGGTGCCCGTGGCCGTGGTGGAGAACGAGGGCAGCTTCGTGCTGGTCGACAATGAGGGCATGCAACTGGGCACCGCAGCGTCGGTTGAGGACGCCGGTGTTCCGCTGGTTGCCGGAGGTCTGGATATTCTGGGGTCGGCTGCTTTTAGTACCGTAACCGGTGTGCTGGCGGCTCTGCCGACCTCGATTTTGTCGCAGGTATCCGAGGCTAAGGCTGATTCGGCATCAACCATTACTTTAGAGATGATTGACGGTACGCAGGTCGTCTGGGGCACCCCGGAAGACAGCGACCTTAAAGCTAAAGTTCTAGTTCAGCTTATGGACTCGGTGGGTAGCCAGCAGGCCGTAGAAACCTACGATGTCTCAAGCCCCCTCGTCCCCACTGTAAAATAGTTTCAACTTATACCTGAAGTTCCCTCTTGTCCTTGATATTTTCTGAGAAAAATAAGGTCATGGGTGAAACGAGGGCGACATTGCAAGGTGAAGTTGATACTCTTTCATTGATTGAAACAATAGGTTTACTCCAATCTCAACTTTCACTCTAAGGTTGAGTTGGTTTGAAACAAGGCACAAATTAGTAGGGAATCCATGGATACAGCAACTCCCCAGAACTACCTGGCAGTCATTAAGGTCGTCGGTATCGGCGGCGGTGGCGTCAACGCTGTCAACCGCATGATTGAGGTTGGTCTGCGTGGCGTTGAATTCATCGCGATCAACACCGACGCCCAGGCTCTGCTCATGTCTGATGCAGACGTCAAGCTCGACGTGGGTCGCGAACTGACCCGCGGCCTGGGTGCAGGCGCTAACCCCGACGTTGGACGCCAGGCAGCAGAAGACCACGAACAGGAAATCGAAGAGGTACTTAAGGGTGCCGACATGGTCTTCGTGACCGCAGGCGAAGGCGGCGGCACCGGTACCGGTGGCGCTCCCGTTGTTGCCCGCATCGCCCGCTCCCTGGGCGCACTGACCATCGGTGTTGTGACCCGTCCCTTCACCTTCGAAGGCCGTCGCCGCTCCAACCAGGCAGAGACCGGCATCGCCGCCCTGCGCGACGAGGTCGACACCCTGATCGTTATTCCCAACGATCGACTGCTCTCCATCTCAGACCGCAACGTCTCCATGCTCGACGCCTTCAAGTCAGCAGACCAGGTTCTGCTCTCCGGTGTCCAGGGCATCACCGACCTGATCACCACCCCCGGCCTGATCAACCTCGACTTCGCAGACGTCAAGTCCGTCATGCAGGGTGCAGGTTCAGCTCTCATGGGTATCGGCTCAGCCTCCGGTGAAGACCGCGCCGTCAAGGCAGCCGAACTGGCTATCGCCTCACCCCTGCTGGAAGCATCCATCGACGGTGCTCACGGCGTCCTGCTCTCCATCCAGGGTGGTTCAGACCTGGGCCTCTTCGAAATCAACGAAGCTGCCCGCCTGGTGCAGGAAGTTGCCCACCCCGACGCCAACATCATCTTCGGTGCCGTCATCGACGACGCTCTGGGTGACGAGGCTCGCGTGACCGTTATTGCCGCAGGCTTTGACTCGGTCAACCCCGAAACCAACTCCAACAACACCAACCCCGCCGCTAACCAGGCTGCTCGTACCCAGCAGAACTTCGGTGGCGCTTCAGCAGCTCCCGCCGCAGGCGCTGGCTTCGGTTCAGCACCCGCAGCAGGTAACAGCTGGAACAAGGGCGGCAACGACGTTCCCACCAACGCTGGCTTCGATGTTGACCTGCCCCCCGTTGTTGAGGACTCCCAGTCAGCACGTCGTGACACCCTCGATGTGCCCGACTTCCTGAAGTAAAGACTTCAGACCCACACCCTAGACGGAAACAAGCCGTCTAAAGGCCGAGAGGGGGTGAAAGCTAGACTTAGCTTTCACCCCCTTCAGTATTTCCCGCTCTTTTTCGAAAGGTAGGCGAGGCCCATGGTCGACGCTCTTTTCTCGCACCGGCTAGTAACCCTGGCGAATGGTGCCCGGGTCAATGTAGCCTTCACATCGGATGCAGCTGGTAACCTGGGTCTGCACGTGGGCGATGACCTTGACCAGACCCTGGCCCACCGGCAGACCCTTGAAGACGCGCTGCTGGGGGAAGGGGCGTCCTGCGGCTTTACCTACCTCAACCAGGTGCACGGCACCGTGGTCTTTGATGCGGACGCCTCAGACCGGCTTAGCGTCGAGACTGAGAAGGGTCTTAGCCCTCAAGAGATTCGTGATACTGCACCGGTCGCCGATGCTGCCGTCTCTTGTGAGGGGCGGCCCCTGGCCATTATGGTGGCTGACTGTATCCCCCTGGTCTTTGTGGGGGAGCACGCCCAAACGGGCCAGCCAGTCTTGGGCGTGGCCCATGCTGGACGGCGGGGCCTGCTCGACGGTGTAATTCAACACCAGGTTGAAGCTATGGCGCAGAACGGTGCCGAGAACATTCAGGCATGGATTGGCCCCTCGATCTGCGGACGCTGCTACGAGGTTCCCGAGGCGATGCGGCAGGAATCTGCTGCGCTGATTCCGCAGGTGTATTCCAGCACCTCCTGGGGCACTCCCGGCCTTGACCTACCTGCCGGGGCCCGCACCGTCCTCGCCTCCCTGCCGCAGGTAACCCGCGTGCATAGCGACCTTGCGGCCTGTACCTTTGAACATGAGCACCTCTTCTCGCACCGCGGCCATACCCAGAAGCAGGAGCCTGCCGGGCGTATCGCTGGTCTGGTCTGGGTAGAAGCTGGCCCTCTGGCCGCTGAGGTGCCCAGCCCCTCCCACCTGTAACCCAGATGCCCGCTCTAAGGAATGGAAATATGACTCTGACCTACAGCCCCGAACGTCGTGCAGAACTGAGCGAGCGCCTGTCTGCAGTACAGGCTCGCATTCGCGATGCTGCCGCTGATATGAGCGGTACCCGAACTGCCTCGTCCCCTCTTCCTGAGCTGATTGTGGTCACTAAGTTTTTCCCGGCCTCAGACGTAGCTGCCCTGTACGACGCCGGTGTGCGCGCTGTGGGTGAGAACCGCGACCAAGAGGCCGCTGGCAAGGCCCGTGAGCTGGCCGCCTACACGGGCAGCGATGACCCGCTGCGCTGGTCCTTTATTGGCCAGCTGCAGACCAACAAGGCTAAGTCTGTGGTGCAGTATGCGCACGAGGTGCAGTCGGTTGACCGCCCTCAACTGGCCGATGCCCTCTCTAAGGCCTACAGTAACCGTCTGGCCCGCTATGAGAACGGTGAGGTTGAGGCTCCGGCAGCACTGGCACACGGTGGTCTGCGCTGCCTTATCCAGGTAGGGCTCGATACCACCGTTGAAGCCACCGCCGGGCAGGCTGCCCTGGGTGCGCGCGGGGGAGCAGACCCCACCGAGATTTTGGCCCTTGCCGACCATATTAGCTCCCTGCCGGGCCTTACCCTGGGTGGGCTCATGGCGGTTGCCCCGCTGGGCCAGGACGCTGCAGCCGCCTTTGAGAGGCTGCACGGCTACTCCCAGCAGCTGATGGAACACTACCCTGAGGCAACCACTATCTCGGCGGGTATGAGCCACGACCTGGTTGAGGCAATTCGCTGGGGAGCTACTTCTGTGCGGGTTGGCTCCTCAATCATGGGAGCCCGTCCGGCCCACTAAGGGCAGAGGCCCATAATTCACCGGGAATACTGAGGTTTTCCTTGGGCTTGTCTGCGAGAAAGACAGGCGACTTTTTGGTACCGTAAAAGGTTGATAGCAACAGAGGTTTTAAGCCCCGTCAACCGGCGGAAAGGCTACTCAAAGGGAGGGTAAGAATGGCTCGCACACTACACCAGGCAATGGCCTACCTGGGCCTGGGCCAGGTAGAAGACGAAGCGCAGCGCACAGAGCGGCCCCAGCGCCACCCTGAAACGATCTATGAAGAGACCGTTTTTGAGGCTGATGACCAGTACGATGCCTACCCCGATGAGCTAGCTCCCGCTGAAGGGCGTGCCCATATCTCGTCCACTGCCGACCGTGACGTCCTTCTGGGTATTTCACCCGAGGCCATCCGCAGCCGTCCGGCTCCCGAAGCAACTGCCGGTAGCGTTTCTGTAGCCGAGGCCGACGATCAGCTTCTTGAACAGGTCGAAAGCCCCGGCACCGACTGGGACTTCCCCGGTACCCACCAGCAGGCAACCAACTACACCTCAACCGCCCTGACCCCCTCCTTCACCGAAGAAAGCAGCGAAGAATTGCGCCGTATCACCACCATCCACCCCCGCTCCTACAACGACGCCAAGATTATCGGTGAGTCCTTCCGCGAGAATATCCCCGTGATTATGAACGTCACCGACATGGGCGATACCGACGCCAAGCGTCTCATCGACTTTTCTGCCGGCCTGGCTTTTGCCCTGAACGGTCACATCGAGCGCGTGACCGACAAGGTATTCCTGCTGACCCCCGCTAACCTTGAGGTTCTCGGTGCTGAGGGCACCGAGGTTCCGGTAGCTCTGGACAGCGACGACGTCACCCCCTTCAACCAGGCCTAAACAGCACAGTGGGTTATCTTTTTGCTCTCTTGGCTATCGTCGCCTACCTGCTGATTGTCGTTTTTATGATCCGCCTGGTACTCGACTGGGTGCAGATGTTTGCCCGCTACTGGCGGCCCCGAGGGGTCGTACTGGTGGTTGCTTCATTTGTCTACGCGGTCACCGACCCGCCCATGAATGCTGCCCGCCGCCTGATTAAGCCCATTAACCTGGGTGGTATTTCCTTGGATGTGGGCTTCATGATTCTGTTGATGGCTCTCTGGTTCGCTTATTCCCTGCTAACTAACCTGGCCTACAACCTCTCCGTTTAGAACCTGGTAGGTAAACACCTGCTGCACGTAGGGTGTGCAAGGTGGCTGATGAATCCTGTCAGTCAGCAGGCTGGGGGTTGTCCCCTCAAGTGGTGACGTGACCAGTGGCTCACACTTAACTGGGGTCATAGTGTTGCGCGGTGCCCCTTTGCCAGGTAATTTTGTGTTGTAGTAAATAGGGGACTACCCGAACTTTTAGCGCGCTGAAAGTTCGAGCTTCATGCGCCTGACTCCAGCACATACTGCGCACCGGGAACACTACGGGCCAAAGCATAAAGATTTTTAGAAAATAGAGGTGAATAATCGTGGCACTCACGCCTGAGGAAGTAATCAATAAGCGCTTCCAGCCGACTAAGTTCAAGGAAGGCTACAACCCTGAAGAGGTTGACGATTTCCTTGACGAGATTGTCATTGAACTGCGTCGTCTGAACGCCGAGAATGCTAGCCTCAAGCGCCAGCTTGAAGAGGCAGAGGCGAAGATTTCACTGGCTCCTGCCCAGCAGGGCGGTGCCCTGGCCGAGGCTGAAATTGTGGTTGATTCTCAGCCCGCTGCGGCAACTCCTGCTCCGGCAGCAGCACCTGCCGCCGCTGAGCCCACTCTGTCACCCTCTAGCGCCACCGGCCTGCTGGCTATGGCCCAGAAGGTTCACGATGACTACGTCTTCGAGGGCAAGCGCGAGCGTGAACGCCTGATTACCGAAGGTCGTGACGAAGCCGCCAAGCTTGTTTCTGAAGCTGAGCAGAAGTCGAACCAGGTGCTTGGCGATCTGGAAAAGACCAAGAGCGACCTCGAGGTTTCTGTTGCCAAGCTGCGTTCCTTCGAGAACCAGTACCGCACTTCCCTGCGCGATTACCTGAACAAGCAGCTGACCACCCTCGAAGAGACCCCCGCTCTTGAACCCAAGGCTGAGGGTGCTCCCGCAGCAGCGGCAGCACAGTCCCAGGGCTTCGGCGCGTTTGGCCAGCGTAACGGGGTTTTCAGCAACAACTCCTAGGCTTTCCTAGTGTTTAGGCGGTAGCCTCCATATGCTCAGGCGGCTCCTCGGTAAGAGGGGCCGCCTGAGATGTTTAAGATATCGACCTGTGGTACCGGCTAGGTTCCGAACGCGATAAGCTGGTGTGTGCAGTTTTTGACGTTTGAAGGCAGGGAGTACGGTGGCTAAAACCCAGCAGGAGGGCACTGTTTTGGTGCCGGTTCGTACGATTTCTGGGGTGGCTAAGGCCCTGTTGGCCCTGGCACTGTTTGCCCTGGTATACGGGGCTGACCAGTGGGTCAAGCATCTGGTAGAGATAACCATGACCGTGGGGCAGACCATCACCGTGATCGACGGCTTGCTCTGGTGGCGTTACTACCTGAACCCGGGTGCCGCTTTCTCTATGGGCGAGGGGTCTACCTGGCTGTTCACCCTGATTTCAACGGTGGGTGCCCTGGTGACGCTGACCCTGGTGGTGCGGGCTAAGACCCTGCCCTGGGTTATTCTGCTGGCGACCCTGGCAGGGGGCATTGTGGGCAACCTGCACGACCGCCTCTTCCGTGAGCCTGGATTCGGCATCGGGCACGTGGTCGATTATATTTCTGTACCTAATTTTGCGATTTTTAATATTGCCGATGCAGCAATCTGTGTATCAATGGCGGCGATTGTTGTGCTGACTTTTCTGGGCTACCGCATGGACGGCCAGCGTGAAGTACGAGCCGATAAGGCAAAGAAGAACGAGGTGGGGGTCTAGTGTCTCAGAAGATTGAACTGACATTTGTGGTAGGAGCCGACCAGGCCGGTACCCGGCTTGATGCCCTGCTCGCTGAGCTGAGTGGCCAGTCGCGCACAACGGTGAGTAGCTGGGTTAAGGACGGCGAGGTTCAGCTTCTCGATGCCAAGGGCAGGGGAGTGAAGGCTAAGGCCTCGTCCAAACTGCTTGAGGGAATGACCGTGCAGGCTGCGGGCACTCCGCCGCGTGATCTAACGCAGATTGAGGCTGAGCAGGTTGACGGTTTTTCGATTGTCTACCAGGATGACGACATCGTGGTGGTCGATAAGCCCACCGGTGTTGCCGCCCACCCGTCGATGGGCTGGCACGGCCCTACGGTTGTTGGGGCCCTGAAGCACGCCGGGATTGATATTGCCACCAGCGGTGCTGCTGAGCGTCAGGGGATTGTGCACCGCCTGGACGTCGGAACCTCGGGGCTGATGGTTGTGACCAAGAACGAGCGAGCCTACTCGGTCATGAAGAAGGCCTTCAAGGACCGTACCGTCACCAAGGTCTACCACACCCTAGTGCAGGGGCTACCCGACCCGCTCAAGGGTACTATCGATGCCCCTATTGGCCGCCACCCCGGCAGCGAATGGAAGTTTGCGGTCAACGAGGACGGCAAGCCGGCTATCACCCACTATGAGGTGCTCGAAGCCTTTGGGCCGGCGTCCTTGGTTGAGGTGCACCTTGAAACCGGCCGTACCCACCAGATTCGTGTGCATTTCTCTGCCCTGCGCCA
This sequence comes from Rothia nasimurium, assembly GCF_928381415.1. GTDB lineage: Bacteria > Actinomycetota > Actinomycetes > Actinomycetales > Micrococcaceae > Rothia > Rothia nasimurium_H. Next base: position 93,829 of record NZ_CAKMSF010000006.1, read on the forward strand.
CCCCTGCGCGGGCGATCTGACCTACGGGGCAGACCCCACCATGAGCGCGCATCTGGGCCTTACCCGCCAGTGGCTGCATGCCCACCGGCTGGGCTTCACCCACCCCACCAGCGGTGAGCAGGTGGAGTTCGAAAGCCCCTACACCCCTGACCTTCAGTACGCTCTCGATACCCTGCGTGAGGGCAACTTCTAGAGCCCGACGCTAAGGACGCAACCCGCATGGCTAACACCGACTTCACCCACCTGCACGTGCACACCGAGTACTCCATGCTCGATGGCGCTGCCCGTCTAACCGACCTCTTTGAGCACTCGAAGCAGCTGGGCATGAACGCCCTGGCAACCACCGACCACGGCTTCCTCTTTGGCGCCTTCGACTTTTGGAACAAGGCCAATAACGCCGGGGTCAAACCCATTATCGGTGTGGAGGCCTACCTGACTCCGGGTACCGCCCGTCAGGACCGCACCCGCGTGAAATTTGGTGAGGGCGGGCGCGATGACGTTTCCGGCGGTGGCGCTTACACCCACATGACTATGTGGGCAGAGAACACGCAGGGTATGCATAACCTGTTCCGGGCGTCCTCTCTAGCCTCGCTTGAAGGCCACTTCTATAAGCCGCGTATGGACCGTGAGCTACTCCAGACCTACGGTAAGGGTCTGATCGCCACCACCGGCTGCCCCTCGGGTGAGGTGCAGACCCGTCTGCGCCTGGGGCAGTACAAGGAGGCCATGCAGGCAGCCAGCGACTTCCGCGATATCTTCGGCAAGGAAAACTTCTACTGCGAGCTCATGGATCACGGGCTTGATATCGAGAAGAACGTCATGGCCGACCTGCTCAAGCTGGCCAAAGAACTGAAGCTTCCCCTAGTTGCCACCAACGACCTGCACTACACCCACGCAGAGGACGCCAAGGCCCACGCCGCGCTGCTGTGCGTGCAGTCAGGCTCCACCCTGCAGGACCCCAAGCGCTTCAAGTTCGACGCCGATAACTTCTACCTCAAGTCGCCGGCTGAGATGCGCGAGCTCTTCCGCGACTACCCCGAGGCCTGCAACAACACCATGGAAATCGCCGAGCGCTGCTCCGTGGAGTTCAATACCAAGGCCAACTACATGCCCAACTTCCCCGTGCCTGAGGGCGAAAACGAGGAATCCTGGTTCGTCAAAGAGGTTGAGCGCGGCCTGCACTACCGCTTCCCCAAGGGTGTGCCCGATGAAGTGCGCAAACAGGCTGAGTACGAGGTGGGCATCATTTCGCAGATGGGCTTCCCCGGCTACTTCTTGGTGGTTGCTGACTTTATCAACTGGGCCAAGGAGAACGGCATCCGTGTGGGCCCGGGCCGTGGCTCGGGTGCAGGTTCCATGGTCGCCTACGCCATGCGTATTACCGACCTGAACCCGCTGGAACACGACCTGATCTTCGAACGCTTCCTCAACCCCGACCGCGTCTCCATGCCCGACTTCGACGTGGACTTCGATGATCGCCGCCGTTCTGAAGTGATTCACTATGTGACCGAGAAGTACGGCGAAGACAAGGTGGCAATGATCGTCACCTACGGCACCATCAAAGCTAAGCAGGCCCTCAAGGACTCCTCCCGTGTGCTGGGCTACCCCTTCTCCACCGGCGAGCGTCTGACCAAGGCAATGCCCGAGGACGTCATGGGCAAGAATATTGCCCTAGCGAACGTCTACAACCCCGAGGACAAGCGCTATAACGACGCCCAGGAGCTGCGCGACCTCATCGAGTCTGATGCCGATGCTTCGAAGGTCTTTGAGACCGCGAAGGGTATCGAGGGTCTGAAGCGCCAGTGGGGCGTGCACGCGGCGGGCGTCATCATGTCGAGCCACGACCTGATTGACGTTATCCCCATCATGCGCCGTGAGCAGGACGGCCAGGTTATCACCCAGTTCGATTACCCCACCTGTGAAGGGCTGGGGCTGATCAAGATGGACTTCTTGGGCCTGCGTAACCTGACCATCATCTCGGACGCGATTGAGAACATTAAGCTCAACCGTGGCGAAGACCTAGATCTGGAAACCCTAGAGCTGGATGATGCTGAGTCCTATAAGCTGCTGGCCCGGGGCGATACCCTGGGTGTTTTCCAGCTCGATGGTGGGCCCATGCGCCAGCTACTCAAGCTCATGCAGCCTGACCACTTTGAGCACATTTCGGCGGTCTTGGCGCTCTACCGCCCCGGCCCCATGGGCGCGAACTCCCACACCAACTACGCCCTGCGTAAGAACGGTCTGCAGGAGGTCACCCCCATCCACCCGGAGCTCGAAGAGCCCCTGGCGGAGATCCTCGATACCACCTACGGCCTGATCGTGTATCAGGAGCAGGTTATGGCGATTGCCCAGAAGGTCGCTAATTACTCCCTGGGTGAGGCAGATATTTTGCGTCGCGCTATGGGTAAGAAGAAGAAGGAGGAGCTGGATAAGCAGTATGCCACCTTCCACCAGGGCATGCTCGATAACGGCTACTCCGAAGGGGCGGTAAAGGCCCTCTGGGATATTCTGCTGCCCTTCTCTGACTACGCCTTTAACAAGGCTCATACGGCGGCCTACGGTCTGGTTTCCTACTGGACGGCCTACCTGAAGGCCCACTACCCCCAGGAGTACATGGCTGCGCTGCTGACCTCAGTTGGTGATGACAAGGACAAGCTCGCCCTCTACCTGAACGAGTGCCGCCACATGAAGATTACGGTGCTGCCGCCCGATGTGAACGAGTCTGCCCTGAACTTCACCCCTGTGGGCGACGATATCCGCTTCGGCATGGGTGCTATCCGTAACGTGGGTGCCAACGTGGTCTCTGCTATGGTCGATGCCCGCGAAGAAAAGGGCCGCTACGAGAACTTCAACGACTTCCTGGCCAAGGTTCCGATTGTTGTCTGTAACAAGCGCACCGTGGACTCCCTCATCAAGGCCGGTGCCTTTGACTCGCTGGGCCACGACCGGCGTCCGCTCTCCATGATTCACGAAGAGGCCATCGACGCGACCGTCTCGGTCAAGCGTCAGGAGGCTGCCGGCCAGTTCGACCTCTTTGGCGGTCTGGGGATGGACGACGATAACCCGGCGAACGAACTGGCGGTACAGATTCCGGACGTCCCCGAGTGGGAGAAGCGCGATAAGCTCAACTTTGAGCGCGAGATGCTGGGCCTCTACGTCTCTGACCACCCCCTGCGCGGTCTTGAAGATGCCCTGGACTCTCTGTCGGATTCTACGATTCAGGGTCTTGTGTCTGAAGATTCGGTGAAGCCCGATGGGGCGATTGTGACTATTGCGGGCATGATTACCAGCGTTTCTCGCCGTATCGCGAAGAACTCCGGTAACCCCTATGCCCGTATTGAGATGGAAGACCGCACCGGCTCCATCGAGGTCATGTTCTTTGGCCGGGCCTACGAGCCGATTGCCGGTGTGCTGGCAGAAGACCTGATTTGTACCATCAAGGGGCGCTTGCAGCGCCGCGATGACGGCTCTGTGACCCTGAGTGCCCAGGAGCTGAATATCCCCGAGATTTCAGCGGACGGCACCGGCGGGCCCGTCACTATCGCTATCCCCGAGTACAAGGCGACCGAGGAGACCCTGGGCCAGCTGCGCGATATTTTGCGGAATCATAAGGGCGAATCCGAGGTGCGCATCGCGATGACCACCCGCACCAAGCGCCTGCTGATCCGGCTAGGTGCTGACCTGCGGGTCAACCCTAACCCGGCCCTCTTTGGTGACCTCAAGGTGCTGTTGGGCCCGGCCTGCCTGGACCTCTAGGTAGCTAAGAAGCACCGGATGTGCCGCCTGATATCGAGCGGGGGAGTAAGACTCCTTCGCTCGGAATCGGGCGGCACATTCTTTTATCAAGGGTGTTCTTAGAGAGCCTGGGCAGCGTCGTAGCGCTCGCGGTTGGCCTGCACCTCTTCCAGGTGGGTTTCTGCCCAGAGGCGGACGGCGGTGAGCGGCTCAACGGTGGTCAGCCCCAGGTCGGTGAGCTGGTAGTCCACGCGCGGGGGAACGCTGGCGGTGATGTGGCGGGTCAGCAGTCCGTCACGTTCCATCGAGCGCAGGGTTTCGGTCAGCACTTTGGGGGAGACCCCCTGGATGGTGCTTTTGAGATCCTTGAACCGTACCGGCTCACCGTCTGCCAGCACTGTGACAATCAGGGGAGTCCACCGGTCGGTGAGGTGGCGCAGCACGGTGCGCGAGGGGCAGTTCTGGTCGAGGACGTTGGCGGGCAGCTGCTCTGCTGCCGGCTGGGAGGCGGGGCGGACGTCCGCGCTGACCTGGGGCGATGATGTCACGGTGGGCCTTTCTGAAAGTTTTTTAAAAACCCCTAATAGTTACCTTGAGGTAATTGGTTTCTAAAACATACTATAGAACTGTTCGATACAGAAAACCAACTCTTCAAGGAGAAAACCCATGAACATCTCAGTGATCGGCGCAGCAGGTATGGTCGGCTCAGCAATCGTTGCAGAAGCACAGAATCGCGGCCACCAGGTAACCAGCTACACCCGCAGCGGCTCAGCAGGTACCCTGCCCCTCGACCTGGCCACCACCGAGGCCCTGGTAGAGATCATCAACTCATCCGAGGCAACCGTCATCTCCGTTGCTAGCCGCGACGACTACTCCGCAGCTATCGCCGCCCACCGCGCCCTCATAGCGGCAGCCCCCACCGGCCGCTTCCTCATCGTCGGCGGCGCCGGTTCCCTCAACGCTAGCGAGGGTCTGCTGCTGGAGAGTCCCGACTTCCCCGAAGAATACCTGACCGAAGCCAAGACCTTTGCTGAGATTCTGGGCGACTACCGGGCAGCTACCGACCTCAAGTGGACCGTCCTGGCCCCCTCACCCATGATCGCCCCCGGCGCCCGCACCGGTGACTACCGCACTGAGCTAGATGTACCTGCCGGCATGTTCGTCTCAACCCAGGACTTCGCTGTAGCAGCTCTGGACGAAATCGAAAACCCCGCCCACGCCGGTACCCGCTTCACCGTTGCGTCAGCTGATGAGGCAGCAGCCCAGGGTAAGTAAAGCTGCCCTGTAGGTAAATGCCCTCGGAAAAGTGCACGTGCCGTTGCTTTTTGCAGCGGCACGTGCACTTTTCAGGTGGTACTACACTGGAGCTCATGTCGCACGGGCCTCGGACGTTGCTGTCCGCGCAGCTGCCGAACAGCGGCAAGAACTGGTGCTGGGTGTGGCCCCATTGCCCGCACACACTGCTGGCGGTGGTCTAACGCGACCTGGTTAAGGTAGATCACCGATTGCCAACGCAGCTGGCACCAAGGCTGCCCTGTAAGATCTATCGAGTTTCATATAGCCTGTATCAATGCTATGATGGAGACAATCGTCCCCCTCCCAAGCCTCTCGCAGAAGCTCAAATGGGAGGGGCCTTTTGTATCTGAAAGGTGTGCAATGAAGCCCTACCTTACCCCAGAAGAACAGGCTGATCTCGTGGTGAAACGGGGTCTAGTAGTAGATGATTTAGATGCCTGTCTAGAATTCTTCAGGGCCAATAACTATTACAGATTTTCAGGGTATGCCCGGTATTTTCAGGTCGCTCCAGAACGAGGTGATGATACATTCCGCACCGGAGTATCTTTCAGTGCTATTTGTCAGGTTTATGACGATGACGCCAGGCTGCGTGCTTTGCTACTTGCTCGCCTAACCGAGATTGAGCTGCTACTCAGAACAGTACTTGCTAGGGTACTGGCCCGAGACTATGAGGCATACCGTCGCTATCTAGATTCTGATTTTTATGGGTCAACTGGTGACCACGTTCGGTTAGCCTGTACCAGGGATATAGCTAGAAGCCGTGACCGGCACATCTTGAAGTATATGGAACAGGGTGCCAGTCAAGAAGACGGCCTTCAGTCTTTACCGATTTGGTCTGCGGTTGAGGCATTTTCCTTTGGCACCCTATCTAAAGTGATTGAGCTAGGTGATAGCGGAGAACTAGCCCGAAAAGTAGCTCAAGAACTCGGGGTAGCTAAAGCAGGCTTTGCCTATAGAATTAGGGCGCTGGTGTACCTGAGAAATAGATGTGCTCATCATAGTCGCTTGTGGCACCACTCGGTGATTGATGCTGGCCCTACCCCTAACAATGTTCGAGTAAAAGCTAAAAGGCTAGTGGGGCAGTTCGAGCCTCGATCTGTTGCGGATGTCATTGCCTCGCTGGATGATCTCTATGTACGAGCTGGTCTTGGGCAGCCCCTCTTGCCAGAAGTATTCAAACTCTTTTCTCACTCTAGTCATACATGGAAGGGGTATACGACCCCGGTTTCTCCGAGAGACCACCGCCCATAGCATCGTGGAGGGTAGGGGCAAAAATAGTTCTTTGAGTAAAGCTAACCAACTCTTCGCTTTTCACGTCGGCACACGAGGCTGAGGAGTTGCTCCTTCCTATGTTCCTTTTCTTGACGAAACATCTTTGAACGAACCGTCAATGAATGTTCACCTGATGCTGAAAAACACTAGTAGCGATTTGCAACGTGCTGACTCAGTGTCCTAATTGCATTGTCGATGTTAGCTAAGGATTTTTCGCTAGGGCTACCAAGTTTACGTATCGACCCCGTTGCAGGCATAGGCGCTGCAGCAGTGAAGCCTGTGTCAACCGTGATTACTTCTGTGTAATCACGGTTTCGCCGCAGTAGAGTAGGTTTACTCCAGCTATACGTTACTTCAACGTCCAGAACTTCAGGGGCACCGCATTCTCTCCCCGCCTCTATCGTCCGCCACATGATTCTAAAACTCGCGTGTGGAGCTAAATAGAAAGAGCGATTAAAAACTTTGTCCAGAAGAGGCAAAATGTATTCGTCTTTACCAGCTTCAAGCTTGCCAAGAGGCTTGAGAACAACGTTGTGAGCGGGGGATTGACCGTAGTTAGTAACCACTAAATCAATTGCACCGTCGAGATGGACGCCCAGTCTCGGCTCGAGAGCGATGTAGGGCCTGGTGCGCTCGCGAGAGTCTGACGCTAGCTTCATGAGGTTGAGCACCGCAAAAATAACACCAAGAATTGCTGTTATGACGGTCAGCGGAACGGCTTCGGTTTTCAAAAAGGACCAAGGATCAAGAGTAGCTGTAAACACCATTCTCCAATTATCCCAGGGTAGATAGGCTCCAGAAAGCCTTTCGCTGTGAGGCTGTAGTGTCCACATCGTCTAGCCGAAGCCCAGAATAGGTATCCTTAGAGAAGTCGAAATCTTATCACCATAGGGGAGTGGCATGGCTCGGTTGAACCTTTCCGCAATTGAGGAACGCATGAAGCCGCTAGGGCGGCGTGAAGTTTACGACCAGGACTTCATTTTCGACCTGCTGGCAGCTTACGGCCGCCCCAAAAGCACCATCAGCCGCCTCAAAAGTGGACACCTGAATGTTGCTCAAGAGCATGACCGCGAGGTAGCCCTGAAGAACTACGTCTACTTCAGCGAAACCCAGCCCGGCCAAGACACCCTAGAACTTTTAGAAAAGCTCCGGCTCGCAGCCCACGTCACCCGCTATTCCCCGCGGTTTATTATCGTGACTGACTACCAGGAACTGCTGGCAGCAGACACCAAAACCGGTGAAACACTCGCTACCCCCATAGCCCAGATTGACCAGAAGTTCACCTTCTTTCTTCCCTGGGCCGGGATGGAAAAAGCCCAATACACCTCAGAAGCCCACGCCGATGTCAAGGCAGCTGAAAAGATGGGCAAGCTCTTTGACGAACTCCTTTCAGCCAATCCGCATGTAACTGAGTCGGAGAGCGCCCGCCACCTACTCAACGTATTCTTTACCCGCCTGCTCTTCTGCTTCTTCGCAGAGGATACTGGTATTTTTGACGATAACCAGTTCACGAATGCGGTCAGCAGCTTCACCCAGGCGGACGGTAGCGACACCCAGGAATTCTTGACAGGTCTCTTTGATGCCCTTGATACCTCTGATCCCCAGGAGAAAACCGGGGTTTTTGCGGACTTCCCCTACGTGAACGGCCGACTATTCAGTAGGGGCGGTGAGAATGCCGGGCTTGTGGTGCCTGCCTTTACCCAGAAAGCACGGGAAACCCTCATCGAATTGGGTACCCTGAAATGGCAGGAGATCAACCCGGATATTTTCGGTTCCATGTTCCAGGCAGTGGTTGCCCCGGGGCAGCGATCCGACCTAGGGCAGCACTACACCTCGGTGCCGAACATTCTCAAAACGATTGAACCCCTCTTCCTGGATGAGTTGCGCGAAGAGTTTGACGCCGCCTACAACAGCGTCAAGAAGCTTCAGAAACTGCTAGATCGCATAGCGGATATCCGAATCTTTGACCCTGCTTGTGGGTCCGGTAATTTCTTGGTCATTGCTTACAAGGAGCTCCGCCGCCTCGAACACGCTATCTTAGAGCGCCTCCAGGTAATTGGCGGTAACAAGCAAGGCTTCCTCTACCATGATTCCCAGATTTCAATTGAACACTTTTACGGTATCGAGATTGATGACTTTGCGGTAGAAATAGCGGTGCTGTCTCTCTGGATTGCCAAGCACCAGATGAACCGGGAATTCAAAGAAAAATTCAGCATTGAGATTCCCCTGATTCCCCTCAAAGAGACAGGCCAGATTAAGGCTGGTAACGCCACCCGCCTCGACTGGAACCAGATCTGCCTCAACAAGGGCGCAGACGAAATTTACCTCATCGGTAACCCGCCCTATGTTGGTTCGTCCATGCAGACCAAGGAGCAAAAGGCAGACTTCCCCTACGTGTTTGGGGAGCGACCCTACTCTAAGAAGCTGGACTATATTGCCCTCTGGTTCGTCAAGGGAGCTGACTATATTCGCGGCACTCAAGCCCAGCTAGCTTTCGTCTCAACGAACTCAGTAGCTCAAGGCGACCACGTAGCCCTCATGTTCCCTACGATCCTTAGTGGTGGAATCGAAATCGGCTACGCTTATACCTCCTTTAAATGGGAGAACAATGCAAAACGCAATGCAGGCGTGACTGTCGTAGTTATTTCTCTGAGAAATCTGAGTCAAAGTCAAAAATTAATATTTAGCGATGGTCTGATTAAATCTGTTGATAATATAAACCCTTACCTATCAAATGGTAGTGATTTGGTAATAAAATCTCGCCGAAATCCACTTTCGAACCACCTCTCTAGTATGACCAAGGGGAGTCAACCTACCGATGGTGGTGCTCTTGTGCTTAGCGAAACTGATAAGGAGGGGTTGTTGCAAATTTATCCTAATGCTGTTGATTTTATTAAAAAATTTATTGGTTCGGATGAATTTATTAAAGGAAATATTCGGTATTGTATTTGGGTTGAAGGGGAAAACTATGGTGAAGTCTCTTCGATTGGGTTTTTTAGAGAACGCTTTAGTGCAGTTAAAGAGATGAGGCAAGCTAGTTCAAAGGTGGCACACAGGCGATGGCTGCTAAACCCTATAAATTTACAGAAATCAGGTATAAGCCAACTGATTCGATTATTGTTCCTCGCGTTTCATCAGAACGCAGGACATATGTACCGATAGGGTATTTAGGACCAGACACGGTGGTTTCTGATTCAGCATTCGCTGTGTATGACGCAGAGCCTTGGCTCTTTGCACTCCTCACCTCACGTTTGCATATGGCCTGGGTTGCTGCGGTGGGAGGTAAACTTGAAACTCGGTTACGCTATTCCAATACTCTGGTCTACAACAATTTTCCGGTTCCTCCCCTCAGCGAGAAAACCAAGGAGAAGCTGACTGCTGCCGCCCTACGCGTCCTCGACGTTCGCGAGTACCACTGCGAGAAGACCCTGGCTGAACTCTACGACCCCGACAAAATGCCAGCCGACCTGAAAAATGCCCACCTATCCATCGACTACCTCGTCGACTCTCTCTACTCCAAAAAGCCCTTCGAAACTGACGAAGAACGCCTGGAAGTGCTCTTTGACCTCTACGAAAAAATGATCGCCGAAGAAGCAGAGCGCGAAGCAGCTGCCAAAGCCGCCAAGAAAACCAACCGCAGTGCCCGCGGACCCAAGGCAACCGCGTCCGCACCTGCCACCACACCCACCACCCACGAGAACTAACCATGAGCACCCCAACCGACAACATCAATAACATCGTCAACGTCACCTACGCCCAGGCAGGTACCTCCGTCACCACCGACGAACTGGGCATGCGCGAAATGCAGCGCCGCGTCTACGCCGAACGAGCCGCCCAATACCTACTGGTCAAAGCACCCCCGGCCTCCGGCAAATCCCGTGCCCTCATGTTCGTCGGCCTCGACAAACTCTTCAACCAAGGCCGCACCAAGGTCATCGTAGCTGTTCCTGAACGCTCCATCGGCGCCTCCTTCGCCAGTACCAACCTCACTGCCCACGGCTTCTTCGCCGACTGGGACGTCAAACCCGAAAACAACCTCTGCACCCCCGGCTCATCCAGCGGAAAAGTAGACCGCTTCACCGCCTTCCTCAAAGGCCCAGACGCCGTCCTCGTCTGCACCCACGCCACCCTACGCTTCGCCTTCGAAAAACTCGCCCCCGAAGAATTCAACGGCACCGTACTCGCCATCGACGAATTCCACCACGTCTCAGCAGACCTCGACAACAGCCGCCTCGGCTCTCTGCTCAGCGACATTATGGCCCACTCCGACGCCCATATCGTCGCCATGACTGGTTCCTACTTCCGCGGCGACTCTGTACCCGTGCTCACCCCCGAAGACGAAGCCAAATTCACCCCCGTCACCTTCAACTACTACGACCAGCTCAACGGCTACCAGCACCTCAAAACCCTAGGAATCGGCCACCACTTCTACCAGGGACGCTACACCGACGCCATCGACCAGGTACTCGACCTCGACAAGAAAACCATCCTGCACATACCCAGCGTAGGCTCAGGCGAATCTACCAAAGACAAATACGAAGAAGTCGGCTTCATCCTCGACACCATCGGCGACCACGTAGAAACCGAAGACGAAACCGGAATCATCGTCATGCGCCGCAAAGACACCGGCCAGTTGGTGCGCGTAGCCGACCTCGTAGACGACACCGATCCCAAAAAACGCAGCGCTACCCTCACCTATCTCACCACCGTCGCCTCCAAAAACCGCGACGCAGTAGACATCATCATCGCACTCGGCATGGCCAAAGAAGGCTTCGACTGGCCCTACGCAGAACACGCCCTCACCGTCGGCTACCGAGCCTCCCTCACCGAAGTCATCCAAATCATCGGGCGAGTCACCCGAGACTCAGAAGGTAAAACCCACGCCCAATTCACCAACCTCATAGCAGAACCAGACGCCGCCCAAAGCCAGGTCACAGTCTCCGTCAACAACACCCTCAAAGCCATCACAGCCTCCCTGCTCATGGAACAGGTGCTAGCCCCCAACTTCACCTTCAAAGCCAAAAAAGGAAACGACGACTACCCCGACCCCGGCACCATCGCCATCAAAGGATTCAAGGAGCCCTCAACAGAGCGAGTACGCCAAATCGTCCGCACCGACCTCAACGACCTCAAAGCAAAAATCCTGCAAGACGACTCCTTTGCCCGTGCCGCAACAGGATCCCTCGACGCAGAAACCACCAACAAGGTCATCATCCCCAAAATTATCCGCACCCAATACCCCGACCTCACCGAAGACGAAGTAGAAGAAGTCCGCCAACAGGTAGTCGTGGACTCCGTCGTCAAAAACAGCGAAGTCCGCAACGTAGGCGACAAAAAATTTGTGGTGATGGCAAATAAGTTCATCAACATTGATGAACTCAACATCAACCTGATTGACACTATTAACCCCTTCCAGAAAGCCTTTGAGGTGCTCTCTAAGTCAGTCACCCCCAATGTGCTTCGGCTTATTTCAGATACCATAGCCACCAATAAAATTGTGATGACACCGGAAGAAGCCTTAGCGCTCTACCCCAAAATTAAAATGTGGGCACAGGTCAACGGCCGCAAGCCCGAACGTCGAACAGAAGATGCCACCGAACGTACCTATGCTGAAGCCCTACTCATCCTGCAAAAAGCTAAGCGAGAACGGGAACAGCGACGGGCAGCTGCTGGGCAGGCACCCGAAACAGCGTCACAGAGCTAGGAAGGCTAATCCATGAGCACTGAGAAACCCTCATTTGATGATTTGTTAGACCAGCTCATTGCTGATGACACCGACGGGCTGCTCGATACCCCCGAAAAACCCAAGCCCATTACCGCTACCGATCGGCTTGAACGTGCCTTTCTTGAGATCGTAGATTTCCGACGGGAGCACGACCGCCTGCCCTCGCCTGAAACCCTTGAGATTTCAGAACGGAAACTAGGGGCACGACTAGTGGGCTTTCTCAATGATGAAGCTAAAGCTGACCTGGTACGGCACCTAGATGAGTTTGACCTTCTAACACTGCCCGAAGCCCCCACCAGCGTCGAGGAGCTATTTGAAAGTGACATCGATGTACTCGACCTGCTTGAAGACGGGAATGATATCTACGACTTCACCGGCATGGAGGAGCTGCAACGAGAACCCGATGAGTTCGATGTCGCCCAACGTAAAAAGGCTGAAGACTTTAACAAGTTCAAACCCTTCTTTGAGCTTAAGCACCAGCAGCTGGAAACCGGCGAGCTGAAACTTGGTAAATTCTCAGGCGTCTCAACTATCAAGCAGGGGCGCTTCTTCGTACTGGGCGGAGTCATGCTCTACGTGGCAGAAGTGGGGGAGACCGAATACGTTAAGAATGGCGATCGGAAGGTACCTAAGGAACGTCTACGAGTCATTTTTGAAAATGGAACTGAGTCCTCTATGTACCGTCAGTCATTAGCTGGGCGCTTGGGCGAGAAAGACGGGCTTGCCCTACAAGAAACCAGCCATAGTGAGTTCGTTACTGAAGAGCTGGGCGATAATTTCATGCCCGATGGCTACATTTATGTGCTGAAATCGATGAGCACTAACCCGGATATTGCGCAGCTTCGTGACCTTTATAAGATCGGGTTTTCGCGTGGGCCTGTGCAGAAGCGAATAGCTCATGCAGAGACACAGCCCACCTACCTGATGGCACCGGTTGAATTGGTTGCAGAATACGCAGTGCAGAATGTGAAGGCTTCAAGGCTGGAGCACCTCCTCCACAGAATCTTTAGTGACGTACGTCTGGACATCGTTTTGAGCGACGAAGCTGGGCAGCCTTTCAAACCCTCAGAGTGGTTCATAGTACCGCTAGATGTCATTGATCAAGCTATTCCCATGGTCATCAACGGTGACATTGTTGACTTCGAGTACAAGCCGGAGCTGCAGAAGCTGAAGTATAAGGGCGAATAAGAGCCTATACAGTGGGGTCTGAGGTGGCGATATGAAATCCAGTATCTAGAATAAATGTTCTAAAAAGCATTGACTAGAATACCTGTTCTAAAATAGGTTTAAGGTGTCACTAATAATCTATAGTTTCCTGATTGGAGCTAACGGGTATGTCTCAGAAGCTATTAGATGGTTTTGACCCTGCTGAAAGATTTCTGCTGGCTCAGATTCTTGATGATGGCAAAGCTACGGGGGAGTTGTCCCTAGGCGATTACAATGGCGTGCTTGAAGATAACCGATATCTGTTATCCGAGCAAGGTTTGGCTGAAATCGTAGACACATTAGGTGGCTCCTTCTTGCAATTCACTCAGAAGGGGCAGCGAATGTTGAATGCAGCTGCCCAATGGGTCAATGGGCCAGGCCAAATGGGTAGAGCTCAACTCATTATTCTCAATAAACTTTCAGAAGTAAGGTCTCTGAGGGGCGATGTAATCCGGCAATTGATCGCTGAATTAGAAGGAAAGATAGATAAGCAAATTATTGAGTTTGCCCTGCTAGAGTTGGATAAGTTGGGAATAATTAAAGCTCAACGTGCTTGGGGGTCTAGCATTCCTATCAGGGTGGATCTTCCTAGCGGTAGCATTGAGTGGTATAATATTATTCAATCTGATACCCCGCCAGCTTGGTTGGACGTGTCTGGTCAAGTTAGTTTAAATGTGGGCTCTCAAAATATACAGAATATTAATTTTTCTGGAAATAATAACTCTGTGACGCAAAGCGGGGTAATAAATAACTTCGGATCATCGGAAATATTTTCAGCGGAGCAAGCTAAAAAAATTGAGTTGCTGTTTGAATCGATGAGCACGCAAATTGGTGAATTTATCACAGACTTTAATCAGCGAGCTGCCCTCCAAGAAATCGTAACTGACTGCGAGCAACAGATTAAGCAGGCTGAAACTCAGGCCGCTGCCGCTGAAAAAGCAGACTCATTTTTTGAGCGCATGAAAGAACAACTCAAACAGGATGGACCAAGTGAAGCTGCCACCATTATCATTTCACTGATTCGGCAACTACTACAGATGATAGTTAGCTAGAAACTCTGATTATTTCACCACTTGTCTCGGAGCGTTAATACACTACTAACTAGCTGTCCAGATGACAGGTGAAGCAGGCTCACAGCGAAGCTGCTGGCTCGGGGCTGGCGTGAATCGCTTGTGAGCGCTAGCGAACCAGCGAGAGGGTCGGCAGCGAGCGTGAGCCTGCTTCACCTTATAAAGAAGAGTGACCACTAAGCTTTGAACCTCATGCCCCTTTCCACCTCCCGCGCCCTCTACGAGGCGGCGTCCGCGCACGCCCTGGCCCTGCCCGCAACCGAGCTCTACCGCTTCACCTCCCGCAGCGACGCCGAAGCCGCCCGCGTGGGTGGCAGATGGTTCATGGTGTTAGCTGAGAAGGACGGCACCCAGCTGGTCAACCTCAAAGCCCACCCGGCCGACGTTGCAGCTATCATCGAAACCCACCCGGCGGCGTGCCCTGCCTGGCACATGAACAAAACCCACTGGTACAGTCTCGTGCCCCACCCAGATGTGACTGGCGAGCTGCTAGCCGAGCTTATCGCCGAGTCCTACCTCACCGTGGTCGAGTCCCTGCCTGCTCGTAAGCGTCCGCCCGGCTGGCAGGCCGTGGCAGAAAAACTCAAGGCGGCAGAATCTCACCAGCCGGAAAACCCACCGGCCTAACCCGCTGCGGCTTGACGGCCGCGTTAAAATCAAAGAGTGAGCACAACAGACAATACCCAGAACTCCACTGCACCTGCAGACTTCACCCTGCGCACTATCGACCTGCGCGGCAGCAACCACTCCTACGCAGAGTTGCGCCGTATCGTCCCGCGCCAGACCACAGAGTTCGTGGGCAATGCGCTCACCACCGTGCACGAAATCCTCGAGAACGTCCAGGACCGCGGCGCTGACTACCTGCGAGAACTCTCCGCCCGTTTCGACGGAGTAGAGCAGGGCGCCCTGCGCGTACCGCAGAGCGCTATCGACCGGGCGGTCGAGAACCTTGACCCGGGCGTCCGCAAGGGCCTAGAAATCGCCATCGAGCGCACCCGTGCTTTTGCAGCCGCCCAGCGCCCCGCCGATCAGACCATCGAAGTTGCCCCCGGGGCCGTCCTCACCAACCGCTGGATCCCCGTGCGCCGCGCCGGCGTGTACGTGCCCGGCGGCCTGGCCGTCTACCCCTCATCGGTCATTATGAACACCGTACCCGCCCAGGCAGCGGGCGTCGGCTCCATCGTGCTCTGCACCCCGCCCCAAAAAGAATTCGACGGCCTGCCCCACCCCACCATCCTGGGTGCAGCCGGGCTGCTGGGCATTGCCGAAGTCTGGGCCATCGGCGGCGCCGGTGCCCTGGGCGCTATGGCCTACGGGCTGGACGACGCCGGTGAAGTTCTTGAACCCGTCGATACCATCACTGGCCCCGGCAACATCTTTGTCGCCATGGCCAAGCGGGCCCTGCAGGGCGTTGTGGGGGTGGACGGCGAAGCCGGAACCACCGAAATCGCCGTCATCGCCGACGACACCGCCAACCCCGACTACGTTGCCGCCGACCTGATCTCCCAGGCCGAACACGACCCTAACGCCGGGTCCGTCCTTATCACCCACAGCCCAACCCTCGCCGCCGCCGTGCAGGACGCCATCAATCAACGAGCCGCTGAGACCAAGCACAGCGAACGCGTTGCCACTGCCCTGACCGGCCCCCAGTCTGGCGTGGTGCTCACCGACAGCCTCGAAGCCTCAATCGCGGTAGCCGACGCCTACGCAGCAGAGCACCTTGAAATCCATACCGAGAAGGCAGAAGAGGTGGCCGGTCGGGTCCGTAACGCCGGGGCTATCTTCATTGGCCCCTACTCCCCGGTGCCCCTGGGCGACTACGCGGCCGGCTCCAACCACGTCCTGCCCACCGGCGGTTCAGCTGCCTACGCATCGGGGCTCAACACCACCGTCTTTATGAAGGCTGTGCAGCTGATTAACTACAGTCAGAGCGCCCTGGCCGAGATCGGCGATGCCATTGTCGCGGTTGCCCACGACGAAGACCTACCCGCCCATGGTGAAGCCATCACCGCGCGTACCGGCCAGACCAAATAAGGTACCCACCGGAGGAACCACATGAACTGCCCCTTCTGCCGTAATTCCACCTCAAAGGTAGTTGACTCGCGAACTACCGACGACAACTCAGCAATTCGCCGCCGCCGCCAGTGCAGCAACTGCGGCAAGCGGTTCACCACCGTCGAAACCACCGCTGTTTCGGTGATTAAGCGAAGTGGCGTGACCGAACCCTTTGACCGGGCCAAGATTGTCTCTGGCGTGCGTAAGGCCTGCCAGGGGCGCCCCGTGGGGGAGGACGACCTGGCTAAGCTAGCACAGGAAGTCGAAGAGGCAATCCGCGCGAAGGGAATCGCAGAAATTGACGCCCATGAGGTAGGGCTATCTATCCTTGAGCCCCTGTCGAAGCTGGATACCGTCGCCTACCTGCGTTTCGCCAGCGTCTACCAGGCTTTTGAATCGCTCGATGACTTCGAGCGGGCTATCGCAGCCCTGCGCGAGGCGGGGGCGGACGAGGGAGAGCAGCCTACCCTGCTTTAGCTCCAGAAAAAGGACGCCGCCTACCCACTTTCTCTGCCCTAGGGCAAGGAAGGTGAGCAGGCGGCTTTGCTCTATCCGTTAGCTCGAACCGAGGGTTAACCCTACCGACCCAAGCCCGCGTAGTCCCAGCCCGCTGCCAGCCAGGCGTCCTTATCCAGGGCGTTGCGGCCGTCAATAATGCGGGGGCGCTCAACCAACGACGCTACGCGGGCAGGGTCGAGCTCAATAAAGGTCTGCCATTCGGTCAGAAGAAGTACCAGCTGGGCACCTGCCAGGGCCTGTTCTGGATCCTGCACACAGGTGAGCTGGGGGTAGCGGGCGGCAACACCGGGTAGGGCCTCGGGGTCGCTGATGGTCACAGCGGCACCGGCATCTGCCAGGCGTAGGGCGACCTCCAGGGCCGGTGAGTCTCGGATATCGTCGCTGTTGGGCTTGAAAGCAGCACCTAGAACGGTGATGCGGGCTCCCTCAATGTCTCCACCGAAGGCCTTGATGGATTCGGTGACGACCCTGTCGCGGCGGCGCTGGTTGATGGCATCGATATCTCTGAGGAAGCTTACTGCATCTTCAACTCCCAACTCTTCGGCCCGGGCCATGAAGGCACGGATGTCCTTGGGCAGGCAGCCGCCGCCAAAGCCCACACCGGCGCGCAGGAACTTGTTGCCAATGCGCTCGTCGTAGCCAATTGCGTGGGCTAGCTCGGTCACATCGCCGCCGGTAGCTTCGCAGAGCTCGGCCATGGCGTTGATGAAGGAAATCTTGGTGGCAAGGAAGGAGTTAGCCGCTACCTTGACCAGTTCAGCGGTGGGGTAGTTGGTCTTGATCTGGGGGATGCCCTCGGCTAGTAGCGGTGCGTAGACAGCATCGAGCGCCTTTGCCCCGGCCTGGGCTGCCCGGGGTTCTGCGGGCAGGCCGTAGACCAGGCGGTCGGGGTGCAGGGTATCTTGTACTGCAAAGCCCTCGCGCAAGAATTCGGGGTTCCAGAGCAGTACGGCTCCTGCCTGCTCGGCGCGCTCAGCTAGGCGGCTGGCGGTGCCCACAGGAACGGTAGATTTGCCGACGATGACGGTGGCAGGACGCCCGGGCGTAGCCGCAGCTTTCTTCTCGGCGGGAATTGCCTCAAGAATCATGTCGAGGGCTGATTCAACGTAGCTGAGGTTAGCTGCCTTGCCAGAATCGGACTGGGGAGTGCCCACAGCGATAAAGTGAACATCAACATCGGCGAGGGTATCACTGACTGGCGCTAGCTGGAAGCTGAGTTTGCCGGCGTCGAGGGAGAAACGCAGAAGCTGAGGGAAGCCCGGCTCGAAGAAGGGAGCCTGACCCGCTGAGAGGGTTTCGATTTTGTGGGGGTCAACATCGATGCCGATGGTCTGGTGACCCAGGTGGGCCATTGCTGCTGCGTGCACGGCGCCGAGGTAGCCGCAACCGATAACAGAGATTTTCATGGTGTGTTTCCTTTGAGTCTTTAGAGGTGGTTGAGCGTGTGGTCAATCCAGGTTTCTAACCAGCGGTGGGCGGAGGGTCTAAAGCTGTAGACACAGGCGATGCGGGCGCGGGCAGCCTGCCTGTAGAGCTCCAACCTCTGGGGGCTGATCCCGCTATCGGTGCCTAGTGCTTCGAGGAGCTGAATGACAATCTGGGAGAAGTCCTGCGGGTAGATACCCTGAACTGTCCGCAGCTCCAGGTGTGCCAGCAGATTGCCCAGGTCGAGGGCAGCTTCACCGTAGGCAGCCGTATCGAGATCAATCAGTGCCAGTGAGGTGCCATCCCACAGCAGCTGCTTATCGTGAAGGTCGCGGTGTAGCAGAACGTAGTCGTCCTCAGCACCCAAGGCTAGGTCTGCGATGAGACGGCCGATGTAATCGAGCAGGTGCTGACCCGAGGCGAAGGATGCACAAGCTCCAAAGCTTTCGACCTGCTCCTTCCACTGAGCCAGCACCTGCGCTTCTTGCTCACTGCCGTGCACGGCCGGGGTGAAGCTACCGGGTTTAGCCTGGAGCGTCTGGCCACCCCGATAAGCCTGCGCCCCCAACGCCAAGAATTCTGGCCAGGTCTCGGTAAACCTGACCCAGGCGTCCTGCCCTTGATCTGCCCAGTCGAACAGAGACTTGCCCGGCAGGAGGGAAAAATCTAGGCGACCGGTGCTGGTAGCAGCTACCCGAGCCACAGAAAAACCGCTGGCAGCTGCCAACCTACCGACCGCTTCAGTGGCCGTTGCAACCTGGGAAACCTTTGAGGGCTTGAGATGTTTGGTGACCTTCTGCGGGTGCCGCACCACTGCCCGTTTACCTGCCCGGTGAACCAGTAGCTGGGCGTCAGCAGCCGAGCTATCTGCGGCAAGTTCTGGCAGCTTCGGGTCGGTACCGGCAGGGGAGAGCAGAGTGATCTCACCGGTAGCGTCGATTGTTCCGGCTCTGAGCTCACCGGTACGGGTATCGGTGATTTCAAGCGTCAAACTGCCCGCCTTACCCGGCCAGGCTCGCCTGATGGTCTGCTCCGGTGCAAGCAGGTCACCCGTTGCCGCGGAGAGCATCCGTGAAAATGCCGGGGAATGTTTCATAGCAGGTTCTCGATTCGTGCCAGGTTACGGGCTATGTCTTCACGCCAGGTGGGTCGAGCCTGCCGCAGCGGTTCAACCGCCCGCAAAGCAAGCGCATGGGCACTGCCTAGAAGCAGGTCTTCGGGGGAGATTCTCGCCCCGCCAGCGGCCCGGTAGCCCTCTAAAAAGGCGGCGGTAGCCTGCGGCGTACTGGTGCAGCTATAGGAGCCCAGGTCGAGAGCCGCTGGCCCCAGCTGAGCCCGGTCAAAATCGGTCAGCCACAGCTGATCCCCGTCATCAGTTATGACCTGGTCGGGTGAAGCATCACCGTGCAGCAATACCAGGCCACCGGCAACCGGCGGAAGAACCCGAGCCAGGTTCCGGCACCTGTCAGCTAGCTCCGCATCGAGAGACTCTAAAACTGAGGCATGGACCGAAAGCTGCCGAGACCCGCTGCTACCTGCCTCAGAGGAAGGAGCCTTCTTTTCCAGCGCTCGCATAAGGGTAGCGGGCAGGGTAAGGATGCAGGCGTGGAGCCTCGCAAAGAGCTCCCCGGCAGCGGCTGCCTGCTGCTCGGTCTGTGCCTCTGAGAGGTCACGAGTACCCACAAACTCAAGGGCAGGTAGGCCGGTATCGGCAGCCGGTTCTAACAGGGGCGGCACCGGCAGATGCTTACCCACAAACCGGTGAATCGCGGTATCGGGGGCCCCACCACCGGCGAGCACCCGCTCCACCCGGCGTCCGCGCAGCACAACCAGGCGGCGGGCAGGGTTATACCGCAGGACGTTCGGGCTCGGCTGGTTTGCACCGGCGAGAGGATTGAGGGCACCGGTTGACTGGAGAACATCCATGAGCTTGGGGTCAGAGAGAACCGAACCGAACTGCACTACCGAACCGGCTTCAAAGCCACGGGCCTGGGCTGTACTCGCTTCGTGAGCTGATACCGGGTAATAACCCGGAACCAGGTGCGGCAGAGCTGGGCTCACTGGTGCCTCAAGACCCAGCGCTCGTGCCTTGAGCTCATGGCGGGCAGCCTTCTTGGCACCTGCTGGCCACATCACCCGTAACCAGCCTGGGGCGTCCTCACCGTTAGTGCCAGTGCCCTGAAAGCCCACCAGCAGGGAGGTTCCCGGCTTAATACGCACAGACTTGGCCTCAACCGGTCGGCCCACCCGGTCACTGAGCCAACCGGGCTCAAGAACCGCGTTAAGAGCAGCAGACGTCGTTGAAACAACCACTAGGCACCTCCCATCCGAATCTCGTTGTGGTCCTTTTCTCCTGCCGAGACCCAGGTGCGGAAGACCTTGCTGGTCTTGAGCAGCTCAGCCGGTGAGCCGTCGAGCTGCACCTTGCCGTTCTCTAGCCAGACCACGCGGTCAGCGCGCAGGGCAACCTCGGTATCGTGGGTGACCGCCAGGGTGGTCTTGCCGTCCACGAGCTGCTCAATAGCGTCCATCACCAGACCCGCAGACTCGGGGTCAAGACCGGTGGTCGCCTCATCGAGCACCACAATCGGTGTATCGCGCAGCAGAGCCCGCGCAATGGCGATACGCTGCCGCTGGCCGCCCGACAGGGTACCGCCGCGCTCACCGACCAGGGTGTCGTAACCATCGGGTAGCTTCTCGATAAAGGGAGCGGCGTGGGCAGCACGGGCAGCTGCCTCAATTTCCTCGTCAGTAGCATCGAACCGGCCGTAGCGGATGTTGTCACGGATACTGGCGGTAAAGAGCACGGCCTCCTGATGGAGCAGGGAAATATTGGCGCGAAGCTCCTCAATATCGGTGGTGGCAACAGTCGTCTGATCGATGCTGACGGTACCCCAGACCGGATCCTGGGACCGGCCCAGCAGGGACACCAGGGTGGACTTGCCGGCACCCGAAGGCCCAATCACAGCCACAAATTCACCCGGCTCCACCGTCAGATTCAGTCCCCGCAGCACGGGGTTGCCCTCGTACTCGGTATGCACATCATCGAAGACCAGGCGACCTGTTACCTCACCCAGAGGCTCAGGTGTCTCAAGCTGGGCGAGGTCATTTTCCACGTCCATAAGGTCAGCGACGCGCTCGCCGCTTGCCGTAGCCCGGGCGATCCGGCCGGTGTATTTTGCCATATCGCGCAGAGGTTTCATGGTGGTCTTGAGGTAGGTGGTAAAGAGCACCAGATCCCCGATGGTCATGTGGTTTTCCATGACGCGCCAAGCGCCGCCCACCATCACGGCAGCCGTTGCGATCCCCACGATTACATCGGTTCCGCGCTCCAATCGGGCAGCCAGGCGGCGGGAGCGGACCCCGTCCTTCAAAGACTTCTTATTGGCCACCACGAAGCGCTGGCCGATGTGCTCCTGCAGACTGTAGGCCTGGACCACCTTAATGGAGGAAAGTGACTCCTGCGCGGTATTTGCCAGCTGGCCTTCTGCCTTGCGGGTGCGGCGGGAGGCTTGAGTGATCTTGCGGGCGGTGCCGCGGGAGATCAGCGGGAAGACGATGAGGGCTACGACCACGACCAGGGAGAGCACCGGGTCAATGATCATCATGACGATGAGCATGACGACCAGGGTGAGCATGTTAGCCATCAGAGGCAGACCGGCGGTGACCGCTACCTCTTGCAGCTTGGCTACGTCACCCACGATGCGCTGGACGGTATCTGCCGAGCGGTTGCGGGCGTGGAAGCCCTGGTGCAGGTCTTGTACGTGGTTGAAAACCCGGGCCCGCAACAGGGTCGAGGCACGGGAACCGACCAGGGTGAAGGCTACCGTGGCGAGGTAGTTGGTGAAGGCTCGCAGGGCGACAATGAGAATCAGGGCCAGACCGCACCAGATGATCAGGGACCAGGACGCCGCTGGCCCGCTCTGCTGGGCACCGAGGCTGACCGATAGGGCGTCCACCACGAACTTGAGCGGCCAGGGTTCAAGCACACGGAAGGCAACCTCTAGGAGCAGGGCTAAAGTGCCACCTGCTGCTAGGGTTTTCTGCGGCTTTATATCGGGGCCGATCAGTTCGAGGGTGCGGCGCAGGGCCTTTTTCTGTATACGTTTGGCCATTCTTAGTACCCCGCCAGGCTCATGATGCGGGTGACGGCCTGTTCCCAGGAGTGCTTTTGAACAGCCAGTTCGCGGGCTCGTTTGCCGTAGCTGGTGCGGAGCTGATGATCGGCTGCCAGCTCATCGATAGCGCGGGCCAGGGCCTGCGGGTCTGAGCCGGGAACCAGGGTGCCAGCTCCTTCAATGGTCTCAGGGATTTGGCCGATGCCCGTTGCTACCACGGGTAGACCGGCTGCCAGGTACTCATAGACCTTCAGCGGTGAAAAATAGTGCTCGCTATTGTCTGAGGGGGCAGGGTAGGGGGCAACGCCAATCGCTGAGCCTGCAATGGCTGCGGGCATCTCTTCGGGCGCGATGGCACCGGCGAAATCTACCTCTAGGCCAAGGTGGGCTGCCTGGGCTTCAAGAGCTTCACGTTCGGGCCCGTCACCGAGGATGCGCAGTCTCCAGGGCTCCTTGGCCAGGGCAGCAGCCGCAATCAGGTCTGAGACGCCGTGCCAGGGCTTGAGAGTTCCTACGAAAGTGACGACAACTCCCTGCTCGCTTTCGGGAGCGGGGGTAATACGGCTGATGCTTACACCGTTGGGCACAGTGGTTACCTGTGCTCCGGGCACCTTCTGCTCTGCCCATGAGCGCACCTGATCCGAGACGGCGATGACGGCTGAGGCTGCTCTTACCTGACGCGCTAGTGCATCGTGGGCCTGGTCTTCATGGACGAGCACGCGGTGGGTCTTTTGCTCTTCGATCAGGGGAGCATTGACCTCCAGTACACCGGGCAGGCCGCTATCAGCTAGGACCGTGGAGAAGAGGGAATAGCGCTCGTAGACAAAGTCGGCACCCCACTCCTGCACGTCTGCCACCATTTGCGCTGCTACCTGCTGCTGGGCAATTTCGCGCTCACCGGCGTCCTTAGTCTCAATGCGGTAGACATCAAGGGGCACACCAGCCAAATCCGCGGGAACCTGCTTGCCGCTGCGGGTAGCAAAAATTTTGACCTCGTGGCCACGGCCCAGTAGCTCGCGCACAACTTCCTGAATATGGACTGAAGCCCCCTTGCTACCAAAAACGGGAATGCCCGGGTCAACACAAACATAGGCAATACGCATGATTATTTCTTTCCTTCGTGATCAGAGGGCTGGTTCAAAGCGGCCAGGGCCCGAGCCTGGGAGCGGCTATCGAAAGACTGCTCGATGAGTGCGCGGGCGGCACGGGACAGCGCCTGGGTGTCGACCTGGCCGGTTGCTACCGCCTCAAGAACATCAGCCAGGCCGGTAATATCTTTGGGTTCCAGTAGCAGACCGGTTTCGCGGTCGTGAACGACCTCGGGCAGACCGGTCACGCTGGTGGCAATAACCGGGGCGCCGCTTGCCATGGCTTCAAGGACGACGGTGGGCAACCCATCCATGTTGCCGTCGGCTGCCGGGATGCAGGGGGCCGCGAAGACATGGGCGTCGGCGAGTAAGGTGCGAACCTCCTGCTGGGTGAGGGGACCGGGGAAGGTAACCCTGTCGCCCAGCTCTAGCTCAGCCACCTGCTGCTTGAGGGCAGGGGTCAGCTCGCCTGAACCACCCAGGGTGAGGCGGACGTCCAAACCCCGCTCAACAGTGAGTTTGAGGGCGTCCAGCAGCTCGGCAAACCCCTTTTTCGTAACGTGCCTGCCGACCGCAACCACCTGCAAAGGCTGGCCGGGCTGGGGCTGAGGGGGAGTGGAGTAGGGGAAGCGGTCGAGCTCTAGAGCGTTGTACTGCAGCACGACGTTAGCGCCGGTACCTTCTAGTACCCGGTTGAGGTACTGCTGGTTGTAGCGGGAGATAGCGATCGTGTGCTGGGCATCGCCGCAGATCCGGCGAAGCCAGGCCATATCAACCGACTCATGGAAAATATCTTTAGCGTGGGTGGTGACCGTGTAGGGAATACCGGTGAGCTGGTGGGCAACCCAGGCCATACGCCCAGCCAAAGACGCAAAATGGGCATGAAGGTGGGTAACGCCGTCCTGCTGGATGCGCTGAGCCAGTGTCACGCCCTGTAGCACGTCTGAGGCAGAAAGTTCTAGCAGCTGGGGGAGAATACGGCCAAAGCGCTCACGCATTGCTGCGGTGGGAAGAGAGTGGGCGATTTGCTCCCAGAACCTAGCTGACTGGCTAGCACGCGGAATCCAGGTAACAGGTGCTTGAACGCGGGCCAGTTCGGGGTGAAAACGGGTATCGGTCGTGGGGCGAAGGGCGTAAATACTGAGGTCTTCACCGGCAGCTTCACGCGCCAGAATCTCGGTGACCACAAAGGTTTCAGAGAACCTGGGGTAAACCTTGAGTACGTAACCTATGCGGGGCATGAGTCCTCCTGAAGTGGGGTGGGGCGATGGCTACCGACCACAATTTCTGCAACAAGGGTGGCGGTACGCCACAGGCCATCACGTTCAATATGGGTACGATCTACCCGGCGGTGAACCGCCTGCTTCAACCAATCTTCGGCGGTAGTGACGGTTAGGTCTTGAGCGCGGCAGTAATCAACCACGCCGTGAGCGTACATAGCCTGAGCCCTAATTAGCTGCTCAGTGCGCGGGGTTTCTCGAGGAACAATCAGCGCCGGGGTGCTCGATGCAAGCACTTCGTTGGTGGTGTTATACCCGCCCATGCAGACCACAGCAGCTGCCTGCTCGATATAGTGACTCAGCCCGGGCAGAGAATGTAGAACCCGGGTGCCTGGAGCCGCTAACTGCACCAGGTGATCAAAAGTCTCGGTAGCTAGCTGAGGGCCGGTTATAACCAGATGCTCGAACCCTTCGGGAACCCTTGCCTGCACGAGAGTCTCGAGCAGGGGCGCGCCGTCCTCACCGCCTCCGGCAGTGGTCAGGATAAAGGGCCTTTCATGTTCAAGGGGCTGGGTGGGCTCTGCCTCACTCCTACCAAGAGCCAGGTAGCCGGTGAATTTAGCCTTATCTGCGAGTTCTGCGGGTATCTCCCCAGCTTCAACCGGGTTATGCACCGAGGGGTCCCCATAAATCCAGAGGGAGTCGATCGCCGACCGAAGCTCAGCAGGGTCACCGTTCTTATACCACTCAGCATGGGCTACCTGCGGGGCATCAAGCACCTCACGAAGGCCCAGCACCACGTGCGCAAAGGGGTTACGCTCGCGCAGCGCCGCCAGCGGCTGCTGCAACTCACGCATCACCCCAAAAATATGCCGGTCAATAATCACCACATCGGGGTTAAAGCTCAAGAGCGAGGCATGTAGCAGCTGGGAACGTAGCTCGACCAGCAGGGAGGTAGGAGCGCCAAGAGAACGAGAAGCATACTCGCCCTGAGCCTTGCGAATACTGGGAATAAAGACCCAATCAAAACCGGCAGGAAGCGGAAAGACACTGGCCTGGGGCAGCCCTGATACCAGTAGACCAGCTACCGGCCGGCCGGTGAGCTCAGGGACGGTCCGGGCAATGTGGTGGGCAATCGCTAGGTTGCGGCGCACATGCCCCAGCCCCTGTGAATCGTGGCTGTAGAGCACAACGCGCACCGGTTCGTTGGTGTGAGTGTGGTGCATGACCTGTGTTTCTTACGAAAGCCGAGCCCGCGAAAGCCCGGTTGATGAATGATTGTCTAAGAAACTTTACGGAGCTTTCATTAAGAGAATATGAAAAAACGTCACACCAACAAAAAAGGGGACACAAGGACGCCGCCTGCTCACCTTCTCCGCCCTCGGGCAAGGAAGGTGAGCAGGCGGCGTCCTGCTAACTGAATGCTGGGGCTTTAGCCCTGAGCAGCGGCGCGGCGCTCGTGTTCGCTGGGGTGGCCAGCTGCCCACAGGGCAGCACCCACAATGCCAGCGTTGTTCCGCAGCTGGGCCATGACCATGGGGGTGCGGATTTCATCCTCAAAGTAGGGCATAAACTTCTCGGGGTTCTTCGAGATACCACCGCCGATGATGAACAGGTCGGGGGAGAAGAGGAACTCCACGTGGGAGAAGTAGCGCTGCAGACGCTTACCGTACTTCTTCCAGGACAGCTCGTGAATTTCACGGGCACGGGCTGATGCACGAGATTCGGCGTTATGGCCGTCAATCTCAAGGTGACCCAGCTCGGTGTTCGGAATCAGTTGGCCGTTGATAATGAGGGCTGAACCGATACCGGTGCCCAGGGTAATCACGGCGATCAGGCCGTCCTTGTCCTTACCCTGGCCGTAGGTAGCCTCGGCCAGGCCAGCAGCGTCCGCGTCGTTCAGGGCGTAGACGGTACGTCCGCCCAGGGCCTCGCTCATGATGCCCTCAAGGTCAGCACCAATCCAGGACTCGTGCACATTCGCAGCAGAAAGGGTAACACCGTTCTTCACGATGGCGGGGAAGTCGATACCGATAGCCGCATCGGGCAGGGGAGCAAGCTCACGGCCCTGCAGCTCATCAACGATTTCACGAACCACAGATGCGCAGGCCTCGGGGGTGGCAGGCTGCGGGGTGGGGATGCGGAAGCGCTCGCCCACCAGCTGGCCGGTGCGGATATCAACGATACCGCCCTTCATGCCGGTGCCTCCGATATCGATACCGATAACCAGGTCAGCTGCGGTAGGTGCCGGGACCTCGGGGGTGACTGCGTCAGTCATGAGCGCTCCTTTGAGAGTGATGGTGTTTAGGGCAGGGTAAGGATGTCCACGCCGTCGGCGGTGACAACCATGGTGTGTTCAAACTGGGCGGTACGCTTGCGATCGCGGGTAACGACGGTCCAGTCGTCCTCCCACATATCCCATTCGATAGTGCCCAGGGTGAGCATGGGTTCAATGGTGAAAATCATGCCCTCTTCGATGACGGTGTTGTAGGCAGGGGCCGCATCGTAGTGGGGGATAATCAGGCCGGAGTGGAATTCACGGCCCACACCGTGACCGGTAAAGTCACGCACCACGCCGTAGCCAAAGCGGGCGGCGTACTTTTCGATGACGCGCCCGATGACGTTGATTTCACGGCCGGGGCGTACCGCCTTCATGGCGCGGTTCAGGGCCTCTTCGGTGCGCTCAACCAGCAGGCGGGACTCTTCATCCACGTTCCCTACCAGCAGGGTGCGGTTGGTGTCACCGTGCATATCGTGCAGGTAGGCGGTTACGTCGAGGTTGAGAATATCGCCGTCTTCAAGCACGGTGGAGTCGGGGATACCGTGGCAGATGACCTCGTTCAGCGAGGTGCACACGCTCTTGGTGAAGCCGCGGTAGTCAACGGTTGAGGGGTAGGCCCCGTGGTCGCAGATGTATTCGTGCACCAAGACGTCGATGTCGTTGGTGGTGGTGCCGGGAACAGCGATCTTTTCAGCTTCAACGATGGCACCGGCGGCAATTTTGCCGGCGGCCCGCACCTTTTCTACTTCTTCGGGGGTGTAAAAGTTTGAACCCTGACCCTCGTTGGCTTCGGGCTTGCCCACGTATTCGGGGCGGACGATGTGCGCCGGTACCGGGCGCATGGGGGCTACGACGCCGGGCGTCAGGTTGCCCACAGGGGCTTTACCCGGCTCAGCGGGGAGGTTGTGGCTGTTAGATGATGTCGACATGCCTTCTAGCTTATCCGCTACGCACCGGCTGGCCCGCCTAGGAGCGTTGCCAAAAGCTGTATCTTTTGCCTAACCGGGCGTAAAGTGGTGCATGCAACATCAATCAACTACAAAGGAGACCCTGTGTCACTGAACGACTACACCCCCGGCCCCCACGACACCCAGTACTGGTACAACCTGAGCACCGGCCAGGTCGAAGAGGGCCAGCAGTCCAAAATCACCGAGCTCTGGGGCCCCTTCGCTACCCGTGAAGAAGCAGAGCATGCCATGGAGAAGGCGAAGAAGCGCAACGAAGAATGGGACGAGGGTAAGGACGCCTGGTAGGGAAGGAATTTTTCACTAGCGTTGAGAAAGCTGACCCGGGCTCGCAGCGAAGCTGCTGGCTCGATGGAGTGAGCGGGTGCGTCAGCACATACGAGCGAACGGAATCCGCCGCAAGGCGGGGCGTGAATCACGTGTGATGAGCACCGAGATTCCGAGTGCGCGAGGAAAATAAATCTCGGTGCGAATCTGGCGAGCTTGCGAGCCAGCTAGCGAACCCGTGAGAGGGTCGGCAGCGAGCGCGAGCCCCGGGTTAGCTACCTCCCCAACTCTTGGCAACGCAGAATTTTTAACTGTCGAACCTGTGTTCCGCTGCCGGGTAGGCGCCTGAGCGCACGTCTGACCGGTAGGCGGCTGCTCCTTCGAACAGAGTGTCGTAGAGATTGGCGTACTGTTTGACGAAGCGGGCCATCTTGCCCTGCCGCAGCCCGAAAGCGTCCTGCCAGACGAGCACCTGCCCACTGACGTCCGCGCCCGCCCCGATACCGATGATGGGGATGCGCACTGAGGCGTCGATGTCGGCGGCAACATCGGAGCGGGTCATTTCCATGAGCAGGCAGAAGGCACCGGCTTCTTCGAGGGCCAGGGCTGTGTCTTTGAGTGCCTGACCGCCGTCGCGGCCCTGCACCCGGTAGCCGCCGAGGGCGTGTTCAGACTGGGGCGTGAAGCCGATGTGAGCCATCACGGGTATGCCCGCTGCAACCATGGCGCGCACGTGGTCTACGTGGTGGGCGGTGGCTTCCATCTTGACAGCGTGCGCTCCGCCTTCTTTCATGAAGCGCACGGCGGTTGCCACGGCCTGGGCGGGAGACTGCTCGTAGGAGCCAAAGGGCAGGTCCGCGACGACCATAGCCCGCTTGGCTGCGGTAGAAACAGCTTTGACCAGGGGAATCATCTCGTCAACGGTAATGGTGAGGGTTGATTCGTGCCCCAGCACATTGTTGCCCGCAGAGTCGCCAATGAGCAGCAGTTCGATGCCGGCCCGGTCGAAGATGGTGGCGGTCAGGGCGTCGTAGCTGGTGAGCATGGCGAACTTTTCACCGGCGTCCTTGGCCTGCTGCAGGTGCACGGTGCGCACCTTTTTGACGGCGAGGACGCTTGCCTCAGCGTCCTGAGGAGTGCTGGCGGGGGTGGGGTTTGAGGACCCGTAGGGTGCTGTTTCTTCGTTGAGCATGCTTTAACTCTAGTAGCCTGCAGGCGCACCGCAACCGGAGCGGGCCCGCTTTATCTCAGTCGGTGAAAGAAATGTTTAAAACACGTTACTGTTACCGGGGTCAGAGCGTGCCAGGTGGGCACGCAAGGCGGTTACGTTCTAGAGTTGATGCTAAGGATTCGTTTGCCCGCCCACCGGGGTGCGGGCACCACCTTTAGACATGAACGGATAGGTCACATGGATCGTCAGCAAGAATTCGTTTTGCGCACCATCGAAGAGCGCAACGTGCGTTTCGTCCGCCTCTGGTTTACCGATGTGGTGGGCCAGCTTAAGTCTGTTGCTATTGCACCGGCTGAGGTTGAGAGCGCCTTTGACGAGGGTATCGGTTTTGACGGTTCATCGATTGAGGGCCTGTCTCGCGTGTACGAGTCAGATATGCTGCTGCAGCCTGATCCCTCCACCTTCCAGGTGCTGCCCTGGCGCGGGGATGAAGAGCCGACCTCCCGTATGTTCTGCGATATTCTCACCCCCGACGGGGAGCCCAGCGCCTCAGATACCCGCGGTGTGCTCAAGAACGTGCTGTCTAAGGCAGCGGGTATGGGCTTTACCTGCTACACCTCACCCGAGATTGAGTTTTATCTGCTCAAGTCAAAGGAACTGGGCCCCAGCGGCTTCCCCGAACCGGTTGACTCCGAAAGCTACTTCGACCACACTCCCGGCGGCGTGGTGCAGGACTTCCGCCGCAAGGCAGTGACCACCCTGGAAGAAATCGGCATCTCGGTGGAGTTCTCCCACCACGAGACCGGTCCCGGCCAGAACGAAATCGACCTGCGCCACGCCGATGCCCTGCAGACCGCCGATAACATCATGAGCTTCCGCACCGTGATCAAGGAAGTCGCCCTCTCCCAGGGTATCTACGCCACCTTCATGCCCAAGCCCTTCACCGAGCACGCAGGCTCCGGCATGCACACCCACTTCTCCCTCTTCGAGGGCGACACCAACGCCTTCTTTGAGGCAGGGGCTGAGTACCAGCTCTCCCGCACCGCCAAGCACTTTATTGCCGGCGTCCTGCGCCACGCTCCCGAGTTCACCTCGGTCACCAACCAGTTCGTCAACTCCTACAAGCGCCTGTGGGGCGGCGGCGAGGCCCCCTCCTACGTCTCCTGGGGTCACAACAACCGCTCCGCCCTGGTGCGGGTTCCCCTCTACAAGCCCAACAAGATGCAGTCAGCCCGCATGGAGTACCGCGGCATCGACTCAGCTGCCAACCCCTACCTGGCCTACGCCGTCATCCTGGCAGCTGGCCTCAAGGGCATCGAAAACGAGTACGAGCTGCCCAGCGCCGCCGTCACCGAAGACATCTCAGCGATGACCAGCGCAGAACGCCGCGCCATGGGCTACCACGCCCTGCCGTCCTCTCTCCACGACGCCATCCACCGTACCGAAGAATCAGAGTTCATGGCCGAAACCCTCGGCGAGCAGGTCTTTGAGCAGTTCCTGCGCAACAAGCGCCGCGACTGGAACGCCTTCCGCGCCGAAGTAACCCCCTACGAACTCAAGAACAATCTCGGTATCCTCTAGTGCCCGTATGCAGGCGCAACACCACAGGCGGTGTTGCGCCTGCTGTAATTAATACCTAAGGAGACAGCGGTGACCCAGACCCCGCAGAACGAAACCCCCGAAGAAGCCGCCCGCCGCGCCGAAGAAGAACGCAAGGCTCAGGTGCGTCTGCTGAGCGAGATGGCATCGCTGGGGTTCTACGATGCGGCTAAAAGCGCCCGCTGGCTCAACTCCCGGGAGCTCGAAGGTCTAGACCGCGCCAAGCTGTTTGAGGGTCTGCGCCTAGCCCCTTCTCCCGATATCGCCCTGCCTGCCCTGGTCAGACTCATTGAACGCGCCCCTAAGGTGGCGCAGCTAGCTGCGCGGGGAGCGGACGCCGAGGCCCTCTACCGCTTACTGGGCGGCTCCGAGGCGCTGGGGGAGTTCTTGGTTCGCCACCCCGAGCACGCAGACCTGCTAGAGATTGACCCTAGGGCTTTTGACGGCCAAGATTTTCCCGTCTCGCTGCTGCCCGAGACCGACGAAGAATACCTCACCCCTATCGCTCCGCTCGATACCGTCTACCGCCGTGACCTGCTAACGGCTGTGGGAGCCGACCCGGCTGCGTCCGCCCCGGTCGCCCAGCTCACCGGCAAAGAAGCCTACACCGCCCTGCGCGTTGCCTACCGCCGTCACCTGACCGAACTAGCGATCTACGACCTCACCAGCTTCGCACCGGTACAGTTCATGCCCACCGTTGGCCGTCTTCTGGCAGA
Organism: Rothia nasimurium; assembly: GCF_928381415.1. GTDB lineage: Bacteria > Actinomycetota > Actinomycetes > Actinomycetales > Micrococcaceae > Rothia > Rothia nasimurium_H. The sequence goes on from NZ_CAKMSF010000006.1 coordinate 125,557, forward strand.
CCTGGCCGCAGCTGCCCTCGAAGGGGCCCTGGCAATCGCCCGCGCCGAAGTAGCCCAGAACCGCAGCGAACAGACCGTAGCCGCTGTAGAACTTGCCATTATCGGCATGGGTAAATGCGGCGCCCGCGAACTCAACTACATTTCAGACGTCGATGTGGTCTACGCTGTCGCCCACAAGCCCCTGGCCGACCTGCCCGAAGACTTTGCCCCCCTCGACGAAAATACCCTGACCCAGATCGGTACCGAGCTGGTCATGGCCCTCTCCAAGGCCATCATGGCCCCGGCCCCCGAACCGGCCCTCTGGGAGGTCGATGCCAACCTGCGCCCCGAAGGTAAGGACGGCGCCCTGGTACGCACCGTGGAGTCCTACACCACCTACTACAAGCGGTGGGCCGAAAACTGGGAATTCCAGGCCCTGCTCAAAGCCCGCCCCATCGCAGGTACCCCCGCACTGGGCGTCCGCTGGGCCCGAGCCATGCGCCCCTTCATCTGGGAATCTGCCGCCCGCGATTCCTTTGTAGAGTCAGTGCAGGCCATGCGCCAACGCGTCACCGACAATATCCCCGCCGCTGACGTCGACCGACAAATCAAACTCGGCCCCGGAGGCCTACGCGACGTAGAATTTACCGTCCAGCTTCTGCAGCTCGTGCACGGCCGCACCGATGAGAGCGTCCGCACCCAGAGCACCACCGACTCCATCGCGGCCCTCGCAAAAGCCAGCTACATCGGCCGTAAGGACGCCCACGACTTCGCAGATAACTACGCAACCCTGCGTGTAATGGAGCACCGCATCCAGCTGCTCTACATGCGCCGTACCCACCTGATGCCGGTCAAAGAAAACGACCGGCGCTCGCTAGCGCGCGCCATGAACTCCCCCCTGGCCCCCACCCAGCTGACCGAGCCAGAGATGCTCAAACAGTGGGCCGGTATCAAACGCGCCGTGAAATCCCTGCACGAGCGCCTCTTCTTCCGTCCGCTGCTAGCCGCCGTAGCCCACCTCTCCAAAGACGAAGTGGCCCTCACCCCGCAGGCAGCGCAAGACCGCCTGGCAGCCCTGGGCTACAAGGACCCCCGCCGCGCCATGGGCCACATCGAAGCCCTCACCAAGGGTCTACGCCGCTCAGCCGAAATCCAGCGCACCCTCATGCCCGTGCTTCTCGGCTGGTTCGCCAAGGGCGTGGACCCGGACGCCGGCCTGCTCGGCTTCCGCCGCGTCAGCGAGTCCCTGGGCGGCACCCCCTGGTACCTGCGAATGCTCCGCGACTCACCGGCCGCAGCAGAGCGCCTCTGCACCCTGCTGGCGTCCTCCCGCTTCATCACCGACCTGCTCGAAGATACCCCCGAACCTATCGCCTGGCTCGACCGCACCGAAGACCTCAAACCCCGCGCCACCGACGTCATCATCGGCGAACTGCGCTCCCAGCTCACTCGCCACACTGACTCAGCCGAAGCGATCCGCGCCGTCCGCATGATGCGCCGCCGCGAAATTCTCCGCCTCGCCATGGGCGAAGCGCTCGGCATCAACAGCAACGCAGAAGTAGCCCACGGCCTATCCGACATCGACCGGGGCGCCATCCAGTCGGCTCTTGCCATTGCCGAACGAGAAACCTACATCGATGGCCGCACCCCGCTCACCGACGTAGCGGTCATCGCCATGGGCCGCCAGGGCGGGGCCGAAATTGGCTACGGCTCAGACTCCGACCTTATGTACGTGCACATACCGCGCGACGGAGCCGACGAAAAAGCCGCCCAAACCGAAGCCACCGACCTGATCAACCGCATGGTCGCCCTGCTCAAACAACCCACCACCCCGCCGATCCGCGCCGAAAAAGTGCTCGAAATCGACGCTGACCTGCGCCCCGAAGGCAAGGCAGGCGCCATGGTGCGCTCGCTGGAATCCTTCCGCGAATACTACGAGCGCTGGGCAGATACCTGGGAGTTCCAGGCCCTGCTGCGGGCCCGTCCCTTCGCGGGGTCCGAATACGTAGGGGCAGCTTTTATCGAGCTCATCGACCCCTACCGGTACCCCACCACCTTCCCCGCTGAGAAGGTCACCGAAATCCGCCGGATGAAAGCCCGGGTCGAAACCGAACGTATGCCCCGCGGCGCCGATAAGACCCGCCAGCTCAAACTGGGCAGAGGCGGGCTGACGGACATCGAGTGGCTGGTCCAGCTCCTACAGCTGCAGCACGCCCACCGGGTTGAGGGCATGCGCACCACCTCCACCCTCAAGGCCCTGGACGCCGCTGTGCAGGCAGGGCTGGTCGATGAACGGGACGCCACCCTGCTCTCATCAGCCTGGAAACTGGCCTCCAAGATACGCGGCCTGAACGTGCTCCGTACCGGCCGCGCCTCGGATACCCTGACGACCACCCGCTCAGACCTTGAAGCTATCGCCCGCTGGTGCGGGTATGCCCCCCACTCAGCGCGCGTCCTCGAAGATGACTACCTGCGCATCACCCGCCAGGCCCGGGCCGTCTACGAAAAGCTGTTCTACCCGGGGTAGAGATTAGCCGTTTACCTAGTGCTTCTCAGCCTTTGAAATCTGGTCTGCCAGGTCTTCGGGCGATAGGTCTGCGTTTGAGAACGCTTCGTTGAGGGGCAGGTGTAGGCGCAGGCCGGTGCCGGGGCAGATTTCCACGTGGGCGCTGCGCAGCTTGAAGTCGACCACGTGCCCGCCGCGGGTGCGCTCGTCGTCGATGAAGTGGGCGTGGCAGCCGGGCACACCGATGCCCTGCTCGTAGATGGGGGTGCGGAAGCCCACGATGGTGCCGGGTACATTGTTGAACTGGACGATGTCTTCACCCTCTACAGCGTCCACCATCTTGGGGTAGGGCTTCTCCTGCTTCTTGACCGTGCGGGTGCGTACCCACTCGAAGTCGCCCACGATCTTGATGGCGTACATGTAGTTATCTGACAGGGTGAAGTTATCCAGTACCTGGCTAGCTGAGGTGCGCAGCAGGTTGGTGGGGAGTTCTCGCTTGATGGCGGGCACAAAGTTGGTGATGACGGCGAAGGGGGTTTTCTGGTCGAGCGAGGCGAGCGAGATGGAACCGTCGTAGCGCATCTGGTAGCAGGTGCCGTCGAGCACGATCATTTCCCCGTCGAGGCCGTCGAAGGTGCCCACGCCGAAGTTTCCGTGGCCCAGTAGCTCACCGATGGTCATATCCCCGTCGTAGATGCCGTCGAGAAGCTGGCTCATCAGGCCGGTTTGGAAGACCTCGTTGCGGTAGATGGTGCTGCGGCCTTCGAGAATGGAGCTTTGGGGGCTCATGGGTCTCTCCTTGAGTAAGCGGGGGTGGTGCGCAAAAGCCGCACTGCGGCGTCCTTGCGGTGCGGACGCCTAGCGCGGCTTTGTGCTTGTGAATGTCAGTTTACCGGGGCTTAGACGCCGTAGTACATCTGGTATTCGAGGGGGTGGGGAACCAACAGCAGGGGAGCGAGCTCGTTGCTGCGCTTGTAGTCAATCCAGGCTGAGATGAGGTCTTCGGTGAAGACGTCGCCTGCCAGAAGGAAATCGTGGTCCTTTTCGAGGGCGTCAAGGGCTTCTTCAAGGTTGGCGGGTGCCTTCTTGATGTCTGCTGCTTCTTCGGCGGGCAGCTCGTAGAGGTCCTTGTCGATGGGTGCCGGGGGTTCGATGCGGTTGCGGATGCCGTCCAGACCTGCCATGAGCTGGGCTGCGAAAGCCAGGTAGGGGTTGGATGAGGGGTCGGGTGCACGGAACTCGAGGCGCTTTGCCTTGGGGTTGGTACCGGTGATGGGGATGCGGATGCCGGCGGAACGGTTGCCCTGGGAGTAGACCATGTTGATGGGGGCTTCGTAGCCGGGCACCAGGCGCTTGTAGGAGTTGACGGTGGGGTTGGTGAAAGCCAGAACTGATGAGGAGTGCTCAATCAGACCGCCAATGTACCAGCGGGCAACATCGGAAAGACCTGCGTAGCCGCGCTCGTCGTAGAAGAGGGGCTCACCGTCTTGCCAGAGTGACTGGTGGCAGTGCATACCTGAACCGTTATCGCCGAAGACGGGCTTGGGCATGAAGGTAACGGTCTTGCCCCACTGGTCGGCGGTGTTCTTGATGACGTACTTGAACTTGAGCAGGTCGTCAGCGGCCTGGGTGAGGGTGGAGAACTTGTAGTTAATCTCAGCCTGGCCGGGGGCACCTACTTCGTGGTGGGAGCGCTCTACTTCAAGGCCCACTTCGTCGAGGGCTACGCACATGGCGTCGCGCAGGTCGGCCTGCTTATCGACGGGGGAGACGGGGAAGTAGCCACCCTTGACAGGGGTCTTATTGCCTAGGTTGCCACCCTCTTCCTTGCGGCCAGAATTCCAGGGAGCTTCGTCGGAGTCGATCTTGAAGAAGACTGACTGGGGGGATACTTCGTGCTGGACGTTTTCGAAGACGAAGAATTCTGCTTCGGATGCGAAGAAGGCGGTGTCGGCGATGCCGGTTGACTTCAGGTACTCTTCGGCACGTTCTGCTACGCCACGGGGGTCGCGGTGGTAGGACTCGCCGGTACGAGGGTTGACGATGGAGCCGGTAACAACCAGGGTCTTCTCAAGGCGGAAGGGGTCTACGTAGCAGCTGGTAACATCGGGAATCAGCTGCATATCTGATTCGGCGATGCCCTGGAAGCCGCGGATAGAGGAACCGTCAAACATCTGACCGTTGATGAAGAAATCTTCGTCGATAGCCTTAGCGGGCAGGTTGAAGTGCTGCTGTACGCCGGGCAGGTCACAGAAGCGGATATCAACGAACTTGACGTCTTCGTTCTTGATGAAGTCGAGGACTTCCTGTGCGGTAGTGAACATGGTCGTTTGTTCTCCTTGAGTTGTTTTCGACCCATGGGTGCCCGTTTGCCTGGGCTCCCTCGCTGTTGTTTCTAGCCTAGAGCGTATTTTTTGCCCTAAAGTATCGCTTTTGTTTCGCGTGTGTAACGTACCGTCAGCTGGGTTGCGTTGGTGTTACGTGGGTTTGGGTGGCTAGGTTCCCCTTTTCTAGTGTAGGTGGTTTGGGGCCGGGTTTCTCAGAGGGTAGGACGCCTGCGCCCGGTTTTCTTGGGCAGAAAGGGGGTAGGAGCCGGTAAGGTTAGTTGGGTGGTTACGAGAAGAGATTTAGGTTCTTGGATAGAGGGGGCTCCTACCGACCAGGAGTACCCCGGGCAGAATATGGGCAGGCCGCGGTCGGGGCGGGGTGCTATTGCTCGCCCGGTGCGCCGTTTGCTGGCCTTTTGGATTGACTGGCTGCTCATTGAGGGCATGTTTTTTGTGCTGGGGCAGACGGTTTTTCCGGGCGTGAATACCGCTGTGCTTGATGTTGCCCAGCTGGTTATTTTCTGGCTCTATATGGTTGCTGCTGTCGGTTTTATGGGGCATACGGTGGGGCATTTTGCCCTCGGTATGCAGGTACAGCGACTTGATGGTAAGCCCGCTGGCTGGCTGACCGCTCTGATTCGCCAGTCTATGGTCATGCTGGTGCTGCCCGTTGTCATTATGGATGCCGACCAGCGCGGCCTGCACGACCGGGCCCGCCATACTATTTTGGTGATGATTCGATAAATGAAAGACGATATGACGAACCCTACCGGCGAAGAGCCGCCGAAAGAGAACGACCCGGCGCTGCCGTCCTTTCTGACCCAGCCCAGGCCAATCGACAAGGTCTTGCTGAGCCTGCTCGCCTTCATGACCATTTTCTCGATGGTCATGATTCCCCTGCGACCTAATCTGCTGGTCAACGCGCCCTGGCTGGTTTCTTTGCTGACCGGTTCGGGGTTGGGGCTGCTGATTACCGCTGCCCAGAACCAGGGAGCTGCCCTTATGCTGGCAGCCCTGACCGCAGCTGCTGCCGCCAGCCACATCAAGTTCATGGCGGTCTACTTCTTTATGGGGAAGCACTGGGGGCAGGACTTCATCACCTGGCTGTTCGCTAACCACACCCCCCTGTGGTGGCGCAAACTTGAGGGGTTTGTTGAGAAGCACCTCTTTCTGAGTCTGCTGCTGGGTTTTATCCCTTTCTCACCGATTCCGGCGACGATTCTGGTGGCTATCGCCGGTATCCGTAAACTCAAGGGCTGGGTTATCGGTCTCTACATCTACCTGCTAGCAATCGGCAATAAGCTCTTTTACCTCTACCTGGGGCTGCGTTTCGGCGAGGGCATCCAGCCCACCCTCGAGACCATCGACCGCTACATGATGCAGATAACCCTGGCACTGATCGCCTACGTTTTCATCATGAACTGGTGGCGCGGTTCAAAGAAGAAGCCCGTGCAGTAAAAGCCTGTACGCATCAAGAAGGGGCCCGCTCAACATCTGTTGAGCGGGCCCCTTCTTGATGGGAAACCTGCGGCTTAGCGCATGCCTCGACGGTCGGGGCGCATACGCATGGGGTCAATACCCTTAGGAATAGCGTTCAGCATGTTGTTGTGCTTCGAGAGTGAATCAATGCGGTTAGCTACCTGGTGCATTTCCTGCTGGGTGAGCTTCTTGGGCAGCTTGTTCATGGTCTTGGTGAGCTGCTTGAGTTCAACCTGGCCGTCAGCGTGCCCGGTGTTGATAACGGTTACGGGAACGGTCGGTACGATCTTGGAGTACTTGAGCTTTTCCTTCTGGACCAGACCGTTGACGCGGCCGGTAGGGCCTTCGGTGACCAGGACGATGCCGGGGCGGCCGATGGCGCGGAAGACGACGTCCTGGGACTTGTTAGCGGCAACGGGCTGCTGCTCGAAAATCCAACCGCGGCGCAGGGTTGAAAGAGCTGCACCGGAGCGACCGGGCTGGCCTTCCAGCTGGGCGAAAGCTGCCTTTTCTGCCCGGCGGGAGAGCACCATGACAGAGAAAAGAATGCCCAGGGGGATACCGATGAGAAGGAAGGTAATCCAGTTGTTGAGCAGCAGGCCGATCAGCAGGAAGACCAGGACGGTGCCAAAGAAGACCAGAGCAAGAATCCAGGGGATGTTGGGGTCCTGCTCGCGGGTCATAGCATAGACCTGCTTCATCTGAGCAAACATGCCGGGGCCGCGCTTGGCGCGGCGCTCTTCGCGAGCCTTCTTCTTTTCTTCGCGGGTCTGTGCGCGGGTGCTGCCACGGGATTCAGCCACTGTGTTTCCTTCGTGAGTCGATTCTGGGCGGGCGGGTGCGATACGCGCCCTAACTTACCCATTCTATACGGCAAGCGCCCACCGATGAAACCGGTGGGCGCTTGAAACCCTAGGGGGTAGCGTCCTTAGGCCCCTGCTGCTACCAGGGAGCTAGCCTCCTGCATAGCAAAGCCTGAATCGTCGATATGCGACAGGTGCTCAGGGATTTCGCGCCCCTGCTTCTTCATGGCACGGGCCCAGAGCTTACCTGCACGGTAGGACGAGCGCACCATGGGGCCTGCCATCACACCGGCAAAGCCAATTTCTTCGGCCATCTTTGAGAGCTCAACGAACTCGGCGGGCTTGACCCAACGCTCGATGGGGTGGAAGAGGGGGCCCGGGCGCAGGTACTGGGTGAGGGTAATCAGGTCGCAGCCGGCATCGTGCAGGTCGCAGAGGGCCTCGTACACCTCTTCGTTGGTTTCACCCATGCCCAGAATCAGGTTGGACTTGGTAATCAGACCGGCTTCCTTACCCTGGGTGATGACGTCCAGGGAGCGCTCGTAGCGGAAAGCAGGGCGAATCTGACGGAAGATACGCGGGACGGTCTCAAGGTTGTGGGCGAAGACCTCGGGGGCTGCATCGATGACCTGCTGCACGTCCTCTTCTTTCCCCTTGAAGTCGGGGATCAGGATTTCGACGCCGGTGTTGGGTGAAACGCGGTGAATCTGGCGGATAGTTTCGGCATAAAGCCAGGCGCCACCGTCCTCAAGGTCGTCACGGGCTACACCGGTGACGGTGGCGTAGCGCAGGCCCATCTTCTTGACGTTGAGGGCCACTTTAAGGGGCTCGGTGCGGTCAATAGCAACGGGCTTACCGGTGTCGATCATGCAGAAGTCGCAGCGGCGGGTGCACTCTGAACCGCCAATCAGGTAGGTTGCTTCGCGGTCTTCCCAGCACTCGTAGATGTTGGGGCAGCCGGCCTCTTCACACACGGTGTGCAGGCCAGAGCCTCGGGCTAGGTCAACCATTTCTTTGTATTCGGGGCCAACCTTGGCCTTGGTTTTGATCCATGAGGGCTTCTTCTCGATGGGGACCTCTGCATTGCGGGCTTCAACGCGAAGTAGCTTGCGGCCTTCTGGCTGGGCGCTCATGAGGTGGGGTTCTCCTTTTGGTGGTAAACCTGTGGTGGGTGTGCTGGCGGCTTCTGCCGGGGAGCGGTTTATGCGCTGGGGGCCGGTGTGAAGTCGGCGGCGAGCTGGTCGGCGTAACGGGCCAGCTCTTCTTCTACCCGGTCAACAATATCGGCGGGGGTTATATTCCGGCCCAGCTGTTCGCTAACGGTGGTGACGCCCGCATCGGTGATGCCGCAGGGGATAAAGGCGCCGAAGGGGTCGGTGGGGTTGTTGCAGTTGATAGAGAAACCGTGCATGGTGGTGTTCTTTGCCACGCGAATGCCGATAGCTGCAATTTTTTTGTCCTGCACCAGGGCGCCATCGCCTAGCACCCAGACCCCTGAACGCCCCTCGACCCGCTGGCAGGTGATGCCCAGATCGGTCAGGACGTTGATGAGCACCTCTTCGAGTACCCGCACGTAGCGGACGACGTCGATGGGCTCGGGCAGCTGCACGATAGGGTAGCCAACCAGCTGGCCGGGGCCGTGCCAGGTGAGCTTACCACCGCGGTCAATTTTGATGACGGGCACGCGGTTATCGGTCGGGTATTCGTGGTCTTCGGTGCGCTTACCGGCGGTAATGACTTCTTCGTGTTCTAGCAGTAGGACGGTATTTTGCCGGACGCCGGTGGCGACTTCTTCGTGGACGGTGCGCTGGTAGTCCAGCGCGGAGGTGTATTCCACATAGTCGGGGGCAAGCCCGACCCGTTCAAACAAAAGTGCCATACCTTCTAGGGTAGCCCTTTTGGCGGTGGGGCGAAAATATTCAGGGAGACTCTGGTCGTCTGAACCCGCTATGTGATGTTGTGACGCTAGATGACGTTTTTATCCACAGGGTACCTTCATGCGGTTGACTAGCGTAAATGCTGGCCCTGTGGATACTCCCGGCGGTGGTGCTGCCAGGTGGTGTATAGCTAAAGCATGAGTACCCCCACAGATCTACCCCAGCCGACCCCGGCGTCCGTACCGCCTGAACCAGAAAACGACCAGGCCCTGCTGATACCCGGTAACCTGCCCGACGTAACCCCGCGCTACCGCCTTGAAAGCGGAGCCCACCACAGCACCTGGATTGTGGACTGCGGCTACCAAAGTGCCGCCCACCTTGAGGTGCAGGCGGGCCCCTACACTCTGACTCAGATCACCGGCGATGCAGAAGCTAGTGCGAAATCCGCAGAACGGCTGTGTTCCCTCACCCCTCACCCCGCAGTGCTGAGAGTCGATGCTGTGACCTCATCGCAGGACTCCTACCATATCTGGTATGAACCTGCTGAGGCTGGCACCCTTGCCGACTATTGCCGAGCCAAGGGAAAACTGCCACTGGGGCAGGTAACCACCGTTGCCAGAGCCCTCACCCAGGCACTGGGTTACCTCCACGAACAGGGCTTTGCCTATTCTGAGCTAGCGGCCCGCCACTGCGTTTTCACCGTGCGGGGCGAGCTGAAACTCCTTGCCCCCGATATCGATACCCGCCCACTGGCGTCCGCGGTACAGAAGAGCCGGCAGGCAGAAGACATCGCAGCCTGCGCTGCCCTGCTCTGGCTCTGCCTTACCGGGGAAGAGCCTAAGGCCATGCGTCTGAGGGCTCCCCTGAACCTGGCTGTCCCCCAGGCCAGCGACGCCCTGGCCCAGACCCTTGAGGACGCTATCGACTCTCGTGCCCAGCAGCCCCAGCTGGCTGACCTACTAGCCCTTATTGAGCTGGCGGCAGACCCCGAGCCCCTCGAACTTCACCTCAGCGCCCACCAGAGCGTGCGTCCCCGTCTTCCTGCCTACAGGCAGCCTGCGCCAGCCGAGCCCCGCCGGGCGGTGAAACAACGTCGTCAGGTGTACGGGAAACTTCCTGATTTCTCCCGGGGGAGCAAGGCCAAGGCCCGCAAGCCATCTCGTAGTAAGCCTGTCGGTCAAGGCGCACGTCAGCTGCCACTAGGAAGATTTATCCGAGAACGGTGGGCCATGAGCGGCGCTGTTCTGATAGGAGCTCTAGCTTTAGGTGGGGTAGGCTACCAGCTCTCCTTTGCAGAGGGTCAGGGGGAGGACGCCGTTACGGCAACTAGCCAGGCCCCTCACTCTCTGCCTGCTCTAGAGCTACCAGAGGCAGGCCAGCAGCTAGCCGGTGGGGCACAGCAGATAGCTGATGGGCAAGAGCGGGATCCTGCCTCTGAACCGACCAATGACGAGCTCGCCCTTGAAGCTGCGCAACTTGTGGCTTCCCGTAGCCGGGTTCTGGCTAGCGGTGACACCGAGCGTATCAGCGACTATGCGGTGATGGATTCACCCCTGGCAGAAGCCGACCGGCAACTACTGGTCAGCCAAGGTGCCGCTGACTTAGCTGGAATGAGCACAGAACTGCTTGCCGTCGCTGAGGTTACCCAGACTGAGCAAGGCTTCAAGGTCCGGGGAACGGTTCAAGCGACCGGCTATACCCCGACTGCTAGCGGCGAGGAGCTAGCAGCCCAGGGCATCAGCGTGGAAGAAGGAAAGGTGCTTCAGCAGGTAGAGCTAACCCTGCAGATTCAGGGGGGAAGCTACCTGCTAGCTCAAGCTCAACCGCTAGCACTCGAGCAGCCTAAGCCCTAGCCCACTTTCTGCCTCCCCAAAAACTAGGGGCGGTGTACCTCAACCGGTACACCGCCCCTGACGCTAAGAACCTACCGGTTCAAAGCAGAATATTTAGAACTGGAGGTGCTGCATGAAAACAGCGATAGCAATATTGACCAGAGCCAGGCCACCAACAGTGTGGGCCAGGGCAATATTCTTGCCGTTTTCGGGAGTGCCCAGGGCACGAGCAGCCTTGTACTTCTTCTGACCCATGAAAGCAGCGACAGCAATAACCAGGGCGATGACCATCTTGATGCCAATCATCATGTGGTTCAGAGTCATGTTTTCTGACATCTGGATGAAGTAGAGGGCAAAACCGGTCACGACCTGAAGAAGAGCTGCGTGGAACTGACCGGGCAGGACGATGCCCTGCTTAAAGGTCCCCAGCCAGAGACCGAAAACCGTTGCTGCACCAACGATGTGCAAGAAAAGAAGAATTGAAAATGCGATAGCCATGATAACAAGTCTACGTAATACCTGTTTATTTAGCGACAGTTTGCCACCAAAACTAGTGTGGGAGTGCCCACGCCAAGAAAAGGGAGAAAGTAAAGTGCCCCGCTAACTTCTGCCAGCGGGGCACCTGAGAGCCTAGTTCAGAGAACTAAGACCTGTGGTTTAGAGACCAACCTCAGCTTCGAAAGCTGCTTCTTCAAGGCGCTGCTTGAGGAAGGCCAGGAAGCGGCCAGCATCTGCACCGTCTACAACGCGGTGGTCGTAGGTCAGTGAGAAGTAAGCCAGTGAGCGGATCGCGATAACATCGTTACCCTCGGCATCCTGGATAACAGCAGGACGCTTGTTGGTGGAGCCGATGCCCAGGATCGCTACGTTGGGCTGGTTGATGATCGGGGTGAAGAAGACACCGCCGGTCTGGCCGGTGGAGGAGATGGTGAAGGTTGAACCTGACAGCTCCTCGGGGCCGACCTGGCCGTCACGAGCGCGCTTGGCAACGTCGTTGATCTTTTTGGCGATACCTGCGATGTTGAGGTCGCCGGCGTCCTTGACAACGGGAACGAGCAGACCCTTGGGGGTGTCAACTGCCAGGCCGATGTTCTCGGAACCGTGGTAGGTGATTTCCTTGAAGTCATCGCTCATGGACGAGTTGAACTGGGGGAACTGCTGCAGAGCTTCGGTGACTGCCTTGGTGAAGAAGGGCAGGAAGGTGAGCTTGGTGCCCTCGCGAGCCTCGAAGCCGGCCTTAGCCTTGTTGCGCAGGGCAACCAGACGGGTCAGGTCGATTTCCTGGACGGTGGTCAGCTGAGCAGAAACAGCCAGTGACTCAACCATGCGCTTAGCAACGGTCTGGCGGATGCGGGGAGCCTTTTCGGTGGTGCCGCGCTTTGAGGACGCTGCAGCCTTGGGGGCTTCCTTCTTGGCAGGAGCTGCGGTTGCGGGAGCTTCAGCAGCGGGGGCTGATGCTACGGGAGCAGCGCCCTTCTTAGCTTCAGCAGCAGCCAGGACGTCCTGCTTGCGGATGCGGCCGCCAACACCGGTGCCCTTGATGGTGGACAGGTCGATGCCTTCCTGCTTGGCCAGCTTGCGGACCAGGGGAGTGACGTAGGCTTCGCCGTTTTCGCCGGAGGGCAGTTCAACAGCGGGAGCCTCGGCAGCTTCGTCGGTGGAGGAAACAGCGGGTGCTTCTTCCTTCTTCTCTTCTGCGGGGGCAGAAGCGGCTGAAGCGTCACCGATGATAGCCAGAACCTGGCCGACTTCGGCGTCCTCGTCTTCCTGGATGCGGATTTCAAGCAGGGTACCGGCTACGGGTGAGGGAACCTCGGTGTCGACCTTGTCGGTGGAAACCTCTACGAGGGGCTCGTCGACAGCAACTTCTTCGCCAACTTCCTTGAGCCAGCGGGTGATGGTGCCTTCGGTGACGGACTCGCCCAGAGCGGGCAGGGTAACCTCGGTGCCAGAAGCTGAGCCTGAGGACGCGGGTGCGGCAGCGGGTGCCTCTTCCTTCTTTTCCTCAGCTGCGGGAGCTTCTTCCTTTTCTTCAGCCTTGGGGGCTTCTGCAGCGGGGGCATCGTCAGATGAGCCTGCGCCGGAGCCGTCGCCAATAACGATGAGGGGAGCGCCGACCTCGACGTCCTCGTCCTCTTCAACGAGAATCTTCTCAACAACACCGGCTACGGGTGAGGGAACTTCGGTGTCGACCTTGTCGGTGGAAACCTCAACGATGGGCTGGTCAACCTCAACGGTTTCGCCAACCTCAACGAGCCAGCGGGTAACGGTACCCTCGGTTACGGATTCGCCCAGTGCGGGCAGTTCTACGGTGGTGGACATAGTCCTTCGTGCTCTCCTTGTGAGTGATAAAAATCTGTAGGGGGTAGGCGCTGACCCTATAACCAGGGTTAGGGCTAGCGCCTACCGCAGGGGCTTGTCTTAGCCGTGCAGGGGTGCGCCAGCCAGAGCCATTGCAGCCTCGCCCAGGGATTCGTTCTGGGTGGGGTGGGCGTGGATGAACTGGGCGACATCCTCGGGGAAGGCTTCCCAGACAACCCACATCTGGGCCTCACCAATCTGCTCGCCCATGCGCTTACCAACAGCGTGAACGCCGATGATGGGGCCGTTCTTCTCGCGGACGACCTTGACCAGGCCGCCGGTGCCCAGGATAGAGGACTTGCCGTTGCCAGCCAGGTTGTACTCTGCAACCTCAACGTTTTCCTTGCCGAACTTCTCTTCAGCCTTGGGCTGGGAGTAGCCGATGGAGGCGATCTCAGGCTCGCAGAAGGTGACCTTGGGGATGTTGATGTCTTCAACAATCTGGGGGTTGAGGCCTGCGATTTCTTCGGCAACGAAGCGGCCCTGCTGGTAGCCGCGGTGGGCCAGCTGAACACCGGGAACGATGTCGCCGATAGCGTAGATGTTGCCAACGCCGGTGTGCAGGCGATCGTTGGTGATAACGAAGCCACGGTCCATGGTCAGGCCCTGCTCGTCGTAGCCAAAGCCCTCGGTGTTGGGGCCACGGCCGACAGCAACAAGAACGATGTCTGCCTCGAAGACGGTGCCATCTTCAAGGGTGACCTTGGCGCCATTGGCGTCCTGTTCAACGGTCTTGAAGAACTTGCCCAGTGAGGACTTGATGCCGCGCTTCTTGAATTCGCGCTCAACGACCTTGATGATGGAGGGGTCTTCGTTGGGGACCAGGTGGGGCAGGCCCTCAATGATGGTGACCTCTACGCCCATGGAGTTCCACATGGAGGCGAACTCGGAGCCGATGACGCCGCCGCCCAGAACGATAGCGCTCTTGGGTAGGTAGTCCATCTGCAGGGCTTCGGTGGAGGTGAGCACGCGGTCACGAATCTCGATGCCGAAAGTCTTGGAGACAGAACCGGATGCCAGGATGATGTGCTTGCCCTTGTATTCGGTGCCAGCGACGGTGATGGTGTCCTTGCCGGTGAGCTTGCCTTCGCCCTCGATGACGGTGACCTTCTTCATCTTGAGAAGGCCGGTCAGGCCCTTGAACTTGCCGGCGACGATGCCGTCCTTGTAGTCACGAACCTTAGCCATGTCGATGGACTCGAGGGTGGTGTTTACACCGTACTTCGAAGCGTGCTGAGCCTCGGATGCGAGTTCTGCAGCGTGCAGGTAAGCCTTGGTGGGGATGCAACCGGTGTGCAGGCAGGTGCCGCCCAGGTTGCTCTTTTCGATCAGACCTACGGTGAAGCCCAGCTGTACCGCGCGCAGAGCTGCGGAGTAACCGGCGCTACCGCCACCGAGGATGAGGATATCGAATTCTGTTGTTGCCGAATCGGCCACGTTGACGCTCCCTTGCATGGGTCGCGGAGGCCTAAGCCCCCTTATGTACTGTCGTTTTCTAGCTTATCCCTTGAATGCGTCCGCCTGCCACTATTGGCAGGTGTTTTATTGCTCGGGTGGGCATGATTACACCCCGTTACCTGCTAGAACGCGGGCAACGGGGTGCAAATGTAAAAGTTCCCTGGAAAGTAAGGTTTAGGCGTAGGCCTCGATGAACTTAATCAGGGTGGCGATGGAGTGGCCGGTGCCTTCCTTAGGAGTAAAGCCGTAGGGGCCTTCCTCGTTGAAGGAGGGGCCTGCGAAGTCCAGGTGGGCCCAGGGAATCTTTGCGCCGTCCTTTTCGCCCACGAATTCTTCGAGGAACTGGCCTGCTACCAGCATGCCACCGTAGCGGGAGCCGATGTTCTGCAGATCGGCGACGGGGGACTTGAGGCTCTTGCGCAGGTGCTCGGGCATGGGCATGGGCCAGTAGTCTTCGCCGGCTTCGGTAGCTGCTTCAACAACCTGTTGGCGGACGGTATCGTCACCCATGACCGCTGCGGTGCGCACGCCCAGGGCGATGAGCTGGGCACCGGTCAGGGTTGCGATGTCGAGAAGGACGTCGGGCTCGTCCTCGGATGCCAGGGCCAGGCCGTCTGCCATGACCAGGCGGCCTTCGGCGTCGGTATTCATGACTTCAACGGTGTGACCGCTGCGCATGGTCAGCACATCTTCGGGGCGGATGGAGTTGCCACCGGGCATGTTCTCGGCCAGGCAGAGGTAGCCGTGTACGGCAACCGGCAGGTTGAGCTCAGAAGCTGCTGCCACGACGTTGAGGACGGTTGCGGCACCTGCCATGTCGGACTTCATGGTGGTCATGGATCCGGCGGGCTTGAGCGAAATGCCACCGGTGTCGAAGGTGATGCCCTTGCCCACAATGGCGACGGTCTTTTCGGCCTTTTCGGGGGTGTACTTGACCTCTACCAGGCGGGGCTTGCGCTCTGAGCCCTGGCCGACACCCGCGATGCCGCCGAAGCCTTCGGCAACGAGTTCTTCGTAGTCCCAGACCTTGGTTTCAATATTTTCAAGGCCCTCTACGCGGGCAAGGGCACGCTCTGCGAAGGTTTCGGGGTAGAGATGGGAGGGTGGGGTGTTGACCAGGCGGCGGGTGTGGTCAACGGCCTCACCCAGAATGAGAGCCCGAGTCAGGGCACCTTCTGCCTCAGCGGGGGCTACATCGGTGACAATGAGAACCTCGGCGACGGGAGCCTTGACTGAATCGGCAGTCTTGGCCCGCAGCTGGGTATCGGCAAAAGCGCCGTAGGCGGCGCCTTCTGCGATAGCTGCTACTTCCTCAACGGATTCTGCGCCCAGGGCGAGGGCTACGGTTTCTACACCGGCAAGCTGGCGGACGGCTGAGCCCGCTGCGTAGCGCAGGGCAACACGGTGGGCAGCGGCATCCTCCTTCTGAGAGCCTAGGCCGATGAGGGCAACGACGTCGGTGCCCGCCTCGTCGAAGCCGGGAAGCCGAACGAGCTCGTCCTGCCCGCCGCTGACGCCCAAATCTTCCAAAATAGCCTCAAGGCCCTCGGCGGTTTCGGCATCGAGGGGGTTAGCGGCCAGTGAGGGGCCTTCCTTGCCGGAATACACACCGAGCACCAGCACATCGGCCTCAAGGGCTTCAAGGTCGGGGGCGGTTACAGAGAATGACAGATCGTGAGAATCGCTCACAGAAATCTCCCTTCGCAGTAGATATAAGAGGGGCAGCCGCGCTCTAGGGCAACTGCAGTATCGTCTATAAGCCTAGGCCTAAAAGCCCCGTGAATGTAATCTGCGCAACGCCCCTTACGGCTAAATCACCGCAGAGCGAACAGGCAGAGGGGCCAGGGTGAGAATTACGGCCCTGGAAGGAATAGTTCTGCATATTCCAAGCGTTATACCTGCGACATTAGGCTACACAGCGGCTACACCCTGGAGTACTATAGAGACTCACAGAGGACGGGAAATAAGAAGGGGGCTAGGAAGATGACGCACGAAGATCGGCTGTATATAGCTCACGCCGGGGCGTTTGAAAACGACCGATTGAGAGGTCTGCCCCTCGTCATTGCTCTCTCGCACCCCCAGGACGCCGGTGGCACCGCGGGGCACCTGGGTGAAGTGCTTCTGCATGAACTTGATAATGTGCCGGTCATCGAGTTTGATGCTGACCGCCTGCATGACTACCGGTCACGCAAGCCCCGCATTACCTTCAAAAAAGACCACTACACCAACCCCGTACTTCCCGAACTCAAGCTGTACGCGGTAGAAGACCGCCTGGGCAAGCCTTTCTTGTTGCTGACCGGTGCTGAGCCCGATTTGCTGTGGCAGCGGTTTACAGCCGATGTGGTGGATATTGCCCAGCGTCTTGAGGTATCGGTAGCCCTGTCTGTGACCGGTTTCCCCATGCCGGTGCCGCATACCCGCCCTATCCCCGTAACGGCGCACGGGTCTCGTAAGGACCTGACGGTCGGTATTTCCTCCTTCCAACCCGAGGCTCTGGTGCCCGGGTCGGTATCGAGCCTGCTGGAGGTGCGCCTGACCGAGGCCGGCATTGGAACGGCCGGTTTCGCAGTGAACGTGCCGCAGTACCTGTCGGAGTCGGAGCTGCCCCAGACCGCTCTTGTCGCTATGGAGCACCTGTCGCTGGCAGCCAAGCTAAGCCTGCCCTCGGATCGCCTGCGTGAGCTGTCCGAGAATGTTCAGCTGCAGATTGACGAGCAGGCTAGCGCTAGCCCTGAAATTCAGATGATGATTCAGCGCCTCGAAGAGTCCTACGACGCGAACGCCGCCCAGGGGTTCGGTAGCCTCCCCCTCTCTGAGCGTGCCGCTGGTCGGGTACCTAGCCGGGATGAAATCGGTGATGAGGTAGAGGCCTTCTTGGCTCAGCTCGACCATAACACTCGGGATGCGGACGGCGACGGCCCCCGCGGCCTGGGCCCCTCCGGTTCCTAAACCGGCCCGGGCCGGGCCTGGCCCCGCGGTGAAACTGCCTGTGGAAACCCGCTTTAGAGGCGTCATAGATGCGTCACGGGTTCACCGATTTATGGGAAGCGTGCGCCCCGTGAGGGCTTGATTATTTGCTTTGACAGGGGCGGACGTCGGACGCCCAGCGGGTGGGGAATATCCACAGGCCTGCTTGGGCTCGTCTTAGGTACTCTTCTCTATCAGCCTGATAGGTATGACAGAGAATCACCACACCCCAGAAGAACCTATCGTTACCTACCTCAGCTCGGAGCGCGACGTCCTCGCCCTTGCCCTGCATCTTTTAGGCTACTGGCCTGAAAAGTCCATCATGCTCCTGGCTCTGAGCGATGGGGGAATAGGGCCCCTGCTGCGTGTTGATATGCCCGATGTTTCTGAGGTAGCGCCGGATGACTTCCTGACCTATATCTTCGAGGCCTTCCCCACCCATAGCCCTACCGGGGACCCCATCACCAGTGTATTCTTGCTGCTCTTCGCCGATGGCGCAGCATCCGGAGAAGTGGACGTTTCGGTAGAAAAAACCTTCCTAGAAGCAGCCCAATGCTATGCGGAGCTCGCACCAGCCCACGCAACCCTTCACGGGCTGAATGTACTCGATGTACTTGCGGTGGGGCAGCAGGCCTACTGGGCTGTGAATCCGGCGGAAGGGCAGCTGGCTCCTGCTGGTTTTCTAGACGAGGTCTTGACCAGCCCGCTGTATAGCGAACTGGTAGCCCACGGGTCGCTTGTTGCCAGTGATTTACATGAAGCCCAGGAACTTAAGAATCGCACAGCCCTGGGAACTGAGGACCCAGAGGAACAAGAACGGTGGCAGGTCAATACAGAAGCCTATAGCGCTTTCTACCTGGAAGAGAAACAAGAGCAAAACCCCCAAGAAGCCTGCCAAATTGCTGCTGAACTAGAGCTGTGGGAGCAGGCTATAGGTGCCGTTGCGTCCCTGCTTGATGGGCCGCGGGGTAGCAAGGGGCTCTACGCTGGGACCTTAGCCGATACTATACGCGCTGAGGTGATTCCCGATGCAGCTGGTTTTCTGATCGCTTCTTTCGATAGCTTTGCAACCCTCCAGCTCGTGATTCTTCAGGCCTGCCGTACCCTCAAAGACTCGTTAGCAGCTCTGAGGGCTCTAGAACAGGGCAGCCAAGAGCTGGGGCTGAACAGGCAGACTGCGGGGGATAGGGTTCTGCCCCTGCCGTCAACCCTGCACCGGTACCAGCTCGATCGTCTCAGCCAGTCTGAACAGGGTGCGCACGAGCAGATAGATAGCACCGAAGACAGTCTGAAGGAAATGGCTGAAACTCTCTTTGGTGTAGATCCCACCCCGCCAGACTGGAAGCGCCTGGAAGCCTTGTGGCATTTGGCAGCCGTGCTGGAAAGCTCCGCTAGGGGGAAAGCCGAAGCTTCCCTCCTTGCTGCACAGGCGTGGGTAAGCTGGATGCGGGGCAACTCTACGGAAGCTTTCCACCTGCTGGAGGCTATCGACAGCACCTGCCGCGATGGGGGCTCTCTACCCCTGCATTACCTTTTGAGCGTCAGTGCTTTCCCTACCTGGCTTACTCTGCCCGGCGGAGCCCCAGAGACCTACGTGACCAAGAACCGCAGATAAGCGGCCGTGCCTTCTTCGCTAGAAAACCTAAAACATGTCATACTTGACTATTGACCCCGCTCAAAGTGTCTTTCAAAAATACAGCTTCCTATCGGGAATAGAAGCCCCTACTCGGGCGTTATACCCACCGATAGATACCCTGGAAACTGTATTGTGCGAATCGATCACTTGACAGGGTCTTAGGTGTTTTGACCGCGAACACCGCATCACACTCGCTACGGTCAACTAGCTCAGAAAGGTTTTCTGTGTCACCAGCCGCACGCAAGAAAGCAGCCAGCGAAACCGCTGCAACCAAAGCCACCGCTAAAAAAACCTCAACTCGCGCCAAAGCAAAAAAGGCTGACGAGGCAGCAGACGCCGTAGAAGCAGACGACGAAGAAAGCGCCGCACCTCAGCGAGCCCCCAAGAAGACCGCAGCTAAGAAGGCTGCCCCCAAGAAGAGCCGCAAGGCTAAGGACGAGGACGACGATTTCGCCGACGACGATATCGATCTGGACGACGAAGACCTCGATACCGACGACATCGAAGATGTCGATGAAGACGATGACGAAGACGAGGCAGACTCTGTCACCAAGGAAGAGAAGAAAGAAGCTGAAGCTGTAGCAGCTAAGGGTTCTGGCTTCGTCCTGACCAACAACGATGAAGACGATGCCCCTGCCGTCCGCGTTGTTACCCCCGGTGCTACCGCAGACCCCGTCAAGGACTACCTCAAGCAGATCGGCAAGGTTGCCCTGCTGAATGCTGAGCAGGAAGTCGACCTGGCTATGCGTATTGAGGCCGGCCTCTACGCCGAGCACAAGCTCAAAGAGAACCCCGATATGGACCCGCAGCTCAAGAAGGAACTGCGCTGGGTAATTCACGATGGCCGTCGCGCCAAGAACCACCTGCTGGAAGCCAACCTGCGTCTGGTGGTCTCCCTGGCCAAGCGCTACACCGGCCGCGGTATGCTCTTCCTCGACCTGATTCAGGAAGGTAACCTGGGCCTGATTCGAGCCGTTGAGAAGTTCGACTACTCAAAGGGCTTCAAGTTCTCAACCTACGCAACCTGGTGGATCCGTCAGGCTATCACCCGTGCAATGGCTGACCAGGCCCGCACCATCCGCATCCCCGTGCACATGGTTGAAGTTATCAACAAGCTGGCCCGCGTCCAGCGTCAGATGCTGCAGGATTTGGGCCGCGAACCCACCCCTGAAGAGCTCGCTAAGGAACTCGATATGACCCCCGAAAAGGTCATCGAGGTTCAGAAGTACGGCCGTGAGCCGATCTCCCTGCACACCCCTCTGGGCGAGGACGGCGACTCTGAGTTTGGCGACCTGATTGAGGACTCCGAAGCAGTAGTACCTGCCGATGCTGTCTCATTCACCCTGCTCCAGGAGCAGCTGCACTCGGTGCTTGATACCCTCTCTGAGCGCGAAGCAGGTGTTGTTGCTATGCGCTTTGGTATGACCGACGGTCAGCCCAAGACCCTTGATGAAATCGGCAAGGTCTACGGCGTTACCCGCGAGCGTATCCGCCAGATTGAATCAAAGACTATGTCTAAGCTCCGTCACCCCAGCCGTTCTCAGGTTCTGCGTGACTACCTAGACTAAAAACCGAACTGCTGTAGTTTCGGTACAGGCGGGTGCCCTTGAGCCTTCTAGCTCGAGGGGCACCCGCCTTTTTGATGGGGTGGGTTGGCATAAGAGAAGGTGGGAGTTGCTAAATATCTGGGAGTTATGCGATGGCGAGGGTGGCGATTTTCCAGTTGCCCCGTTTGCGTTCTGCCCGTAGAGCTACGGCCCGGGTGCGGACGTCGTCGGTCACCAGCAAACTCATTTCATAGGCAGTCTCAGCAACTTTCTGGACGATGATACGTCGCGGGCGGATTACAGCAGGCGGCTTGCTGGGGTAAGGGGCCTGGGGGTAATGACGCTGTCGGTAGCGAATGGCGGCTTTTGCCTGTTCAAGCTGCTTTTCTAGGGTGCGGTAGCAGCCGGCTGTCATCCAGGGAGCTAGATGGTGCTGAGGCCTGCGCCCCATGAAAACTTCGATGGCAGCGGTACCAATGCGAACCCCCAGTTGCTCAAGGGCCTGCTCTTCTTGATCGATAAAGGAGAGGCTGACAGCGGGTTCTGCTGGCTGACCCTTTTCAAAGTAGGGGGCATATTTTTCGGCGTATTCGGTAGCTTCGACGATGATGTATTTGCGGTCATCACGTTCTGGGAAAGCGGTTTTCATGGTGTGCTCCTTTGCAAAACCTAGTGGGGTAGGGTAATCGTCTGACCTGGGAAAATCAGGGTGTCCAGGGTGGGAATGGTCTTTTGGTTGAGTTGCCAGATAGTGTGCACGAGCGCTAGCACTTCAGCGCCTGAAGCATCGGGGGCCAGGTGGTCTTCTGCGATACTCCATAGCGAGTCGCCCGGGGCTACGGTATAGGTGGTAGCTGCTACGTCTTCTGAAAAGTCCGGCTGCACGCGGGTGCCACCCCCGAAGAGGGGTGAAATGGGCTGGTAGCTCTTTGTCGTAACGGGAAGAACCTTCACTGTTGCTCGTTCCTGGGTTTGTTCTGGGGAAAAGAGGGGCGAAGTAGCAGAGGCTAGGGTGGAGTCAGCTGATAATGCCTCGACGTCGTGGTTAATTTGAGAAGCCTGAGGGAATAGGGGTGAGTTTGTCTCGCCGTTGTGAACTCTAGCTGTTACCGAGATAGCTTGCTCAGAGGGTAGGGCATAGGCCTGGGTGGGGGCCAAAGCTCCCAGACCTAAAGAAGCTCCCGCAAGTGTTTTGAGGAGTCCCGGGGCCCATACCGGAAGTTGTATGTGCAGGGGAGAACGTCGGGCGCGAGCTAGGGCGCTGTAGTAGAAGACTAAACCAGCTAGCCACCAGAGGGCGATGCAGAGACAAAGCAGGCCAGCGATAGCGCAGACTAGCAGGCTCATCCAGGTGCCCGGGCTACGAGAAGTGATTCCTAGGTCTTGATTCCCTTCGCTCAGAAGTGAGTGAAGTAGCATGCCTGAGGCGCCAGCTCCGCCCAGTGCTAGGAGGGGAATTAGATTGGCTGTACATAGGGCAAAAAATCGCGATGCCACTTCTTTCACCTCAAATCATGTCATTTGATGTAGTTTGATGATTTATGCATCATATTACTTCCCTTTGCGATGGATTCAAGAGGCTTGTAGCAAATTTTTCAATAAATTTTCCTTGGCGGGGTATCCTCAGTGCATGGCACACCTAGATTTGCTCTTCCGCGATTACGAAATCCAGATGGAAGCACAAAAACACCGAGATTACGAGGCAGATGCTCGCGAGCTCCGCCAGATAGAGCTTTCTCGCGTCACCGTGGCCGACCGTTTGGCAGCCCAGCTTGGGCAGCTGCTGACTATTCACGGGTCTACTGGAGATATTTGGCGGGGACGGCTAGAAACTCTGGGGCTGGGGTGGCTTCAGCTAGAAACGGACGCCGGCGGCCTCATTCTTCCGCTTGCGCACCTTCTTTACTGGGAAGGTGGAAACCACCAGGCCGTGGGCGAAGCTCATGAAGTGTCTCGCAAACTCACGCTGGGATCTGCCCTACGGGCCCTCAGCGCTGCCCAACGTGACATCCATATTTATCATGCAGGAGGAACCGGTCTCACCAGTGCAGGTAAAGTGTGGGCAGTTGGTGCTGACTACTGTGAAATCGTGGGGCAGCAGGCACACAAAGAGGACGCCCGCGGAACTCGGGGAGCTCCACGCAGCGTCCTCTTCACCTCAATTGCCGCTATCAGGGTAGCGGGATAAACAGTCTGTTTTAGGAGATATCGGCTCGTTCGGCCTGCTCGGCCCGAATGGCTTCTTCGGTCATCGCATAGCGCTCGCTGATATATGCTTCGAGCATGCTCTTTTCAACCCGCCACTGGTTTCTGCCGCCAATCTGGATGGCCTTCAGCTCCCCTGAGCGCACCAGGGCGCGAGTTTGGCTGGGGGATATATTGAGAATTTCACCGACGTCGGTCAGGGTGAGAAAGCGCTGTTCAACCATATCTGGTTCCTTCTGAAACGGGGGAGTAGGTGGGGGATCCTTTGCTTTAGTTTAGTGCATTTTGAACTACCTTGATAGAAGAAGCAAGGCCTGTGGATAACTTGCTTGATTTTGCGTAACCTTGGTCAAAAATACGTGCAATCTTTGAAATTGATGTTCTGATTAGGGAAACTGCTGTCAACGAGGAAAACTTCCTGACTCAAAGAGGTGTCATGATGGCTCAAGAAAATCTTGCTCCCCGTTTCAGAAAGCCGGGGTTCCGCGACCCTAAGCTGCTGGCGGGCGTCCTAATTATTCTTCTCTCGGTTCTGGGCGTCGTCGGCCTTATCCGAGCTACCAACCAGACTCAGCCCTACTATGTTGCCAGTAAAGATATCGGTATCGGCGAAAAAATTACCACCGATAACGTGACAACTGCCCAGGTCAAGCTAGGTGAATCAGCAGGTCTCTACCTTTCGGCGGAGCAAGTAATCGCTGACGGGTCGGTAGCTACCCGTCCGCTAGCTGCGGGGGAGCTTCTCTCACCCCGGTCGCTGTCCACCGAGGTAAGCGACGGGCGCAGGCTCGTTACCCTGCTACTTGATCAGTACGCGGTAGCCGAATATGCTCCTGGCAATCGGGTAGATATTTGGGTTGCCTACAAAACAGAGGGGGCCAACTCGTACGGTGATCCCGTGGTCATCGCAGAATCAGCCGAGGTGCATTCTGTAACGGCCCAAGAATCTGTGATTGGAGGAACCGGCCGTTCGGCTGTTGAATTGTGGGTAAACCAGGACGTCCTGCCCACAGTCCTCGGTGCCACCAGCAAGGGAGCGGTCATCAGCCTGGTTCCGTCGGCCTACGCACCGGGAGGGAACTAATGCAGGTTCCTATCGTTATTGTTGGTGATGAGGGCGGACGTTTCGTTTCAGCCATTGAGTCTCAACGTGGCCAGGTGAGCGTGGTCAGGCACGTGCACGATATCGGTGAAATGCTGGGACTTGCCCAAAGCGGCCTTGCCCGCGCTGTGCTGATCGTGACCGGGGGAGAAGAACTCACCCTTTCCATGGTTAAATCCCTGCACCACCTTGAGGTGGCAGTGTGTCTTGTCAACGACCAGGGAACCCAGCCACCTATAGAAGGCATCCACCCGATTGATTCTCTAGCCGATACCGCAGAGATCGTTAGCGAGATCGAAAAGGCCGTCGATACCCTGCTGAATTCAGAGCAGACCGGTGAGCAGGCCAACCAGGCCCAGCACGAGGAGCCTGCCCTCTCCGCCCCGGCTCAAAGTCACCCCATAAGGGGTGACGAAAAGCAGGACGCTCCTGCCCCCTCACCTGCGGAAGGGAAGATAGTAGCGGTGTGGGGCCCCTACGGTTCACCGGGACGCACCACCCTGGCCATCAACCTGGCAGCAGCCTACGCAGAAACAGGGTACTCGGTTTGCTTGGTGGACGCAGATACCTACGGGGCGTCCGTGGGAGCCGCTCTAGGCCTTACTGATGACTACTCAAGCCTCGCCCAACTCTGCCACCACGCAGACCGTGGAGGCATAACCCAACAACAGCTCAAGGAACTTACCCACACCGTCTCGCACCGCTCTCACTACTTCGACATCATCACCGGCATCAACCGACCAGATCGCTGGGTAGAGGTACGCTCAAACGCTCTCGACCTCGTACTCGATACACTGGTTTCAACATACGACCTGGTGGTTATCGATACCTCTTTCTGCCTTGAGGAAGACCCAGCCCTGAGCTTTGACGGTTTGACTCCCCAACGAAACGACGCAACCTTAACCAGTCTGGCGCGAGCTGACCACCTGATAGCTCTTGGCCTAGCAGACCTTGTGGGCGTACCGCGTCTTATCAAAGCCTACGACACCCTTAGCCAGGTACTTGGGCCAGCCCTTGATCAAAGAATCAGCATTGTCTTCAACCGCGTCCGCACCGAGGCCCTAGGCCCATCTGCCCAGGCCGCTCTCGAACACTCCTGGGAGCGATTCGGCCCCAGCCTGCCCATAGCAGCCCAGCTACCAGAAGACAGCCCAAGCGCTGATAAAGCCCGCCTAGCAGGAACAACAATTCTTGAAGTAGCCCCACAAACAGAACTGGCCCGCCAGCTACAGGCGCTCGCCGACACCAGCCAAAATACCCTAGGGATCGGAAAACCTGCCCCATCACTAGCGCCCCCTCCGAGCCCGAGCATGGTAGAAAAGAAGAAGCCCTGGGTGCGATTTACCCGCCGCCCCCGCTCCTAACCCACCCCGCCCAGACCACCAGGAGGCCCCCTTGTCACTCACTGAAATCCTCATGCGCACCGGCGCTTACGGGCCGGGCGATATCGAGTGGCTCCACCTGCTCACTAACGAGTGGCAAATCATTGCAGATACCGGCTACTGCGACCTCATGCTCTGGGCGCCCCAAGCCGACACCATCGAGGGCTACTTCTCCCTGTCCCAGCCGCTGCCGGCGTCCGCTGGGTTCATCAACCTCGCCCAGATTCGCCCCTCCACCACCCACACGGTTTTTCACACCGACTGGGTCGGCAAAGAGCTCGACCCGGCCCTCTGCGAGCGGGCGGTCGCAAGCTGGAACAGCCAAACCCCCAAGACCCTCAATGACGAGCACAACCTCACCGATATCGTCCTTGATACCGAGTTCATTCCGCTAATACGCAATGACAGACCCG
Source organism: Rothia nasimurium (assembly GCF_928381415.1). GTDB lineage: Bacteria > Actinomycetota > Actinomycetes > Actinomycetales > Micrococcaceae > Rothia > Rothia nasimurium_H. The sequence continues at coordinate 151,431 of NZ_CAKMSF010000006.1, forward strand.
TAGCCCTCTTGTCGGTCCACCGCGAGAGCCTGGGTACCCGAAAGCGCCAGAAAGCGGAGAGGGTCTACCGCGACGTCTCCCATCATCTTCTACAGATGGTCTCGCGCGGTGCCTGGCCCGAGTTCTCCGCCCCTGTTGGAACGGCCCACGGCAACCCCCGTGTGAGCGACGGCTTGGTCATGCTTGATACGGACGGACGGGTTACCTACGCTTCACCTAATGCTCTGTCTATCTACAAGCGTCTCAACTACGCAGGTGACATGCTCGGTGCGAGCCTACTCGATATCACCCGGGCCCTGCTACCTGCCGGTGAGAAGGCGGACGAAACCCTACCCCTGGTTCTTACCGGGCGCATGCCCTGGCGCGCAGAAATCAAAGCCAACCGCAAAAACGTCACCTTCCGTGCCATCCCCCTGCGCCATTTTTCACGCCTGGGCGAAGAACGCTACGGGGCCCTGCTACTCTGCCGCGACGTCACCGAGCTGCGTCGCCGAGAGCAAGAAATGATGTCGAAAGACGCTACTATCCGCGAAATCCACCACCGGGTCAAAAACAATCTCCAAACAGTCTCAGCCCTGCTTCGCCTGCAATCGAGACGCATGACCACCCCCGAAGCGAAGGAAGGCCTGGAACAGGCGATGCGCCGTGTCTCCACTATCGCGCTGGTACACGATGCCCTTTCCCAGGGGCTAACTCAGGACGTAGACTTTGATGACCTCATTAGCCGACAGTTTAGGCTTGCTGCCGAGCTTGCCTCGCCAGGGCAGCACGTTGCCACCCGGATCGAGGGATCTTTCGGGAAGCTACCCAGCCAAATTGCCACCCCTCTTGCCCTCGTTATTAATGAGGTTGTGGCTAACGCGGTAGAACACGGTTTAGCTGGAGAAACCGGTACCGTAACCCTCGGTTGCCAGCATCGCTACTCAGAAGGGCAAGAGCACAGCATTATCGTGACGGTTCAAGATAGCGGCCCCGGAATTAGCGCCGAAAAAATTAGAGAGCTAGAGGGAACTGGCGGCGGAACCGGTCTAGGGACTCAAATTGTTAAAACCCTGGTAGCCAGCGAGCTCAACGGTACTATTCACTGGAGTCTTGCTCCTGAAGGCGGAACACTGGTGACAATTGAAGCTGCCATTGTGTAGCTAAAGGAAAGCCGCATAAAAAGGAGGGGCGAACCGGTACACCGGTTCGCCCCTCCTAAAGAACACTTACATGAAGTTGCTACTATGAGGCCCTGCGGGCTCGGGCAGCACGTCGCTTCATAGCGCGACGCTCGTCTTCACTCATACCGCCCCACACACCAGAATCCTGGCCTGTTTCGATAGCCCACTGCAGGCAGGTATCCATCACAGTGCAGCTGCGGCAGACATTCTTAGCTTCTTCAATCTGAAGAAGGGCGGGCCCGGTGTTTCCTACGGGGAAAAAGAGTTCAGGGTCTTTCTCAAGACAAGCAGCACGGCTACGCCAATCCATTAGCATGCTCTCCTATAGGGTTTACCGGATTAAAGCTGAGGCAAAGTAGCTCAGCAACTAACAAAAAAATCTGGCCCCTTTCCTAGAAGGAGCCAAACTTGAACCTCAATAACTTTCCCACGATATGGGGCGTCATACAAGGGGGTTGTGAGCGAAAATCTGCTTGCAGCCCTGAGGTAAATGTCACAGGCGGGTGCACAAAGGGGTGCCGGGGTGAGAGGTGACACTCCCGGGTGCCTATTCTAGATAGGAGACCCTTTCTTCGTACATAGAGAAATGAGATAAACGTGGCTTCTTCCAGCGTTTCAGCCCTTCCAATTCCCGTGAAAATCTTGGTTGGGCTGAGCCTCCTTCAGGCCCTGTATCTAGTGGTTACTGCTCTCATCGGGACTTTCGCTTCTTCCGATATTGGGGGAGCGTCAGTTATTGCCTCCTTTTATTTCATTATTGCCCTGGCTCTCGCCGTGGGCGCTGTTGCCGTGTGGAAGGCGCAGCGGTTTGGGCAACCTCTCGTGCTTGTTTGGCAACTCTTCGCGGTCATCATCGGCGTTCAAACTACTCTGGGCGGAGATTACCTGGTAGGGCTAGCAACGGTAGGCATAAGCGGAGCTGTCATCCTGCTACTTTTTACCCGCTCTACTCTTGAGCATCTGGCTCCTTCCTCCCGGTAACCTGTTAGTCGGGTAAGGCTGCCTGAAAAGCCGTAATAGTTGCGTGATCAATCATGACTCCCCGCCCTGCCGGGAGCTGGCCGTAAGTTTTAAGGTCAAGGGGGAGAGGTACGCCCGGGTAGAAGGACATGTCTGCGGAGCTATGCGGGGTAAGGACGATACCCGTAGAGGTACCGCTGAGGGCAGCAAGAATCGGTGAGCTACTCCACCGTGGCCAGGGTGTGTAGGTCACGACAACAGACCCAAACTTTTCTTTCTGGGCTAGTATCGTCTGCTGTATATCGTGGCTGAGCTTATCAAGGTCGTCGATGAGCAGAATGGGGCGGAGCCCCAGGCTCTCGCTCCGTGCAAGAGCTTGACTGATATCTTCTGCTGCGGTGCCGGTATCTGATGAAATAACAATGAAGAAATGCTCAGGATTAGCTTGGACGAGGGTCGTAAGTAGGCTCGTTTTTCCGGATCCCCTCGGGCCGCTGACGCTGATAAATCCACCTCGCAAAGGCGGGGTAAAGGCTACCGAGCCGTCCCTGAGTACACCGCAGGCGAGCGCGCCGGTGTGGGGCTTGGCTGCTGACGGGAGGGAGCTGACCGGGGAGTGCAAGGGGAGCGGACGCCAGGAAAGCCAGTATCTGTGGGAGTCGCTTAACAGGTGGTTAGGGCCTTGCCGAGCACCGGTCTTTGGGGCAGCTAGCGGAGCGCTGAGCTCTGTCCAAGCAAGTGTGCCTGCCTGTACTTTTCCTTCTGAGGAGTCGTAGATAACCTTTCCTTCTATCGCAAACTGCCCGCTGCCCGGCAGGGTGTAATCCCTAGTGTGGGTACGAAGAGGGTCATTCTCAACAGCTGCTCGAGTCATGAAGGTGTGCTCAAAGATATGCTGGTACTTACCTCGTACACCTGTTACTGAAGTGCAGAAAACCTGAACTGTTGGGTGATCACCCAAGTTGAGAATCTGTTGCAGGTGAGCTTCTGCAGCCGGGTACCGTTGGAGCGTATCTAGCAGTGTTTCTAGCGTATCTATGATGAGGAGCTGGCCCGGTCCTGGGGTTTCTGCGCAGCAGGCTAGAAGGTGCTGAAGATAGTTGGAATCCTGGTAGGTAAAGACGTCAAACTGTTCTGCGTATTCCTTGCCCCAGCTGCGTATCTCTCGTGCGCGCTGTTCTGACGGCGTAAGACATAATACGGCGTACCCTTGAGCGAGAGCTTGAAGGAGGGTTGCCCGAAGCGCAGGTATCCACTCATTGCTGCCTCCCTGTACTAAAATTGGGCCATCTTCCGCCGACCAGATAAAGGGGGCTTGAAACCCTAGTTCTGCTATCTCGTACTGGCCGAGCAATAAGGCAAAGGGGCCAGCAGACTCCGGCAAATCCGTATGGCAAGGAGCTGAGAGTGATGCCGGAATTGGCTGATAGGTCGGTAGCTGATGTGCAATTTGGTAGGCCTGGTAGATAGCCGTATTGGTGGCAACGAGTTCTGCATCGCTCAGAGCCTGGCAATCGGTGGGCTCCTGGGAACCAGGCAAATCGAGCACAAAACGTGCTCGGCATCGTCCTTGGTGCTCTTGCCTGTAAAGTCCCGTGATTAAAGGAGCTTGAAACTCAACCATCTCATTATCTGCACTCCGTAGAAGGCCCCGCCCTGGGAAGCTAGCAGAGATATGAGAAGCTTCTTCCGAGCCTAGAACATTGAAAGATTCCTGGGCAGAACTTACTCTAAGGCACATCACTGTTGAGATATTTGCCCTGATATCGGGAGAAATTGCTCCCTGCGGGCGCTGGGTAGCTAGGACGAGGTGGTAACCCAGCGACCTGCCAATCGTAGCTATCTTCATCATTTCGCTCATAATGTCTGGGTAATCATCGACAAGCATGCGAAACTCATCGATGCAGATAATTAGCTCCGGAAAATCAGGCGCTGTGCGGGCGTTTCTGCAGAGGTCGATATAATCGTCATAGGAACTGACGCCCAACTGCTTCCAGACCTGTTTGCGGTGGGTAAGGTCTGCCCGCAAGAACTTCATAGTGCGCATTAGCTGAGACGCGTCAAGGTCAGAGATGAGCGAAACACAATGGGGTAGAGACGCTAGAGGGCCTAAACCAGCACCACCTTTGAAATCTATGAGGACGAAGGAAAGACGCTGAGGCGGGTAGCTGAGGGCTGCAGACCATAGCAGGGAACGAAGAAGCTGGGACTTACCTGAACCTGTAGTCCCTGCACAGAGAAAATGCGGGCCATGATGCACAAGGCCGAGTTTTAGGTCATCGTTACTTTCACAGGCTAGCCCCGCATACAGAAAGATCTCTTCTGCCCATAGATTCCCCGGCTGGTTACCCTCCGGCAGCTCAGGGAGAGCATAAGCAGGTAGTTGAGAAGTATTCGTTGCTGCAACGCTAACTCTCTGGAGAAGAGAGGATGTAGTGACTCTTCCCCAACTCGCCAGGAGAGCACAGTAACGCTCTTCGCTGATTCCGTCTAAAACGACGTCATGCCAGCTCGTTGACTGAGAAAAGAGCTCTGCAGGCTCTTTATGAAGCCCTTTGTTGGCTAAGGGAAAGGGGAGAAGCTGTGGAGGTAAGGACGGCGGCAGATAGGAGCACACCAAAAAACCTGTTTCTAAACTACTGAGCTCTGCAAGAGACACCGTGCACACGTTTGCTGCTGCAAGAAGCGGGTCAATGAGACGCAAAAACCAAGTAGCCTCCTGCTCCTGAACAAGAAGGTAGACCGGCTGATTCTGAGCCAAGAGCTGGCAGAGGGCTAAACGCTGGGTCGAAAGAGGAAGCCCAGAGACTAGGGGCGCAAGTTCTTCTACGCTTATGACATAAGGGGCTCCCTGGACTTCAGGGAGGCTCCCTAGCTCACGTTGCTTGCCTCTAATTCGTACTGGCCGGGTGCCTCGTCCTATCACGATGCCTGTATCAGCATCAACCTGGTCAGCCCCGCGGTAGCGGGCTATAGCGTCCTCTTCCTCCCGAGCAAGCTGCGTTATCTGACGGCGCACAGAGGATCTTTCGCGCCCCTGAGAAAAAGCGTGAAGTCCCATTAAGAGTGAGGACCCACAGGCCATGAGAAGAACAAGCCACAGCTGGGTCAACCAGGCAATCAGAAGGCCCACAATGAGAGGTAGAACCATCGTTGCTACCAGTAGCAGCTTGGACTTAGGGGCGGGAGCATCAATGTCTTGAACTACCGGGTCACGAAAGAGGGGAGCGCGGTACTCATCTTGGTCAAGCACAAGGACGCTCCCACCCAGAATAAATTTTTCCCCTACCTCAAGTTTGCGGTGGGAGCCCTCATCCGAGAAATACACACCGCTAGCCGTCACCTCTAGGAAGCCCTCAATCGGTGCAAGCGCTGGGTCGTCGATTGTGAGCAGGGAGGCCTGCCTACCAATTTCCCAGCTACCTCGAGACAGCGGAAACTGAGAATGAGAATCTGGCCCGTGCACCACACGTAAGGTAAACAGGGCCTTCTCCTCTGGGAAAGGAAGAACTGTTGCATGAGATGCAAGGGGCAGCACCGTGAGCTGGGCACCACTAGTCCAGGGAGCCTGGCCGGGAGTAAGCTCCCTGATATCTTGCCCCTGAACACCCCAACTGAAATTATCGCTACCCCACACATTAGAGAGTTCTCGGTAGATATCTACTCCAGTTGTGCCGGGCGAATAATCAAACTCCACTGTCCGGTAAGATCCCGCCGGTGGCTGCTGGACGCGCACTAAAAGCTTCATAAAGCTACCTAAGTTCTGGAGACCTGCCAAGGCAAGGGCGCAAAACGTAAAAACAAACTTTCGCCGTTGTTTTTCGGCTGAGATGCGAAAAAAGTCGAAATTCTTTCTTAAAAATCACTGCTACAGGGGTGACCGGGGAATAATCACACGATCTTTGCAGCCTGTTAGCGGGTAGCCGCCGACTATATCCGGTACTTTTGTTATTAACTGTGTTTGCCTTGCCGTCAAGGAACACACCGAAGTTAAGCTTCTACGCTGTAGTAGCAGAGCATGGTTGCCAGACTCCCCACGATAGCTGTGCAACCCCTAACAAGGAGTAAGTTAAGTGAACGCTGATCTCGTAGTCGTAGGCTCTGGCCTCTTTGGCCTCACCATTGCAGAGCAAGCTGCTACCCAGCTTGGCCTCAAAGTAGCCCTGCTCGACCGCCGTCATCACATCGGCGGTAACGCATACAGCGAAAACGAAGAGAAGACAGGAATCGAAGTTCACCGCTACGGCGCCCACCTCTTCCACACCTCTAACGAACGCGTCTGGGAATACGTCAACCGTTTCACCGGCTTCACCAACTACACCCACCGTGTTTACACCAACCACAACGGTATCGTGTACCCCATGCCCATCAACCTGGGCACTATCAACCAGTTCTTCAACGCCGCCTACTCACCGGCAGAAGCCAAGGCCCTGATTCAGGAACAGGCCGGTGAACTCGCAGGAACCGACCCCAAGAACCTGAACGATAAGGGGATCTCTCTCATCGGGCGTCCGCTCTACGAAGCCTTCATCAAGCACTACACCGCAAAGCAGTGGCAGACCGACCCCGCTGACCTGCCCGCGTCCATCATCTCCCGTCTGCCCGTGCGCTACAACTACGACAACCGCTACTTCAACGACAAGTACGAAGGGCTACCCGTCGACGGCTACACCGCCTGGCTTGAGCGCATGGCAGCCCATCCCAACATCGAGGTGCACCTCAACACCGACTTCTTCGAAGAGGGCCACGAATACTCCCGTTCCAAGGTCCTAGGCCAGGTCCCCGTTGTCTACACTGGCCCCGTAGACCGTTACTTCGACTACGCCGAAGGTGACCTCTCCTGGCGTACCATTGACCTTGAAGAAGAAGTCCTTGATATCGAAGACTTCCAGGGTTGCTCCGTCATGAACTACCCTGATGCAACCCACCCCTTCACTCGCATCCACGAGTTCCGTCACTTCCATCCCGAACGTGACTACACTAAGGATGCCACCGTCATTCACCGCGAATACTCACGCTTTGCGGAAAAGGGCGACGAACCCTACTACCCCATCAACACCAGTGCTGACCGCGAGATGCTCCTCAAGTACCGCGAACTCGCTGGCGGAGAACAGAACGTGCTCTTCGGCGGACGTCTAGGTACCTACAAGTACCTCGACATGCACATGGCTATCGGTGCTGCACTCTCTATGTTCGATAACAAGCTCCGCCCCCACTTCGAAAAGGGCGAAAAGCTGGTATCTGGCGGAATCGAGGCCTAAAACTTATGCAGAACACCCAAGAGACCCCTATGAAAACCCTGCAGCGCGTTATCTTCCCCGAACGCGCTCAGATGGACACCGTATCGCTTTACGTCGATTCGGGTATTGCAACCGGCGTGCAGCTCTCCACCATGAACGGTGCCTTGAGTCAGAACGACTCTTTGAAGGACGAGAAAGCTCCGGTCAAGAGTAGCGGCGGTTCAGCAAACGAAGCACACACTGAAGACTTCATCGGTCGTCGCTCCACCCTCGTGCGCCCCGGTACCCGCCTCTCCTTTGGCACCTACTTCAATGCCTTCCCCGCATCCTACTGGAAGCGCTGGACTGACCTGACCTCCGTCCGCCTGCATATCCAGACTCACGGCGAAGGCACCGTCATCGTGTACAAGTCAAACGCTCGTGGCTCGCTGCAGCGTGTAGACTCCAAGCGCGTAGAAGGTGCTGCCACCACCCAGTTTGACCTCTCGCTGAAGCCCTTCGGTGATGGCGGCTGGTACTGGTTCGAACTCGCCGCTGGCTCTGAAGCTCTGGTGCTGGAATCAGCAGAGTGGCAGGGCGCTGATAACGGCAAGGCTCCCGGTCGCATCACCCTGGAAATTACCACCATGAACAAGCAGGAATTCTGCCTGAATAACCTGCGTTCTCTGGCTGCCAACCCCGAGGTTCTAGAGCATCTTCAAGAAGTCCTCATCGTTGACCAGGGCTCTCAGAAGCTCCAGGACGAGCCTGACTTTGAAGAAGTTGCTGCTACCTTGCAGGGCAAGCTTCGTATTATTAACCAGGCGAATCTGGGCGGTTCAGGTGGCTTCGCCCGCGGTATGTACGAGGCTGTAGAAAACGGTTCTGACTACGCCCTGCTGCTCGATGATGACGTGGTTGTTGAGCCGGAATCTATTATCCGACTGCTCACCTTCGCTGATATGTGCCGTAAGCCTACTATCGTAGGTGGCCACATGTTTGATCTGTACAACCGTACCGTTCTGCACACCTTCGGCGAGGTCGTCAACACCTATCGTTTCCAGCCTGACCTGCCCCACCAGGACCAGTCCCTGGGGCATGACTTCCTGCACTCCAACCTGCGTAGCACCCCTTGGCTGCACCGCCGCACTGACGTAGACTACAACGGCTGGTGGATGGACCTGATTCCTACCCAGGTTATTCGTGAGATTGGCCTGTCTCTGCCCGTCTTCATCAAGTGGGATGACGTTGAATTCGGCCTGCGCGCGAAAAAGGCCGGCTACCACACCGTCTCACTTCCCGGTGCCGCTGTTTGGCACGTATCGTGGATTGATAAGGACGACCTCGTAGGCTGGCAGGCTTACTTCCACATCCGTAACCGCATCATTGCTTCGCTGATTCACTCACCCTATGAGCGAGGCGGACGCCTGCTGCGTGAGTCGCTCTATGCAGACGTCAAGCACCTTATCTCGATGCAGTACTTTACCGAGCACGGTCGTATTATGGCGCTGAAGGATGTCCTTGCCGGCCCCGATCAGCTACATGACCTCCTTGCCCAGCGTCTGCCCGAAATTCGTGCTCTGACTAAGGAGTACACTGACGCCCAGTTCAAGGAAGACGTCGAGTCCTTCCCGGAGCCTCGGATGGCAAAGCCCCCTCGCAATGGCCGTGGTTTTGCTGCTCCGTCTTACCGCACTCTTGCTCCCTGGGCCTTGAAGACTGTCACTAAGCAGCTGGTCAAGCCTGTGCGCGATGAATATAAGCAGAACCCCCAGGCTCATATTGCTCACCAGGATAACCGCTGGTGGCGTATGTCCCAGTACGACTCGGCTCTGGTATCAAACGCTGAAGGTACCGCAGTTTCGTGGTACCGCCGTGACCCAGAACAGCTCCGTTCAAAGCTCATCGAGTCATCTAAACTGACCGCTCAGATTCTGCGTGAATGGCCTACTCTGCGCAAGCAGTATGCCGAGGCCGCAGAGCGTATTACTTCTATCGAAGAGTGGAAGAAGACCTTCGACAAGCATACGGAGTCAGAACTTACTCGATGAATGATTCGATGAATAAACAACTCGTAGCCCCCGGTAAGGGCCGTGGGCTACGGGATGTTTTTGCTAACAGATTTTTGCTAAAACTCCTGGTTGATAAGGAGATACAGGTAAGGTACCGGGGCTCGGTGCTCGGTATTCTCTGGTCCTATATCAAGCCTGGGGTGCAGTTCGCCGTCTTCTATATCGCCTTAGGTCTTTTCTTGGGGCTAGAACGCGGTATGCAGAACTACGCCATCTACCTATTCTCTGGAATGATCGTTATTAACTTCTTCTCTGAAGGGTTTAGTAACGGGGCTAAAGCCATGGTAGTTAACGGGGCGCTCATCAAGAAGATTTATCTACCTCGTGAACTGTTCTCGGTTTCAACGATTTGGGTGGCTCTTATCCATTTCCTTCCTCAGATTCTGGTGCTTCTTGGCGCGTGTTTCGTGGCTGGTTGGAGCCCTGATTTGAAGCAGCTGGGGGCGGCCCTGGTCGCCATGATTATCGTGATGATCTTTTCAGCGGGCTTGGGCCTTATCTTCGGTGTAGCTAACGTTTTCTTCCGCGATTCTGAGAATATTGTGGATATGCTCCTGATGGTTGCTACCTGGTTCTCACCGGTCCTGTACTCGTGGACCATGGTGCGCGATACCCTTTACCCCTGGGTAATGAACGTGTACATGATGAACCCGCTCACTGTGGCTGTTGAGCTCTTCCACTATGCTTTCTGGATGCCTACCCTTTCAGCTGAGTCTGCTGCACTGCCGGTATCTCAAATCCCTCCGCACCTTCTTACCCTGTGGGTACCTGTTGCCCTGGGTGTTTCTCTCGTGACCCTGTTCCTCGGTGACTTACTCTTCCGTAAGCTAGAGGGCAACTTCGCCCAGGAGCTCTGATTTACGTGGATATCAAGAAATTTGATTTACCACCCGTGGCAGATAATGCTCCTGTGGTTATCAAGGTTGAGTCTCTGGTGAAGCGCTTTGTGCTGCGCCATACTCGGTCGATGAAGGAGGCCTTTGTCTGGCTGATGAAGGGCCGTAAGGGGGACTTGAATGAGAAGTTCAATGCTCTTAACGGGGTTTCTCTGGACATTCGCGAAGGCGAGCGCGTTGCCCTGCTGGGCTATAACGGTTCGGGTAAATCTACCCTGCTCAAGCTGATTTCGGGTGTGATGCACCCGGATGAGGGCAGGGTATTGACCGGCGGACGCATCGCTGGGCTTATCGAGGTTGGAGCAGGTTTCCACCCCGATTTGACCGGGCGTGACAACGTATACCTGAACGCTGCCATCCTTGGTATGAGCAAGGAACAGATTGAAGCAAAATTTGATGAAATTGTTGAATTCTCTGAAATTGGCAACTTTATCGATACCGAGGTTAAGTTCTACTCGTCGGGTATGTACCTGCGACTGGCTTTTGCTGTAGCTGTTCATACTGATCCGGAGATTTTCTTAGTGGATGAGATTCTGGCTGTGGGTGATGAACCTTTCCAGAAGAAATGTATCGCTAAGATTCGAGATCTGAGCGCTGAAGGGAAAACCCTGGTTGTGGTGAGCCATGACCTTGATTTGGTGGCAAAGATCTGTGAACGCGGAGTGGTCCTGGACCATGGCTCTAAGCAGTTCGATGGCCCTATTGACGAAGCGATTGAATTCATGAGGGCAAAATCCCACTAAGGGAGCCTTCCCCAAAAATGCCCACAAGCTAGATAGCTTGTGGGTATTTTTGTGCGTTGTTACTAGTCAGTAACTAGTTGTGTGTCAAAACATTACGTTTATCCGTAGTAGGTTTGAGGTGCTGTGGAAAAACTTTAGCCTTCATGCGTTATGGCTTGTCAGGTGCAACTTCATTGCATTCTTGTTAGCTGGGTAAAGGCGTGCGGGGCACAGTTATCCACAGGGTAGCCCTGGGGTGTTTGATTGTTTTACCTAATCAACTGTATCTTGTTTGGTAATTCATCGACTGATCGCAATGGAGCGTAAGGGGGACAGATGTCTATAGCGCAAGCAGAAGAGCTGGTTGAAGCAGACGTGCGTGACTTGATTCGCCGAAGCAGTATCGACCCACTCGTACAGCAGGTGGAAGCCAAGGAGCTCATCCAGCAGGCCATTGCTGAGTACGAGCGCCAGATGCTACGGGGTGTAGTGCCGCGACTTGAGAATGCTGACTCCCTGATCAGCTCCCTTTTCGACAAGGTATGCGGCTTTGGCGAGATTCAGCAGTATCTTGATGATAGCTCTGTTGAAGAGATCTGGATTAACGCTCCGGACGAGATTTTTGTGGCTCGTGCTGGAGAGTCTGAGCTCACCGGGCTTACCCTGAGCGAGGAACAGATTCGTGCGCTGGTAGAGCGTATGCTCAAGACCTCGGGACGACGTCTTGATTTGAGCACACCTTTTGTCGACAGCTCCTTGCCGGACGGTTCTAGGCTCCATGTAGCTATTCCTGATGTTACCCGCCGTCATTGGGCCATCAATATCCGTAAGTTTATTGCGCGAGCAACTCGCTTGAGTGATTTGGTTAAGCTGGGGTCTCTCAGCCTAGATGCGGCAAAGTTTTTAGATGCAGCCGTGGCCAGCGGGTTAAATTGCCTGGTCTCTGGTGCTACTCAGGCTGGCAAAACAACCATGTTGAACTGTCTGTCAGCATCTATTGGCATGCGGGAGCGCGTTATTACCTGTGAGGAGATTTTTGAGCTCAAAATTCCCCTCCGCGATGTTGTGAATTTGCAGTGCCGTCAGCCCAACCTGGAAGGGCACGGCGAGATTCCGCTCCGGCGCCTAGTGAAAGAGGCTTTGCGTATGAGACCCGACCGCCTCATCATTGGTGAGGTGCGCGAAGCTGAGTCTCTTGATATGCTCATCGCGCTCAACTCCGGGCTCCCGGGGCTTTGTACTATCCACGCTAACTCAGCTCGCGATGCAATCACGAAGATGTGCACCCTTCCACTCTTGGCCGGTGACAACATTTCGAGTTCGTTTGTCGTCCCCACCGTGGCTTCTTGCTTTGATGTAGTGGTTCACTGCGACCGTAATCTGCGGGGCAAACGGCAGGTACGAGAGATTCTTGCTGTTGGTAACCGGGTCGAAAACGGGGTAATTGAAACCAGCACACTGTTTAGACGAGAAGGTGACCAGCTGGTATGTGTTGCTTCTGAGGTGCCTTCGCCTGAGAAATTTATTCGTGCTGGCTACGCCCCTGAGACCCTTCTTAACTGCGAGGGAGCACTGGCATGAGTGCTTTATTCGGGCTGATGTTCGGTATCGGCGCCCTCTTAATCTATATGTCCTTTTGGGAGCTCCCCGCTAAGGAGAAAAAAGAACGAAAAGCCCCAGCGATACAACAGCTGCTGCGCCAGGCAGACCTAGAAAAGTTCACGGTAACTATGTTTTATATGGTTTCTGCTGTAGCTGCTCTTGTTGCAATGGTGCTGACCTTCGCGTTGACCTCACTGGTTCCTCTGGCTGCCCTGGCTGCGGGCGTTGGGTTCTTTAGCCCTCGGTTAGTGGTTAAGCATCGTGCTGCTCAGCGGCAGGCTCAGTTGCGGGATTTATGGCCGGATGCGGTGGACCATCTGCGGTCAGCAATCCGTGCAGGTTTGTCGCTTCCGGACGCTCTCATGCAGCTTCAGTACCGGGGGCCAGAGCCCCTGCGTCCGGCTTTTACTAGTTTTGCTTCAGACTACCGTGCTAGCGGGGAGTTCCTTCCAGCCCTCAACCGTCTCAAGGACCGTTTGAGCGACCCCACCGCTGACAACATCATTGAAGCTCTCAAAGTCACTCGTGAGGTAGGCGGAACTGATTTAGGTCGCCTGTTGGGCACATTAAGTACTTTCTTGCGTGAAAACAGCAGAACGCGATCTGAACTTGAGGCTAGACAGTCATGGACGGTCAACGCTGCCCGTCTAGCCTGTGTTGCTCCCTGGGTGGTCTTAGGCCTTATGGCTACCCAGCCCAGCACTATCAGAATTTACAACAGCTTTGCAGGTTTTGTGGTGCTTGCAAGTGGTCTGGCTCTGACCGTTATTGCATACAGGCTGATGATGCGTATTGGGGCCCTACCAGAAGAGAAGAGGGTACTGGCATGAACTTTTCCCTTCTCCTCGGCCTTTTCCTAGCGGCAGGAATCTGGCTGGTGCTTTCGAGTATCTGGACCCAGCGCCGCGAGAGCTTTGCTGACCGTATAGCGCCCCAGCTTCGTGCCGCGGAGCTGAAGAAGAACCGCCCAGATACGCCGTATAGCACGCTGCCTGAGGGGGTGTACGGCGCAAGTGCGGCCCTTCTCGCCCCCTGGGTCGAAAAAATTTACCGTGGGCTGGGTAGGTCTAGCTTTGACACGGTATCACTTGAAAAACGCCTTACCCAGTTAGGCGGGCATCTGACGGTTGTTGAGTATCGGGTACAACAGGTTTTGTGGAGTCTCGTGGCTACAGCGTCCTGTATCTGTCTGGTAGGTGTGGGACTTGCCCAGGGAAAAGTAAACCTTGTGCCCGGAATCCTCCTGATTGTATTAGGCGCCGGTGCCGGGTTCCTTGCTCGTGACTATTGGCTGTCTCAGCAGATTGCAAAACGGGAGAAAGCCATGCTGGCTGAATTTCCTGCCCTGGCAGAGCTCATGGCCCTGTCCGTTACTGCGGGCGAATCAGCCATCGGTTCGCTTGAACGAGTAGTGCGTAGCTCGCAGGGCGAGCTTTCTCGTGAATTTCAGACCATCCTTGCGATGACGCGCTCCGGCGAATCGCTGGTCTTTGCGTTGCAAAGCTTCTCACAACGGACGTCGGTGGCAGCCCTATCTCGTTTTGTAGACGGTCTGGTTGTAGCTATCGAGCGCGGCACACCTCTGGCAGATGTTCTGCGAGCCCAGGCACAAGATGTGCGTGACAACGCCAAACGAGAACTGATGGAGACGGCCGGAAAGAAAGAAATCGGGATGATGGCCCCCGTCGTCTTTCTGATTCTTCCCCTTACCGTACTTTTTGCGATGTTCCCAGGTCTTTCTCTTCTAAACCTCAATTTTTAATCCCGCCCGCTTGCGGGCAGTCCATACCCACCCACCCTATTCAAAGGAGAATCTCATGAAGAAGTTCATGACCGACACCTACCTCAAAGTCCTTCTCAGCCTTGTTGCGCCTATGACAAGCCAGGATGACCCTGAGCGCGGGGACGTGCCTGGCTGGGTGATGATAACGATGATGTCCGCGATACTCGTGGCCGCTATCTTGGTGGTTGCCCAGGACGCTCTCGTCAATATGTTCAATAACGCAATGTCAATGATTAACCGCTAGGAGAATCTCGTGAGAGCAGCGCCCCCTGAGGATGAGAGAGGTAACGCGACGGCGGAGTTCATTATGGTATCCGCTCTGGTTGTTTTGCTTTTTCTTGGCGTCCTGCAGGTTGCCTTTGCCCTATTTACCCGTAACGTGCTGCAGGACGCGGCATCTCAGGGGGCACGTTACGGGGCCATGCTCGACCGGGAACCTGCCGATGGGGAGGAACGGACGCGTGATTTGCTGTACTCAGTTCTTCCTGACCGGTATTCAACGACGATTAGTAGCTCCATTACCCAATGGCAGGGAGTAGAAGCTGTGCAGATTACCGTGACCGCCCCGGTTCCCCTGCTCGGGCCTTTTGGGGCAGCAGCCCAGTGGGAGGTGAGCGGGCATGCTGTGGTTCAGTGGTAAGTCCAATAGTAAAGCTGAAGAAATGCAACGTACAGACCACCCTGAACAGGGCAGTGCCCTGGTTGAATTTATTGGTCTGGGTGCCCTACTGATGGTTCCAACAGTCTATTTTCTACTGTCAGTTTTTGCCATGCAATCGGCTGCTTTTGCGGCATCTAATGCCAGTTCTCATGCTTTACAGGTGATTCAGTTTCTGCCACCGGAGCAACGTAACCAATCTGCTGTTCAAACAGTTGCGGCGCTAACAGCTGGCGACTTTGGTCTAGACGCTAACACCGTTACCGCCACGTTGAGTTGCGAGGACGTCTGCGCTGCGGGGGAGCGGATGTCGGTGGACGTTACCGTTGAGGTCGGGCTGCCTTTAGTGCCCTGGCCAGGGGCACCGACTCTTGCCACTATGACCTCACAGGCTGTGAGTTGGGGAGGAGACTACTCATGACGCAGTATAAACAGATCCAGTTTCAGCAGGTGCCCTGCCCTAAGGCCGCCGAGAGCGAAGCTGAACGGGGAAGCGTCCTTCCACTCATCGTGGGGCTGTGCCTGGTACTTCTGCTGGTTGCTTCCACCGTCGTTGGAGTAAGCTCCGTCTACCTCGAAAGACAGCGCCTCCAGGCTCTAGCCGACCAAGCAGCGACGTCTGCCGCTCAGCGCATTGAGGGCATCACAGCGGTAGGGGAGGCCCAGGCCCAGGTGACTCTCACTAGCGCCGGGGTGCAGGCGTCCGCTCATACCTTTCTGCAAGAAAGCGGCGCCGGTGCCGACTTTTCCCACCTGACCTTAAACCCCGCAACCGGGGCGTCGGGAAACAACACTGCGGTTATCGTCCTTTCTGCCAGGGCCCACCCACCACTTCTCTCTGTTGTATTACCAGACGGCATCGATATCACCGTTACCGGCCGGGCGCGCGTTATCACCACCCAAGACTAGAACAGAAGCGCTCTGCCCCCTCAGCGCAAAACAGGGGCAAAACCGGGCGCTTATTCCTGTTTTCAGTTAGGGTTAATAGTCATGGCTACTTTAGATTTTTCTGCCCAGATTAAAACCCTGCGCTCAACCTACGCCTCCATTGAAGAGGTCAGCGACGTTGAGCAGCTGCGTGCCACCATCGCAGAACTCTCTGAAGCAGCCGGTGCTCCCGACCTCTGGGACGACCCCGACGCCGCCCAAAAGGTAACCTCCCAGCTCTCCCACAAGCAGGCAGAGCTCGACAAGCTCGTCAAACTAAGCCAGGCTATCGACGACCTCGAGGCCCTGGTAGAACTAGCCGATGAAGAGGACGACGCCGCTACCCTCGCCGAAGCAGAAACAGAACTGCACGCTATTGAAAAGCGTCTAGCAGAGCTTGAAGTCATAACCCTACTCTCGGGAGAATATGACCAGCGGGATGCTGTCGTCACCATCCGCGCAGGAGCCGGTGGCGTAGACGCCGCCGACTTTGCCGAAATGCTCCTGCGTATGTACCTGCGCTGGGCAGAGAAAAACGGCTTTGACACAACGGTCATGGATACCTCCTACGCCGAGGAAGCCGGTCTCAAATCTGCAACCTTCGAAGTCAAAGCCCCCTACGCTTTCGGGCGCTTATCAATTGAAGCGGGAACCCACCGTCTGGTGCGTATCTCTCCCTTCAACAGCCAGGGCAAACGTATGACCTCCTTCGCCGCGGTAGAGGTAATCCCCCTCATCGAGCAGACAGATCACATCGAAATCCCAGAATCCGAACTCAAGGTCGATGTCTTCCGCTCATCGGGCCCCGGTGGCCAGTCCGTCAACACCACAGACTCAGCTGTGCGCATGACCCACATCCCCACGGGCATTGTGGTCTCGATGCAGAACGAAAAGTCCCAGCTACAAAACCGAGCCGCAGCACTTCGCGTCCTGCAATCCCGCCTCCTCCTGCTCCGCAAAGAGCAAGAGGACGCCAAAAAGAAGGAACTTGCCGGTGACGTCAAAGCCTCATGGGGCGACCAGATGCGATCCTATGTGCTCAACCCCTACCAGATGGTCAAAGACCTACGAACCAACTACGAAGAGGGAAACCCCAGTGCCGTATTCGACGGTGCGCTCGACGGTTTCATCGACGCCGGCGTGCGGTGGCGCGCGGCAGAACGACAGAAAAGAAAGAACGAAGAATAATCGTGGCTAAGAAAAAAGTAACGAAAGAAGACCCGAATAACCACACCATAGCGTCCAACCGCCGCGCCCGCCATAACTACAACATCGTAGAAACCTGGGAGGCCGGCCTGGTGCTCATGGGCACCGAGGTTAAATCCCTGCGCGATGGGGGAGCCTCAATCACCGACGGTTTCTGCCAGATGTACGGCAACGAGCTGTGGCTAGAGGGTATCCATATTGCTGAGTACGGTCGTGGCTCCTGGACTAACCACGCTGCCCGACGCCGTCGCAAACTGCTCATGCACCGCAGCGAAATCAACAAAATCGCTCAGAAGCTCAAGGAAAGCGGCTATACCGTCGTGCCCCTCAAGCTCTATTTCAGCAAGGGGCGCGCCAAGGTAGAAATTGCCCTGGCCACCGGTAAACGCGACTACGACAAGCGCCAGGCCCTGCGTGAGCGTCAGGACAACCTCGAAGCCCAGCGCGCTATGCGCTATAAGAACCTGGGATAAGAACCTACTCGAAGGAGAGAAATGACCACCGGAAACAACAAGGAAAACCCCTACGGCGACTACGTGCCCGGGCAGCACAGCTCAGGTGCATCAGGACAGGGCCAGCAGGACGCTTCACCCAGCTCTTCAAGCTACGGGCATGAAGCTGCAGGGCAGGCAGCCCAGAATAATCCTTACGCCAGCGATAACACTCAGACCTACAACAGCCCCCAGCAGGCATACGGGGACTACAGCCAGCAGGGTAACAGCGCTTCCTCACAGCCCAGCTACTCGCAGCCTACCTATGCTCAGCCTAACTACGGCCAGCAGCCAGCCAGCTACCCCTCCTACGGGTATGACGCTTACGGCCAGCAGGTAGCCTCGGCACCCAAGGGACTTGCCATTACGTCGCTGATTCTAGGTATCCTATCCTTCCTGGGTGGCTGGGTCATTCTGGGCGGCATCCTGGGCATCGTTGGTCTGGTGCTGGGTATTGTCGCCCTGCGTAAGACCAAGACCGGTGGCGGCGGCAAGGGCCTGGCTATTACCGGTATTGTTTTCAGCTCCCTGGGTATTCTCATTTCCCTGGCAATGCTGGTGTTCTTCGGCTGGATTTTCTCAGCTTTCGGTGAATGCATGGCCTACTCTCAGGACGAGGTTCTCATGGAACAGTGCATTAACCAGCAGCTGGGCCTTGAGGTCACAGATTCAAACAGCAACGTCTAATTCACCTGCCAGCTGGCTCTTTACAGCATGGAGAGCCAGCTGGTAGACTGGTACATCCGAGCTAATTGGGCCGGTGCCTTTTACTGATGAGTTGCGACTCGAAAGAACACTGGAAAACGCTTAGCTTGGCGTTCTTTGATAAAAGAATATGGGGATGATCGGTTTCGACGATGTGAGTTGAGATGGATGAAGCGTGCCGAGGACGCAGGGTTATCTCGTTAACGCCCTCTGCAAAAAAATAAGTGCAGAATCTAAGCGCACTGACTTCGCACTCGCTGCCTAATAATCCCAGCGATGCAGTCTGGTAGCCTGAGCTTGCCTTTGGCTCAGCCCCTACCATCAGTTTAAAAGGCCACTGCTGCCCGTCCTTGTCGTAGGGCCGGGTGGGACTTTTATACGGCTAGGTTAGGCCTTGTAAGTGTTTGCGCAAGCAAGGTAGCCGAAAACACCGCTTTCACAAACTGCGCACGGAGAAGACCCGTTGACGCCACATCGGACCGGGGTTCGATTCCCCGCATCTCCACAGTATTGAGGCCCTCCGCCCGGATAATCCGGGCGGAGGGCCTTTTCTGTGTCTCCGCGAGTTGGCGTTACTTCTTAGGCTCTACCGTGGGGATAGATGAAGTAGCAACCTTCTCCATGAGGTCAGCATCGGCGTCACGAACCCGCTGATAGTTTTTCTGGGTGGTAAACGCCGCGGCAAGGAACGAGAGAACCGCGCACCCGATGAAGAAGTACATGGGCGAGGTAATGTCGCCGGTTGCATTGACCAGGTAGGTGGCTATGAAGGGCGCGGAGCCACCGAAGACTGCAACGGGAATGTTGTAGCCCATGGAAATGCCGGTGGCGCGAATGGACGTGGGAATCAGGTCGCTCATCACCGCGTAGGGGGTTGAAGAGTAGAGGCCAAAGAGCACGCAAATCACCATAAAGGGCAGGAAGATTTCGGACGGCGTTGAGCCCGGGGCCGTGGTGAAGTACCAGTAGAGCGCGGGTATGGTGAGCGCAGAGGTTGCCATGAGGAACCAGCGCCGGCCGAAAACGTCGGTAATCAGGCCGCCCAGGGGCATGAGGGAGGCCGCCGTTAGACCGCCGATGGTGATGAACCAGAAACGGGTATTAGCTGAGAATCCTAGGTCCTTGACGAAGTAGGTGGAGGAGTAGGTCAAAATAAGGTAGAACATGCTTGCCAGCAGGGCGATGGAGCCTGCGACCAGGGTGATGTTGAGTTTCCACTGGAAGGTGGCGCGGATGGGGCGCTTCTCCTGATGGCCTGATTCTGAAATTGCCTCAAACTGGGCGGTGTCTTCCAAGCGGGAGCGGATGAAAGCTGCGATGAGGCCGAGCGGGCCTGCAATGATGAAGGGAATACGCCAGCCGTATTCCTGCATGGCAGCATCGCCCAGGATTGAGGCAAGGCCGTTGGCTACGATGGAGCCCAAGATAAGGCCTGAGACTGCGATAGTCATGAGTAGCGATGTGGCTAGGCCGCGACGTTCGGGGCCTCCATATTCGGCGACGTAGGAAGTGACGGTACCGATTTCACCGCCCGCAGAGAGCCCCTGAAGGCAGCGCGCCAGGATCAGCAGAGCTGGGGCTATAAAACCGATGGTTTCGTAGGTGGGGAGCAGGCCAATCATGAAGGTGGAGCCCGACATGAGGAACATGACCAGGGCCATGGTGTTTTTGCGTCCGATGCGGTCACCGAGCGGGCCGAAGACGAAGCCACCGAGGGGGCGCATGAAGAAGGAAAGCGCGAAGGTGGCAAAGGAGGCAAGCAGGGCTACTGCCGGTGTATTGGCCGAGAAGAAGGCCGCGCCTACGTAGATGGCGACGAAGCCGTAGACGCCGTAGTCGTACCATTCGATGAGGTGCCCGGAGACGGCCCCGATAAAGGCTTTGCGCTTTTGCTTTGTGGTACGTACCGGCTGCATCACCTTTTCTGCTTTGAAGATTGCTTCTGTCATCTTTGGTTCCCTTGGTGTTGTTTGTGCGGACGCCCCCTGTGCGGTAGGCGTTGCACTAACACTAATAATGTGATTTACATCATGGCAATGTAGGTTTTTTCATTACATGTTGTTCCGGTGTGTAATTTTCTACAATAGTGATATGCGTGAGATACCTTACATTAGCTTGGATGTTTTACTGCGAACTCTGGTTGTGGAAAAGGATGCCCTGGTGGTGAGTGCTGTAAGAGCTGTTGTTGATGAGCTCTCGGAGTACCGGGCAGTGCCACGTGAAGAGCTGGTTGATAGCGTGGCAGGGGTTTTTGATGCGGCGATAATGTGCCTAGAAAGTTCTACTCCTGTAGATGAAGTCTTGGATGGTGGGCGTGAAAGGGTCTATGAGGTGGCTCCTCGCCGAAAGGTGCAGGGGGTTTCTTTGGCCTCTGTGTTGAGGGCGCACCGCCTTGCTCTATCTGCTACCCAGCGAAGATTTGTGCAGATGGCTGAGTGTTCTGGCTTGCCTTTTGAAAAGCGCTTGGAGGCCATGGGGGTTATGTGGGAGGTGGGTGAGTGGTTCATGGTTCAGGCGGCGCGCGACTATGAACCTGCCCTGTTGAGCGACACCGAGCGGAGAAAGGTTGAAAAACGCGACTTTCTAACTCGTCTTGTGCAGGGGGTTTTGGAGGCGGCGGACGAAGAGCGCCTGGCCAGTCGCCTGGGGCTGCCCGGGGAGCTGGAATATCAGGTAGTTCTGGGTCGGGAGATCTCCCCGATTACATGGGCTGCTGAGGTTGAGAACGCTTTTTCGGATGCTCTTGCCCCGGCTGTAGCCGATGCGGTTGAGGGGTGCCTGGTGGGGACGCTTCCAGCCCTTGAGGGGGCGGACGCTGCTGCCTCCCGAGCGAGTGAACGGCAGGATCTTCGGGGTGGAGTTCTGGCTCTTGGGTGCCCCGTGCGTATTGGAAAACTTGCAGAATCGCTGGAAGAAGCACGAATCGTCTTGGCTTCGTTAGAACCGGGCAGCGTAGGGTGCTTTGATGTGCGTAGCCGGGGCTGGCGCCTAGCGGTTGCCTGTACTCCCTGGCTGGGGGATGTTGTAGAACAGGGGTTATTGGCGCCTTTGCGGGAGAATCGCGGCGGCGGTGAAGCCCTGCTGATGTATGTGTGGGCGTTTTTGGAGCATGGCCGTAGTTATCGTGATGCTGCCCAGGCTCTCTATATCCACGAGAATACTTTGCGGAATAAGGTCGCGAAATTTGAGCAGATCACCGGCTGTAGGTTGAATGATATTGATACCTGTATCGAACTAATGTGGCTGCGGCACGATATGGCCCTGAAAGGTGCTCTTAGTGTAGGTGATTCAGTCTGAAGCATTTCTTGAGAGGGCTACCATGTCATGCCTTGCCGGGCTTGTAG
This sequence comes from Rothia nasimurium, assembly GCF_928381415.1. Lineage (GTDB taxonomy): Bacteria > Actinomycetota > Actinomycetes > Actinomycetales > Micrococcaceae > Rothia > Rothia nasimurium_H. The sequence continues at coordinate 173,179 of NZ_CAKMSF010000006.1, forward strand.
CGATTCTTGCCGCTATCGTCATGCTGACTGGGGTGCCACCGTGTGGGTTGCAGCGAGCAACCAGCTCGCAGAAGAACTTCAGACCCGCCGCAACCTGGTGATGGACGCTTCTTTCTTGCGCGCTTCTCTCTTCACCTCGGTTGTTTCCTTTGGTGTATCAGCCCTGGTCATGGGACTGGGAGTTGTGCTTGGTTTTATTGGTGCCGCCCTGCTCAAAATTGCTCCGAAAAAGGTAGCTGTTACCGCCTAGTTCTCTGAGTAGCAGCAAGTCCCAGCCCCGTTTCTTCGCCTCTATGCGGTGAGTAGAAGCGGGACTGTTGCCTAGATTACGAGGTGACGGTGCTGGTAAGCTGACCATAGGATAAGGCCCAGTAGCGGGCCAATGGTTTTAGGAAGAAAGAGGACGCCGTGAGCACCCAGCCCCCGCTTACCCCCCAGTCGCAAGCACCCGCGGGCACAGGCGTCCTTCTGCCTCCTGCGCTGGACTACGAAACCCTCGGCGAACCTACCCAGTACCGGGTGCCTGATGCCCACCGTCGGCCCTATGGGGCAATGGTGCGTGACAAGCGAGGCCGTGGCTACTACCAGGCGGTTATGGCACTATCGGTGGGCGTAGTGAGCTGGCTTGTAGTGCTCATGGCGGGAGTTTTTTCCCTGCTGGCTCTCATCCCTGCGGTGGCAGCTATCGTGCTGGGTATCAAAGCCTTACACGCTCGCAAGCGTAACCCGCGCACCCGCTTTCATGGGCAGACAGCCGGTATGGCCTGGGGCGGCATTGCCCTGGGCATTCTCTGCATCCCGGTGGCGGTCTTCTTCTACTTCATGGCGAGCTGGTTCCTGAACGGGGCCGAAACCGCAAACTGCGAAATCACCCACGCCGGGGACGAAGAGGCTATCACCCGCTGTATCGAGAGCAACACCAGCTACTAAAAATGAGTGGGAGCCTGCAGCGACTCTTATTCTTCCACTAATCATCGAGAGGGCCCATCGCAACCATGGGGCTGTGAGCTCCACCTCAATCGCGTTATGATGGGGGAAAGCGCCCCCAGCATGCCCAGGAGCACCCCGTGACTGAATCAGAAGCACCCGCAGGCCGCTACGAGCAGGACGGCCACGCCCCGCGTTTCACCCCGGCTGACCCAGCCCACCCCACAACCGACGAAATCCCCTTCATCTACCCGGCCCACTGGGAGGCGGACGTCGTCCTGCGCGACGGAGCCACCGCCAACCTGCGCCCCGTCGTCCCTACCGACCGGGCAGCCCTCGAAAAAATGTACGCGGGCCAGTCTGAACGCACTATCTACCTGCGTTTCTTCACCCACAAGCCCACCCTGAGCGACAAAGAACTGACTCGGTTCACCACGGTGGACCACAATAACCGGGTCGCCTTCGTCATCATGCTGGGCGATGAAATGATCGGCATCGGCCGCTACGACCGCACCCACAACCCCACCGAGGCCGAAGTGGCCTTCATGATCTCCGATGCCCACCAGGGGCGCGGCATCGGGTCAATCCTGCTAGAACACCTCGCAGCAGCTGCTAACGAGCGCGGTATCGACAGGTTCAGCGCCGAAGTCCTGCCGCAGAACCGCAAAATGCTCAATGTCTTCACCGATGCGGGCTACGAGATTTCCCGCGAATTTGAAGACGGCCTGGTCATGGTCTACTTCAACATCGACCCCACCGACCGCTCCCGCGGCGTGATGGAAGCCCGCGAGCACCGTGCCGAAGCCAAATCTATCGCTGAGCTCCTTGCCCCAGACACTGTTGCCGTGATCGGTACAGCACCCCGCTGGGAGGCCAACGGTCACAAGGTCATTAAAACCCTGGTGGAAGGCGGATTCACCGGCACCCTCTACGGCGTTAACGAGGACCAGCTACCTGCCGGTGAGGTGCCCGTTTACCCCAGCATCGGTGAAGTGCCGGCCCGTGTAGATTTAGCTATTATCGCCGTCCCCATCGCCGAGGTAGCCGCAGCCGTAGAAGCCTGCGGCGAGTCGGGCGTCCGCGGCGTCCTCATCTACACCTCCGGCTACGCGGACGACGGGGCCCGCGGCCGCGCCCGCCAAAAAGCCCTGGTGAAATCAGCACGTAGCCACGGTATGCGCGTCATCGGCCCTGCCTCCTTCGGCCTGCTGAACAATAACCCTGGCGTCCGCCTCGACGCCACCATCAGCGCCCAGGACCCCAAGCCCGGTGCCCTGGGGCTCTTTAGCCAGTCCTCGGCTATCGGCGCCATGTTCTCGAATACCGCCGTCAAACGCAACATCGGGGTGTCGTCCCTGGTCTCTGCTGGTAACCGAGCAGATGTTTCGGGCAATGACATCATGCAGTACTGGGAGGACGACGATGCTACCCGCGTCTGCGCCCTCTACCTCGAATCTATCGGCAACCCCCGAAAGTTCTCCCGTATCGCCCGCAGGCTATCCCGCGTCAAACCCGTGCTCGTGGCCAAGAACGCTGTGACCGGCCAGCAGCTTCCTCCCGGGCATTCGGGGCGGACCTCCATCGCCCCCACCGAAGCCCTGGATGCCATGTTCAAGCAGGCCGGAGTTATCAGTGCCGAAACCTTTGACCAGGTGCTCGACGTTGCCCAGGTGCTGGTCTCCCAGCCCCTTCCTGCTGGGCGGCGTGTGGCTATCCTCTCCAACGCCTCAGCCCTGGGGCAGATTATCGCCGACAAGTCCGAGGCCCTGAACATCGATGTGCGGGTGACCGAGTCTATGCTGAGGCTTACCGATGACGGTATCGACGGGCTAGAGGTACTTGAAGACGTAGCAACCAGCGCCCTCGAAGCATCAGATATTGATGCGGCCATCGGCGTCTTCCTCACCGGCGACTCTATCGACCCCAAGGACGTTGCCCGCGTCCTTTACCGCGCAGGCAAGCGCACCGGAAAACCCGTGGTGGCTGCCTTCCCCGGCACGCTCAGCTTTGAAGCAGCCCTTCGCGGAATCTGGGAAGACCCGGATGAGCGGACGCCCGCCCCGGCAGAGCACGGCACAGCGGGGGAGAGCACCCCCGTCCTGCAAGAAGGGCTACCCTGCTTCGAATCCCCGGGTGCCTCAATTTTGGCCCTGGCCAGCGTCATGGACTATGTGGAGTGGCGCGAAAAGGAAACCGGTGTGCTCGCCACCCCTGAGAATGTCAGCCCCAAGGCGGCGGCTGCCGATATAGCCCAGCACCTGACCCAGGTGACCGGTGAAAACCTGCTTGACCTGCCAGCTGCAGCCACCGAAGAGCTCCTTGCCCACTACGGTATTAGTCTGCTACCCGAATACGGTTTTGACACCTCAGAAGAAGCGGTTGAGGCCGCTGCCCAGGCAGGTGGCTACCCGGTTGTCTTGAAAACCACCGACGACTTCCTGCGCCACCGCATAGACCTGGGCGGTGTGCGCCTGGGCATCGAAAGCGACGCCGAACTCATCAGCGAAATAGCCCAAATGCACCGCGTGCTCGAACCCTACGGCAGGTTCGACCTCACCGTGCAAAAACAGGCCCCGGCCGGTCAAACAGCGGTACTCACCGGCATCGAAGACCCCCTGATCGGCCCCGTAGTCTCCTTCGGCATGGCCGGGGACGCCACCAGTCTGCTGGAAGACTGGGCCCACCGCATCCCACCGCTAACCGAAAGGGATGTCTACAAGATGGTGCGCTCGCCCAAGGCAGCAGCCAAGCTCTTTGCCGACGGCGACCTGCCCCAGGTGCGGGTTGACCTGCTCGAAGACCTCTGTGCCCGGGTAGCCCTGATGAAAGACAACCACCCCGAGATTGCCTACCTTGAACTCAACCCCGTTCTGCTCTCACAAGAGACCCTCACAGTGGTGGGTGCCAAGATACGCCTGGGCAACCCCCAGCAGCGCACCGATTCTGCCCGCCGAACCATGAGCAGCTAAGTGTAACCTAGCCATGACCTAAGATGGAGGGTAGACCTACCGGCCATATCTACCCTAGAAAGAGACGAGACGATGAACCTCAGCGCAGCCGAAGCCCTTACCAGGGATATTCAGCAGGCAGGCTTTTACCCCGAGCTCGTCCTCGATACGGTCGATGAAGCCCTGGCGGGGCTGGTGCCTACCTCACACCTGGTTCAGGTAGAGACCCACTTTGACCAGAACGAGGTGCACCGCCACATTACGGTGCTGGTGCTGGCCGGTCAGATGCTCCTGGTTGCCCACCTGGATGACCAGAACCTCGACGAAAGCGGCCAGCAGGTGCTCGCCCACGTGTCGGTTGAGACCCTGCACGTGAGCCGTATTCGAACCCTGACCATCAGTTACACCTACCCGCAGCCCCAACACTACCGGGCCGGTAGCCCCGTTTCAGAGGTCTCGATGCTGATTGCCTGGACAGGCTCCCAGCGCCTTGACGTACAACCGGCAGACTGCCCCGACCCCGCCTGCGATGCCGACCACGGCTACACCGGTATGGGCCCGAGGGAAGACATGCTCCTGCGCGTAAGCGCCACGGCCGACGGGGAAGAGGCTACCGCCCAGGCTAGGAGCTTCGCCCGCGCACTGCGCTCTGCCCACATGGCAGCAATGAACCAGGTAGCCGCCCCGGCAGGCGGCCCCGCGCAGGCAGGGGCCTAACATGAGCGTCCTGACCGATTACTGCGGTAACGCCCTGCCCACCGAACCCGGCTATGGCGGTAACAACCTAGCTGACCTCTTCGAATCCTGCGGCACCCTGGTAGCCCAGGGGTCTATCACCCCCGACCCGCACCCCCTGCACGGGGCAGGACGTCACGACCTGATCGGCCTGGCAGACCGCCTGCGCGCCGCCGGGGTTGACCCTACCCGCTACCGTAGCGTTTGCCTGGTCATGGTCGACGGTCTGGGGCAGAGCCTGCTGAATGCCTACGGCTCCTACGCCCCCTTCCTGAAGAAGGCCACCCAGCTTGGCCCGATTCACTCGGCCGTCCCCTCGACCACGGTGGCTTCACTCAGTAGCCTGGGCACAGCAACCCCACCTGGCTACCACGGCATGGCCGGGTACGAGGTGAAAAACCCAGCCACCGGGGCCGTGATGAACCAGCTCTCGGGCTGGGACAAGGCTGTCGACCCCCACCAGTGGCAGCCCCACCCCACGGTCTTTGAGCGCTACCAAAACCACCTGGATGTAGCGACAGTATCGCTGAGCAAGTATGCGGGCACCGGTCTGAGCGAAGCGGGTCTGCGGGGCGGACGCTTTGTGCACGCAGCCGGGTACGCCGCCCGAACCACCCTGGCCGCTAGCCTGCTGAACTCCCGTAAGCCGTCCCTGGTCTACCTCTACTGGGGAGAAATTGACCAGGCCGGGCATAAGTTTGGTACCCGGTCTGACCAGTGGCTAGAGCAGCTGGAAGAGCTCAACCTTGCGCTGAAGTCACTGGCTCGCAGGCTGCCCCCGCACGTGTTACTACTGGTGACGGCAGATCACGGCATGGTCGATATCGCCCCTGAGAGCCGCATCGACTACTCGGGCGATACGGCTCTGCTGGATAACATTGAGCTGACCGCGGGCGAACCCCGCATGGTGCAGCTCTACCTAAAGGACGCCAGTACTTCTGCTCGCCAGGACGCCCTGGGCCGGTGGGCTGAGGCATGGGGAGAACAGGCCTGGGTCTTTGACTCAGAAGACCTGTTCGATGCCGGTTATTTTGGTCAGCCGATAACCGACGAGGCCCGCCGCCGTATCGGCGATATTATCGTGGCTGCCCGTGAACCTATCGCCCTCTACGATATGCGGCATTACAAGCCCCACGCCCTGCAGATGGTGGGTCAGCACGGGTCTCTCACACTTGAGGAAACACAGGTGCCCCTGTTGATGTTGCCCACCGGCTAGAACCGGTGCGGACGCCCGTCCCGCCGCGCGCGGCTAGGGGCCGGTAGTTGCCGCTAGGGTGGGGTCTACGCTACTGCCGTCCGCGGCCGGAGCGCTAGATAGGCTCGCTGCGCTAGCAGTATCGGTAGCGGCAGTTTCAACGGAACGGTCCGGTTCTTCGGCAGGTGCAGCGTCATCAGGAGCTACAACTTCGCCCGGATCAGTAGCCACCTCGGTCGGCTCCAGAACCAGGGTTTCTTCTGCTACCGGCGTCTCTTCTACGGGAGCCGGTTCGGTAGCTTCAATGACTGTCTCAGCTGCTGTAGGCTCAGCGGCCTGCTCAACTATAGGAGCTTCTTCGGTCGGCGCGTAAAGAACACTGCCGGGGGCGACCGGCTCTTCGGTACCGCCGTCTTGTTCCGTGACAGTCGGTGCCTTGGTGATAAAACTAGGAACGGGTGCCGCAGTTGAACTTTCTGCAGCCGCTGAGCTGGTCTCTGCCACCGTGGGTGTCGGGGTCGCCTCTACCGTGGTTTGTTGAGAGCTTTCGTCGTTGAGGGGTAGTAAGAAAGCGGCGACTAGGGCGATAGCGGCTGCCGTGAGTACCGCGGAACCGATAAAAAAGACCTTTGACCCGATCTTGCGTTCTTCCTTCTCATCTTCCGCATGACGGGGGTTCAGCTGATCACGTTCAGCTGCTGCGGCCGCCGCTGCGGCAAGAGCCGCCTGCCTGCGGGCCTCTTCTGCCCGTTCAGCTTCTTTAGCTGCGGCCTTTTCGGCAGCCCTGTCTGCCCGTCGCTCTTCCCGGGTGAGTTTCTCAACGACGTCGCCGTTGCGCATGAGGCCAAAGGCCAGAGAGTCGTCGTCCGTATCTACAACAGTACGGGTGCTCCCGCTATCTTCAGTCACGTACTCGTAACCGTTAGCTAGCGGCATAGCTTCGGTTGCATCATCGGTAGCGCCCTCGGCAGCGGGGGAAGGGAAAGCTTCTGTGGCGTCGTCGGCGGCGGTGGGCTTCTGGTCTTTAGAATCTGGTGACTGGTGGGAACGGGGCGTGGTCACGGTTTCCTTATCAAGTATTTATAAGCCCTTTACCCGTCTGCGAAAGGGGCGCGACATGGGCTGGTGCGGTGAAAATAAGAGAGATTACTGTATCTAGTGTACGCGCTGAAAGCTTGCCGGTACTGTGGTGCCTCTAACGAAAATGCTGGCGGTGCGGGGCAACCCCTTCCGTTTCTCGTCAGACGGTAAGGCCCCGCGTTCTACCTAGACAGGCGGACGCGGGGCCATAACCTACACCGGATAACGGTGGCTCTATCGGCGCTGGTTGCCGAAGATGATGTCATCCCAGCTCGGTACGCTCGTGCGCTTGGCCCGGCTCGACTTGGGCTGCTGGGTCTTAGGCTCCTCTGCCTGCTCGGCCTGCGCCTCAGGGGCATCTTCTGCAGTCTCGGCGAGGGGGGCCTCAGCCTCCTGAGTGTCGTCTTCACTCTTAGACTCCACAGCGACGGGCGAGCCATCGGTGCCCTGGACCTGCTCATCAGGCTGGGCGCCCTGAGCACTTGAAGTCTCGGCGGGCAGGGGAGCTTCCTCAAGAGCTGCCGGAGACTCGGCGCTATTCTCGGTAGCCTCCTCAGGCGCCTGCTGCCCTACGGTATTTTCACTAGCGGTATTTTCGCTAGCGGCTGTCTGCGGCTGGGCTGTTTCGTCGACTACCGACGCAACAGGTTCTTCGGCTTCAGGGGCAGGTTCAGCCTGCACCTCGGCCGCGGGGGCAGGGCGAGAGCTGCGGCGGGCACGTTCGAGTAGGTCGGCCAGTTTGCGCTCGCTGGCGGGGTCAAAGGAGCGGACGCCGCGGCGAGCGGTGAGCTCGTCGAGCAGCTCGTTCTGTTCCTTCTGCTCGGGAACGCTCACGCGGGTCAAACGGGGTTCAGCGACCTGAACACCAACGGGGGCGGGGGCTGCCTGTTCAGAGGCTTCCTCCGCAGAGTCCTCCTGATGAGCTGCAGCCTGTTTAGTCGGGCCCGGAATGGGAGCATCGTGGGAGTGGTCGCGGCCCATGAGGAAGTAGGCAGCTTCATTGGACGCGTAGATGCTCTGGTTGGCAGGGTTGAAGTTCCATCGGGCAGGGAACATGACGCCGCGCGGTAGGTTGGCCTGGGCGTCCTCGCCTAGCTCTACATCGACAGACACGGTCCACTGGCCAGATTCCTGCTGCCAGGTGCTCCATTCCATGGGGGCTTGGGCGAAGCCGAAGCGCTCAGATACGGCTTCGATGTGCTGGTTGAGGCTTTGTGCCGCTCCGCCCTGGCCGGGGGCGGGGGAGATGACCACGGTGCGGGCTGTCTGGATGATGTTGGCGCGTTCAGCGACGATGGGCCACTCGTAGCGGCGCACGCGCTCCGGCTCCCACCCTGACTCTGCGGCAATCTCTTCAACCGTTGCGCCCTGGCGGAAACGGGTCTGGATGTCGCGGGGGCCAAAGGTGCCGCTAGCGCTTCCCCCGCGCAGGGGGCTGATGCGGCGGGCGCGGGCAATGCTCTGCCGTAGGTTCTGGTCGATGGGCAAGAGGTAGGTTGCACCGTCAGATGATTCGAGGACGAGGTTTTCACCGTCGTCGTGAATGCCAGCAAGTCGCAGTTCTCGCACTGCTCGGTCTCCTTAGATGGGGCCGGGCACCACCTCAGCAGAGAGGGGTGCTCACTTCAATCTTTACACTTACTTGAAAGACTACCGGCTCAAGCTGTGCTTGAAAGCTAAAGTAGCTGGGGACGGGAGAGAAGTTTTGGAAAAACCCGGTTTTTCAAGGGTTTTTCGCTCAAGTTCAGCAAGAGCTTGAAATATTTTTCTGCTCCCGTATCAGCCCTGTCTGAGCCATTGTGACTCGCTGAGAGAGAACATGAAGTTTCCACTTGCATTATCAGGGGCAATGGTGAACAATTCTACCCGTCACCTCAACACAGTCGTAGACCCTGACGAGCGCAGAGTTGGTCGACACCAAGACCGAGGTGCAGGTACCCCAGACCAGACAGAGGGGGTATCTACCCTTCGCACACTTAATACGGAGAAAACCATGGCAACCGATTACGATGCACCTCGCAAGCAGGATGAAGAGAGCAAGGACCAGTCCTTTGAGGAGCTGCGTTCACGCCCCTCAGAAATGCAGTCAGGTGCAGTGGATGAGGACGAAAACGCAGCGGCCGAAAGTTTTGAGCTGCCCGGTGCTGACCTCTCCAATGAAGAGCTGAACGTTGTGGTGCTCCCTGCACAGGACGACGAGTTCACCTGTGCTTCTTGCTTCCTAGTGCGTCATCGTTCCCAGATTGCCCGCGAAGAGGGCGATCTCAAGTTCTGCATCGAGTGCGAGAGCTAAAGACTAAGAAACTTTCAAAAGTAAGAGGGCGGGCCCGCGTTATACAACGCGGGCCCGCCCTCGTATCGCCTAGAGACTTAGGTCTGCCAGGTGCTAACAGTCTTTGGGTGTCTTAGTCTTCTTCGGGCAGCCCCTCATTCAGGATGGCGGCAATTTTTTCGGGGTGGCGGGAGGACGCAATCCAGTAGGGGGTGGGGTCTGCCGGGTCAGTGATCTGAACACGAATGACCGAGGTAATCCACCCGCGGAAACACATGTAGGCGCGGCCATCGAGGGCCGGGCCGGTAGCGAGGCGGGCCTCTTCACCTCGGAAGGCGTAGGCTCGACCAACATAGTCACGTTCGATACGGGCCCTGCCAAAACGCACGGTGGTCTCGGTAATTTCGATGGTGGGGGAGCTGCCGTAGAGTATTCCGCCGACCAGAAGGAACATCACGATACCGGCAATAATGCCAGCGGTGATATTAATCGGTGCGCCGACAAGGAAAGAGGCTAGGCCAACACCCAGGCAGCCTATCCACAGGCCGATTCCGGGGGCCAGACGTTCACGGTACAGCACGGTGGGGGCGGTAGCAGGCATAGCTTCCTTCGACGAGGGACAAATTGTGAAGTATGAGCCGGGGCAAACCCGGCGCACAGGTTCTAGTCTAAGGGGTTTTGGCGCCCGATGTGGGCGGCACCGGAGAGCTTAAGCCGGTACAGTAAAGGGGTGATGAACCAGATTAAGATTGATATCAAGATGCTCGATGAGGGAATTGAGCCCCCTGCCTACGCCCAGCCCGGGGATGCCGGTGCTGATTTGCGCTCGCGCGTGGACCTCACCCTGCAACCGGGTGAGCGGGCCCTGGTGCCGACCGGTGTGGCGATCGCCCTGCCTGAGGGCTATGTGGGTCTGGTACACCCTCGTTCGGGTCTGGCTGCTAAGCACGGCATTACGATTGTGAACGCACCGGGCACAGTTGATTCCGGGTATCGGGGCGAGCTCATGGTCTGCCTGCTCAACACCGACCGAGAGCAGGCTTTTGAGATTCAGCGCGGTGACCGCATTGCCCAGCTGGTTATTCAGCGGTTTGAGTCGGCTACTTTTAATGTGGTGCAGAGTTTGAGCGAAACTGAGCGTGGAACTGCCGGGTTTGGTTCAACGGGCGTACAGTAAGAGCAGTAGATAGGCGAGGGCCGAAGGAGGCACTATGTTTGGTTTTGGTAAGAAAAAGAATGACGCGGACGCTGCGACTGAGCGTGAGCAGGGCGCGGCAGCTGTAGAGAGCGACGAGAAGGAAATCGCCGCTGAAGAGGCACTTGCTGAGGCTGCCCAGGTCGGCACCCAGCAGCCTGCCGCGCAGCAGGAGCCTGCGGCGTCTTTCGTGGAATTTACCCGTGATAACGGCCCCTTTGACATTACCGAGCAGCGCACCGGCTCTAGCTACATCGACCTGGGCGGCCTGCTGGTCAAGAGCAACCCCGGGCTGAACCTGCGCCTTGAGGCTGACCAGAAGACCCAGCAGGTTATCGCGGTGACCCTGCAGCTGGGCGAGGGCACCCTGCAGGTGCAGGCTTTTGCGGCTCCTAAGAGCCGCGGTATCTGGGATGAGATCCGTAAGGAACTGTCTGAGAGCGTGCGCCGCCAGGGTGGCCAGGTTGATATCAATGACGGCCCCTTCGGGCGTCAGCTGATCTCCCGCGTACCCGCTGAACTCCCCGACGGACGCAAGGGCTTCCGTATTGCCCGCTTTGTGGGTGTGGACGGGCCCCGCTGGTTCGTCCGCGGTGTCTTCTCGGGCAAGGCCGTGCTATCCGGTGAGAGCGCTACTGCCCTTGAAGAGGTCTTCCGCACCATCGTGGTCAACCGTGGTTCTGACCCCATGCCCCCGCGCGATCTTTTGCCCATGCGCGTACCCCAGAACATTCAGGACGCCGCCGCCGCCCAGGCCGCTGCCGCAGCGGCTGCCCAGGCTGAGAAGAAGCCCACTGTTGAGGTGCCCCGCCGCGGCCCCGAAATCACTGAAATCGGCTAGCGCCCATGCCTGAGACTGAGTCTCCTTTTACCCAGCAGCGGGTTGCCGGGCCGGTGACCCGTCTGGAAGAGTACCCCGAGCGGTTTCGCGCCAGGGCCGCCGGGCGGGTAACCCGCGTGCATATGTCGCATGTGGGAGCTAACCCCCGGTTCGAGGTGACCTTGCTGGTCGATAAGTCTAAGCCCCTGCCTCCGGCGAAGACCCACCCCATGACGGGTATGCCCATTGCAGAGACCGGTGAAGATCTTGATGACACCACCGATGTGAGCACCACCGAAGACACCTCAACCGGTCAGATTTCTGTGCTGGATGAGGAGACCGGCTTCACCACCCGGTTTAGCGTCAACAGGGCGGCTCCCCGGGTGCTCTACCCGGAGTTCCCGCCCCTGAGCCCAGGTACGGTGCTGACCCTGATTTGGCAGGGCCAGCGTCAGGTGCCGGGAATAGAGGCAGGCGGCTATCTTCGGGTTTCGGGCATGCTGAGCACCCGCGAGAAGCCCCTCATGTACAACCCACGCTACGAGATTGTTCCGGCCCTCTAGTAGCAGGCACAAGGACGCCGGCCCCACCTTCGGCGAAGAAGGTGGGGCCGGCGTCCTTTTTGCTGAAAAGCAGGAAGGGGGGCTAGCTGAAGAGGGCGCGGATATCGTCCTCACCGGTGGGGGTGGTGATGAAGAAGAGCTCGTCGCCGCCCTCAATCACGTCGTCGCCGCTGGGGGTAATCGGCACCCCGTCACGCAGGATGGCGGTGAGGGTGGTCTCGTAGGGCCACTGCACGTTATCGACAGTGTGACCAATAATCGGGTGGTCGGTGGGTACGGTGTACTCGACCAGGGTGGCGCTGCCGGTCTTGAGGGTCAGCAGGCGCACCACATCGCCCACCTCAACGGCCTCTTCCACCAGAGCGGTCATGAGGCGGGGTGTAGAAACCGCAACGTCCACGCCCCAGGAGTCGTCGAAGAGCCATTCATTTTTGGGGTTGTTCACGCGGGCCACGGTACGGGGCACCCCGAACTCACTGCGGGCCAGTAGCGATACCACCAGGTTGGTTTTATCGTCGCCGGAGGCTGCCACAATGACGTCCGCGTTCTCGGGCTTGGCCTGGCGCAGGACGGACAGCTCGCAGGCGTCCCCAATCACCCAGTGGGCATGCTGAATGTCGCTGCGGGAAATCGCCTCGGGCTTGATGTCGATAATGGTGACCGTGTGGCCGTGAGAAAGCAGCTCGCGGGCGCTTGATGAGCCCACCGAACCAGCGCCGATAATGATTACTTCCATTCCAGATCCCCCTCAGCGTTGCGTGCCGGGGGAGCACTCAGCACCCTGGCAATGTCGTTGATGTCTTCGGTGCGCATCATGGCGTGCACCGTATCGCCCTGCTGGTAGGAGGTTTCCTTGGTGGGGAGCATGCCCTCCCCAAACCGGGTCAGGTAGGCCACGCGCACACCGGCAGCCTGCTCAATCTCGGTCAGGGCGTGCCCAGCCCAGTCCTCGTGCAGCTGCAGCTCACCGAGCATCAGGCGGCCCGAAGCCTCACGGAAATCACCGGCCATAGCCTGCTCCGGCAAAATGCGGCGCAGAACCTGGTCGGTCGACCAGCGCACCGCAGCCACCGTGGGAATACCCAGACGCTGGTAGAACTCAGCCCGGTTGGGGTCGTAGATACGGGCTACCACGTGCTGCACCCCAAAGGTCTCACGGGCTACACGGGAGGCAATAATATTGGAGTTATCGCCAGAAGACACCGCGGCAAAAGCGTAGGCGTGCTCAATGCCGGCCCGCTTGAGGGTCTCGCGGTCAAAGCCCACACCGGTCACCTTCTTACCCGCAAAATCCTTACGCAACCTGCGGAAAGACCGGTCATCCTGATCGATTACAGCAACCGAATGACCCGCATCTTCTAGGGTATGGGCCAGCATAACGCCCACACGACCAGCACCCATAATCACAAAATGGGGCACTTAGCACCTCACGAAACCACGACGGAAACAAACATAAACCCCGCACAGCAGGGTTGCCTCTAGTCTACGCCCGGCGGCCCCACCACCCAACCGGCGCGCCATAGCCGCGCGGAGGCGTCCTGACCCACGAGCAAAATGTGGTGTGTATAGCTGTGTTTTCCCCGCTCTACCGACTACGGTTAGAGCCTGTGAGAAATATTAGGAGCGCGGCCACCCGCCTGATTTTTGGTGCCCCCGTCACCAGCAGGCACGCTAAGAAGGGCAACCTGCCCAAACGCCGTGCCCTACCCCTCTTCGGGGCGGACGGATTCTCGTCGGTTGCCTATGCCCCCGACGAAATTCTGCTGATCCTGCTCCTGGCCGGCCACGGTGCCCTAGCCTACTCGCCCCTGGTGGGGCTGGGCATTGCCCTGATTCTGCTGGTTGTGGTGGGTGCCTACCGCTATAACATCCAGCATGTGGGGGAGCACGGCGACTTCGCCCTGGTGCACCAGAACCTGGGGATAACCGCCGCTATCGTGCTGGGCGCTGCCCTGATGGTTGACTTTATGCTCACGGTTGCGGTGTCGCTGTCTTCTGCCGCCCAGTACCTTGAATCGATTACCCCGGTACTGCTGGGGCATCAGCGGCTGATTGCCTGTTTCCTCATTGCTCTGGTGACCTTTATCTGCCTGCGCGGCCTCAAGGTGATGCTGCGGGTGTCGCACCTTCCCTCCTATGTCTTTTTGGTGCTGCTTGCGGTGACCGTTGCCTGCGGTCTCATTGCGGACGCCACCGGGCAGCTCGGGCGCGCGGTATCGGCTGAGTACACGGTGGTGGTACCCGACGGTGCTGCCGAGGTGCTGACCACGCAGCTCGGCGTGGGCCTGCTCTTGGTCAGGGCTTTTGCTTCTGGCTCTGTGGCCCTGACAGGAGTTAACACCGTCAGTAACGCGGTCAAGGCTTTCGCGCCGCCGCGTCAGCGCAACGCGGCCACCAGCCTGATGGTGATTGGCGGCCTGTCTGCCCTCTCCCTGCTGGGAGTCCTCTACCTGGCCCGGCAAACCGGGGTGGTCAGCGTCCTCGACCCGGCCCATGGGTTACTCGTCAACGGCCAGCCGGTGGGGGAGGACTTCCACCAGGTACCCGTGCTCCTGCAAATTACCGATGCTATCTTTGGCCTGCCCTTAGCCAGCATTCTGCTAGGTACTGCCACCATCGGAGTGCTGCTCGTGGCGGCCATGACAGCCTTCACCGGCTTCCCCATGCTAGCGACCACGATTGCCGCAAAACAGTACCTACCGGTGCACCTCTCAGCGCGCAGCTCCACCGCGCTCTACGCCAACGGCGTGCTGACCCTGGGGTCCAGCTCTATGCTACTGGTCGCTATCGTCGGCCCCAACGTGCACGCCCTGGTGCAGATGTACATTGTGGGTGTCTTTACCGCCATGACCCTCACCCAGTACGCGGTGCTCCGCAACCGCTGGCGGGCCCAGCGCATCACCCTCGATACCAAAAAACGCCGCACCCTCTGGCGCGACATCGGCATCAGCGCCATCGGTACCGGTGCCTCGGTTACCGTACTCGTGGTCATTATTCTTACCAAGTTCACCCACGGTGCCTGGGTCACCGTGCTGCTCATTCTTCTTCGGACCTGGCTCATGATCAAAACCAACAAACACTACAGCAATATCGACCGGCAGCTAGCCCTCTCAGCCGACCCCGAACAACTGGCCGCAGACCGGGCGCTACCCTCCCGCGTCCACGCCCTCATCTACGTTGAGCGGGTACGCAAACCTGTGCTCCGGGCCCTCGCCTACGCACGGGCCTCCCGCCCCTCGTCCATCGAAGCTCTCGTGGTGAACGTGGACGAAGCCCGCACCCGCGAAAACATCGACACCTGGGAAGCCCTCGAACTGCCCGTCGACCTGACCGTACTGGACTCGCCCTACCGCAACCCCGCCGCCAGCGTGCTCGAATACGTGCAACAGATGCGCCAAAAATCCCCCCGCGACGTGCTCGTGGTCTACCTACCCGAATACGTGGTCTCCTACTGGTGGCAGGGCATCTTCCACCGCCGCACCGTGCACAAACTCAAAGCCCGCCTGCGCCACGAACCGGGCGTCGTTGTAGCCTCCGTGCCCTGGCAAATCGAACGATAAAATACAAACCCACCGAGCCACCCTCAAAGCGAGAAACACATGTCTACCACCCCCACCACACCCGAACCCGCTATCGGCGACCTCCTAGAACTCACCCCCGAGCGTCCGGCCCACGGCGGCGCCCTCGTCGCTAGAGCGGACGACCGCGTCATCTTCGTCCGCCACGGAGTCGTGGGGGAGACCGCCACCGCCCGCATCACCGGCCGCGGCCCCAAAGGTCGCTTCTTCTTCGCAGACGTCGTCTCCGTAGCGGCCCCCGCACCGGAGCGCCGCCCCCACCCCTGGGCACCGGCGGACGCGCTCGCATCCGCTCACCCCCTCGGCGGCATGGAATACGGCCACCTGGACCTAGCGACCCAGCGGGCCTACAAGCAGCAGATTGTGAAGGAACAGCTGGTGCGCCTGGGCGGGCTACCTGAACATCACCCCCTGCTGGCCTCCCTACCCGTTCACGCCCTGCCCGGCGATGACCGGGGGCTGCACTGGCGCACCCGCGTGCATTTTGCGGTGGATCGCGAAAGCCAGCAGATTGCCATGTTCCCGCACTCTAGCCCAACCCCCGTGCCCGTTACCGGTTTTCCCCTGGCCGATGAGCGCGTTGAGGCCCTCGAACTGCACCGGCTCAAGCTGGCCGGTATCACCCGGGTTGATGTGGCTGTAGCAGCCACCGATATGCTAGCTGTGGTCTTTACCGTGTCAGCGCGGACTACGCCTGCTGAGATTGCCGAAGGCATCGAAGAGCAGGCCCGGGCCCTGTGGGGGTCGCTGGAAGAGCGCATGATTACCCTGGTCTTTACCCCCGAGAAAAAGGGCGGACGCCGCCGCGGCACCAAACCCGCTGACGTCATCGCCGGTGCCGCCAACCCCAACCTGCTGGAGACCGCCACCGTCTACGCCCAGGACTTCTACTGGAACGTGGCGGCTACCGGCTTCTGGCAGATTCACCGGGCTGCCCCCGAGGTGCTGGGTAACGCCGTGCTTGAGGCTGCCCGCCTGAAAAAGGGGATGACGGTCTACGACCTTTACGCAGGTGCTGGCTTCTTCACCGCCCTGGCTGCTGACGCGGTGGGGGACAGGGGCACGGTGCTGTCCGTTGAGGGATCCCCGTTGACCAGCGGCAACGCCTCCGAGAACTTTGGCGACGAAGGCCCATCACGTACCCACAGGTCTGAGCGGACGCGTGTGCGCGTGGAACGCGGGGACGTCGCCCGGGTGCTTGAGAAGATCAGCGGTGAGGTGGCCGAGGGGCGCTACGCCGCCCCTGACGTGGTGATTTGCGACCCGTCTCGTGAGGGCGCAGGCCGTACCGTGATGGAGCAGGTATCTGACCTGAACCCCTCCACCCTGGTCTATGTTGCCTGTGACCCGGCAGCCCTGGGGCGCGATACCGGCTACCTGCGCGCAGCGGGCTGGCGACTTGTACGCGTCGAAGCCTTCGACATGTACCCCAACACCCACCATGTAGAAGCGGTAGCGGTGTTTAGCCGGTACGGGGCCTAGCGGTTCCCAGAAAAGACCATTTAAATCAGAAAAACCCACCTAGTTGGTGGGTTTTTCTGATTTAGGTGGTACCTACCCGGCGGGGTGGGGCGGGCAGGGGAGCAGACGTTAGCTCAGGCGGTCAGTCTGGTCGTCCCACTCGGCCGCTACAGCGCGCAGGGCCTCTTCCTTGGCACGAGCATGGTGGCCGCAGAAGAGCAGGTCGAGACCTGACTCCATCACCACACGCACATAGGCCTGGGCGCCGCAGGCATCGCAACGGTCAGCAGCAGTCAGTTCGCGGCGGGTCTCAAGAGTTGCACTCACGATAGGCTCCTTTCAAAAGCTTTCTTCCTCACCCTCCATACAACCACCGACCGGGCCGCCCCGCACGTCCTTTCGCCCACAGCGCTAAACCCGCCCTCCCCGCCTGCCGCGGGCGTCCGCGCCGCCAAAGACCCGCCAAACCGAACACGTGTACTACACTAGATAGGCACCCCGTCCATACCTGCAGGAGAGTTTCGTGGCAGCAAACAACTACACCGCCCGCAACCTATCGGTGCTCGAAGGCCTCGAAGCCGTGCGCAAGCGCCCCGGCATGTACATCGGCTCCACCGACTCGCGCGGCCTCATGCACTGCCTCTGGGAAATCATCGACAACTCGGTCGATGAGGCCCTGGCCGGGTATGGGCAGTCCATCCAGGTCATCCTCTACAAGGACGGCTCAGTTGAGGTACAGGACGACGGCCGCGGTGTGCCCACCGACATTGAACCCCGCACCGGACTCTCCGGCGTTGAGGTGGTCTACACCAAGCTGCACGCCGGCGGTAAGTTCGGCGGCGGCTCCTACAACGCCTCGGGCGGTCTGCACGGTGTGGGTGCCTCGGTCGTCAACGCGCTCTCTTCCCGCCTGGACGTGCAGGTGGACCGCGGTGGCAAGACCTACCAGATGAGCTTCCGCCACGGCGTGCCCGGCATCTTTGAGGACGCCCGCACTCCCAAGCCCGACGCCCCCTTCACCGCTTCCACCGACGCCCTGCAGGTGGTGGGTAAGGCTAAGCGCGGGGTCACCGGCACCCGCGTGCGTTACTGGGCCGATCCCATGATTTTCACTCCGGACGCCCGGTTCAGCTACGAGAACCTGGCGGCTCGTGCGCGCCAGACTGCCTTCCTCATTCCCGGTCTGCGGATTGCCGTGCGCGATGAGCGCCGCCTGCCCGGCACACCCGGCGAGTTTGAGACCCACGAAGAGGTCTTCCAGCACGATGGTGGTATCTCTGAGTTCGTGGACTACCTGGCCCACGACCAGGCTGTGACCGACATCTGGCGTTTCACCGGCACCGATACCTTTACCGAGACTGTCCCCGTGCTCGATGCCGAGGGGCACTCCCAGCTGACCGAAGTGGAGCGCGAGTGCGAGGTTGATGTTGCCCTGCGCTGGGGTACCGGCTACGAAACCAAGCTGCGCACCTTCGTTAACATCATCGCCACCCCCAAGGGCGGCACTCACCAGACCGGCTTTGAGCAGGGCCTGCTCAAGACCTTCCGCAAGCACATTGCCGATAATGCGCGTAAGTTCAAGGCGGGCACCGACAAAATTGAAAAGGACGACGTACTGGCGGGGCTGACCGCCGTGCTCACCGTGCGTCTGGCCGAGCCCCAGTTTGAGGGCCAGACCAAGGAGATTCTGGGTACCCCGGCGGTGCGCCAGATTGTCTCCAAGGTGGTTGCCAAGCAGCTGGCGGCCAAGCTGAACTCCACCGCCCGGGGCGAGAAGACCCAGGCAGCGGCTGTGTCTGAAAAGGTGGTCGCCGAGATGAAGTCGCGTATTTCGGCGCGAGTTCACAAGGAAACCCAGCGCCGCAAGAATGCCCTGGAAACCTCGTCGATGCCCACCAAGCTGGTGGACTGCCGGTCTACCGATGTTGAGAAGTCTGAGCTCTTTATTGTGGAGGGCGACTCGGCACTCGGCACAGCCCGCCTAGCGCGGTCCTCGACCTACCAGGCCCTTTTGCCCATTCGCGGCAAGATTCTGAACGTGCAGAAGGCCTCCCTGACCGACATGCTGGCTAACGCCGAGTGCGCCGCCATTATTCAGGTCATTGGGGCTGGCTCTGGCCGCACCTTCGACCTGGAGCAGAAGCGCTATAACAAGATCATCATGATGACGGACGCGGACGTGGACGGCGCCCACATTCGCACCCTGCTGCTGACCCTCTTCTACCGTTACATGCGGCCGCTGGTTGAGGCAGGCCACGTTTACGCTGCCGTACCGCCCCTGCATCGGGTTGAGGTGGTTAATCGTGGCAAGGCTAATGAGATGGTGTACACCTATTCTGAGAAGGAGCTCCACGAGCTCTTGGATAGGTTGGAAGCTGAGGGCAAGAGCTATAAGGAACCAATCCAGCGCTATAAGGGCCTGGGTGAGATGGATGCCGACCAGCTGGCGGAGACCACTATGGACCCCCGCCACCGCATGCTCCGCCGCGTGCGGGTTGAGGACGCCGAGGCTGCCGAGCGGGCCTTTACCCTCTTGATGGGCTCAGAAGTGGCACCGCGTAAGGACTTCATCATTCGCGGTGCGACTAAGCTCGACCACACAGCTATCGACGCCTAAGCGTGTTGTGGGCAGGGGAAGGGTAAAATGTTGTGCATGACACATGCAATGAAGCACCCTGTTACTGTCACCGTTACTGGCGCCGCTGGCCAGATTGGGTATGCCAGCCTCTTCCGCATCGCAGCAGGTGAAATGCTGGGCCCAGATACTCCCGTGCGCCTGCGCCTGCTCGAAATTCCTGCCGGTCTCAAGGCCGCTGAGGGCACCGCAATGGAGCTTGCCGACTGCGCCTTCCCCCTGCTTGAATCTGTCGATATCACCGATGACCCCTCCGTTGGCTTCGACGGCACCAATATCGCCCTACTCATTGGCTCCCGCCCCCGCACAAAGGGCATGGAGCGTGCCGACCTGCTCGAAGCTAACGGCAGTATTTTCTCGGTGCAGGGAAGGGCCATTAACGACCGGGCTGCTGACGATGTGAAAGTAGCTGTGGTGGGTAACCCGGCTAATACCAACGCCCTCATTGCCGCCTCCCATGCGCCGGACGTCCCCCTGGAACGCTTCACCGCCCTCACCCGCCTTGACCACCACCGGGCGGTTGCCCAGCTGGCTGCCGCCACCGGTGCTACCGTGCCCGAAATTGACGGCATCACCATCTGGGGTAACCACTCTGCCAGCCAGTACCCCGACCTCTTCCACGCCACCGTCGGCGGCCGCCCCGCTATCGACGCACTTGCCGACAATAACCTTGGCCAGACCTGGATCGAAGAAACCTTCATCCCCACCGTTGCCCAGCGTGGAGCCGAAATTATCGCGGTGCGCGGTGGGTCGTCCGTCGCCTCAGCTGCCCACGCCGCCCTAGCCCACGTGCGTGACTGGGTGCTGGGAACGGGGGAGCGGACCACCTCTATGGCGGTGCCCTCCGACGGCTCCTACGGGGTGCCCGAGGGGCTCATCAGCTCTTTCCCCGTCAAATGTTCATCAGGTGGATATGAGATTGTTCACGGTTTGCAGCACTCAGATTTTGCCAGCCAGCGCATCGCGGCCTCTGTGGCTGAGCTGGTTGAAGAGAAGGACGCCGTCGCCCAGCTTGGCCTGCTCGGGCCCCGCTAAGACGCCCGCCCCGGCGTGACTAGACAAAGTGTCACTAACTGGGTGCCCGGTGTAAAAAACCTGCTGAGACTCCCGCTGAACCCTCTAGGTCAGCGGGAGTCTTAGCGTTTAAGTGACCTTTAGTGAAGCGTCAAATCACCTGGTGAAGAGGTCAAAACTACCCTAAGGGTACGCTCATGCAAGCCCGCTATCCTAGAGCAAAACACACCCGCACCGTTGCGCCGGGCCCACGGCAGGTTGCCAGCCCGCAGGCGGTGCATCACTTTAACTCTCAAGGATGTCAATGGATCCCCTCGAACTAGCGCGGTGGCAATTCGGTATCACCACCGTCTACCACTTCATGATGGTTCCGCTGACCCTGGGCCTGGGTGCCGTTGTAGCTGGCTTCTACATCGCCTACGTGCGAACCAAGAAGCACGAATACAAGCGCATGACCAAGTTCTGGGGCAAGCTCTACCTCATCAACTTCATCATGGGCGTTGCAACCGGCCTTGTGCAGGAATTCCAGTTCGGTATGGCCTGGAGCGAATACTCCCGCTTTGTGGGCGACGTCTTCGGTGCCCCTCTGGCGATGGAAGGCCTGCTGGCCTTCTTCGTCGAGTCCACCTTCTTGGGCCTCTTCATCTTCGGCTGGGACAAACTTGCCCCCAAGGTACACGCAGCCTGCCTGGTGATTGCTGTAGCGGCCTCCTGGCTCTCTGCCTACTTCATCATCGTGGCTAACTCCTGGATGCAGCACCCTGTTGGCGTTGAAATGATTGACGGCCGCCCCGTCATGACCGACGTCTTAGCTGTGCTGACCAACAACACCGCCCTGGTGGCCTACCCCCACGCTATCTTCGGTGCCCTGCAGGTTGCCGGTGGCTTCCTGGTCGGTATCGCCTGGTACAAGCTCTGGAAGCGCCGCCGCGACGGTATCGACACCATCGGAGAAGACGGCAAGGTTATCGTCGGCGAAACTACCGAAGGTGCCCGCGACAAGACCGACTTCAACGTCTGGTTCAAGTCCCTGCGCATCGGCGCTATCGTTGGCTTTGCAGCCTTCATTGGCACCGCCTTTACCGGCCACCATCAGGCCCAGCTCATGATTGAGCAGCAGCCCATGAAGATGGCAGCTGCCGAGGCAGCCTGCCACGACGGCACCGGCTTCTCTGTCCTTTCTCTCTCATCACCTGGTGCCCAGAACTGTGATGAGGTCCAGGCAGTGATTGAAATTCCCGGCCTGCTCTCCTTCCTGGCCTACAACAACTTCACCACCGACGTCCCCGGCATCACCACCCTGCTGCCCCAGTACGAAGAAACCTACGGCACCACCATCCCCGATAACCCCGAGCTCTACGGGGAACGTGCCGGTACCGAGGTCGAGTACCTGCCCCTGATGGAAGTGACCTACTACGGCTTCCGCGGCATGATCACCTTCGGCGGCATCAGCGCCCTCTCCTTCCTTTACGTTCTGTGGGTGACCCGCAAGAAGGGCGAAGGTACTGTACCCGAAGCCAAGTGGATTTCAAACCTGGCGATCGCGGGTATTCTAGCCCCCTTCGGCGCCAATGCCACCGGCTGGATCTTCACCGAAATGGGCCGTCAGCCCTTCGTGGTTGCCCCCAACCCCGACGGCAACCCCGCCATCATGATGTTTACCGCCGCAGCCGTCTCACCCGGTGTTTCGGGCTACGAGATTCTCTTCTCGCTCATCTCCCTGGGGCTGGTATATGGCGTCCTGATGGTTGTTGAGGTCTACCTGCTGGCCAAGTACGTCAAGGCCGGTGTGGCAGCGGCCATGCCCGAGCTTGTTGAAGACCCGCACGATACCGACGAGAAGAACGACCGCGACGTGCTCGCGTTCGCCTACTAAGAAAGGGGCTTATACACATGTTTGAGCTTTTTGCTGATCAGCCTCTTCTGCCGACGCTCTGGTTCGCCGTCATCGGCTTCTTCTGGGTGGGCTACATCATCCTCGACGGCTTCGACCTGGGCGTAGGCATGCTCATGAGCCGAATCTTTGCCAAAAACGAGAAAGAACGCCGCCTGCTGCTGAACACCATCGGCCCGGTCTGGGATGGCAACGAGGTATGGGTTGTGACCGGTGGCGCTGCCACCTTCGCCGCCTTCCCCCTCTGGTACGCCTCCCTCTTCTCGGCCCTCTACATCCCGCTGACCCTGGCCCTGCTGGCCCTAATTTTCCGCGCTGTTGCTATCGAGTACCGCGGTAAGAAGGATTCAGAGCGCTGGATTGCCGGCTGGACCCTGGCTATCTCCCTGGGCTCCTTCTTCATCGCCTTCCTGGTCGGTGCCCTGCTGGCTCTGACCTCCACCGGCCTGCCCATCAACGCAAACGGTGACCGTGTGGGCGGTGCCTTCGCCTGGCTGACCCCCGCTGTCTTTATGGGCGGCCTAGCCATGGTCGGTGTTTCCCTGGTTATGGGTCTTGCCTTTATCGCGCTGAAGACCGACGGCGAGGTGCGCCACCGCGCCGGCGCTGCCCTGGTCAAGTTCTCACCCCTGCTGGTGCTCCCGGTTGTCGTCTGGGTCGTTTACATGCAGGTGACCACCGGTAACGGCATCTCCTACGTGTTGACCGTACTCGCCGTGCTGGCTCTTGCCGCTGCCTGGTTCTTCGCCAGCCGCAGGAGCGAGGGTAAGGCCTTCTCCGGCTTTGCGGTATTTGTGGGCTTCGGCGTCCTGGCCATCTTCCTGGCCCTGTACCCCAACGTCCTGCCCTCAACCCTCGATGAGGCCTACAGCCTCACCATCGCTAACGCATCAAGCTCCGAGTACACCCTGCGCGTGATGAGCTGGGTCGGTCTCTTCGGCATCCCGATTCTGCTCGTCTACCAGAGCTGGACCTACTGGGTCTTCCGTAAGCGCCTGCGCGTTGAGAGCATCCCCGATGCTCACGACGCCACCGAGCTGGCCACCCGCGCCACTCGTGCAAGCGCCCACAACGCCTAGCAGCTAGCTCAAGGCTGAAGCTGACAAGGACGCCGGGAGCAGCTCCCGGCGTCCTTTCGCCTACCCGGGGTGGGCAGGTGTGCTCATACCCACGGCCCAGCCACTGACCCCGAGTATTCCCGGCTACAAAGTTCCCACTAGAATAGTGAACAAACTGTTCGCGGCACCAAGGACACAATCGAGAATGACCGCTCCCACAACGAGCAAGCGGCCCCCGCTGGGGCCCCATGCCAAGAGAAACCTCACCGTTTTTGCCGTGCTCACCGCACTCAAAACCCTGGCGCTCATTGTCTTTGCCGCGGTGCTGGGCACCGCCATCACCCTGCTGGCCCGCATGACTTATGCGGTGCTCTACGAGGGTAAAACCTACGATTCTGCCCACGCCGAGCAGCTTGCCATCTTCGCCGGTAACGGCCAGGCCCAGCTCACCGGTATCTTCTTTGCCACCCCCTTCATGCAGCCGGGCCTGCTCTCCCTGGCGGTCACCGGCGTCATTGCACTTTTGGTGCGCGCAGCCGCCGACTGGTCCCTGGGCTTCTACGCCCAGCAGGCAGCGGTGGGTGCCAAAACCACCATCCGCCGCAAACTCATCCGCCGCGTCCTTGCCACCGGCGGTATCGACACCCCCGACGGCACCGGTGCCACCGCCGTCCTGCTTTCCCGAGGCCTCAATGCCCTGGATGACTACTACACCAAGACTCTTACCGCCTTTGTCTCCACAGCCGTAGTGCCCACCCTGCTGCTCATCTTCATCGCCTTCTACGACTGGGTCTCAGCTCTGGTGATCATCTGCACCCTGCCGCTGATCCCTCTCTTCATGGTGCTCATCGGCCGAACCACAGCAGAAGACACCGCCCGCGCCCAGCGCGACCTGCTGCGTCTTTCTGACCACATCGTCGAACTGGTCAAGGGACTGCCCGTGCTGGTGGGTCTGGGGCGCTCGCGGGCCCAGTCCAAGGCGCTGGGCGATCTGGGGGAGCGCTACCGCAAGGCCACCATGTACACCCTGCGCTCGGCCTTCCTCTCATCGCTGGCCCTGGAACTGATTACCACCATCTCGGTAGCCCTGGTAGCGGTGCTGATTGGCCTGCGCCTAGTGGAGGGGAACCTGGGGCTCGACGTCGCCCTCTTCGCCCTGCTGCTGGCCCCCGAGTGCTACCAGCCCCTGCGCGATGTGGGCACCGCCTACCATCAGTCTGAGGACGGCGTGGCAGCCCTCCGCCGCGCCGAGGCCATCATCGACCAGCCCATTCCCCACGCCACCGTCGCCCCCGGCGGCGACCGCATCTCGGTGCGCCAGCTCTCTGTCGCCTACCCGGGCCGCGACCGCACCCTCACCGGCGTGAGCTTCACCCTGCGCCACGGAACCACCACCGCAATCACAGGGCCTTCCGGCTGCGGCAAAACCACCCTGCTCTCGGTACTGGGCGGAGCCCTGCGCAACGATCTGGTGCCCACCGGCACCACCGAACCGGTGCACGTCTCCGGCCTGGTATCTGGCACCGGCTCCACCGTCTGGATTAGCCAGTCACCCACCTTCATCGCCCCCACAGCCCTGGCAGAGGTCGCCCTCTACGCCACCGTAACCCGCGGCGAAGGTGCCCTCGAAGGCATCAACTACGCCTCAACCCTGCTCGATGATTCCGTCGCTTTCACCGCTGAGGACCGCGATTACTTCACCTCCTTCCTGCACTCGGTAGGGCTGTCTGACCTCGCCGACCTGCCGCCGGAAGCCCTCTCAGCTGGCCAGATGCGCCGTCTTGCTATTGCCCGTGCCCTGGCCCGCGTTGCCACACTTCAGGCCCAGGAAGAACGCGTCACCGTACTGATTGACGAACCCACCGCCCACCTCGACCCGGTTTCAGCGGCCAAGGTGAACGTCGCCCTAGCTGCCCTGCAGGAAACCGGCGCAACCCTGATTATCGTCACCCACGACACAGCCCTGGCTGCCGCCACCAACAACCTGCTCCAGGCGACTTCAAAGCCCCACGGCGTTACCTGGGAGCTCACCGCCCAGAACACCGACGGACTAGGCGGCTACGCACTTGCGACCCTGGCGGACGCCGTCGCCACCGGCGAGCTCGAAGACTCTGCCCCCGTGCAGGCTGCTGCAAGCTCAACCGAACAGGCGGCAGAGCCGGCCGCGGCGGGCGTCCTGAAAACCCTGCGCCACCTGGGGGAGCTCACCGGCATCCGCAAGCGCGATATGGCCCTGCCGATTCTACTGTCAGTCCTTACCGTAGTCTTTGCCGTCAGCCTCACCGCCCTCTCAGGCTGGCTGATTGTGCGTGCCGCCGAACAGCCTGCCATGATGTACTTGCTGGTTGCTGTGACTGGCGTCCGCTTCTTCGGCCTGGGCCGGGCTACCTCCCGCTATGCTGAGCGCCTACGTACTCATGACCTGGTGCTGGGGGCAGCGAATACCCTGCGCGTGCGTGCCTGGGATGCCGCTGGGCGAACCGTGCTTTCTGTACGTTCCCTGCTGCGAGGCGATAAGATTCTCGACCGCTTGGTCGGAGATATCGATGAGCTACGCGACGCTATTCCGCGTGTAATCCTGCCCCTTGCCTCCCACCTGATTGTTATGCTGCTGGTGCTGGGCGTGACGGCCTGGGCTACCCCGCAGGCCCTGCTACCGGTCGTCATCGCTATTCTTATCTCTACCTTCGTGATTCCGGCAGTGGTGCTGCGTGCGGACGAGCGCGCAGACGCCGTCGCCCGCCGGGAAACCTCGGCCATGCTCCGCCTGGGCGTCTCGGCTCTTGATGCTGCCACCGACCTGCACAACAACGGCCTTGACCAAACCGTTGCCCTGGCTGTTTCCCGTCAGGACGGCTACGCCCAAGCCTCCCGTCTCAAGAGCTCCCGCGCCATTGGTGTGGGGCAGGGGCTCATGGTCGTAACCTGGTGGGGCGCCGCCCTAGCTGTGGTTGCTAGTGTTTGGCCGGCGGTTGAAGCCGGTACTGTAACCGCGCCGACCGCTGCCATCGTCATTCTCATGATGACCGGCCTGTTCGAGAGCACCGCCGCCCACCTGGACGCTGTCCGCGGCTGGCCCGCTTTCGCGGCTCTGGTTGCCCGCACCCGCGCTAACTTTGAGACCGTGGACGCTACCGCCGCAGTTGAGGGGCAGGACGCCGGTACGGGCGAGATCCGAGATATTCTTGGGGATCCCGGTATCGGGGCTAAGAACCGGGCAGCGCATAAGTCCATCACCCTGGAACTGAATTCGCTCGCTACCCGCTGGCCCGATATGGAGCAGCCTGTCTTTACCGGCCTGTCAGCATCAGTATCGTCGGGGCAGTGGCTGGGTATCACCGGCCCCTCGGGCTCGGGCAAGACAACTGCTCTGGCTACCCTGCTGGGCTTCTTGCCCGTTGAGCAGGGGCAGATTCGAGTGAACGGTCGTGCCTTTGACGCCCAGTCTTTGCGCGGGTACGCGGCCTGGTGCCCCCAGTCTGCCTATATCTTTGAGTCCACTATCGCTAATAACCTGGCGATTGCCCGTTCGGCGGACGAGCGCCCCACCGATGAAGAGATGTACGAGGTGCTTGACCGGGTAGGGCTGGGCGATTTTGTGCGGTCCCTGCCTGCTGGCCTGCAGACCCTGGTGGGGGCTGGTGGTTCTTATGTGTCGGGCGGTCAGCGTCAGCGTATTGCGATTGCCCGCACCCTGCTGGTGGATTCGCCCCTGCTGCTGATGGATGAGCCGACCGCCCACCTCGATGCCCCCGCTGCGGTGGCTCTGATTAATGAGGTTGCCCGCGGTACTAAGCGCGCCCCCGGCCAGAAGGTCAAGGGCAAGACCAAGCTGCCTGCGGTCGTCCTAGTCTCCCACCGCGCCGAGGACATCGCGGCCTGCGATACCGTGGTGAAGCTTCGATAGCTGGCAGAAGACCCCTCCCAAGGTTCCTATCAAAGGACGACGCGGGAGGGGCTTTCTGTATCTAGAGTGGCAGCGTAAATGTATCTGCTGTCTGGAAATTTACCATGGGGGGATAAAATGTGTTCTAGGTAATAAATTTCTAGAGCTCGAGCTACAGATAGTGAGTGAATCCCATGCCTACTCTTCAAGAGCACAGCTACGTTGCGCCCCTGACTAAGAAGTTCAAGCTGTTTCTGTGCGGGGTCATAGTTTTTGTGCTGCTGAGTGTTGCACTGCCCATCATGATTTTTGGCCCCGTTGATAAGGACGGCACCAGCCAGGGGCTTCTCGTTTCAGCGCTTGTGGGAGCTTCCGTAGCGCTGGTTATTATTCCGATGATCTTTAGCAGCACCCGCATTGACCTGCTCGATACTTCTCTCAAAATCACCACCATGAAGGTCTTCTCGAAAGAGCTACCCTACAGCGAGATTGAGAAGGCAGAAGTGGGGCCAGAAACCGGTCTGGCACAGGGGGCCGGTCTCAGAATTATGGGCGGAGGTAACACCGGCTATCTGACCGGCGGCCCCTCCGTTACCTTTACCCTGATCAACGGTAGGCGGGTGACGGCGTCCGCTACCAACCCCGAGCAGGTGGTTGCTGAAGTGAATTCCCGGCTGCGTTCAGCAGTGTAATGGAAGAAAGTAGCGGGCGCGCCCGCAACTGATTTCAGGGGAGGGAGTGTTGGTGTGCCTGCTGGCTCGGGGCTGGCGTGAATTGGGCGAGCGCCCCAGCGCGAGCCCAAGAGGGTCGGCAGGCACACCAACACTCCCTTCCCCGCTAACCAGGTTTATTAGAAGAGAGCGTCCTCTTCAACCTGAACTTCAGGCTGGTCGGCGGGTTCTTCTGATAGCTCTGATACAGGTGCGGGGGAGGTCAGTGCCTGGTAGTTGGGGCCGATTGCGTCGATGCTCTGGGCTAGGAGTACGCCGGATCCGTCGCGAGGGCCGAATTCGGTGGGTAGGGTGCGGGCAACACCGGCGGATGAGACTGCCTTGGCGGGGCCGACGCCCACCCATGCGAGGGCGAGGGCGGTTTCTCCCTTGAGGAAGCGGTGGGCTCGCATGCCGCCGGTTGCGCGTCCCTTTTGCGGGAATTCGGTGAGTTCGGTGACTTTGGCGGTGGCTCCGTCTTCGCCGCCGTCGGTGATAGTGACGACTTGGGCGTCCGCGCCGGGAGCGGTGACGCCGAAGGCGATGAGTTTGTCGTCGTCGGCTACCTTCATGCCGGCCATGCCGCCGCCGGTGCGTCCTTGGGGGCGGACCTTGGCGGCGTCGAAGGTGAGGAGTTTGGCTTGTTCGGTGATGAAGGTGAGTAGGGCGTCGTTGGAGTCGCAGACGGCTACGCTGATGACGGCGTCCTTGGGCTTGAGTTTCATGATCTCAAACTCGGTGGCGTTGAGCGGGTAGTCGGGGTTGACTCGTTTGACGACGCCGCGTTCGGTGGCCAGGGCCAGGATGGCATTGAGCGGTGCCAGGCCGACGAGTTTTTCGCCGCGGGCTAGGGTGATGGCGTCTGCGGCTTTGACGCCGCTGGTGGGCTGGGGTGTGCCGCCGGCTTCTTCGAGGACGGGTAGGTCGATGACGGGCACACGAATCAGGCGACCGCTTGAAGTTACCGCACCGATTTCGCCGCGGGCGCTGGTGGGCACGATGGAGAGGTAGGCGTCGTGTTTGATGCGTTTGCCCGGGTCGAGCAGGGTGGGGCGTTGGCCCTTGACGCCGCTGGTGCGCCCCAGCTGGCCCGAGGTGGAGAGCAGGACCCAGCAGGGGTCGTCCGCGATTTCGAGGGAGAGGCCGGCTTCTTTTTTGGCCTTGGAGGCGGACGCCGACAGAGCGGCAACCGCGTCGGCTAGCTCGTCCTTGGTGACGATTTTGGTGCGGCGGTCGGTGCCGTATTCGTCGGCGACCTGCTGTAGTTCTTCGGAGACCAGGGCGCGGAGTTTTACGTCGGAGCCGAGGATTTCTTCGAGGGAGGCGATTTCTGCCAAGAGTTCGTCGCGTTCGGCTTCAAGCTCGATGCGGGAGTACTTGGTGAGCTGGCGCAGGCGCAGTTCGAGAATGTGGTTGGCCTGTACCTCGCTCAGGTCGTAAATCTGCATGAGGCGCTCACGGGCCTGGGCGGTTTCGTCGGAGGAGCGGATAATCTGGATGACCTCGTCGATATCGACGATGGCTACCAGCAAGCCCTCGACCAGGTGCAGGCGGTCGCGGCGCTTGCCTAGGCGGTGGTTGGTGCGGCGGCGCACGACGTCCAGGCGGTGGTTGACGTAGACGTGCAGCAGGTCGAGCAGGCCCAGGGTCTGGGGCTGGCCGTCTACCAGGGCTACGTTGTTGATGCCGAAGGAGTCTTCTAGCGGGGTGTGCTTGTAGAGGGCGGCGAGCACGGCCTTGGGGTTGAAGCCATTCTTGATTTCAATGACCATGCGCAGACCGTTTTTGCGGTCGGTCAGGTCAACGACGTCTGAGATGCCCTGCAGCTTCTTGGAGTTGACGCCGTCCTTGATTTTTTCGATGACCTTTTCGGGGCCAACCAGGTAGGGCAGTTCGGTGACCACAATGCCCTGTTTGCGGGCGGTGACCTGTTCGATGGAGACCTTGGCGCGGGTCTTGAAGATGCCGCGCCCCTTTTCGTAGGCGTCCTTAATGCCGGAGGTGCCCACGATGGTGCCGCCGGAGGGCAGGTCAGGGCCGGGCACGAACTTCATGATGTCTTTGAGGGTGGCCTCGGGGTTATCGAGCAGGTGGCGGGCAGCGGCTATGACCTCGCGCAGGTTGTGGGGGGCCATGTTGGTGGCCATGCCGACAGCGATACCGGCTGAGCCATTGACCAAAAGGTTGGGGTAGGCAGCGGGCAGGACGGCCGGCTGCATGAACTGGTTGTCGTAGTTGGGGACGAAATCCACGACGTCTTCGTCCAGGTTGGCGGTCATGGCGAGGGCCGCTGGGGCCATGCGGACCTCGGTGTAGCGGGAAGCTGCCGGGCCGTCGTCCAGGGAGCCGAAGTTGCCGTGGCCGTCGACCACGGGCAGGCGCATAGAGAAGGGCTGGGCCAGGCGCACCATGGCGTCGTAGATGGCGCCGTCGCCGTGGGGGTGCAGCTTACCCATGACTTCGCCGATCACACGGGCGCTCTTGACGTGGCCCTTGTCGGGGCGCAGGCCCATCTGCTGCATCATGTAGAGGATGCGGCGCTGCACGGGCTTGAGGCCGTCGCGGGCATCGGGTAGGGCGCGGGAGTAGATGACCGAGTAGGAGTATTCCAGGAAGCTGGTTTCCATCTCGCTGGTCACGTCGATATCGACGATATTTTCGACGACGTCGGTGGGGTAGTCATCGTGCGCGGTGGTGCGGCGAGCCATCGAGACCTCTTCCTGGGAATTCGAACATAGGTTCGTTTATTCTACCGCGAAAGGGGGCCGCTAGCAGGTTGGATGCTGGTGCTAGCGGGTACGGGCAGGTACAAAGAGCCCGTAGATGCCCAGCGCGCCGAGCACGAGGGTAGCTACCCCAAACGGAACAGCTGTGGGGGAGTGCTCACCGCCGGTCGTTATGAATGTATCTGCCAGCCCCACGCCCATGTGCCAGCCCCACCCCAGAAAGAGAAGGAAGCAAGCGATAGCTACAGCAAGAGAACAGAAACCGATAGCGCGTTTGGTGCTGTAGGATGCCATGCCCCGCAACCACTCGTGCACGTTCGGCAGGGCGGCTAAAAGAAGTGCAACGATAAAGCCCCACACAATCACGACAAAGAGGCTAAATTGGTTGGTCTCCTTCATCAGGCTGTAAATCTCGCTGAGGGTGTAGCCTGGGGCTGTTGCTAGGGGATTCCACCAAAAGACATGCAAACCGTAGTAGATAGCTAACACCAGCCCCAACCCACAAAAGGAAAGAGGCAGACGGACGCCCGGGGTCGGCTTAACATACTCCCTGCTGGTTTTCGTTTCAGCGGATGTACTGTGAAAAATCTCGGTGATACCCACTCCCAATAGGGAGGTGGCACCCGCAAGGAAAGAAAGCACTGCCGCCCAGCTGATCATCGACTCAAGCTGAACTGAGGTCGGGTGGGGGAGCGCTAGAGCTACCGAGGTGGCCAGCGCAAAAACCGCAGCGCTACCGATAAGAAGCCACCGAAAGGCTACATTGAGTGTGTTTGCCACAGGCCTTGTTTGTGCCCGGTGCAGGTGTCCAGGAGAAACCGTCATGCCCCTATTCTGGCACGAGAACGCAATATATTAACGGCACATTTTCCTTGCCAAAGCCGAAAAGTCGCGCCCGAGCTGGGGCGGGCGTCCGCTCCCTGAAACATGCAGACGAAACATTTGCTTACGAACCGTCTTCAAAATATGTGAACAACGTGATACGCGGTACACTAAAAGGCAGTGGCCTCGTGCCCACAGGCTCAAGAGCGAGCATCACACACCCGTCGCGCAGACGCGACGGTGCCCACCGGCGCACGAGCCAATCGCAAGACAGTGTCGAGAGGAGTCCCACATATGAGCACTGTGGATAGCTTCGGTTCAAAGGGCGTACTTTCCGTCAACGGAACCGACTATGAAATTTTCCGTCTGAAGGCAGTAGACGGCTCACAGAAGCTGCCTTACTCCCTGAAGGTTCTACTCGAAAACCTTCTGCGCACCGAAGACGGTGCCAACATCACCGAAGGCCACATCAAGGCACTCGCCAACTGGGATCCCTCTGCGGAACCCGATACCGAAATCCAGTTCACCCCCGCCCGCGTCATCATGCAGGACTTCACCGGCGTACCCTGTGTCGTTGACCTTGCCACCATGCGCGAGGCCGTGAAGGAACTGGGCGGTGACCCCTCCAAGATCAACCCCCTGGCACCTGCCGAGCTAGTCATCGACCACTCCGTGCAGATTGATACCTTCGGCACCGCCGACGCTATCACCCGCAACATGGACATCGAATACCAGCGCAACGGTGAACGCTACAAGTTCCTGCGCTGGGGTCAGACCGCCTTCGACGACTTCAAGGTCGTTCCTCCCGGCATGGGTATCGTGCACCAGGTCAACATCGAATACTTGGCCCGCACCATCATGGCCCGCGAGGTCAACGGCGTCCTGCGCGCCTACCCCGACACCGTTGTAGGAACCGACTCCCACACCACCATGGTGAACGGTCTGGGCGTTCTCGGCTGGGGCGTTGGCGGCATCGAAGCTGAGGCAGCAATGCTCGGCCAGCCCGTCTCCATGCTGATTCCCCGCGTCGTCGGCTTCAAGCTCACCGGCTCCATCCCCTCCGGCGCAACCGCAACCGACGTCGTCCTCACCATTACCGAAATGCTGCGCGAACACGGCGTCGTCGGCAAGTTCGTTGAATTCTACGGCGAAGGCGTCGGCCAGGTGCCCCTGGCAAACCGTGCAACCATCGGTAACATGAGCCCCGAATTCGGCTCCACCGCCGCCATGTTCCCCATCGACGAGAAGACCCTCGAGTACCTACGCCTCACCGGCCGCAGCGAAGAGCAGGTCGCCCTGGTCGAGGCCTACACCAAGGAACAGGGCCTCTGGCACGACCCCTCCGTCGACGTTGAGTACTCCGAGTACCTGGAACTGGACCTCTCCACCGTGGTCCCCTCTATCGCAGGCCCCAAGCGGCCCCAGGACCGCATCCTGCTCTCAGAGTCCAAGAGCCAGTTCGAATCAGACATCAAGAACTACGCCAAGGACGGCGAGACCGACAAGTCAGCCCAGGTCTCCATGGCCGACGGCCGCGAGTTCGAGCTCAAGAACGGTGCGGTGTCCATCGCCTCGATTACCTCCTGCACCAACACCTCCAACCCCTCGGTCATGATGGCAGCAGGCGTCCTCGCCCGCAACGCCGCCGCCAAGGGCCTGACCGCCAAGCCCTGGGTCAAGACCTCCATCGCCCCCGGCTCAAAGGTCGTCACCGACTACTACGAGAAGGCAGGTCTGCTGCCTGACCTCGAGAAGCTCGGCTTCTACGTCGTCGGCTATGGTTGCGCCACCTGTATCGGTAACTCCGGCCCCCTGGAGCCCGAAATCTCAGAGGCAATCCAGAGCGAAGACCTCTCCGTCACCGCGGTTCTCTCGGGTAACCGTAACTTCGAAGGCCGTATCTCACCGGACGTCAAGATGAACTACCTGGCCTCCCCGCCGCTGGTCATCGCCTACGCCCTGGCCGGTACCATGGACTTCGACTTCGAGAAGGACGCCCTGGGCACCGACGCCGATGGCAACGAGGTCTTCCTCAAGGACATCTGGCCCGACCCCGAAGAAGTACAGAAGATTATCGACGAATCAGTCGATACCGACATGTACACCAAGGAATACGGCACCATCTTCGACGGTGACGAGCGCTGGCAGGCCCTGGAGACCCCCACCGGCTCCACCTTCGAGTGGGACGACAAGTCCACCTACGTGCGCAAGCCCCCGTACTTCGAGGGCATGACCATGGAAACCACCCCCGTTGAGGACATCAAGGGCGCCCGCGTGCTGCTCAAGCTGGGCGACTCGGTCACCACCGACCACATCTCACCGGCAGGTTCCTTCAAGTCAGACACCCCCGCAGGTAAGTACCTGATCGAAAACGGTGTAGAACGCAAGGACTTCAACTCCTACGGCTCCCGCCGCGGTAACCACGAGGTCATGATTCGCGGTACCTTCGCCAACATCCGTATCAAGAACCAGCTTCTGGACGGCGTTGAAGGCGGCTTTACCCGTGACTTCACCCAGGGCGGTGAGCAGTCCACCGTCTACGATGCCTCCATGAACTACCAGGCAGCTGGCATTCCGCTGGTTGTTCTGGGCGGTAAGGAATACGGCACCGGTTCATCTCGTGACTGGGCTGCTAAGGGCACCACCCTGCTGGGCGTCAAGGCAGTGATCGCTGAATCCTTCGAGCGTATCCACCGTTCAAACCTGATCGGTATGGGCGTTGTACCCCTGCAGTTCCCCGCCGGTGAATCCCACGAATCACTCGGCCTGACCGGTACCGAAACTTTCGATATCACCGGCCTGACCGAACTGAACGAGGGCACCACCCCCAAGACCCTCAAGGTCACCGCCACCGCTGAAGACGGCAAGGTCACCGAGTTCGACGCTGTAGTTCGCATCGACACCCCCGGTGAAGCCGACTACTACCGCAACGGCGGCATCCTGCAGTACGTTCTGCGCAACCTGGTCCGCGGCTCCTAAGTTCTAGAGCGCTAACAGGTTCACGGTCTGTGGCCCCCACTTTCGAGTGGGGGCCACAGACCTTTTTATTTGTTTTCTATAAAGTTGGGACCAGATAACTGTTCGAAGTATCGGTAGGCATTGAGGATTTGGGGAGGAATCTGGTCCCTTATGTGCGGTAGCGGTAACGGTAGCGGGGACGGGGGCAGGGACGGGCGTGGCTAGGTGAGCGGCTGCGTGGAGTCCCAGACTTGCCGCCACTTATCCGCTAGGGAATCAATATTTTCGTGGGCGTTCAAACCGCTAGGCTGAGGCACGACCCAGAGCTGGCTCGCCGGGTTCCATCCCTCAATCTGGGAGGTGTCTTGTCGCCCCAGCTGAGCCTTCCTATCGCCGAAGGCTGTCCGATAGGCTGTGATGCCCGCAATCGCTACAGCCTGCGGTCTATAGGCGTGGGTGAGGGTAACTAGCCGGGGGAGGGCGTCCTTCAGCTCCTGGACTGTGAGCTCGTCAGCCCGCGCAGTTGCCCGGTCAACCAGATTGGTGATACCAATTCCCAGGTGGGCTAGCTGTTCCTCTACCTCGTCGCTCAGGCCGCGTGAGGCGTCCACCCTAGGAGTGACGATTCCGGCGCGATCCAGCGAAGGGGGCGTTAACGGCGGACGTCCACAGCCCAGGGTTGATGCCAACAATGAGCATGCGCAGGGGAGTACCAGCTACGGGCAATCTGTCATCTAGGGTTCCGTTGACAAAGTTTTGGAGTTGCTCCCGAGTGGGGCGCTGGTCGCCCAGCGGGGAGGGATGAAGAGTGCTCATGACCCCACCCTACACGCAGAAGCGCCCCGCACAATCCTTGACTGTGCGGGGCGCCTGAGTAGCTAAAGCCTAGTTTGTCTTACTTGGCGTCCTGAACCGGGATAGCACCGGTCTTCACATCGTAGTAGGTCTCCCAGAAATCAGCGTTCTTGATGCCGAGAGGTCGGGGGTCGAACATGGGGTCAAGGCCCTGCTTCTTCTGCTGCTCGTAGTCCTTGAGCACCTGTAGAGCGGGCTTCTGAATGACCAGAATACCCACGATGTTCAGCCAGGCCATCAGACCTACGCCGATATCGCCAAGGGCCCAGGCGGCACCTGCGGTGCTGACGCAGCCAATAACGGTTGCGGTCAGAATCAGCAGCTGCAGCAAACGCAACAGGGCGTTGCCCAGGGTCTTGTTCTGCAGGTTACGGGTCAGGTAACGCAGGTTGGTTTCTGCCATGTAGTAGTAGGCCACGATGGTGGTGAAGGCGAAGAAACCCAGTGAAACTGCGATGAAGATCGGGCCAGCACCGGGGATCAGCGTATCGAAGGCGGACTGTGCAAATGCCGGACCAACGGTAGCGCCTTCGGCCAGGTTGCCCGAGCCCTCAGCCAGGACCGGGGTATCGGCTGAGCCGCCCTCGTAGACGCGGTACATGCCGGTTGAAAGGATCAGGAAGGCAGTAGCGGAGCAGACGAAGAGGGTGTCGATGTAGACTGCCATTGCCTGTACGAAGCCCTGGGCGGCGGGGTGCTTGACCTCAGCAGCTGCAGCGGCGTGGGGGCCGGTGCCCTGGCCAGCTTCGTTGGAGTAGATGCCGCGCTTGACGCCCCACTCAACGGCGGTGCCGATGATGGCACCGAAGGTTGCGTGCAGACCAAATGCTGATGAGAAGATCAGGTTGATAACGTCACCCAGCATGTTGATGTTGATGAAGGCTACGATCATGGCCAGCACGATGTAGATGATAGCCATGAAGGGAACCACAACAGAGGCGAAGGTTGCAATACGCTTGACGCCACCAACGACGATGAAGGCCAGCAGGATGGTGATGCCGGTGGCGGTCATCCAGGGGTGAACCTCGGGGAAGGCTCCCTGCATGGAGGTTGCAATACCGTTAGCCTGAACGCCCGGCAGGAAGAAACCGCAGGCAAGGACGGTGGCAAAAGCAAAGATGGAGGCGTAGACCTTGAAGAGCCCGGAGTACTTGGTGTGACGGTAGGCCTTTTCAAAGTAGTAGGCAGGGCCGCCGCGGTACTCGCCGGTGACCTTATCGCGTTCCTTATAAATCTGTCCCAGGGTGGACTCGATGAAGGAGGTTGATGAGCCCAGGAAGGCTACGGTCCACATCCAGAAGACGGCGCCGGGACCGCCGAAGGCGATGGCGGTGGCAACGCCGGCGATGTTACCGGTGCCTACGCGGCCAGCGAGTGACATGGCAAGGGCCTGGAAGGACGAGACGCCGTCCTTAGATGACTCGCCCTTGAAGGTCGCGCGAATCATGGTGGGAATCTGACGGATCTGGAGCAGGCGGGTGCGGATGGTGAAGTACACGCCAACAGCCAGGCAAAGATATACCAGCACGGGTGACCAGATAATACTGTTCGCCCAGTCGATTGCTGCGGTCATAGAAGAAATCCATTCGTGCGGGGCTAGTGAGGGAACTAGCCTGGTAATGATTCAGTCTCACTGTGACCTATATTTGTGTGCCAGTGCACAGTGTGAGCTGTTGAACACTGATACTAGCGGCTCGTATATACATTTGAAAAGTGCCACGCGTGATGAAACCTAACTGAAACACAAGCGCTACACTGCTTCCCACACTGTGAATCGCTAAACCAGCACTGAGCGGGTAAAGTTACTTAATTGCAACACACTAGACTTTTGACCGGTGACCGCCGCCCACAGCTACAAGGACGTTGGGGTGCAGCTAGCCGGTGAACGGGGGAGTAATCGTGGGACTACTAGAAACTATTGGTGAGCCGAGCGACCTGAACGCTCTGAGCTCCGAGCAGCTCACCGAGCTTGCCCAAGAGATTCGTGAGTTCCTCGTTAACAATGTCTCGCGAACCGGCGGGCACCTGGGCCCCAACCTGGGCGTTGTTGAACTGACCCTGGGCATTCACCGGGTCTTCAATTCCCCCCACGATTCCATCGTCTTTGATACCGGCCACCAGTCCTACGTTCATAAGCTGGTGACCGGCCGCCAGAATTTTGAAACCCTGCGCCAGAAGGGCGGCATTGCAGGCTACCCTGAGCGCGCAGAATCTGACCACGACATCGTTGAGTCCTCGCACGCGTCCTCGTCCCTTTCCTGGGCAGACGGCATCTCCCGCGCCTACCAGCTCACCGGGCAGGACGACCGCTACACCGTAGCCGTCATCGGCGACGGTGCGCTCACCGGCGGTATGGCCTGGGAAGCGGTCAACAACATCGCAGCGGATAAAAACCGCAAGGT
This sequence comes from Rothia nasimurium, assembly GCF_928381415.1. Lineage (GTDB taxonomy): Bacteria > Actinomycetota > Actinomycetes > Actinomycetales > Micrococcaceae > Rothia > Rothia nasimurium_H. The sequence continues at coordinate 210,913 of NZ_CAKMSF010000006.1, forward strand.
CGTCATCGTTGTCAACGACAACGGCCGCTCCTACGCCCCTACCGTCGGCGGCTTTGCCAACCAGCTGGCTGCCCTGCAGCACGAACTGCAGAACCGTCTCGATAAGGTGCGCCTGGATTCCCGTTACGAGCGCACCCTGGCCGCAGCCCGCACAAAGCTCCAAAAGGGCGGCTCGGTCGGCCAGATGATTTACCGCGGCCTGCACGGCATGAAGGCCGGCATCAAGGACGTCATGGTACCCGGCGGTATCTTCGAAGACCTCGGCATGAAGTACGTGGGCCCCATCGACGGGCACGACCTGGAAGCTGTAGAAACCGCCCTGGAATCGGCCAAAAACTTTGGCGGGCCCGTCATCGTGCACGCCATCACCGAAAAGGGCCACGGCTACGCGCCTGCTGTGAGCGATAAGGACGACATGTTCCACGCCGTCGGCGTCATCGACCCCGATACCGGCGAAGCTCTAGCCAAGTCATCCGGAAAATCCTGGACCAGCGTCTTTGCCCAAGAAATCAAAGATATTGCCGATGAACGCGACGACATCGTCGGCGTCACCGGCGCTATGCTCATTCCCGTTGGCCTCAAGCCTATGGCTGCCGCCCACCCCGACCGCGTCATCGACGTGGGTATCGCCGAACAGCACGCTATCGCTATGAGCGCGGGCCTGGCCTACGGCGGCCAGCACCCCGTGATCGCCCTCTACGCGACCTTCCTCAACCGCGGCTTCGACCAGCTGCTCATGGACGTCGCCCTGCACAAGGCCGGCGTAACCATAGTGCTGGACCGATCCGGCGTCACCGGCCCCGATGGAGCCTCCCACCACGGCATGTGGGACCTTGCCCTGCTGCAGTTCATCCCCGGCCTGCACTTAGCTGCCCCCCGCGACGCTGTAACCTTGCGCGAAGAACTCCGCGAAGCCGTCGCCATCGAGGACGCCCCCACCGTGGTGCGCTACCCCAAGGGCTCAGTGGGCGCCGACATCCCCGCACTTGAGCGCCTGGCAGACGGCACGGACGTCCTCGCCCGCCACGGCGAACCCAACCCCGAAAGCGGCCAGCGCGACGTGCTCCTCATCGGAGTCGGTGCCTTCGCCCGTCTCGCCCTCGACACCGCAGACCTACTCGCCGAGCAGGGCGTGAGCGTAACCGTCATCGACCCCCGCTGGGTCATGCCCGTACCCGCCAGCGTAGTAACCCTCGCCGGCGAACACCGCATCGTCGTCTCCATGGAGGACGGCGTGCGGGCAGGCGGCGTAGGCTCCCGCATCCGCCAAGAAATGCGAGCAGCCGGAATCGACACCGCCCTCAACGAACTCGGCCTACCCGCCGAATTCATCAAGCACGCCGAACGCGGCGAAATCCTCGAAGAAGTCGGGCTTACCCCCCAGAAAATTAGTGCCGATATTCTCGCGCAGCTCGCCGGGAACATGGTGCCCTTCGCCCGCACCGAAGGTGAGAAGCCTAAGCACACTAGCTAGGCGGCAATTAAGGGGCCGCAAAGCGTGCTTAGAACAGGATGCACGGGCTCACGCTCGCTGTCGACCCTCTCGCTGGTTCGCTAGCGCTCACAAGCGATTCACGCCAGCCCCGTGCCAACAGCTTCGCTGTGAGCCCGTGCATCCGTTATGGCTAGCTTAGGAAACCCAGATCCTGCCGTCCTTGACCTCCACCGTAAACTCGGGCAGGGCGGTTTCTGCTGGGCCGCCTTGGACCGAGCCGTCCTCCAGTGAGAATACTGAGGCGTGGCAGGGGCAGGTCATGGTCTTTTCTTTCTGTGCGTTCAGCTGGCAGCCCTGGTGGGTGCAGACCGATGAGAAGGCGTGGAAGGTGCCCTCAGACGGCTGGGTGATCATGACGGTCACACCGTCGTTGTTGGCCTGAATGACGCCGCCTACGGGGACGTCCGCAACCGCGGCCATGTCGGTGGCCTGTGCCGGGCGGCCGTCGTTGGCGGTCAGGCTCTCAGACTCGTCAGAAGAACCGCAGGCAGTTAGCAGCGCGGCACCGGCGCCCAGACCCGCAGTGCCCGCTACCGCCTGGCGGCGGGTGAGCCCGCGCCCACCGGTCTCGACCTGCTCAGCGGGGGCGGGAGCGTCCTTGTTTTCCTTCTGACAACCACAGGTAGTGCACATAGTTGAACCTTACTTTGTAGATGAATGTCTAACCCGGGCAAAAACATCAGCCAGGTCAGGGGCTATAAGTTCAATCTGCCACTGGCGTGCCCCAAGTTCAAGCAGGGCTACCCTAAGTTCCTCAACGGACGACCCGGCAGGCGGGTCCCAGCACAGGCGGCGCAGCACATCGGGGGCAAGGACGTTCTCCTGCGGCATGTTCAGGCGCTCGCCCACAGCGAGCACCGCAGGTTTTGCCTCAGCAATGAGCAGGGCGGACTCGGGGCGCTTGACCTCCCACGCCTTCAGCGGCGGGGGACCGGACGCCGGGGTCGTGAAGGGGACGGGCTCCGCCTCCTTCTTCGCGTCCGCCAGGGCCTTCAGCCAGCGCGGAGCCTCCCGCTTAAGAGCGCGGGTTTGAAAGCCGGGAATCTGCAAAATAGCCGGGACGGTGCGCGGCATGAGCCGGGCAGCAGTAATCAAGGACGCATCGGGCAGCAGGCGCTTGGGGGCAACGTCCTTCTTCTGCGCCAGGTGCTCACGCTCGTACCAGAGGTTGCGCAGGGCGGTGAGCTGTCGGCGGGTCTTCAAATCGCGAATGCCCTTGGTCTTGCGCCAGGGGTCGGGCTTCTCTTCACGCTCAGGGTGCTCGCACACGTAGCGGAACTCCTCAAGCGCGTAGGCCAGCTTGCCCTGGGCTCGCAGCTCATCTTCCACCGCATCGCGCAGATCAAGCAGAATATCAACGTCCAAAGCGGCATAGTTCAGCCAGGCGGCGGGGAGCGGACGGTGGGACCAGTCCACGGCAGAGTGCTCCTTGGCCAGCTTGTAGCCCAACAGGTTCTCTACCATGTACCCCAGCCCCACGCGCTCAAACCCGGCCAGGCGTCCGCCCAGCTCGGTATCAAAGAGGGCATCGGGGTACATGCCGATCTCCGCCAAACACGGCAAATCCTGGGTTGCGGCATGCAAGACCCACTCAGCCCCGGCCAGGGCATCGTTAATCAGGGTGAGGTCGTCAAAACTCTCGGGGTCAATCAGAATCACCCCGGAATTACCGCGCTTGAGTTGGACCAAAAAAGCTCGCTGACCGTAGCGAATGCCAGAAGCTCGCTCGGTATCAACAGCAACCGGGCCGCTCTCGGCCGCCAAAATATCGGCAACGCGGTGCAGGCCGCGTTCGGTGTTAATGACGCTCGGCGTGCCTCCCTCAGGCTCGTCGAGATACACCACCTCGGGGATACTAATCCCCTCAGGTAAATCAAACTGAGAACCTGTTCCCCCTACAGGTTGCGCCACCATAAAACTCCCTCCCGGTGGAAAACTACCTCCCTATTATGCCAGCTTTACCCCGCTGGCCGGGGCTAGTGCGCCCTAACCTTCGACCGGCTTCTCGTGCAGCGTCAGGCTAATTGAGTTGATGCAGTAGCGCAGGTCGGTGGGGGTATCGTAGCCCTCACCCTCAAATACGTGGCCCAGGTGGGAGTCGCAGGCGGCACAGCGCACCTCAACGCGCACCATACCTAAAGAGCGGTCCTCAATGTAGCGCACCCGGTCAGCAGCGAGCGGCTCAAAGAAAGAGGGCCAGCCGCAGTGGCTCTCAAACTTCTCGGTCGACCGGAACAGCTCGGTGCCGCAGGCCCTACAGGCGTAGACGCCCTCGGTGGTGGTGTCCCAATACTCACCGGTAAAAGCCCGCTCCGTGCCACCTTGGCGCAGCACCGCGTACTCATCGGGGTTCAGAACTTCCTTCCAGTTCTTGGCAATGGCACCAAGGCCGGGCAGAGAATCACTCATGGCTTGCTCGCTTTCATCACGGCTGTATCTGTGCACCAGTATAAGCAGGCGCAGGGGGCCCTTATTCCCGTACACTGGGCATTATGGCTACTGAGCACGTACACCCCACACCCGCCCGCACCCTCACCCTAGCTACCGTAGCGGGGGTTGCCGGGGCCGCCGGAGCGACCCTGGCCTGCGCCGCTGCCCTGGGCACCGCAGGAATCGCCACCCACTTCGCCCGCAAAATCGTGGTTCCCCCCAAGGCACCGGTTGAGGACGTCCGCGTGCACTCCCTGGGCTACAGCAGCGCCGACATCGCCGAGGGCCAGCAGCCTACCAGCATCCGTATAGACGCCACCGAGCGTACCTTGGCCCCGGGCCACTACGGCTTCTACTTCTCAGGCGGGGCGGGCTTTGCCCTGCTGGGGGAGCTGACCTCCTACCTGCCGGGGGACAAGACTGTGGTGCGGAGCATCGAAAAAATTTACCGGGGCACAATGGCAGATATAAAGCGCGGACGCCTGACCGGGGTTGTTGCCACCGACCCCGCTATGGCTGGCTATCGGGCTGAAGATATTGAGCTGTCCCTGCCGGTAGGCCCCGCCCCTGCCTGGGTCGTACACCCCGGGGCTGCACTGGGCGAGCAAACAACGGAGGGCCAAGCAACTGGCGAACCCGGTACCCCTGAACCGAGCGACACCTGGGCCATCATGGTGCACGGCATGGGCGCCACCCGCGCCGAAACCCTGCGCGCCCTCGACGCCACCCAGGCCCTGGGCCTCACCAGCCTGCACATGAGCTACCGCAACGACCGCGAAGCACCCGCCAGCGAAGACGGCCGCTACGGTCTAGGCTTCACCGAATGGCGGGACGTTGAAGTCGCTATCGACTATGCCCTGGCCCACGGCGCTCGCAGCGTGGTGCTCTTTGGGTGGTCTATGGGCGGGTCAATCTGTATGCAGACCGCCGACCTGGCCCGTAACCGCCGGGCTATTCAAGCCCTGGTGCTGGACGGTCCTGCCCTGGACTGGCTTGAGCTCATCCAGTACCACACGCACCTGAACAAGATCCCGCTGCGCATCGGTCAGCTGGGTGTACAGATGATCACCCACCCCGCCCTCAGCACTCTCACCGGGCTGAAAGAACCCATCAGCCTGCAACAGATTTCCTGGCCTCACCGGGCAGGTGACATTACCGTGCCTACTTTGATCATGCACTCGGTCGATGATACCTATGTGCCCTACCAGCCCTCACAGGCCCTGGCGGAACTATCTCCTCTGGTGGACTTTGTGCCCTTCGAAAAGGCCCCCCACACCAGGGAATGGAACGTAGACCCGCAGCTCTGGTTCGACACCGTCACCGACTGGCTAAGCAGCCGCAATATCGGCGTAAGCCCCCTGCGTCAGCGCAACCAGGTCGTCGGCAGCTAGCTCCACATCCAGGCCGCGGCGCCCTCCCGACACCAAAATCGTGTCAAAAAGCTGGGCAGTTTCGTCCACCAGGGTAGGGTGAGCCGTCTTCTGCCCCAGGGGAGAAATACCGCCCACCACATACCCGGTGCGCTTCTCCGCCACATCAGGGGCAGCCATCTTCGCAGACTTCCAACCCAGCGCAGCCGCAGCAGCCTTCACATTCAGCTTGCCACCCACCGGCACCACACAGACCGCAAAATCCTTCTCGTGGGTAATCATCAGGGTCTTAAAAACCTGCTCGGGGGAGCGGCCCAGCTTTTCGGCAGCCTCCAGACCAAAGTTGGTTTCACCGTCCACATGCTCATACTCGCGCACCTCAAAAGCGGTACCGGTCTGCTGCAACAGAGCCAGAGCAGCCGTAGCCGCCCCCTTCTTCTTCGCCTTCGCCACCGTTTCTCTTCCCTTTCACTCACGTCAATAGGTATGCACCTACCAGCCTAAAACGAGAAGCTGCCCACCGGCGTCCGCCCAGAGCCTGACCATCAAATCTGTGAACAAGCCAACCGGCTTAGAGTCAGGTTCGCCCTAAGACCCCCGCAACATTGGGCAACCTGCCCACCAGCTACTAGACTGTGGGTGTACGAATCACCAGCGCACCGTCGCGCCCAAGGGAAAGACCACACGTGGCAACCTACACCCACCTCACCGACCGCACCCCCCACGTATCAGCCGACGAACTCCTCTCAGGGTTCAGACCCTCAGAACGCTTCGGTGAAGTGTCTTTCAACACCTACCGCCCCGACCCCGCCCAGCCCTCCCAACAGGCGGCCGTCGATGCCCTGCGCGCCTTCGGCGAAAACATCAACCGCGGCGGAGCAACCAGCGGGGGCGGTTTCTTCGGCAAACTCTTCGGTGGCGGCAAAAAGAAGGACGACACCAAGGCCGGCCTCTATCTCGACGGCGGCTTCGGCGTGGGTAAAACCCACCTGCTCGCCTCCCTCTGGCACATGGTCGAAGGGCCCAAAGCCTTCGGCACCTTCGTCGAATACACCAACCTGGTCGGCGCCCTGACCTTCCGCAAAACCGTCGAAGCTCTCTCTAACTACAAGCTGGTCTGCATCGACGAATTTGAACTCGACGACCCCGGCGACACCGTACTCATGTCCCGCCTCATGCGCGAACTCGCCGAAGCAGGCGTCAAACTCGTCGCCACCTCCAACACCCTGCCCGGCGCCCTCGGCGAAGGACGCTTCGCCGCAGCCGACTTCAAACGCGAAATACAGGTACTCGCCGACCAGTTCGACGTGCTGCGTGTCGACGGCGAAGACTTCCGCCACCGCGGCCTACCCGCCGCCCCCGCACCTGTCGCAGATGCTGATTTCGACTCCCTGGTCGATAGTCGTTTCGACGGGCTCGGCACCGTCGCCATCGACGACTTCGAAGCCCTCATCGACCACCTCTCCCGCGTGCACCCCTCCCGCTACCGCCAATTCATCGACGGCCTCGACGCCATCGCCTGGCGCAACGTCACCACCATCACCCAACAAGCAGTCGCCCTGCGCTTCGTCGTCCTCGCCGACCGCCTCTACGACAAAGACCTCCCCATCATCGCCTCCGGCGTACCCTTCGACCGGGTCTTCACCGAAGAAATGATGACCGGCGGGTACCAGAAAAAGTACTTCCGTGCGGTTTCACGCCTTACCGCTCTGGCACGTGAGGGGATGCTGGACGATAAGACGGCGTGAAACCAGGACGCCGGGGCACACCAGCCTGCCTGCAGCAGGTAGGTGCGCCCCGGCGTCCTTGTATATAAAAACCGCCCTAGCCGGGGAAGCCCAGCTGTGCCCAGCGGTCGCGCGTCAGCTCAGCGGCGCGCATATCAAGCAGGGGAGTGGAGCCGTCCTCAAGCGGGCGGCCCGGCTCGCTTTTCACCAACGTACGGAAATCGGTAAACCCAACCCGGCGAGCCACCCGCTCAGAGGCATCATTATCAGCAAGCGCCTTCCAGCTCAGCCTGTCGAGGCCCAGCCCCTGGGGGTCAAGGGCAAAGCCCACCATCATGCCCAGGGCCTCGGTCAGTAAGCCCTGACCGCGACTACCCGGTGCTAACCAGTAGCCGACCTCAGCCGAAGAACCCGTGATGTTAAAGAGACTCACCACACCGGCGAAAACCCCGCTCGCGTCGATGCCCCAGACCAGCTCATGCCCGCTCTCGCTTGCCTGATGGGTGTAGGCAACGAAATCGCGGGCAGTCTCTTCCGTATAGTTCAGGGGTACGGATAGGCAAAAACGAATAATGTCCGGGTCCTGGCAAGCCTGAGCCATCGCCGCTGCATCGGCCTCACGCAAGGGGCGCAGGGTGAAACGTTCGGTGAGAAGCTGGGGGTGCATGAAAACTCCACGATGAATAGAAATGTTTTTTACAGTGTACGCCCCCAAAGATGTGGCACAGGGCATAGAAGAAAAATTTTGAACTGAGCGGGGTTGCGGCGGTAAAAACCGCGAAAACACGCGGTAAAAAAGGGTTTACGCGAAGGTGCGTGTTGATTTGGCAGGAGCCAGAAAAGTGTGTAAAGTATTTACTCGTTGGTTCGGTTCCCCAAAGGAATTGAAACACAATGCGGTTGTAGCTCAGTTGGTAGAGCACCACCTTGCCAAGGTGGATGTCGCGAGTTCAAGTCTCGTCAACCGCTCGCAACACTCCTTGCGAGTGTCTAGCGCGATTGGCGCAGCGGTAGCGCACTTCCTTGACATGGAAGGGGTCACTGGTTCGATCCCAGTATCGCGCACTGGATGAAAATCCATTGCAAATAATTGCATATGCGGTTGTAGCTCAGTTGGTAGAGCACCACCTTGCCAAGGTGGATGTCGCGAGTTCAAGTCTCGTCAACCGCTCCAGATAAGCCCCGGTTCATTGAGCCGGGGTTTTTGTTTTATATCGTGTGAGCGTGTGCATGTGGTGCATGGCTTAAGGTTTTTCTGCCCAGCGTGCGTCAAATCGCCGAGCGTGCATCTGTCTGCCGCACTTTCAGTGATAAGGCGCACGCTCGTGGCGCGGCAGTGCGTGGCAGTGTGCGGCGCGTCCTGGCGGTGCACGGTTTGGAACAGTATGCGCAGGACGGATAAGACGAGCGGACGCGCGGGGCGGTGGATCCAGGCGGGGCAGGCCTCGTCCTACTAGGGAAGTGTGCGGTTCTCTCGTCTGACCTGTGGAAAACTGCCGGTTCAATCGCTGATTGGCCGCTGAAAACCCCGAGTTATCCACAGTGTCGCTGAAATCTTCAGAAATAAACGGTTCCCGCTCTAAGGCATCTCACAATAGCGCTATGAAAGAACTTAGAGATCGGGTCAAAACCTCACGAGAACTTGCCGCGAGAGGGATCTCGCACACGCGCGTCCGCACCTACTGCGCACAAGGGGTCTACGCCAAAATTGCCCCCAACAGCTACTGCCTAACGCGCGAATGGAATTCCCTCACCCCAGAACAACAACTAAAAGTCAGACACTACGCATTCGCTAAAAATCACCCGGGGTATGTTCTGAGCCATGCCTCGGCGGCACTGTTCTGGGGTGCCCCTTTTCTGAGCCTGCCTGGCCATATCTGGGCTAGCGTGCCCTCGGCGCATATTAGGGCGCGAACGCAACATCATAAGATTTTTTCTAATCGAGCAGTAGAGTGCGAGCGGGCGCTACTGCACGAAGGGGTCTACCTGACCGACCCGCTGCAGACCTCGGTTGATTGTGCCCGCACCCTTCCTCTGATTGAGGCACTGTGCATCGTGGACTACATGCTGAACAGTAAGCTCTGCTCGCCGGCTGCTTTGAAACCACTGCTGATGAACGTGAGTGGGCGAGGTGTTGCGCGGGCCCGCCAGATTGCGCAACGAATGAGTCGGCACGCGGCCTCTCCTGCAGAAACGATTGCCAGAAACCACATGATTGACTGGAAGTTTCCCCGGCCACAAGAGCAGGCCAAGCTGGTGGTTAAAGGAAAGGTTTATCGGCCAGATTTTCTGTGGGAAGAGCTGAAGCTCATCTTAGAAGTCGATGGAGCCATCAAATACGATGGCACCTACGGAGAACCGACCGGGGTGATACAGCGGGAGCACCTGCGACAAAGAGAGCTGGAACAGCTCGGATACGTTGTGGTGCGTGTGAGGTGGGACGACATTACCGCGCACCCTGAGAACCTTAAAGACCTGCTGATGCGCCACGGGCTGAAGCCAGTTGCCTAGTGCCGGGGTAGCTTTTTGGCGAGCGTGCACCATATCGCCGAGCGTGCGGCAGAAAGATGCACGCTCGGCGATATGGTGCACGCTCGTTGTGTAGGGGGCGGACGCACGGGGCGGCCTCGATCTGGCAGGGAAGTTGAGCGGGCGTAGAGCGAGCTAGGCAGCTCGGTTGAAACTCTGCCTGGCTTCGTGTAAAGTAATGCGAGTTGCGGTTGTAGCTCAGTTGGTAGAGCACCACCTTGCCAAGGTGGATGTCGCGAGTTCAAGTCTCGTCAACCGCTCTCTCGAAAACAACTCGTTTTCGCAACTCAGACCACGGTCTGAGCGTGTGGTGGGGTGGTCGAGTGGTTAGGCAACGGTCTGCAAAACCGTGTACGCGGGTTCGAATCCCGTCCTCACCTCCACGCGCGATTGGCGCAGCGGTAGCGCACTTCCTTGACATGGAAGGGGTCACTGGTTCGATCCCAGTATCGCGCACAAAGAAAGGCTCCCCGGCTTCGGCCAGGGAGCCTTTTACTTGCCCCGCATACATCAGACCACACTGTGCAAGACTAGAACCATGCACCTCACCGTCACGCACTTCGGTTACAGCCCCCTCAAAGGCGCCCGCCATCAAGCGCGCACCACAGCCGAGATCACCGCGTCCGGCCCCCTCTACAACCGCCGCTGGGCCCTCGTCTCACCCACCGACCGCACCGTACTGCGCACCGTCGCCCACCCGACCCTGATGGGCATCACCACCGATCTAACTGCCCGCGACGGAAAGACAGACCTCACCCTGCACATACCCGGGGCAGGCAGCTACACAGTCCCAGCCCTCACCAACGCTGCCACCAGCACCTTCACCTCCTGGGGCGCCGAGAAACAGCTTGCGGTCTACGACCACCCGGTCAACATAGCCCTCAGCGCCTACCTAGGAAAGCCTGTGGCCCTGGCCTTCGCACCCCGGCAGAACCTGGTGTATGCCGGGGCCTTCTCGCTCATCGGCACCGCTACATTGGCTGAGATTGCCCGCCAGCTCAACCCTGAACAGCCGCCGAACCCGAATGAGATAGCGGCCAGGCTACGCTGTAACCTGGTGGTAGAAACCTCAACGCCCTACATTGAAGATAGCTGGCAGGGGACAACGCTTACTCTCCAGGCAGGACGCGGCGTGCCGGCTGAGCTGCACGGCCTGCAGCTGATTGCCGGTGAGGGTATCGGCAGGTGCGCCGTCATTGACGTCCAGCCAGACACCGGTCAGCGCACAGCCCGGCTGCTCAAACTTCTGGCCTCTTATCGGCCCCGCAACCTGCGCGGTGAGCCAACGGCGGGTATATACGCGAGTCTCATATCTGCCTGACCCTACCCAATGAGCTGCATGGTGCTACAGTAACGTCCATCGAGTTGCAGGGCGGGGCTTCAACCTACGCCCTGGCAGGCGTAGACATCTGGTAACAATATGTGCCCTGCGGCACCTTTAGGTAGGGTTGTGGTGGTAACACCCCTGCTGAAAGGACCCCACCGTGCACCGTCGCCTCTTCACCTTCCTCTGCCTGAGCACCCTGACCCTGGCAGGTTGTAGCCCGCAGACCACGGAAAGTAGCGGGGCGGACGCCGCCGTCCAGCAGGACGGGCAGGGGCAGGTGACACGCGCAGAGGCGGGGCCGACCAGTGAGCCTGGTACCTTGACCGCTTCAGCTGCCGGTGGGGCCTGCGGCGAGGCGGATTGCGTCTCCCTGCTCTTTACCGGTGATTTTCTGATGCACAATATGCTCTGGGATCAGGCAGAGGCTGACGCGGCGGCAGCCGGTAGCTCGGGCCTGGACTTCACACCCCTCATCAGCGAACAGCGCCCCTACCTAGACCGTGCTGACCTGGCGGTCTGCCAGATGGAAACAGTGGTCGCCGATGCGGATGGCCCCTTTTCTGGCTACCCCAACTTCAACGTGCCGCCCCAGATTCTGACGGCGGCCGCTCAAACCGGGTGGGATGTCTGTATGACGGCATCTAACCACTCCTACGACCAGGGCACCGAGGGGCTGGAGCGAACCTACCGCGCGGTTGAAGCGGCGGGAATGGGAGTTACTGGCACTTCTCTTACCGAAGAAGAGGCAGCCCAGCCCGATATTTTCACCACCGCCAACGGTGCCCGGGTAGCGATTATCACCGGAACCTACGGTCTCAACGGTTACGTTCCTGAACACCCCTGGCAGGTCGATATGCTCGACTCAGCAGCCATGATTGCTAAGGCTGCCCGTGCCCGCGAAGAGGGCGCTGACCTGGTCATCGCCAACATGCACGCTGGCGATGAGTACGTGTACGAGCCCTCCGCCCAGCAGGTCGAGGTGGCACACGCTCTCGTTGATTCAGGGGAGTTCGACCTGATCGTGGGCCAGCACGCCCACGCCGTGCAGCCCATTGAACACTACAAGGGAACCTGGATTGTCTACGGCATGGGGAACAACCTCACCGAGCTCTCACCCTCCTACGTTGCCAACAACGAGGGAATTATGGTCAACCCTATTTTTGAGCGAGGGGAGGACGGCACCTGGCAGGTACGCGATTTCCGCTGGGTTTCTAGCACGATGGTCGATAACCCTGCCTACCGTTACTGCATTACCTCACCCAGCCGTCCTGCCTCCGACTGTGTTGATGAAGACTATGCCCAGCAGTCCAACGCCCGCGTTCAGCAGATTGTTGAGTCTATGGGGGCGGCTGAGGCCGGTGCCCGCCAGTGGAGCTAGGGTAAGCGGTCTAACCCGCCCGCCCTCTCGTGCCCGGGAAGAGAGGTGCGTATAATCGATAGAGCGCCAGATACGCTGTGAAGGCTGGGCGCTTTTCGATTTTTCTCCCGACGTCAGGACGGCCGCGTGACCACACCCATGCTAGCGTCAGCAACCGACCACGGTCGCATGTACGCGCGCACGGTCGGCGGGGAGCTACTGGTTCCCTCGATTACCACGGTGATTGGGCAGCAGGCTAACGACCTCGCGGGCTGGCACGGCTATATGGCCGCCAAGGCCGCCCTGGAAGACCAGCGTTCCTACCGGGCTTCTAGCTCGGCCGGGCTTAAATTCGCGGTGATTCGGGACGCCGCAGCCGCCTCGGAGCGCTACCGCGACGCAGCGGCGGCGCGGGGGGACCGCGTGCACAACTATGCAGAGCAGGTTGCCCTGCGCGCCATGGGGCTGCCCCACGAAGTTGAGGGTTACCGGGAGAACCTCATTGCCTACGGCGAGCAGGCCTACGCCGACCGCTTTGATGAGTGGTGGGAACTCTACCGGCCCAAGCCCCTGGCTACCGAAGTTACTATCTGGAACGAGACGGTTGGCTACGCGGGCACCCTCGACCTGGTGGCCGAGATAGCCGGGCACACCTGCATCATTGATTACAAGACCAAGGGAACCGACCGGAAGGGGCGGGTGAAGCCGCTCGACGATAAGGTCGTGATGCAGCTGGTCGCCGGGGTCAAGGCTGAAGAAGCCCTCATTGACGCCGAGCACGGCACCTGGGAACCCTGGAAGCACGGGGGCGCAAGCATTTTGATGGGTGTAGCCCTGGGTGAGACCCAGGTGGTACCCCAGCAGGCCAACCCCCAGGTGTTAGAGCGCAACTGGTACAAGTTCTGCGCCCTCAAACGGGTCTGGGACCTCAACCGCGATCTCTCAGAAACCCCCGAAGATTCCCTCATGCCGGTGGTGCCGCCCCCGCCTGCTACCGGTACAGATTTACCCGACGCAGCGGCGTCCTAACCTCACCGACGAGAAAGAGAAGCATGACTATTCTGCCCATTCGCACTGTAGGCGACCCCGTTCTGCGCACCGAGTGCGACGACATCACCGTGTTCGACGCCGACCTTGAAAAACTGGTGGCCGACATGCTCGAAACCATGTACGACGTAGAGGGCGTAGGTTTAGCTGGGCCCCAGGTGGGTATCTCTAAGCGCATCTTTACCTTCGGCAATATTGACGGCCGTGAGGGGCACATCATCAACCCCGTGCTTGAGGTAGGCGACGAACCGCAGGAGGGTGGCGAGGGCTGCCTGTCAGTACCGGGCCTGTCGGCTGCCACCCCGCGCAAGAACTGGGCGCGCGTGACCGGCGTGAACTGTAAGGGCGAGCCGGTGGTCTACGAGGGTGAGGGCCTGTTTGCCCGCATGCTTCAGCACGAAACCGACCACCTCTACGGCACCATGTTCATCGACCGGGTTGAGGGCGAAGACAAGAAAAATATCTGGCGCAAGATTCGCCAGGCCGACTACAACCAGGTAGCCGCCGCTGTGCAGGGTGAACGCGCCGCGAAAACTTCATCGGGCTTTGGTGCCCTGGGTGGTTCCTTCGGTGCTGCTAAAAAGCCCGGCGCTTTTGGTATCTAAACCTGCTGGTTCGAAAGTTTGAGTGGAAAGGTAAGCATGAAGGTTCTCTACGCCGGTACCCCGGAGGTCGCCGTCGCGCCCTTGAACGGCCTGCTTGAGGCTGGCTACGAGGTGGTGGGAGTGCTCACCCGCGAGGACGCCCCCGTGGGGCGCAAACGGGTGTTGACCCCGTCCCCGGTGGCAGCCCGCGCCCAGGAGCTGGGCCTGCCTATCATCAAGGCTAACCGTTGGTCCGATGAGGTTGCGGACGCCGTTGCGCAGCTGGGTGCCGATATCGCGGCGGTGGTGGCTTTCGGCGTCCTGCTGCCGCAGAGCGCCCTCGACCTGCTGCCCCAGGGCTGGATGAACCTGCACTTCTCGCAGCTACCTGCCTGGCGCGGGGCAGCTCCTGTGCAGCGGGCCCTGATGGCGGGGGAGACCGAGATTTTCTCCAACACCTTCCGTATTGACGCAGGGCTTGATACCGGCGACGTATTCCGCTCCGAATCGGCCACGGTGGGGGAACTCGATACCGCCGGGGACATGCTCAACCGCCTGGCTTCGACCGGCGGCGCCCTGCTGGCTGCTACCTTTGACGATATTGCCGCCGGGGCTACCGGCACCCCGCAGGCCGGGGAGGCCACCCACGCAGCCAAGCTCACTATTGCCGATGGCAGGGTTGATTTTGCCCGTTCCTGCGCTGACGTTATTGCCCAGCTGCGCGGTGTGACCCCCGAACCCGGGGCCTGGGCAGAACTGGACGGAGCCCGCTTCAAACTCGGCATGGCCAAGGCCAGCCAGGCGCAGCCTGTGGGGGAGCCCGGAACCCTCTTCTGGGCCGGTAAAAAGGTGGCCGTCACCTGCGCCGACGGTGCTCTAGAACTGACCCAGGTGCAACCTGCAGGCAAGAAAATGATGAACGCCGCCGACTGGGCGCGCGGTCAGGGCTCGGCCCTGGCAGAAGGGAAAGTGGTGCTGGTATGAGCATGAACGCAGGCGGACGCTCGAACGGCGGCAAGGGCCGGGCGGGGGCTAACCGATCCGGTGCTAACCGGGCTGGCCAGGGACGCAGCGGGGCTCGCAAGCGCGATGACCGCCCCCAGCAGGGGCAGGCCGGGGGCACCCCGAACCCCCGTGGATCGCGCGGTAACCGCAACCCAGGCGGCGAGCCCCAGGCCAAGCGCGGCGGCGGGGGAGAGACCCGCCGTAATGCTAAGGGGCACGAGCGCAACCGCAAGGCGGTCAAGGACCGGGCGTTTTCGGCGTCCGCCCCCTCCCAGCGCGCCCGCACAGCAGATAGGGCCCGCGCCGTGGCCTTTGAGGTGCTGAGCGCTGTTGCTCTGGACGACTCCTATGCGAACCTGGTGCTGCCCAAGGCGATTCGCTCCGCCCGGCTTGATGCCCGCGATGCTGGCTTTGCCACCGAGCTGACCTACGGCACCCTGCGCAACCAGGGCACCTACGATGCGATTTTGGCCCGCTGCGTTGACCGCCCGGTGGAGAAAATCGGTACCAAGATTCTGCTGGTGCTGCGCCTGGGCGTCCACCAGCTGGTGGCTATGCGCGTGCCCGACCACGCCGCCCTTAACCAGACGGTTGCCCTGGCCCGCGCCGAGATCGGCACCGGCCCGGCTAACTTTGTGAACGCGGTACTGCGCAGGGTTTCTGAGCGAACCCCCGAAGACTGGTACGCCCTTATCGCCGAGGAAGCCCCCGACGAGCTCACCCGCTTGGCCCTTGAGAAGTCTCACCCGGCCTGGGTGGTGCGCTCCTTCCGTCAGGCTCTGGCTGCCCACGGCCGTAACCCTGGCGAAGTTGAGGCCCTGCTGGATGCCGACAACGCCTCACCCGTGGTCAACCTGGTCGCTCTGCCGGGCCTGGGAACCCTGGACGAAGCCCGCGCCGCCGGTGCCGAGGACGGCCCCCTGGTCGAGGGCTCCGCCCTCTACTCGGCAGGCGACCTTGCCCGCCTTGAATCGGTGCGGGAGGGGGTTGTGCGAGCCCAGGACGCCGGCTCCCAGCTGGTTGCCCGCGCCCTGGCTGACGCCCCCCTTGAGGGCAGCGACAGTAACTGGCTTGACCTCTGCGCCGGCCCCGGCGGTAAGGCTGCCCTGCTCGGTGCCCTGGGCGCCCAGCGCGGGGCCCGCCTGCTGGCCAACGAAGCTGCCGAGCACCGGGCCGAGCTGGTGCGCCGCTCCCTGGCCCCGCTGCCGTCCGCCTCCTACTCGGTAGTGGCCGGTGACGGCCGCCAGATTGAGCGCACCGTCGCTGCGGGTACCAACCTGCCCGAGGGAATGCCCAGCGATGTGCGCTTTGACCGAGTGATGGTCGATGTGCCCTGCTCCGGTCTGGGCGCCCTGCGCCGCCGCCCCGAAGCCCGCTGGCGCAAGAGCCCCCGCGATATCGCTGAACTGCTGCCCCTGCAACTCGACCTGTTTAAGGCAGCTGCCTCGGTGACCCGCCCCGGCGGCCTGATTGCCTACGTGACCTGCTCGCCCCACACGGCTGAAACCCAGAGTATTGTTCACGATATTCTGCGCAAGGTCGATGTAACCCTGCTGGACTCCGGCGCCGCCCTCCGGGCCGTTGCCCGCAGGGACGAGACGGGGGCGTCCGTCCTTGCCGGGGAGCTGGACCCGGCTTTCACCCCGGAGGCCCCCAAGGGAGCGACCCTAGCTGAGGGGGCAACGACCGCCCAGCTCTGGCCGCACATCCACGGCACCGATGCTATGTTCTTCGCCCTCTTCCGCAAGAACTAGGCTCCTGAGCTTTCACTGAAAACAAGGGGACCGCAAAACCTAAAAAGGACCGCAAAATACGCGGTCCTTTTTAAGTTTTGAGGTCCCCCTAGGGCACAGGGCGACTAGAGAACCATCGCCGCTACCCAACCTGCAATCATCAGGGGGATGTTGTAGTGGATGAAGGTGGGAATCACCGAATCACGGATGTGGTCGTGCTGGCCGTCCACGTTTAAACCGGCGGTGGGGCCCAGAGTGGAGTCGGAGGCGGGGGAGCCCGCGTCGCCCAGGGCACCGGCAGTACCGATAATAGCCACGGTAGCCAGGGGCGAGAAACCCAGAGCCAGGCAGAGGGGCACATAGATGGTGGTGATGATGGGCAGGGTGGAGAAGGACGAGCCAATACCCATGGTGACAATCAGACCCACCACCAGCATCGCTATGGCGGCAGCCGCCTTGTTGCCAGCGAAAAGGTCAGCCACGGTAGTGACCAGGGGGTCAACATCGCCGGTGGCGTCCATGACGGCAGCGAAACCCTGGGCTGAAATCATGATGAAGCCAATCAGAGCCATCATGCGCATACCGGCGGTGAAGACGTCGTCGGCCTCCTTCCACTTGACCGCGCCGGTGACCATGAAGATGGTCAGACCGACCAGGGCGCCGACCAGCAGCGAGTTAGCTTCGGTGCCCAAAGCCTGCATGACTACCTGAACCAGGAAGGTGGCGATAATAGCAACAATGGCAACGATGACCTTGAACTTCTTGATCTCGGTGGTGGCTGTCTCAGTGGGAGCTAGATCGACAGTCTGGTAGGCGCGGGGCTTACGGTAGCTAACGAAGATGGCAAAGAGCAGACCAATGACCATACCCAGAGCGGGGATAGCCATGGCGGTCATGACGTTGATTCCGCTGGTGTCCATGCCAGCCAGTTCAATGTTGCCCAGCAGAATATCGTTCAGGAAGATCGCGCCAAAGCCGACAGGCACATACATGTAAGTGGTGACCAAACCGAAGGTGAGCACACAGGCAATGAGTCTGCGATCTAGCTTTAGGCGGTTAAAGACAGCCAGCAGGGGCGGGATAATCAGCGGAATGAAGGCGATATGAACGGGGATGAGGTTCTGCGACATAATCGACATGGCCAGAATACCGGCCAGCAACATCCACTTGACGGTGAATTCGATGCGATGGTTGGTCTCTGAACTTTCTGAACCGACCTTGGCAATGATGCCGTTGGCGATGAGCTGGGGCAGGCCCGAGCTGGATACCGCCATGGCGAAGGCGCCGAGTAGGGCGTAGGAGAGGGCCAGCATGGCGCCGCCAGAGAGGCCCTCCTGGTAGGCGACCATGGTTCCGTCCAGTCCGAGCCCGCCGAGAAGGCCACCCACGAGAGCTCCAATGAAGAGTGCGAGGACGACGTGTACGCGTGCTGCGGAGAGGACGAGCATGACCAGGACCGCAAGCAGAACCGAGTTCATAATTTTCCTAACCGTTGAATAAATATGTCAAAGACCGTTAAAGTGTAGTCCTCTCTAGGCGTGGGGCGTCCTTGAAAACCACCCATTGGACTGTGACGGGGCTTGCTTTTCGCTTGCCCGGGAGCGCGGCACTACGATGGGTAGTAGACCAGTGATGAAAGGACGCCCATGACCTGCCTGATTAACCCCTCTATTTTGAGCGCTGACTTCTCCCGGCTGGGGGAGGAGCTGGCCGCTATTTCGACCGCTGACGCCGCCCACATCGATGTGATGGATGGCCACTTCGTGCCCAATCTGACCTGGGGGCTGCCCGTGGTCAAGCGCCTCAAAGAGGTTTCGCCCATTCCTTTTGATGTTCACCTGATGATTGAGGACGCCGACCGTTGGGCCCCTGCCTACGCTGAAGCTGGGTGTGAGTCGGTGACCTTCCACGCTGAGGCCGCTATCGCTCCCATCAAGCTGGCCCGTACCCTGCGAGAAAGCGGCGCGAAAGCGGGTATGGCCCTGCGCCCGGCTACCGGTGTTGAACCCTACATGGACATGCTCAGCGAGCTCGACATGCTCCTGATCATGACCGTGGAACCAGGCTTTGGCGGCCAGGCCTTCCTGGACGTCACCCTGCCCAAGATCAAGCGGGCAGCTGCCGCTATTGAGGGTTCCGGGGCTGATGTCATTCTGCAGGTGGACGGTGGCATTACCGAAGAAACCATTGTGCGCGCGGCAGAGGCAGGGGCTACCTGCTTTGTTGCCGGTTCCTCCGTCTATGGGGCGGACGACCTCGAAGCCGCTATTGCGGGCCTGCGGCGGGCTGCCGCGTCTGCCCACCACCACTAGGAAGCCATGACCCAGAACCTAACTCCTCTTGAAAAAGCCGACCGCGAACTTGCCCGCGCCCAGGAGCTCATCGCTGCCGGGCAGCTGACCGAAGCCCTGCCCGCGCTTGAAACTGCCGTGGGTGGTTTTGAGAGCGCTGGCGAGGTCTTTGGGCAGATTCTTTCCTTGAAAATTTTGAGTGAGGTCAACCGCGATCTGGGCAACCCCACCCCTGCTCTTACCCAGGTAACCCGTGCACATGCCCTGCTGGCGGAGGCTAAGCCCGACGCGGAGCAGCTCCCCGATTTCGCTACCGAGGTAGGCTCCCTGCACGCTGAACTGGGCGACTTTGAGCGCTCCGCAACCTGGTACACCCAGGGGCTGCGCGGCTATGAAGCCCTGAGTAATACTGAGGGGCAGGCCCACAACCTGGTAGCGCTGGCAGGGCTGGCCCGGCAGGCTCAGGACGAAGCGCAAGCCCAGGATTACCTAGCCCAGGCTTATAACCTTTACAAGACGGGCAACCACACGGTGCAGCTGATGCACGTGCGCAACGCCCAGGCCCAGGGGCTCTTGGCGCTAGGGGATACGGACGCCGCCCGTCCCCTGCTGACCGAAGCCCTCGACCTCGCCGGTGAGCTGGAAGACCACGCCTTCTTGGGCGAAACCTACCAGTTGCTGGCTCTAGTTACTGCTCAGGGCGGGGACGCGGACGCCGCCCAGGCTCACCTTATGCGGTCAGCAGAGCACTATGCGCAGGCAGGGGATACCGATAATGAGGCCTTCGTGAAGGAGCTGCTGAACCAGCTAACCGGTGGTCGCTAAGAGGCCGTTATGCAGCGGGCAGGTTCTGTTCTGCTCGCTCGGCTGCCTGCTCATTGCCCATAGAGCGGTGAATGGTGGCGAGCATGGTGTAGTAGGCGGTGGCGTCCTCTGAGCCTGCTGCCAGCACTGGCTTAGCTAGGGTGAGCACGTTCAGGGCCTGCTTGCCCTGGCCCTCGTCCAGTAGTTTCTGGGCACCCTTAACAGCCCGGGCAACAGCCTGCTGAGGCTTGCGCTTGACCAGGTGCGCCACAGCACCGTGCTCCTGTTTGAAAGTTGTATCGCGTTTTTGAATGTTGGCGGGTTTAGCGTCAGACACAGCTCACCTTAGGGTCGAAATCTTGCTTGTTTCCCCTCAAGTCTAACGACTCCCGCCAGCGCAGGTGCCTTAGACCAGCTGCCTGCCCCGAGTTTCAGGCAGTAGAAAGGTGGCGCCAGCTGCGGTGCAGAAGGCAAGGGCGAAGAGCACAAAGAGACCGGTTACACCCACTAGCGGTAGCAGGGCGGGTACCAGCAGGGGAGCGGTAATCGATGCGAGCCGCCCGAACCCGGCCGCAGCACCGGTGCCCGAACCGCGCAGATGCCCCGGGTAGAGCTCGGGGCCGATAGCGTAGAGGGCACCCCAGGCACCCAGGTTGAAGAAGGAGAGCAGGCAGCCGCTGGCCACCAGCGCCCAGACCTCGCTGGATA
Organism: Rothia nasimurium; assembly: GCF_928381415.1. GTDB lineage: Bacteria > Actinomycetota > Actinomycetes > Actinomycetales > Micrococcaceae > Rothia > Rothia nasimurium_H. Next base: position 231,320 of record NZ_CAKMSF010000006.1, read on the forward strand.
GGCCGTAGGCTACCGCGGCCAGCGCTGAACCCAGCAAAAAAGTAGCCAGGGTAGAGCGCCTGCCCCAGCGCTCAATGAGCCAGGCACTGACCGCGTAGCCGGGTAATTGAGCCAGGGTCATGATCAGAGTAAAGGTGAACGAGCTGACCAGGCTAAAGCCCTGCTGTACCAGCAGAGAAGGAATCCAGATAAAGGCCCCGTAGTAGGCAAGGTTGATGCAGAACCAGATGACCCAGAAGGCAAGGGTGCGGCGGCGCAGCGCCGCTGACCAGATGGAGGTCGCCTGAGCTAGCTCGGCCGAAGCCTGCCCGGCAGCGGCAGGGGCGGACGCCGTCCGCTCACCCCGAGTGCGTAAGGGCGGGGAAGCTACAAAACTGGCAACCACTGAGCGGGCGCGGTCGAGCTGCCCGCGTCGGGTGAGGTAGCGAACCGATTCGGGGAGGCCCCAGCGCACCACCAGGGCGTAGAGGGCAGGCACGCAACCGATAGCGAGCGCCCACCGCCAGCCGTCCTCGGAGCGGCTGACGATGAAGGTGCCGATCAGGGCTGCGAGAATCCAGCCAACTGCCCAGAAGGCTTCGAGAATAACCACCATGCGCCCGCGGACAGCCCGCGGAGCGAATTCAGAAATGTAGGTGGAGGCTACCGGCAGCTCAGCGCCAAGCCCCAACCCCACGATGAATCGCAGCACCAGCAGAACGGTGAAGGTCGTAGCGAGGGCAGAAAAACCGGTAGCCAGCCCGTAGACCAGAAGCGTGCCGGCAAAGATTGCGCGCCGCCCAAACCTATCCGATAGACGCCCGCCCAGGGTGGCACCAATCGCCATGCCCAAAAACCCGATAGAGCCCAACAGCGATGCCTGCCCCGAGCTAATACCCCAGTGGGCAATCAGGGCAGCCATGACGAAGGAAATGAGGCCGATGTCCATGGCGTCCAGGGCCCAGCCGATACCCGTTACCCCCAGCAGGCGGGCATGGCGGCGGGTTACCGGGAGCTGGTCAAGGGCAGTGGTGAGTTGCTCGGCGCTCAGGGCCTCGGGGTTGAGGGCATCAGCAATCGTGGCGGTAGTGAGTTGGCCGGGTGCGGACGCCCGGGGCTGGTTTTCGTGCGGGGAAGTCATGTGGCTCAGGGGGGCAGGAAATAAGGTCAAACTGACTTTATCAGTAAGGGCTTCGGGAAAGACCCCGCACCCGACCAGATAGCGGGAATAAGTCATAATATGACGGTTACAGCCCCCGGCCGTGCTATAACTTGAAGTGTAAAAGAAAAATATCGTGCTCCGGGACCCGGTGAAAATCCGAACCTGCGGTGACAGCCCGCTAATTGACGGCACACATCAGTGCCCGATACCTGCAAGGTGAAATTCCTTGGCAGACAGTACAGTCTGGATGGAAGGTAGCACGAGCAAACCGTAAGGTACCCCTACCGGTACCTGCCGTACCCGCTTGCCCGGCCCACCGGCGTCCTCACCGACGCCACCCAGGGCCCCGCACAAACCGGGTACCCTCGATTTGTTCTCCCGGAGCCACTCGCTTTGGGAGTTTTTTATGGATTTCTTGCGGTGGCTCTTCGACGCTCAAATTGCGATTGGCGAAAACCAGTCCCTCTTGGTGCGCGAAGTCCTTGGCAACATCTTTGGCCTACTATCAGCCCTCGGCGGTATGCGCCGCAAAGTCTGGGCCTGGCCTGTCGGCATTCTCGGCAACCTGCTTCTGCTCACCGTCTTCTTAGGCACCCTCTTCGGGTCAACCTATGGCACCGCTAACCTTCTGGGGCAGGCAGGCCGCCAGATCATGTTTATCGCCGTTTCCGTCTGGGGCTGGTACCGCTGGAACCAAACCCGCAAGACCGGCGCCGCAGGCCAGGCAGCGGTCGTACCCCAGTGGGCCAGCTGGCGCGAACGGGCTTTCATGGTCGCTTTCATGGCTGTAGGCACCGGCGCCTTGACCCCGATCTTCCGCGCCTTGGGCTCCTACGAGCCGGTCTGGTCAGACGCCTGGATCTTCACCGGCTCCCTGCTCGCCACCTACGGCATGGCTAAGGGCTGGGTAGAATTCTGGCTGGTCTGGGTCGCCGTGGACGTGGTCGGTGTGCCCCTGCTCTGGTCAGCAGGCTACTACGCCAGCGCTTTCATGTACCTCTTCTACGGGGCCTTCACCCTCACCGGTTTCTTCGTCTGGTGGCGCACCCGCAACCGCGAGGCCGCCAAGGTCGAAGTTGAAACCGGCTTCCCCGACCCCACCGTAGAAGTGCGCTAGGCATGTCGCCCAAGGCCCATCTGCCTGAAGCGCCGCGCACTGATGCCCAGCTTACCGACACTCAAGCCATGCAGCTTGCCCTCGACAGCGCCCGCAAGGGCGTGCGCGGGGCCAACCCCCTGGTAGGCGCCGTGATTACGGACGCCACTGGGCAGCTCCTTGCCACCGGCTGGCACCGCGGCGCCGGCACACCCCACGCTGAAGCCGACGCCCTCGCCCAAGCCCGGGCCGCCGGCATCGACGTTCGCGGGGCCCGCATGTTCGTCACCCTAGAGCCCTGCAACCACACAGGCCGCACCGGACCCTGCTCAGTTGCTATAGCCGAGGCCGGTATCGCTGAGGTCACCTACGCCTACGCCGACACCACCGACGACGCCGCCGGGGGAGCAGCTTACCTGCGCTCCCAGGGCATAGCTGTTCGTGGCGGGCTGTTGGAAGATAACGCCTACGCCCTCAACGCCCGCTGGTTCACTGCCGCTGCCGGGCGGCGTCCTTTCGTCACCGCCAAAATTGCAAGCTCCCTTGACGGCTTTATTGCAGCCGCCGACGGCAGCAGCCAGTGGATCACCGGTGAGGACGCCCGCTCCGACGGCCACGCCCTGCGCACCCGCGCGGACGCCATCATGGTCGGCACCGGCACCGTCTTGGCCGATAACCCCCAGCTCACAGCAAGGACGCCCGAGGGGCAGCTTGCCGAGAAGCAGCCCCTGCGCGTTGTGATGGGAACCAGCCAGATTCCGGCCGGGCACCTTGCCGACGCTATCAGTGAAGGCAAGGCCGTCCACCTGCCAACCCGCAACCCCCAACAGGCTCTCACCGAACTCTACGCCCGGGGCGTCCGGCATCTGCTCCTGGAAGGCGGGCCAACCCTCATCACCGCCTTTATGCGCGCCAACCTGATCGACGAACTCTACTGGTACCGGGCACCCCTACTGCTCGGTTCCGGAAAACCAGCCCTCGGCGACCTCGGCATCAACAGCCTAAGCCAGGCAGCGCACTGGCAGCTGGACCACCTCACCAAGCACCCGGCAGCGCAGACCCTGGGCGCGGACGTCCGCACCCGGCTCGTGCCAGCAAACGAATAGAAACCCGACTATGTGCGCCCGATAGACGCAACGCCGCGTGTGACCCTCTCATGTCTCGCGCCGGGGCGCTCGACATGATTCATGCCAGCCCCACGCCAACACGCGGCGCTGCGTCTATCGGCCTCACCATCTCACCTAAGGACCTTATGTTTACCGGAATCATTGCCGCAACCGGCACCGTAGAATCCATAGAACCCGTGCTCGATTCTGAGGGGCGGGCTGAGTCAGCTGTCGTCACGATTAAGGCGGGCTCGCTCATTGACGATCTTGAGCACGGCGGCTCCCTGGCCGTCAACGGCGTCTGTCTGACCGCCACCCGCACCCGCGAACTGGCCGAGGGCTACTTCGCCGCCGACATGATGGGCGAAACCCTTCGCCGCACCAACCTGGGCCAGCTCGCTCCCGGTGACCGAGTCAACCTGGAACGCTGCATGCCAGCTGGTGGGCGCTTCGACGGGCACGTCGTGCAGGGCCATGTGGACGGCCTGGGCACCGTAGTCAAGGTAGAAGACCACGAATCCTGGCGTACCGTGCGCGTGCGCGTACCCCGAGATATGGCAGCCCACCTGACCGAAAAAGGCTCAATTACTGTTTCAGGTGCGTCACTGACCGTCACTGCCGTCTCCCACCCCCAGGCCGACACCCACTGGTTTGAGGTGGGGCTCATTCCCGCCACCCTCGAAGCCACCACCTTAGGTGAGCTGACCGTGGGCGATACCGTCAACCTCGAAACCGATGCCCTGGCCAAGTACGTCCAACGTATTCTGGCTGTCTCGGGTTCTGTGGCTGGTCTTGGCGTTACCCCGGGCAGCGCCGGCGGTGGAACCCAGCATCGGGTCGCCGCCCTCGATTCCGTCGAACGCGCCGTCGCCGAAATTGCCCGTGGCGGGGCCGTGGTTGTGGTCGATGACGAAGACCGCGAAAACGAAGGCGACATCATCTTCGCAGCCGAACACGCCACCGCTGAACTCATGGGCTTCACCATCCGCTACACCTCCGGCGTTATCTGCGCCCCTATGAGCGCCGCCCGGGCAGATGCCCTGAACCTGCCGCCCATGGTCGCAGTGAACGAGGACGCCAAGGGCACCGCCTACACCGTCACCTGCGACGCCCGCGACGGCGTCACCACCGGCATTTCAGCCTCCGACCGGGCCCGCACCGTGCAGGTTCTCGCCGACCCGGCGTCCTCTGCGGGTGACCTGACCCGCCCCGGCCACGTCCTACCCCTGCGGGCAGCCGACGGGGGAGTGCGCCAGCGCCCCGGCCACACCGAAGCAGCGGTAGAGCTCTCCCTACTCGCGGGCCTATCGGGGGTCGGCGTGATCTCTGAAATCGTGAACGACGACGGCACCATGATGCGCTTCGACGCCCTCCGCGCCTTCGCCACCCAACACAACATGCCCATGATTTCCATCGCTGACCTAATCACCTACCTGCAGGAGCGCGACGGTGAGCGATAAGAACACCCTCGTAGCCAGGAGCGAGCCGGTGCTGGTCCCCACCCCGCACGGCACCTTCGCCGTGTCTGCCTACGAGTTTGCCGACGGCACCGAGCACATGCTTGCCACCGCCGTCGGCGCGGACGGACGCCCCCTCACACCTGAGCATGAAGGGCAAGACCACCTGGTTCGGCTCCATTCCGAATGCGCCACGGGTGACCTGCTCGGATCCTACCGCTGCGACTGCGGACCCCAACTCGAAAAAGCCCTCGCCACCGTACAGGAACTGGGCGGTTCTGTGCTCTACCTGCACGGGCACGAGGGGCGGGGCATCGGCCTAGTCAACAAGCTGAGAGCCTACGCCCTACAAGACGCCGGGGACGACCCCCTCGACGCCAACCTACACCTGGGCTTCCCAGCAGACGCACGGGACTACACCCAGGCGTCCGCTATCTTGAAGGCAGCCGGTCTGACCCGCGTGCGCCTGCTGACCAACAACCCCGCCAAGGCCGAGGCCCTGACCGACCTGGGGGTGGAAGTGACCGGGCTGGTTCCCGACATCATCGCCCCTAGACCCGAGAACGAGCGCTACCTGGCCACTAAACGCGACCGCATGCGCCACATCCTCAACTAGGTACCATCTGAGTCAGAAAAACCCATCTAGTTTGTGGTTATTTCTGAATTAGCTGGTACCTACCCCAAACCCAACCCTAAGGAGAACACCATGAGCGGAGCAGGAGCACCCGCCCCCAAACTCAACCCCGCAGACACCGCAGGTCTGAAGGTCGCCGTGATTGCGGCGTCCTGGCATACACAGATTATGGACGGCCTGCTCGACGGTGCCCGTCGCGCCGCAGCGGATGCCGGTATCGAACCGACCATCGTGCGCGTGCCCGGCACCTTCGAACTGCCGGTAGCCGCCGCGACCCTGGCCGAGAAGTACGATGCGCTCGTCGCCCTGGGCGTAGTTATCCGCGGCGGCACCCCGCACTTCGATTACGTCTGCGACGCCGCCACAAGCGGTTTGACCAAGGTTTCTGTGGAGACCAAAACCCCTGTTGGCTTCGGCGTGCTGACCTGCGACACCGAAGAGCAGGGCCTGGACCGCGCTGGCCTGCCCGGCTCCACCGAAGGTAAGGGCTACGAGGCAATGGCCGCGGCCCTGGAAACCGTGGTAGCTCTCAAGCAGGTCTAAAACCTGCTCACAGGGTAAGCTGGTGCGCAGATCATCATGACACACGAAGCACCTACCTATAAACTGCTGGCTCTGCTGGGGGATTCACTGATCCGCAGCGGAGCCAGCTCTGCAACCACCACCAAAACCCTGCTCGCGGTCAGCTCAGCTGCGGGCCTGAGCGGGGTGACCGTCAGCGTCACCATGGGTCAGCTGATTATCAGCGACTCCCGCGGTGAAAACCAGCTACCCTACACCGAAATCTTCGATATCACCCCGGGTAGCCTGGCTATCCAGTGGCGTTCAAAGACCGAAAAAATCATTGAGGGTCTGCTGACCCGGGACATCAGTACCGAGCAAGCCATCGATCTTTTAGAGGAAGAAGACACCAGCTTGCACCCGGTGCACTGGGGCTTTTCCTTGCTGGGTTCTGGCCTGCTGGGCATTGGCTTCAGCCAGCTCCTGGGCGCGGGGACCGTAACAACCGTGGGTGCCTTTCTGGCGTCCGTATTGGTGGCAGCGGTCTACCGCTGGGTCAAAATCGCTCGAGCCCCCGGTATCTTCCGCTACGCCTTGGCTGGGTTTGTTGCGGTCATGGTCGCCACTATCTTCAACCTGGTTTCTCCGATTGGGGCGGACGTTGCCATCACCGTTGTTTCGTCCCTCGCCGCCTACCTGGCGGGGGTCGCTGCCTATGCCGCGGTGCAGGACTCCATCATGGGCTGGTACCTGTCTGCGGTAGGACGCCTGCTGGATGCTCTCATGTGTACGGCAGGTTTGGTCACGGGGGTGGCTCTCGGTATCGAGGTGGCGGGCTGGTTTGTCGATGACGAGTTTAGGTTCATCCGTACTCTCGATGCTGAAACCACGCAGATTATTGATCCGCTGCTAGGGGCTGCCCTGGTGAGTTTGGGCTTTGCCCTGACCTGCGGCGGTAAGAAGATTCAGCTGCTCATACTGACCATAATGGGTGCGCTAGCCTACGGTCTTCTGCTGCTGACCGAAAACATGGGCCTGAGCTCCTACGGCGCTATCGCCCTGACCGCGGTGCTGGTAGGTGGGGCCTGCGTCCTACTCTCTAAGCCCCTGCATTTGACCTCCAACGCGATCATGACGGTCGCCTTCCTGCCTCTCTTCCCCGGAATGCTCATCTACCAGGGCATCTTGGGCACCATCTTCGCTACTGAGGGTGCCGTTGAAACCCTGGGGGAGGCCCTGCTGACCACCTACTGCCTGTCGGTGGGTGGAACAGCAGGTCAGTACCTAATCTCTGAGCTCCTATGGGGTGCGCGGCGCGCTCAATTCAGCAAAACTAAGCCCGGTGAAAAGTTCGATAAGGTCATGGTCGATGAATTCAACGCCCAAGACATCATCTTGCCGGTCTTCAGCAAGCCCTTTTCAAAAGTGACCGAAAGATGAAATCTAGATCGGTCCGGTAACGCCCCCGCATCAAACAGCGGTACTCTAGAAACCGTGAAGAACTTTGAAACCCTATTCGCAGAACTGACCGAAAAGGCAGCAACCCGCCCCGAGGGCTCCGGCACCGTCGCTGAACTCGACAAGGGTGTGCACTTTATCGGCAAGAAAATTGTTGAAGAAGCAGCCGAGGTCTGGATGGCCGCTGAATTCCAGTCTGATGCCGAGTTCGCCGAAGAGGCTTCACAGCTGATTTACCATTTGCAGTGCATGATGATCGCCAAGGGACTGACTCCCGAAGATATCTACAAGTACCTCTAAACCACCACTGCAAAGGAAAAACTTATGCTGCGCGTTGCAGTTCCTAACAAGGGCATGCTGTCTCAGGCTGCCATCACCATGCTGACCGAAGCGGGCTACCTTCAGCGCCGCGACTCCCGCGAGCTGGTGCTCGTTGACCAGGACAACGAGGTTGAATTTTTCTACCTGCGCCCCCGCGACATCGCCGTGTACGTGGGCGAAGGTACCCTGGACGTCGGCATCACCGGCCGCGACCTGCTGCTCGACTCCGGCACCCACGCTGAGGAAGCACTCAAGCTCGATTTTGCCCGCTCCACCTTCCGCCTGGCCGGGCCCGCCGGTACCTACACCGACCCGTCCGAACTTGAAGGTAAGCGCATCGCCACCAGCTACAAGCGCCTGCTGACCGACTACCTGGAACGCTCCGGCATCAACGCGTCGGTGGTGCGCCTGGATGGCGCTATTGAGTCCTCGATTCGTTTAGGCGTTGCGGACGCCATCGCCGACGTTGTAGAAACCGGCAACACCATGCGCGCAGCCGGTCTGGAACCTTTCGGTGACCCGATTATGCGCTCCGAGGCCCTGCTGATTAAGCGCCCCGGCGTTGAGGACCACGCCGGTCTTGAGCGCCTCCAGCGCCGCCTGCAGGGTGTGCTGATTGCCCGCCAGTACGTGATGATTGACTACAACATCGAAGAGGCTAACCTCAAGGCTGCCACCACCCTGACCCCCGGCCTTGAAGCCCCGACCATCTCGCCGCTCTCGCGCGAGGGCTGGGTTGCCGTGCGCTCCATGGTGCCGCGCAAGGCAGCGAATAAGGTCATGGATTCCCTCTACGACATCGGCGGCCGCGGCATCCTAGTCACCGCCATTCAGGCCGCGCGCCTGTAACCTTACCCGGCGGCGTCCTTGCCCCTGATATGGGCGGACGCCGCCGCTTTAGTTTTGCTTTCAAGGAAAGGGGGCGCGCCCGTGGGTGTTGCCATTCGTGTTATTCCGTGTCTTGATGTGGACGCCGGCCGCGTGGTCAAGGGCGTAAAGTTTGAGGGTCTGCGCGACGCTGGCGACCCGGTAGAACTCGCCAAGCGCTACAACGCTGAGGGCGCCGATGAGCTGACCTTCCTGGACGTCACCGCCTCTTCTTCTGACCGCCAGACCACCTTCGATGTGGTGTCGTCAACCGCTGAGCAGGTCTTTATTCCGCTAACTGTGGGCGGGGGAGTGCGCACCGCTGAGGACGTCGACCGTCTGCTGCGCACCGGCGCCGATAAGGCCTCTATTAACACTGCGGCTATTGCCCGGCCTGAGGTCATCAACGAGATAACCGAGCGGTTTGGCTCCCAGGTGCTGGTGCTCTCTGCGGACGCCAAGAAGTCTGACGCTACCCCGTCCGGCTACGAGGTGACCACCCACGGCGGCCGCACCTCCACCGGGCTTGACCTGCTCGAATGGGTTGCTGAGGCCCAGGAGCGCGGCGTAGGCGAGATCCTGCTGAACTCCATTGACGCCGACGGCACTAAGGCCGGCTTTGACCTGCCCATGATCCGCGCAGTGCGCTCTGTTGTCACCGTACCCCTGATTGCTTCGGGCGGCGCGGGCGCAGCCGAGCACTTCCCACCCGCCATAGAAGCAGGAGCGGACGCCGTCCTCGCAGCTTCCATCTTCCACTTCGGCGAAGTCAGCATTGGGGAAGTGAAGGACGCAATCCGAGCGGCTGGGTACGAAGTACGGTAGGAGAAGACGAGTAAAGCGCACCAGGCTCACGCTTGACGTGCCCTCGGGCTCGCGCTCGCTGCCGACCCTCTCGCCTGGTTCGCTTCGCTCACAAGGCGATTCACGCCAGCCCCGAGCCAGCAGCTTCGCTGCGAGCCCGAGAGCACTTCTAGCCTAATAAGTAAGTCTCAGAATGGGAATAATCCTGCTCTTCGCGTTTCTGGAAAGGCACATCATCTAGTGCCTTTAGTACCCAGTCAGGGTTCAGTATAAGGTCTCGCATTCCTAGCATGTATCGGCTGAAATATTCGTTATTGTACTCAATGCCAGTTGAATGAGTTCAGCGGCATCAAAGTCGACCTTGACCTGCTCATGACTCGGGCGATTGGTATATCACGAGGTTACTTCATTCATCCAGATAATATTTTGCCCCCTCTTGCTGAGGCGTACGTAATTCCGTATTGTTGGGGTATGACTACGATTTCAGTAACTAACGCCCGCAGTGACCTCTACCAGTTGGTTGACCAGGTCAATGCTGACTCGCACCCTGTTACCATTGCAGGAAAGCGAGGTAACGCTGTGTTAATTGGCGAAGATGATTGGCTGGCTATCCAAGAAACTCTATACCTCAGCTCTATCCCTGAAGTCCGAGAAAGTATCCAGCAGGCTCGCAAGGAGCCTCTGAGCGAAGGCAGCACGGAGCTTCCTTGGTGAGCTGGAAACTGATTTATTCCAAGCAAGCGCAAAAGGATGCACTCAAACTCAAACGTTCTGGCTTGCAACCTAAGGCTCAGAAGCTGCTAGAGGTAATTGCTGAAAACCCTTGGCAGAACCCTCCACGCTACGAAAAACTCGTTGGAGACATGGCGGGCTTGTATTCCAGACGAATCAACGTTCAGCATAGACTTGTTTATGACGTGTTCGAAGAGGAACACACTGTCCATGTGCTAAAAATGTGGACCCACTACGAGTAAACCGTACAGAGCCCATCTAGCAGTTCATTTCGAGCATGAACTCGACAAATTGCTCAGCTGGTATCTTGCGCACATGTACAACTTGATCTATAGCGTTCTATCCCAGACTCCTTGATACTAAGAAACTTGACCTACTTGCTGTTGTGCCTGTCGTGGTTATAGAGAGTGCTCGTCCAGTGGGGAAGACAACCTTGGGAAACAAGCTGGCTTACGGGGCGATTCACGCCCCGCCTGACGGCGGATTTCGTTCGCTCTTGTGTGCTCGCGCGTTCGCACCCGCTCACTTCATCGAGCCAGCAGCTTCGCTGTGAGCCTGGCTTGCCTTACCTCTCCCAGCGGAATTTCGAAGATGAAACCTACAGAGTTTAGTGTTTCTCTGAAGCTAGACGGCTAAATGCCTTTTCGAGGTCTTTGACGGGCAGGCTGTTGTGCAGAGACTTTGCCTGCAGAGCATAGAGACTCCGTTTTGCGTCTGTTAGCCCATCTGTGCCACGCGTATGCTCGGTGCGTGAGCGACAAGTTGTGGTTTTACTATTGGTCTTTAGTGCCTTTTTAGCTTTTCTGGCTGCTCTATACATCGCAGAATTTACAGCGCTAATAGTCATTTCCTACCCTCCTATCCCTTGAAGATGACTACTGAGGTGAACTGGTCAATTCACCTAGTACTTTACCAACTTGTACATCCGATGTACAAAATTTTGTGCATTGAATGTACAATTTGACCTATGACGTTCTATCCCAGATTCCTTGAGCCCAAGATACTTGACCTGCTTGCTGTTGCGCCTGTCGTGATTATCGAAGGCGCTCGTGCAGTGGGGAAGACAAGCTTAGTGAACAAGCTGGCCAATGGGGGGCATCTGAAGGCAGTTTATTCGATGGCTGATGCCGGTCTGCGAGCAGTGGTTGAGGCTGATACAGTGGGTTGGCTCCGTGGTCTAGAGTGGCCCTGCGCAATCGACGAAGCTCAGCTGGTTCCTGAGCTACCGGTTGCTGTGAAACAGGTTCTAGATGAGAACCAGGACTCAATTCGTCTAGTTCTTACCGGTTCTTCAAGCATCGGGCAAAGCGGCTTTGGCGGCACTGACCCTCTGGCACGCAGGGCTTTACGAGTATCATTAGAGCCTTTAAGCGAGGCAGAAATCAGCTCTCCCCATCAGCAGCCGTGGTCTGTGGTCGATGCTCTATTTGATGCACATCCGGTTACAGGGGAACAAGCGCAACCTCTGGATATTGAATCTGACGCGATTGTTTTAGGGGGTATGCCCCAGTATCGTCGGTTTGCTGGCAATTCAGTGACCTCAACGTTAGGCCTGGCTATTGACGAGGGGATAAGAAGCATCCTAACTCAGCGGGTAAAGCCAGGTGAGTCGTTTGATCAGGTACGTGCACACGAGATTTTGGCTTATGTTTTAAGGCACCCTGCTTCAGAGCTAAATATTTCAGAAATGGGCAGAGAACTCTCAACGGACCGCCGCACAGTTGATTCTTATCTCGACGCTCTCGAAAAACGTTTCTTGATATATGAGGTCCCCAACCTGCATCGGGCTTCAAAGAGGTCTTTGCGGTCTTCAGCAAAGTTTTTCCCCGCAGATGTGGCTTTATCCGCTCGGTCTTTGGTCAGTACGAGTGATGCACAGTTAGTTGATGCAGATGTACGAGGGCGTCTGATTGAGACACTGGTGATGCAGCAGATACGTGCCCATGCTGGATGGGCTGAGCGTAGTGTGGATATATTCCATTGGCGTCAGCGGATTAAGAACAAGGACGTTGAGGTCGATGTAGTCTTGCGTGATTCTGCAGGTTCTCTCATTGCTGTGGAAGTGAAAGCTTCTGCGCGTGTAAAGCCTGAATTCTTGAAGGGGTTGAAGAGCTTTCAAGAATTGTATGGTGACAGGGTTACACGGGGCTTCGTCGTTTGTAACGTGGCTCGGCCTGTGCCTTTAGGCGAGAAAATTTGGGCTCTTCCCTTGGCCGCCTTGTGGGACGCTAGTTTGTGGCAGGGGTTGATGAACAGAGCGCGCGCAACTGCGATAGAGCCACGGGCAGAGCTTGAGCCCTCTAAGAAAACTGGCGATGTTGATGTGCGTGTCGTTGCTAGTTTCGCTGCGGCTGATGAGGGCTCTGCGTTAGCAGGGAATATTCGTGGCTTTGCTGAAGATGTTGCTGATGCCGTTGAGGGTCTGTCTGGTTTGAGCGTTGAGCTCATCTTTGATGATGACTCGACAGGTCTCGCCGATACCTTTGGGGCGGACGCTGACGAGCAGGTGCCCCTTGTTGGCTTGGCTTTGGTGACGCCTCGCTGGGTAAAGCAAATAGGTGACTTGTCTGTGTTAGACGGCAAGAATATTGTGCCGGTTCTGTGGATTGCTAACTCTAAGATTCCAGAGGAACAGAGTAGGGCTGTTCTTGATTTAACGGATGTGCGTCGTGCAGATCGTGATTCCGCACAGTACCGCCTGGGCGTGGAGCAGGTGGCGGAGAGCTTGCTCTCTAAGATGTCCCACAATATCTAGTGGCTCAGTTCCTCCACCTTCTCACCCCGCAGCAGTTCGTAGAGGCCCATGCGGAATATTAGTTATTCCAGATTTCTAATTCTTGCCAGTTGCCAGGAAAACCCATGTTACGTTCGGCAGTAGTAAGCGGTTCAGATAATTCTTGCAGATATATTTGGGGTAACTTTTTAACCTGCGTTTTGAACGTATTGTGCCAGTTAGTGCCAGATTCATGGCATCTAAGCATATGGGCGAGTAAGACACACGGCATGTATATTTTGTCGGCAGGGAGTTCCTTATCTATATGCTTTAAATATTTTTTGAAGTAAGAGTTTGAATGAACAGACACATTCCTTTTCATGCTCTTATTGAAAACTCTAGCACCATGAGCGCAGTCGTTTCTTAAGTCCATGATTGCAAGTAGCCAGGAGCCAAACTTGGTGCCTTGTCGAACCCCGAAATTTCTTGCCACATCATTTTGGTCTTCTACCTTCATCAAAAGATAAAAGTGAATTAGGGTTCCAAAGGACACAATTTCTAGTGCTGCCCACACAGGAATTTCTGTCTTGTAGACAAGCGTATGGTGCGCTATGAAATCGTCATTATTTTTGGATTTTTTGGCGCTCTCGTACTGAGCTTTCCAAGCCTCAAACTTGGTTGTTTGATCTCGAGAAGAAGTAAGTTCATAACATTTTGTGGAATCTAAGCATGAAATCTCAAGATGCCCTTTTGGATTTTTCTTTGCGATGACATGGGCGATAGCGGTTCTTAGTCTTACCTCTAAATCAAAGATACCTGTCAAAATGACGGCACGTAGTTTGGTGTCGAAATCTGCTAACGCTATAGAGTCTTCGAACCTTGAGCCAGCTTCAAACTCATCATGGCGGAACTCTCTACGTTTGATGAGATCATCGGTGAGGGGCTCTCGAAGTTTTCTAAAGGGATATCTGTAGCCGCTCGTGCGGTGGTAGCCGAGTCTTCTGAGCTCTGCTTCAGCTTTAGTCTTATCGTCGATTTGCATCCCCAGCTGCTCAAGTCTGTTGATGAGATCTGGGTGGTCTAGGAACCCTTTTTCAGCCATAAGCACCTACTTAAAATGAAAACCGCCACATGATACATGCAGAACTTTGAGGTTCCATGTAACAGAGGTGGGCGGTGTCTGATACCTTTACCCTACCACATGCGATGTTGCATTTGAATGCTGGGAGAAACTTGATTCCAAACCGCGTAACAATTTCTAATAAGGTTATAGCCTACTTCGATTCGATGGTCGGAGTTATACCAGCATACAAAGATCGCTAAGGTGGTCCCCTTTTACGGAGTCAGCTCCTCCACCTTCTCGCCCCGCAGCAGCTCGTACAGGCCCATGTCGAGCATGAACTCCACGAACTGCTCCGCGGGTAGCTTGCGCACGTGGTCAATCAGGTCAGCTGTATCTGAGCTGTAGTCCCAGAGCTTATTCGCCAGGCCAACGCGCACATTCTTCGAATGGTAGAAGTCCACCTTGGTGTTGGCCATGGCGCTTTGCTTGAGCCCGGCGTCCTTGGCCGCCTCAGCCACGAAGGTCGTAGCAAAGCCCACCTGGTGCTCGTCACTCAAATCGAGGCCGTGGAAGTACTTATTAATCTTCTCAATCAGTTCAGAGCGGGCTTTGCGCTCGCGCTCCTGAATACTGGCGAGGCCAGCCTCCGTCATGCCCTGTAGACCAGCCGCCTGCGAGGACGACAGCTTCAAGTCTTCCTCTTCGCGCAGCTTTTCGAGGCGGTAGTGGGTGAGCACGATGTCGTCCACGTTCACTACCTCGGGCGACACCTCGTCGAGGGTGAAGCGGCGCAGCTTGCGCGCGAGCAGGTCAGCGAAGGCAGAGAGTTTCTCGTAGTAGGGGTCGCCGAAGTTGAAGATTTGCGAGAAGAAGGCGTAGGACTTCACGTACTGGGCGAGGGTTGAGCGGAACTCCAGCAGTACTTCAAGGGCGGCTCGGTCTGCAGAACCGTCAATCCCTTCCTGCGCTGCCCGCCAGCGCGTCACAAACCGCTGCACGGGTATGGAGATGAGCGAGTCAAAGGACGCCTGCCGGGCACCGGGTGCAACCCACTTTTCCCAGAACTGTTCCACATCTGCCCGGTTGTAGATACCGGCTGCATCGAGCTTGTCGACCTGTTTGGCAACCAGGTCGAGGTCTGATTCGGTCTCGATATGGGCGTCCTCGTAGTACTCGGCGAAGGCGGCGCGAATCTGTTCGGGGTCGTTGACGAAGTCCAGAATGTAGGTGTTCTCTTTGCCGTCAGCGCGGCGGTTTAGTCGGGAGAGGGTCTGCACGGCGGTGATTCCCGAGAGTTTCTTATCCACATACATGGCAACCAGGAGGGGCTGGTCGAAGCCGGTCTGGTACTTATTGGCCACAATCAGAATGTGCTGGCCGTCCTGGTTGAAGACCTCAGCCAGGTTCCTGCCCTTGAGCTCTGGGTTCATGGACGCTTCGGTCACGGTGGGGGTATCAACCCCGGGCAGGACCTCAACGTCGGGGTCGGGCAGTTCACCGGAGAAAGCAACCAGGGTCTTGAGGGGCAGGCCCTTTTCAGCAATGGCCTTTTCAAAGGCCCGCTGGTAGCGCACGGCAGCCGCCCGGGAGGACGTCACCACCATGGCTTTAGCTTTTCCGCCCAGCTCCTGCTTGACCCGGCCCTCAAAGTGTTCGAGGATTACCGCGACCTTGGAGGCAACATTGGTGGGGTGCAGCTCCACAAAGTTGATCAGGCTCTTGGTGCCCTTGCGGATGTCGATTTCTTCATCGGCCCCGCTGTCTTCATTCTTCTGGGCGATTTTGGCGGCCATCTGGTAGGTGGTGTAGTTCTTGAGCACATCAAGAATGAAGCCCTCTTCGATGGCCTGCTTCATGGGGTAGAGGTCGAAGGGTTCGTGGGGGCCGGTGCCGTCGGCCCGTCGGCCAAAGACCTCAAGGGTTTTAGCCTTGGGCGTTGCGGTGAAGGCAAAGAAGGACACCTGGTGGCCCTCACCCACCACACGCTGGGCCATCTTGGTCAGGGCCACCTGGTCAGCTTCGGGGTCTGACTCTTCAATACCGGCGTCAATCTCGGTGTTGAGCATTTCCTTGATAGAGTCGGTTGCCTTACCCGACTGGGAGGAGTGCGCCTCGTCCGCGATAATCGCAAAGTGCTTACCGGCGAGCTGGCCGCCCTCCTTGGTCATTTCTGCCAGGGCGAAGGGGAAGGTTTGCAGGGTGACGCCGATGATGGGCACGCCGGTGGTCAGTGCCTCGACGAGCTGCTTAGATTTGGAATCGCCACTGCCGCGCGTAATGGGCTGGAAAGTGCCGGCGGTGGTGACGAGCTGGTCGATAGCGTCCTGTAGCTGCTGGTCGAGGACTTGACGGTCGGCTATGACGATGACGGAGTCGAAGACGCGCTCGCCCTCTGGGGTATGTAGGTTGGAGAGCCGGTGAGCCGTCCAGGCGATGGAGTCGGTTTTGCCGGAGCCTGCTGAGTGCTGCACCAGGTATTTGTGCCCTGCGCCTTCGGTGCGGGCAGCTTGGACGAGTTTGGTGACGGCCCGCCACTGGTGGTAGCGGGGGAATCTGATGTGGCTCTTATGGGTGGTTTTGCCGGTGAGGGGATCGGTGATTTTTTGGTGGTTGGTGTAGATGAATTTGGTGAGGATGGTGATCCAGGTGTTGGGTTCCAGGATTTCTTCCCAGAAGTAGCTGGTAGCGAGTTTGCCGTCGATGATGGGGTTGCCTGCTCCGCCGTTTGCTCCGCGGTTGAAGGGGAGGAAGCTGGTGGCGCTGCCTGCCAGTTTGGTGGTCATGGCGATTTCGTCTTGGGAGAGGGCGAAGTGCACCAGGGCACCGCGGTGTTCTTGGAGCAGGGGTGAGGTTTTGGGGTCGCGGTCGGTGCGGTACTGCTTGATGGCCTCTTGTAGGGTTTGGGTGTATTCGCTTTTGAGTTCGATGGTGGCTACGGGTAGGCCGTTGATGAAGAGAACGAGGTCGATGCGGGCTTTATCGCTGGCTGGGTTGTAATAGACCTCTTCGACCACGCGCAGGATGTTCTTGTGGTAGAGGGCGGTGAGTTCGGGGTTGCGGTTGTCTTGGGGTGGGTAGGCCAGTAGTTGGAAGGGGCGGCGTGCCCCGGGCACGCTGAATCCTTTGCGCAGGACGTTGAGGGTTCCGCCGCCTTGTTCTTCGGGGGCTGAGAGTTTGGTGACGAGCCGGTCGAGCAGGCGGTTTTCTTGGGCCTGCTGGGTGGCGGGGTCTGCGCCGGGTTTGATGAGAGTGGCGTAGTTTTTAGGGTCGCTGGTTTTCAGCCAGGTGAGGACGTCGGCGGGGTAGAGGGCGCGCCTGGCGTCGTAGCCTGCGGAGTTGGGGGAGTGCACCCACCCGTGAGCGGCCAGGTAGGCGCAGATGTCTTGCTGGAGAGGACGTTCGAGGTGGGTGCGTGACATAGGGAGGCTCCTAAACCGCTGGACTAATAACTGTCTGTTCTTAGCTTTGGATGTCAATAATGCATTAAGAACTTATAGAGTATTGAACCATTCTTGGCAATATATTTGTGTTTTTAAATAACAAATTGTGCGCGAGGCTAATAATGAATAAGTTAATTAATGGGTGATTTTGGTGATGAATTCATATATTATGCGTTAAATGATTCACTAGGGCATAAAATAAATTGGCGCGCGGCCCCTAAATGAATCGATGGTTTTCTAAATTAGAGTAAAATTCTGACAAAATCTATAATTTATGCTGACAAACAAGACATGTGGTGTATCTTCACTTTATTAAGAATACACCATCGGCAATATTTTGAAAGTGGACGAAAGAATCCTTCGCTTCCTTCGAACCGGATTTGCTCTGAAGGTCCATTAGCTCATTATATGATTTTCTTGTTAGTATATGATGCATATCTTTATCGCCTTCAACCTCGTAAACCTTATACTTCAGAAGGCCAAGCGTTGGATTCAGAAATGTAACATTGTTAACCGAGTAGAGAAGGGCTATAAGTATAAATAGAAAAATATTTGAAAATATTGATAACAGATTATCGCGGTCAAAATTCATCAGCGGAACTATATAAGTAATCAAGTAGTTCATCATGCTATCACTGTTTGGTTTTATTGTTATATTCTCAGAAAGTTTATCTGAGTTGCCTGAAGTTGAATTTAACATCCTTATTAGCCCAATAATTGTAATTGCAATCAATATAAAAAGTACTAAATTGATAACAACATCTCTCGGGTCATAGTTAGGCATCTGATTCGCGGAAACAACATTTTTTATATGAGTGTAGTCAAAGCTGGATAGTATTAACCATAGATAAAGAGGTAAGTATGAAGATATAAATAGAAAGAGTTGTTTGCAGAAGTTTGTGGATATATATTTTCTTTTAAAGTCGAGCATCATCTGTCCTTGACACCCCAGATATTAGTGCAAGATAAAAAGCATCTGATATTGCGTTTAGGAGATGGTCTGGGTTTCCGCCCTCTTTAAGTACAATTTTATAGCTAGTTTCTGATTTTTCTGGGTTAGCATTGTCTGAGAAGCTCTGAAGCTCAATATCGCATATTAATTTATTGAATTCGTTATTCGGATCCGTCAGTATATCCTGAATTTTATATATGTTATCTATTGTTTTCTGCAGTCTTTCTTCATCGTCTGCAATTCGAAGAATCCAACTTGAGTACCTTTTTGATTTGGAGATTTTTTCAGATATTGAAGACATCGAATCATCAGAGAAGATTCTCTTGAAGTTCTCATTATCATTAAATTTCTTTTTGCTTTCGACTTTAATTATCGAGTCCATTTTAAGCAGTGAGTCAAATTTTGCCTCAGAGTTATTTATAATGATCTCGTTGGCATTTTCAAAAACCATTTCGATTTTCGGATTGAATCCTATTAAGCTATCTTTCTGAGAAATGCTAATATTATTTCCAGAAATCTGTCCAACAAACAATTTCTTCTGTAAAGCATAAAAATTTTCGAATCTAGAAACGAAAGTGTATTTCATTTCTTCTGAGTCATCGTCGTTACTTTGTTTAGGAATTGTTATTGTTACTGAGTAGAGGTCTACCTTTTTGAGCTGGTCGTCAGTTATATTTCTCAAAGAATTTTTCTGCGATTGAATTGATTTTAATAAGTCCTTTGTGGAAGGAAACTTATCGGGGTTGAAACTTGTCAAGCAATTTTTATTTGTATATTTGAGGCTGAACGGGCGTTGTTCTTTATTCTTAAAATTTTTTTCGAGGCCGTGAAGGATGTTGCCAAGAATTAACTTTTTAGTTTTTTTATTTGCGTCCATCCTATAAATTCTGTTTTCACTTTTTAGCGTGCTTTGAATAAATGAAATGCTAATAAAAGTGTACCATTTTTTCTCACTAGCCTCGAAATGCTGTATGTCGTCAATTACTTTATTGATGTCCATTGTGTCCTAATTTTGTAGATAGTATTTCTTTTTTTCTCTCTAGAAGGAGACTGTTTAAATGTTTTAATTGTTCAATAGAGATGTGTGATTTGGTGCTTACCTCTGAAAATTGCTCTGAAAATTTATTTTGAAAATTAATTGATGGTACCCAAATTGGTATTTCAGAAAATCCTTCACGGTTGATTTTGGGCATTGCTGCGCGACTTGAGTTTTGTAATGCAAATGTTTTAAATGGCCTTGAGAGTAGGAACCATATTAAAAAATTATTGTTCAAATAGTCAGAATTTGCAGAAATGCCGTACATGTCAGCAGAACATAGGCAGTCTTCCATTGCGATTGTAGACTTTAAAAGGGCTGGGCGAATCTTAGAAAAAATTACCTGACCCTTTTTCACTAAGTACTTACCGCTATCTGCGCCTTGTTCAATGGCAGTTTCTGTGTAAAGAATTTTTCCGGTCCCAGACTCGACGTGATTTGGCGCGATGAGTGTCATTGAAGAATATGGTTCTTCCTGCGGGTTAACCAGGCCTTCATTGATGTGAGTGACCATTCCTAAATGCGTGCGTCGCCAAGTCGTTCCATTCCATTCGACAGAATTAAGGCTCGAATTGAATATATCTTTAATTGGCTCGGGGTGGACAAGTGAAGTAATTGTGGATTTGAAACGTTCATCTTCTAGTTCAAGAAGATGTTGCAGGTCAGCAATGAACTCATCAATCTCCGCCAGTTCACGGTCAAGCTCATCTGCGATTCTCTTTTGTTCCTTAAGAGAAGGTAATGGGAACTTTAGATTTTTTATATACTCTTCTGACACTCGTTTTAGACCACCAGCACCAGTCATAGAAGAAATCGCTGGATTCATAAATTCTGGTGTCTGAAGTAAATATGCCAAGTACCTCTGATCTACACCAGGTTTGGGCCGAAGAACAGTCAGCTCAGTTGTAGCAAAACTAGGGCCAGGCAAATCCCTGCCAAGGATTCCTTTACCATTTTCAAAGCAGGGTGTTACTTTTGCATAAGCAACATCTGTTGGTTCTAAATAGCTATACCCGTTGAGTAGTTCAGAAATCGGCCTGGACTCTACATCGCTTGAGAGCTTGCCAAATGATTCAATCTTATCCATCGGATAAATCGGAAACTTTTCTTGCGATTTTCTGATTGACTCCGGAACAGTCGGATTGAAATCAGCTAGATATTTTAGTTTTACGAGAGGAGCTTCCATTAGCCCAGTACCTCTTCCAGCCTCTTCTTGATTCGGCCCAGCACCTCGTTGAGGTCGCGGTCAATCTCCTCCAGGGAGCGGGGCGGAACATACTCATAGAAGTGGCGGGTAAAAGGAATCTCCGCACCCTCCTTAGTCTTAGATTCATCAATCCAAGCATCCGGCACAAAAGGCTTGACCTCGCGCTCCAAATACTCGTGAATGTCCTCGCCCCAGGGCACATTCTCTGTATCACGCAAGGTAGTGTCAGCCACCGGCTTCTTAGCCTTCATCACCACCTCGGCGGATTCATCGCGTTCAGCCAACTCATCCACCAACTTAGCTAAAGCCGCAGGCTTCACCAGGGCACCGGCGTCCGCAAAAACCTGCAAGAGCTCAGCCTTCACTCTGGCCACATCAGCACCAACAACCCCCGCCGTGCTCTCAACCAAAGCAGCAAGAGAAGCCCGCACGGCAACGTCCTCACCCTCTGTCAGCTTGAGCTTGCCAAACTCCTTAGAAGCCAAGAGACGCTTAACCCGCTCAGCAGTAAAACCCCAATTCAACCGCAAAGGGCGCTCCACCGTAATCGTGCGGTACATAAACTCCTCACGATCAAAAACCTTAGACCGCTTATCATCCGCAGCATCAAAAGCAGCGTAGAGGCGGGTAATCTCAGCAATCTGCTCCTCACTCAGGCGCTTCCGCTTAGACCCCACCGACTTACGCATCTTCTCAAACATATTCGTCGCGTCAATCAGCTGAACCTTACCCCTACGCTCAGCCTTCTTCTGCTTATTCAACACCCAAATATAGGTAGAAATACCGGTGTTATAGAACATGTCAGTGGGCAGACCAATAATTGCCTCAAGGTAGTCCTGGTCCAAAACCCACTTACGGATATTTGACTCACCAGAACCCGCGCCACCCGTAAAGAGGGGAGAACCATTCAACACAATGGCCCCGCGGCCGCCCACCTGGGCAACACCATTGCTAGCAACCGTCGGCTCATTGAGCTTAGAAATCAGGTGCTGCAAGAAAAGGAGCGAACCGTCAGAAACCCGGGGTAGGCCAGCACCAAACCGGCCCGTAAAACCCTGGTTCTTGTGCTCAGCCTCAACCACAGCCTTAGCGCCCTTCCAGTCCACGCCAAAGGGCGGGTTGCTCAGCCCGTAATGGAAGGTGCGGTTCTCAAAAGCCGGGTCAGTCAGTGTGTTGCCGAGAGCGATATTATCGACGTCCTGGCCCTTCACCACCATGTCAGCCTTACAAATCGCATACGACTCAGGGTTGAGCTCCTGACCCAGCAGGCTCACATCGGCGGTGGGGTTCAGCTGATGAATCTTATCGTCAGCCACCGACAACATACCGCCGGTGCCAGCCGTAGGGTCATAAACCGACCGGGCAATGTAATCAGTACGCAGGTCTTCATCATCAGCCAGCAGCAGGTTAACCATGAGCTCAATAACCTCACGCGGGGTAAAGTGCTCACCGGCAGTCTCATTCGAAGCCTCAGCGAACTTACGAATCAGCTCCTCAAAGATATTGCCCATCTGCTCATTGCTCACCTGATCAGGGTGCAGATTCACCCGCGAGAAATGCTGAATCACCTGATACAGCAGGTTATGAGCGGCAAGGTCTGCGATGGTGTCTTCGAACTTATACTTCTCAAAAATATCGCGCACGTTCTCACTGAACTGGTTAATGTAAGAACGCAGATTCTGCTCAAGAGTATCGGGGTCATTCGCGACCGTCTTGAGATTGTGCTGGGAGAGGTTATAGAAACTGTAATCGTGACCCGCCCGGGCAGACAGCATCGCCGGGGGAATTGTATCGAGCACATAACCGTCTGCCGCCTCTAGAACAGCCTGCTTAGTCGGCTCAAGCACCGCATCAAGACGCGCCAACACCGTGAAAGGCAAAATAATCTGACCGTACTGATGCTGCTTATAGGTACCGCGCAAAACATCAGCCACATTCCAAATGAACTGAGAATAGTTCAAAGAAGACACACAAGCCCCTCAACATTGGCAAACTAATGGCTCCGAATAAAAGCCCTAGCCACTAGGCAGAGCTTTTACCCCGATAAAAACTAATAATACTCAAGGGGCAGGCTGGGAAGACGAAGTGCAGCTCTTGTGTCTCACCTGCTAAAAGAAGCTGGCTGCTGAACTAGCCAGGTGCCGGGTAGGGTAGAGGTACACCCCGTAGAAGCGCAGGCGAAAGGACCCCACATGAAAACCCGCCCCTTCACCCAGGTCGATGTGTTCGGCTCGGTTCCGCTCAAAGGCAACCCCCTCGCCGTGGTGCTCGACGGCAGTGGCCTCACCGACGAGAAGATGCAGGACTTTGCCCGCTGGACCAACCTCTCTGAAACCACCTTCATCACCCAACCGACTGACGCTCGGGCCGACTACGCCGTCCGCATCTTCACTCCCGGCGGCGAACTACCCTTTGCCGGGCACCCCACCCTGGGCAGTGCCCACGCCTGGCTAGAAGCCGGTGGCCAGCCTCAGCGCCCCGACGTCATCGTGCAAGAATGCGCCGCCGGGCTCATCGACATCACTCGCAGCGGCCAAGAGCTCGCCTTCGCCGCGCCGGCGACCGTCCGCACCGGTGCCCTTGATGAGGCAACCCTGGCAGACATCGCCACCGCCCTAGGTCTAGAGCGCAGCCAGATTCTCTCCCACCAGTGGGTCGATAACGGGCCCGGCTGGTCCGCCGTTGAAATCGCAGACCCCGACCGGCTGCTCGCCCTCACCCCGGACTTCGCCCGCGGCACAGACCTCAAACTCGGCGTCTTCGCCATGCACCCGGAAGGTTCAGACATCGCCTACGACATCCGCGCCTTCGTACCCGGTATCGGCGTTTCTGAGGACCCGGTCACCGGCTCCCTCAACGCCTCCGTCGCCCAGTGGCTCGCCCGCGAGAACCGGGTTGCTGGAACCTACACCGTACGCCAGGGCACTTGCCTGCACCGCGACGGCAGACTCACCATCACGGTAGGGCAGGACGCCGGCCCCACCGGATCACCCGACATTTGGGTTGGCGGAAGAACCCACACCCTCATCAGGGGAGAGGTTAGTCTTTAGATCTTTAATCCATCTGTTGGCTTGTGTTGCCCCGCCAAGCCGGGGCGGGCGTCCGTCCGCTCATTGAAGGTAATCGAAAATGCCATCTGCGCGGTCAAAGAACACGCAGATGGCATTTTCGGTTACATACACGAGCGCATGTGATATAAAGGTGTGTGGCGTCACCCACCGCCCAGCGCTTTGCCCCTGTGACTCTAGCAAGCAGGCCCCCGAGCGCGAAGGGAAGAGAATTCTCGGGTTGCACCGGCATTCCGTGGCCGGGGCAGGCACCACCGAACCGTCGATTGATACCGCAGCTAGAGTGCGAAGAAAGTCGATACCCGTGACTGCCCAATCAAACTTCAAAAAGCTCGTGCGCGCCCGCATGGAAGAAACCGGTGAGAACTACACCACCGCCCGAGCAGCCCTCCTCGAGACCAGGCCGTCGACCGCCGACCTGAACGATCCCCGTGAACAAGCCTACGCAGAGCACCGCACAGTCGTTGACCGTTTTCTGCAGGGCGGACGCCTGACCTCCTGGCCCTCCAAGCGCCGCACCCGTGCCCACCTGCTGTTGCACCTGGTGACCTATTTTGAGCCGGGTCGCACCTACACCGAGAAACAGGTCAACGAGATTCTGGCCGCCCTCTGGCAGGACTATGCCTTTATGCGTCGGGAGATGGTCGAGTACGGTTACCTGGTGCGAACTGCTGACGCATCCGCCTATTGCTTGGCGACCCGGGTTCCCGACCGGGCGGGTACCGTGCTGGCTGCCGAGGCTCCGGCCTGGGAAGCGATGTGGCTGCCGGGTTACCTGGCCGCAGAGGCTCTGTAGCAACTAGGGACCAGATTCCTCCCGAAATCCTTGTGGTGCACACATACTATTGGGAGTTTTCTGGTCCCTACTATGGGGCGGAGCGGAGCAGGCGCGCGCCGCAACCGGCCCTTAGCTCACCTCAACTCGGGCCGCGGCCTCGCGCCCGAACATGTAGAGCACCAGTTCGCCCGGCTCGCCGGTCAGCACAGTCGCAACCTGGCCAGCAGGCGGAGCAATCACAGTATGAACAGCGGGGGAGTAGCCCGGAGCTTCCAACACCAGCCCCTGAGGGTACTTCTTCCCGGCCATCATGCGAGCGCGCGCCCGCAGCACCTTCCACATCTTCTCCTGCACACCCTCAGCCAGCTCGCGCGGGGCAGGCTGCTCGCCGTCAGTGAGTGAGGCGCGGCGGACGTCCTCGGTATGCACAAAATACTCAATCAGGTTCATTGCCTCGTCCAGGCCCGGGAAGCGCGTGCGCATGTGCAGGTAACCCGGCAGCGCCTCAAAATCGCGCAGGGCTTTCTCGTAGCGGCGCTGGCCGGTCAGCTCATCGGCAAGCTGCTTGGTGTAGCGTTCGGTGCGCGCAGCCAGCGGGCCGCCCGGCATGCCCGCTGCAATCAGAGGCTTGCTTTCGCGCACCAGCAGGTGGGTGGCGAGATGGCGGGTTTCCCAGCCCTCGCAGAGGGTAGGAGCGGACGGCCCCGCGGCAGCGAGAGCATCAAGTAGGGCGGTGCGTTCTGAGGTAACAAGGGCAGAAGAAGTCATACGCCCAGTCTAAACCTGAACGATGGGTTGCCCAGCGCAGGCACCAGCCCTACAAACACCAGCCCCAGCCCGTAGCCAGATGCTGAGAGCTGCCCCAGCCCTGCTACCGCCATCAGCTAGGATGGAAAGGTGAGTACACCAGCACCCAGCGCCACCGAGGGCGCTTCACTGCCCGCCGATATCGCCGCACGCCTCAAACGCGATGAGCACGGCCTATTCGCCGCAATTATTCAGCAGCACGACACCCGCGATGTGCTCATGCTCGGCTGGATGAACGACGAAGCCCTGCGCCGCACCCTCACCGAAGGGCGGGTCACCTTCTGGTCCCGCTCCCGCCAGGAATACTGGCGCAAGGGCGACACCAGCGGCCACTACCAGTACGTCAAAAGCGTCAGCATCGACTGCGACGGCGACGCCCTGCTCATCGAGGCCGACCAGGTAGGCGCAGCCTGCCACACCGGAACCACCACCTGCTTCGAAGCCGGCGGGCAGCTGCCTGCCGCAACCGGCGTCCGCCCCGAATAGCTCCCCAGACACACCACAACCAGAGGAAACCATGCACGACTTGGGAATCGTCGAACCGACCCTAGAAGAGTTCCGTGAACTAGCTACCAGCCGCCGCGTCATTCCCGTGCGCGTCAAAGTTCTCGCAGACGCCATGACCCCCATCGGCATCTACCGGGCCCTGGTCGCCGCCGACGGCGCACCAGCCCCCGGCACCTTCCTGCTGGAATCAGCGAACGAGCAGAAGCAGTGGTCACGCTACTCCTTCATCGGTGCCTCCAGCCGCTCAACCCTCACCACCAAGGACGGCAAGATTGTCTGGCAGGGTCTGACTCCTGCCGGTGCCCCCGTCGAGGGCGACCCCGTCGAAGCAATCCGACAGACCCTGGAGATGCTCCACACCGAGCCCTTGGAAGGGCTGCCCCCGCTCACCAGCGGCCTGGTCGGCTACATGGGCTGGGACGTGGTGCGCCACTGGGAGAAGCTGCCCGGCGGGCCAGCGGACGACGTCAACCTGCCCGAATTCGCCCTCAACATCGTCTCAGACATGGCAGTGCACGATAACGCCGACGGCACCGTCACCCTAATCGCCAATGCCATCAACTTCAACGGCACCGACGAAAACATCGACGCCGCCTACGCCGATGCCCTCTCCCGCGTCTACGCCATGATGGACAAACTGGCCCAGCCCGCCCCCGAGTCGGTCTCAACCCTCACCGGCACATCGGATATCGAGGCGCAGGTCGCGCAGGTCAAGCACACCTGGGCAGAACAGGGCTTCTTGGACGCCATTGAAAAGTCCAAGAAAAATATCATCGACGGCGACGTCTTCCAAATCGTGATCTCCCGCCGCTTCGAGGCAGAAAACCGCGCCAGCGCCCTGGACGTTTACCGGGTGCTACGCCAGTCTAATCCCTCGCCCTACATGTACCTCTTCAACTTCGAATCTACCGAAGACGGCGAGCCCTTCCAGATTGTCGGCTCTTCCCCCGAAGCCCTGGTCACCCTCAAAAACGGCACCGCCACCACCCACCCCATCGCCGGGTCCCGTCCGCGCGGCGCCACCCGCGAAGAAGACCTTGCCCTGGCCGAGGAGCTGCTTGCCGACGAAAAAGAGCGCTCCGAGCACCTCATGCTCATCGACCTGGCCCGCAACGACCTCTCCCGCATTGCGGTACCCGGCAGCGTCAACGTCACCCAGTTCATGGAAATCGAGCGCTTCAGCCACATCATGCACATCTCATCCGAGGTGCAGGCCCAGCTGGCCGACGGCATGAACGCCTACGACGTGCTGCGCGTAGCCTTCCCCGCAGGCACCCTCTCGGGCGCGCCCAAGCCCCGCGCCATGCAGCTACTCGACGAGTACGAGGTGAGCGCTCGCGGTGTTTACGGCGGTGTCTGTGGCTACTTCGATTTTGCGGGCAACATGGATATGGCAATTGCCATTCGCACCGCGGTGCTCAAGAGCGGACGCGCCTACGTGCAGGCCGGTGCCGGTATTGTTATGGACTCGGTGCCCGCTTCTGAAGCCCAGGAAACCGTGAACAAGGCAGCCGCCCCGCTGCGCGCCGTGCTCACTGCGTCGGGTCTGGCGCCCCTGTCGACCGAGGTGATTGACTAAATGAGCGAGTCACAGACCCAGCCTGCTGAGGTTGCTACCGCGCACCCGGTGCCGGGCTGGGCTAAACCTGCCCGCGTGATGCTGGGGGCTATGGCTGTTTCTACTGCCGCCTTCCTCACCACTTTGCCGACCTGGATTCGCGCCGAAGTCAGCACGGTCGTTTCGACCTCCACCCTGGACATTTCGGGAGCGGACGCCGGCTCCACCGTCTCTGCCCTGGCTCTGGTTGCCCTGGTGGCGTCGGTTGCCCTGCGTATTGCCGGGCCTAAGCTCCGCAAGGTGCTGGCTCTCTTGCTGGTGGGCGTGGGGCTGGGCCTGGCAGTAGCTGCCTTTGGCGTGAACGCCGACCCGCAGGCTGCCTCTATGGCCCAGGTCAGTGCGATGACCGGTACTAACTCCCCGGCTAATTCCTACGCTGTGACCGTCATGCCCCTGCTGGCGACCGTGTGCGGTGTGCTGGTTGCCCTGGCCGGTGTGTGGGCCTTTGTTGCTACCTCCCACTGGAAGACCGGGCGCAAGTACGACCGGTCAGCTGCCCGGGCCGCCCGCGTGGCTTCTGCCGAAGAAACGGACGAGATCGACGCCTGGGATTCCCTGAGTGAGGGTAAGGACCCGACCCTGTAAGAGGGACAAAACGTCTAAAGCCGCAGACCCGCTGTGATTGGCGGGCTGCGGCTTTGCTGTATCTAGAGGGGGTTACAGGCCGAAAGAACCCTCTAGGCGGCTGCGGGAGCCGGGGTGCAGCAGCACTACCTGGCTGATGAGCTCATCGCCTGACCAGGTGCTGCGCAGCAGGCGCAGGCAGGGCTCGGTGGGGTTGATCTGCAGGTCGGACGCCTGTGAGCTGGTGGGTAGCACCGCTTCGACGGTGTGCGTGCCCCGGGTGATAGGGGAGCACTGCCCCAGGTAAAAGTTGGGGGTGATGCTGGTGAAGTCCTGCTCTAGATAGTTGGGCATGGCTACGGCGTTGACGTAGCGTTCTTCGCGCTGGATGGGCAGCCCGTCGTCGTAGTGGACCAGCACGCTGTGAAAGACCCTCTCGCCCAGCTCTGGGGCTAGGCGGCGCTGGGCCTGGGCTGCCGGTATCTCTTCGAGGGTGAGCACCTTGCTGCTGTGGGTGTGGCCGCGTTCGGTGATTTCATCGGCAATGTTACGCACCTCAAGCAGGGCAGAGGGGTTCTTGTGCTCGGCTACAAAGGTGCCGACCCCGCGGGTGCGCACGAGCAGGCCCTCAAGTGTCATCTCGCGGATAGCTCGGTTGACGGTCATGCGGGAGAGGCCCAGGGCGCTAGCGAGCTCGTTTTCTGAAGGGATGCTTTCGCCCGCTGCCCAGTGGCCGCTGTTGATCTGCTCGGTGATGATGGTTTTGAGCAGCTGGTAGGCGGGGGTTTTTGCGGCCTTGTGGTCAGCGAACTGCTGGGACAAGTCGGTAATTTTTTCCACGCCTACTCCATTGACAACCAGTTGTATATACAAGAAGATAGGTGTGTGACCCTCTTCATCTTTCAACTGTACCGCCCCGCGCGGTCAGGCAAAAGTAAAGAACCAGAAGCTGGGCAAAGCAGACCATCATGTACAAAGGAGTAGACATGACCACCAGCGGCCCCCGCCCCGTCCGCGCCCCTCGCGGCTCCGAACTCAACACACTTGGATGGCAGCAGGAAGGCGCCCTGCGCATGCTCATGAACAACCTCGACCCCGAGGTAGCCGAGCACCCCGATAACCTGGTGGTCTACGGCGGCACCGGCCGCGCAGCCCGCTCCTGGGAGGCCTTTGACGCTATCGTCGCCACCCTCAAGACCCTCAAGAACGATGAGACCATGCTGGTGCAGTCCGGCAAGCCCGTGGGCGTCTTCCGCACCAACGAATGGGCCCCGCGCGTGCTGCTGGCCAACTCCAACCTGGTGGGTGACTGGGCCAACTGGGAGCACTTCCGCAAGCTCGAAGCTGAAGGCCTGATGATGTACGGCCAGATGACCGCTGGCTCCTGGATCTACATCGGCACCCAGGGTATTCTGCAGGGCACCTACGAGACCTTCGGCGCGGTTGCCCGCAAGCGTTTCAACGGCACCCTGGCAGGTACTATCACCCTGACCGCAGGTCTGGGCGGCATGGGTGGTGCCCAGCCCCTGGCCGTGACCATGAACGAGGGCGTCGCAATCTGTGTGGACGTTGATGAGTCCCGCGTTGACCGCCGCATCGATCACAAGTACCTGGACGTCAAGGCTCGCGATCTTGACCACGCCCTAGAGCTCGCCGTCGAGGCCCGCGACTCCAAGAAGCCCCTGTCTATCGGTGTGGTGGGTAATGCCGCCGAAATCTTCCCCGAGCTGCTGCGCCGCAAGGCCCCCATCGACATCGTCACCGACCAGACCAGCGCCCACGACCCGCTCAGCTACCTGCCCACCGAGGTTACCTTCGAGGACTGGAAGGCAGAAGCCGCCCGCGACCCCGAACTCTTCACCAAGCGCTCCCGCGAGGCCATGGCAGCCCACGTTGAGGCAATGGTTGGCTTTATGGACGCCGGGGCTGAGGTCTTCGACTACGGCAACTCCATTCGCGACGAGGCCCGCAAGGCAGGCTACCAGCGTGCCTTCGACTTCCCCGGCTTCGTACCCGCCTACATCCGCCCCCTCTTCGAAGAGGGCCTGGGCCCCTTCCGCTGGTGCGCCCTCTCCGGCGACCCCGAAGACATCAAGAAGACCGACCAGGCTATTCTCGAACTCTTCCCCGAGAACGAGCACCTGAAGCGCTGGATCACCATGGCCGGTGAGAAGGTTGCCTACGAGGGTCTGCCCGCCCGTATCTGCTGGCTGGGCTACGGCGAACGCCACAAGGCAGGTCTCAAGTTCAACGAGATGGTAGCTAGCGGTGAGCTCTCTGCCCCCATCGCCATTGGCCGTGACCACCTGGATTCCGGTTCGGTGGCTTCCCCCTACCGCGAGACCGAGGGCATGAAAGACGGCACCGACGCCGTTGCCGACTGGCCCCTGCTCAACGCCCTGGTGAACACCTCATCGGGTGCATCCTGGGTATCCATCCACCACGGCGGCGGCGTGGGCATGGGCCGCTCCATCCACGCGGGCCAGGTCTGCATCGCTGACGGTTCTGAGCTGGCTGCTGCCAAGCTGGAACGGGTACTGACCAATGACCCCGGCATGGGCGTGATTCGCCACGCGGATGCCGGCTACGAGTACGCCCAGCAGGTTGCGGCTGAGCGCGGGGTTCGTATTCCTATGCAGGAAAACCGCTAGCCATGACCAGCCGTCTCTTTACCAACATCGGGTCACTGGTCACCAACGACCCAACCCTGGACCGCGGGCCCCTGGGCGTGCTCGAGAACGCCGCCTTCGTGGTGGAACAGGGCAGAATCACCTGGGTTGGTGCAGCCAGCCAGGCACCGGCGTCCGACCGCTGCCTAGACCTGGGTGGGCGTGCCGTGCTGCCGGGTTTCGTGGAGTCCCACTCCCACCTGGTCTTTGCCGGGGACCGCTCACACGAGTTTGCCGCCCGCATGGAGGGCAAGCCCTACGAGGCCGGTGGCATCCGCACCACTATCGAGGCGACCCGGGCCGCCAGTGCAGCCGAGCTGGAACTCAATACCCGCTCGCTCATGCAGGAGTACGCCCGGGCCGGGGCAACCACGATTGAGGTGAAGACCGGCTACGGTCAGTCGGCCGAGTCTGAGCTGAAGTCGGTGCAGGTCGCCGCTGCCTGCACCGACGAGGTGACCCTGCTAGCTGCTCACGTGGCTCCGCCGGAGTACCGGGATAAGCAGGACGAATACGTTCAGATGGTAGTAGACACCATGATTCCCGAGTGCGCCCCCTACGCCTCCTGGATCGATGTTTTCTGCGAGCGCGGGGCTTTTAGTGAGGACGAGTCGCGGGCAGTTCTGCAGGCAGGGATCGCTGCCGGTTTGAAGGCTCGCGTGCACGGCAACCAGCTGACCTACGGGGCTGGTGTGCAGCTGGCAGTGGAGCTGGGTGCTGCCAGCGTGGATCACGTGGTTTACCTGACGGACGCGGACGTCGACGCCCTGGCTAATAGCTCCACGGTGGCTACCGTGTTGCCCGGGGCAGATTTTTCAACCCGGGGAGCCTACCCCGACGCCCGCCGCCTGCTGGACGCCGGTGCAACGGTGGCGCTGGGGGCCGACTGCAACCCCGGTACCTCCTTCACCACCTCCATCCCCTTCTGTATCGCCCTGGCCGTGCGCGATCTGCACATGAGCCCGGACGAAGCTGTCTGGGCGGCAACCGCCGGGGGAGCGGCAGCCCTGGGGCGCACCGACATCGGTGCCATCACCGTGGGAGCCCGCGCCGACGTCCTCGCCCTGGACGCCCCCAACCACCTGCACCTGGCCTACCGCCCCGGCGTGCCCCTGGTCGCAGGCGTCTGGAAGGACGGGCAAACCGTCGTACCCCTGCACGAGGAGGACATCTAGTGATACAGGCTTTTACCGACCGGAAAGCTCCGGAATGGAGCGGACGCGACGACGGGCCCGGTGCCGAACACCGCAGGCTCTTCCAGGTAGTGCAGCCGCTTGCCCAGCTGACCCAGCGCCCGGACGCCCTCTTCATCGGCTTTGCCTCCGACGAGGGGGTGCGCCGCAACCAGGGGCGCACCGGCGCAGCAGAAGGGCCCACCGCCCTGCGCTCAGCCCTGGGAACCCTGGCCCTGGCTCGGGGAACCACCGGTAACCGCCGCACCGACCTAGTCCTGGGCGACGCCGGTGACGTTGTCGTCACCCACCGCGACCTGATAGGAGGCCACCGCAGACTATCGGAGGCCGTCACCGCCATCATCGACGCAGGCTCCCTGCCGGTGGTACTCGGCGGCGGGCACGAAGTCGCCTACGGCACCTATCTGGGGCTGGCGGCGTCCGCCCGCAGAAAAAACCACCGGGGGCAGGGCAGAGCCGCACGCATCGGCATCCTGAACCTGGACGCCCACTTCGACCTGCGCGAAGCGGACGAACCCACCAGCGGAACCCCCTTCACCCAGGCGCTCGCCGACGAAGAATGGGCAGGCACCGAGCTGGCCTACGCGGTCGTGGGTATCTCCGAAGCCGCCAACACCCAGGTGCTCTTCGATGCCGCAGACCGCTCCCGCGTGCACTACCTGCTCGATGAAGAAACCCACTGGGGCAACCTACAGGCCATCGACAAGTTCATCGAAGTCTTCACCGCACACGTCGACCTGATCTACCTGACCCTGGATTTGGACGTCCTGCCAGCGGCCGTTGCCCCCGGCGTCAGCGCCCCCGCCGCACTCGGCGTTGACCCTGCCATCATCAACCGCATCATGAGCAGGGTTGCTGCCTCGGGCAAGCTCGCTGCCTTCGACGTGGCCGAACTCAACCCCTCCCTGGATATCGACGGACGCACCGCCAAAACAGCAGCCCGCCTGATTCATACCGTTCTGACCCGGCACGCGCCTTTACCGGAGTAAAACTCTATAGGTTCTGCAGGCTCGCGCTCGCTGCCGACCCTCTCGCTGGTTCGCTGACGCTCACAAGCGATTCACGCCAGCCGCCGAGCCAGCAGCTTCGCTGCGAGCCTGCCTCACCTCGTACACTTTCAAAGGAGAAAACCATGACCACCACCGTCACCGTCGGTATCGGGCCCGTGAGCTTCGCCGACCTGATCGCAGTTGCCCGCCACGGCGCGGCCGTCACCATCAGCGAAGAGGCCCTGGCAGAAATCGAAAAATCTAGCCAGCGCATCCGCGACCTCGCCAACTCCGACACCCCCGTCTACGGCGTCTCCACCGGCTTCGGCGCCCTGGCAAATAAGCACATCCCCCTTGAGATGCGCAAGGCCCTGCAGCGCGGCCTGATTCGCTCCCACGCCGCAGGCTCCGGCCCCGAGGTCGAAACCGAAGTGATTCGCGCCCTCATGCTCCTGCGCCTTTCAACCCTGGCAACCGGCCGCACCGGCGTCCGCCCCGTCGTCGCCCAGGCCTACGCCGACATGCTCTCTGCCGGCCTCACCCCGGTGGTGCGCGAGTACGGTTCGCTGGGCTGCTCCGGCGACCTGGCACCCCTGTCGCACTGCGCCCTGGCCATCATCGGTGAGGGGCAGGTGCGGGACGCCGACGGCCAGCTCTACGAGACCGCTGAGGCTTTCGAGAAGTTTGGGCTGACCCCGGTTGAACTGGCAGAGAAGGAGGGCCTGGCCCTCATCAACGGCACCGACGGCATGCTGGGCATGCTGGTGATGGCCCTGACCGACCTGGACGCCCTGGTCAAGCTCGCCGACATTGCTGCGGCCATGAGCGTTGAGGGGCTCGCCGGTACCGACCGCGTCTTTGCCCCCGAACTGCACGAGCTGCGCCCCCACCCCGGCCAGGGGGCAGCGGCTGCCAACATGAAGAAGGTGCTGGAGGGCTCCGGCATCATCCAGCACCACGCCGAGAACGTGACCACCTACGTGCAGGACGCCTACTCCCTGCGCTGCGCACCCCAGGTCGCTGGCGCCGTGCGCGACACCATCGAACACGCCCGCACCGTTGCCCTGCGCGAGCTAGCCTCAGCCGTTGATAACCCCGTGGTGACCCTGGACGGCCGGGTGGAATCCAATGGTAATTTCCACGGCGCCCCGGTGGCCTATGTGCTGGACTTCCTGGCGATCGCCGTAGCTGATGCCGCCTCAATCTCAGAGCGCCGTACCGACCGCTTCCTGGATGTAGCCCGCAACCGCGGCCTGCCGCCCTTCCTCGCCGATGACCCCGGCGTGGACTCAGGCCACATGATCGCCCAGTACACCCAGGCTGCTATCGTTTCTGAGCTCAAGCGCCTGGCTGTGCCCGCCTCGGCCGATTCCATTCCTTCCTCGGCTATGCAGGAGGACCACGTCTCTATGGGCTGGTCGGCTGCCCGCAAGCTGCGCAAGGCGGTGGACGGGCTCACCCGCGTCCTCGCTATTGAAATCCTGACCGCCGCCCGCGGTATCGACCTGCGCGCCCCGCAGACCCCCTCACCGGCAACCGCCGCAGTGATTGAGCGCCTGCGTAAGGACGTCGCTGGCCCCGGCCCCGACCGCTTCCTCTCACCCGAAATCGAGCAGACCGTTCAGCTGGTCGCCAGCGGCGAACTGCTGGCGGCGGCTGAAAGCGTCACCGGAAAATTGTCATAATATTTTATGTAAAGACACGAAAATAAGAAATAGAGCGAGCGGGAGACCGCTCGCTCTATCTTTTATTCGAAAGTTACCTCATCTTTTGAAATTATGAATGTGTATGAGTCATTTTTGCAAGTTATTTTAGCTCCATCATTCAAGCATGCGGCTCCATAGAGAGAAATTGTTTGCCCAGCAGGTAGCGGGACTGGGTCCCCTTCTGGGAATACATTTTCAGCATTCGGGTTTTCAATTCTTTGAGAGTTATCTATTGCTGTGGAAACTGAATTATTATCGGAGTTTGCGCATAATATAAACCCGTCTCTACCTTTTATTATGCAGGTTGCAAAATCATTTTTAAACCATACTGAATGCTTGTCGTGGATTCCTGTTTGGAATTTTTCCGGGTCTGACACAGGGGCCCCGCCTAGAGGTAAGAAAGTTATGGCGTCTAGCTGGCTTTCTGAGTTTCTGCAATTAACAGACCTGCCAAGGCGCTCGACCTCTTCAAGAGTGCGTGTATTACAGGTAAAATTCTGAATTTGATAGTCCGAGGTATCACCACTTGTGAAAGTGCTGTTGAAGTCAGAAAATATATTCTGAACTTCACTACAATCAATTTTTACCGATGATTCTGAAATAAATAGTTCAGATTGACCAGTTGAGCTTCGCCCACAACTTATTCCAGTCTGGAGTGAGACAGTGTTTACGTCACTATTTTGGGGAAATTCTTTAAATATAGTGTTTGCTATATTTGGAAGAGAGTTTGTGGCCAAAAAATCTAGATCAGGTTCGGTGTCGAAGTCAAAGCTTTGATCTTCGTCAAGTCTTGCATCAGCTAGTAGCATATAGTTATTTTTAACTGTAAGCATTGAAACTTTAAATTCGCTGATGGTTGCAGAGTCAGCCATTCTATTATCGGAATCGGATTTTTGAAAATCACTTTTCAGGAAATCCCAAGAGGACCAGGTTAGGTTTTTATCGTCAATATTGCTCGATTTCAACTTTTCCTTAGTTGAATTTAGCGATGTTGAGTAAGTCTCAACTGATAGCCCCAGCATCTCATTTTCTAGTGGGAAAGACATGGGGCTATCGGGGGCGGAGACGACATCTGCCAGTGACAAGACTACACTGCATGAAAGGGTTGAAAATTTCTTTACAATGTTTTCCAAATCGGAGGAATCTTCAAATTTTAGCAATATTGCTTGATGGGAATAGGTTTCTCCGCTTTCAGGGTTTTTTTCTTGCCACAATGCAACATTCCCTGTAGGTTTACTTGAAAAATTTGAGTTTTGCAGAATTCCGCTCAGGCCAGTTCTGCAGTCGCCGGGGGAAGTTCCCTCTGCGCTGAGCGGTATGGGGTCAGCTGCCTGATAAAGATAGCTTTCAACATCGCCAGCTACTGGTTGGGCTTTAGTATCTATTAACTCGAAGTTTTCGATTCTATCTGAATAGCTAGATAGGTTGCCGAGTCTCTTCGAGAGCTCGTCTTCTGCTTTGAATGTTTGGGTGGGTGAGGGTGTCTGGCTAGTCGGTTCTGCGGTGGGGGTGCTTGCAGAGTCCGCGTTAGAAGAACATGCAGATAATGTCATTCCAGCCAGTAAAAGGAACGTTGTGGCTAGTCTTCGTTTCATTTCTGATCCTGTGTTGGCGTGTCTGTGGTAAAAATATTTTACAGATTTAGTGTTGGGTGGACAACTTTTTTTCTACTGTGGTATCAATCTCGTGATGATTCTTTGGGTGGTTTTTAAATTGAAATAAAATTTCTATATGTGGTTATAAGTATTGAGGCTTATTCAAAAGTCCCACCCGCAGCCAAAAACACCAACCCCCGCACCACCGAAAACACCCGCCCATACAACCCCAACGGCCGCCTAAACCCCGTATGAAGAATCCGCCAAGTCTTGATGTGC
>NZ_CAKMSF010000007.1:0-252403 GCF_928381415.1 Rothia nasimurium
GCTGAGGTCTAGGCCTTGTTCTTTGGCTTGGGTGATGAGGTTTTGGGCGAGTTGGTGTTCTGTTGTCATGGTGTTATTTTCTCCTGTTGGGGTTGGGAGGGTTTACACCGTTTTCCTGACAGTCCCACCCGGCGTTCATGCACTGACCGGTTTCTGAATCTATTCGCCATTCTGAGCTGCTGAAGTTTGCCTCATAGGGGTCAAGCCCGCAGCATTCCAGCTCGTCCTCATGTACTTTGCAGCTGTTAGAGGGCTGAAGGTAGATGCGCTGGAGACTATAGCCTTTATCGACAAAATTTTTCAGGCTCTTATCCCACTCCAGGTACTCCAGTTCGTGAGGTGATTCTGCCTCTTCGACTACTACGTTACCCCAGTCGTAAACGTATCCCTGCTGGCTCATGACTTGTCTTCCTTTCACTTTCTCCGGCAGATCGGCGCTACTTGGCTGGTAGCTGTCCCGTCCCTGCTGGCAGAAGAAGGCGGCAAGGGGCTAAAGACCCAAAGCTGTGCAACCCCGCAGGGGCAAGGCGGCATCGAAATTTCTGAGGAAAAAAGCGCAGCGCCGAAGAAATTTTGAATACGCCTTGGCCTTTAGGCTTGCACAGCGAAGGTCTAGCCCCTAGCCTCGAATGCCAGCAGGGCCACACAGAGGGTAAGCGGTAACTGAGGTTAGGTGGGATCCTATAAGGAGCCTGCGACGCAATGGGATCCCACCTCTAACCGATGAACTTTGAATCAAAAAAGGCGTTGATCTTAGGTGTGATGCTCTGCATCGCATCTAAGATCAACGCCGGTATCTCCTGAGAGTTATGCTGCTACAAGTTGCGCTACTCGTTGATAAGAAACGTCTAAGGCTTGACCGATTTCTTTCAGAGTCATTCCCTGTTCTTTGAGCAGTTTAGCTGCAAGTCGTGACTTTTCAGCAGCTAGTGCGTTGGACTCCTTTGCTTGTTCGAAGAGCTTATTGGCTTCTTCTCGGATAGCTGCTACATCTTCCGGTAGCTGGATGCGTAAATCAATATTCACGTTCTCCACCGCTACATCAGTGAAGATATTGGCTAGGTCTGCAACTGCATCTTTAGCTTCTGAAAGCTTACGAACCTGTGTGCCTTGGGGGAGGCCTTCAACTTCCAGATGCCAGAAAGCTCCGCTTTTTGTTGCTTGTACGGGGTAAGTTGTAGTGCTCATGATTTATTTCCACCAGTCCTTTCCTAGCTGATGAGCTGCCTGTTTATAGATTGAAAGGGTTGTCAGTTCGTTAATTTCGTTGTGGCGCGGGATGGCGATAGTTTCACCATTGAGGTCATAGACATCATGCCTACCACCTTTACGTTGCTTTTGTTTGAACTCTAGACCAGCTTCCCTTGCAGCTCTGTTGATGTTTTTGATGAGGTCGCGTTTCTTGGTCACGTTATAATTCTACCCCACACTTGAATAATATTTCAAGTGTGGGGTAGAACTTTTTAATTTTTGGATAATCTGCAAAGAAAAAGAACCATTAACAGAAGAAGGGGAGATGCCTTGGAATCCAAGACATCTCCCCGTTCTCTATACCTGCAATCGCGGCTACCACACCGCAACCAGACACACCGGGCACAAACTGCACGCTACAAAACATCAGCGCCAAAGAACGCAAAATAACGAGCAACCT
This sequence comes from Rothia nasimurium, assembly GCF_928381415.1. GTDB lineage: Bacteria > Actinomycetota > Actinomycetes > Actinomycetales > Micrococcaceae > Rothia > Rothia nasimurium_H. The sequence goes on from NZ_CAKMSF010000007.1 coordinate 1,652, forward strand.
GCGCCACAGCCAGCATATCAGCCACTACCGCACCATACCCTGCCCCCTCTGCACATCAGCACCACGAGAACCAACCAGCTCACGCGCCGCCCCTGCCCCTCGCACCTTCTGCGCCCGCAAAACAGGGTCAACCTGCACCCGCTCCTGCTTCGCAGCCTCAGCCTTACCCTGAACCTGCTTCAACGCACCATCAGCCTTCTCGATCCTAAGCCGCGCATCAGCCGAAACCTGCTCAAGACCAGCCTTCCTAGCCCTCACATCGGCCAATTGCTTATCCCACAAAGACAGCTCTTCATCCGTCTCCTTAGCCCACTTCATCCCCTCATAGGCCTGGGTAGCTCCGTGGTACTTACCCTGAACCTCAGCCTTCACCTGCTCCAGGGCATCACGCTTGGCAGAACGAGAGAAAAAGCCAGCCTCTTCAAGCTCCTGCTCGGCAGACCGTAGCCGCTTGAAATCACTCTGCGCCTGAGCCTCAATGACCCGTTCACGCTCCTGCATCTTCCCCAGAATCTCAGCCTCGGTATTGCCCACCTTAAAAAGCTCCCGCTCGGCCTTACCCAGCTCATCCCAAGCCTCAGTCAATTCAGCCTTGACCCCATTCATCTCATCAACCAAACGGCGGTGCTCTTGCTCAAGCTGCCGGGCCCGCTCATCAGGAGCCTGAGCCTCAACGACCTGACCCTCAGCGGCCCTCCCATCATCCACCAGCGCACCTCTCACCTTATCCTGCTCATCACCCACAGCTTCGGCTACCTGTAGCTCTTCCATTGCTTCCTTACCTTTCTCCTCCAGATTCTCCACCGAATCTGCAATCAAACTAATCTCTTCCTGCTGGCTCTCCAGCAGCATCTGCTCCCGAACCTCGTCCTTAGCGGTCTTGAACTTCTCCACCAGCTTCCTCAGACGTAACTCTTCAGCTTCGGCTACACGCACCTGCTCCAACTGGGTAAACCCAGCCTCCGCCTTGGCCTTATAGCCAGGCATCAACTCACGAGCCTGAGCCAGTTCCTTCTCCATGCCCTCAGCCTTCACGGCCACAGACGAGACCGCGTTCTCCAGGCGCGTCACCAGGCCCCTGTTGATCTGTCGCATCTCTGCATACCCGGTCTCAACCTTGACCCACGGCATACCCTCAACATGAAGCGTCACAGGGGTCTGACTGATATGACCAGGAGTAGCCGCCTGTAGAACACCCACAAAGTCCAGGCCACCGACTGAGATAACAGGCCCTAACTGCTGGGCCCGCACCCACGAGGGCGAACCGATACCATCAGCCCACTGCTTCAAGGCATCAGCAACATCAGCACGCGAGTCGAACCGCTGACCATTCATCACAGCTGCGAACTTATCCCCAGAGGTCTCAACCACCTGCCCCGCTGCCTGCCGCATGGCCGGAATCTGTGCCTCTAGCACCTTGACACGGGCAGAGAGAGCATCGTACTGGAACTGGGCAAGACGACGTCCGTTCTCAAAACCAGTCATCACATTCCGTAGCTTCTGCACCTTAGCCACAGCCTCAGAATGCTTCATGATAAAGGGGTTGCCCGTGGCAATCGCCTGAGTCTGGGCCATCGACACCTCAGCCTTACCCAGATCCTCCATCGTGCGAATAGACATATCCCCTCGCATGACCTGGGAGATAAACCGCTGCTTACGCAAGAGCGTTGACCACATCACCGCATCAAAGGTCTCAGCGGTCACAACCTGAGTAATCCGCACCTGCTGGTTCTGATTACCAGGACGCAAAATACGGCCGTCACGCTGCTTCAAGTCAGCAGGACGCCACGGGGCATCCATATGCACCAGATGTACCAGACGGTCCTGAATGTTAGTACCGGTGCCCATACGAGGGGTAGAACCAATCAGCACAGCCACTTCACCATCACGGCACTGCTGGAAGAGCTTTGCCTTTTTTACCTCAGAATCAGCATCTTGGATGAAGCGAATCTTGTCCGCGGGAATACCGGCAATCACACACTGCTTCTTCAGCTCGTTATACATATCGAAACCACGGTCTTTACCAGGAACACCGTAGTCACAGAAGACCAACTGCAAAGCACCAGGGTTAGGGTGAACCTCATCCGTACCAGGAATCAGGTAGCTACGGTTCTTATTCTTCTCATAGACGTCAGCTAGCACCTTAGCGGTTGCCTCTGCCTTGGTCGGCACTTCCCCCGAGGGGATAGCAGAGGGGTCAATCAGGCGGTAATCAGCTGCTGCCTTACGCCCATCAGAGGTAATGACCAGCGCGTTATCCTCACCCTTGGCAGCACCTCCAGGTAGTTTCTCGTACCGCTCGGCCAAATAGGTGATGTAGACAGCTTGTTCCGGTGACCGCTTCAAGGAAAGAACATGCGGTGCGGCCTCACCCTTTTCGTTAGGCTCAAGCTCAGGACGCTTCAGATAGGACAGATCATCTGCTAGCTTCACATCGGCATAGGTGTGCATCGTTCGAATGAGCTCAGGGATATTAACGAACTTCGAGAACCTGGTATTCATCTTGTAGGAATCACCACCAGCAACGGTGAGCTCTAGCTCCGTGACCGTCTTACCGTAGGTCGCTGCCCACGAATCAAAGTCCTCCAAGCCCTGCTCATGGAGGAGCTCAGGGGCAAGGTAGCGGTTCATCACATAGAGCTCTGCCATACTGTTAGCCACCGGCGTTCCTGTCGCTGCGGTAATGACCCGGTTGCCGTTCGTATCACGCAGATACTCCACCACTGAATGCAGGTTCGTTGCCTTCTTCGAGCCCCCAATAGCGGCACCACGGATAGCAGAGGGAGTCTTCAAATTCTTGAACTCGTGCATTTCATCAACACACAGGTAATCAATGCCGGTCTCTTCAAAAGAGATACCCGCAGGGGAGGGGTTAGCCAGCAACTTCTTAATATCCTGCTCCAGGGCCTCAATGCGTTCCTGTAGCTCCTTGGTAGTCTTGGTGGGCTTACCTGCCTGGGCCGCGCGTTCATTACTCTTGTAGAGAGCTTCGGTCAGCAAATCGACTTCTTTTTGCAGATAGGCCGCCTTACCCTCGTTCGATAGCTCCAGCTTGTTAAAGGCGGCGTGGGTCATAATGACGGCATCCCAGTTATTGGTGGCCACGCGCGCGATGAACTGCTTATGCTTCTCCCCGTTACCAATATCTGATGATGAGGCAGTAAGCAGACGAGCCTGGGGGTACAGTTCTAGCCACTCGCGAGAGAACTGCTCCAGCATGTGGTTAGGCACAAGAATGGCCGGCTTCTTCACCAGGCCTAAGCGCTTCAGCTCCATCGTACCGATGACCATTTCAGCGGTCTTACCGGCACCGACTTCGTGGAAGAGACCAACGCTCGGTTCATTAATCATGCGCGCAATCGCAGTTCGCTGGTGAGCATGCGGGGTAAAGGTCTTGACCAGCCCCGGTAAGGTCAGGGCCTTGCCAGCCTCAGCATAGTTCCGTAGCGCGTAGTTATTATGCCTGTCGTTGTAGGCCCTCGCCAGCATCTGGTGACGCTCGGGGTCTTCCCATACCCACTGCGCGAACCGGTCAGAAATACGTTCGGCCTGGTCATTAGCGTGGGCGGTCGCCTCCGGGTTCAGCTTCTTATCGGTGATAATCTGAATCGGCTTTTTCTCGATAACCGCCTGGAAGAGCTGGGCCGGTGTACGATAGGGCGTTCCGTAGTTATTGGGGTCAGTTCGTGAGCTATTGGTTAGCTCCCACATGCCGCCATGTACTCGGTGCAGGTTAGCCCGCTTATCACCTAGCTCTTCGCGTAGGAATTGCTCGTGTAGCTCATCAGGAATCCAGACAGCACCGGGCTGGACAGTAATATCCGCTGAAGCAATATCCTCGGGAATAACCTGCTCCAGGGCCTTAACATGCTTGGCAAAATGGGGGTTGAGCTCGGCGGCGGCCTGGGCTTCTTTCAGCTTGGCCCGCACATTTCCTGATAGGTACTCTTCGGCAGTCTGATATTGCGGTGCCTCAGCAGGGGAGTTAGGCAGGACATAGATTCGGTCTCCTAGCTCAGAGACAACAGCCTCGGGGGACTCATTCATCAGCTCACCCATGAACTGAACATCAACCTGGCCCTTAACATCAAGCGAAACTGCCAGGGCATCTAGGGCGTTATCCACGTGGGTGACAGGCTTGCGCGGCTCTAGGATACGGCGGTTAAGCAAGTCAGCAGGGGACGCCGTGTTGGTAGCCTGCGAGTAGTTCTCCAAACCAAGTACGAGAGCACCGGCAGGGTCTTTGAGGAAGATACTCATCACCGGGCGTCGGCGCACGCTGGTCTCACCGCTGGCGGTGTAGGTGATTTTGCCACCGTTCAGGGGCCCGTACTTTTCGGTGTGCTCCAGGTAGGTCTCGCGTAGCTGGGTACGTGCGGCCTCCATCGTAGCCTCAGAGACAGAATCAGTAGCTTCTGCCGATAGAAGAGCCTTCGCCTGGTCACGCAAAGACAGCAGGCCCTTTAGCTCCTGCACCTGGGTCTTGGGCACCGACAGGGGCACCTGCTCTTTATCCTGGTAGATAGTGAACGTACCGTCGCCCTGAAGACTAATATGCTGGTCAAGCAGTTGCTCACCGGGCAACAGCAGCGGCATGGCTTCTGAGACCTTAGCCGGGGTAGTAGAGTAGCCGCGTCCAGCTGCAAGAGCCACCTTAGCATCGGCTTCGATAGCTTCAGCTAGGCGCTGGGGCAGGTTCTCGCGCTCCTGAGAGGTAGCTGTAATAGCCTCGCTCATCTGACCAAAGCGATTGGTTTTCAGCACCTTTTCACCCAGCAAGTTCTGGGGATTATCCTCAAAGTAGGCGTTACGGTGGTAGCTCTGCCCGTCCTCGGCGGTGTATTCCTTACTGGTGAGCCAGGCATCAGAAAGCGGGGCCTCACCCTCTACGCGCTTACGGAAAATCAGCAGGTCGGTCATAACTGAGGTGCCCGCATTATCAAAAGCACGCTCAGGAAGACGATAAGCTCCCACTAGGTCAGCCTGGGCATACATAGCCTCACGAGCAGCAGAACCAGCAGCATCAAGGGTTCCCGTTGAGGTAATGAGCGCAACCATACCCCCTGGCTTAGTCAGGTTCAGGGACTTGATGATGAAGTGGTTGTGCATGGAATGACCCGCTGCGTTATGCCGCGGATCATGCAAAACCGTCTGAGAAAAGGGCACATTCCCGATGGCGGCATCAAAATAGCCGTTGGGGATAAAGGACTCCGCAAAGGACTCATTGCGGATGGATGCCTCGGGGTAGAGGTAGGCTGAGATGGCCGCGCTTGTCGGGTCAATCTCAATGCCGGTGACACGGGTATCAGCGGGGGCCTTACTAATAAAGTTGCCGATACCGCTACCAGGTTCTAGGACTTGGCCGCTGGTGAAGCCGTATTCTTTCAGGCCCTTCCATACCGCATTGGTGTAGGTCGGGTCAGTGTAGTGGGCGTAGTTGACCCCTCGGGCGGCTTGCCGGTAGCCCTCTTCACCTAGTAGTTCTTTGAGCTCGAACCGCTCGGGCTCGGTCTCTCGGTTGGCCTCGTTGAAAATTTCGGATAGGCCGCCTGCGCCCCAGCCGGTGTACTGGGCTAGTAGCTGCTTCTCTTCATCGGTTGCAGCCCTATCGCCCCCTTGTAGGGTCTGTAGAGTCTCTAGTGCTGCGACGTTGCGGCGGTAGCGTTCAGCAACGGTGAGAGCCCCAGCTGGGCTGCTCACCGTAGCTTGCTCTACTGATTGTTCTTCAAGGATTCGAGCATCTGCTGAAGCTCCTGCTGCCTCTCCAGATAAGGGGCTGCCTTCTCCTGGTAGGCCAGGTTCGCTGAGCGGATTTCGATGTCCTGCGGTTCCTCCGAGCTCAGGTACTGGCTGTTGATGCTGGTCTTCAAATCGCGCAGGTACTGGTCGTTCCACAGCATCTCGCTCTGAATCTCCCACTCGCTCATCGGCTGAGGCACCTCCTGCTCCCACAGCTCCTGTGGGGGAGTCAAAAGCTCCTGCCGCACTGTTTCCTCCGCCCGCTTCTTGGCCGCTTCCAAACGGCCCACCTTCTGCATGTAGCCCTCGTTCGGGGAATCCTGGCCCGCGTACTGGAACATCAGATCCTGAACCATCAGTTCGGCCTGTTCCTGAATCTGCTGAAAGTGCTCGTCCAGGTTCATTTCCTGCTGCATCTGGGCGTAGGCGCTCGGCGCTAGGGTCTGCCAGTTCTGCCTGGCTATTGTTGCGTAGTTGCTCATCTTGAACCTCCTGGGGGTTTGAGAATAGGAACTCGAAAATATCGAGCTGGCCCTCAATTAGGCCGTGTTTTTTCGCCACGATGTACTCCATGTAGATAGCTGATAGATGCCACCTACTTTAATCGTGGAAAGATATGTTTAATAGAAAGTTATTGATTTACGAAACTGGGCTGGTAGGGCTTAGTTAGTAGGTCTGCGGAACCGTGAGGTTGCCACTGAGCAGGTTGTAGATAAACAGGATGGTGGATACTGAGAAGAAAGTCAGTCCAATGTAGCCCAGCAGGATGCGGCTGTAGCGGTTCCAGCCCAGGAATGGGATGAGGATGTATATCCAGCTCAGGGCCACTGCGGTGTGGTGGAAGGCTAAGAGGAGCCAGCGGAACACGTTTCCGACCCCACGGAAGAAACCAGCTACAGGATTCTGCTTGCGCGGTGCAGGTGCCATCATGGGCTGCTGGTAGTAATACTGCTGCTGAATCGGTGCAGGCATCGGGGCCTGCGGCACCTGCTGCTGAGGGTGGTTTGGAACGGTGTAGTAAATCTGGCTCATCTTAGCCTCCTGGGTGAAAATGTGGTGCTAGCTAGCTGTCCCAGCCTGCAAGGGGCGGGCGCTGAGAATCGGGGGATGTAGGCACAGGTGTGGCAGTCCAGGCTGCCTCTTCTGGTACGCTCTGGGTCGGCTTGGGCTTGCGGTTGATGGTGATAGAGACGAACCGGTTCGAGACTGCTACCTCATCAGCAATTAGGCTCAGGGAGCGAATCGTTTCGCCGTCGCGCTTGCGTTCCTTGGTTACAAGCATGCCGGTGGCCATCACGCGGTCGCCCTTTTGTAGTTCTTCGCTGATGCGCTGAACATAATCATTCTGACGCTCGCTACCCTTGGAGCGCACTTCAACCTCCATGTAGGTGGTGACGCCAGCAACGTAGTCTTTTTCTGCCGCTGACCAGACTCGCGGGGTGTGGGCAACGGTCATGTAGACCACTGCTGCCCCTTCTTTGAAGAATCGCAGGTCGGGGTCGCGGGTGAGGTTGCCGGTGATGGTGAGAGAAATTTGATTGTTCATGGGGTTCTCCAGATATTCAGAATCATGTGACATGACATGATGTGATTACTTGATGGGGACGTCCGCACCAAACTCAAACTCGATAGCCTCAAAGAGGTAATGGCTAATCAGCTCGTTTTGGCTCATGCCCTTCTGTTTTGCCGCATATTTCAGTAGCTCGGCCTGAGACTCAGTGCCTCTGAGGGTGTAGATACCGTACTTGCGCCCTGCCGCCCGCTTTTCAAGACGGGCCTCGGGTGAATCTACGGACTTATCCGCGCCCTGCTCGGGCTCGGATATGCTGCTGCGCGGTGCCTCTGCTGCCTCAATAAAGGCATCCTCATTTTTTGAGGTGGGCCGCTGGCGAAAAGTAGATGCCATTATCGTCCTTCGGTCAGTGTGAGAATTTCTTGGGCGAGTAACTGAATCTCAGCCTTGGCCTTTGAATCAGTACCCTCGGTAACAGCCTTGCCCTCAGCTAATGCAGCCTGATACGCCTTGCGGTGATGAACCACCACATCAGCCAGGGCTGCCTGCGGTGCTGCCTGGGCCAGGTACTCCTTAGACTCCTGTGCCTCAGAGCTCATCACGTGGGTGGATGCTTGCGAAATGACGATGAAAGGAATGAGACGGGGGTTCATATCCTGGGCTTCATCGACCATCTGCATTAAGTCCACGGTTGCATCTAGGTCAGCCTGGGCTGGGCGAGTGGGGATAAGCATGAGGTCAGCAACCACCATCGCTGAACGCAATTCCTTGGAGTCCTTACCTGCGGTATCGACAAGAACCACATCGTAGCTCTCGTTCAACTCCCGCAAGGTTGCTCCCAGGCGGCCCTCTTTGCGGAGGGTCATGATGGAGCCGTGCCCAAGTTCATCCCTATCATCTGCCCAACGCGAGGCAGTGCGGATAGAGGGGTCAGCCTCGACAATGGTGATGCTCTTGCCCTGCTGCTGGAGGGCGGTGGCGAGGTTGACGGTCAGGGTGGACTTGCCCACCCCTCCTTTATGGTTTCCGATAAGTAAGATCATGCCTACAGTCTAACCCCTAACTAATATGATATGCAACCATGTGATATGAAATGATATGAATAATTTTTTTGACCAGCCCTCACCCCGCCTCGAAAAGCAGTGAAAGCACATACCGTAAAATCAGGGTAGACCTCCGACAATCTGCAAGGAAGCACCCAGTGAATATTGCATCACCAGCGTTCACCCGGTGGATAGAGGGCATCGCGCCAGATGCTACCCTCCTGGACATCTGCACCAAGGCAGACCTAAGCCTCTCTACCATCTCAGAACAGCGAAGCGGCAACCGCGTTACACCCAAGACGGTTATCGCCATCGCCAGGGCATACGGTCACAACCCGGTAGGGGAGCTGGGTCACTTTGATGGTTATGAATCACTCAACCAAAGCCAGCTCACCCTTGTTGATGCCGTACCCCTTTACTCGGCCCTGGAACTGTTGCATCAACGCTTCGTGCGAGAAGGTAAAGCACAGGCAGGGGCAGGCTTTGCCCCTCCGGAGGCACAACTCAAACGCTGGTTAGATATGAACCGACGCGCAGTAACCCAAAAAGAGCTGGCCCAGCACCTAGAGATGAAACCCTCCAACTTCTCCCAGCAGGTCAGTGACGGAACACTACCGATCTATCGCATCTTAGAACTAGCTGCTTACCTAAAAACCTCACCGCTACCTGCGCTGGTAGCAACAGGGAATCTCAACTTTGAAGAAGCCTTTGGCCTGAACCGCCAGAAATATTTAGCCGGTCGGCCTGATGTTGAGCTGGTAGACGCCATTGAACAGGCCAATCTCTTCCTGGCGTCTGATGTGAAACTCTTCGTGTCGCCCTAAAAAACTGCTTTTGACCTGGGGCTCCTCTTTTTATGTCCAAAAGTTTCGGAAAATAATAACTATCTCTCTTTCTTATATATAATTGAAGTGCTGGCGGGGTTGACCACCTGGAAAGCGGACACCCGCCAATCTCTCGCGAGAGAACCTCTAAAGGTGCGACCAGAGTGAGAGAGTCTGTGGCAATGTCCCCCACGAACGTATTGCCACAGCTCTTCACCTGGCACTCTTTCCCCCACTCACATACACCACTTTCTGGAGAGAAGCACATGAGCATCACCCACTATCTCGACATCAACACCCTGCTAGGCGACACCTTCGGCCAATGGCTTACCGCCCAGGGGGCTACCTTTGAAAACGCCCAAGACCTCACCGAGGCAACCGTCATTGCACAAGAGTGGGCCACCCCAGCCCCGTATGGCTATCAAAAACCGGTAGCCCGCCGCACCCTCACCGCCAATAACGTCACCATCGACGGTGAACTCTACCCCAGCATCACTTTCACTCTGGGGCTGATGGACTTAATCGACGCGGCTATCACCAAACAGCCTGTAGCCCCTGCATCTGGCTACCCGCTGAACTTTCACTCTGGCCAGTAAGCCCCTGATTCGGGATAACTCGGCCCCTCAATAGACCTCCGCAGTCCCTACCTAGTTCACCTACCAGTGAGCTGAGGGTATCTGTGATGGAAACACCGCCTCTCCACTAGGCGGGAAGAAACAAACAACACGCGAATCACTCGATTCACACATATCTGAAGAAAGGACACCTAAGACGTGTCACGAGCATCCTTTAAGGTAGTAGCCAGCAAGTCTGGCGCCCTGGTTGCAACCGGCCTGGTTGCATCCTCTATTTTTGCCTCCATGCCCGCATCAAACGCGGTCGATACTGGCTCATTTGGCTCAGTTATCAGCGCATCTGAAGCAGAATCCACCACCCGCGAAGTTCCTGTCGATAACTCGGCGCTGCTCGCTGCTGTTGCGGCCGCTAAGGAAGCAGGCCTGAACATCTCAGAAACCCAGGTCAAGACCATCACCACCGGCTCGACCGCTGAGGTTCAGGCGGCGCTGGATACCATCACTGCTGACTCTGAGGCCAAGATTGCTGAGATTACCGCCAAGATTGCCCAGTTCAAGGAAGACAAGGCCGCAGCTGATGCCAAGTTCGAAGCTGAACTGGCTCAGTACCAGAAAGATGATGCCGCTTATCAGGCTGCTGTAGCTGCTAAGGCTGAGGCTGAGAAGATTAACGCTGAACGCCAGGCCGCTTACGAAGCTGAACTGGCCCAGTACAAGGCAGACCTTGCCTCCTACGAGAGCGCACTGGCTCAGTTCAAGACTGACAAGGCAGCCTACGACGCCAAGGTTGCAGCTGCTAAGGCTGCTATCGAAGCTGGTGAATGTGCACCTCCGCGTGTGGCCATGACCTTTGACCTCTCCCGCTCTTTCGATGCCTCTGAGACTGCAACCATGAAAGACCAGGCCAAGCAGATGGTCGAACGTCTTTCCAAGGTTGATGGCGCTGAGGTCTCCTTCTTCACCTTTGCCCGTGACTCTGCTGTGAACTTCCAGGACACCGGCTCCGGCGAAGTTCCCGTTGGCCCCATTACCACCATCGCAGGCAACCAGCCCTCTGCTGTATTCAACGTCAGCACCGATGCTGGTAAGGCCGCTGCTTTAGCCTGGATTGACGGCATCGACAAGCACTCCAAGGACGCCCCCGCAGGCACCACCGGCGATGAATGGAACGGCGTCAACTTCCAGACCCTGGGCACCAACTGGGAAGCTGCCCTGGCCGCTATCGAAAAGCACCAGGCAGAGACCGGCGTTAAGTACGACACCGCCCTGCTGCTGACCGACGGCGCACCCAACACCTACACCGTAGACGGCCAGGTGGGTATTCACTCACCCCTGAACGCCTCCAACGGCTCAGACGAAGCATTCAACGCTGCCAAAGCCGTTGCAGACCGCCTTGAAGCATCCGGCACCGACGTCATCCCCGTGATGATTCGTGATGAGGCCGTCAACAATCCCTCTGACCCCTTCCACTTCTCATCCGATGAAGCCGGTATGCTCAACTACATCAAGGGCATCTCCGGTGTAGCCTCACCCACCGAGGGCCGCGACTACTTTGTCGGTGAGATGAACACCCTCTCAGATTCCATCTACGAAGCCGCCACCGTTGCTGCTGAAAAGTGCATCGTTGAGGACGAACCCCCGGTAGAGCCCACCAAGCCCACCGAACCTACCCCTCCGACTCTGGAAGAAGTTCCCTCAGTACCCACCAAGCCCACTGAGCCTACCCGCGAGACCGTTGAAGCGCCCTCTGTGTCCTACGGCCTGACCAAGCTCTTTGCCCCCATCCCCGTAGTAGAAAAGGTCGCTAAGGACGAGGGCAAGAAGGTCATCGCTGGCGAAACCACCACCCAGACCATCTCTTACGCCACCGGCTACCAGGCACCTGAGTCATTCATCCTGGGCGACCACATCTACTTCACCGAGGACGGCCGCATGCCTGTCTCCGTGAACATGAACGAAGTAGCTGTAACCGACGCTGAGGGTAACAACGTCACCGACCAGTTCACCATCACCTCCGAGGACGGCGTCCACAACGGCAAGGCAGGGCACCAGATTCTTGCTACCGCTAAGGATCCTGGCTCGCTGAAGCTGAACACCACCTACACCCTGCACGTGAACCAGACCAGCCTCTTTGACGGTATCGCAGATACCCTCATCGACTCCGGTTTCGCTATCGTCAATGACGAACTTCAGTTCACCGCTGATAAGACCTACTACGAGCCCAAGATTAACCCCGACAAGACCGTGGTTAACTCAGAGGGCGTAGAGGTCGATAACACCCGTGTACTGCCCGGCCAGGAACTGAACTACCAGCTGACCCTCTCAGCTGCTGACCTTGCAGATACCACCGGCGAAGTGACCAAGCTGGGCAAGTACGATAACTACGATGAGACCAAGTGGGCCCCCACTGGCGAGTTCACCGTCGTTGATTCAGAAGGCAACACCGTTTCTTCTGACCAGTTCACCGCTGAATGGAACCTGGAAACCGGCGAAGTCACCATCTTGGCCAAGAACCCTGCCGAACTGGTCGGTAAGGACTACATCATCACCCTGCATGGCCACGTGAAGAAGGACGCCACCCCCGGCGAGTTCACCAACCAGGCAACCCAGCTGACCAACGAGGATAAGACCCTCACCAAGGTTGTCCGCAACTACGTGCCCGTTATCGCCCCCTCTAAGGTTGATACCTCAGCGACCGATGGCTCCAACATCGAGGGTAAGACCGTGACCGTAGGGGATGTAATCTCCTACAAGCTGGTTGAAGATACCACCAACCTGGAAAACACCGCCGACACCATCAAGGTCTCGGGCATGGTGGATGACTTCGATGAGCGCTACGGCCAGATTGACGCCTCCCAGGTACGTGTCTACCAGGTTCCCGGCGACACCGACACCTCCACCCCCGAGGCAGTATCAGCTGCTGTAAAGCTCGCTTCTGCAAAGGACGTCACCGACTCCTACACCGTCACCAACGGTGAGGTCGAGGGCTTCACTAACGGCGGCGCTGTAGGCATCTCTTCCATGATGAAGACCGATGGCGAAGGCAAGGTTGTTCTGCCGATGGGCTACAAGTACATCCACGTACTGCCCTACACCGTGACCGCAAACGCCGATGGGGACATCCTCAACACTGCATGGCAGGTCACTAACGACCACCGCACCCAGACCGAAACCGTTGCTAACAAGCTCAAGGAAATCAACCCCACCAAGGACGTCGTTATCAACGTTGGTGACAAGGACTCGATTGACGGTACTGAAATTGCTCTGAACACCGTCTTTAACTACGAGCTGAACTCTTCAACTCTGCCTGCTGACCGCGCTGGCCTGACCGAGTCCTGGTCAATTGTTGATGACTGGGACGAGTCAAAGGACGCCTACGAGGGTAACTACAAGGTTATTTCTCAGCACTCATTCGTTGATGAGAACGGCTCCAAGGTCGATGCCGGTGAGGACATCACCCGGTACTTCACCCAGAAGGTAGAGAACGGCGTTGTCACCTACGAGGCAACCGACGCATTCCTTGCGCTGATGTCCTCAGAGGCTAACCGTGCAACTGAGCAGGGCTTTAGCGTCTACATGCAGGTTGAGCGTATCGGCACCGGCGAGGTTGAGAACACCTTTGTGGAGAACTACAACGGTGAGAAGCTGACCTCTAACACCGTGAAGACTTTCACCCCTGAGCCGGTTGTTCCTGTTATTCCTGAGAACCCCGGCACCCCTGATGTGACCACTCCTAGCACTCCTGCTGTGGTCAAGGGTGAGGGCGCTAAGACCGGTGGCCAGGCATCTGTTGCAGGTATTCCTGTTGGTGCTGCCCTGGCCGGTGGTGGTCTTCTGCTGGCTGCTGCCGGTGGCGGTGCTTGGTTCATGCTGCGTCGTAAGGCTAGCTAGCATGGCATAGATTCCCCACCGTATTAGGCGGCGTGGCCCTGGTGCCAAGGTGAGAAGATTTGTACCCTTCTTTGATTGGACTTTCTTGGTATCAGGGCTGGTGCCTCCTTGACGGTGTGGGTAGTCCCCTCGATGATGTCGTGAGTGTTAATTGAGGGGGTTGGCGTTGGCAGAGAGAGATGATGCAGACGCTAGGGCTTGGTGTATGTGCCCTGGTATCTGCGGTGGGCTTTCTCTGCCAACGTCTTGTTTTAAGGGCTATTTTTGTGGTGAAAGGGTAGTGATGATGGGCCAGGTGAAGAAGTCACGTCTTAGGGCTGTGGCGATCCTTGCGGTACTGCTTGTGGCTGTTGTGTCTTTGGTGCTGGGGGCGGTCTTATCCGGTTGGAAGGTAGCCGATGGGCAGGTGGTGGCCCCGTATCAACTGCGGCACCCGGATGCCAGCGGGGAAGTCTTTGAACAGGACGGCCAGGAATATTATGAACCTGCCTATGGGCTGATGGCTGAGCCGGTGGACGGCGTTGGTGCGCTGGCGGCTCCGCAGGTGAAGAATCTGACCCCTACCCCTGTGCAGTGTACCGGTGAGGCGCTGGGGGAGGTGAGGCCTGAGCCCGGTTCGTGGGTGGTGCCGTCCCTGTCTGATGGGGCTGGTGGTGTAGCGAGGGGGTATTTTTCGACTGGCTTGTTTTCGGCTGGTATTCCCTCTGCTCCTGGTGGGTTGCTCTCATCGTTGAGTGCGCTCCTTGGTTCTAAGGGTAAGGCGAGTGTGCTGGCTGGGCATGTGAACCTTGATTATCCTGATGACCGACTCTCTGGGTGGGGTCTGCTGCATTACATTGATAGGTGCGCGCATGTGTATATCACGGATGAGGCAGGTGTGACCCGTGAGTACCAGGTAATTGTTATTGACACTATTGAGCAGGCGCTAACTGAGACTGACCCAGGTCTGTGGGGCTCTGCTGAGGTGACGCCGGATGAGTGGGCCAAGTATGGGACGGATGAGCTGGTGTGGTTGCTGACGTGTTCGGGTGCTTTTGTGGGGGATTCTGGTGTGGGGCAGACGTTTACGTTTCCGTATACGGATAATCTGCGGGTCGGTTTGGTGCCTGTAGGTGGTTAAAAGAAAAGGGGCGTTCTAGGTGATTACTAGGACGCCCTTATGTTTCGCTGGTAGTTTACTGTAAAGTTATATATAAATTTGAAAATAATTATAGGTCATTCGCTCTGTTGGCATAGTGACCTTTTAATTTATATATTGGAGAATTTATGTCGCAAGAAATAATTATTGCTATTTTAGGGTCTTCTGTCGCCACATCAGTAATTAACTGGTTGCTTAATATTGTTAGTGCAGCGGCGAGGGGGAAGTCTCAGCGTTCATTGGATACTTTGCTTGTGCTTGAAGAAGCTGCCCAAAAAATGCAAGACGGTGCAGATGGTGATAGTCCATTAAAACGGAGTCAGGTAGGCTACCTTAATGTATTGATGGCAACAGAATTGTCTCGCCGTATGGTTCCAATTGCTTCAGCCTGGACATATTTGGGAATAGTCGTAGGTTTCTTTGCCCTGGGACTCTATTTCACATTGCTATCAAAATTTGGGGGCGGTATCTCAGGGGGATGGCTTGTTGCTATTTATATATTAATTTTATTATTGGCAATTTTCTTTTTATATTCGACTGAGTACCAGCGCGGGAAGAAGAAGCGAGAAAGGGTTGAGATGGCGCGGAAAATGGTTAAGCAACATCTTAAATCCAGCGCTCCTGGATTGGTTGCACAGGACGATGGGCCAGAGGATGAGGATTTCAAATTTAAAGTGGAAGAGATAATCCCTTACCCTGCGACCTCTACGTGGGAACTTTTAGTTGAGACTAAGCGAGACCTCTTTGTGCTCTGGGGAAATATAAAAAATAAAATCCGTCAATTCTTTACAAATAGGTCTGCTGGAAATTAATAAACATTCATGAAACTAAATGATATAGAGGCTGAATCTCTTGTTTACAGCCTCTATATCTCAGATTTTCACTAATATTTATTGCAACTTTCTTGAAGGTGAAAATAGTGATAAGTCAGGGGTAAAAGGGTATAAAGGAGTGATGCTAATACCCGGGGTGGTACTAGGAATCACCTTAGCTACAACTTCTTCACTCACTTAATGGCTCCAATCAAGAGGGGTAGTCTCGGCAATCAGGTTGTCGCTATAGCGGAACTGAAAATCCCCACCAACATCTGCAACAGACGGCCCCGAACAGGTCAAAAGTGTGATGGTGTAGGAGCCAGTCGACCGGAACACTCTTGCTTGCACCTCGCGTTGTTGCTGCAACTGGCTCTGAAGCTCCCCATTGCCTGGGGCAGCTGCCGCCTTTTGCTCCAGGGTCTCATCAAGCTGTGGGGCCGTATAGAGACTCGTAAGCTGGGAGGCCACCACGTTGCCGTTCTCATCAGCTGTAAAAACTAGGGCGCACTCAGACAGTTCATGCAACTGTCCCCAGGCCGTTAGCTCACCGCCGTCCTCGCTGATAGCTCCCGGTTCAAAATCAACATGGCCTACGAGCAACGAGACACCCTGCGAAGATCCAATTTCCTCTGAATGGCTATAGATAATGCCGTCATTGGTGGTAGCAGATGTAGGTAGCGTGGTACTGGGGATAAAGGATGCTCCGGCGTTGATAGACGGTGCCCACCAGCTCATGGGGGATAGTTGCGGTATCGGGCCTATCTCAGCAGGCGGCTGGCACGTCACGTCCATAAAACTCTGCTGAGGTGCTGGCGCTGAATGGACAGTTTCGGACGGCGCAGGGGCCGCCATCTGGCTCCCAGGCGTGGAGGTCATAAAGAGCGATGCCGCCCCTAGAGCTGAAAGAGCAGACCCAGCTGCAAGTAATCTGGTCATGGTCTTGGCCATTGGGTTCTCCTTAATAGAACTGTGGGGCCCGCACCAGGTGCAGGCCCCACAGGGCTCATGAGCTACAAGCTCAACGTGCGTTTAGGCAGACTTCTTAGCGCGACGGTACTGGAAGATAGCACCAGCCCCCAGCGCGAGAGCTAGCAAGCTGGTGAACCAGCCCGCTACAGCCTTGGTGTTGCTGGTGGTATCAGCAGGTGCCTGAGCCTGCTGCGCTGCGGTGATTGAGGCTGCGCCACCTGCCTTAAAAGTGGTCGCCGGGACGGTGCGCTCGGTAATGGTCTGCTTGCCAGTTGCCGCATCGGTGACGGTCTGGCGCACGGTAGTCTGCCCGGCTGCCGGGTTGGTGACATACTCGGTAGTTACCTGGTGGCCCTCTGCGGTGGTCTGCTGGGTAACGATGGTGGATGCGCCGGTGGTCTCGTCGGTGTTCTGCTCCGTGACGGTGCCGGTCAGTACGATGTTCTGCTCTTCATCAATCTGCGGCGGCGCTACTACCTCGGCTACCGGGGCAGGGGTCTGCTCATTGGTGGCCGGGGTGGTCGGTTCTGCTGCAGGGGTCTCGGTGGCCACCGGTGATGCAGTTTCACTGGGTTCGGGGCTTGGTGCAGGGGCTTCCGGGTTTACGGTCTCAACCGGCACAGGGGTCGGTGAGGGGGCCGGTGATTCAGTTTCGATGGGCTCAACCGGTAGTGAGGGGTCAGCAGGTTCAGCCGGGGTGGTGGGGTCTGCTGGGGCTACAGGTTCAGCCGAATCTGAGGGGGCCGGGGCGGGCTCAGGCTCAACCGGGTCGCTGGGTGGGTCAATCGGTACAACCTCAATCGGGGCGATGGGGTCATCTTCGGTCGCGTCCTCAGTCGGCACGGTCTCTACAGGAATTTCACCTGCAAGGGCAGTTTCCTCAGCGGCGGGGGATACTGAGCTGGCTGCTGCGGTAGGTTCTGCGGTGGTTTCTTCTGCCATTGCTGCGGTGGAAGATAGGCCAGTAACAGCGATTCCTGCCGCTAGTAGCGCGGTGGCGGTCTTTGTATGAGCTGACATAGGTGCCAGACTCCTTCCTATCACATGATGTGATGTGAAATGATTTAATGTCATGACATGGTAAGGAGCCTGCACAGCACTGCAAGCTCTAGCAAAATCCCCTGGGACAGATGCTCGCAGAAACTGAACAGACTCCTTACTGATATATGCACCGCACACCAGCAAACGGCGGGCTACCTACCACACAAATTCACCGAGAGAAAAGAAGAGCCCCCTGGCTACTCGCCAGAGGGCAGTTCTACCTCTTATCTACAGCAGGGCCTAGAACGGGTTCTCGTTAACCTCTGCGCCATCATCAAGAGCGGTTGTCAAACACTCCAGTAGATCCTTGGTCTCTGTATCTCGATAATCAATCCACCACCGGGCAGTGACGATAGCTCGGGCAGGCACAAGGTACTGGTCCTCGAACTCTTCCTCACTCAAGGCGGCGTCTTCACCTCTGACCAGTTCTTCAAAAGCACCCATCAGTAGCTCATCTCGCACAGTCGTAGCCCAAGGCACCTGCTTTGGGGTGCCCTCAAGCTCTGGCAATTCAAGGCGTGCCTGATTCTCCACGGCCTGCTGATAAAGCTGCTCCTTGAACTCCTGTGAGCCCTTTTTCTTGAAGCACTCTGAGCAGTCTTGGGATGCTAGCCACGAGGCAAAACCTTTACGCCTGCCAGCTGCCTTATCTGAGAGGTCTCTCTCTTCGGTATGACCGCACTTGAAGTCAATCGTAAAGACGGTAGGGATAGCCATGTTTGTTCTCCTGGTTCAATGGTTATTATCGTTGGGTCTTGCCGGTCAGCTGAGGTGCTGCCGGTAAGTCTGTAAGGGCCTGGATAGCCTGGGTGAGAGCTGCATCGTCAAGGCCGATATAGCTTTGGGTGGTCGAGATATCTGCATGGCCCAGTAGTTCCTGGACAGCTCTGATGTCTTTGCACCTGGCATAAGTGGTGGTAGCAAACCAGTGCCTGAGCTGGTGGGTAGTAAAACCCTCGCCTAGCAGGGCGCTGATACGTTTACCGATATAGTCAGGGTGCCTGTGCCCTGCGAAGCGTCCAGGGAAGTAATAGCCCTGGGTCTTCATCTCTAGGTAGGGCAGTAGCACCGGGTGAGCTGGTATCGAACGTGTCACCAGCCCTTTACCTTGTACCGTTATCCATCCTTCCCTGTAGTCCTGGGTATGGAGCTTGGCTATTTCAAAGCGTCTTAGCCCTGCATAGGCTGCTAGTAGAAGCATGAAAATATCCTCTGAACATTGGGTGTTATCCAGGCCTTGCTGAAGTGCCGCTGCCGGTATTGGTCGTGCTTTGCCTCGGGGGACTTTGACCGATAGAAGAAGCCGCGCTGGGTTCTCAGGCCGGGTTCCTGTTATTTCTAGGTAGTAGAAGAATCTTCGTACTGTTCCCAGTGCATTCTTTTTGGTGGCTGGTTTCCATCTGGGGTTTGAGAGCCATTCTTGGAGCTGCACTGTAGTGATAGTGGCAGGTGTAGCCTGTGGGTAGGCCTGGGATAGCAGACTGAGCCACCGGGTTCTGGTGTAGACCGTTGACGGTTGTCGACCGGCGGCTAGTAGCCATTGCGTGAATGCCTGGATTGTCGGTGCCCAAGAGGTTGCGTTTTCCATAGTTCTCCTAGTAGCTGTACTAAGGTGTGACTATGGTTATCTGCTTATTCTGGGCGGGTTATTCGTTTCTGAGAGTCAGGTGGTAAGTACGCTTGATCCAGGCGATAGTATTTGATGCCCAGCGCCCATCTGAGGGGGTAGAAGCGAACCTGACGGCGGGCTTATCGGGAAACTTTGGGTGAGTGGCCCGGTAATGCCCGCCTTGTTTTAACTCCACCCTAAAACCGTTGTCTTCGAGTAACCTGGCTAAATCGCGTCCGTTATTCGGCATGGGTATTTTGTGCATGAATCTACCTACGAGGGCTGTCGACAACCAGGCAGATAAGGCCGTAGAGAATGAGGGCTGCTAAGGCCCCAATCAGTAAGCCCAGAATGGCGGCGTCCGCACGGTCAACCAGCCCAGAGAAGCCGTATTTTCCACCAAAATAGGCTCCATTGACACAGCCTAAGAGAGTTAGCCAGAATATTCCGAGGTCGCGTTGCATACGGTTATACATGGTGTACCTGCCTTGCCACCAGCTGGTCAATAAGGTCAGGTCGGTAGCCGCTCCATATTTGTGGCTCTTCACCGGGGACTTCAACGATAGGGGCTTGGAGTAGGCCATGGTCTTTGAGTCGCTGGGCTATTTCTGGTTCGTTTTCCAGCTTGATGAGTCTGTAGTTGATGTTGCGGTCAGTCAGCTTGCGCTTTGTGAGCCTGCACTGATGGCAGTTGGGAGTTGTGTAGAGATTGACTGTAGTCATGAGTATTTACCTTGAAAGGGAGCTGTAAGTGATGAAGAGTAGGCCGATTATAGAGAGAGCGGCAATGGTGATGAGTAGTGCTAAAAGAAACGTGGTGTCCATATTCTAGTGCCTGACTTCTATGTCGAGTTCAGGGTAGTAAATTTCAAGATGCTCAATTTTGTCGTTGATTTCCTGCTGTTTGTTGGAGGATTGTAGGGTGATGATTGGGATTTTGGTGGTTTTTGAGAAACCGTAGATAGTGACCATCGATTATGTCCTTTTGAATGATTCGAACGTAGGCAGCTGATGAGCCTTATTGATCCTCGACTTTGAGGGCACCGATGGCGTACAATTTTTTGAGAAGAAAGGTTGTTTTCAAGACTTGGCTGTAGATTGGGTCTTGTAATCCGGAGGCCGCAGGTTCAAATCCTGCCCCCGCAACCAAGACAAAGACCCAGTTCATTAGAACTGGGTCTTTTTGCTTACCCACTTGTTGGAACCCTGAATGCTTACTCTGGTGAATAATGAGGGCGGAGCGGCGTGCTGAGGGATACTGGGCTAGTCCTTATCGTTTCCGATATTTTTCTGTAAGTAACCAAACCAGCCGAAAAAATTGAGCGCTAGTATGCAGGGTATTACATAGAGAAAGAGCCCTGTCCAGGAGAAAGTTACGTCTTCAGTGCTATTTCTGACTAAGAGATTTATGTTGAACTGGAGTCGTAGGAAGTAGATGAAAAGTCCCAGCGCTAGTCCGAAGAGATTCAAAGGAACAAGATGTTTCCATAGAGGCTTTGTATAGCGAGGTGTATCATTCATCTAAGTCTTCAGCTCCTAGCTATCTAACTGTACACTTTGAGAGTGCTGAATTTCAGCATCCTCACTCGCATTTTACCTCTAGGGAAACTCATGTCTAAATACACACCGCGCCACGCCGCGCCCAAAAATACTGGCAAACGCCGGGCAACGGCTCTTTCACTCACCGCTCTGCTAGCCCTGAGCATGGCCCCGGCCAACGCAACTGACACCGCACCCCTGACTGAAAACAGCCAGGCAGTACAAGAAGCAGAAGCACTCATTCAAGAGGCACTCACCAGTGAGGGTAGCAGCCCCGCAGCTATCTACAACGACGCCCCCGAAGCGCTCACTAGCGTAAACTTCTACGACGCTCCGGCCCAGCTACCCGCCGCTAACGGCGCCCTCATCAAGAAGGAAAACTTCACCTTCAAGGTCGACGCCAACAACGTCATCGCCCACCCCGTAGCCCAGGCCCAGCGGATTATGTATAAGTCCACCGACCACCGGGGTAACCCTGTGGCTGTCACCGGTACCGCACTCACTACCACTAAACGGTGGGCTGGCCCCGGCGAGCGTCCTATCATCGCCATGGCCCCCGGCACCCAGGGCATCGGGGACTCCTGCGCCCCCTCCAACCAGTTCGCAGCGGGAACCGAGTACGAGAGCCTGGTCGTTACCTCCTTGCTGAACGCGGGCTACAACGTCGTCATCACCGACTACATCGGCCTGGGCACTGCTGGCACCCACAGCTACCTCAACCGCGTAGACCAGGGCAATGCGGTGCTGGACGCCGCCCGCGCAGCTACTGCCGCCGACCTCGGCCTGGGTAGCGCTACCTCACCCATCGGCCTCTGGGGCTACTCCCAGGGTGGCGGCGCGGTGGCGTCCGCCGGTGAACTCCAGGCCAGCTACGCCCCCGAGCTCAACCTCAAGGGTATCTATGCCGGCGCCGTCCCGGCTAACCTGCAGGCCGTTACCAGCTTCATCGACGGCGGTCTTTACACCGGTTTCTCCCTGATGGGCGTAGTGGGCCTGGCCGATAGCTACAGCATCGACCTGAGCCACAAGCTCTCAGCCGAAGGCCAGGCAGCCCTTGAAACCGTGCGGGAGCAGTGCACCCTCGACGCCGTGGGAACCTTCGGTTTTAAGAACACCCGCACCCTGACCGCCAGTGGCCAGACCCTGGCCCGTGAAATGACCACCGACCCCCAGGTCTCACAAATCATGGCCCAGAATAACCTGGGCCAGCAGGGCCGCCACCCCCAGGTGCCCATTCTGATTGCTTCATCCTGGGGTGACGACGTGATTCCCTACCGGACCAACCGCCAGCTGGCTGCTGACTACTGCCAGCAAGGCTCCCGCGTCACCTTCTACACTCTGGCCGGTGCGACCCACGTGGCGGGTATCTTTGAGGGTATTCCCCGCGGGCTGATCTTCCTAGACCGTCAGTTTAAGGGTCTTTCCAGCATCAACTCTTGCTGGCAGTTCTAGGGTTTAACCGAGACCGTGTATCTATACCAGTAGGCCCGGGTCACCTTACGGTGGCCCGGGCCTACTGCACGTCTTTTTCGGGTGCCTCTCTCACGGGGAGAGGCTGACTCACGGTATAGGCAACTCCTTTACTCTCTGTTGACTAGATGAGATGGAAAAGAATTAGATACCTGCTGACAGATAGCTGACGACGCCCCAGGGGGAGGTTACGGTAACTCGATACTGAGTCTTAATGACTGCTCCGCTGGTGGTGGCGGTATCGCCGAAAGTAGCTGCCGGCATGCGGGTCATGAAAGACACCACGCTGGCACCGGCCTGACCGTTGGCAATGTTGCTCATGACCTCAATATCCCAGCTCCAGCCGTCGCGGCCGTCTGCGGTGGTGTAGTGGTTGCCGTAGCCCCAGGTGTGCATGGTGTTCTTCGTGACCATAGGAGCTTCTGCAAAACGCAGGTAGTTGTAGAGCTTTGCATAGGTGGTGTCTGCACCCTTGAAGTCGTCGTTGAGGCGAATCATGGGGACGTTTGCACCAACTCCGCGGGTGCCGTTGGAGCTGTAACTTGCACCGCCGTTAGTAAAAATGAAGCGGTCGCTACCGGTAGGAGTGGGGCGATAGACCACATCACCTGCAACGTTTTCGATAGTTACAGAAATGATGGTTCCCTGGCCTACACCATCGATGCCGTTCACTGAGTTGATGTCAGCATCAGGCTTACCGCCTGCCGGGTAGGTCGGAGGCCAGGTGTTGGCGGTTGCGCTTGAGCTAGCGAGGGGGTTGCCTGCCTGAGCTCTGGGTAATGAATTGTCGAAAGTGAATGCTTGCGGCCCGGTAGCGCAGCTACTGGTGGGGTAGACAGCCCACTCAAGTTCTTTAGCTACAGAACCGGTGAAGTTGCCCTGGGAAGGCCAGACATTGGACCAGGGGGCAGAAACAATTTTTCCGTAGGTGCAGTCATCTTCAACTACGGGGGCGGACGCCGCAAAAGCAGGTACAGATGTGCTGGCAAGAATGACGGGGGTTGCCCAGGCTGCTCCGCGTGCCAGGGTGCGACGCTGGATCTGAGGTGTAGTCATGGTAGTTTTCCTCTAGTGGTGGTGCAAGGTTAGGGATGATTCTGTAACAGCTGTTGAAACAACAGTATCACCAAATCATTTATTTGACACGTCCGTGTTTGAATGCTGAAAAAAAGCTTTTCTGGTGCTACACAGAAAAAGCCTAGTCATACCTTTTTTGTCTAGAAATTTTGGGCTAAAAAATTATTTTTGATATCTAGCTAACTTTGTACTTGCCTTTATGAAAGGACGCCTGTGTTTCCATCTCGAGGTGGGCGGAAAGCAAAATAAAAGGCTGGCCGCACCTGGTGGTGCGGCCAGCCTTTGTGTGTGAAGACTAGGGGAGCTTAGGCTGCGTGAGCCCAGTGGCCTGCAAGATCTGCTGCGAGCAAGGTTTGCAGGGTGGGGGTGTACTGGGCGGGGATGCGGCTGAAGCGATAGCCGTCGATGGTCAGGGTGTTGCCCAGGAAAGGAAGATTTGTCAGCTTGGCCTGGTCAAGTGATCGCAGATCAAGTGAAAGGCTGTTGCCAGCCTGGAAGGAGTTCTTGAGAATCAGAACTCGCTCGTTGGTGATAACCAGAAGGGAGTCGCCAAAGCTACCGAGCTTGCCGGTGGCTACATCGACAACTGTCTCGCCGCGCACCATGGAATCAGCCATGTGGAGAGCCTTGTGAAACTTCTTGAGCCCACCGTGGGAAGAGTGCCGCTTAATCGCAGAGCTCAGTGAGGCACTGGTGTAGGTGTCAGTGGCCCAGTTTGCAAAAATCATGGTGCTCTTCCTTTTGTGGCTGGTGAATCGTTTGTGAACTGTACCCAACTATACACATATTTGTCCCCCAAAGGGCAGTGGTACGAAAAAAATTTGTCCCCTATTTCTTGAATCACCTTAAATCACCCCTGTTTGGGCTAGTGAGGCCTTTTTCTGGGAAAATGCTGGGGGATAGTGTTTGATAAAAATTTACCCGTGAAACATCGTGCTAGCTAGAGGGAGAGCTTATGCCAGGTTTTTGGGGGACAAGTCCCTGCGGGCTCTGTCCCCAAGGGGGCATGCCACAATAGATAGCAGTACTACTTCGACCTCAAGGGCTATACACGCACATGAAACCCCTCATTATCGGTATCGCTGGTGGAACCGGCTCAGGCAAAACTACCCTGACTAACTCCCTGCTTGAAAAGTTTGACGGTCAGGTGGGTGTGATTTATCACGACAACTACTACAAGCGCAATGACCACCTCACCTACGAACAGCGCTGCCTGCTGAACTACGATGCGCCCGAAGCCTTCGATAATGATCTTCTGGTGACTCACCTTAAAGCCCTCATCGAGGGGCAGACTATCGAGACCCCTGTCTACGATTTCGCGGATCACAACCGGTCAGATGAGACTCTCATCGTTGAACCCCAGCCCATCATTATCCTCGAAGGCATCCTGATTTTTGCTGAGCCTGAAATTCGCGACCTGTGCGATATCAAGCTCTTTGTAGATACCGACGCCGATGTGCGCATCCTACGCCGCCTGCGCCGTGACGTGATTGAGCGCGGCCGCACCATTGAATCGGTTGAAGCCCAGTACCTCACCACCGTCAAGCCCATGCATGAGCTGCATGTAGAGCCCTCAAAGCGCCATGTAGATATGATTATCCCCGAAGGCGTCAACGTGGTGGCTCTCGATATGCTGTTCCACCGGATTACCGGCCAGATTGGTACCCAGGCCGGTTAGCCCTAGCCGTAAGGCGGGGGACGAACGGTTGCAAGGGGCGTCCTTGCACTTTTAGATACAGATGTGGGGCCCACCTCCTTTGGAGGTGGGCCCCACATCTGTTTAACCCTTGTAGCTGTTTTACTGTTTGCCGACCTTGAGGGCTGCTAGGCGGGCTTCGAGCTCTGACTGGCGGCCGAGTTCTTCAAGGTCGTTGAACTGGGCATCGAGGGAGGACGCCGCGAGCTCCTGCTGGCCGCGCACGCGGGCTTCTTCGCGGCGCACCTTGTCTTCGAAGCGGGAGATTTCGCTGGTGGGGTCCATGACGTCAAAGGCCTTAAGAGCGTCGTTGACCTGGGACTGGGCAGCGGCTGACTTCTGGCGGGCTACGAGTTCATCGCGCTTACGCTTGATTTCGTTCAGCTTCTCCTTCATCTGGGTCAGACCGGTCTTGAGCTGTTCAACCACGGCGGTCTGAGACTCAATCTGGGGCTTGATCGCTGAAGCTTCGTTCTCTGCCTGCATCTGGCGGCCCAGGGCGATTTTGGCCAGGTTATCGAACTTGTCGGCGTTAGCGGTGTCGCCGGCGGCGCGGAACTCGTCGGCCTTGTTGGAGGCTGCCAGGGCCTTAGCACCCCATTCGCCTGCTTCGCGCAGGTCTTCGGCGTGGTCTTCTTCGAGCATGCGCAGGTTGCCGATGGTCTGGGCGACAGCCTGTTCTGCTTCGGCGATGTTGTTGGTGTAGTCGCGCACCATCTGATCGAGCATCTTCTGGGGGTCTTCTGCGGCATCGATCAGGGCGTTGATGTTGGCCTTGGTGAGCTGGGCAATGCGGCTGAAAATGGTCTGCTTAGCCATGAGGGTACCTTTCGGTGGGTGAGGAAAGCATGAGCGGGCTTGCTGTGCCTTCTTTTATTGTGTCAAGGTTCGGGTCAGGTAGTGGCGTGCCACACCTGGTGGTTACTACGTTGTCAGCGAAAACTAAGCCTGTGCACAGGCAGGGGGCTGTGTGCGAGCAAGAGGAGAGAGGCGGACGGACGCCGGTGGGCTAGAAGTTGCCCCCGGCACCTCCGCCGTCGCCCCAGCTGCCTCCACCGCCGAAGCCTCCGCCAAAGGTGCCACCGCCCATACCGCCGCCAAAGCCGCCTGAGCCAAATCCACCTGATCCGAAGCCGCCGCCGGAGCTGTGGTTGCTGCCCCCGAGTAGGGTGCCGAGCAGGATGCCGCCCAGCATGGCTGAGTTGTAGTTACCGCCGCTGGAGTAGCCGTTGCGCTGGTTGAAGCGGTCCACATCGGAGCGGGCGATGCGCTGGGCTTCCCCTGCGAGGCGGATAGCGTCATTGGCGTGGGACAGGGCCGCGATGGGGTCGCTGTGCTGGAGCTGCTGGGCTTCGGTGAGGTGGCGTTCTGCCTCGCGGAGGCGGGTGCGGGCTTCGGCCTTTACGCCGCCTCGTCGTGCCCAGACGTATTCGCTGGCTGACGATACCTGGGCCTGGGCGGACACCAGGGTATGGCCCAGGGTTTCACGGGCGCTGCGCTCTTGTTCGTGGGTTTGGCGCACCGCATCGAGGGCAGTGTCTAGGTCTGAGCGCACCTCATGGAGGCGCTGATTGAGCAGGTAGGGGTCAATCAGGCCCGCAGCACGCTCGGCGCGGATCTGGCCAAGCACCGCCTGAACACCTGCGGCTGCGCCTGAGAGCTGGCTGCTACTGCCTGCCCCTGTGCGGGCTAGCTCCTGGGCCTGGGCAACGTCGCGGTCAGCCAAAATCAAGGCGTTATCGAGTGAGGCTGCCATCTTGCCCAGGTCGGTTTCGGCGTGGTGAATCGATTCCAGGAGGCCCTTGGCCTGGCCCAGGGCTTCTTCACCGGCGCGCAGGGCGAGAATGGCCTGGCTTCGCTGGCTGGTCAGTAACTCTTCGGCCTCAGTAGCTTCTTGGCGAGCAAAGTCGAGGCGGGCCTGGGCTTCGCTGATGTTGTCTGCCACCGCCCCGAAGGCGCTGGGGGAGTAGAGGGTACCGAGACGATCGAGGGACGCCTGGGCGGCAGGAAAGAGCGGGGCTGCTGAGGCTATGCCCTGGTTGAGGGTAGCGAGAGCCTGGGGTGCTGTTTCTTCGAGCTTGCGCAGGTTGGTGAAGTTGGCAACCTGCTCATTGAGGGCCTTCTGAGCGTCTTCGGTGCGGGCCAGAATTTCAGTCAGCCAGGCCCGCTGATCCGCTTCGGTATCGGGGATTTCATCGTCCAGCTGTTTTTGTAGCTGGAAGGAGCGCTGCATGTGGTTCTTAGCCGCCTCAATAGCAGCCAGGAAGGGTTTGACCTCGTCATCGCCGTACTGTAGCCGGGCGAACTCAACCTCCTGCTGGGAGTGGGCGATGGCGTCATCGGTGGCGACCAGCTGGGCACCTGCCCGGGTACGCAGCTCTTCGATAGAGGGCAGGGGCTGGGATGAGCTAGGTTGCCCGCTGCGGCTGCCACCGGTGTTTTTACGCGCGGACGCCCGTGAGCGGCTAAAAGCCCAGGCGCCGCCGCCAGCTACGGCAGCTATCCCAAGGAGCGTTGCGCCACCCACGAGCGGTCCCGAAGCACCTGATACCACTGAACCAGAACCGAGTTCAGACTCGATGCCGGTGACCGCAGCCAGCGCAGCGGCCTCGTAGTCGGAGTTCGCTAGCTCAGGGTAGATGTAATCCTGATAAATCTTTTCCTGCTGACTCGTAGAAAGAACAGAGGTAGAGCCAGCCATAAAGTAGGCCTGGCGGGCTTCAGTGGCAATGACCAGCACCACGTCGTTGGTGCCCATGTTGTTGAGCGTGGCAAAGTCACTGGTCCACTCTGAAGAGGAGCTCGGGCTTTCAAACTGATCGATAGTTACAACAAAGAGGTTGACCTGTTTGTCACTGGCAAGCTGGCTGATGGCGTCCTCTAGCGAGCTTGTATTCCCCAGGGCCGAGGTTGTATCGCTCACCCGAACCCCGGCGTCCAAATCATAAGGGGCTGCCGCAAGAGCGGCGGGTGCAACCCCGAGTGCCAGAGCAGCGGCAAGAAGGGTAGAAGCAACAGGTTTGCGTGACATGGGGTCTCTCTTCTAGCGGTCAGCTGTATTTGAGCTCTATTGTAGCCGCGCTCACCCTTGTTCAGGTTAGCTCCGGTGATGACGTTCACCCTCAGCTCACGGTGAGACTGCTACTTTCTGCGCCCACAGCAAACACACAGGGACGGTTCATCTTCAACACAGACCGTTAGCGCATAGTGGGAGCTAAGAAAACACTGTATGCACCTGAATCCGGTGCATACCCTCAGACCTTATAAAGAAAGCTGCTTGAGATGTCACAGAACTCATGGGAACCTACTCCCGATTCGTCGTCCGCTGATCGCACCGTTCCTATGAATCAGCAGCAGGTAGCGGCTTCTGCCACGGGAGCCTCCAGCCAGGATGATCCCACCGTCGCTTTCGCTGCCCAGCAGGCTCCTGCCGCCGGGGCCTACGCCTACGCAGGCGCTACCTCCGGTGCTGCTTACACCGGTGACTACGCTGCTCCTGCCGGCCACCCCGAACACAACAAGGGCAAGCACGCAACCCGCACCGTCCTAGCAGCAGCTGCTATCGCTGCCCTGGTCGGTGGCGGTATCGGCGGTGGGGTAGTAGCCGCAACTTCCACCGGTTCAGCCTCAAGCATCACAACCGCCAGCTCGGGCACCACCATCGTCAACAACACTGACTCCGTCAACGCTGTGACCGCAGCTGCTGCTAAGGCAACTCCCTCCACTGTGACGATTGCAGCAACCTCATCAAGCGCATCCGGCTCGGGCTCCGGCGTTATTCTCGATGCCGAGGGGCATATCCTCACCAATACCCACGTGGTGACCCTCGACGGGGCAACAGCCAGCGCTTCTATTGAGGTGCAGCTGGCCGATGGTAGCGTCCGCACCGCCACCGTGGTCGGCACCGACCCCACCAGCGACCTGGCCGTCATCAAGCTGGATGATACTAGCGGCCTGAGCCTTACCCCTGCCACTCTGGGAGATTCTGCAGCTCTCAACGTCGGCGACACCACCGTAGCCATCGGTGCACCCCTGGGTCTGTCTAACACCGTAACCACCGGTATCGTCTCCAACCTGGTACGAACCATCGAGGTAGCCTCATCGGCAGCCGATGAATCTACCACCGACTCCGGTAGCGGCACCACTGACCCCTTCGGCAGCTCTCCCTTCCAGTTTGAGATTCCTGGCCAACAGAGCCAGAGCGCCGGTGCAAGTACCACCATCTCAATTAACGTGATTCAGACAGACGCTGCCGTCAACCCGGGCAACTCGGGTGGTGCTCTCATCAACTCTAATGGTGAAGTTATTGGCATTAACGTGGCAATTGCATCCACCGAATCATCAAGCTCTTCGGCTAGTGGCAATATCGGGGTCGGCTTTGCGATTCCCATCAACTATGCCAAGCGAGTAGCCCAGGAAATCATTGCTAACGGTTCAGCCAGCCACGGCCTGCTAGGGGCGACCGTCTCCACCTCACCCGCCAACAACGACTCATCCGAAGCCTTCGGCGACGGCGCCCTGATTCAGGAGGTCACCAGCGGCGGAGCCGCCGAAGCCGCCGGCCTGAAGTCAGGCGATGTTGTCACCGCTGTTGACGGGCGCAGCATCAGCGAAGCAACCGAGCTGACCGCCGCCGTCCGCCAGGCAGCAGCCGGTGACGAAGTGACCCTCACCGTTGAGCGCAACGGCTCAACCCAGCAGGTCACCGTGACCCTGGGAGATGCCGCTAACAGCTAGAGACATCAAAGGCTCTGCAGGCTCACGCTCGCTGTCGACCCTCTTGCCTGGTTCGCTTCGCTCACGAGGCAATTCACGCCAGCCCCGGGCCAACAGCTTCGCGGTGAGTCTGCAGAGCCTACTTTTGTGACTAAATTGCTCCACCTGCAAAGCCGTGCTGGCGCCAGGCCTCAAACACTGCAATTGAGGCGCTGTTAGCCAAGTTGAGGGAGCGACGGCCCGCAACCATGGGAATCTTCACCCGCTGGGTGACATGCGGGTCATTCTGTACCTGCTCGGGTAGGCCTACCGACTCGGGGCCAAACATGAGCACGTCCCCCTCCTGGTAGTCAATATCAGCGAAGTTAGTGGTGGCCGTGGTGGTAAAAGCAAAGATGCGAGCCGGGGCTAGGGCCTCCCAAGCGTCCTCGAGGGTCTCGTGCACGGTCATAACTGCCAGGTCATGGTAGTCGAGGCCAGCCCGGCGCAGGTTAGCGTCCTCAAAGTTAAAACCTAGGGGCTTGACCAGGTGCAGCTCTGCGCCGGTGATAGCTGCAAGGCGAATCGCGTTACCGGTATTGCCGGGAATTTCAGGAGTATAAAAAAGAATCTTGAACACCCCAACAGTTTACGCGCCCGCCGCGAAATAAAAGCGCGATGGGAGCTGTTGAGAGGGTGAAGCAGTCCATAGCCTGCCCCAAGAGCGGGGGAGTATGATGGAAGGCTGAATTGTTTTGACCAATCGCCACGGAAAGGCCAGCGCCCATGCCCCGGGTCTACCTGGACCACGCCGCCACCACCCCCATGCTCCCTCAGGCTATCGACGCCGTGGTGGAGCAGATGAAAATTGGCGGCAACCCCTCGTCCCTGCATTCAGCGGGCCGCTCTGCTCGCGCTACCGTCGAGTACGCCCGCGAACGTATCGCGCGGGTTGCCGGCTGCGACGCCGCCGAGATCATCTTTACCTCCGGTGGTACCGAGGCAGATAACCTAGCGATCAAGGGGCTCTACTGGAAACGCCGCGAAGCCAACCCGGCTGCGACCCGCATTGTTGTTTCGGGCATCGAGCACCACGCCGTGGGCGATGCCGTTGAGTGGCTGCAGGCCCACGAGGGGGCCGAGGTGAGCTGGGTAGCTCCGGACGCCAGCGGTGTAGTCAGCGCCGAAGCGGTTCGGCAGGCGGTGGGCGAGAGCCCTGAGACGGTTGCCCTGGTGACCGTCATGTGGGCCAACAACGAGGTGGGCACCGTGCAGCCCGTCGCAGAAATCGCCGCGGTAGCTGCTGAACTCGGCATTCCCTTTCACACGGATGCCGTCCAGGCCTTTGGCACCCTGCCGGTGAACTTCAAGGAATCCGGCGCCACCACCATGGCCATCTCAGCCCACAAAATTGGCGGGCCCATGGGAATAGGCGCCCTCATCGCCACCCGCAGCGCCCAGCTCATGCCCGTACTCCACGGCGGCGGGCAGGAACGCTCCGTGCGCTCAGGAACCATTGACGCCGCCTCTATCGCGGGCTTTGGCGCAGCAGCTGCCGAAGCAGGGCAAAACCTGCTTACCGAAGCCAACCGTCAGGCCGAGCTGCGGGACCGCCTGATTGAGGGCGTCCTAGCAGCTGTTCCCGAAGCCCAGCTGCGCGGGGCCGCTCCCGAAAGTGCCCAGGACCGAGTAGCCGGCACCTTCAGCCGTCTGCCCGGCAACGCCCACTTTACCTTCCCCGGCTGCGAGGGCGATTCCCTGCTCTTCCTGCTCGATATGGCAGGGGTGGAGTCATCCACCGGCTCAGCCTGTAACGCAGGGGTGCCCCGTCCCTCCCATGTCCTGCTGGCTATGGGGTTGAGCGAGGACGAGGCCCGCGGCGCCCAGCGCTTCACCCTGGGGCACACCAGCACCGAGGACGATGTCACCGCCCTCCTTACTGCCCTCCCCGGCGCCTGGGCTCAAGCCAAAAAAGCAGGTATGGCGGGCCATGCCCCGGACGCCGCTCGCTGGAACTAAACCCGGCTGGGCGAGGGCAGGGCGCGGCAGACCGACCGCTGGGAATGTCGGGTAGGACGGCGGGCCGGGCAGGCACCTGGCCGCGACCCTCTCGGGACTCGCGCGGGGCGCTCGCCCGATTCACGCCAGCCCCGAGCCAGCGGCCAGGGCTGCCTGCCCGCCCCACCGCCCATCAACGTCAACGATTACTGGATATAGGACTTAAAACATGAAAATTCTTGCTGCTATGAGCGGTGGCGTGGACTCGGCCGTTGCCGCCGCCCGCGCCGTTGAGGCTGGCCACGAGGTGGTTGGCGTGCACCTGGCGCTCTCCCGCATGCCCGGCACCCTGCGTACCGGCTCCCGCGGCTGCTGCACTATCGAGGACTCCATGGACGCCCGCCGGGTCTGCGACCAGCTGGGGATCCCCTTCTACGTCTGGGACTTCTCCGAGCGGTTCAAGGAGGATGTGGTCGATGATTTTATCTCCGAGTACGAACACGGCCGCACCCCCAACCCCTGCATGCGCTGCAACGAGAAAATCAAGTTCGCCGCTCTGCTAGAGAAGGCCGTTGCCCTGGGCTTTGACGCGGTCGTCACCGGCCACTACGCCAAGGTCATCACGGACGAAAACGGCAACCGGGAGCTGCACCGCGCTGCCACCTGGGCCAAGGACCAGTCCTATGTTCTGGGTGTGCTGACCCACGAGCAGCTCAAGCACGCCTGGTTCCCCCTGGCCGATACCCCCTCCAAGGACGAGGTGCGCGCCGAGGCCGCCGAACGCGGCTTCTCGGTGGCGAAGAAGCCCGACTCTTACGACATCTGCTTTATTCCCGAGGGCGATACCCGCGAGTGGCTCGAAGAGCACATCGACATGACCGAGGGCGATATCAAGGACACGGACGGACGCGTACTCGGCAAGCACCGCGGATCCCAGGCCTTTACAGTGGGGCAGCGCAAGGGTCTGGCCATTGGGCACCCGGCCCCCGACGGTAAGCCCCGCTTCGTGCTGGAAATCCGCCCCAAGACTAACGAGGTCATCGTGGGCGGTAAGGATCTGCTCGAGATCGACGAGATTCGCGGTATCCGCGAAACCTGGGCCGGTCTGCCTGTAGAAGAAGCTGCCGCCTTCCTGGTCCAAGAGCCCTCAGAAGGCGCCCGTTCAGCGTCCTTTGAGGTCACCGCCCAGGTACGAGCCCACGCAGACCCGGTGCCCTCAACCGCCCACCTGGAATGGGTAGCCGACGACGAAGCCGCTGAGCCCGGTGCCCTGCGCCTGGAAACCGTGGTGCGCCTGCACGAGAAACTGCGCGGTGTGGCTCCTGGCCAGACCATGGTGATTTACCAGGGCACCCGTGTGCTGGGCCAGTCCACTATCGCCCGCGCCTACAGCCTTGACCGGGCTGACATCACCGCTAACTAGGTAAGGTTGTGCAGGCTCGCGCTCGCTGCTGAACCTTTTGAAGCTTCTACACCCGGATAAGTCCACAGGGTGAAATCTGTGGGCTTGCCCCTGCAAACAGCACCTGAGGTTTTTAGACTAAACACATGAACACAACTCCGAAGGCCCACGATGTGCAGGCCCACGCTGACTTTGATACCCGCGCCACCTCGATGACGGGGGTTGACCCGGCAGTATTGGAGGAGCTGTTTACCATGCGTCAGACCATCGACAATATGGACGCAGCCCTGGTACATATTCTTGCTGAGCGGTTCCGCGCAACCCAGCGCGTTGGCCACCTCAAGGCTGAGCATTCTCTGCCGGCTGGGGACCCGGGGCGGGAAGAAGCCCAGATTAAGCGCCTGCGCTCGCTGGCTGAAGCTGCCCATCTTGACCCGGAGTTTGCCGAGAAATTCCTGAACTTCATTATTTCTGAGGTCATAAGGCATCACGAGAAAATTGCGGCTGAGGCCGAACAGAAGTCCTAGCCGCTCAATTTTCAGCCCGCAGCCTACGGCCACCGGTAGGTGGCAGAAAGAGTTCCCTATGCCTGTATCGAGGCCTACTCGCCCTGCCCTGTATTTGCCGACCGATGCCGAAATGCTGGTTGCTCGTAAGGACCTAGAGAGCCCGCTGACCTTTGAGGAGCACCTGACGGTTCGGGCTACCGGCCTGGGCGCCTGGGCAGGGGATGATGTGTTCGATGCGGTGACCCGTGTCCGCGGTGAGCTGGGGGAGCCCCATATTAGTTACCTGCCGGAGCTGGCCGACCGGGGCTACCGGGCAACCCTGCTGGCACGGTCTATCGCGGCCCTGGAAGGGTTGAGCGCGGATGGCACCGCCGCAGGTTGGCGGCTCACGGGTGGCTATGCCGCTGAGGGGGAGGCTGCCAGGTCGTTCCTGGAATCTGATATCAATATCCTGGCGGACGTCGTGGGGAAGGAAAGCGGTGCTGCCCCCGGAACCATTAAGTTGCGTCTGCTGGGGCCGTTGAGCCTAGCTGCCAGTACCTACTTAACCAGTGGCGAGCGCGTCCTCTCAGATCATGGTGCTCGGCGCGATGTTGCCGAGGCTCAGCGGGCTGGTTTTCACGGTGTGGTGAAGCTGCTGCGGCAGGCTGTGCCCGGTGCGCAGGTGCTGGTGCAGGTAGAAGAGCCTCTGCTGGTTGAGGTGGCGGCAGGTCAGTTGCTGACCTCTAGTGGCTACCGTACCCTGCGGGCTGTGCCGCGTCATGAGCTGGTGGCCCTGTTGGGGGCCCTACACGAGGAGCTAGAGGATTTGGGCGCTCAGGTAGTCACCCGTACTGATTATGTGAAGTTACACCCCGAGGTGAGGGCTACGCTTGCTAGCCCCCTGCTATCGATGGCGGGCCAGCCCACCTCAGCGTGGGAGGCACTGGCACCCCATCTAGAAGCTGAGAAGGGGCTTTACCTAGAGGTTGTTGATCCGTTGGTCCGGGTGCCTGCTGGCGATCTGGCCCGGGGGCTGTGGCGCACCTGGTCGGACCTTGGGTTGGGGAAGAAGCTTCTCAACCAGCTGGTGCTGACCGAAACCGGTAGCCTAGCTGCCACTGATCCGCAGCGGGCTACCACGGTGCTGGGGCACCTGACTGAGACAGCCCGTGCCCTGTCTGAAATCGCCCAAGACGCCTAAACCGGCTCACTGCCTAACCCCGGTACACTAGGGGGAGGCCCATTGTGAACCTCACCAGGAGACCCACCGTGAAAGAAACCATTCTTGTAGTTGACGACGACGATGCCCTGTCAGAGATGGTGGGTATCGTGCTGGCGCAAGAGGGCTACGAGACGGTCTTCTGCGACGCCGGTGACCGGGCCTTTGAGGCTTTTGCTACCCACCACCCCGACCTGATTCTGCTGGACTTCATGCTGCCGGGTATGGACGGCATTGAGGTCTGCACCCAGATTCGCGGGGAGTCGGACGTGCCCATCATCATGCTGACCGCTAAGGGCGATACCGAGGACGTGGTCAAGGGGCTAGAGGCTGGTGCCGATGACTACATGACCAAGCCCTTCAAACCCGCTGAGCTGCTGGCCCGCGTCCGCGCCCGTCTGCGCCCGCGTGAAGACCGCCATAACGAACCACTGCGTATCGGTAACCTCACCATTGACCTGGCAGGGCACACTGTGAGCCGCGAGGGTGAAACGATTCAGCTCACCCCTCTCGAATTTGAACTTCTGGCGAACCTGGCCCGCCAGCCCGGCCAGGTCATGACCCGCGAGGCTCTGCTGGGTAATGTGTGGGGCTACGAAAAGACCGTCGATTCCCGCCTGGTCAACGTGCATATTCAGCGTCTGCGCGCCAAGATTGAGCGCGACCCCGAGAACCCCGAGATCGTGCTGACCGTGCGCGGTGTGGGCTACAAGGCCGCGGCAGGCCAGCGCTAAACAGTGGCTGGTACTTCACCTCGCGCGTCCGCTCGGACTACCGCCCCCGCAGGCCCCTCCCGGGCCTACGGGCCCCTGGCCAGCGCCCGCAGGCTCTGGCAGCAGTCCCTACAGTTTCGCGCTGTGGTGGCAGCGGCCGGCCTGCTGCTGGTTGCCTTCGTCTTTGTGGGCTCTTTTATCTCCCACCAGATTGCTAACTCCCTCTTCCGGGGCAACTTAGAGCAGGCCCTCGAAGAGTCGTCGGCCGGTTTCAGTAATGTGCAGACCCTGATCAACGGCTCTGACGCGACCGGCCGCACCGAGATTCAGCGCGATGTCTCGCGTTTCTTGACCGTACTCGAGAGCAGTAGCGCCGATAGCAACCGCAACTGGGTGCTTCTCAAGGACGCGAACGCCACCACCGATGGCTTTATCGTGGAGCAGGCCCAGAGTAGCGAGGTCACGGTCAGCGACGTGCCCCAGGCGCTCGCCCAGAGCGTGAGTGAGGGCACGGGGATTTACTGGCAGTCCTCGAGTATTACCTCAGCGGACGGACGCCGCACCCCGGTTCTGGTGGTCGGCACCAGTATCTCGATACCCCAGAACCCCGACTACTCCCTGTACCTGATTTATGACCTGTCGACCTCGCAGGCGACCGTGCAGTACATCAACCTGGTGGTCTGGGTGGGCTTCGGCGTGCTTCTGGTCGTGGTGCTAACTATCGTGTGGATGATTGCCCGTTTTGTGATCCGTCCGATCAGTTCTACCGCTATCACCGCTGAGAAACTGGCAGCCGGTGACCTGGATCAGCGTGTGCTGGTACGCGGCCAGAACGAGACGGCGCGCCTGGGTATGTCTTTTAACCGTATGGCTGACTCCCTGCAAGACCAGATTTCTCGCCTTGAGAAGCTGTCAACCATGCAGCAGCGCTTTGTCTCTGACGTGTCGCACGAGCTGCGCACCCCGCTCACAACGGTGCGCATGGCAGCCGATATGCTGCACGATAACCGCGATAATATGGAGCCCCTCTACAAACGCTCCACCGAGCTGCTCTATAACCAGGTGGACCGCTTCGACTCCCTACTAGCCGACCTGCTCGAAATATCCCGCTTCGATGCCGGCTCCCAGACCCTCGATACGGTGTCGGTTGATTTTATGGCTGTGCTCGATGAGGTGCTCAAGGCTGTAGAACCCCACCTGATGCGCACCAACACCAGTTTGACCGTGCACACCGACTACACCGAGATTATGGTCGATATGGACCACCGCCGCATTGAGCGGGTGCTGCGCAACCTGCTGTTCAACGCCGTAGAGCACTCCGAGGGGCAACCGATCGACGTGTACGTTGACGCTACCGAAACCACCCTGGGCGTGGCAGTACGCGACCACGGCATTGGCCTGAGCCCCGAAGAAACCGAGCAGGTCTTCAACCGCTTCTGGCGGGCCGACACCTCCCGCAAACGCACCCTGGGCGGCACCGGCCTGGGGCTCTCCATCGCTGCCGAGGACGTCCGCCTGCACCAGGGCACCCTCGAAGCCTGGGGAATCAAGGGGCAGGGAGCCAGCTTCCGCATGACCATCCCCATCGACCAGGACGTGCCCATGGGCCCCTCCCCGGTCTTGCTGAGCGGCGAACCCCTACCCCCGCCGTCCGCTCCGGATACCGGTGCCACCCCGACCGTGAACCCCGACGCCTCAACCCCCTCGGAGCCCACCGTTGAACCCTAACCTTTCCCGCCGGTCAGCTCTCGGCCTCGCCCTCAGCTCTCTTGCGACCCTCACCGCCTGCGCCGCCATTCCCACCGACGGCGAAGTCAACCACTACGCCGACCCTCAGGCTACGGGTAGCACCTCCACCAGCGGCAGCTCACCCGAAGGTCCTGCTCCCGGGGCCCGGCCCACCGAGATCATCGAGGGCTTCTTGCACGCCGGGGTAGGGGTGAAGGACGACTACAGCGTAGCCAGGCTCTACCTGACCGAAGACCTGGCCCAGTCCTGGAAGCCGGACGGGCGCACACTGGTCTACAACTCATCCTTCACCACGGCCTCCGTCAGCGACTCAAGCTACCTGGTCACCGTGCCCACGAGCACCCTGGTTGACGATAAGGGCCTGGCTACCTCCTACACCACAGTGGCCGATACCGAGGTGGAGTTCACCCTGCGCCAGGTCGACGGGGAGTGGCGTATCTCCTCCGCTCCCGATGGAACGGTGCTGAGCAGGAATGAATTCGCGGACGTCTTCAACCCCTTCACCCTCTACTTCTACGACCCCACCTACACCTATGCTGTGCCCGATGTGCGCTGGTTCGCCGAGCGCACCACGGTAGCTACCTCCCTGGTGAGGGTACTCCTTGAAGGGCCGGCCCCCTACCTCACCGGGGCTGTCGTGACCGCTGTACCGGCCGATACCAGCCTGACCCGCAACTCCGTCCCCATCGAAAACGGGGTGGCTGACATCCAGCTCTCCGGGGGTACGTCTCTCACCGCAGCCAGCGCCCTCGAAACCGAGCGCCTACGCACCCAGCTCACCCAGACCCTCACCAACCTTGCCTCGGTCACCACGGTGCAGCTCACCATCAACGACCAGATCGTTGCGGCCCCCACCCTCGAGAACTACCGGGAACCGGCAGTTAACCCCGAAGCCGCCAGCAACATTGTGGGTATCGAAGATAACCGCCTGATTGCCCGGGCAGCCCTGGACGATACCGCCAGCCAGCAGACCATCGTAGAGACCTCGGCCCAGGCCCTCATTACCCTGCCCGCCATGAACTACACCCGTAACTACTACGCCTACACCAACACCGGGCAGAACGAGATTTGGCTGGCTAACTCCAACGGTGCCCGCTCGGTCTACCGGGGCACCCACGTTCTAGGGCCCTGCTTTGACCACCAGAACTGGCTCTGGGTGGGGGAGCAGGACGGCTCTGTTCGGGTTATCGCCGCAGGCCAGGAAGGCAGCGCCGCCCGCGAGGTCACCAGCTGGATTGAGGGGGAGCTCTTGCAGAGCATCTCTATCGCCCGCGACGGTAGCCGGGCCGTACTGGTCACCTCGGCAGCCGACGGAAGCAACTACGGGGCCTGGGTCTCGGCTATCCGCCGGTCGGCAGACGGTACCCCCACCCAGCTCCTTGACCCGGTGCGCTTGGGCGCAGAGATTAACCCGCGCGGGGCTGAATGGGTCAGTGACGTGGAGGTCTTCCTCTGGAATACCGACACCACCCAGACCGAACTGGTCTCCCTGACCGGCGAGAACACCCAGTACGATTCCCTGCAAGGCATTACCCGCATTGTCACCGGCAACGGTATTGACCAGGCAGTTGCGATGACCAAGGACGGCGGGCTGTATATCGTAGCCGGGCTGAGCTGGACCCGCATAGAAAGCAGCCTCAGCGAAATCAACTACGCCGGCTAAGAGAAA
This sequence comes from Rothia nasimurium, assembly GCF_928381415.1. Classification (GTDB taxonomy): domain Bacteria; phylum Actinomycetota; class Actinomycetes; order Actinomycetales; family Micrococcaceae; genus Rothia; species Rothia nasimurium_H. Next base: position 40,527 of record NZ_CAKMSF010000007.1, read on the forward strand.
TGGTCTGGACCACTTATCCCCAGCCCTGGCAGGTAGCCGCCTGACCCTGCCAGGCTGGGGGTATGACGTCCACCCACCCTCTTCTGCCCGATATGCTGACCAGCTGGCGGCAGACCACAGAACTCTTCTTCCCCAGGGTCTGCGCCAGCTGCCAGACCTACGGGCCCAGCATGCTGGCGTCCGCTGCCCTCTGCCCCCTGTGCGACCGGCTGGTGCGCCTGGCCACCCTCAACCTACAGACCATTACCCTGCCCGGCACGCAGCTGTCGGTGGTGTCTGCTGGCCGCTACGAGCACGAGCTGGGGCGCTGCGTCCTGGCCTATAAGGATGCCGGACGCACCGACCTGAGCCCCTACCTCGCCTCGGCCCTGGCCCGGGCTGTGACCTGCCTTCTAGAGCTGAGCGAGAGCGAACTGGAGCCCGACGAGCCCATCTACCTGGTGCCCCTACCCTCCAGCCGGGCCTCGGTGCGCAGGCGGGGCTATGCCCCAGCCCCGCTCCTAGCCCGCGCGGTGCTACCCCTCCTGCTCTACCCGGCACCGGTCAAGGTGGCGGACGCGCTCGCCCAGGTTCCTGCCTGGAAGCGGGGAATGCGCGGTGCCAAAGGTGCCCAAGCCCAGAAAACACTGGGCCTCGAAGAGCGCCACCGGCAGATGCAGGGAAAACTTACCCTGGGCAAGCCTGCCCTGCACCAGCTGGGGCGTTACTACCGTCTAGAGGGGGCCCGCTGTCTGTTGGTTGACGATGTGTTTACCACCGGAGCCTCCCTGAAGGAGGGCCACCGGGTGCTGACCAGCCAGGGAGCCAGAGTGCTGGGTGGGGCAACTATCGCGTATGTTCCCAAGCGGCAGCGGTATAACACAGAGTGAGGTGGCGCACCAAAAATCTTACTCTTTCCTGCGAAATGAACCGTAAAAGCCTTAAAAAAATGACTTAGACCACAAAACGGCGTAGAGTTGCGTTAAGGAATCCACAAGACAGATTCCCCAATACCCGGCAGTCACAGGGTCGGGTATTCACCCCCTGAGAATGGAGGGAATTGTGGAACTCAACATCACCGGCCGCAACGTCAAAGTAAGTGAACGTCTGCAGGAACACGTTGAAAGTAAAATCACCAAGTTCGAAGCTCTAGGTGACAACGTAACCGACATCGAAGTCAAGTTCACCAAGGAAGGCCAAAACGGCCCCGCGGCTATCCGAGTGGAAATCACCGTTATCGGCCGCGGCCCCGTGCTCCGAGCAGAAGCAACCGGTCAAGATAAGTTCGCAGTTTTCGACGAAACCTATGGCAAGCTCCTAGAACGCCTCCGCCGCGCCCGCGACCGTCGCAAAACCCGCCGCGCAGGGGGCAAGCACCCCATCTCGGTCTCAGAAGCCACCGGCTCACTGCCTGTCATCACCGACCAGGTCGCCCTCACCGAAATTCAGACCGAAGACCTACCCGTTGAAGAGGCGGCTTTCGCTGGAGAATACGACCTGCATGAAGAGGCAGATTCACCCATCGAAATCCGTCAGAAGACATTCCCCGCTGATTACCTGACCCCCGAAGAGGCAGTTGACCGCATGGAACTTGTAGGCCATGACTTCTTCCTCTACGTCGACAAGGCAACCGGATCCCCCGCAGCGGTCTACCGCCGCAAGGGCTGGTCCTACGGTGTGATTACCCTGGGAGAGGAATCCGCCTCATAAAATAACCGCAAACTACTTAGGCCCCCTGCTCTTTCTGCCAGCTTCCGGTGGAGAAGAGCAGGGGGTCTTCTTTGTACTCACCCGGTGGTGGGGAGCGTCCTCTTTTGAGGTTTTCCACTAAACGCTCTGCAGTTTCAAGCCCAGAGGTGAACGTTCCCAGCGCACCGGGGGACTAAACTAGAATAGAGTGAGCACGGTGGGCTCACCCTGCCCGCCCCCTATCAAACCAATCAAGGAGCAAACTTCAGTGGCATCTCTCTTGGAAAAGCTACTCCGCAGCGGAGACCAAAAAGTCCTCAAGCAGCTGCGTGCTTACACCGAAGCAGTGAACTCACTCGAAGACAGCTTTGTCGCTATGAGCGACGCCGAGCTACGCGCTGAAACCGACGCCTTCCGTAAGCGCGTTGAGGACGGCGAGTCACTGGACCTTCTGCTCCCCGAAGCTTTTGCTGTGGTCCGCGAAGCCTCAAAACGAACCCTGGGCAAGCGCCACTACGATGTGCAGCTCATGGGCGGCGCCGCCCTGCACCTGGGCAATATTGCCGAAATGAAAACCGGTGAGGGTAAGACCCTGGTCGCCACCGCCCCTGCCTACCTCAATGCCCTCTCCGGTAAGGGCGTGCACGTGGTCACCGTCAACGACTACCTGGCTGAGTACCAGGCTAACCTGATGGGCCGAGTCTTCCGTTTCCTGGGCATGGAATCTGGCGTCATCTTGGCTAACCAGACCCCCGAGGTCCGCCGTAAGCAGTACCAAGCGGACATCACTTACGGAACCAACAACGAATTCGGCTTTGACTATCTGCGCGATAACATGGCCTGGACCAAAGAGGAACAGGTGCAGCGCGGACACAACTTTGCCATCGTCGATGAGGTCGACTCCATCCTGATTGACGAGGCCCGTACTCCGCTGATTATTTCTGGACCCGCCATGGGCGAGGCCAACCGCTGGTACGGCGAATTTGCCCGTATCGCCCGCACTCTGGTGGCCGGTGAAGACTATGAGGTCGATGAAAAGAAGCGCACCGTGGGCGTGCTCGAATCGGGTATCGATAAGGTCGAAGACCACCTGGGCATCGATAACCTCTACGAGTCACAGAACACCCCCCTGATTGGCTTCCTCAACAACGCTATTAAGGCCAAGGAACTCTTCAAGGGCAACAAGGACTACGTCGTCATGAACGGCGAAGTCATGATTGTTGATGAGCACACCGGTCGTATTCTGGCAGGTCGCCGCTACAATGACGGCATCCACCAGGCCATTGAAGCCAAGGAAGAGGTCGAGGTCAAGCCTGAAAATCAGACCATGGCGACCGTGACCCTGCAGAACTATTTCCGCATGTACAACAAGCTCTCGGGCATGACCGGTACCGCTGAGACCGAGGCCGCTGAGTTCATGAACACCTACGAGCTGGGTGTCGTGCCGATTCCGACCAACAAGGAAAAGCAGCGTATCGACCAGCCCGATAAGGTCTACAAGAACGAGATTGCCAAGTTCAACGCGGTGGTCAAAGATATCGAAGAGCGCCACGCTACCGGCCAGCCCGTGCTGGTAGGTACCACCAGCGTTGAGAAGTCTGAGTACCTCTCTAAGCTGCTGTCGAAGGCGGGCGTCCGCCACGAAGTTCTGAACGCTAAGAATAACGCCCGTGAAGCTGCCATCGTTGCCCAGGCTGGCCGTAAGGGTGCCGTCACCGTAGCAACCAACATGGCAGGCCGCGGTACCGATATTATGCTCGGTGGCAACCCCGAGTTTGAGGCCGTTGAGACCATGAAGGCCCTGGGTCTTGACCCCAACGAGAAGCCCGAAGAGTATGAGGCTAAGTGGCCCGAGGTGCTTGCCGCAGCGGAGCAGGCCTCTGCTGCCGAGCACGAAGAGGTTAAAGACCTGGGTGGCCTGTATGTGCTGGGTACCGAGCGTCACGAATCCCGCCGCATCGATAACCAGCTGCGCGGACGTTCGGGCCGCCAGGGCGACCCCGGCGAGTCCCGCTTCTACCTGTCACTTTCTGATGACCTGATGCGTCTCTTCAACGGCCAGGCAGCTGCCCGCCTAATGGCCGGTGCCCCCGACGATACCGCCCTGGAAGCCAAGATTGTTTCCCGCGTCATTGCCAACGCCCAGGGCCAGGTTGAGGCCCGCAACGCTGAGCAGCGCAAAAACGTACTCAAGTATGACGATGTGCTCAACCGCCAGCGCGAGGCCATGTACAAGGACCGCGCCCAGATTCTGGCAGGCGATGATCTCAAGGAACAGATTGAGAAGTTCCGCACCGAGGTTATTACGTCCGCTATCGATGCCCAGGTGGGCGAGGGCCACGCCGAGGACTGGGACTTTGAGAAGCTCTGGGAGAACCTGCGCACCATCTTCCCGGTTACCATTACCCCCGAAGACCTGGCTGAAGAAGCGGGCGACAAGACCAAGGTCACCCGCGACCAGATCGTCAAGGAAGTGCTGGCTGACGCTGAGATGCAGTACACTGAGCGCGAAGAGTCCGTGGGTGAGGAAGCCATGCGCGAGATTGAGCGCCGCGTGGTGCTCTCGGTCATCGGTAAGCGCTGGCCTGAGCACCTCTACGAGATGGACTACCTTAAGGAAGGCATTGGCCTGCGCGCCATGGCCCAGCGTGACCCCCTGGTGGAGTACCAGCGTGAGGGTTATGCCCTCTACCAGAGCATGATGGGCGGTATTCGTGAGGAGACCGTGTCGATGCTCTACAGCGTGGACCTGTCGAAGCAGCGTACCCAGCAGTCGAAGATTCAGCTGAAGATTCCTGCCCAGCCTAAGTTCCTGCAGTACTCAGCTCCCTCTGAGTCCGGTAAGACCGAGGTGCATACCGAGGCAGTGAACAACCGCAGCAATGAGCAGATTTCGATTCTGAACCAGCGTAAGAAGTAGTTCAGCACAAGAAACCGCTCAGACTAAAGGCCTCGAATCCTTGATACAGGATTCGGGGCCTTTGGTCTAGGTTGAAGCGTTTAGCCCGGTCTCGTGAGACCCCGGCTTTAGAGGGTCTTGTCGGTCCCCAGATAGGAAAGGGCGGCCTCGTGCAGGTGGCCGTTGGTGGCTAGGGCGTTGCTGCCGTGGGGGCCGTCCGCTCCTGCCAGGGAGGTGAAGCGTCCGCCTGCTTCGGTCACGATGGGGACCAGGGCGGCCATATCGTAGAGGCCGAGTTCGGGTTCGGCGGCGGCGTCGACGACGCCCTCTGCAACCATCATGTAGGACCAGAAGTCGCCGTAGGCTCGGGTGCGCCAGACGGTGTCGGTCAGGTCGATGAAGTTATCGCGCAGGCCCAAATCGCGCCAGCCGGTGAGGGAAGAGTAGGAGAAGGAGGCGTCCTCGAGCTGGGCGACAGAGGAGACCGAGATACGGGTAGCCTTGGCGAGGGAGCGGCCGGTGTAGGCGCCGGTGCCTTCGGCTGCCCACCAGCGGCGTTGGAGGGCGGGGGCGGAGACGACGCCGACGACGGGCTTGCCGTGGTCAAGCAGGGCTATGAGGGTAGCCCAGACGGGCACACCGCGCACGAAGTTCTTGGTGCCGTCGATGGGGTCGATGACCCACTGGCGGGGGGAAGACCCGGTTTCCCCGAATTCTTCACCCAGCACTGAGTCACGGGTGCGGACGCGGGACAGCTGGGAACGGATGAGCTGCTCGGCTTCGCGGTCGGCGTCGGTGACGGGGGTGAGGTCGGGTTTGGTGTCGACGGCGAAATCGTGGGAGGTGAACTTGGCCAGGGTGAGGCGGTCTACCGCATCAGCCATGATGTGGGCCAGGCGCAGGTCGTCGGTGTAGTTAGTCATGGTCTCGTGTGCCTTGGTGTGTTTAGAGGTCTACGACGCCGAGTTCTTTCTCGGTGTCGCCGGTTTCTTCGTCGACGCGCAGGAGCTTGCGCAGGGAGTCGAGGCGTTCTGGACCAGCGGGGCCGGCCTGGCCCGCTTCGACGTAGGCGGTCAGGCCGCAGTCGGGGGCGGACGCCGAGTGGGTACAGCCCTTAGGGCAGTTGGCTGAGCCCGGGGCAAGGTCGGTGAAGGAGGCGACCAGGGTGTCGGGTTCGACGTGGGCTAGACCGAAGGAACGGATACCGGGGGTGTCGATAATCCAGGTGCCGGGGGCTGACTTCTGGGGCTGGAGGGCCAGGGCTGAGGACGAGGTGTGGCGGCCGCGCCCGGTCACGGCATTCACATGCCCCGTGGCGCGTTCTGCCCCGGTCAGGGCGTTGACCAGGGTTGATTTGCCCACACCGGAGTGGCCCAGGAGCACAGAGACCGAGCCATCGAGATACTCAGAGAGCTGCTCAACGAGGGTGGTGTCGAGCCCCTCGGAGCCTTCCTCGCTGGGGGCGCGGCCGTCCTTGGACTTAGACAGCAAGATGGTGAGCTCAACGTCCCGGTAGTAGTCCAGCAGCCATTGAGGGTGTTTGAGGTCGGTCTTGGTGATGCAGAGAATGGGGGTGAGCCCGGCGTCGAAGGCGGCTGCTAGGGACCGGTCGATAAAGCCGGTGCGGGGCTCGGGGTTTTCTGCGGCGACCACGATAACCAGGTTGTCAGCGTTGGCAACGACGACGCGCTCGACGGGGTCGGTATCGTCGGCGCTGCGGCGTAGCAGGTTGGTGCGCTCTTCGATACGGACGAGACGGGCCAGGGTATCGGGCTTACCGCTGGTGTCCCCCACGAGGGCAACCTTGTCGCCCACCACGATAGGGGAGCGGCGAAGCTCCCGGGCGCGCACGGCGGTGACGACCCGTTCGCTACTCTTGCCCTCATCGAGTATGGCGGTATAGCGGCCCCGGTCTACGGTGATGATGCGGCCAATCTCGGCGTCCTTATGGGCGGGGCGGTCTTTGGTGCGGGGGCGGGAACCCTTCTTATTGGGGCGTACCCGTACATCGCTTTCATCCCAGGAACGGCGCATTAGGCAGCACCTGCCTGCCACTGGTCCAGCATGTTCTGCCAGAGCCCGGTGAAGTTGGGCAGGGTCTTGGAGGTGGTCTCTACGTTTTCAACTACGACACCCGGAACAACCAGCCCCATGACGGCTGCCGCGGTGGCCATACGGTGATCAGCGTAGGTACGCATGAGAGCCCCGTGAACCACGGGTTCGGTAACGCGAATACCGTCTTCGGTTTCTTTAGCCCTACCACCGAGACGGTTGATCTCGGCGGTCAAGGCAGCAAGTCGGTCAGTTTCGTGCCCGCGCAGGTGAGCAATGCCGGAAAGGACGCTGGTCGCCGGCGAGAGAGCGATGAGGGCAGCAACAGTGGGGGCCAGTTCACCGGCCTCGGCCAGGTCGAGTTCAACACCGGGCAGACCGGACGCCGCGCCGCCGGCAGGGCCGGTGACGGTCAGGTTCCCGTCGGCCAGCTCTACCCGGGCCCCAAAGAGGGGCAGAATCTTCCGCCAATGGTCCCCACCCTGGGTAGTGGACTCGGGCCAGCGCGGAACCGTCACCGAGGCCCCGGTGGCTACTGCAGCAACCAGGAAGGGCCCAGCGTTAGAAAGATCGGGCTCAACGGTAACCTCAAAGCCGGGGAAGCCACCGGGGGCAACCGTCCAGGTATCGGTGCCGTTGAAGTCAACGCTAATACCGAGCTCACGCATGGTCTCAACGGTCATCTCAATGTGGGGCATCGAGGGCACCGGGCCACCCTCGTGCCGCAGCACCAGACCCCGCTCAAAACGGCAGGCAGCCAGCAGAAGGGCAGAGACAAACTGGGAAGAACCTGAAGCATCAATGGTCAGTTCGGGCACCTGCACCGAACCGGTAGAAACGACCGTAAAGGGCAGGGAGCCGCGACCGGCGTCCTCGACCTCAACCCCCAGGCCCCGCAGGGCCTCAACCACCGGCAGCATGGGGCGAACCCGCGCATGCTCATCGCCATCGAAATGGAAAGTACCGGGCAGTAGAGCAGCAACCGGGGGCACAAAACGCATCACAGTACCCGCCAATCCCACATCAATGGAGGCCTCACGGGCAACGGTCGCAGAAAAATCTAGGGGGGTCACCCGTAGGTCAGGGCCAAAGGCACTACCGGTTTCAATCTCTTCAAAACGGGCACCCAGAGCAGTCAGTGCGGCCACCATTAGCCGCGAATCGCGCGAATGCAGGGGAGCGTGAATCACCGAGGGGCTATCAGCTAAAGCCGCCAGCAGCAGGTAACGATTGGTGAGCGACTTAGACCCCGGAATCTCCACCCGGGCATGGGCACCGCCGGGCACCGTCACGGTGGGCGCTAGCCAGTCTCCATCGGCAACTAAGGGCTGCTTGGTCGCATCAACCACAAATAAAACCTACTTCGGAATCAGTTATTACGGCGTACTCCCTCCCTATTTTAGGTGGGCGGGGCAGCAAACAAGAAAACCCCGCACCGATATGATGCGGGGTTTATCGAAAGTTCACGGGGTCTTACACCCGGTAGGGGCCAGCTTAGGCGAAGAGGTCCTCAACCTTTTTCTGGGCATCAGAAGCGGCGTCCTGAACATCGGAAGCCAGCTGGTGGGACTTCTTAGCTACCTGATCACCCAGCTTGGAAGCTCGCCAGGCCAGTGAGGGGTTACCATCGGTATCAACAGCTGAGATAGCAATAGCGCCCAGCAGGGAGCCATTGAGCACAGCAGCATTGCGGCGGGCAGTCTTCTCTTCCTTAGTCTCAGCCTCGGTAGCGCGGTACTCAACGTAGGAGTTAATAGCACCGGTAGCCAGCAGGACGCTCGCAGAAAGACGGGGCAGCTTACCCAGAGCAAAAAGGGCACCGGCAGCTACCTGAGAGCCAGCCAAAGCCTGACCCACCAGCTTCTCCTGGCCACGCAGCACAGAAAGCTGAGGGGCAGAAGTCGCAGCCAGGTTAACCACCTTAGCCAGGTGCTTGGACGATTCGGGGTCACGCAGACGGTCAACACCCGAGATAATAAAGCTTGAAGCCAGCAGAGGGCGAGCAAAACGGCGAACCAAAGACATGAGTTCCTCCTTCACGGGGTGCGAGGCCCCTTTGCGATGTATCACAGATACCTAACACTACTAAGCATACATATAGACCGGTGGGTTCAGCCACTTTATTGCACCACCAGCGCAAAATTACTCCGGTTCTGGGGAATAAGTGCCGCTAGCGCTCGTTATATCTGGTGTACTCGGCGCGTAGCTGCGCCCATTGGCAGGTACAGTAAGACAAAAGACCACAGCACACCTGGAGGGAAATGACAGCCACGCCCCCGGCCCCCAGCACTGAACCTGCGCCGACCACCGACGTCCTCGCCCCCGAAGGCAACGAACCCGATGTGCGCTCCCGCGAAACCGACGCCGAGCGCAAAGCCCGTTTTGAACGAGAAGCCCTACTATACGTAGACCAGCTCTACGCCGCCGCCCTGCGCATGGCCCGCAACCCGCAGGACGCCGAAGACCTCGTTCAAGAGGCCTACATGAAAGCCTTCTCTGCCTTCCACCAGTACAAGCCCGGAACCAACCTCAAAGCCTGGCTCTACCGGATCCTCACCAATACCTACATCAACGTCTACCGCAAACGCCAACGCGAGCCCTACCAGGCCAACACCGACACCGTCGAAGACTGGCAGCTAGCCCAGGCCGGAGCCCACGACTCCAAGGGCCTACCTTCTGCGGAAAACGAAGCCCTTGCCCACCTGCCCGACAGCGACATCAAAGAGGCTCTGCAGTCTATCCCCGAAGACTTCCGCATGGCCGTCTACTACTCCGATGTCGAAGGGTTCTCCTACAAAGAGATTTCCGAGATCATGGACACCCCCATCGGTACCGTCATGTCCCGCCTGCACCGCGGCCGCAAACTGCTCAGAGACAAACTCACCGACTACGCCGCCGAACGCGGCATCAAAACCACGACCACCGGCAAGGCCGGCGCCCGCCAAACCGCTAGGGCCTAAGAAAGGAGCCACCAATGACTGCCGTACACAACCCGAGCCCTTCTACCCCCTGCGAAGAGCGCCTGGCCAAAATCTACACCTACATTGACGACCCGCTCAGCTGCCAGGACCTTGAAGAACTCCAAGCCCACCTAGCCGAATGTGAAACCTGCGCCAAGGAATACGACCTAGAGTGCATCATCCGCCAAGCAGTGCGCCGCACCTGCAAGGAAACCGCCCCCGTCGACCTCAAAAGCCGTATCCGTGCCTGCATCGACGATATCCATACCGGAGGGCACCCGGCAGCTAATTAGCCAATAACAAAGGGCCCCTGCTCGCTTCTGCGAGTAGGGGCCCTTGTCGATTGCCTTATGAGTTGGGGCGCTTACCGTGGTTAGCGCTACCCTTACGGCGATCCTTACGCTTGCGACCGCGCTTGCTCATGAGAGCCTCCTTGATCAAGGTGGAGTGCCCGTCAGGATAACGGAGCACAAATGGTCGATAGCACCTTAGAATAGGCACTTCTCACTATTTTCGCATACCTTGGCTAGCTTTGCACACCCCGGGTTTGTCACAGGGGCAGGCACCTGCCAGAGACTTCCTTAAACGGGCTCTGAAATCTGAAGCCAGTTGTACCAGCCGCGGTGCAGGACCAGCCAGGCAATCAGGCCGTAGCCGGACTGACCGGGGCGGCCATCGTTCGCTGCCAGGTCATTGCGCCACTGCTCATGGTGCAGCAGGGGGTTGAAGGTATCAACGTAGACGTGGTTACGGCGGGTCACCACATCGGCGTAGGCTGCCGACAGGTCGGCAATCTTGCGGTTACGCTCAGCATCGAGAGTGGGCGGGGGGCCAACAACCAGAACCTTCACGTTGTTCTGGGAGGCCATATCGACCATGTTCGCCAGGTTCAGGCGGGAGCGGGCGCTGGTGAGGCCCAGGTCGATGTCGAAGGTTGAGGGGGCAATGACCAGGCGGTTCTCGTGGCCCTGGGCAAAGCGACGGCTGGCTTCTTCAAACCAGCGAGCGTTGAGCTGTTCGCTACCCTCACCGGGAGCTGCCAGATTATAGGCAGAGATAGAGGCAGAGGTCTGAGGGGTACGCGCCATAACGCGCCCGAACCACCCGAGGGTGCGGGGGTCCCCGACGCCTGCGAGCAGATCATCGCCAACGGCTACAAGTCGAATTTTTCGCTGATCCACGTGTTTCTTTCTACAAGGTTGAGGGGCGGTAAACCCCGCAACGTTGGTCTCGTTCGTTCTGTACCAGTCTAAACCCTGGAGCCCGCCAGTGCACGGTGGGCGCACCGCAAACGGGCAGTGCCCGGGTCTTGAAGATCAAGACCCGGGCACAAGAGCTGGGCAAAGCCCTAGCTTAGCGGTCGAATACCTCGGAGATGAGGTTATCGAGCTCGCGCTGGTGACGCTTACCGGTACCGGCTGCGGGGGAAGCGGCTGCCGGGCGGGAAATCAGCTTCATGCGGTAGTCAATCTGGGGGAGCAGGTTAACCGCCATGAAGGGCCACTGGCCCTGGTTAGCAGGTTCGTCCTGGGCCCAGACCAGTTCCGCATTGGGGTAGGCAGCAATCTGCTCCTTGATCTCTGCGGACGGCAGGGGGTAGAGCTGCTCGACTCGCACAATTGCGGTGCTCTTATCGCCGCGCTTGGCGCGCTCTGCTTCCAGGTCGTAGTAGAGACGGCCCGAGACGAAGACCAGGCGGGTCACGTCAGCGGGGTTCAGGTTACCCTGGTCCTCGATGACGGGCTTGAAGCTACCGCTGGTGAAGTCTTCAACCGATGAGGCAGCAGCCTTGAGGCGCAGCAGCTGCTTGGGGGTGATAACGATCAGCGGCTTGTGCGGGCGGGAGTGGGCCTGGCGGCGCAGCAGGTGGAAGTGGTTAGCCGGGGTCGAGGGAACAGCAACGGTCATGTTGTTCTCGGCGCACAGCTGCAGGTAACGCTCCATACGGGCTGATGAGTGGTCAGGGCCCTGACCCTCAAAACCGTGGGGGAGCAGCAGCACCAGTGAGGAACGCTGGGCCCACTTCTGCTCTGCTGACGAGATGAACTCATCAACGATGGTCTGGGCGCCGTTGGCGAAGTCGCCGAACTGGGCCTCCCAGAGCACCAGGGAGTCCGGGCGCTCTACGGAGTAGCCGTACTCGAAGCCCATGACGCCGTACTCGGAGAGCAGGGAGTTGTAGATGGAGTACTTACCCTGGGTTTCTGAGAGGTTAGCCAGGGGGTTCCACTCTTCGTCGGTCAGAGAGTCGTGGAGCACGGAGTGGCGCTGGACGAAGGTGCCGCGCTGGACGTCCTGACCGGTCAGGCGCACATCGCGGCCTTCCAGCAGGAGGGAGGCGAAGGCAGCAAGCTCGCCGAAGCCCCAGTTGATGTTGCCCTCGGTTGACATCTTGACGCGCTGTTCAAGCAGCTTCTTGAGCTTCTTGTGCACGGTGAAACCCTCGGGAATTTTGCCGAAGGCCTGGCCAATCTGAGCCAGGGTCTCAGCAGAGATAGCGGTCTCGCCGGCAACGTGAACGGAATCCTCATTCTGCTGTGCAGCAGGGCGCTCGATGTTAGAAACAGCGGCAGCATCTGCGGTGACTAGGGGAGCGGAGGACGACTGGGCCTCGTGGGTCTCGGTGAAAATCTGCTCCAGGCGGGACTGGTAGTCCTTCAGAGCACGCTCGGCCTCGTCCTGGGAGATGTCGCCGCGGCCGACCAGGGCTTCGGTGTAAATCTTGCGGGTTGAGGGCAGTTCCTCAATCTGCTGGTACATCTTGGGCTGGGTCATCGAGGGATCGTCTGCTTCGTTGTGACCGCGGCGGCGGTAGCAGACCAGGTCAATGACGACGTCCTTGTTGAAGGCCTGGCGGTAGGCGAAGGCGATGGAGCCTGCGCGGACGACGGCCTCGGGATCATCGGCATTCACGTGCAGCACGGGAGCTTGAATCATGCGGGCGATGTCAGTGGAGTAGGTTGCGGTGCGACCATCGCGCGGGGTGGTGGTGAAGCCCACCTGGTTGTTGACCACGATGTGTACGGTACCGCCGGTGGTGTAGCCCTCAAGCTTGGACATCTGCAGGGTTTCTAGCACGATGCCCTGGCCAGCGAAGGCTGCGTCGCCGTGAACCAGGATCGGCAGTACGGGGTAGTTGCCGATGCCCTGTTCAGCCAGGGTGTCCTGCTTAGCGCGGACGATACCCTCAAGCACGGTGTTGACGGCTTCCAGATGGGAGGGGTTAGCGGCCAGGTAGACCTGGGTCTGGTTGCCGTTGTGGGAGGTAAAGACTCCCTCTGTGCCCAGGTGGTACTTGACGTCGCCGGAGCCACCGGTCAGGCGGGGATCCATCTGACCCTCGAACTCACGGAAGATCTGGGCGTAGGACTTACCTGCAATATTGGTCAGCACGTTGAGACGACCGCGGTGGGCCATACCGATACCGACCCCATTCAGGCCAGCGTCTGCTGCTTCAGAAATCACCGAGTCAAGCAGAGGAATCAGGGATTCGCCGCCCTCCAGCGAGAAGCGCTTCTGACCCAGATACTTGGTCTGCAGGAAGGTTTCGAAAGCTTCAGCGGCGTTCAGGGTGCCCAGCACACGGAACTGCTCGTCACGGGAGGGCTTGGTGTAGCCGTGCTCCAAACGATCCTGGAACCACTGGCGCTCTTCGGGATTCTCGATGTGCATGTACTCGACACCCAGGGTGCGGGTGTAGGCCTCGCGCAAAAGCTCAAGAATGGTGCGCAGGGGCAGGGATTCTTTTTCGCCAAAACCGCCGGTGGGCCAGTAACGGTCAAGGTCCCAGAGGGTCAAGCCGTAGTTTTCCAGGCGTAGATCGGGGTGGGAGAGCATCTGGTAGCCGATGGGGTTGGTCTGGGCTACTAGGTGGCCGCGTACACGGAAGGCGTGAATGAGCTGCTGGATACGGGCAACCTTGGAAATTTCGGCTTCGGGGTTGACCTGGTTGTCGCGGGCCCAACGGACGGGCTCAAAGGGGATGCGCAGGTCTTCGAAGATCTGGTCGTAGAAGCCATCGCCACCGAGCAGGTAGTGCTCCACAATCTTGAGGAACTCGCCGGAGCCTGCGCCCTGGATAACTCGGTGATCGTAGGTCGAGGTCAGGGTCAGAATCTTGGAGACGCCGTTGCGGGCGATGACCTTTTCTGAGGTGCCGCGGTACTCGGCAGGGTAATCCAGGGCGCCGGCGCCGATAATGGCCGCCTGGCCCTTAGAGAGACGGGGGACGGAGTGGACGGTGCCAATACCGCCGGGATTGGTGAGCGATACGGTGGTGCCGGCGAAGTCTTCAACGCCGAGCTTGCCCTCGCGTCCGCGCTTGACGATGTCGTTGTAGGCTTCCCAGAACTCTGAGAAGGAAAGCTTCTCTGCGCCCTTGATGTTGGGCACAACCAGGTTGCGAGAACCATCGGGGCGGGGTAGGTCAATGGCCAGGCCAAAGTTGACGTGGGCGTGCTGGATAGCGGCGGGCTTGCCCTTGGCGTCCTCACCGTAGCTGACGTTCATGGAGGGGAAAGCAGCAAGGGCACGGATAATGGCGTAGCCGATGATATGGGTGAAGGAGACCTTGCCGCCTCGGGTGCGTGCCAGGTAGCTGTTGATCTCGGTGCGGTTATCGATCAGCAACTTGGCGGGAATGGCGCGGACGGTGGTTGCAGTGGGTACGCTCAGTGACTCATCCATGTTGGTGGCAACCGCCTTGGCGGGGCCGCGCAGGGTGACAATCTGGTCTTCTTGGGGAGCGTCGCTCACGGGTTCTTCCTTCGGGGTAGCGGGCTTGGTCGCTGAGGGGTTGCTTGCCTTGGGTGCTGCCTTCGGAGCGGACTTGGGGTCAGCTTCTGGAGCAGGGGTCTTGGGGGTAGAGGGAACTGGCGCCTTGGAGGGGACTTCACTGGTCGGGGCGGACGCCGCAGCAGGCTCCTTTGCCTGCTGGGTGCTAGGTGCGCTCCCGGTTGTGCCTGCCCACTGGTCAAATAGGGGCCACCATGTCTCGTCGACTGAATTGCGGTCCTGCTCGTACTTTTCAAAGAGCTCTTCGACGAGCCACTCGTTACCCGCGAACTCTTCGGGAACCGTATGTTCTGGCTGGTTTGGCACTTCTCTTACGCCTCTTCCATCTCTTGTGATTGCTGAGTGCCAAAACCGCTTTTGGCACGAGGTGGGCGGGCATCGCACACTACGTTGGGCGCGTGATGTACCGCATATCTTTGTCTAGTTTAGAAGTGTTTTGGGGGTTCGTCCAACGCACTACTTTCTATGACATCTCACGTACGTGCTGTCCGGTATAAATGGGCTCACGTTTCGCAGGTGGTGAAAGGGGGCCCACTGAGTAAACCGCTAGAGATTCGCTAGAATTGACCACTATGGAAGACCCTTCTAGTTGCTGTGCAAGCTCGCAGCCCTCACGAGCGCCTAGGCGCATAGAACCCCTACACCAGACCACGGGCGTCCGTACCCTAGAACAGACGCACCTAGCCCAGCAGGCGGTGAGAGCCTAAACCATGGAATGGCTCCTGCTTCTCATCGGTTTTGCCCTGATTCTGGGTACCGGCTTCTTCGTGTCCGTAGAATTTTCGCTGGTAGCCCTTGATCAGTCCAAGGTCCAGCAAGAAATTGATAGGGGAGACGCCGCAGGCGAACGGGTGCTTGCCTGCCTCAAGTCCCTCTCAACCCAGCTCTCCAGTTGTCAGCTGGGTATCACTATCACCACCCTGCTGACAGGCTACACCCTCGATAGCGGCATCAATGCGTTGGCCGGCGACACTATCGCCTCCTGGGGGCTGGCTCCCTCACTTGCCTCCGCCCTTACCCTTATTTTCTCCATGGGTATAGCCACCCTGCTCTCCATGATTATCGGTGAGCTAGTTCCTAAAAACCTGGCAATCGCCGAACCCTACCGGGTGGCTCGCGTCCTGGCTCCTGGTCAGTTGCTCTTTACCAAGGTCATGGGGCCGATTGTGCGTACCGCCAACGGCTCTGCCAACTGGGTTCTGCACCGCTTCGGCATGGAAGCTAAGGAAGAGCTGTCTGCTGCCCGTTCGCCCGAAGAGCTTTCTTCAATGGTGCGTCGCTCAGCCGACCTGGGCACCCTGGACTCCGATACTGCTCGCTTTGTTGATAAGACCCTCTCCTTCGCTGAGCTAACCGCAGCCGACGTCATGACCCCGCGCCGCAAGGTCATCATGCTCGAAGATACCGCTCCTGTTAGCGATGTCATCGAGCTGGCCCGTACCACCGGCTACTCCCGCTTCCCCCTCTACCGGGAAGACCAGGACAACATCGTGGGGGTTGTGCACGTGAAGAAAGCTGTGGGCCTTCCCCTCGATAAGCGCGACACACTGGAAGCCGGAACGCTCATGGAGGACGTGCTGCAGGTGCCCGAAACTGTGCACCTGGACTCCCTGCTCATGCAGCTACGAGAGGGCGCCCTACAGCTTGCCGTAGTGCTCGACGAATACGGCGGCACGGCCGGCATCACCACCCTTGAAGACCTGGTTGAAGAAATCGTCGGTGAAGTCTCCGACGAACACGACACCAACTCCTTCGACGAACGCCCCCTGCGCGTGGGCAACGGCGACTACATCTTCTCGGGCCTGCTCCGCCCCGACGAGGTCAAGGACTACATCGGTACCCTCGATGTGGATGATGACCCCGCCTACGAAACCATGGGCGGCTTCATGATGGACCACCTGGGCCGAGTTCCCGAAACCGGCGACGTGGTGCCCGTTGAGGGCGGACGCCTGCGCGTAGAAAAGATGGAACAGCGCCGGGTTGACCGCATCCGCTTTATTCCCGAAGCCCTCACCACAGATGACCTCGCCGCTCGAAAGGAGGGGGCCCGATGAACGACTGGGTAGCTATTGCCCTGCTCTTTGTGCTCCTTGCCGGTAATGCCTTTTTCGTGGCCGGTGAGTTCGCCATTATGTCGACCCGCCGCTCCCAGATTGAGCCGCTGGCTGAGACCGGTAATAAGCGCGCGGTCACCGTACTTTATGCGCTGGAGAACGTCTCGCTCATGCTGGCTACCTGCCAGCTGGGTATTACCGTCTGCTCCCTGCTGATTCTGAATGTTTCAGAGCCCGCCCTGCACCACCTAGTGTCTGCACCCCTGGAAAGCTGGGGCATCCCTTACGAGGTGGCTAGCGCTGTAGGCTTTGCATTCGCGCTGATCCTGGTGACCTACCTCCACGTTATCTTCGGCGAGATGGTGCCCAAGAATATGGCGGTATCGCTGGCTGCCCAGGGCGTTGCCCTGTGGATTGCCCCGCCCCTGGTCACGGTCTCGCGGGTGCTCAAGCCCCTGGTGGGCTTCCTCAACTGGATTGCTGACCATACCCTGCGCCTGATGAAGGTGGAACCTAAGGCCGAGGTTGCCTCAACCTTCACCCTTGATGAGCTTCAAAGCATTGTGGCTCAATCAACCGCAGAGGGAACCGTGGACGACGGCTCCGGCGTGCTGTCTGGCGCCCTGGAATTCAGCTCGAAGACCGTTGCTGAGATTATGGTGCCCGGTGACCAGCTGGTTACCATGAACTTCCCCTGTACACCCGCTGAGCTGGAACGGGCTGTTGCCCACACCGGCTACTCCCGCTTCGTGATGAAGGACGAGCAAGACGGCACCTACATGGGCTACCTGCACATCAAGGACGCCCTGGTCTACGAAGCTGACCGCATGGACCAGCCCATTGCCTGGTCTAAGCTACGTCAGATGTCGATCGTCAAGCCCGAAACCGAAATTGATGAGGCTCTTGCCACCATGCAGCGCAATCGGGCCCATGTCTCCCACGTGGTTGACGCCCAAGGGCAGAGTGTTGGCGTGCTCTTCTTGGAAGACATCCTCGAAGAACTGGTCGGTGAAATTAAGGACACCACCCAGGAGCACGTACGCCGCCGCGAGGAGGCCGCTTCAAAGCACAGCGCCGACTAGTTTCCTCTAGCTAGCTACCGGTTTCTGCCGGTGCGCGGACGCCCGCCTCGCCTTTCCTGCCCCGTGGCAGGGAAGGTAGGACGGGCGTCCTTATATTCCTAGCGGGGCGCGGGTGTGATGCGGTGTACGTACTTTTTATTTGCGAACCGTTCGCAGAAAGGAGTAGGCTGGCAGAAGCCCTATCCCTTACTGCGTACCAAAGGACAGCGCCATGCGAAAGATTTTCCCCACCGTCTCACTGCTTGCCATATCGGCGCTGGCCCTCTCTGCTTGCGGGTCAAGCGGGACGAGCGCGTCCTCGTCCTCAAACGACGGAACCCTGCAGGTCGTCACCACCACCGACGTCTATGCCGATGTGGTGGCGGCAGTCGGCGGCGATAAAGTAGAGGTCACCCCGCTCATCGCCTCAACCGCTGTGGACCCCCACTCCTACGAAGCCACCAGCCAGGACCGCCTGACCGTGAAAGACGCTGACCTGGTTGTCGTCAACGGCGGCGGCTACGATACCTTCCTCACCGAAATGGCCGGCACCGATAACCCCGACCAGATTGTGGTGAACGCGGTAGAACTCTCGGGCCTCTTTAGCGCCGACGACCTGGCCCACATGGCAGAAGAGCACAGCACCACCGGTGAAGACCACTCTGACCACGTGCACTCCTACAACGAGCACGTCTGGTACGACCTGGACACCATGAAGAAGGTAGCTAATCAGGTGGCAGCCGACCTGGCTGAGCTCGACCCCGCCAACGCGGACGCCTACACCAGCGCCGCTGCAACCTTCTCCACCGACGCTGACCAGCTACTTGACCGTCTCAAGGCTATCGACACCGAAGAACGTACCTACCTGGCAACCGAGCCGGTCTCGGGCTACATGCTGGAGGACGCCGGTTTCACCGACTCCACCCCGGCAGATTTGACCGCAGCGGTCGATAGCGAAAGCGACATCGCCCCCCTGACCCTGCAGGAAGCCAAGGACGCCCTCACCGGCGGTAGTATCGACCTGCTGGCCTTCAACGAGCAAACCCAGACCGCCCAGACCACCGAAATCTATACCTTCGCCCAGGAAGCCGGAGTTGCCAGCGTCTCCTTCACCGAGACCCTGCCCGAGAACACCGGCTACATGGACTGGATGACCCAGAACATCGACAACCTAGAAAAGGCAGTAGCATAAAGCCTATGGCTCACTCTTCTACCCAGCTCGCCCCCGCCCTTACGGTGACCGGGGGCGGGCTTTCCTTTGGCCACCGTACCCTGTGGCAGGACCTCAACCTCACCGTGGAACAGGGCGAATATTTTGCCGTCCTGGGGCCCAACGGCTCGGGCAAATCGACCTTTATCAAGGTCATTTTGGGTCTGACCCAGCTGAGCGCCGGCAAAATTTCGGTTCTGGGTGCCCCTGCCCGCCTAGGGAACCCCGGCGTCGGCTACATTCCCCAGCAGAAGGCAATTGGTACCGAGATGCCCCTGCGGGCCCGCGATTTTGTGGGACTGGGGGTGGACGGCCACCGCTGGGGCTTCCGCGTGAAGAACCGGGCCTACCGGGAGAAGGTTGATTCCCTGCTCGATGCGGTTGGTGCCAGCGACTACGCTAATGTGCCGGTGGGGCTTCTATCGGGCGGCGAGCAGCAGCGCCTGCGTATCGCCCAGGCCCTTGCCAATGACCCCAAGATTATCCTGGCAGATGAGGCCCTGCTTTCTTTGGACCTCAACCACCAGTACGCCGTCTCTGACCTGATTCACCGCTACAACCGGGAGCACGGGGCTACGGTCGTTTTCGTGACCCACGAAATCAACCCCATTATCGACCATGTAGACCGCCTGCTCTACCTCGCGGGCGGACGCTTCACCGTGGGGTCGGTGGAGCAGGTCATGCGGAGTGAGGTGCTTACCGACCTCTACCAGACTCCGGTATCGGTGATACAGACCAACGGCCGCTACGTGGTGGTGGGCGGCGAGCACGGGGAGCACCACTGCGCCCTGGAAACCGACCACCCCCAGCTACTTGCACCCGTGAAAGGGGTAGATAACCGATGACTTTTGCGGACTTTATGGGCAAGGTCTTTGTCTTTGACCGCTACGGTGAGCTGGTGGCCCTGCTGAGCCAGTCCATTATCGCCGGGGCAATCTTGGGTGTGATCGGTGGCTTTGTAGGGCTCTTTGTGATGCTCCGCCGTCACGCTTTTGCGGTGCACGCCATCGCCGAGATGTCTTTTGCCGGGGCCGCCCTCTTCCTGCTCCTGGGCTATAACGTGGTCACCGGTTCCCTGGTGGGCTCCATTATCTCTGCCCTATTGATTGCCCTGATGGGCGCTCGGGCCCACGAAAACGATTCGATCATCGGTGCCCTGATGCCCTTTGGGCTGGGGCTGGGAATCCTCTTCCTCTCCCTCTACTCGGGCAGGGCAGCTAACAAATTCTCGCTGCTGACCGGTCAGATTGTTTCAGTTGACTCTGCTCAACTGACCTCTATGGTTATCGGCGGGGTAGTGATTATTGCGGCCCTGGCCATCATGTGGCGGCCGCTCATGTTCGCCTCGCTTGACCCGGTGGTTGCCTCAGCCAAGGGGGTACCGCTGAAGGCTCTTTCCATTGCTTTCATGATTGTGCTGGGTATTGCCACCGCCCTATCGGTGCAGGTGGTGGGCTCCCTGCTGGTTCTTGCCCTACTGATTACCCCGGCAGCGGCAGCCCTACAAATCACAGCCTCACCCCTGCGCGCCCTAATTCTTTCAGTGCTCTTTGCAGAAACAGCCATGGTGGGCGGTATTCTTCTGGCCCTGGCAGGCTCCCTGCCGATCAGCCCCTACGTGACCACCCTGTCCTTCCTCATCTTCGTGGTCTGCCGCCTGGTACGAGCCGTCCGCCAGCGCTACTCAGCCTCGGGGCGCGTCCGCTCATCTGAAGCCGCAGCAGCGCCTAGCCTCGCTGGTGGGCAGAGCAGTTAGAGCAGACCCCGGTAATCTCAATGACGTGCTTGACCTCGGTGTAGCCGTTCTTTGCCGCAATCGCCAGGGCTAGCTCTTCAAGCTCGGGAATCTCAAATTCCCGGGCAGCCCCACAGATACGGCAGAGCAGGTGATGGTGGTGGTGCTCAGAGTCGCAGCGGCGGTAGATAGCTTCGCCGTCCTCGGTCTTGAGGGCCTCTACCTCACCGGTGCCCACCATGGACTGCAAGAGACGATAGGTGGTTGCCAACGACACCTTATCGCCGCGCGAAAGCATGAGCTGGTGTAGGTCTTGAGCAGAAATAAAGTCTTCGAGGGTTTCGAGGGTTGCGGTGACTGCCCGGCGCTGTTTAGTGTTGCGAATTTCGGTGGGCTTGCTGGCTGACGACGCTGAGTTGGTGTTCACGGGTCATTCCCTCGTCTAAAATCGGTCTCTCTCTGTGCCTACTGTACACCAGGTTTCCCTGGGCAGAAACGGCCCTCGCGCGGGGCGAAAAACAACGTTTTCAGGTAACAGCGTATGTGTTCAGCAGAAAGAAACCGTCAGCTCCAACTAGTCTGACTGTGGTGGGAGCTACTAGGGTGGTAGGTATGAAACTTACCAAATACACCCACTCCTGCGTCAGGCTCGAAAAGGACGGCGCCGTGCTGGTGATCGACCCCGGAAACTTCTCCGAGGTCGAGCAGGCACTGGACGGGGCCCACCATATTCTGGTCACCCACGTACACCCCGATCACTTCGATGAGGGCAAGGTGGTCGCTTTTCTGCGAGAGAACCCGCAGGTCACCATTCACGCCCCCGCCGCTGTCATTGATACCGTTCTTGCGGCCCTGCCCGAGGCCCTTGCAAAGTCGGTGGAAGCTGATGGGGAGCTGACCCTCTCATCCTTCTCTATCAAAACCTTCGGTGGCAACCACGCTGTCATTCACCCCCTGCTACCGGTGATCGATAACGTGGGCTACCTGATTGACGATAATCTCTTCCACCCGGGGGATTCTTTTGTGGTGCCCCACGGCATTGAGGTGGGCACTCTGCTGGTGCCGATTCATGCTCCCTGGAACAAGATCCAGGAGGTTATTGACTTCATTATCGCTGTGCGCGCTCCGCGGGCCTTCCAGATTCATGATTCACTGCTTGCCGAAAACGGTCGAAACATGATTATTGGCCATGCAACCAACTTTGGTCAGAAGTACGGCACCACCTTTGAGTACCTGGCCCCCGGCCAGTCTGTAGAGATTTAGGAGTAAGCCCATGAGCACTGTTTTTACCAAGATTATTAACCGAGAACTGCCCGGCCGTTTTATCTGGGAGGACGAGCAGGCAGTTGCCTTCTTGACCATCGAGCCCTTCCAGTACGGCCACACTCTGGTGGTTCCCAAGGCTGAGATTGACCACTGGGTTGACCTACCCGAGGAGCTCTCTGCCCACCTCTTTGATGTGGCTCAGAAGGTATCGAAGGGTCTGATGAAGGCTTTTGACCCCACCCGCGTGGGCATGATTATTGCCGGTTTTGATGTGCCCCATACCCATATTCATGTGTGGCCCGCTGTTGACCAGAGCGAGTTCACCTTCGAGCAGGCTAACCGTAACCCCGATGCGGCTGCCATGGATGAGGCTGCTGAAAAGCTGCGGGCAGCCCTGACCGAGCTGGGCTACGGCGACTCGGTAGCTTCCTAGCCCCCTCCGCCAGGTAGGTACCATCTAAATCAGAAAAACCCACCAACTAGGTGGGTTTTTCTGATTTAGATGGTCTTTTCTGGTGTAGTGGCTGAGTGTCTGGGGCGTAGGGGCCGACGGCCTAAAAATAAGTAAAGTGTGTTTGACATAGCTTCGCGCCTGTATGTAAAGTTTATTTCACATCAACTGTAAAGTAACCTTTACATAAGGAGATAGCATGAGCATCGACAAGACCCAAAGCACCTGGGGCCGTTCTCGCTTCGGTGGTAGCCAAGCAACCCTGATACTTGTCAGTATTCTGGGTGCAACTGCACTGGCCCAGCTACTGGCCTGGGGCATTATTGTCATTAGTTCTGAGCAGGTCACCTGGTGGTGGGTGCCGGTTGCCTCGTTAGCTTTTATTCCGGTGTTAGCCGCCACCTTCTGGGTAGTTTTGGTCGACCGAAACACCGTTAAAGGAACCACCCGCAACCCAGAATCCAGCATCGAAAACCACTGGTACGGAAAGGCAGCGGAAACTACCTTTCACCTCATGATTGCAGTGATGGGGCTGGGTGCCGGGGCTTTCGCTATCTTCGACTGGCAGGTATCGCCGTCCCTTCTGCTGGCGTCCGTCACCGTGCTGGCCATGCTGGTCTTCCTTGTGAGCTACCAGGTCTACAAGCGTAAGGGTGCATAGCCCGTGCAGAACCAGCTCAAAGAACTACGCGCTGAGCGGGGCTACTCTCAGCAGCAGCTCGCCGACGTGCTCGGAGTGTCACGCCAGACCGTCATCTCAATTGAAAAAGGACGTTTCGACCCGTCCTTGCCCCTGGCCTTCCAGCTCGCTGAAGTCTTCGGGTGCCGGATCGAGGATATTTTCTTTCCCGATGCACCCGAGAACAACTAGAAGCGAGAAATGACCAGGAAAATCGGAAAAACCCACCAACGAGGTGGGTTTTTCTGATTTAGATGGTACCTAGGGCAAGGGACGGGCGGGCCTAGGCGTTCTTGATAGCCTCCATGGCTTCGCGCAGGGCCTTAGCCACCCGCTTTTCACTGACGGTGTAGGCCGTGCCCAGCTCCTGGGCGAAGAAGCTCACCCGAAGCTCTTCAATCATCCAGCCCACCTGCTCCAGCTCGGGAGTTGGGCTCACGCCACCTGGCAGGGACTGCACAGCCTTATCGTAGGCGTCCTCAAGTTCCTGCACGGTCAGCATGAGCTGGTTATCCCGGTTGACGTTGGGCCCCAGCTTCTCAATGCGCTTGGAGATCGCCTTGAGGTAGCGGGGCAGGTGGTGCAGCTGAACCGCACCGGTCTCGGTGACAAACCCCGGGTAGACCAGGTTCTCCAGCTGGCTCTTCATGTCGCTCATGGCGTGAATGACCGCAAGCGAGGTGGACTTCTTAATGAGCTTCTGCACCTTAGCTGTTTCCGACAGGATATCGGCAACCAGCTTGGTCATCACGAAGACCGTGTCAATGAGATCAGCCCGCACGCTATTGAACAGGGCAGTGTACTCCGCCCTGGTAAAAGGCGGGGTAGCGGGTACCAGCTGGTCAATAGCAGCTACCGTGCAGTCACTAATGAGGGCTTCAATTGACCCGTGGGGGTTTTGCGTAAAGACCAGTTTTTCGCGGTTGTTCAGGTGCTCCGAGACGTAGCGCTCGGGCGAGGGAGTATTAAGTTTGAGCAGGCGAATCACACCCCCGCGCTGGGCCCGGGTAGCTTCAGCCTCGGTGGGGAAGATCCGCACAGCAACGGACGCCCCCTCATCAACCAGGGCCGGGTAGCCTGCCACCGTCTGGGTAGCAATGACGCGCTCGACCTTGCGGGGGAGATCCTGCTCCGGCCAGTCGGTTAGACCTGAAACCTCCCGCACGGCCTTGCTGCCGGGGCCCACCGGGGCGGACGTCTGGGCCCCCTTGGCCCCGGACACGGCGCTACCAGCGGTGCTGGGAGCCGCAGGAGGCACCGACTTGCTACCGACGTCCTTGCCCCCCTTCGCGCCTGCAGCAAGAGCCGCCATCTTGCCCAGGGTCTCGGGGCTAGCGCCCAGAGAAGCTGCCAGGGCAGAGCGAATCTCGGCGTGCAAAAGACCCTGGAGTTCCACTAAATCCTTGCCCTCGCCCAGAATCTTATTCTGGTGGTTGCGCACCTGGAAGGTAAAGCGCAGGTGCTCGGGTACCGCATCCCAGTTGAACTCGGCCGGATCGACCACATGCCCACGCAGGCGGCGCAGCACCAGGGCCAGGGCCTCGGTGAGAGAGTCAGTAGCGGGGGAGTAGTCGGCGTTGAGCTTCTCGACGGCCTGGCGGGCAACGTCCGGTGCCGGAACAAAATTCTTGCGAATCTGCTTGGGCAGGGACTTAATCAGGGCCGTCACCAGTTCCTCCCGCAGACCCGGAATCAGCCACTCAAAAGGAGCCGGTTCAAGCTGCCCTAAGAAGAGCACCGGAACCTGCACCGCGATGCCGTCCGTCTGTGTCTGGGAGGAGCGCACCCCACCAATCTGCACGCTGGGGGCGTACTCGTAGCGCAGGTCAAGGGCCAGCTCCCCGCCGGAGGTGCGGGCAGTCCAGGTGCGGGGGAAGAGGGACTCGTCGTAATCGGCGGCCTCTTCGTCAATCAGGTTTTCGGGGGTGAAATCCAACAGGTGCTCATTGACCCGGCGTTCCTCCTTCCACCAGCGGTCAAAATGGCGTTCAGAGACAACGTGCTCGGGTATGCGGGCGTTGTAGAAGTCGAAGAGGACAGCGTCATCGACCCGCAGGTCGCGGCGGCGCAGACGAGCCTCAAGCTCCTCAACCTCAGCCAGAGCCTTCTGGTTACGGGCAAAGAAGCGGTGGCGGGTCTGCCAATCGCCCTCTACCAGGGCAGACTGAATGAAAATCTCGCGGGCAGCTACCGGGTCAACCCGCCAGTACTGGATACGCCGGTCGGCAATGATGGGCAACCCAAAGAGAGTGACCTTCTCATGGGCCAGCACCGAACCCTGGCGGGCAGACCAGTGAGGGTCAGAATAAGAGTGCTTGAGCAGGGGCCCAGCCAACTCTTCCACCCACTCGGGCTCAATCTGCGCGTTTACGCGCGCCCACAGGCGGGACGTCTCTACCAGCTCAGCAGATACCAGCCAGACCGGGTTCTTCTTAAAGAGGGCAGAGCCGGGGAAAATCGCGAAGCGGGTACCGCGCGCGCCTCGATACTCGTGGCGATTCTGCTCATCCTGCATACCGATATGCGACAGCAGACCTGAGAGCAGTGACTTGTGCACCTCGGTCTCACTGGCAGCCGGGTCAATATCGCGCCCGCCCTCAACCGTAATACCGGCCGACCGGCCAATGTCCCGCAGCTGGGCGAAGAGATCCTGCCACTCCCGAATACGCAGGAAGTTCAGGTACTCCCTGTGGCACATCTTGCGGAACTGACTCGATGACAGCTCGGCCTGCTTCTCATTGATGTACTGCCACAGTAGCAAGAAGGAGGTGAAGTCCGACTTCTCATCCTTATAGCGGGCGTGCAGGGAGTCTGCCTCACCCCGGTGCTCGGCCGGGCGCTCGCGGGGGTCCTGAATGGTCAGGGCAGCCGCCAGCACCATGATTTCCTTGGCAACACCTCGCTTGGAACCCTCCACAATCATGCGGGCTAGGCGGGGGTCAACGGGAAGGGCCGCCATGGCGCGCCCGGCGGCAGTGAGCGGTGAGGACGGACGCCGCCCCCCTCTACCGCGCGCCCCGCGCTTATCGCGGGGGAGGGCGTCCGCCCCATCACGGCCGGGGGTAGCAAGTGCCCCCAGCTCGCGCAGCAGGTTGACGCCGTCGTTGATAGCGCGGGTTTCGGGCGGCTGAACGAAGGGGAACTTCTCAATATCGGCGGGGGACTTAACCACGCCGATAGCGGTCATCTGCAGAATGACCGCGGCCAGATTGGTGCGGAGAATCTCGGGGTCGGTGAACTCGGCCCGGGCCTGGAAGTCCTCTTCGGAGTAGAGGCGGATAGCGATACCGTCAGAGACACGACCACAACGACCCGAACGCTGATTGGCTGAGGCCTGCGAAATACGCTCGATGGGCAGGCGCTGCACCTTGGTCCGCGCGGAGTAGCGCGAGATACGGGCGGTGCCGGTATCGATCACGTACTTAATGCCGGGCACGGTCAGGGAGGTTTCAGCCACGTTGGTTGCCAGCACGATGCGGGGCCGGCCACCGGGTTTGAAAACCCTGTGCTGCTCAGCCATCGACAGGCGGGCGTAGAGGGGCAGCACCTCGTAGTCGGCCAGGCGGCGGGTGGATCGCACCATATCCTCGATAGCGTCGGCCGCGTCGCGGATTTCACGCTCGCCCGAGAAGAAAATCAGAATGTCGCCGGGGGCTTCTTCAGAAAGCTCCCGGATGGCGTCAAGCACGCCCTCAATCGGGTCGCGGTCGTCGTCCTCGAGGCCGTCACCGGCGTCCGCCTCGTCCTCTCCGCCGTCGCCGGTGCGCGGCTCGCTCAGCGGGCGGTAGCGGATCTCGACCGGGTAGGTGCGGCCGGAGACCTCAATGATGGGCGGGGCATCATCGGGTAGGGTTGCCTCGGCGATTTCTTTTTCCTCGGGGCTGAGGGTCTCGTCGACGA
Organism: Rothia nasimurium; assembly: GCF_928381415.1. Taxonomy (GTDB): domain Bacteria; phylum Actinomycetota; class Actinomycetes; order Actinomycetales; family Micrococcaceae; genus Rothia; species Rothia nasimurium_H. The sequence goes on from NZ_CAKMSF010000007.1 coordinate 67,256, forward strand.
TGCCGATACCGGGCACGAAGCTGGGGGAGAAGTGGCGGGCAAAGCGCTCGGGGTCGATGGTGGCCGAGGTGATGACGATTTTCAGGTCGGGGCGCTGGGGCATAATGCGCTTGAGGTAGCCCAGGATAAAGTCAATGTTGAGGGAACGCTCGTGAGCCTCGTCAATGATGATGGCCGAGTACTGGCGCAGCAGTCGGTCGTTCTGAATTTCGGCCAGCAGAATACCGTCGGTCATGAGCTTGATAGCGGAGCCTTCGCCCACCTCTGCGGTGAAGCGCACCTGGTAGCCCACCGTTTCGCCGATTGTCTGCCCCAGTTCTTCGGCGATGCGTTCAGCGACCGATCGGGCGGCCAGACGGCGGGGCTGGGTGTGGCCAATCATGCCCTTTTCCGCCAGCCCCAGTTCAAGGAGCATCTTGGGGAGCTGGGTGGTCTTACCCGAGCCTGTTTCACCCGCGACGATGGTGACCTGGTTGTCGCGGATAGCTGCCATGATGTCGTCCCTGCGGGCAGAGACGGGCAGGGCCTCGGGGTAGGTGATTTTTTCGGGAATCAGCGGGGTGTAAGGGCGGCGCTGGTTCGGTTTCTTCCCGCCCTGCTTGCTCCGGGGGGCTGTGCTGCGGCCGCGACGCTGGGAGCGGGCGGGTGCGTCCGCCCCCTCACGAGGGCTGGACGCCTGCTTGCCCCTACCACCGCGCTTTCCGGCGGTCTGGGGCTCGGTGGGCTCGGATGCGCGGATGCCCGCGCCGTGCATAGCAGCGGCGATAGCGGAGAGGGGCTGGGCAGGAGTGCGGGAAGAATCTGAACTAGACATACTGCCCTCTATTTTAGGGCAGAGCCGGCACGAACGGTCAGGTTTCACTGGGCGCGTGAAGCCTATCGACTATAGTCGACAAAAATATCAAAAAAGAGAAGTTTATCGACTATAGTCGATAAACTTTCGGTTCGGTGGTGTGATAAATGGGTTTAAGTCAGCCCACCTATTGAGCTATAACGTCTCGCGTTATAGCCTGGAGCTATGATTCAATCTTTCGCAGATCGAAACACGGAGAAGCTAGCCCAGCGCCAGCGGGTTCCCGTTTTTGACACGCGTATTGAACGAGTTGCTCTAAGAAAACTGAGATTATTGGATGCCGCTACATCACTTAACGACCTGAGAGTGCCCCCGGGTAACCGTCTGGAAGCCCTCAAAGGTGATAGGGCTGGGCAACATAGTATAAGAATTAATGATCAATGGAGAATCTGTTTTACCTGGACTCATGCAGGGCCTGAAGGAGTTGAAATCGTTGATTACCATTAGTTTGCCTCCGGTACACCCCGGGGAGGTTCTCCTCGAAGATTTTATGGAACCCCTTAGCGTGAGCCAGAACCAAGTCGCCCGAGCCATAGGAGTCTCACCACGTCGGATTAACGACATTGTGCATGGTAGGCGAGCAGTAACAGCTGATACAGCGGCCCGGCTGTCTCGTTATTTTGGCACGAGTGCTGAGTTTTGGCTCAATCTACAGGCCCGGTATGAGCTGGATATGCTTGAAGAAACAAAAGCTGAGACTTTGGCAGCTATCGTTCCATTGAACGCTGCCTAGAGACGAGGACGCCCCGCCCTCCTGCCCTGGGGCAGGGGAGCGGGGCGCAGGCGTCCTGACAGAAAATTTAGAGGCTGGCAGCGACGGGGAGGACGAGTTCCATCATGTCGGTGAAAGCGGTCTGACGCTGCTCGGCGGTGGTCTCAACACCCTTGAAGAGGTGGTCTGAGACGGTGAAAACAGAGAGGGCCTGCACACCGGCGGCGGCAGCCACAGCGTAGATACCAGCGGTTTCCATCTCCACAGCCAGCACACCCATCTCGGCCCACTTAGAGGCGTCGGAGAAGTCAGAGCGGTAGAAAACGTCTGAAGACAGCACGTTACCCACGTTGAGGGTCTTGCCCTGGGCCTCGGCCTCCTTGGCCACAGCTGACAGCAGGGGCCAGGACGCGGTGGGGGCAAAGGTGCCGGGGAGCTTGTAGTGGTGCATGAAGTTAGAGTCGGTTGAAGCTGCTGAGGCCACGACCAGGTCGAAAAGGTCAAGGCCCTCAGCCATGCCACCGCAGGTGCCGATACGGATCAGGTTCTTCACGCCAAAGGTGTGAATCAGCTCGTGGGCGTAGAGGCTGGCCGAAGGGATACCCATGCCGGTACCCATGACCGAAATGCGCTGGCCCTTGTAGTCGCCGGTGAAGCCGAACATGTTGCGTACAGTGTTGAACTGTACGACGTTCTCAAGGTAGGTATCGGCAATGAACTTGGCGCGCAGGGGGTCGCCGGGCAGCAGGATGGTTTCGGCAATTTCAGCGCCGTTCGGGGCAATGTGCGGGGTATTGACGGCTTCTGCCATGTCACTCTCATTTCTGGTGCGAAAGGGTGGGGTTTTCGCCCCTAGTCTACCCGGCTTCATATAAGCAACCCTGCTTAGTAGTTTGGTAAGGTGGAAGGGAACGCCGAAAGGAGTAGTCAATGACGAAAGCAATCTATCTCACCCTGGTCGCAGCTTTTGGTGCCTCGATTAGCGGCGTCATCGGCCTGTTGCGGGCCTTCGCGCTCCCAGAGCAAGAACTGACGCCCTATCTTATCGGTATGACGATTGGGGCAGTCACCCTGACTTTCATCAGCCTAGCTGCCCTGCGCTTCCCCGGCCCCGACCTTCATCTGATCTACCGTCGACAGTTTACGGCTCGCCCCTCCTGGGCCTTCCTGCTGGGCGCGGTGTTCGGGCTAGGAATAAGCCTACCCCGCATCGACCCGCAGGACTTTATCTTCGATGCTATCTTCTCTATCATTTTTGCCCTGGTTATCGGCGTGATAGCAGCAGTCTGGGTTGCCTTCCGTCGGCCTGCTCCTGACCTAAACTAGGCACATGGAGCTACGCTACTGGGCACTCACCGACGCCCCTGACCTTTACTCGATTTACCGCACATCATCAGGCCTCGAGCGGCAGATGCCAGCCCTCGCCAGCGAAGAGGACGCCCGGAACCTCATCGAAACCAGCTACCTACCGGCTGAAAACCGGGCTATTTTCTGCCTCAGTGACGAGGGACGGCCCGCAGGGCTCATCGGGCTGAACTTTACGGCCCGCAGCGATACCGGAGCCTGGGACAGGGCCTGGGTCTACTACTGGCTAGCTGACCCCTATCGCGGGCAGGGCTACACAAAAGCGGCTCTCACGGCGGTGTGCGCCTGGGCCCTGGGCGATCCCAACCCCGCACCAACCCTACCTACTCTCGATACCGGCCTGCTGGCGTCCTTACCCTCACCCCGCCTCCGCCGTCTGGAACTGGGCTACCGCGCCAACAACCTCGCGAGCGGAGCCGTTGCCGCCGCTGCCGGGTTCCAGGTTGAAGGGATTGAGCGGGAGAAGTTCCTCTACGCAGGGCAGACCTACGACGCGGTGATAGCCGCTAGGCTCCGCAAGGACGGACGCACCCCGGCTAGCCAGCACCACCACGAGGCAGTTTCCCGCCCCGGCTTCCACCACGTTGAACTCTGGACCGAATCCCTGGCAACAGCCCTACCATCCTGGGCCTGGCTCACCCAGCAACTAGGGTGGACGACCTACCAGGAGTGGCCCGGCGGAATCTCCTGGCAGGCTCATGATGGCTCCTACCTCGTCCTCGAAGAATCCCCCGATACCACCGGCCCCCATAACCGTACCCACGCTGGGCTCAACCACGTGGCCTTCACAGTGCCGTCCGCGGCCTTGCTCGATAAGCTCCGTAGCGAGGTTGCCAGCCACGGCTGGAGTGAACTCTTCGCAGACCGATATCCGCACGCAGGCGGCCCCGACCACTACGCCCTCTACCTCGAAAACAAGCAGGGGTTTGAAGTGGAACTCGTCGCCCCAAACTAACCCGCACTTAGTCTGAAAACCCCGCAACTAGTTGCGGGTAAAACAGAATAAATGCGGGGAAGAAGGCGGACGCCGGGCACAAATAGAAAAGACCTGCCAGCGCTTCGCGCATTCTGGCTCTGCTTATGTTTAGCCGGCTAAAAAGGCCCCACTGGGGCCTTTCTTCACGCCGGGCACAAAAAGAGAAGGTATGCCAGCGCTTCGCGCATTCTGGCATACCTTCTCTTTTTGTGCCCTCGAAAGGATTCGAACCTTCGACACCCAGCTCCGGAAACTGGTGCTCTATCCACTGAGCTACGAGGGCAACACTGAACCTTCACAATAGATAGTGAAACTCAGACCTGATTACTCTATCAGAAACCCCGCCCCACAACACAAACCGATTACAGTAGGAACAAAGACCAGCGCACCGAAGGGCTGAATCAATGACCACATTCACCGGCAACTACGCGGGAACAAGCCACCCATCCCAGACCTTTGACTTCTACCCGCCCAGCGCACCCACCGGTGAACACCACCCCGTGCCCCTACTCATCTACGTCCACGGCGGAGCCTGGCGATTCGGCGATAAATCCTCCTTCCTGCTAGCTGATAACGGTCTACACCGCGTCCGCGAACGCTTCGCCCACGCGGGCTACGCCACCGCCTCCATCAACTACCGGCTCAGCCATGAGGCCCTCTTCCCCGCCCAAATCAACGACCTCAAAACAGCCATCCGCTACTTCAAAACCAGGGCCGAAGACTTCGGAATCGACCCCAACCGTATCGTCCTCGCAGGCGGATCGGCGGGCGGGCACCTGGTCCAGCTAGCCGCCGCCACCGGCCACCTGAACGAGCCCTACCTCGAAGGCCTCTCAGCCAGTGCGCTCGCTGCCCGCACCATCGCAGGTGAGTCGGATTCGTCCGTCCGCTGTGCCGTCTCCATCTACGGGGTCAGCGACCTGCGCACTATCTTCGCCGACCGCGTCGCCTGGGGTTTTGCCTACGACCACCCCGAGGACGACGGTGCCGAATGGCGGCTGCTTGGCTCCACCTACCCTGCCCCGGCAGGCACCCCAGCAGAGGTCAACTGGGCCAAGGCCCACCCCATCGACTACGCCAGAGAGGCAAAGAAAACAGGGGAGCGAACCCACGCCCCGGTCTACTATATCCACGGCAGCGGGGACACCTGTGTGCCTCCCAACCAGTCAGTGCACGCCCACCGGGCCCTCTCCGCAGCCGGAATTCCCACCGAACTCACCCTCATTGGCGGCGCAGAACACTCAGACCCGGCCATCTACGCCAGCGAGAGCACCTGGGAACACATCATTCGCTGGGTGGGTCAACAGCTAACCCTGTAGACTTGACCCTATGACTCCCGAAGAACTCTCAAGTGCAATTGACGGCGCGCTGACCGCAGCGTTTGAAGCCGGTGAACTGACCCTAACCGACGGCGAAACCGCCCCCGCTGTGCGCGTAGAGCGCCCTAAGAACCGCGACCACGGCGACTGGGCCACCAACATCGCCCTGCAGATTTCTAAGAAGGTGGGGAAGAACCCCCGCGAGGTAGCCCAGATCCTGGCTACCCGAATCACCGAGATTGCCGGTGTGGCAAGTGTAGATATCGCTGGCCCCGGCTTCCTCAACATCACTCTGGACGCCGCCGCGGCGGGTGAGCTGGCCAAGACCATCGTTGAGCAGGGCTCAGCTTTTGGTACCAACGAAACCCTGGCCGGCCAGACCATCAACCTGGAGTTCGTTTCCGCTAACCCCACCGGCCCCATCCACCTGGGCGGTACCCGTTGGGCCGCTGTGGGTGACTCCCTGGCCCGTATCTTCATCTCCCAGGGCGCCAAGGTCGTGCGTGAGTACTACTTCAACGACCACGGCAACCAGATTGACCGCTTTGCTCGCTCCCTGCTGGCCCGTGCCAAGGGTGAGGAGGCTCCCGAGGACGGCTACGGTGGCGAGTACATCACCGATATCGCCAACCGGGTGCTTGAGGTTCGCCCCGACGCCCTTGAGGCCGAAGACCCCCAGGAAGTTTTCCGCGCTACCGGTGTTGAATTCATGTTTGAGGACATCAAGGCGTCCCTGCACGACTTCCACGTCGATTTTGATGTCTACTTCCACGAGAATTCCCTCTTTGAAAATGGCAAGGTAGACGAGCTGCTTGAGAAGCTCAAGGAGTCCGAGAACCTCTACTTCAAGGACGGCGCCTGGTGGCTCAAGTCCACCGACTTCGGCGACGACAAGGACCGCGTGGTTATCAAGTCTGACGGCAATGCCGCCTACATCGCCGGTGACATCGCCTACTTCCAGGACAAGACCAAGCGCGAAGAGAACCCCGCTGACTTGGCGATCTACATGCTGGGTGCTGACCACCACGGCTATGTAGCCCGCCTCAAGGCCGCTGCCGCTGCCCTGGGCGATGACCCCAACATGGTTGAGGTCATGATCGGCCAGATGGTTAACCTGGTCAAGGACGGTACGCCCGTGCGTATGTCTAAGCGTGCCGGTACCGTCGTGACCCTGGAAGACCTGGTTGAAATCGTGGGTGTGGATGCAGCCCGTTACTCCCTGACCCGCTACTCGGTTGACTCCAACATCGATATCGACCTGGATTTGCTGACCAAGCAGTCCAACGAGAACCCGGTTTTCTACGTGCAGTACGCTCACGCCCGCACCTGCGCTATTGCCCGCAACGCTGAGGCAGCCGGTGTCACCACCGACTCCGTCGATACCGCCCTGCTGAACTCAGAGGCAGACTCAGCTCTGCTGGCTGCCCTGGGCCAGTTCGCCGGTGCCGTCAAAGAAGCCGCTGACTTCCGTGAGCCCCACCGCGTGGCCCGCTACCTGGAAACCCTGGCCGGTGCCTACCACCGCTGGTACGGTGTCTCCCACGTTGCCCCCAAGGGCGATGAAGAGGTCACCGACCTGCACCGCACCCGTCTGCTGCTGAACAACGCTACCCGCCAGGTATTGGCCAACGGCTTAGGCCTGCTGGGCGTGAGCGCACCGGAGAAGATGTAAATGGGCGCAGAAGCCGCACTGTTCAAGCCCGACTGGCTGAGCTACCCGTCCGCCCCGGCCGACCTTGACCCGGTGATTTGGATGCCCTCCTTCACCCGCTCCGAGAGTGGCGAGCTTGAGGTGGACGGCACCCCCGTCAGCCGTCTGGTTGCTGACTTTGGCACCCCCGAGTACGTCTTTTCTGAGACTACCTTCCGCGCCCGCGCTGCCGAGTTCCGTTCCGCCTTCGAGACGGCTTTTGAGAAGCACGGGGCTGAGGTCTCGGTCTACTACGCCGGGAAGTCCTTCCTGGCGACCGCCGTGGCCAAGTGGGCTGAGGAAGAGGGCCTGTGCCTCGATACCGCCAGCGGCGGTGAGCTGGCTATCGCTATGCGCGCCGGGGTGCCCGGTGCGAAAATCGCCCTGCACGGTAACAACAAGTCGGCGGGCGAGATTGCCCGTGCCCTACGCTACGGGGTAGGACGCCTGGTGGCCGACTCGGTGCCCGAGGTGCAGCTGATTGCGAAGGTAGCAGCCGAGTTGGGCGTCACCGCCCCGGTCATGCTCCGCGTGACCCCGGGCGTCCATGCCTCAACCCACGACTTCATTGCCACCGCCCACGAGGACCAGAAGTTTGGCCAGTCCCTGGCAGCCGGTACAGCACCCCTGGCCGGCCTGCCCCTTGAAGAACTGGCCGAACTGGGTATCACCGCGGACGATGCCTACGCTACCGTGGCTGCTGCCTTGGCCCTGGCCAGCGAGCATATCGACCTGCGGGGCCTGCACTGCCACATCGGCTCCCAGATTTTTGAGGCCGAGGGCTTCGGTAAGGCCGCTGAGAAGGTGCTGACCTACATGCAGCAGCTCAACGAGCGCTTTGGCGTGGTGCTGCCCGAGATTGACCTGGGCGGCGGCTACGGTATCGGCTACACCGAGCAGGACACCCCGCGCGGTTCAGCCGATATCGCCACCGAGCTGGCTGACATGGTATCTAAGACCTGCGCCAACGTGGGTATGGCCATTCCCCACCTCTCCTTTGAGCCGGGCCGCTCCATCTCGGGCCCTTCGGGTATCACCCTTTACACGGTCGGTACCATCAAGGACGTGGCGATTGAGGACGAGAACGGGGACACCCGCGTGCGGCGCTACGTCTCGGTCGACGGTGGTATGAGCGATAACCCCCGCCCGGTGCTTTATGAGTCCGACTACGCCGTAACCCTGGCTAACCGGGCCCCGGCAGGGGAACAGGTCCTGACCCGCGTGGTAGGTAAGCACTGCGAATCCGGCGATATTGTGATTCGCTACTGCTACCTGCCGGCCGACCTGGCAGCGGGAGACATTCTGGCTGTTCCGGCCACCGGCGCCTACAACCACGTTATGGCCTCAAACTATAACTACCTGACCCGCCCGCCGGTCATCGCTACGGCAGAGGGAAAGGAACCGCGCGCTATTATCCGCCGCGAAACCGAAGACGATATGCTGGCCCGCGACCTGGGTCTAGTTTAGGGTTCTTCATCAGGACGCCGCCTGCCAGCTGCCCTGCCTGCGGGCAGGGAGTGGTGGGGCGGCGTCCTGCTATCAACCACTCCGTGAGAAAATAAAGTTCATACTCTGGGTTACGCTGTCTTACCCGCTAGCATGGTGAGCGTACCCCTGAACCTATTTCCCATCTACGTCAGGAGACGCTCTTGGGCAACACCACCATCAAAGTAGCGCTACTGGGCGCCGGTAACGTCGGCTCACAGGTAGCCCGCATGCTCACCGAAGATGCCGAGTCCCTGCAAGACCGCATTGGTGCGCCGGTTGAGCTCATCGGTATTGCCGTGCGCGATACCTCAGCCAAGCGCCACTATGAGGCTGCACCCGAGCTCTACACCACTGATGCCGAGGCACTGATTGACGCTGCCGACGTGGTCATTGAACTGACCGGCGGTATCGAGCCTGCCCGCACCCGCATCCTGCGCGCCCTGACCGCTGGCAAGTCGGTGGTCTCGGGTAACAAAGCCCTGCTGGCTAAGCACGGTGTAGAACTGGCTGCTGCCGCGGCTAAGAGCGGGGCCCAGCTCTCCTACGAGGCAGCGGTTGCCGGTGCTATCCCCATCCTGCGCCCCCTGCGCGACTCTCTGGCCGGTGACCAGATCACCCGCGTGCTGGGTATCATGAACGGCACCACCAACTACATCCTGGATCAGATGGATACCACCGGCGCCCAGTTCACCGACGCCCTGGCCGAGGCCCAGCGCCTGGGCTACGCCGAAGCGGACCCCACCGCCGATATCGAGGGCCACGACGCCGCCTCTAAGGCCGCAATCGTTGCCTCCCTTGCCTTCCACTCTGACTTCACTATCGACGACGTTCACTGCGAGGGCATTACTTCCATCACCGCCGACGACGTGGCGGCAGCCGCTGCCGACGGCTACGTCATCAAGCTCCTGGCGGTCTGCGAAAAGGACGGCGAGGGTGTCAACATCCGCGTAAACCCCACCCTGGTGCCCCGCACCCACCCGCTGGCGTCCGTCCACGGTGCTTTCAACGCTGTCTTCGTACAGGCTGAAAACGCCGGTGAGCTCATGTTCTACGGCCCCGGTGCAGGCGGCGCCCCCACCGCCTCTGCGGTACTGGGTGACTTCGTTTCCCTGGCCCGCCGCCTGGTGCTCGGTGGCCCCGGCATCCCCGAGTCCTCTTTTGCCCAGCTGGCTGCCACCCCCATGAACGACGTTGTCTCCCGCTACTCTGTGGGTATCGTTGTGGAAGACAAGCTGGGTGTTCTGGCCAACATCGCCCGTATCTTTGCCGAGCACGGAGTCTCTATCGAGACCATGCGCCAGGCTAAGGGCACCGGCGACGGCACCAGCGCCTCCATCCGTATTGTCACCCACCGCGCCACCGACGCTAACCTGCGCAAGACCATGGCCGTGGTAGACGCCCTCGATACCGTCCGCGACATCACCTCCGTTATCCGTGTAGAAGGCTAAACACCGATTCTTATGTCACTTCCCATGATCGACGGCTCAGACGAGCCTTTCGTCCAGCCCGATGTAATCCCCGTTGGTGCGCGCGTGACCGTCAAGGTCCCGGCCTCTTCAGCCAATCTTGGCCCCGGCTATGACTCTCTCGGTCTGGCCCTGGCCCACTATGATGACCTGACGGTCACCCGCGTACCCGGGGTGGGGGAGTTGACCTTCGACCTCACCGGTGAGGGGGCGGACGAGGTTCCGCAGGACGCCAGCCACCTGGTCATCAAGGCCATGGTGACTGCCTGGAAGGCAGTGGGGCTTTTTGAGCTGCCCTCCCTGCATGTTCAGGCCCATAACCGCATCCCGCATTCTCGCGGTATGGGGTCATCCGCTTCAGCCATCGTGGCCGGCGTGACCGCAGCGAACGGCCTGCTCCCCGCCGAGCTCCAGCTTGATGACGAGGCCGTACTACAGATTTGTTCGGGCATGGAAGGCCACCCCGACAATGTGGCCCCCTCCCTCTACGGCCACGTTGTGATCTCCTACGGGGACGACTCGGGCTGGCACTCCCTGCCCGTACCGGCCCACGAGAACGTACTGCCGGTCATCGCAATTCCTGACTACGAGGTGCCGACCAAGGTAGCCCGCGGCCTCATCCCCGAGACCGTTCCCCACCGGGAAGCCGCCGCCAACTCCGGTCGTGCGGCCCTGCTGACCCAGGCACTGGCGTCCTACCCCGACTACCTGCTGCCCGCAACCAGCGACCTGCTGCACCAGTCCTACCGCGCCGTTGCCATGAAGCCCTCGGCAGCCTTGGTCAAGTACCTGCGCGGCAAGGGTTTTGCCGCGGTGATCTCGGGGGCAGGCCCCACCGTCATGGCCCTGGCTAACGGGGCGGACGAACGCGCCCGAGTTCGCGAAGCCATTGAGGCCTTCGCCACCGAAAGCGAGCCTAATCAGCACGAGAGTCGGGCTGTAAGCTGGCGGGTGCTCGATATCGATATCGACACTAAAGGTGTTATGCTTACTTATGAGGAAACCGCCTAGCGCGCTCCAGCACTATTTGTGCCCGGGCTCGCCTGTGTTGGCCTCATCCCACGGTTTGCCAGGTCTGTAGAAGCCTCAGCAGGTTCAACCGTTCATTTACGTCTTTCACTGAACTAGTGGGGGCGTTCCCTTACCGGGTATCCCGTCAGCTACCGTTTGGTGCAGCCGGGTACCCGAACCCGGGTCACCTGATACTCTCGCTTTCCCAGCGACAGCGTCACCTGACCCCTGAAACTATCACTCGCCCGCTCTGGGCATGGCGCATCTGTTGCGCCAGAACAACCCGCGAAATCAACGACATTTCGAGAGAAGGAATCTTCGTGGCAGAAAACACCGACCTGACCGCAGGTACGGAGGCCGCAGCAGCGGCTGAGCAGAAGTCCCCCAGCCTGAGCACCCTCAAACTTGCTCAGCTCCAGTCCCTGGCCTCCCAGCTAGGTATTACCGGCGCCCGCCGCATGCGTAAATCAGACCTGGTTGAGGCCATTTCAGCCCACCAGCGTGGCTCAGCTGTAGCCGACCGTCCTGCTGAAACCGCAGATCAGGCAGAGAAGCCTAAGCGCACCCGTACCCGCAAGACCGCAGCTGAGAAGGCTGCCGAAGTAGAAGCTCCCGCCGAGGCCCAGCCTGAGGCAGAGAAGCCTAAGCGCACCCGTACCCGTAAGACCGCAGCCGAGAAGGCTGCCGAAGCAGAGCAGCCCAAGGGGCAGGACACCGCCGAAGCTACTGACGCACCTGCTGAAGCTACTTCTGAGAAGCCCGCTACCAAGCGTCGCGGTAACCGCCGCGCCACCAGCTCAACCGTAGCTGCTGAGGCCCAGAAGGAAACCAAGCCCGATACCTCAGCCCTTGAGGCGGTTGAAGCTGCCCTTGACGGCCTAGAATCCCAGAAGGCTGCCCGCAACGAGCAGAACGAGGGCGAAGAGGGCGCCAAGCGCACCCGTACCCGCACCCGTACCGACCGTCGCCGCAAGAACGAGGGCGAGAACGTCGATTCTGCCGAGCAGAACGACACCTCCGCTGAGAACGGCGAGAAGAACGAGCGTTTTGAGCGCAAGAACCGTCGCGACCGCAACGACCGCGATAACCGTCAGGACCGCGGCGATAAGCAGGATCGCGACAACCGCGACCGCGGCGGCAAGAACGACCGCCAGAACAACAACGGCCCCGACGAAGACCGCCGTAACAACCGCAAGAACCGCCGCGACCGTCAGGCAGAGCGCCGCGAACGCCGTAACAACCGCCGTGACGACTACGAGCCCGAGATTAGCGAAGACGACGTACTGATTCCCGTCGCCGGTGTACTCGACGTCCTCGATAACTACGCTTTCGTGCGTACCTCCGGCTACCTGCCCGGCACCAACGACGTTTACGTTTCCCTGGCCCAGGTCAAGCGTTACGGCCTGCGCAAGGGTGATGCTGTGGTCGGTACCATCCGCGCCCCCCGCGAAGGCGATAACAACAACCGCCAGAAGTTCAACGCCCTGGTACAGCTGACCTCGATCAATGGCCTGACCCCCGAAGAGTCCAAGGGCCGCCGCGAGTTTAACAAGCTCACCCCGCTCTACCCCAAGGAGCGCCTGCGTCTGGAGACCGACCCCAAGAAGCTCGGTACCCGCGTCATCGACCTGATTGCCCCCATCGGCAAGGGCCAGCGCGGCCTGATTGTGGCACCTCCCAAGGCCGGTAAGACCCTGATGCTGCAGTCCATCGCCAACGCGATTACCACCAACAACCCCGAGGTTCACCTCATGATGGTTCTGGTGGACGAACGCCCCGAAGAAGTCACCGACATGCAGCGTACCGTCAACGGTGAGGTTATCGCCTCCACCTTTGACCGCCCGGCAGATGACCACACCACCGTGGCCGAGCTCGCTATCGAGCGAGCCAAGCGCCTGGTGGAGCAGGGCCGCGACGTCGTCGTCCTGCTGGACTCCATGACTCGCCTGGGCCGTGCCTACAACCTGGCAGCGCCCGCTTCAGGCCGCATCCTCTCCGGTGGTGTAGACGCAGCTGCCCTCTACCCGCCCAAGAAGTTCTTCGGTGCTGCCCGCAACATCGAAGAAGGCGGCTCACTGACCATTCTGGCGACCGCCCTGGTCGAGACCGGCTCCAAGATGGACGAGGTCATCTTCGAAGAATTCAAGGGCACCGGCAACATGGAACTGCGCCTTTCCCGCCAGCTGGCAGACAAGCGTATCTTCCCCGCCATCGACCTCAACGCGTCCTCAACCCGCCGTGAAGAGGCCCTGCTCTCACCCGACGAGGTCAAGATTATGTGGCGCCTGCGCCGCGTGCTGGCCGGCATGGACCAGGAACAGTCCCTGTCTGTTCTGCTCTCCAAGCTGCGTGAGACCCAGTCCAACGTCGAATTCCTGCTCACCGTTGCTAAGAGCGGCCTGGGCCACGGCGAATAAGGAAAGGACATCACCGTGATTGAATCTATCCAGGGTCTGCTCGACGAGCACGCAGACCTCCAGAAGCAGCTGGCTGACCCCGCCGTCCACGCTGACCAGGGCAAGGCCCGTAAGCTGGGTCGCCGCTACTCAGAGCTTAACGGCATCGTTGAAGCCTACAACCGCGTCAACACCCTGCGCGACGACATCGAAGCTGCCCGCGAGATGGCTGCCGAAGACCCCGACTTTGCTGACGAGGTCAAGGAGCTTGAAGCCCAGCTACCCGAGGCAGAAGAGAAGCTGCGCCGGCTGCTGATTCCCCGTGATCCGGACGACGGCCGCAACGTTATTCTCGAAGTCAAGGGTGGCGAAGGCGGCGACGAGGCTTCCCTCTTTGCCGCTGACCTGCTGCGCATGTACACCCGCTACGCCGAGTCTAAGGGCTGGAAGACCGAAATGATTTCCTCCCAGACCACCGACGTGGGCGGCTACAAGGACGCCCAGGTAGCTATCAAGGGCACCTCGAATGACCCCGCTGAGGGCGTCTGGGCCCACCTCAAGTACGAGGGTGGCGTGCACCGCGTGCAGCGTGTTCCGGCGACCGAGTCCCAGGGCCGTATCCACACCTCAGCGGCCGGTGTGCTGGTCTTCCCCGAGGTCGATGAGCCCGAGGAAATCGAGATCAACCAGAACGACCTGAAGATTGACGTCTACCGTTCATCAGGCCCCGGCGGTCAGTCGGTGAACACCACCGACTCCGCTGTGCGTATTACCCACCTGCCTACCGGCATCGTGGTTGCTATGCAGAACGAGAAGTCACAGATTCAGAACCGTGAAGCTGCTATGCGCGTGCTCCGTGCCCGCCTGCTTGCCTGGCAGCAGGAGCAGATTGACGCCGAGAACGCCGAGAAGCGCCACTCCCAGGTGCGCACCATGGACCGTTCTGAGCGCATCCGCACCTACAACTTCCCCGAAAACCGTATTGCCGACCACCGCACCGGCTACAAGGCCTACAACCTGGATGCCGTACTCAACGGCGACCTTGAGGCTGTTGTGCAGTCCGCTATCGAGATGGACGAGGCTGCCCGCCTTGAGAAGCTCGGTCAGGAAGACAAGTAAGCGTGGCTGATTTTAGCCTGGAGCCCGGCGAAGAGCTTGATTCAGCCCTTCGCCGGGCTGCGCTCTATCTTGGCGCAGCCGGTATCGACTCGGCTGCGGTGGACGCGCAGCTTCTTGCCGCTTACCTGCTGGAGAAGGACGCCGGTGAGCCGGTATCGCGGGGGCGTGTTCAGTCCCTGGCCCTGCTGGGGCATCCGGTACCTGAGGGCTTTGCCCGTCTGGTGACCCTGCGCGGTGAGCGTCTACCGCTTCAGCACCTGACCGGCCAGGCCCATTTCCGAGGCCTGACCCTGTCAGTGGGGCCGGGGGTTTTTGTGCCCCGACCCGAGACCGAGCTACTGGTGGAGCATGCCCTCACCGCTTACCGGGGCATGGCTGAGGCCCTGCCCTCCCAGCCCCTGGTGGTTGACCTGTGTACCGGGTCAGGTGCCATTGCAGCTGCCCTCGCTACCGAGCTAGCCGCCGATGAGCAGGTGCCGAACCCGCGCGTCCTTGCCGTTGAACTCTCGACCGACGCGGCTGCCTGGGCTGAGCGTAACCTGGGCCCCGCCGGGGTGGAACTGGTAGCGGGCGATGCCCGCACGGCCCTGCCCGGGTACGAGGGAACCGTGACCCTGGTGGCTTCAAACCCGCCCTATATCCCTGCCGGGGCAATTCCTAAAGACCCAGAGGTTCGCGACCACGACCCGGCCCTGGCCCTCTACGGCGGGGGAGAGGACGGCATGGAGTTACCTACCGCCATCGCAGCCCGGGCCTACGCTCTCCTAGCTCCCGGTGGCTACCTGATTATGGAGCACGCCGAAACCCAGCGGGAACTCATGCGTCAGGCCCTTGCCGCCGCCGGCTTTGAAGGTATCGAATCTATTGACGACTTTGCAGGTAAACCCCGTCACACCGCAGGCTATAAACCGCTACCAGGCACCTAAGAATGTGAAAGAATAATGAGCGTGAAAGCAACCATTGTTAGTGCAACCGACCCCACGACCCTGGGCGACGCCATCGCGACCGCCAACTCGGCAATCGGCGCAGCCAAGACCATCGTGATCCCTACCGATACCGTATACGGTATCGCTACCGATGCCTTCTCCGTTGAGGGCGTTGGGAACCTGCTTGCCGCTAAGGGCCGTACCCGGCAGATGCCCCCGCCGGTACTCATTTACGACCAGTCTGTGTTACCGGGTTTGGCCGACGAAATTTCTGATGACGCCCGCGCCCTGGCTACCGAGTTCTGGCCCGGTGCTCTCACCCTGATTTTCTATTCTCAGCCCTCCCTGAACTGGGACCTGGGCGAGACCCAGGGCACCGTTGCCCTGCGTGTGCCTAACGACCCGGTTGCTATTGAGCTTCTGAAAAACCTGGGCCCTCTGGCTGTTTCTTCAGCTAATAAGACTGGGCGCCCGGCAGCTACGACCGCCCAGGAAGCCATGACCCAGCTGGGCAACGATGTTGAGGTGATTTTCGACGGCGGCCCCCGCCCCGAAAACCGCCCTGAGGGCTTTGAAGCCAAGGACGCCCTTCCTTCGACCATCGTGGACTGCACCTCTGACCGCCTGGTCGTGGTGCGCGAGGGTGCAATTTCAGTAGAGCGCCTGCGCGAGGTCGTGCCCGGTGTGCTAACTCGCGCCGAATTTGAGGCCCAGGAGAAGGCCCGCCGCGAGGCACCAGAAGCTCCTCTAGTCGCTGCAACGGAGGCGGTGGAAGACACCGAGTTCTCACCGCGTCATATGGACGAATCTGCTGCTGATGAGGTGGAGGATACTCCCGGGCGCCAGGCTGCTGCACCCGCTGCCGGATCGCTCGCTGCGGGTCTGGTAGGCGGCGCTAGCGGTACCGCCGCAGTCGACCAACGCCGCACAGCAAGCGCTCACTCGCCTGAGACCCGCGTGGTGAAGGACGATACTAAGCCCTACTCGGTAGCTGATGCCCGTTCGCTGGTATTCGGCACCCAGAAAGAAGCCCCCGCCGAGCCACTAATCGAAGCGGATGGCGAGGGCAACGAAACTCCTACCGTCTAGTTTTCAAACTTGCGGTCCTGCCTGGTGCCTAGCGCGCTGTGGGCGGTGCGAAGCACCTCGCTCACCCGTGCTTGGGGTACCAGGCCATTTTTTTGAGCCCATGAATCGTCGATATCCTGGCCGAACCACATCACCTCAACCCGGCGGACGGGCCCGGTTAGACGGTCCCCCAGGAGCTCAGAGACCCTGTAACCGGTGGCGACCAGGGCCCGGCAGAGGGGGAGCGGTAGGTGTAGGGGGCGGCGGCGTCCTGCGTCAATAAGGACGGACTCGGTGGTTGCCCCTTCCCAGGGCTGCATTACGATGGCGGGCAGAGGGCCGGCGAAACTGGCTACCCGGTAGACGAATTCTGCCAGGGCGTAGTTGGAGGAGACCGGGGTACGCCGCGGGGTGCGCCCGGCGACGGACGCCAGCGGGGAGGACGCAATTTTTGCGAAAGCCTCGGTGGTGCGGCGGCCTCGGCCCTGCACACTGGTGGCTCGAACGATACAGATTTCAACCGCGTGGTCCCCTGCCACAGCAACGGGGGAGTGAGAAGGAGCAGCCGGGAATTCTGATGCTTCAGATCCGGGAGCCTGCCCCTGAGCCGCTGTTTCTTCGATAAAGGACCGCAGAGCCAGAAGCACCTCTTCGCCCAGGGCCTTTGAGAAAGAGTAGGCAGAGAAAGGCTGTGTTTCTTCGCTCGGAGTGAGCGTAGGAACAGGCCCAAGCACAGCTGCCGAGCTGAGGTGAATCACCCTGCTGACACCGGTGCGCTGGGCAGCAATTGCAATGACCGCAGGCAACAGGGCATTAGCGCCTAGCAGGGGAGCTAGGTCTTCCTGGTCAGGGGCAGCCAGGCCCGAAGCGTTGATGACAACCTCGCACCCGGCAAAAGATTCAGCGAGAGTATCAATAATGCCGTCTAGCTGCCGGGCTTCGCGAATGAGCTGGTTGGCTTCGGCTGTGCGCGTGAGCAGGCGGGGAGCCTCAACCGCATCGACCTGGACGCCTTCGGCAGCTAGCCGGGCTACAATCGATGAACCCACAAACCCGCTTGCCCCAATTACTTTCCATGTGGCCTGAGCCATGCCTTTACTCCGTCCGTACGGTGGTTACCGGTGGGCCGTCTGTGCCCCTACCCCCTAGGGTGACATAGGCCGGAGCAAAAAACACGTAGGGCAGGCCACAAAGGGCTAAGGTTTGGGCTTCTGGCCGCCTGCGCTGGGATAATCCACAGGTGAGTTCGCTAAACTTAGATAGAGTTGCGTGCTTTGTGCCCTGAAATTGGGGTAAGCACGCCTTTGCAGGTGGCCTCACCCCACGAAAGGACCTGTTTGCCCATGGTATCTGCCCCGACACCCCAGGTGCGCCCCCAGGAGCGCATTGTTGCTGTAGTGGTGACCTATAACCGCCGTGAGCTGCTTGAACAGACCCTAGCCGGGATAGAGGCGGGGGAGCTGACTCCCGATACGGTCATCATCGTCAATAATGCTTCTACCGACGGTACCGAAGAGTACCTGGGCAGCTATCGGAGTTCACTGGCTACCGACATAGTGCACCTGCCGCAGAACGTGGGCGGCGCAGGCGGCTTCACCGTGGGCATTGACCGGGCCCTGAATCGGCATGCGGCAGACCTGGTCTGGGTCATGGATGACGACACGGAACCTACCGAAAATACCCTCTCTGAGGCCTACCGGGCTTGGGCTGACTATTCCCCGGTGCGGGCAGAGCGCCCGGCCGTCGTGGCCTCTAAGGTGGTGTGGACCAACGGCCAGGACCACCCCATGAACACCATGCGTACCATGTTCGCCGCGGGCCCTGACCGTACCGCGCGGGCAGCCGCTGTGGGTGCCCGCCCTATCCGCTCGGCGTCCTTTGTGTCAATCCTGATGGACGCTGCCGCCATGCGAGCCACCGACCTGCCCCTGGCGGACTTCTTTATCTGGAACGACGACTTCGAATACACCACCCGCCTGATTCACCACAGCAACGGTATTGCTACTGAGAGGTCGGTAGCCCGTCACCACACCAAGACATTTGGCACCACAGATGCAAAACCCGGCCCCCGTTTCTACAACGATGTACGCAATAAGCTCTGGGTTTTTTGTGCCCGTCGCACCCTAACTCCGCTGGAGAAGCTGCTCTACGGCGGTTCGACGGCCCGCCTGTGGGTCAGCACCCTGCTGCGCACCGATGAGAAGAAGACCTACACCGGCTACTTCCTCAAGGGGTTTCAGGACGCCGCCGCCGGCTATCGCTCTAATAGCGAGGTGCTGGACGGCGTATACCAGCTTGAAACCCCCCAGCTGGCCCAGCGTATCAAAGCAAACTACGGGAGAGACCCCAAGTTCTCTGTCTTGATGAGCGTTTATGCCGGGGATCAGCCCGAGCACCTGCGCCTGGCCCTAGCCTCGAATACCGAGGGCCAAACTCTGCGCCCCAACCAGCTGGTGCTGGTGCAGGACGGCCCCGTGGGCGCTGAGCTTTCTCAGGTTATCGCTGATTTTGAAGAGCAGAGTTCCCTGCCGGTAACCGTGGTTCGTCTTGAAGATAATCATGGCCTGGCTGCCGCCCTGCACGAGGGGCTGGGATACTGTATGTACGATATAGTTGCCCGAGCAGACTCAGACGATGTTTCTGCTCCTGAACGCTTTGCCCAACAGATACCTCTGGTCGCTCAGGGCCACTTTGACGTGCTGGGCAGCGCCATGTACGAATTTACGGACGACCCCGCCCGCCCCGAGGCCGAACGGAAGGCCGTGACCGGGGCGAGAGCTATCCGAGAGATGCTACCGAAGCGCAACCCCATGCTGCACCCCACTGTGGTCTTCCGCAAGAGCGCTGTAGAGGCTGTTGGCAGCTACGTTGAGGTTCCGGGAGCCGAAGATTACTGGCTCTGGGCCCGCATGAGTCGAGCCGGGTTCGTCCTGGGCAACCTGAGCCAGCCCCTGGTAAGCTACCGGGTGGCCACCGCCTACACACGACGCGGGGGGATGGATGCCCTGCGCAAGGACCTCCAGGTCCAGCGCAGGCTCTATACCGGGGGAGTGCTGAGCCCTGTCCGCTTCGCCCAGAACCTAGCCATACGCGGTGTTTACCGCCTAGCACCAGAAGAACTGCGCACCCGGGCCTTTAGGGCCATGACCGGCCGAACCCCGCAGGGGAAGAAAGAGAAGGGCAGCAATGTCTAAAGAACCGTCCCCGCAGACCACCTCTATTCCCATTCTGACCTCGAGCACCGAGCGGAAAACCTGGTGGAAGTACGTGCAGATGGGGCTAGACTCCCTAGCCTGGCTGATAGCCCTACCCGCTGCCTTTGTTTTGCGCTACGGCATGGATCTGAGCCAGATCGATGCAGGCGGGCTCACCATGGTTGCCCTGGTGATGGTCGCCCTGCAAATCGGTGGTGGCCTGATGATGGGTCTCTACCGCGGAGTCCACAGCTACGGCACCCTGCAAGAGGGAAGCAAGCTCTACCCCCTGATATTAGCTAACACCATCATTATGCAGATACTGCTGATGGTATCGTCTCGAGCCTTTGGCGTGCCCCGCTCGGTGGTGCTGATTGCCTTCCCCATCGCTGTTTTGCTGATGATGGGCTTCCGCTACAGCAAGCGAATCTATGAGGAAAAGACCAACCGCCCCAGCGGTAAAGATGTGCAGCGGGTGATTGTTTACGGGGCAGGTTTTCTAGGCCGCAACCTGATTTCAACCCTGATGACCGACCCCAAGGCCAAGTACCTGCCGGTAGCGATTGTCGATGACGATCGCTCGGTCCGCAATGCCCGTATCCACTCGGTCAAGGTTGAGGGAACCAGCGCTGACTTAGCAGCCCTCGTGAAGCACCACCAGGCTACTAAGGTTCTCATTGCAATTGGTGAGGAAATCCCTGAACGACGTCTGGTCCGCATCGCCCAGAGCATGAAAGAACTGGGTGTAGAGACCATACGTATCAACTCTGCCGTTCCCGACATGGGCCAGGCCCGTCGCCGCAGCGAAGAGAACAATGAGCGGGAGCTTCTTGAGAAGATTCGCGGCACAATTGACTACAAGATCGACCATGACCTGATTCGCAGCTACGTGCAGGGCCGACGGGTACTTGTGACCGGTGCAGGCGGGTCGATTGGCTCTGAGCTCTGCCGCCAGATTAATGCCTATCAGCCGGCTGAGCTTATGATGCTCGACCGTGATGAGTCCCTGCTTATGGATACCCGGTATTCTCTGACCGGCCTATCAAGCCTGGATGATCCCAGTGTAATTTTGGCGGACGTGCGGGATTTTGAGGCCCTAGAGGCGGTCTTTGCTGAACGTCAACCTGAGGTTGTATTTCATGCTGCCGCCCTTAAGCATGTCTCTGCCCTTGAGGCTTACCCTAAGGAAGCCTACAAAACCAATACTCTGGGTACCGCTAACGTACTAAAGGCTTCAGCTCAGGTTGATGTTCAGGTTTTTGTGAATATCTCGACCGATAAGGCTGCCGACCCCACCACTGCCCTGGGGCAGTCCAAGCGCAGCGCGGAAATGCTGACGAGCTGGTACGGCGAGCAGACCGGGCGTACCTATGTCTCGGTGCGCTTCGGCAATGTTTTTGGCTCTCGCGGTTCTATTAAGCCCCTCTTTACCAAGCAGATCCTGGACGGCGGCCCCCTGACCGTGACCGACCGGAACGCCACCCGCTACTTCATGCTGATTCCGGACGCCTGCCTGCTGGTCATGCTGGCCGGGGCAATCGGACGCAGCGGCGAGGTAATGGTGCTCGATATGGGCGAGCCGGTCAAGATTCTCAAGGTGGCCGAACATATGCGCAGCCTCTATGAGCGCTTCGACGTGGCTATCGAGGTTATTGGCCTGCGTGCGGGCGAAAAGCGCGACGAGGTGCTTTTTGGCCAGGACGAAGTACACCAGCGCAGCGAAGAGAACGAAAATATCATGAGGGCTCAAGCTCCCAGGCTTAATCCCGCTGACCTTGACTACGCCCGCTGGCTTGAAAACTACCGCAGCCACCGCGGGTACGAGCGCACCGAGCACCGGGGGCAGGAGGCCTAATGACTACCTCAGAACTTCTGGCCCTGCTTCTGGTGCCCACCGTTGTCGGCCTGGTCGCCGGTCTGCTCTTACCCTTCGCCGTGCGTCCGCTCCTGCATCGCTGGAACCTGGTCGACATCCCCACCGCACGGTCTTCGCACAGCTCCCCGGTCTTCCGAGGCATGGGGCTGGCAACCGCACTTGCAGCGGTGCTGGCCTACCTGGTTGCCCTCATCGACGGGCAGATTTTTACTGATCGGTCTATTGCCCTCTTCGTGCTCTTTGGCATGGTGGCATCGGGTGCTCTGGGCTGGCTGGAGGACTACCGAGGGGTCTCTATCAAGGTTCGCTTTGGCGCCCAGCTACTTATTGGCGCTATCGTCACCCTAGGAATGACCCTGATGCTGGGTACCTCCATCTTCTGGATTCCCCTGGGTGTCTTCGCGATTGCCGCCTACATCAACGTGGTGAACTTTATGGACGGCATTAACGGCATCTCGGGTCTTCACGGCTTTGCCGTGGGTGGGGCTTATTCCTACGCGGGCTGGGTCAATCAAATGCCCTGGCTACTTGCCGGGGGAGCGGCTGTGGCTGCGGCCTACCTGGCCTTCCTGCCCTGGAACGTGCGTACCGGTAAGAACGTTTTCCTGGGGGATGCCGGTTCCTACTTCCTGGGGGGAGCTATCGCTTCTATGGCGGTAGGTGCTTTCCTTTCGGGGGTTTACGTGGAATATATTCTTGCCCCCCTGCTGGTCTACCTGGCAGATACCGGGACCACACTACTGCGCCGAATCGTGCGGGGTGAACAGTGGTACAAACCCCATCGCACCCATGCCTATCAGCGGTTGACGGACGTCGGTTTCAGCCACCTGGGTAGCGCGGCCCTTGTGACGCTTACTACTTTTGTGGTGACCGCTGTGACAGTGATGGCCCTGCCCTTTGAAACCCAGAACGCTGTTTGGTCTGCCCTGTTAGTTGTGCTTATCTTGGCACTTTACATCTTTTTGCCGACCTTGCTCGGGAAGGTGCGTCAGAAAAATGGGGCCTAAGCCGCTGGGCATCAACGAGATGCCCTGGTTAAAAATCTTCCGGTCTGTCTCGCTGGCTTTGGCTATCTTGGCCCTAGTCGGTACGATAGTTGGTGTACTTATCGCAGGTAAACCGGCTGCGGGTGGGTTCCTTACGGGGCTTGCCCTGGTTTATCTCAGTTTCGCGGTCGGAATCATGGTTGTGATACCGGCTGAGAAGAAGTCGATGAAAGCGGCGGCAGCGGCTCTAGCGGCCATGTATCCGTTCAAGATTATGGTTTTCACCGGCCTCTTAGTGTTCGCCCCTATACCGCAGGATTTTCGTAACGGCTGGCTTCTCACTGGAGCCGTCCTGGCACTGGTGGCCCAGCTTGTCATTGAAACGAAAATTATCTCGAAACAGAGAATCCTCTATTTCGATTCGGTAGGATGAAACTAGGCAAAGGAGCATACACCCGTGGGCAACACCGACGATAAGTGGTACAAGCAAGATAAGCAGTTACGCTCTGCCGGCGACCTGGTTGCCGGTGGCGGAACAGCCGGGGCCTTTATGACACTTCTGTACGTCATGATAGGCATTGGTATCTGGAGTTTGGTAGGCTATGGTCTGGACCACTTACTAGGTACAACCTGGATTGCTTGGGTAGGCGGATTCGTTGGCGCCTTTGGTGGTATCTACCTGGTATTTATCCACATGCAGCAGCGTAAATAAGACCAACTGAAACCGGTTGGCACACACATACTTTTGATTCTTTAAACCTCTGAGGTTGCTGGAGCCAGCGGCCAACACGAAGCAATGAAAGGACTTGCCTTGATTTCAAACGGGCTAGTTGTCGCAGCGGGAGAGCAGCAGGGCTACGTTCCGCCCACTATCGATGATATGCACCTGCCTGCCATCTTCACGATCGGTGATTTTGAGTTCAGCAAGCAGATGCTTCTGGTCATCCTGTCGGTGGTCATCGTTGCTGGCTTCTTCCTTTTCGCTGCCCGCAAGCGTGCCATGGTTCCCTCACGCACCCAGTTCGTGGGCGAAATGGGGTACGGCCTGGTCCGTAACAGCCTGGGCAAGGAACTGATTGGCGCCCACCACTACAAGCCTTTCGTTCCCCTGCTCTTCACCGCCTTCTTCTTCATCCTGGTCAACAACCTCTACGGTTCAATTCCCGTTGTCCAGTTGCCCACCATGTCTCACGTAGGTTCTGCCTACGCCCTGGCAGGTATCGCCTACCTGACCTGGGTTGGTGTTGGTATCAAGCGCAAGGGCCTGGGGAAGTTCTTCAAGGACATGACCATGCCCTCCGGCGTTCCTTGGCCTGTTTACATCATCTTGATTCCGATTGAGTTCATGTCAAACATGCTCATCCGCCCCGCAACCCACGCCCTGCGTCTTTTCGCTACCATGTTCGGCGGCCACCTGGCGATTATGGTTGCAGCATCCCTTACCCAGTACCTGATTGTTGAAGCAGGCGGAATCGCCGCTATCGCATCGGTCGGTTCAGGCGCCCTGGGTCTCTTCCTCTACTTCCTGGAACTCATGATTCAGGTTATCCAGGCCTACGTCTTCACCCTGCTCCTTGCGGTCTACCTGCAGGGCTCGGTCTCAGAAGGCCACTAAAAATATAGGTTTTCTCCGTTGGGTACACCGGCGGACGAGAAAAGCAACCCGCTTTAGCGGGGAGTGTCCACATCAAAACTCTGCCCCTTACATAACACACAAACCGCAAGGGGCACTGTGAAAGGAAACAAACATCATGGAACTCACCGGTTCACTTACCGCAGTTGGTTACGGTCTGTCAGCTATCGGCGGTGGCATCGGCGTAGGTCTGATCTTCGCAGCCTACATGACCTCTGTTGCCCGTCAGCCCGAGTCACAGCGCACCCTGCAGCCCATGCTCTTCCTGGGCTTCGCACTGGTTGAAGCACTGGCAGTTCTCGGCCTGGTTCTTGCGTTTATCAAGTAATTTTTGGCCCCGCCAAAAGATTGACCAAACTATAGAACAGGAAAACCCCCTATGTCTCACTTAATGGCAGCAGCAGAGGGCGCGAACCCTCTGATCCCCAATGTCTGGGAAATCGCCATTACCGCCATCGGGTTCCTGCTCCTCCTCTTCATCGTCACCAAGTACGTTGTCCCGGCATTCGAAAAGATTTACCAGGACCGTAAAGAAGCAATTGAGGGTGGTCTAGCCAAGGCTGAAAAGGCTCAGGCAGAGGCCGCGGCAGCACGCGAAGAGTACGGCCAGCAGCTCGAAAGCGCTCGTCTGGAAGCTCAGAAGATTCGCGAAGAAGCACGCGCCGAAGGCGACGCCATCGTGGCAGAAGCTAAGGAGCGCGCAAACGCTGAGGCCGCTCGCATCACCGAAAACGCCCAGAAGACCATCGAGGCAGAACGTGCAGCTGCCGCAGCATCACTTCGTACTGAAGTTGGCGCTCTGGCAACCTCACTGGCTGGCAAGATTGTGGGCGAATCCCTCAACGATGATGAGCGATCCGCACGTGTAGTCGATCGTTTTCTTGCTGACCTTGACGCGCAGCAGCAGGCAGGTGCAGCCCGCTAATGTCAGCAGTATCGACTGAATCACTGAACAAGGTGGAACAGGTTCTGGTGGCCCAGCCTACCGATAACCCGACCCACCTCGCAGAAGAGCTCTTCGCTGTTGTCGACGCTATCGACAGCAACGGTGGGTTCCGGCGAGGTCTAACCGATCCTTCCCGCGAAGCAGCGCAGCGAGCAGGCATCGCCCGCTCCGTTCTGGGCGGCAAGATTTCCGACGCCGCTCTGGCTATTGTTTCTGCAGCAGCAGAAGCCCGCTGGAGTGAAGAACGCGATCTGGCTGATGCCCTCGAAACAACCGCTGTTACCTCAGTAGCGCTTTCTGCTGAACAGCGCGGAGGTATCGATGCACTAGAGCAGACCGTCAACGAACTGCTGACCTTCATCAACACCGTTGATGCCTCAGCAGAAGCACAGACTGCTCTTGCCGATACCAGGGCAAGCAAGGAAGCACTCAAGAAGCTGGCTGTCAGCCTCGGTGGCCGTGTAGCCACCGCTGAAGGCAAGCTTCTGCTAGAACGAGTTGCCACTGCGGCCCGCGGAACCACCGCAGCCCGTCTGGCTAACGAGTTCGTAGAAATCATCGTCAAGCGTCAAAACCGTTGGATCGCACGAGTCACCTCAGCAACCGCGCTGACTGCAGAGCAGATTGCAAAGCTGCAGGGGTCACTCAACAAGACCTACGGCAAGGAGCTGAAGCTCGACATCACCGTAGACCCCGCACTTCTGGGCGGTCTGCGCGTGCAGGTAGGGGACGAAGTCATCGATGGCTCACTGTCTACCCGACTGTCAGAACTCAGCCGCGCTTTCGCATAGGCGATTTACACAGTCGAGACCTCGACGGTGATTTAGAAGATACACAGACGACATCGGGCAAGCCTAAAGGCACAGCCCGAGCACGTCACACAAGTTTCGGTGGGCCTGCCGCCAGTCGGCAGGCACACCAACAAATTAGGAGAGCAGGGACATAAGATGGCCGATTTGACCATCAACGCCGATGATGTCCGTAACGCGCTGAACGAATTCGCAGCGTCTTACGAACCCGGCAATGCAGAGCGCGTAGAGGTGGGTCGTGTTGCATCAGCATCCGACGGCATCGCACGCGTTGAGGGCCTTCCCTCAGTAATGGCTAACGAGCTGCTTCGCTTCGAAGACGGCACCCTTGGCCTGGCACAGAACCTCGACACTCGTGACATCGGTGTCATCATCCTCGGTGACTTCACCGGCATTGAAGAAGGCCAAGAAGTTCACCGTACCGGCGAGGTTCTCTCAGTACCCGTAGGCGACGCCTACCTGGGCCGCGTGGTTGACCCCCTGGGCAACCCCATCGACGACCTGGGCGACATTGAAGCAGAAGGCCGCCGCGCCCTCGAACTTCAGGCTCCCGGCGTTACCCAGCGTAAGTCAGTTCACGAGCCCCTCCAGACCGGTCTCAAGGCAATCGACGCCATGATTCCGATCGGCCGTGGCCAGCGTCAGCTGATTATTGGTGACCGCCAGACCGGTAAGACCGCTATCGCGGTTGACACCATCCTGAACCAGAAGGACAACTGGGCAACCGGTGACCCCAACAAGCAGGTTCGCTGTGTCTACGTTGCTATTGGTCAGAAGGCATCAACCATCGCAGCAGTACGCGAAACCCTCAAGCAGCAGGGCGCTCTGGAATACACCACCATCGTGGCTTCCCCCGCATCTGACGCAGCAGGCTTCAAGTACCTGGCTCCCTACACCGGTAGCGCCATTGGCCAGCACTGGATGTACGGCGGCAAGCACGTCCTCATCATCTTCGATGACCTCTCAAAGCAGGCAGAAGCCTACCGTGCGGTATCACTGTTGCTTCGTCGTCCTCCGGGCCGCGAAGCATACCCCGGCGACGTCTTCTACCTCCACTCCCGCCTGCTCGAGCGCTGTGCAAAGCTCTCTGACGAGCTGGGTGCAGGTTCAATGACCGGCTTCCCGATCATTGAAACCAAGGCAAACGACGTTTCAGCCTTCATCCCCACCAACGTCATCTCCATCACCGACGGCCAGATCTTCCTGCAGTCAGACCTCTTCAACGCTAACCAGCGTCCCGCGGTCGACGTAGGTATCTCCGTCTCCCGCGTTGGTGGTGCGGCACAGACCAAGGCGATGAAGAAGGTCTCCGGTACCCTCAAGCTCGACCTTGCACAGTACCGCGCCATGGAAGCCTTCGCAATGTTCGCTTCCGACCTGGACGACGCTTCAAAGGCCCAGCTGACCCGCGGTGCTCGCCTCACCGAGCTGCTGCGTCAGCCCCAGTACACCCCCTACGCAGTTGAGGACCAGGTTGTTTCAATCTGGGCAGGCACCAACGGCTACCTCGATGACCTCGAAGTTTCAGACGTTCTGCGTTTTGAATCAGAGTTCCTCGACCACCTGCGCCGCTCCACCTCAGTACTGCAGGACATCGCAGCATCAGGCAAGCTCGAAGACGAAACCGCAGCAGCTCTCAAGACTGCCATCGTTGACTTCAAGCAGGGTTTCCGCTCCGAAGGCACCAGCCACCTCGTTGAGGCCGGCCACGAAGAGCACAAGCCCCTGTCAGACAGCGAAGTATCACAGGAAACCATCGGTTAGCGATTTTCCTAGCACGTGAGACGCCCCTCCAACAGAACCTGGGGGAGGGGCCCTCACCCTAGGAGTGAAAGGAATCTCTATGGGAGCCCAGATTAGGGTTTACCGCCAAAAGATTACTTCAACATCGTCTATGAAGAAGATCTTCAAGGCGATGGAGATGATCGCAACCTCACGCATTAACAAGGCACGTAAGAGCGCAGAGGCCGCTAGCCCCTACGCAAATGCGCTGACTAAGGCTGTCACTGCCATCGCGACCCAGCACCACATTGAGCACCCCCTGCTTAACGCACGCTCAAAGGCTAAGACCGGTCGCTCCGCAGTACTCGTCCTCACCAGCGACCGCGGCCTTGCGGGTTCATACTCCTCATCCGTCCTCAAAAAAACCGAGGGTCTTATTGAGAAGCTCCGCGGTGAGGGACGTGAAGTCAAGCTCTACCTCATCGGTCGCAAGGCAAAGTCCTACTTTGACTTCCGCGAACGCGAATACGAGCAGGCATGGGAAGGCAACACCGACAACCCCAACGTCGAGATGGCCGTTGCAGCACGCGACGCCATCCTGGCAGCCTACGAAAACGGTGACGTCGATGACCTCCACATCATCTACACCGAATTCGTCTCCATGGTCAGCCAGGAAACCCGCGTCCTGCGCCTGCTCCCCATCGAGGTAGCAGACGCACGCGAACTCGGTGAAGAAATCCTGCCCGGCGAACGTCTCGAAGACGACCAGTTCCAGCAGAACTCAGTCTTTGAATTCGAGCCCAGCCCCCAGGAAGTTCTCGACGAGTTGCTACCCCGCTACATCGCCTCCCGCATCTATGCGTGCCTGCTAGAAGCAGCGGCCTCCGAACTGGCGTCCCGCCAGCGCGCGATGAAGTCCGCAGGTGATAACGCTGACGAGCTCATCAAGAAGTACACCCGCCTGATGAACAACGCTCGCCAGGCAGAAATTACTCAGGAGCTCAGCGAAATTGTTGGCGGCGCCGACGCACTCGCCTCCTAATCCACCAGACAACTTTCCACTCTCTACATAGGTAAGTGAGAACAATGACTGCCACTCTGAACGAATCGGCTACCGCGCCGGCTCAGGGCGCAACCGGTCGCATTGCTCGCGTTATCGGCCCTGTCGTTGACGTTGAGTTCCCTGCCGGCCAGGTACCTGACATCTACAACGCGCTGACCGCTGATCTGACCCTCAACGGCACCACCCGTAAGATCACCTTCGAGACTGCCCAGCACCTCGGTGACTCACTGGTACGCGCAATCTCCCTACAGCAGACCGACGGCCTCGTCCGCGGCCAGGCTGTAGTTGACACCGGCGCTCCCATCTCCGTCCCCGTAGGCGACGGCGTCAAGGGCCACATCTTCAACGTCCTCGGTGACGCCCTCGACGTCTCCAACGACGAAATCAAGGCCGACACCTACTGGCCCATCCACCGCGCTGCCCCCGGCTTCGCAGACCTCGAAGGTTCGACCGAGATGCTGGAAACCGGCATCAAGTCCATCGACCTTCTGACCCCCTATATCAAGGGCGGTAAGATCGGTCTCTTCGGTGGTGCAGGCGTTGGTAAGACCGTTCTGATCCAGGAAATGATTACCCGCGTTGCCCGTAACTTCGGTGGTACCTCAGTATTCACTGGCGTTGGCGAGCGTACCCGTGAAGGTAACGACCTCTGGGTTGAAATGGAAGAAGCTGGCGTTCTGAAGGACACCGCTCTCGTGTTCGGCCAGATGGACGAACCGCCGGGAACCCGTCTGCGCGTTGCGCTGACCGGCCTGACCATGGCGGAATACTTCCGTGACGTTCAGAACCAGGACGTTCTGCTCTTCATCGACAACATCTTCCGCTTCACCCAGGCAGGTTCTGAGGTTTCAACCCTGCTCGGCCGCATGCCGTCCGCTGTGGGCTACCAGCCCAACCTGGCCGACGAAATGGGTCTGCTGCAGGAGCGCATTACCTCAACCCGTGGTCACTCCATCACCTCCATGCAGGCAATTTACGTTCCTGCGGATGACTACACCGACCCCGCACCTGCAACCACCTTCGCCCACCTGGATGCAACCACCGAGCTCTCCCGTGAGATTGCTTCACGTGGTCTGTACCCCGCGATTGATCCCCTGTCCTCCACCTCCCGAATCCTGGACCCCCAGTACATCGGTCAGGAGCACTATGACACCGCAATCCAGGTCAAGGCTATCCTGCAGGAAAACAAGGAACTTCAGGACATCATCGCCATCCTCGGTGTTGACGAACTCTCTGAAGAGCAGAAGGTCGTTGTTTCACGTGCCCGCCGCATCGAGCAGTTCCTCTCACAGAACACCTACACTGCAAAGCAGTTCACCGGTGTCGAGGGTTCAACCGTGCCGATCAAGGACACCATCGAATCCTTCCAGATGATCTGCCGCGGCGATGTTGACCACATCCCCGAGCAGGCCTTCTACAACATCGGTGGTATGGACGACGTCATGCGCCGTTACGAGGAAATCAAGGCACAGTCTGGAGCCAAGTAATCATGGCACTGAAAGTTGAAGTCGTTTCCCGTGAACGAGTCGTGTGGGTTGGCGAAGCCAAGTACGTGCGCGCACGCACTGTCGATGGCGACCTGGGCATCATGCCCGGTCACATCCCCACCATGGCCCTTCTCGCTGAAGACGGTGAGCTTCTGATTGAGGCAACCAGCGGTGAGAAGAAGACCACCCGCCTGCACGAAGGTTTCTTGACCGTCTCTAACGATCGAGTCACCATCGCAGCTAAGCACGCACAGATCTAACCAGATTACTGTGACGAAAGGACGCCGCCCTTCCCCAGAGATGGGGGAGGGCGGCGTCCTTGTTTTTTCTTGTCTTAGAAGAGGCGGGATTCTACGTCATCTACTCCGCGCATGGCATCGTAGTCGAGAGCAACACAGCGGATGCCACGGCCTTCTGCCAGCGTGCGGGCCTGGGGCTTGATGCGCTGGGCAGCAAAGACACCCTGAACCGGTGCTAGCAGGGGGTCGCGGTTGAGGAGCTCTAGGTAGCGGGTGAGCTGTTCTACACCGTCGATATCGCCCACACGCTTGAGCTCGACAGCCACAGAGACGCCCCCGGCGTCCTTGGCCAAAATATCCACCGGGCCGATTGCCGTGGGGTACTCGCGGCGCACCAGGCGGTAGCCCGCACCAAGAAGCTCAATCTGTTCAGCCAACAGGCGCTGTAAGTCGGCCTCAACGCCGTCCTTAATAAGGCCCGGGTCAATACCCAGGTCGTGGCTGAGTTCCCCGTGGGTGCCGAAGACGCGAATGACTAGCTTGTCGTCGCTCTTGGCGGCTTGCACGGTCCACAGCTCGCTCACATCGGGGTCAAGATCCTCGGCTACCGAGGTGCCCTCGAACTCTTCGCGAGGGGAAATATGCAGACGGCAGGGCGGGCTCATCCAGTTCAGGGGCTTGTAGGAGCCGCCGTCGGAGTGAATCAGCACCGAGCCGTCATTCTTGATCATGAGCAGGCGGGTAGCACGGGGTAGATGGGCATTGAGACGGCCCATGTAGTCTACGGAACAATCAGCTATAACTAAACGCACCGTACCACTCTAACAGGTGGCTTGGGCGGGCACACCGGTGCATGAAAGAATGGGGGAATGCCTCGTCGTTCTTCATCTAAGCCCCGCCGCCCCAACTCTAACTCCGGGGCCGCCCCCAGCAAGTGGCATAAAGCCCGCCCCGCTGGGCGCGATATTTCCCGTATCCTTGACCCTGCCCCGCGAGTGGAGCGGGCCCAAGACGGGGACTGGTATGTGCAGTACATCCCTTCTATCAATGCTCTGAAAACCTATAAGTGCCCCGAATGTGAACGGCCTATCCAGCCCGGGGTAGCGCACCTGGTGGTCTGGCAGCAGGACCACATGTTTGGTGCTCAGCGGGCTATCGAGGAACGCCGCCACTGGCACGAGCGGTGCTGGGCAACCCGTAGATTCTGGTAGAACCCGGCGGGTTGCACCAGACCTAGGGCGCGTGAGAAGCGCAGAAAAACCCGGTAGCGGCGACTGCACAAAGGCAGGGTGCTACCGGGGTAAGGAAAGCAGATGGTTCGTTAGAGCTGGTCCTGGCGGGGCACGAGTACCTCGTTGACTAGAATCAGCAGGGAGGCTGCGACGGGAATCGCGATGAGGGCACCGAGAACACCCCAGAGGGAGCCACCGGCAACCACCGCGATGATGGCTACAGCACCGGGCACGGCCACTGCCCTGCTCATGATGCGGGGGGAGATGAAGTAGGCCTCAATCTGCAGGTAAATCAGGTAGGGGATAAGGAAGAAGAGGGCGGTCTGCCAGCTATCGATGAGCGAGACAACCGAGACCAGGACGGCGGCACTGACGCCACCGACTAGGGGAATGAAGGCCAGGAGCAGGACGAAGAGCATAAGCAGCTGGGCGAAGGGCACACCCACAATCAGCATGATGATGGCTGCGCAGGTGGCGTTACAGATCGCCACGAGAGCCTGGCCCATGACGTACTGGCCAACAGAGCTGGTGATTTTTTCGGTGAGGTAGCCGACGCGTTCACGCTTGGAGGCAGGGGCCAGGCGGATGAACCAGGCCTTGATGGTGGGTAGGGAGGCGAGCACGTAGATGGAGAGGAAGAGCACGATAATCGTGCCGGTGGTGATTTCCGCCAGGGTGGAGCCCGCGTTCATGAGGGAGTTCATAAAGCCGCTCACCACAGAGGTGTCTGAGGTGACCTGTTCAAAGAACTTCTCTACCTCGGCATCTACCGCTGATCGGATGTGGTAACGCTCATCGAGACCTGAGAAAAGATCTGAGTTGAGGAAGTTCTCAAACTGCTGGGGGAAGCCGGTGATGAAGGAAACTGCCTGGCGGGCGATGATGGGTACTATCCAGAAGATGAGGGCGGCAGCTACCGCAACGAAGAAGAGGAAGACGACGGTGACGCCTGCCCCGCGCGGAAGGCCCCACTGTTCAAGTTTGCGTACAGCCGGGTCTAGCCCCAGACCGATGAACACTGCGCCGGTCAGCCAACCGGCTAAGGCACCAATGTTGAGCACGAAGTACATGCCCATCCAGGCCAGGCCCACACCGACGGCCAGCATGAAACCAAAGTAGATTGGGTTGCTGATGTAGCGTCCCTTGCCGGGGGCGAGGGCGTGGGTTTCTGGGGGAGCGGGGGCGGCGCCGTCCTTATTCTCTTTGAGGTGGGCCGGTTCTTCGGGCACCTGGAGGCGGTGGCGGGGCCGGGCACCCGGTATAGCAGGTAGCGCGAACTTGTTGTTCTGTGACTGCCTGGTGCCGCTTTCTTCGGTGTTGGCCGGGGAATCTGGTTGCGCGGACGCCTGTGCGCGGTTAGTGCGGGCGGTCAGAGACCGCAGGAGGCGGGAGGGAGAAAAGGATGAGGGCATGCTGGCTACTCGGGTAGGGGTGTAGTTACTGTGTTCAACCTTATCGTGATTCTGCCCTGGGCTAGAACTAGGGCAGGGGTGCCCGCTTACCGGCTGAGCTTTGGCACCATAGACAGTAGAGATATTTGTCGCTGTGAAAGGAAGGCCAATGGCCGGGATTGACGATCAGAACCTACCCGCTTCGGTACGAAACGCCCTGGACCTGGGGGCTGCGGGGTCGGCAGGTTCCAGCGCTGAGCCTGCTGAGGAGAGCTCCGCTGCCAGCTGGCGACTCGATGTGACCGATGTAGCCCAGTTCCAGCAGCTGGTGCAGGAGTCCAACCGGGGCGCCGTGATTTTTGCCCTGTGGGCACCCCACTCACCGGCGTCGGTCCAGATGCTGGAGCAGGTCGAGGCCCTGGTGAACTCTGCCGGCGGCAATCTGCTGCTGGCTGCCGTTGATATCACCAAGACCCCCGAGATCGGGCAGGCCTTCCAGATTCAGGGCGTACCTGCGGCCGTGGCTGTGCTCGCTGGCCGCCCGGCCCCGCTCTTCAACGGTCCCGTTGAGCCCCAGGCTTTGACTGAGGTACTGGGCCAGGTGCTGCAGCTCGCCGCCCAGCAGGGCCTACCCGGTGGGTTCGAACCTGTACTGTCAGAGGCTGAGAAGCCCCTGCCGCCCCTGCACCGGGAAGCTATCGAGGCGCTGGACCGGGGCGATTACCAGGGAGCGGAAGCCGCCTACACCCGCGCGCTCAACGAGAACCCGGGCGATACGGACGCTAAAATCGGCCTGGCTCAGGTGCACCTGCTCCACCGCGTCTCAACTCTGAACCTGGCAGAAGAACGCCAAAAAGCTGCCGCCGACGCTACCGACGTACAGGCCCAGCTCAACGTTGCCGACCTAGATGTAGCTGGCGGGCATGTGGAAGACGCCTTCAACCGTCTTATCGCCCTCTTCAAGGCTGTGGACGCGGAGACTAAAACCACGGTGCGCGAACGCCTGCTGGAACTTTTCGAGGTTGTAGGCTCAGCCGACCCCCGCGTCACAAAGGCCCGCTCAGCCCTGATGATGGCTCTTTTTTAAGGAATCACCCTAGCGGGGGAGGGAAAAGCCCGTGATGCTGGCTACAGTGGAGATATGGCACACGAGAACCTTCCCCCGCAGAATAAACCTTACGACCAAACCCGCAACCGGCCTGAAGAGGCACCCAGCAGCGGCTTGACTGAGCCGGTTTCAGCGCCGGTAGAAGCTGAAGTGGCAGAGGCCAGCAGGGGCAGCGCAGCCCTGGAGATCACCAACCTGGTGAAGGTCTTTGGCCAGCAGGCCGCGGTAGACGGAGTCAACCTCACCGTGCCCCGAGGCTCCTTCTACGGGCTGGTAGGACGCAACGGCGCAGGTAAGACCACCACCCTCTCCATGGCAACGGGCCTGCTCAAGCCCACCGCCGGGCAGGTACTGGTGGGCGGTCTGGACGTCTGGGCCAACCCCCTAGATGCTAAACGCCGGGTGGGCGTGCTGCCTGACGGCGTCCGCCTCTTCGACAAGCTCACCGGCGAGCAGCTCCTCACCTACGCCGGCCGCCTGCACGGGCTCGATAAGGCAACCGTGGCTGAGCGAACCCGCGACCTGCTCACGGCTATGGACCTGACCGGGGCCGCCGGCCGCAAGGTCGCCGACTACTCAGCCGGTATGACTAAGAAAATAGCCCTGGCCTGCGCCATGATCCACGCACCCTCTCTGCTGGTGCTCGATGAGCCCTTTGAGGCGGTGGACCCGGTCTCTGCCTCGAACATCCAGGATATTCTCAAGGCCTATGTGGCAGGCGGCGGAACCGTCATTATCTCCTCCCACGTCATGGACCTGGTTCAGCGCCTGTGCGACCACGTTGCCATTATGAACGCCGGCCGTATTCTGGCCTCTGGCACCGTGGAAGAGGTGCGCGGCGGCGTATCGCTAGAAGAACGATTTGTTGAACTGGTGGGCGGACGCGTTGTATCGGAGGGAATCTCATGGTTGCAGTCCTCCTAAAACTCAAACTCGACCACTTCCTCGCTATCTTCCGTAACGGGAACGCCTGGGCTATCGTGGGCCTGGTCTTTGGCCTGCTCTACGGGCTCGGCGCCCTGGTGGCCGTGGCCGGTATAGGTTTCACCCTGCAAAACCCTGCCGACTCCCTACTGATTCTGGGGCTGGCCGGTGGCCTGCTGACCCTGGCCTGGTGGCTGATACCCCTGGTCGCAGCCGGTGCCGACCCCACCCTTGACCCGGAGCGCCTCGCCCCCTACCCCATTACCGTCCGCCAGCTCATGGGCGGCCAAGCCCTGGGGGCGCTGATTGGGGTGCCCGGTGCGCTGACGGTACTAGCCGTCCTGGCTCTGATAACCTCCAACTTCTACTCGCTAGCGGCTACCCTGGCTTTCATCCCGGCAGGTTTACTGGGCCTTGCCCTTGCCATTCTGGGCGGACGCCTGACCGCGGTGGCTTCTATACCCGTCCGCTCGCGACGCTCAGTGAGTAACGCCCTCACCCTTCTCGCCTTTGCGGCCCTGATCTTTGCCGGGCCCCTGATGCTGGCTATGATCACGGGAATCACCAGCAACACCGAGCAGCTCCGGCAGATTCTCGGCTACCTGCAGTGGACTCCTGTAGCCTCAGCCTGGGCCATTGCCCCGCAGGTAGGAGCAGGCCACTACGGCCTCGCTCTAGCTCTTACCGCGCTCACCTTGGTTTACTGTGCCCTAGCCTGGTTCATCTGGCAGTTCTTTGCGGCTAAAACCATGGCCAGCGTGGGAGATTCCGCCGGAGTTCAGGACGAAGGCAAAACCCTGGCCCAGGGTAACCTCGGGCTTCTCGGGCGCTTCCCGGCCACCGTGCGCGGGGCGATTGCCGCCCGTACCCTCGATATGATGCTCCGGGATTCCCGGGCCAACCTCAACGTGCTCATGATGCCGCTCATGTATATCTTGATGGTTTTTATCTCGGGAAGCTTTATCGTCTCAGCGAACGGGGTAGAGGAAGAGATGACGAACCCCATGGCCTTCGTCATGGCGGTCGCCTTCATACCGGCGATGGCAGGCTACTCCCAGTCTGCCCTGGCTTCTTTTGAAGGGTCGGCCTTCTCCCTGCACGCCCTCTCACCTCTGCGCGGCATTGACGACAGGCTGGGGCGGGCCTACGGCATGATGCTGCTCTACCTGCCCATGATTGTGCTGGGCACCCTGGCTTTTGCCTTCCTGACCGGTCACGCTGCCTGGGCCCTGCCCTTGCTGGTGAGCGCCCTGGGAACCTACTTTATCGCCAACGGCATGGCCAACTACCTCGACACCGTCTTCAACGCACCCGTGGTACCACCGGGAACCAGCCCCTGGAAGACCCCGGAACAGCCAGACGGTATGGCTAAGACCATGGCACGGGGCCTTATCATCTTTATCCCTATGGCTCTCTCCCTGCCGTCCCTCATCGGTATGGGGGCCACGGCTATTACCGGTAGCATGCTCTGGTTCTGGTTGGGTGCCGCCGTCACTGCCCTGATTGGGGTAGCGGCCTTCTACCTGGGCGTCCGCGCTGGAGCTAAAAACTACGAACGGCACGTAGCAGACATGTACCAGCGAGTAGCCCGCTACAGCTAACCGCACCTCAACCTGCTAGAAGCAGGTAACCCCACCAGCGGCGTCCGGCCCCTGCCCCACAGCAGGAGCCGGACGCCGTCTTGACGGGGGCACTACACTGGTAGACAAGACCAACTGCTTTGAGATAAAGGAGACCCGGCATGTCATCAATTCCCGGCATCGAAGACCCCTTCCCCGAAACTGCCCACTCCGGCGGCACCGCCCTGCTGGAACGCGAAGAAGTCCAGAACGTCGAACCCGGCGACCACGAACGCTTCGCCCACTACGTGCGCAAAGAAAAAATCATGGAGTCCGCCCTCACCGGCAAGCCCGTGCGCGCCCTCTGCGGCAAAAAGTGGACCCCCGGCCGCGACCCCGAAAAGTTCCCCGTCTGCCCCGAATGCAAGGAAATCTACGAGGGCCTTGCACCCGGCGACAACGACGAAAACTAACACACCATCACGCGCTCAGAACCACCTCTAAGGAAACACACATGACCTCACCCCAAACCTCGCGCCGTACCCTGGCCACAGCCGGCCTTTGGGCAGCACCCGTCGTCGCGTCCTCAGCCCTTGTGCCTGCCTATGCCGCTAGCACCAGCGTCATTACCCCTACTCTGACTGTACGCTGGGGGCTCTTCTCCCAGGTCGCTATCGAGGATGCCAGCGCCGGCTACAACACCAAGGTCGGCGTAGCCTCAACCTTCGGCGGTACCAGCAACACCAGCGGTGACGTGCAGTTTGACGACTCCACCGGCCTCATTACGGACGGCGCAACCGGCCTGGTTGCCAACGGTGAGGGTACCTTCACTCCCGGCGGTAGCCTGGGCGGCTTCAACTCCGGTACCTACGGCGGTACCGGCCTCTGGTTCTCCAGCCCCGAGGACGCTACCGGCGCACCCGTAGCGGGCACCGCCGTCCTGGCCGCTGGGGCCTCCTTCCGCCTGGACTATGTGGTCACCTTCCCCGATGGCTGGGACCCTTTCCCCATCGATAGCGTCCGCGATGGCGAAACCCGCCACCTGGTCAAGCAGAGCGGCGGTAGCGCCGTGACCGCCACCGGCGTCAACAGCGCTGAGATGACCGCCACCTACGGCACCCAGGTCACAGCCGGCCAGCAGCAGACCGTCAGCGTCACCTACACCACCAACGAGGCCATTACCCTGACCTCCGACGGCTCCAGTGCCTCGGCCCTTGCCCAGCTACTGTTGAGCCAGGCTCCCGCCTACTTCACCAGCAATCCCGAAGCTGACTTTGAGGTCGTCCTCACCGTGGTGTCCGGTGCCATCGTTATTAGCGCTACCGACGGTCGAAACGAAACCATCAATCTAGCCGGTCAGAGACTGAGCAACCTGCTACCTGCCCTGCCCGTGGCCTAGCTAACCTGACCTATCGAGAGATGACTCATAGCCCCATTCGCTCCCGAATGGGGCTAAACTTTTGTGGTGCCCAAAAACTTTGAGGGCAAAAACAGAGGGAAGGGAAGATACGAGATGAACGACAGCCAGTTACCGCTCTTTGGCGAAGGTTCCAACCCGCCCCTGCCACCGGCCTACCCCGACCGCGCCGCCTGGGGAACCGCGCCTAAGCTCCGCGCCTGGCAGGCCGAGGCCATGACCAAGTATTTCACCGAGAACCCCCGCGACTTCATGGCCGTGGCAACCCCCGGTGCAGGTAAAACCACCTTCGCGCTCACCGTCGCCAAGGAACTCTTCAACCGCGGCACCATCAACCGCATGACCGTGGTTGCCCCCACCGACCACCTCAAACGCCAGTGGGCCGATGCTGCCGCCCGGGTTGGCATCTCCATCGACCCCAACTTCAAAAACTCCGACGGCACCATGGGACGCGGCTACCAGGGCGTTGCCCTCACCTACGCCCAGGTTGCCAACAAGCCCATGCTGCACCGGGCCCGCACTGAAAACGGCCGCACCCTGGTCATCATGGACGAAATCCACCACGCCGGTGACTCCCTCTCCTGGGGCGACGGCCTGCGCGAAGCCTTCGAACCGGCCACCCGCCGCCTGGCCCTGACCGGTACCCCCTTCCGCTCCGACACCGCTGCTATTCCCTTCGTCCAGTACGAGGAGGACGCCGACGGCATCCGCCGCTCAAAGTCCGACTACTCCTACGGCTACGGCCCGGCCCTCAAAGACCACGTCGTGCGCCCCGTCATCTTCATGGCCTACTCCGGTCAGATGCGCTGGCGCACCTCCGCTGGCGAAGAAATGGCAGCCAACCTGGGGGAGGGCTTTACCAAGGACGTCACCGCCCAGGCCTGGCGCACCGCCCTCAACCCCGACGGCGAATGGATCCCCACCGTGCTGGCCGCCGCCGACAAACGCCTGACCGAAGTGCGCCGCACCGTCCCCGACGCCGGCGGCCTGGTCATCGCAACCGACCACGCCGACGCCCGCGCCTACGCCAAACAGCTCCAAAAAATTACCGGCGAAAAACCCGCCCTGATTCTCTCCGACGACAAAGAAGCCTCCAACAACATTGAAGAGTTCTCAGCGGGCATGGCTCGCTGGATGGTCGCCGTCCGCATGGTATCTGAAGGCGTGGACGTTCCCCGCCTGGCCGTTGGCGTCTACGCCACCTCCACCTCCACCCCCCTCTTCTTCGCCCAGGCTATCGGACGCTTCGTGCGCTCGCGAAAGCGCGGCGAAACCGCTTCGGTCTTCTTGCCCTCCGTGCCCCAGCTCATGATGCTGGCCAACGAGATGGAAACTGAACGCGATCATGCCCTGGACCGCAAGGGAGCTACCGACGAGGTGGTCGACCCCCTCAACGAGGGCTTGGATGACCACCTGATTGAAGAAGCCAACAAGGAAGAAGTCGCCAGCGACCAGCTCACCCGCGGCAAATTCGAGGCCATCGGCTCCCAGGCCTCCTTCCACGGCGTCCTCTTCGACGGCGCCGAATTCTCCACCGGCGGCCTGGAAATCGGTTCCGACGAAGAACAAGACTTCCTCGGCATCCCCGGCCTGCTCGACGCCGACCAGGTAGGCACCCTGCTCCGCGCCCGCCAAAAAGACCACGCCTCCCGGCGACCGGCGTCCGCTGCTCCTCAGGTCGTTGACCACCGCCAGCTCAAAGACCTGCGGAACAAGCTGGCTAAAAATGTTGCCGCCTGGGCAGCCCGCACCGGCAAACCCCACGGCTCTATCCACAACGAACTACGCCGAATCTGCGGCGGGCCCGCCGTCGCCCAGGCCTCAGCAGAACAGCTCCAGGCCCGCCTGGACAAGCTACAGGACTGGTTCGTGGGGCGTAAGTAGGTACTCTGCAGGACGACGATTGAGACCGGTGGTTGTGGTGCCAGCAGGCACCCTTAAACGCCAGCCCCGAGCCAGCCTGCTGGCACCACAACCACCGACCACCATAGACCTAATCCCGAGCCAGCCTGCTGGCACCACAACCACCGGCCGCCGTAGACCCAACCATGTGCCAGCCTGCTAGCACCACAAGCACAGCCACTAGAACATCAAATTTCCTGGGCTACAGCACCTCGGTGACCGTTACCCCGGCGTCCTCAAGCTCATCGCTCACCTCATCGAGGGCATCCTCATCAACCGGGGCCGTCAAATCAAGCAGCACGCGGGTCTCATAACCGGCATCCACCGCATCCAGGGCCGTGGCCTTGACGCAGTAATCGGTGGCGATTCCTACCACATCAACATCGGTGATATCGCGCTCAGCTAGCCAGTCATCGAGAGACAGCTTAGGGGTATCATCCTTGACCGGGGCACCGGCCTCGCGCTCGCCGGTCATCACAGAATCCTCGGGAGCCAGCAGCCCCTCAAAGCCCGAGTAGGCGGCCTCAAACTCGCCCTTACGGAAGTAGGCCTCGATGTAGTCGGTATCGAGATCCTCGTGCAGCTCGGCACCGTGGCTCTCGGCCTTGCAATGCACCGGCCAGGAGTCCTTGAAATCGGGGTTCTCGGAGAAGTGGGTGCCGGGGTCAACGTGCCAGTCCTGGGTGGCAACAATCGCCTCGTAGTCCCCGTGATGGTTCTCTACAAACTCGCTAATGAGGGCAGCAACCTCGGCGCCACGCTCGGTAGCGAGTGAGCCACCGGCGCAAAAATCGTTCTGAACATCAACAATAATGAGTGCTTTGGACATCGTGTGATCCTTCGTTTTAGGAGATAAATTCTGTGGGAATGACCGGGTCACCGGGGGAGAGGCGGGTTGCTGCAACCGGTAGTTCGGCGAGAGAACGGGCATGACGCTCGGCCGCGCGGCGTACACCCTCAGCCCCGGTAAAGCCGGGCTGGATCTGCCCGTTCACCACCAGGTCTACCATGAGGGGCCGGTCGTTGGAGTCAGCAGGAGCCTCGATATCAAGACCAACCACCTCTGCGGTAGCGGTACCTGCGGTATCAAGGCGTCGAACGGCGGTTTTCTTGCCGCCCACAGAGGCTTTACCCGAAGACGCCTTAGCTACAGGCTCCATGACTCCCTGCGAGTTCTCGCGCAAGACCACCTTGTAGACCATGGACGAGGTGGGAACCCCGGAGCCCGTGACCAGCTTGGTGCCCACCCCGTAGGCGTTGACGGGGGCAGCGGCGAGTGAGGCGATAGCGTACTCGTCCAGGTCACTGGTGACGGTAATCTTGGTGCCGGTGTTTCCCAGCGCATCGAGCTGCTCGCGCACCTTCTGGGCCTGGGCTACCAGGTCGCCAGAATCAAGGCGGACGGCGCCCAGCTCCTTTCCTGCCAGCTCAACGGCCAGGTTCACTGCCTTTTCAACATCGTAGGTGTCGACCAGCAGGGTAGTGCCCACCCCCAGAGAGGCTAGCTGGGCTTCAAAAGCCTGGCGCTCGGAGTCGTGCAACAGAGTGAAGGCGTGGGCGCTGGTGCCGACGGTGTGAAGCCCGTAGCGGCGGCCTGCCTCAAGGTTCGAGGTAGCGGTAAACCCGGCAATGACGGCGGCGCGGGCAGCAGAGACAGCAGCCTGCTCATGGGCTCGGCGGGAGCCCATCTCAAGGCAGGGGCGCTTGCCCGCTGCAACCGTCATGCGGGAGGCAGCGGTAGCGACGGCAGAGTCAAAGTTAAGGATGGAGAGAATAAAGGTCTCTAACAGGCAGGCCTCTGCAAAGGACGCCTCAACCTGCAAGACGGGGGAGTGGGGGAAGAAAACCTCACCCTCGGCATAGCCCCGGATAGAACCGGAAAAACGGAAGTTAGCAAGGTAATCCAAGGTCTGTTCGTTGATCACCTTACGGGAGGCTAAAAACTCCAGCTCTTCGGTGTCAAAGCGGAAGTTCTCTAGCCCCTCAAGCAACCTGCCGGTGCCTGCCAAGACGCCGTAGCGGCGTCCGCCCGAAAGCCTGCGGGTGAAAACCTCGAAGACGGTGCGCCGGTGGGCAGCACCTGAGGCTAGGGCAGCCTGCACCATGGTCAGCTCGTAGTGGTCGGTGAGGAGGGAAGTTTTTTGAGTCACGGGTATAACTTTATCCTTTGACCGCGCCTAAGCCCAGCCCCACCGCCGCGGTCCTGCTTGCCCCGAAAGTGAACGAGCTAGGGTGCAGCGAAAGAAGAGCCCTATGATAGATAAGGTACAAATGACCTAAGGAGTACACCCTATGCCTTCGGCTGCCTCAGCCACCGACACCCTGGCAGATCTTGAGCTTGATCTAGCCCTAGACGAGAGCACCCAGCTCAACCTGCCCTGGGCGGTCATTGTCTGGGACGACCCGGTTAACCTGATGAGCTTCGTGACCTATGTGCTGCGCACCCAGTTTGGCTACAGCACGGAAAAAGCCCATCAGCTCATGATGCAGGTACACACCGAAGGTAAGGCCACTGTCTTTAGTGGCTCCAAAGAAGAGGCCGAACGGCACACCACCGCCCTGCACACCTGGGGACTGTGGGCAACCATCGAGCAGGCAGGTGCATAGTCTTATGGCTGAACCTTTTACCCCAACCTCCCGTGGCATTACCGCCCGCTTCACCCCTGAAGAGGTACAGGTGCTTACCCGCCTGTTTGAGGACGTCGCCCTGGCACTGGAGCCGGAAGAAGACCCCAACGCCGACCCCCTGGCGGCCCTGGTGGGTATCTCTGAGACCGCCAGTGTGCCCAGTGACCCCGCTGTTGCCCGCATGCTGCCGGTGGCGAGCGACGACCCGGAAGTTGCCGACGAATACCGCCGCTTCACCGACCTTTCCCTACGCCGGGCCAAAATCGAACACCTCACCCAGGCATCCATGGACCTGCAGTCCGGGGTTGTGCGGCTAGATACCGAGCGGGCCAATAGCTGGGCCGCTGCCCTCAACGACGTGCGTCTAACCCTGGGCACCCGTTTAGGGATTAACAGCGCTGAGGACGCCGACCGCATCGGCGAACACACCGACTGGGGCAGCGTAGAGAGCACCGAAGACTACATGGCCCTGCTCTACAACTTCGTCACCTGGCTGCAAGAAAGCCTCATGCAGAGCCTCCTGCTGGGCCTGGACGAGGCCGGGGCGGGGCCGTCCGCACCGTAAATCATCTTTCGTGACCGATTATGACGCCCCGCGCGGGCGCCGGGGCGTGATAGTCCACTCAAAAGCCGGTCGCTACGATGGGCGCCCTACAGTTTTCTTCAACCTTTAGCTAATGTCAGGTGTGTAATGAGCGAAACCAACCCGAAACTCGTAACCCCCTGGGGTAGTCAGGTGCTTGCCGAACCCACCGCAAGTGCCCCCATTGGCGTATTCGATTCGGGAGTGGGCGGCTTGACCGTTGCCCGCGCCATCATGGACCAGCTACCGCACGAGTCGGTGATTTACGTCGGCGACACCGCCCACGGCCCCTACGGCCCCCTGACCATCGCCCAGGTGCGAGCCCACGCCCTGCGCATTATGGACGAGCTGGTGGACTCCGGGGTCAAGCTCCTGGTGATTGCCTGCAACACAGCTTCGGCTGCTGTGCTGAGGGACGCCCGTGAACGCTACACCCGCAAGTACGGTATTCAGGTGGTTGAGGTCATCCAGCCTGCCGCCCGCAGAGCGGTGGCGGCAACCCGCAATCGCAAGATTGGCGTCATCGCCACCGAAGCTACCGTGACCTCCCGCGCCTATGAGGACACCTTCTCGGTCATGAGTGACCTCGAAATCTACTCTGTGGCCTGCCCTCGCTTCGTGGAGTTCGTGGAAAAGGGCATCACTAGCGGCCCCGAACTGCTCCAGACCGCCGAAGAATACCTGGCTTCGCTCAAGGCCGCCGGGGTCGATACCCTGGTGTTGGGCTGCACCCACTACCCCCTGCTTACCGGTGTCATCTCCTACATTATGGGCGACGACGTTACCCTCGTGTCGTCCTCAGAAGAGTCAGCCAAGGACGTCTATAAGGCCCTACTGCGAGCCGGCTTAGAACGCCCCGCAGCCCTGCCCCCCTCCCACGAATTCCTCGCCACCGGCGAAACCGAAACCTTCGAGCACCTGGCTCGCCGTTTCCTGGGGCCTGAAGTTGCCAAAGTGCGCCACACCAACTCGGTGGCAGAACGATTCCCCACCGGCTCCCTAGCCGTCCTTCCTCCCCACCTCCTCGCTCCAGAAGCAACCACCCCACGCATCACCATCACCACAGATACCCCCTAAGCACAGACACACAGAAGAAGGAAGACCACTCATGCGATTGACGGTCATAGGCTGTACAGGTTCCTTCCCCGGACCCAACGCAGCGGCCAGCTGCTACATGGTCTCAACCATTGACGACCTGGGCAAGACCTGGCGCATCATCGTTGATATGGGCAACGGAGCCCTGGGAACCCTTCAGTCCCACATCAACCTCGAAGATATCGACGCCATACTTATTTCCCATCTGCACCCCGACCACTGCATCGACCTTTCTGGCCTACACGTGGCGGTCAAATGGAATCCCAATGGCTGGTCTAAGGGACCCATCCCCCTCTACGGCCCCAGCGATATCCACCAG
Source organism: Rothia nasimurium (assembly GCF_928381415.1). Lineage (GTDB taxonomy): Bacteria > Actinomycetota > Actinomycetes > Actinomycetales > Micrococcaceae > Rothia > Rothia nasimurium_H. The sequence goes on from NZ_CAKMSF010000007.1 coordinate 111,758, forward strand.
TACCTGGTCAACACCCACGGTCTACCTCTGGAACCGGGCATGCACACCGAGTTCGAGTTCCACGAATGGAATAACCACGCCGAAGTCAAAATTGGCCCCTTCACGGTGACCCCGCACGTGGTCGTCCACCCCACCAAAGAGCCCTACGCCCTACGCATCGAGTGCGAAACCAGTGAAGGTAAGACCGTGCTGACCTACTCGGGTGACACCGACTCCTGCATCGGCCTGATTGAAGCTGCCCGCGGCGCCGACCTCTTCCTCTGCGAAGCGGCCTACCAGGAGGGCCGTGATGACGCCCTGCGCGGCATCCACCTGACCGGCAAACGTGCCGGTGAAGCGGCAGCCGAGGCAGGCGTCCGCAATCTACTGCTCACCCACCTGCCCATCTGGAACGACCCCGCTATTGCCCTGGCCGAAGCCAAGAGCGTTTTTGACGGGCCGATATCGGTGGCTGAGGCCTCGGCAACCTACCGGGTCAACCCCCGCCGTAGCCCCGAGGAATATGCCAGCAACCCGCAGACCACCACCCTGAACGTCATTAGCCGCCACCAGGGGAGCTAGTTACCGCCCCTGCCCACAAGTAGCCAACGCAGACAACACGGGTGCAGAAAAGCGCCCGTGTTTTTGTGCGCCCCGGGCAACAGACGCTAGGCTGAAACCATGACAGAAAACATGGCAGCACCCACCCTACGCGGCGACGGCCGCACTCCCGACCAGCTCCGCCCCATCACCGTCACCCGCGGCTGGTCAAAGAACGCCGAAGGCTCGGCCCTGATTGAATTCGGCAACACCCGGGTGCTCTGCACCGCCTCACTGACCGAGGGCGTGCCCCGCTGGCTCAAGGGCCAGGGCACCGGCTGGGTCACCGCAGAATACGCCATGCTACCGCGCGCCACCAACACCCGTAACTCCCGTGAGTCGGTCAAGGGCAAGATTGGCGGCCGCACCCACGAAATTTCTCGACTGATTGGCCGCTCCCTGCGCGCCGTCATCGACACCGCTGAGCTGGGCGAGAACACCATCGTGCTCGACTGCGATGTGCTCCAGGCGGACGGCGGCACCCGCACCGCCGCTATCACCGGCGCCTACATTGCCCTGGCCGACGCCATCAAGTGGGCCCAGACCCAGGGCATTATCCCGGCCAAGGCTAAGCCCCTCACCGGCTCTGTTGCCGCAATTTCTGTGGGCATCATCGACGGCGTTCCCATGCTTGATCTGCCCTACGAAGAAGATGTGCGCGCCGAGACCGATATGAACGTGGTCGTCACCGGCGAAGGCAAGTTCGTTGAGGTTCAGGGAACCGCAGAGGGCGCTCCCTTCGACCGCGACGAACTGAACTCCCTGCTCGACTTGGCCCTGCACGGCACCGCGCAGCTAGCCCAGATCCAGCGCGAAGCCCTGGAGGACTAATGCCCGCCAAAATCGTTCTTGCCACCCACAACCAGGGGAAGCTGCGCGAGTTCCGCGAGATGCTGCGCGGCGCTATCGAGGGGCTGGACGTTGACACCGAGGTGATCGACGCCGGTGCAGCAGGTGCCCCCGACGTGGTTGAAGACGGCGTTACTTTTGCCCAGAACTCCCTCTTGAAGGCCCGCGCGGTAGCTGCGGCTACCGGCCTGATTGCCATTGCCGACGACTCTGGCCTGTCGGTCGACGTGCTGGGCGGTGCCCCCGGTATTTTCAGCGCCCGCTGGGCCGGCCGGCACGGAGACGATGAAGCTAACCTCAACCTGCTCCTAGCGCAGCTTTCAGACATCGCCGATGAACACCGCCGCGCCCGCTTCGTCTGCGCCGCCTCGATGGTTACCCCCGAAGGTGTAGAGGCCGTGGAAGAGGGGGAGCTTGCCGGAACCCTGCTGCGCGAGCCCCGCGGTGAGGGCGGGTTCGGCTATGACCCGATCCTGGCAGCCGACGGTTTCACCGGCGAATACGCTGGCCTCTCCTGCGCCCAGGTGCCTGCCGATGTCAAGAATGCCATCAGCCACCGGAGCCAGGCTCTAGCCAAGCTTCTTCCCCACCTACAGGCCGCCCTGGCCCAGTAACAATCCCTGTACGAGGTACCCTATGGCAGCGCACCTTACACTCATTGAACAGATGAAGGCTCTTCCCGTGGTCACGGCGGTGATGGAGCAAGCCGGTTTGAACATTCCCCGCGACCGCTGGGACGTCCGGACCACCGGCTCTGCCCACATCATCGTCAACATGGGGGCGGAGCTGAGTGTGCGTATCGCCAAAACCCAGCAGACCGGGCATCTGGTAGCCCGCCGCACCGAGATTCTGCGGCGGCTACCCCAGGACCTTCCCTTTGCGGTACCCCGACCCATCACCCGGGTTATCACCCGGAACGGCTTCACCGCTGTAGGGCTAACCTGGATTAAGGGGGAGCCTCGCCTGCAGGGATCGGCCCCGCCCAAGCAGCTTGCCACCCTGGTCAAAGCTATCCACTCGGTAGATTTCAGCGGCTACGGGCCCTACCTCGACATGGTGCACGAGCACTGGGGCGGACGCGATAACTGGGAGGTACTCTTGCGCGAGCAGGTCGTACCTCAGCTGCTCACCGGCGCCCAGAAGGTAGCCCACGCAGCCATAGACCGGGTACTGGCCCTGGAACCTGCCTCACCGGTTCTCGTCCACGGCGACCTAGCCGGCCACAATATTCTCTGGAACGGCGACAAACTGGTCGGCGTTATCGACTGGGACCACGCCTCTGTAGGGGACGCGGCCGTTGACCACGCAGCCCTGGGTAACTTCTACGGCTGGGATTCCCTCTCTAAAGCGCTCGATGAAACCCAGCTGGAACGCGCCAAAATAGTGGCCCGCCTGCTACCGCTGCAGTCCCTGGCCTACACCATGCGCAATGGCATGGGCGGAGCTATCCAACGCCTGGCCGTGGAACGCGCTGACGAATGGTACCTGGACCACCGCACCGAGGTGCTTGCAGCTTAGGAACCCTAGCGAAAGAAGGGCAGGCAGGCTCACGCTCACTGCCGACCCTCTCGCTGGTTCGCTAGCGCTCACAAGCGATTCACGCCAGCCCCGCAGCCAGCAGTTTCGCTGCGAGCCTGCCTGCCCTTACCTACACCCCAAGCTGCTTGAACCAGGCTACCTCAACCAGGTTCAGGGCTTCTGCGGCGTCGGTAGCAGGGGCGAGGTCTGCCGGGAACGCAGTGTCGCCCCAGAGCGCTCCGAGCAGGGAGCCGACCAGAGCCCCGATTGAATCTGAATCGCCGGTGACTGCAATTGCCGCGCCCAGGGTCTCCCTCACTGCCTGCTGCTGGTTCAGCTTCTCCGCAGCGACGTCCGCCTCTGCCCGCAGGGCTAGGAAGAGGGCGTAGCCGAGCACATCGGGGGCTACCAGGAGTTCGCCGAAGTGGGGGCGGGCGTCCGCCACCTGCGCCTCTTGCTGAGCCAGGCGGACGGCGGTGCCCAGCGCCGTGCGGGTGAGTGCGGTATCGCCGGGTAGGGCCTGGCTTTGCTCCACTGTGCCCAGCCAGTTCAGCACCTGCTGGGTGCAGGCTTCAAGCACATCGGGGCGGGGAGCCTGCGCGGCACTCTGGCTGGCGCTACCCAGCAGGTAGCGAGTTAGCAGGGCATAGGCGCTTGCCGAGATGATGGCCTCGGGGTGGCCGTGGGTGAGGGCCGCGGCATGGGCGGATAGCTTGATGACGGTAGCGTCATCGGCCACCGGCAGGTAACCGAAGGGGGCAGAGCGCATGAGCGCCCCGGTACCCAGGGCCTGCGGGTTGATGTTTTTAGAGATAAACTGCATTTCCCCCGTGGCAAGGGCTGCCAGGGTTGCCTTGCCCGGGCCCCGCTGCTGGCGCATTACCTGGAGCGCATCGAGGGGGCGGGGAAGAGAGTAGGGGGCGGTCTCGGGTGCCGGGTGGCCGGTGCCGGTGTACCAGCGCAGGTAGGCTAGCCAGATGCAGGCCAGCTCATCGGCTGCCTGGCCCTCGTTGTTCCATTCCAGCACCTCAGTGAGCCCGTCGAGGGTTGCCAGGGTGAGCTGGGTGTCGTCTGAAACGAGCAGGGGTTCCCGGGCGATAGCCGCGATAAGGTCAGTTCCTGTATGCCCACCCCAGTGCTCGGCAATCTGTTCTACGGTGCTGGTCTCTAGGGGGTAGCCCAGAGCATCCCCCAGGGCGGTACCCAGTAGGGAGCCGCGCAGGGCCGACCGGTAGGCGGGGGAGAGGGCATCGGGGGCAGGAAAAACAGAAGTCATGCTCCCTATTCTAAAGCGGGGTAAGAGCGGGACCACTAAACTGGTGGTATGCGTATCTTGCACACCTCAGACTGGCACCTGGGCCGCACCTTTCACGGTACCTCCCTGCACTCCTATGCCGAGCAGCTGCTCGATGAGCTGGTGAACCTGGTTCAGGAACAGGGTATTGACGTGGTGCTGATCAGCGGGGACGTCTATGATCAGGCCCAGCCCCGCACCGAGACCGTGCAACTTTTTGACCGTACCCTGACCCGCCTGGTGCAGGCCGGGGCGCAGGTGGTAGCAACTAGTGGTAATCATGACTCGGCTATTCGCCTGGGCTTTGGCTCTTCTTTGCTGAGTGTTGCGGGTGTGCACCTGGTGACCTCGCAAACCCAGGTGGGCCAGCCCGTCCTGCTGTCCGCCGGGGGCGTTGAGGTGGCCTTTTACGGCATACCCTACCTAGAGCCGCGCCCGATTGCTGCCCGCTGGGGCACCGAGGCCAGCCACGCGAGCGTGCTGGCTGAAGCTATGAGGAGGGTAGAAGAGGACGCCGCCACCCGCCAGGTTGCCGCCACGGTGGTTCTTGCCCACTGCTTTGCCACGGGTTCAGAGCCTTCAGAGTCAGAACGCGATATTTCGGTAGGCGGGGTACAGCAGGTGCCGGTGAGCACTTTTGCCGCTGCCAGCTATACAGCCCTGGGGCATCTGCACGGGCGGCAGAAGGTTGCCGATACCGTCAGGTATTCCGGCTCTCTGTTGGCCTATTCTTTCAGCGAGCAAAACCACCGTAAGGGGGCCTGGATCATCGATGTAGCCCCTGACGGCGCTATTGAGGTGAACGAACATACCTGGCAGACCCACCTTGTGCTCAAAACCCTCAAAGGTACTCTCGACGAGGTGCTTGCCGAAAGCACCGTGGCGGCCTACGGCCGGGCTTTTGTCAGTATTACCCTGACCGACGCTGAGCGCCCAGCCGCTGCCCTCGATAGGCTCAAAGCCCACTACGAGCACGTCCAGGAACTTTTCTTCGCCCCCGAAGGCGCCGAAAGTCGCCCAGAGCACAGCTACCGCCGCACCCGCGAGAGCCAGAGCGTTCAGGCTATCTGCGAGTCCTTCTACGAGCACGTGCGCGGTCGTGCCCTCAACGAGGCTGAAGCCACCTATCTCACCGACGTCCTAGACCAGGCCCGCACCAGGGGAGCGAGCGACTAAATGCGAATTCACCGACTAGAACTGACCGCCTACGGCCCCTTCCCGGGAACCGTCACCATCGACTTTGACGACCTCAACCGAGAGGGCATCTTCCTGCTCAACGGCCCTACCGGTTCGGGCAAGTCATCTATTCTCGATGCCATCTGCTACGCCCTTTACGGCTCCACCTCATCGGGGCGCACCGACCTGAAATCCCGTTTCGCTGACCCCCATGTGCAGCCCCGGGTGCTGCTGGACTGCACCATCGGCACCGACCGCTACCGGATCGACCGTAGCCCGGCCTATGAGCGCCCCAAGAAACGCGGTGAGGGCACTACCACCGAGCAGGCCAAAACCCTGATTGAGAAGTTTGATACCGCCACCGGCAGCTGGGAACCAGACCCGGCCATCACCCGCCACAAAGACGCCGGTGATTTCATGCTCTCTGTACTGGGCCTCAACGCCCAACAGTTTAACCAGGTCATGCTGCTGCCCCAGGGGCAGTTCCAGCGTTTCCTGGTCGCTACCTCCGGGGAGCGGGAGCAGCTGCTCAAGCAACTCTTTGGCACCGAGGACTTCGAGAAGGTACAGGATCTGCTCCACAGATACGCCAAGGACGCCGCCGCGGCAGCCGAGGCAGCCCAGCAGGATCTGCGGGTGCTAGAGCAGCGGGCAGAACGTGCCGAGCAGGCAGCCCGGGCCGACCAGGCCCAACGGGCCCTGGGGCAAGAGGTAAACGGAAGCACCGAAAGCTCTTCCGCTCCCGAAGACACCGGGCCTAGCTCCGTAGCGGACCTACCCGAACACCTGCGCCAGCTACTCAGCCAGCTAGCAGATCTCATTCAGAATCTAGAAGAGCGGCGGGACAAAACCGCCCACGAGCTCGAAACACTGGCAAACGAGCACACCGAAACCGCCCAGCTGCAAAAAGACTGGGCGACCTTCCTCAAGCTCACCCAGGAACAGGAAACCCTGGCAAATGAAGAGAGCCAGATAGCTACCAGTCGCACCCGCCTCGAAGAGCACCGGGTAGCTGCCGAGATTCTGCCTCGGGTAACAGCGGCCGAACAGGCAGCAACCGCCTATCAGCAGGCAGCAGAGCGGGCAGAAACCCACCTGGGCAGCACCCGCAGGCTCCTGGCGTCCGCCCGGGAAAACCTCACCGAAACCGCCCTCGAATACGACCTACTCACGCAAGCCCAGGCCGCACTCGAAACCACCCTCACCGACGCGGCCAGTCAGCAGCTGAGCGAACTCGCCAGCGCCCACATTGACCAGCTCACCCGCTACCAGCAGGCAGAAAAAGACATCGCCAACCTGGCCGCTCAGGCACAGGCCAGTACCAGCAACCTCAAGGGCCTGATCGTCCGCCGCACCCAGCTCACCCAGGCCCTGGCAGAAGCCCAGCAGAGCCTCACCCAGCAGCGCCAGGACTACGAGAAAACCGAGCAGGCTACCGCCCGCGAAGAAGCCGCCCGCGCCCTGCTGGCCCAGGCCCGCGACCGGGTCACCGCCGCCGACCGCATGACCCAGGCCCGCACCAGTCTAGAAGCCGCCCAGCGGGCCTCCCAAGTAGCCGAAGAAAGCCGACGAAAGTCGTCCGCCCAGGCCGAAACCCTGCAGCGCCAGCGCTTTGACGCCGCCGCCCAGATCCTGGCCGAAACCCTCACCGACGGCCAACCCTGTAGCGTCTGTGGCTCCACAGACCACCCCGCCCCCGCCAGCTACGACCAAAACACCCCACCCGTCACCGAAGAAGCCCTCACCCGCGCCAAGCACCAGCGTGACGCAGCAGAAGCAGAAGCCCAGCAGGCGCTCGCCGCCCTGAGCGCAGCCCAGAGCACCCTCGACCAGTTGGTAGAGCAGGGCACCCCCGAACCCGAAGAAGCCCGGGCAGCCCTGACCTCTGCCCAGGAGAACCTCAACCAGGCCCAGGCTGAGGTAGCCCACCGCAAGGCCCTGGCTCAGCGCATCGCAACCGCCGAAGAAACCCTTGAGACCAGCCGGGCAGACCTGGCCGAAGCCGAACGCCAGCACACGAGCGAAGAAGCCAAACTGCAGCAGCTCACCGGCCAGCGAGAAAGTCTTGAAGCCGAGCTGGCCCCCCACCGACAGGGCCCAGGCCTAGCTGACCGTATCGCCACCCTTAACCGGCTAGCCAGACAGCTGCCCACCTTGCTCGCCGCCTACGCCGATCGGGAGCGGCAGGCCCAAGCCCAGGCGTCCGCCCAGGAAGAACTGAGAATCGCCCTACAAGAAGCCCAGCTCAAGGACGCCCAGCAGGTAAAAGCCCAGCTACTCACCAAGGCCCAGGCCAGCCAGCTAGAGCAGCAGATCACCACCCACCGCGATCGCACCCTGGCAGTCACAGCCCAGCTCACTAGCCCCGCCCTGGCAGCTATCGCCCAGCTCCAGGCGAACGGCGGCCAACCCCCTGCCCCCGAACAACTAGCCCAGCTCAAGGCAGCAATCGCCCAGCTCAGCGCCCAGCGCGATAGCTACATTAGCCATGCCACCCGCCTGACCGGTGCCCGCGAGGAGCTGCACGAGGTGCTGAGCCTGCTCGAAGCGACCCTAGAAAAGAGCCGCCTGCTACTGGAGGACGCCCACCTCAAACATGAACTCGCAGCGACCGCCACAGCAGCCCCCGGCAGCGATAACCGCCTGCACATGACGCTGACGTCCTACGTGCTGGCCTACCAGCTCGCTGAGGTCGCCGAGGCAGCCAGCGAGCACCTCGAAAAAATGACCCACGGTCGCTACCGCCTGGAACATACAGACCGGGCAGAGGGGCGCAACAAGAAATCCGGCCTGGCCATCGACATCTTCGATGCCTGGCACAACGCCAGCCGCCGCCCGGAAAGCCTCTCGGGAGGCGAAACCTTCATGGCCTCCCTGGCCCTGGCACTGGGTCTTGCCGACGTCGTGCAGCAGGCCAACGGCGGTATCGACATCGACACCCTCTTCGTTGACGAAGGCTTTGGCTCTCTCGATGATGAGACCCTCGAAGAGGTTATGACCACCATCGACTCCCTGCGCGAGCGCGGGCGGGTCATCGGCCTTATCTCGCATGTGGCCGAGATGAAGAACCGCATTAACAAGCACATCGTCCTTACAAGCTCGCCCCAGGGCTCATCCCTGGTCGCAGATGCAGGAGCAGCGTGAGCCCCCACCGTAACCCCAAGAATCGTAGCTCTTCTCCCCGCACGGGGCTGGGCTACCGGCGCGACCGCCAGTGGCCCAGTGGCTCCGACCTGCGGAATAACCTGCGAGAGAGCGTCACTCGCCTGCGCATTTCAACCGAGTATGCCCGCACCCGTATTCGCGACCTGCTGCTGGCCCACGGCCGGCGCTTCCTCTTCTTCTCCCTGCTCATGCGCCTGCCCGCGGCTATGGTGATGCTGGCGGTGATGATGATGCTGGCCGTGCAGAATAATGAGGCCACCCTCGGCGGGTACGCCGCCGGTACGGTGGGACTGAGTGCGGCTCTCATGGTGCCGGTCTATCGGTCGATTTCTGAGCGCTGGGGCCAGCGAAGAATATTCTTTGCCGTTACAGTGCTCAATATTCTGGCCCTGATGTGGCTGATGCTGGAGTCCCTGCACTTTGCTGAGACCAGTAGCGGGTCTATTGGCCGGTTCCTCGCAGCCTGCGCGGTGACGGGAGTGACAACCGTGCCGCTGGGGGCAGTGATGCGAAGCTACTGGAGCGCCGAGTACCTCACCACCAAGGACCGCCGTAAGCTCAACGCGTCCATTTCGCTTGAAACCATGTTCGACGTCATCGCCCTACCGGCCGGTGCCGTTATTGCCGGTATGACCACGGTCTTTTTGACGGCCCAGTCGGCCCTCTTCGCGGTGATTGTGCTCGATGTGCTGGGCCTGCTCATGCTACTGTGGCGCCCGGAAAACCTGCCGGTTGAGACCCGAGATGTCAGCGGGGGCAACCGCCGCAAGCCCCTGCGGGGTGTAAGCCGCTCCCTGCTCTGGATACCCCAGCTAGGCACCATCTGCTTGGGCCTATCCCTGGGCGCTACCCAGGCAGCTATCGTGGCCTACGCCATTTCAACCGACCAGATAGGCGTCACCGGTTTCCTGATCGCCCTGCTGGGTCTGTGCGCGGTTATCTCTGCCCTGTTTGTGCTCTTTGAACGCCTGCCCATGTTCGGGTGGGGGGCCTGGCTGGTGAGCGGGGTGTGCCTGACCCTCACCGCCATGACCCTGTCTCTGCCCACCTCTGCTATGGGTATGGTGATTCCTCTGATCAGCGTGGGTCTTGCCTACGGCATTTGCCTGGTCACCATGGACTCGGTGGCCACCAGCCTCTCGGTGCGTAAAAACCTGGACCTGGCTCTTTCTACCCTGCAGGCCTGTTCCTTGGGCGGTATTGCGGTGGGGTTCGTATGGGCCGCCGATTTGAGCGGCTCCTACAGCTACCAGGTGGCCCTGATTATTCCTCTCATCGCCGCTGCGATCTACTTCTGCCTGGGACATCTCTACGGGTTCTTGTGGCGTCGCACCTACGAGGAGCGCCTAGCCCTGCTGCCCTAGCGCGTCCTCTCATCACTCCAAGCACAAGGGGCCCTACCGTCAGCTGACGGTAGGGCCCCTTGGTATAGGTTGAGGGAGCGGACGCCCGCGCGGCTAGTGGCCGCGCTTGATCCAGTTTTCGAGTTCGGGGGCTTCTAGGCCGATGCCGGTGGAGTCCCCGTGGCCGGTGAGCACAGCGGTGGATTCGGGCAGGGTCAAGAGCTTGGTTGAGATTGACTCGATGATGGTTTCGAAGCTGGAGAAGGAGCGGCCGGTGGCGCCGGGCCCTCCGTTGAAGAGGGTGTCGCCCGAGAAGAGCACGCCCTCTGAGTTCTCCCAGGAGAGGGTGGGGGCGTAGAAGCAGACGGAGCCGGGGGAGTGGCCCGGGGTTGCCAGGACGTTCAGCTCGGTGGAGCCGATGGTAATGGTATCGCCCTCTGCCAGGTCTTGGTCGAAGTCCCAGGAGGGGTAGACCATCTCCCAGAGCGGACGGTCTGCCGGGTTGAGGTAGACCGGGGCCTCGAAGCGGTCGGCGGCTTCCTTGGCTGAGCGGATGTGGTCGTCGTGGGCGTGGGTCAGCAGGATTTTCTCGACGGTGCGCCCTGCAACCTTGGCTGAAATCTTATCGACGTCGTGGGCGGGGTCGATGATGACCACGGAAGTGTCGTTGCCGATAATCCAGACATTGTTATCGACCTCCCAGGTTCCCCCGTCCAGGGAGAAGGTGCCGGAGGTGACAACTCGTTCAATGCGTTCTGTCATGGTGATAACTCCTAGAGCTCAACGACCGAGCGTAGAACCTTGCCGGTCTTCATGGTTTCGAAAGCCTCGTTGACCTGGTCAAGGCTGATGCGTTCTGAGACGAAGCCGTCCAGGTCGAGGTTGCCCAGCTGGTAGTGCTGCACGAACATGGGGAAGTCGCGGGAGGGCAGGGTATCGCCGTACCAGGCTGACTTGATGGAGCCGCCGCGCCCGAAGACCTCATCGAGGGGAGCCTGCCAGGTGGTGCCGGGGGCGGGCACGCCTACCAGGACGACGCGTCCGGCCAGGTCGCGGGCCTCGAAGGCCTGCTTGAAGGTGGCTTCAACGCCCACAGCGTCAATGACCAGGTCGGCACCGAAGCCGTCGGTGAGCTCCTTGATAGCGGCTACCGGGTCCTGGTTTTTAGAGTTGATGACGTGGGTGGCGCCGTGCTCCTTGGCTCGGGCCAGCTTTTCGTCGTCGATATCAACGGCGATGATGGTGGTTGCCCCGCCCAGCTTTGCGCCGGCAACAGCGGCGGTACCTACACCGCCACAGCCGATGACGGCAACGGACTCGCCGCGGGCTACTTCACCGGTGTTGAGCACAGCACCCAGACCGGCGGTGACGCCGCAGCCCAGCAGACCGATAGCGGCGTACTGGTCTTCGGTCAGCTCAGCATCAATCTTGGTGCACTGGCCGGCTGCTACCAGGGTCTTCTCGGCAAAGGAGCCGATACCAAGGGCGGGGGAGAGCTCGGTGCCATCTTCCAGGGTCATCTTCTGGGTGGCATTGTGGGTGGCGAAGCAGTACTGGGGCTTGCCCTTCTTACAGGCTCGGCACTCGCCGCAGACAGCTCGCCAGTTGAGAATGACCAGGTCGCCGGGGGCAACGTTGGTGACGCCCTCGCCTACCGCCTCGACGATGCCGGCTGACTCGTGGCCCAGCAGGTAGGGGTAGTCGTTGCCGACCCCGCCCTGGACGTAGTGGTGGTCGGTCTGGCAGACACCGCAGGTGAGCACCTTGACCAGGGCCTCGCCCTTGATGGGGTTGGGCACATCGATGGTAACAACTTCAACGGGCTGATCCTTGGCCAGAGAGACGACGGCCTTGACCTTGTGCATGGGGCTCCTTCGATAGCGGGAGGGGAAAAAATATCGGCAGGTAGCTACCTGCTACTACCCTCTACGCTACCGTGTGGTCCGGCTCGCTGCCAGCTCGTGAGACCGCATGACGGGCCATGAAGTCAGCGGACGCCCGGCGGGCTTGCCCGCTGGTCAGGGCACTAATATGGTCGCGGCCAGCTAGCTCCAGATGGGCGGACGCCGGGTGCGGCAGGGCCGCGGCAAGGGCAGGGAGCCCGGTGGCTAGGGTATCGTCGCTGCCGGCAAAGAGGAGGGTGGGGCAGATAGGTAGTTTGTTCGGTATGAAAGGCTCAACTGGCTGGGCTGTAAAAGCGGCCAGCGCAGCGCGGGGCAGGGGGCTGGCATCGAGGACGGCCTGGAGTCCCTCTGGTAGGGAGGTGCCGGGGGTGGAGGGAGACTCCGACAGATAAGACTGCACCTCGTCGAGGTGGGTTGCTAGGGGCAGGCCTCCGAGCGTCAGGCTCTGCACCAGGTGCGGGGAGCTGAGCGCTACCTGCCAGCAGATGCGGGCGCCCAGGGAATAGCCCAGCAGATGAACCGGTGTATCTACATCTGCCAGAGCCCGGGCAAGGGCTGTGCCCAGGGAGGCCATGAGCCCTTCTTGCTGCCAGGTGACGGCTATCTGCCCGCCAGACCTTTCTGCCCCTTCGTGCCCTGCTTCTTCGAGCCGGTGGTAGGGCAAGGTGACCAGATGGACATCTGCCCCTGCTCGCTGGAACTGCCGAACCCAACCGGTCCGTTCCCAGGTCACCTCGGGGGTGGCGGCAAAACCGTGCACCGCCACCACCTGCTGGCCCTCAAGAAGCCGGGGCGGAGCGTCCGCCCCAGCAACGGGGGCACAGTAAATCTCGACCGAAAGACAGGGCTCGCACATAGGGCCTACTCGGAGTCCTTCTTCTCCTGCTTCTCGGCCATCTGCTGGAAATCAACACCGTTATGGGCCAGGCGAATCTTGCGGCCCTCTTCGATGAGGTTTTCCTTCTTCTCCTGCTGTTTGATCGCCATGGTGTCATCGCGAGGGGGCAGCTGAAGCTCGTCCTCGGCCTTGATGCCTGCCTGCAGCTCGCGACCGCGCTGAATCTCAGCGTCAATCTGGGCGCCGAGCAGCAGCACATTGTTCATGATCCAGATGAACAGCAGCATCACGATAACGCCACCGATCAGGCCGTAAGTGGCATTGTAGGAGCCGAAGTTGGAGACGTAGAAGGTGAAGCCCAGAGCAGCAATAGCCATCACGACCAGGGCAATAGCGGCGCCGGGGGTGAGGAAGCGGAACTTGGGCTGCTTGACGTTGGGGGTGGCGAAGTAGAGCAGGCTAATGAGCACAACGGCCAGAACCAGCATGATGGGGTAGCGCAGCCACATCCATACGCCGATGAAGCCGCCGAGTTCGATAGCGGGCACGGCGTTCTGCAGGGTGGTCAGCACGTCCTCGGAGGACAGCAGTACCAGCATCATGGCAACAACAATCAGTACCATGGCAGCGGTGACCAGCAGGTTGAAGGGGCGCAGCTTCCAGATGGGGCGACCCTCTACTACACCGTAGATCTTGTTCATGGCACGGCCAAAGGCGCCGATATAGCCTGAGGCAGTCCAGAGGGCGCCGACCACACCGGTGACCAGGGCCAGACCTGCGGCGTTTGAGCTGGTGAGCTGGGTGATGGGCTCTTCCAGCAGGGTCAGCATTTCAGCCGGGGCGTAGTCTTCAAGGAAGTTGAGAATCGCGTTGGTGGTCTGCTGGCCCTGCCCAAAGACACCCAGCAGGGAGACCACAGCCAGTAGGCCTGGGAAGATAGAGAGCACCGTGAAGTAGGTCAGGGCGGCGGCCAGATCGGTGCAGCCGTCGTTGGTGAATTCGCTCAGGGCGCGCTTGAAGATGTACTTCCAGCTAGAGCCGCTCATATCTGAGAGCTTGGCGGGCTTGGGAGCCTCTTTGTGGGCCTCCTCTGTAACCGCCCGGCTAATGGTTTGTTCTTTGAGAGCCATAGTGTCGTCCTTTGGGCATGCGGTGATTTAATCAGTAAACATCTTATCAGTAGCATGATAAACCTTTGAGCTGGCTGAGCGTCTGCTTCGTGATAAAACAGTAGCTGCCCCGGCGCATGATGCCGGGGCAGCTATGAGACAGGGTAGCCCACACGGTAGTGGGCGGACGCCGGTGGGCTAGTTATCGATACCCAGCACCTTGGCGGTGTGGGCAAAGAGCTCGTCAGCCAGGTCGTGGTTGTCGTTGAGCTTGATGCCGTAGCCGGGTACCAGTTCCTTGATGCGAGGCTCCCACTGGTTCATCTTGGAGGGGAAGCAACGGGCCAGCAGGGTCAGCATAATGGGGGCGGCAGTTGAGGCGCCGGGGGAGGCGCCGAGCAGGGCCGCGATAGATCCGTCGCCCGAAGCGATGAGTTCGGTGCCGAACTGCAGCACGCCGCCCTTCTTGGCGTCCTTCTTAATAACCTGTACGCGCTGACCGGCGGTGATGAGCTCCCACTCATCCGCTACCGCGGTGGGGTAGTACTCACGCAGAGAAGCTACACGCTCGTCGCGGTTCTTGAGAAGTTCACCGATGAGGTATTTGGTGAGATCTACGTTGTCCAGGCCTGCGCGAATCATGGGGACCAGGTTGTCCGGACGCAGGGAGAGGGGCAGGTCGAGCAGGGAGCCCTGCTTGAGGAAGTTGGTCTTAAAGCCAGCGTAGGGGCCAAAGAGCAGGGAGCGTTTGCCGTTCACGTAGCGGGTGTCGAGGTGGGGCACAGACATGGGCGGGGCACCCACCGAAGCCTGACCGTAGACCTTGGCATTGTGCTTGAGAGCGGTTTCTTCGTTGGTGTTGCGGAAGAAGAGGCCCGAGACGGGGAAGCCGCCGAAGCCCTTGCCTTCCTTAATACCTGACTTCTGCAGCAGGTTGAGGGCACCGCCACCGGCACCCAGGAAGACAAACTTGGCACGAATGGTCTGGCTGTGCTCGGAGTTCAGGCGGTTCTTGACCTTGACCAGCCAGCTGCCGTCACTCTGCTGCTCGAGGTTGGTGACCTGCTGGCCGTACTGGACGGTGACGCCCTGCTCTACCAGGTAGTCCACCATCTGCTGGGTGAGGTTGCCGAAGTCTACGTCGGTGCCCTCGGGTGACCAGGTGGCGGCAATCTTCTGGTTGGGGTCGCGGCCCTCAACGGCCAGGGGAGCCCACTGGCGAATCTGGTCAAAATCGGTTGAGAACTTCATGCGCTCAAAGAGCTTCTGGTTCTCGAAGGCCTCAAAACGCTTGCCCAGGTAGCGCACATGGTCTTCACCGAAGACCAGGGACATGTGGGGTACGGGGTTGATGAAGCTGGCGTCCTTGATCTTGCCCTCTTCAACCAGGGAGGCCCAGAGCTGGCGGGAAACCTGGAACTGCTCGTTAATACCCAGTGCCTTAGCCGGGTCTACGGTGCCGTCGGGGCCTGCCGGGGCGTAGTTGAGTTCGCAGAGCGCTGAGTGGCCGGTACCAGCATTGTTCCAGGGGTTAGATGACTCCTGGGCTACCTGATCCAGACGCTCCAGCAGGGTGATATTCCAGGTGGGCTCTACTTCCTTGAGTAGGACGCCCAGGGTTGCGCTCATAATACCGCCGCCCACTAGGACGACATCGGTCTGTACTTCGTTTGCCACGTGATTGACACTCCGTCACTCTAAGACTGTGGTGCCCGACGCTGGACACCGGCTGGGGTGGAGCCGCTCGGCCCCGTTCTCATCTTTAGCGTAGTACAGATAGGGCGACCTACCTAACACGCGCAGTTCTTTGACGCTCTTTTGCGGGTACCAGGTAGGGGTTTAGTCGTCGATGTGCACGGTAGAGAAATCGTCGATGCAGGTGGCGCTCACCGTGTAGGTGCGCACCCGCTGGCCCTGGGTGACGCCCGAGACAGGGTAGGCCAGAGGGATGGCTGAAAGTAGGTTGGCTACCTGGTTATTGATGTCCTTGTAGGCTTCCCGCCATTCGGCGATATCGGTATGGGTATCGGCTTCGTCGATAGCCTGGCGGATACTGGCGTAGCTGGCAGTAGCCTTGGTCGGTTCGTTGGCTGCTGCCGTGGAGGTGGGGGAGGGGCTGGCGCTGGCACTGGCGCTCGGGCTGGCTTGGCTGATGGTGGTGGGGGCGGACGCCGCCGGGGTGAGCACATGCCCCAGAAAGGCGGTGGGGTCGCGGAAGGCCCCGATAAAGCCGGTCAGTTCGAGCCCGTAGTCGGGGTGGGCGGTAGGTACGTCCTCGGTGCCGGCGTCTGACCAGCGGTAGGGTTTGGGCACGATGTTGAAGCCTGCCTCAACCAGGTTTGCCGAAATCAGCGAGTAGATACCTTCGGGCGAGGGCAGGGAAGGCAGAGAGAGATTGACCGGGTAGTAGAAATCAATGGCCTGGTTGGCGTAGGTGCTGGCGCGCAGGAGTTCCTGGGCGCGGGTGAGGTTATAGGTATAGACCTGCGCCATGTCCTCTTTCTTCATCTGGAAGAGGGCGGGGACGAAGTCGGGCGCGGTATTGGTGCCCTGGGGGTAGTAGGCCTCGACGATAGCGGCCCTGTCGATGGCGCGGGCCAGGGCCTGGCGCACCCGGGCGTCGTCGAAGGCCGGGTGGGAGAGGTTAATACCGATATAGGCAATTGCGTAGGGGTCGCGGGACTGCACCGCATACCCGTCCAGGGCCAGGGGGACGTAGTCCTTGAGGGCCACCTGGTCGTAGGCATCGATGCTGCCTTCGAGCAGGTTGTAGTAGCGCTTTTCGGCATCGGGGATAGTGAGGAATTCGATGATGCCAAGGTCGGGGGCCTGGCCCCGGTAGGAGCTATTGCGGGTGAGGACGGCAGTGCTGCCATCCCAGGAACTCAGCGTAAAGGCACCGGTGCCTACGGGGGAGCCGGTGAGGTAGCCGTCCGCCCCGATAGTGCTGGGTAAGACCAGCCCGTAGGCCGGCTGGGTGAGTGCCTTGAGGAAGCTGCGGGAGGGACGGGTTAGCACAATGGTAATGCTTGTATCGCTGGGGGCTGACCAGCTGCTGACCAGGGAGCCTAGCTGGCTGCCATCGGTTGCCTGGGCTGTTCCAAAGAGCTGGTGGAAGGGCTGGGTCATTCGGGTCAGCGGAGCCTTCCCCAGGCGAGACCAGCGCTCGATGTTGGCAAGGACGCTATCCGCTGTCAGCTGGCTACCGTCGCTAAAGGTAGCGTTCTCAACCAGAGTGAAGGTGTAGGTGAGGCCATCCTCGCTAATCTCCCAGCTCTTGGCAAGAGAGGGGGCAGGCTCGCCGGTGTTGACGTCGGCCCGCACCAGGGGTTCTAGAATCTGGGCGCTGATGCGGTGGCTTTCTACCCGGTAGGTAGCTGCCGGGTCAAGGGTGAGTACCTGGGCGCCCTGGGCAAAACGGAAGGTGGGGCCTGCACTCTCGGTGGCGGACGCGGACGCTGCGGGGTCGGCTTCAGTCGGGCTCGAACAGGCTGAAAGGGCTAGCCCAGCGGTAAGTATGGAACCATAGTGAAGCAGAGTGCGGCGAGACAGGGCTGATACTGCCATAAGAGAATCCCCTTCGTTCTGAGGCACGTTGACCTAGACCTTACCGTCAGGTTTTAGCTATCAAAAAACCCGTCCAACCGTGGATAAACCGGGCTGAACGGGTGTTTCGTCAGTGTGCGCGAGGAGGGACTTGAACCCTCACGCCGTAAGGCACAGGAACCTAAATCCTGCGTGTCTGCCAATTTCACCACTCGCGCATGCGGTGCTGTCAGCACAACAGTGTCTATGCTACAACACCTTGAGAGGTTTTGCTAAATGCGGCCGCCCCTAGGAGTCGATACCTAGGTCTCGGCGGAGCTTGGCAACATGGCCCTTAGCGCGGACGTTGTACTGGGCGACCTCAATCATTCCCTTCTCGTCGATGACGAGGGTGGAACGGATCAGGCCCACATAGGTCTTGCCGTAGTTTTTCTTTTCGCCCCAGGCCCCGTAGGCTTCCGCAACCGCGTGGTCTTCATCGGAGAGCAGGGGGAAGGTAAGCTCCTGGTTCTCGGTGAAAGTATCGAGGGCCTTGACGCTGTCGGGCGAGATACCCAGGACGGCGTAGCCGTGCGAGGTAAGCGAGGCCAGGTTGTCTCTAAAATCGCAGGCCTGTGTGGTGCAGCCGGGGGTAGATGCCTTGGGGTAGAAGTAGACGATGACCTTCTGCCCTGCGTAGTCGGCCAGGGAGACGGTGCCACCTCCTGCAGCGGGCAGGGTGAACTGGGGTGCGGGGGTTCCCGGAGTAAGTCGTTCCACGGGCGTCCTTTCACATGGTGAACAGAAAAGGGGTGCAGCCTACCGGGCTGCGGCCTTGCTACCAGCTTATCAGGGGCAAGGAACCCTGATTTTTAGCGGAAAAACAGGGTTGTTCAACAATTACTCAGTGTACAGTTGGTTATGTCAAGCACCTGTCATGTCTAGGCATATAAGTGCTGAGTATGCTTATAATGGTGCTATGCCAGAAATTCGTAATTGGTCGATTAATCGACTCCTCTCAACTGCAGCGCGCATGCTGGAATACAGCTGGAATGATCAGCTGAAGTCACTTGGGCTTACCCATGCTGGCGTAACAGCTCTTGGCGTCATTGCCCGCGAAGGCATGATTTCACAGGTGAAAGTTGCCTCCCTTGTGGGTGTGCAGGCCCAGACCATGGGCAAGACCCTTGCGCGACTCGAAGCGCACGGGCATGTTTTCCGCACCCGTAACACTATTGACCGCCGCAGCTACCTTCTAGGTATCACCGAAGAGGGGCGGCGCGTGCTGGCCGAAGCAGAGAACATTGACCGCAAGCTTGGATCTGCCGGCGAGCTCTCAAACCCTGAATTTCGCGAAATGCTCATTCATATTATTGAAGGCCTGAGCGAGCACCATGCTGGTAGCGAGGTGCTCGATGATGTTGCCGGTGAGCACACCGCCCAGATTGGGGCTATCACTAAATCTTTAGCAGAGGCTCCGTCGGCAGAAGCCGACGTACCCGAGGCTAATGTCACGGAGCCTATCGTTGAGCGCGTCAATACCGCTGTTATGGACGTTATTACGCCAGAGATGATTGCTGAGTACCGTAAATAGTGCTTCTGGGCCTCCTGCTGATAGGGCGGGAGGCCTTCTGTATGGGCTGTACACATACGCTTTTTATGAAGGTGCTCACAAACACCCTTTTCAGCTTGCGCGCCTCAAAAAAGCTGCGTATAGTAGAACCCGTTGCTGAGACAGGTTCTCGGTCTGACAAGTAAATATGCGCCTCTAGCTCAATTGGCAGAGCAATTGACTCTTAATCAATGGGTTCTGGGTTCGAGTCCCAGGGGGCGCACAGCGTAAGAAGCCCGACCGGCTAGCCGGTCGGGCTTCTTTTTATTTATCCTGGTTTGTCTGTGTCTATTTTTCAGGCGATGCCCAGTCTTTTGTATGCGGGCTTCACCATGGGGAGAAAGGTTAGAGCTCCCAAGCCTCAATGATGACACGCTTGAAATCTTCGATATCAAGTGCCTGGTCGAGCACGCCGCTACCTTCTGAGGTCTGTACAGTCATCTGAGGCTCGAAGGTGAGGGAAAATGAGGTGCCGTTTGTGGACTCTAGGCCAAACGAAAACTCTGAAAGAGTGAAGGTACGTGCGGCGTTGGTGTTGTCGATCGAGGTGGGCGTGCCGGTACCGCGAACTTCGGGTAGAGAGAGCGGGGCAATGACGGCCTCTCGTGGGGTATCCCTGTAGCCAATGAGGAAATGGCTTTGACCCTCTTCCTGGCGGGATGCTACATCGGGGTTTCGGTAGATAGATGAACCTGTAGCAAAAACCAGGTTGTAGGCCCCATAGTTAATAATCTGACTATCGAAGACAGTATGCAGGGCCTTGGCGATTTCACTACTGGTGAGCTGGGGTTCAGTCATGTCATCAGTCTACGTGCTATAAGTGTTATCTTGCCCAGAAAAGTACTGCTGATTGCCTAAAAGTCTTTAAATGACAATGTGCAAGTTTGTGTCGACTCGCCGAGAGTGGGGCGCAGAGGCTTCCTTGTAGTGTCTTGATGTGTGAAAGTGTTGTGTCACATTCTAAGACCGGTTTGACCGGTGTGCCCTTGAGCACCAAGAATAAAGGGTATGACAACACGCCAGCAGTCACAGATTATTCTTGTGGTGCGACTCGTGAACGAGTGCGCAGCATAAGTCTTTGATGTGTCTTACGGCGTGCGCACCCTTCGCTCAACCAAGCGGAGGGTTTTTTTCTAGGTTTATCCGCAACCCGGCACTACCTACACCCAACGGGCGCACCCACCGCTCACACACAAGATCATCTTCAGACCATCGCGAGGATCACCAATGACAGCGGGAAATCCCATCAACCCTGCAGATCTAGCTAAAAACCTGGGCAACCGTAGCAGCTCAGAAACCTCACCGGTAGAGCGCATGACCGGCTCTCAAGCCATCGTCCGCTCCCTCGAAGAACTGGGTGTAACCGATATCTTCGGCCTGCCCGGCGGCGCGATTCTGCCCACCTACGACCCCCTCTTTGACTCTGAAAAGCTCAACCACATTCTGGTGCGCCACGAACAGGGGGCAGGGCACGCAGCAGAAGGCTACGCGATTGCCAGCGGTAAGGTCGGCGTAGCTATCGCCACCTCGGGCCCCGGCGCCACCAACCTGCTCACCGCCATCGCAGACGCCAATATGGATTCTGTGCCTCTGGTGTGCATCACCGGCCAGGTCTCTTCAAAGGTGATTGGCACCGACGCCTTCCAGGAAGCCGACATCGTGGGTATGACCATGCCCATCACCAAGCACTCCTTTATGGTGCGCGATGCCCAGGAGATTCCCCGCTGCATCGCCACCGCCTTCAAAATTGCCGCAACCGGTCGCCCCGGCCCCGTCCTCGTTGACATCACCAAGGACGCCCAGCAGGGCATGATGGACTTCTCCTGGCCGCCCGCTAACACCGACCCCCGCGGCTACAACCCCGTGACCCGCGGCCACTCCAAGCAGATTCGCGAAGCGGCCAAGCTTATTACCGAGTCCCGGCGCCCCGTCCTCTACGTGGGCGGCGGTGTCGTCCGCGCTGAAGCGTCCGACGAGCTGCTGAAGCTTGCTAAAACCACTGGTGCCCCCGTCGTCACCACCCTGACCGCCCGCGGCGCCTACCCCGACTCAGACCCCCAGAACCTGGGTATGCCGGGCATGCACGGCACGGTTCCTGCTGTAACCGCCATGCAGAAGTCCGACCTGCTCATTGCCCTGGGCGCCCGTTTTGACGACCGCGTCACCGGCGTCGTCTCAGAATTCGCTCCGCACGCTAAGGTCATCCATGTCGATGTAGACCCCGCAGAAATCTCAAAGATTCGTATTGCCGACGTACCCATCGTGGGCGACCTACGCTACGTGCTGCCCGAACTCAACGAGATTCTCGAAGGTGAGTTCGCCTCTGAACTTCCAGACCTTTCGGACTGGTGGACGCTGGTCAACCGCTTCAAGGAAACCTACCCCCTGGGCTACACCAAGACTGACGATGGCCTGGGCTCCCCCCAGTACGTCATCCAAAAGCTGAGCGAGCTCACCGGCCCCGATGCCTACTACGTCACCGGCGTGGGACAGCACCAGATGTGGTCGGCCCAGTTTATTCAGAGTGAAAACCCCCGCCACTTCATTAACTCAGCCGGTCTGGGTACCATGGGCTTCTCCGTCCCCGCCGCTATGGGCGTCAAGGTTGCCTTCCCCGACTCGGTTGTGTGGGCTATTGACGGTGACGGCTGCTTCCAGATGACCAACCAGGAACTGGCCACCTGCGTGCAGAACAACATCCCCATCAAGGTTGCCATTATCAACAACTCGTCCTTGGGTATGGTGCGCCAGTGGCAGAACCTCTTCTACGATGGCCGCTACTCCAACACCCACCTCAAGACCGGCATGGGTACCGAGCGCGTGCCTGACTTCGTCAAACTGGCTGAAGCCTACGGTTGCGCCGCCCTGCGCTGCGAGAGCGATGCAGACGTAGAAGAAACCATCAAGCAGGCCCTGGCGATCAACGACCGCCCCGTCGTCGTAGACTTCAACGTCAGCCCCGACGCCCTGGTCTGGCCCATGGTGCCCGCCGGTGTATCGAACGACCAGATTCAGATTGCTAAAGATATCTCACCCTCCTGGGGCGAAGATGAGGAGATGCTATGAGCCGCCACACCCTCTCGGTTCTTGTAGAAGATAAGCCCGGCGTGCTGGCCAGAGTCTCAGGTCTCTTTGCCCGCCGCATGTTCAACATTGATTCCCTAGCCGTTGGCCCCACCGAAGTTCCCGGTATCTCCCGCATCACCGTGGTGGTCGACGCCGAGGGCGTGCTGCTTGAGCAGGTCACCAAACAGCTCAACAAGCTGATCCACGTGCTCAAGATTGTGGAACTGCCCGACGAACAGTCGGCCCAGCGAGACCACATTCTCATCAAGGTCAAGGCGGACGCGGCAGCCCGCATCCAGGTCACCCAGGCCGCCGACCTCTTCCGCGCCAAGATTGTAGACGTCTCTACCGAGTCCGTCATTATCGAGGCCACCGGCTCGGCCAATAAGATTAACGCCCTGCTCGAAGTGTTAGAACCCTTCGGTGTGCGTGAGATTGTTCGTGCTGGCACTATCGGGCTCTCTCGTGGGCCTCGGTCAATGAGCGAGAAGGCCCTGCGCGGCTAGACCAAGGGCCACCACAAAACACCATTCCAAAATATGAAACCCGTGTCTCAAAAATAGCCGAAGCTATTAGGCTAGAGACTGACGGTTCATGACAACCAAGGTTTGGCAGCCACTGCTGCCCCACAAGCGATCAAGGAGATCGAACACCATGGCAAAGATCTACTACAACGACGACGCAGATCTGGCGAACATCGCAGAACGCTCCGTCGCCATCATCGGCTACGGTTCCCAGGGCCACGCCCACGCCCTCAACCTGCGTGACTCCGGCGTAGACGTCCGCGTCGGTCTTGCAGAAGGCTCAAAGTCACGCGCCAAGGCAGAAGCAGAAGGCCTGCGCGTCCTCACCGTTGCAGAAGCAGCAGCAGAAGCAGACGTCATCATGATCCTCACCCCCGACCAGGTTCAGGCAGAGGTCTACAAGAACGACATCGCCCCCAACCTCAACGAAGGTGACGCCCTCTTCTTCGCCCACGGCTTCAACATCGTCTTCGGCTACATCGAAGCCCCCGAGGGCGTCGACGTTGCCATGGTTGCCCCCAAGGGCCCCGGCCACACCGTCCGCCGCGAATTTGAGGCAGGACGCGCCGTGCCCGCCCTCGTCGCCGTTGAAAAGGACGCCTCAGGTAAGGCCCTCGACCTGGCCCTGGCTTACGCCAAGGCTATGGGCGCAACCCGCGCAGGCGTCATTGAAACCACCTTCAAGGAAGAAGCCGAATCAGACCTCTTCGGCGAGCAGGCAGTTCTCTGCGGTGGCGCTTCCCAGCTGATCCAGTACGGCTTCGAAACCCTGACCGAAGCTGGCTACCAGCCCGAAATCGCCTACTTCGAGGTGCTGCACGAGCTCAAGCTGATTGTTGACCTCATGATTGAGGGCGGCATCGCCAAGCAGCGCTGGTCCATCTCAGACACCGCCGAATACGGCGACTACGTCTCAGGCCCCCGCGTGATCACCCCCGAGGTCAAGGAAAACATGAAGGCTGTTCTGGCCGACATCCAGGACGGCACCTTCGCCAAGCGCTTCATGGAAGACCAGGCAGCCGGCGGCCCCGAGTTCAAGGAACTGCGTGCCAAGGGTGAAGCCCACCCCATCGAAGCAACCGGTCGCGAACTGCGCAAGCTCTTTGCCTGGAACAACTCCGTTGACTCAGACTACGTCGACGGCTCAGTTGCCCGCTAAGCCAAGCTACTCTCACCTGCACCAGCAGTGAACTCTCAAGAGCCGGCTACCTCACCCACCCAGGGCAAGGTAGCCGGCTCTTGCCAACCCCCAGTAAACTGGGGGAGCGGTCTCGCTACAGCCGTACGGTGAACTGTAGCCTAACCACCGCACTCCTGCTCTCACCAGAGCACCCCTACCAGCGGCGTCCTTAGGGTCCGAAGCGCCAGCTGCCCCCTCCTCCAACCGTCACCCGCTATCTAAGGAAACCACCTGTGACTGCAAAACCCGTCGTTCTGCTCGCTGAAGAACTCTCACCTGCCACCGTTGAAGCCCTGGGCCCTGACTATGAAATCCGCTCCTGCGACGGAGCCAATCGCGACGAACTCATCCCCGCCATCGCCGACGTCGATGCCATTCTGGTTCGCTCAGCCACCCAGGTCGATGCCGAAGCCATCGCAGCTGCCAAGAAACTCAAGGTCATTGCCCGTGCAGGTGTAGGCCTCGATAACGTAGACATCAAGGCAGCCACCAAGGCCGGCGTCATGGTGGTCAATGCCCCCACCTCGAACGTCATCTCAGCAGCAGAGCTCACCGTGGGCCACATTCTGGGCCTGGCCCGAAACATTGCCGCAGCCGATGCCTCCATGAAGGCTGGCCAGTGGAAGCGCTCCGCTTTCTCTGGTGTTGAACTCTTTGAAAAGACCATCGGTATCATCGGCCTGGGCCGAATTGGTGGTCTGGTGGCCGAACGCCTCAAGGCTTTTGGCACCGAGATTATCGCCTACGACCCCTTCGTCACCTCCGCCCGCGCAGCAGCCCTGGGGGCAGAACTGGTTGAACTCGATGAGCTGGTAGAGCGCTCCGACTTCATCACCATCCACATGCCCCGTACCCCCGAAACCCTGGGTATGATCAACGCTGAGAGCTTCAAGAAGATGAAGAAGACCGCCTACGTTGTCAACGTAGCCCGCGGTGGCCTCATCGACGAAGCTGACCTCGATGCTGCCCTGCGGTCCGGTGAAATTGCCGGTGCTGCCATCGACGTCTACGTCAAAGAACCGGCCAAGAACGTGCCCTTCGTTGAGCTACCTAACGTCGTTGCCACCCCCCACCTGGGTGCTTCCACCTTCGAGGCCCAGGAAAAGGCCGGTATCTCGGTGGCAAAGTCGGTTCGCCTGGCCCTTGAAGGCGACCTGGTGCCCGATGCCGTGAATGTTGCAGGTGGCGCCATTGATAAGGACGTCCGCCCCGGCGTGCCCCTGGCCGAAAAGGTTGGCCGCATCCTTACTGCCATTGGCGGTGACGAGGCCCTGACCCGTGTTGAAGTCAAGATCGCAGGCGAAATCGCCACCAAGGACGTCACCTCCCTCAAGCTCTCAGCCCTCAAGGGTGTCTTCACCGACGTCGTCTCAGACAAGGTGTCTTACGTCAACGCCCCCGTGCTGGCAGAACAGCGCGGCGTTGAGGTTGAACTGGTCACCACCACCGAAACCGAGTACTTCCGCAACGAAACCGTGCTCACCGGCGCCCTGGCCAACGGCGAGGTGGTTTCTGTAGCCGGTACCGTCACCGGCCCCAAACTGATTGAGAAGCTGACCAACGTCAACGGCTTCGACGTAGAAATCCCCATCACCGACCACATGCTGGTGCTGGAGTACGTCGACCGCCCCGGCGTCATTGCCGCTATCGGCACCCTGCTGGGCACGGCTTCCATCAACATTGCCGGCATGCAGGTCTCCCGCAACGAGAAGAACGCTGAAGCCCTCTGCGTCCTTGCCCTGGACTCAGCCCTCTCCCTTGAAGTACTCGAATCCATCAAGCGGGTAGTCAACGCTTCTCGCGCAGCAGTTATCAATCTGGCTGACTAGTAAGAAGCGCGGGTGGGCTTTTTCCCGTGTGAAATAGCGTTCGCAGTGGTTGGTGTAAACGGGTAAAGTGGTAGCTATGACTTCTACCCCGTACTACATCACCACTGCGATTTCTTACCCCAACGGTGCTCCCCATATCGGGCACGCCTACGAGGTTATTGCCGCCGACACCATGGCCCGCTTCAAGAAGCTTGACGGCTTCGACGTGCGCTTCATGACCGGTACCGATGAGCACGGGCAGAAGATGCAGACCACCGCTGCCAAACAGGGCAAGACCCCCAAGGAACTGGCCGACGAGAACTCAGCCCGCTTCCGCGCTATGGCTGATCTGGTAGGTGCCGACTACGACCGCTTCATCCGTACCACCGATGCCGACCACTACGCTGCCTCTCAGGCCATCTGGAAGAAGATGGAAGAGAACGGCGACATCTACCTCGATAAGTACGCCGGCTGGTACTCTGTGCGCGACGAGGCCTACTACACCGAGGAAGAAACCGAGGTGCGCGACGGCGTCCGCTACGCCATCTCAACCGGCACCGAGGTTGAGTGGACCGAAGAGGAATCCTACTTCTTCCGTCTCTCCAAGTACGGCGACCGCCTGCTGGAGCTCTACTCCACCGAAGGCTTCGTCTACCCCGAATCCCGCCGCAACGAGCTGGCCGCCTTCATCAAGAACGGCCTGACCGACCTCTCCATCTCCCGCACCACCTTCGACTGGGGCGTACCTGTACCCGGCAACGAAAAGCACGTCATGTACGTCTGGGTGGACGCCCTGACCAACTACATCACCGGCCTGGGCTACCCCGATACCGAGGGCGAACTCTTCACCAAGTTCTGGCCCGCTGATCTTCACCTGATTGGTAAGGATATCACCCGCTTCCACGCCATCTACTGGCCCGCCTTCCTCTGGTCAGCCGGCCTTGAAATCCCCAAGCGGGTCTTCGGTCACGGCTTCCTGCTGGTTGACGGCGAGAAGATGAGCAAGTCTATCGGCAACGTGGTTGACCCTGCCGATCTGGTCGCCAGCTTCGGCCTGGACCAGCTGCGCTTCTTCCTGCTGCGCGATGTCTCCTTTGGCCAGGACGGCTCCTACTCAGCCGAAGGCATCAAGAACCGCATTAACTCCGACCTAGCCAACGACCTGGGTAACCTGGCCCAGCGCTCCCTCTCCATGGTCGCCAAGAACTGCGACGGCAAGGTTCCGACTCACGGTACCTTCACCGCAGAAGACACCGCCATGCTTGAGATGGCAGCGGCCCTGTACGAGCCCGTCCGCGCTGACTTCGATGAGCAGGCCTTCCACCGCGCCCTGGAGCGCATCTGGCAGGTTGTGGGTGAAGCTAACCGCTACTTCACCGCCCAGGAGCCCTGGAAGCTGCGCAAGACCGACCTGGAGCGTATGAACACCGTGCTCTACGTGACCGCCGAGGTACTCCGCATCGTCGCTACCCTCACCCAGCCGGTTATGCCCACTTCCATGGGGAAGATGCTCGACCTGCTGGCGGTAGCTCCCGAGAACCGCCTCTTCGCAGCGCTTGACCGGGCTCTGGAACCCGGCACCGAGCTGCCCGCCCCGGCCCCCATCTTCCCCCGCTACGAGGAACCCAAGAACGTCTAGGCTACGAGCAGGGTATCCAGCAAACGCATAAGGACGCGGCCCCCACCTTTCGCGCGAAAGGCGGGGGCCGCGTCCTTATGCTTACACCCGAGAGGCTAGAACCAGCCGAGCTCAGTGACCTTGTAGTAGACCATCTGAGACAGGGCAATGTAACCCCAGCCGTTCAGGTGCAGGCCGTCGGAGGAATACAGGGACGGGGGAATCTGCCCGGCCTCGTAGGCCTTACGGTCTTCGTCTGAAGACCAGACACCTGAGCCAGAAAGGGCACCGTAGCGCAGCCAGGACTCCTGGGTAGTCTCGCGCAGGTAGGTCTCGGGGTTCATGAACTTAGCCCCGTAGGTGCTTGCCGCCCACTCATTGTAGGCCTTGACCTTCTTGACGCGGTCAGAGTCGAGAGTATCGCCCCTCGATGCAAAGTGGCCCATCACGATGGTGCGTTCGGGCGCAAGATCGTAGCATCGCTGGGTGTCCTGGGTGATGCGGTCGTAATCGCTGATATTGTTACGGCCAATCTGCAGCACATGGTAAGAAGAGCGGCTAATCATTTCCTGGTAGGAGTAGAACCAGGCTGCCTCAGTATTGGCGGGGGCGTAGATTTCTTCCCCGGGCACGACGCGGGTAAATGTGTAGGTGCCTTCGGTGCTACCCGCTTCGAGGACGCCCGCTACGCCACCTACATAACCGGGTACGTAAGCGCTGACACCCCAGGCAACATATGTAGAGTCTGACAGGGTGATGTTGACGCTTCCGCTGGCCGGGATACGGTCGTTGGGGAAGGAGAGCTTATAGATGTTGGTTGCTACGCCTCGGCGGGCTGCGATCATGGTGGAGGTTTCGCCACCGCGGCCGAATTCTAGAATCGGTGCTGAAAGGTAGCTGCTGAGCAGGGCTTCCATGCTTGCATTGAACCCCGCAGGCACGCCTTGGTCGGCTTGGGCACCTTCGAAGGAGGAGCTACCCCACAGGGCCAGGGAGGGGCCGGTGACGGTGGGGTAGGTGAAATCTGAGGGGAAGACGCTGGCGGTTGCGTCTGCTGCGTGGGCGGTAGCGTTGATGGCTACGGTTCCTGCTGCGGTGGCAACACCGGCCACACCTGTGAGTGCGGCAAAGCGCATGAGGCCACGGCGGCTGGTCTGAAGTCCTTGCTGGTCAAGGGAGGTCATGGCGTTTGTAGTCTGCTTTCTGTGACGAGGTCGTCGTGGATTCATTCGATGATTGTGGTGATGCTGCTTCTTCATAGTAGTTAGAATTGAGGCTGATTATCTAGGGAGGACGCCGTGTCATTACTTACGAACCGCTGTGTAAAAGGGCTCGCTGTGCTTGGTTGTTTCACAGCTTTAGGGCTGGCCGGGTGTTCTTCGCAGCCTCAGAACTTTGATGAGCTGACTGCTGAGACCGCTAAGACTGAGCATCTTGAGGCTCTGCAGTCCTGGATTTTCCCGCCTGCTGAGGCTGAGTCTGCCCGCCGGGCTTTTGTGGAGCGCTGTGTGGCTGAGGCCGGCGGTAGCTACAAGGAGCCCGAGGTTGGGCTGACCCTGGATTCGGCTGTCTACACGGGTCGCACCACTGAGGAACTGAAGACCTCTGGTTACGGTCAGCTGCCTGCCGCTGAGGGGCGGGCGACCGCCAGCTTTGACGAGGCGGGACTGGATGCCTACCTGGGTAAGGACGGCGAAACCTTCACCGTGACTTTCATGGAGTACTCCAGCGGCGAGCTAAACTCGGCTGGCTGCATGGCCCAGAGCTATGAGTACATCTACGGCTCTGTAGAGAGCGGTGTGAAGGCGGCCCTGCTGGCCCCCGAGTTCGCCCAGGCTATTGAGACCAGCCTGCGGGCCGATGAGAACTACCTGGCCCTGCAGGAGTCGTGGGCTACCTGCATGAAGGACGCGGGGTTCGGCCAGGCCTCGAGCACCGACCAGGCAGCCTATAGCGCTAGCCTGCTGGGGGCTGATAGCGCCGAGAAGATGCTGCAGGCCGATATCTCCTGCCGTGAGAGCATTTCCTTTGACTCTTCTATCACTGATCTGAAGAACTCCTACTATGAGGCTGTCTACCAGCGTCTTGAGCAGTTCTCTGAAGAATTAGAAGCTACTCACGCAACCGCCCTTGAACGGGTTGAAACCGATAAAGCCGACCCCAAGAATACTTCACCGGTGACCGTCCCAACCCCCACCGCTAGCCCCAGCGCTAGCTAAGGCGGGGCGGGCGTCCGGCCCCTGAGAGAAGCGGACGCCCCGCCCCACCCTGCTAGCTCACTTCCTGAAGGGCGGCAACTGGCGGTATGCGGGAGGCTGATCGGGCCGGGAAGAAGACCGTGGCCCAGGCCAGGAACAGGCCACCTGCAAGAATTGCTAGGTAGTGCCAGGGCTGTAGACCATAGACTAGATCAAGCCCCAGTATCGGGAAGACCTGCATCAAAAGTAGGGCCGTGACTGCTCCAGCGGCCGTGCCCCAGATCAGGGCAAAAATAGCCAGAATCAGGGTCTCGTAGCTGACCGCTGCCTGTAGTTGACGGCTGGAGAGGCCGTTAATACGGAGCAGGGCGTAGGAGCGGCGGCGCTGCTGGGTGGTCAGTAGCTGGGTGTTGGCCAGCCCCACGAGTGAGACGAGCAGTGAAGCTGAGAGTAGCCCCAGAATTACCCAGAGAACGGCGCGCATATCCTCCTGGAGCCGGGTTTTCTCAAAGGTTACGCCTGAGAGCTCGCCTGCCTCCTGGCCGATAAGGTCAGCGATAGGGCTGAGTACCGAGGAAGAGTTATTCCAGCTGATATCGGGCGTGAAGTTGACCTGTAGTAGGCCGGTATCTGTTTCTAGACCGGTCGGAGGCATGAGCTCTGAGCCGCTGATGAGCTGGCCATTCTGCGTGGTGATGAGGATACCGCGCAGGGTTGCCGGGGTGATACTGACGGCAAGTTCCACAGAACCCTGAGTACCTTCGATATAGAGCTCTTGGCCTTCGTCAATACCGAGAACATCTGCATCGAACTGGCTCAGAAGCACCGTCCCTTCGGTGAGCTTCTGGCCGACGTCTTCACCCTGTAGACGGGTGAGGGTCTCTGGGCCTGCGGAGTAGACCGTTGTGTCTAGCCAGCTATCGGTTACGGTGATGAGCCTGCCCTGAGGCAGGGCGATGAGGGCGGCGTCCACTCCCTCTATCTGAGCGATCTGGCGCTCTATCTCGTGCAGGCGGGCGGTATCTGGCTCGGTCAGTATCGCTTCAACGTCGTAGGGGTAGTTACGGTCAAGCTCTGCCAGCATACTGTGCTGCATGGTGGAGTAGCCGGTGAGGGCTGCGCTGACAAAGGCTGCACAGATAAAGACCATACGCACGGTCACCGAGGCGGACGCCCTCGATTGGGCGATATTGCTGTGGGCCAGGGCCGCGGTGGAATAGGGCTTGGCACAGCGCCGCAGCAGGGCCAGACCCGGGGCTGCAAGTAGGGGAGCGGCTAGCACAAAGGTGAAGGCTGCAAGCACGGTAGCTACTACAATCAGGGCTGAGTACTGGCCAGCCAACCCCGAAACCGCGCAGAGGACCGTGATGCCTGCAAGGAACAGGCAGAGTAGCATCAAGGGCCAGGTGCGGCGTGTGCGCTGAGCTACCGGTGCCTCATGCTGGCTATTGAGTGCTGCCACCGGTGGAATCTTTCGGGTGTTCCAGACCGGCTTGAGCACAGCCAGCAGGGTCACCACGGTGCAAATCAGCAGAGCGATGATACCTGCTAGTGGGTTGTAGGTGACCCGACCCGTGGTATCGAGAGCAAAGGCTGCTAGGTAGGCTGTGAGGACACCGGCCAGGGCTGAAAGGGCCCCCAGGGCGGCAGCCTCAAGCAGCAGCATACGCACCACCGTCTGACGGGTGGCACCGAGGGTGCGCAGCAGGGCCAGCTCGCGGGAGCGGGCCGCTGCATGCACCTTATAGGTGCTGGTGATAATGAAAGCGCTCATCAGCAGGGAGAGAGCCCCAAAGCCAAAGAGGATAGAGAGCAGAGCGGTGTAGCTGCCAACGGCCATACTCACGTCGTTCCTGATTTGCTCTTCAGTCGATGAGACGGTAAAGGCAGGGGAGTTGGAGAGTGCCTGTTTGACTTCTTCCAGAGAGGCAGAAACGGGTTCTTTGAGCTTTAGAAGTACCTGCTCATAAATGCCGTTAGTAGTATTACCCCAGTGTTTTCGGCTGTGTTCTATGTAGGTAGCTACCCCGGTGCCCGGTGTAAAGACCATATCTGCCCCTGCGTTGTAGCCGACGGGGCGTTCGTAGATACCGGTGACGGTGTAGGCCACCTGGGGGAGGGGCTCTGTCAGGTCGGTTTGCTCGGTTACGGTAGAAAGATCATCGAGGACGACCGTCCCGCCCACCCCTACAGAGAGAGCTTCTGCTGCCCGGTCGGTAATCACTATCTGATGGGCGGACGTCGGAAGGCTGCCCTCTTTCATGGGATAGGGGAAGAAGGCCTCAGCGGGCATATCGGCTTGAACGATGCTGTAGGTGCTCTCTGCCTGCTCTCCTTCAGCCGGTGTATGGATAACGGAGTAGGTAGCGGCCACTGCCCAGGCCGATTCAACTGCGGGAAGACTCATTACCCGGTCGGCCTGCTCCTTGCTGAGAAGGAAGTCGGTGGCGTCCCCTTCAGAGAACCTATCGGTGGTTTCAACAACGGCATCGGCGGTGGAGTACTTCTGGCCTGCTGCCTGCCTCACCTCGTCATAGAAGGAGGTATTGATGAGCAGAACGGACGTGAGAAAGAAGGCTGAAATCGCGATGCCGATGGAGGTCAGCGCAAAGCGCAGGCGGTGCTTGCCCAGGTTAGAAAAGGCAACGGTAGCTAAGGTGGTAGCCATCTTAATCACCCAGCCTTGCCAGGGCTGAGAGCACACTGGTCTGGGTGGGAGCTTCGAGACCACCGGCTAGCTGGCCGTCCTTGAGCAAGAGCACCCGGTCAGCGTAAGAGGCCGCGAGCGGGTCATGGGTCACCATCAAAATGGTCTGCCCCTGTTCCCGGCTGGCCTGCTGCAGGAGCCCCAGCACCTCGGTACTGGTCGCCGAGTCGAGGGCGCCGGTGGGTTCGTCCGCAAAAATGACGGCCGGGCGCGGGAGTAGGGCCCGGGCGATAGCCACCCGCTGCTGCTGCCCACCGGAGAGCTGCGAAGGCAGGTGCTTGAGACGGTCCTCAAGGCCCAGGGTACGTACTAGCTCATCGCGCCAGATGGTATCAACCGCCACCTTAGCCAGCCCCAGGGGAAGCTCCATGTTCTGGGCCGCTGTGAGCGTGGGAATCAGATTGAAGGCCTGAAAAATAAAGCCGATATTACGGGCCCGGAACTCAGCTAGGGCGGCATCCTTGAGCCCCGTCAGCTCCACGCCCTTGACCTGTACGGACGTCTGTTCCCCGGGGTCGGGGGCATCGAGAGTTGCCAGGGTGTGCAGCAGGGTTGACTTGCCGGAGCCAGAGGGGCCCATGATGGCCGTGAACTTGCCCCGCTCAAAATCAATGGAAATGTTGCGCAGGGCGTGCACGGGGGACTCGCCCGCGTAGGTTTTAGAAAGATGCCGGGCAGAAACAGCGATAGGAATAGTGTGTGAGGTGCTCATATACCCAGTATGGCAAGGCAGTGGGGCAGGGCACATCGCACTATGGAGTGAAGCGAAAGGGGCGGGCCTCATACCTAGGTATGAAATAGGCTCGTATGAAATAGGCTCGTATGAAATAGGTTCCGCAGACTCACGCTCGCTGCCGACCCTCTCGCCCGATTCGCTTCGCTCATACGGCGATTCACGCCAGCCGCCGAGCCAGCAGCTTCGCTGTGAGTCTGCGGAACCTAATAATTTTCAGTATTGAAGGTTAAACCAGCCCCGCCTCGTAGGCAATAATCACTGCCTGCACGCGGTCGCGGGCCTCAAGCTTAGCCAGAATATGCGAGACATGGGTTTTGACGGTCGCCTCAGAAACAAAGAGCTGCTGGGCCATCTCACCATTCGACAGGCCCTGGGCAATGAGCAAGAAGAGCTCGCGCTCGCGGTTGGTCAGGCTGGCAATCTTTTCAGCGTGTTTCTGGGGCGCCTGCTGGGTGGGTGCGCCCCCTGCCAGGTGGGGAATCATCTGTTCAAGCAGCCGCTTGGTGGCGCTGGGGGCGATGACGGCGTCCCCGCGCTGCACCGTCCGAATGGCCCCGAGAAGCTGCTCGGGTGGGGCGTCCTTGAGCAGGAAGCCGCTGGCCCCGCGCTGAACCGCGGCGTATACGTAGTCGTCGATATCGAAGGTGGTCAGCATGACCACCTTGACCTCGGGGTGGGCGGCGATGATAGCTCCGGTTGCTTCGATGCCATCGAGCACCGGCATGCGCACGTCCATGAGCACCACATCAGGCCCCAGCCCCGCGGCCTGCAGCTCGGCGACCAGCTCGATAGCCTGCTGACCGTCCCCGGCCTGGGCCACCACCTGCATATCGGCCTGCGAACCAATCAGCATAGCCAGGCCAGAACGTACAAGCTGCTGGTCATCTACAAGAAGAACTCTAATCACGGTTTTACTCTATCGCTCCTGGTCATCATGGGGGGGGCTGGTGAAAACGGGTCTAGGGCACGAAGGGAATCTGGGCAAAAACCCTAAAAGACCCGTCGGCTAGGCGGCCGTAGTGCAGGGTGCCGTGGTACATATCGACACGTTCGCGCATGCCCAGCAGCCCGCGGCGGGCACCGGGCAGGGGCTGGGTGGGCTCGGCCTGGGGTAGGTTGGTGATGTCGATATCCAGGGTCTGCTTACCCTCGCTAATGGTGACGGTCACCAGGGGAGTGCCCGGGCAGTGCTTGGCCACGTTGGTCAGGGCCTCTTGCACAATACGGTAGATGGTCAGGTCGGCACCCTGCGGCAGTTTCTCTTCAACCCCCGATACCGTGCTAAAGCGCACCGGTATGCCCAGCTTCTGGGTTTGCTCAATGAGCTGGGGGACGTTGTGCAGGGCCGGGAGGGGCTCAACGGTAGTGCCCTCATCGGTGCGCAGGACCCCCAGCAGGGTACGCATCTGTTGCAGGGACGACCGCGCCGCCTCAGAAATCGTGCCCAGGGCGGCTAGCTCCACGGGTTCATTCTGCGCGGACGCCCCCGCCCCGCTCCCAGCCTGCTGGGCAGCGGCAGCGTAGCGGGCGCCGTCCGCCTGGGCAATGATGACAGACAGCGAATGAGCCACAATATCGTGCATTTCCCGGGCAATGCGGGCCCGCTCATCGAGGGCGGCAAGGGCTCGCTCCTGCTCCCGCTCGTGTTCCAGCTGGCGGTTGCGCTCAATCAGGGCCCGGTGGCGGTTCTCGCGAAGCCGCCGGGAGTCGCCAAAGAACCAGGCAATCGTGACAATCGCCGCGCAGATAAAAGCAGCGGTCAGGGCGGTGGCGTAGAACTCGAAGGAACTGGGGTTATAGACCAGAAAGGGGCGGGCGAAAACAAACCCACCGACGACTGAAGCTAAGAGAGCTGCGACAAAAATTCCAATACGCACCGGCTTCGAAAAATACCGCACCAGGTGGTAAACCATCACCGGGGCAGCCCACCAGGAACCCACCGCCGGGTACTGGGCGGGTATGGTAACCAGCAGCGATACCACCACCAGAACCACCACCAGAACCGGCCGGGAATACCTGAAATAGAGACTCGACGTAGCAACCAGCCAGGCCGCTATATAAACCAGCGCCCAGGTGCCCTCCACCATGGCAAGACCAAAGGCAAGCGTTATCACCAGGGTCAGTATCTGCCCCAGGGCAACAGCAAGCGCATTGACCAGCTTCTTCCGGCGCTGGGTAGTAGCCAGTTCTATCTGTAGGGTATCCACCCTCCTAAGTCTAAAAGCCGCCCCGGCCCCGGGAAGGCGGCGGCGGGCGTCCGCACCCCAAATTCATACCGCAGTATGAGCGCCTAGCACCACCGGCCGGGCAGTTTCGGTAGGCTTATACCCATGCAGTACATCTCAACCCGCGACACCACCCGCACCCCAGCTAAGTTCACCGATATTCTGCTCGGTGGCCTTGCCCCCGACGGCGGCCTCTACCTGCCCGAAACCTACCCCACCCTCGACGATGCCACTCTGACCCGCTGGCGTGCTGTGCTTGCTGAGGAAGGCTACGCAGCCCTGGCCGCAGAAGTACTGCAGCTCTTCATCGACGATATTCCGGCTGAAGACATCAAGGCTATGACCGCCCGGGCCTACTCCTACCCCAAGTTCGCCTCAGAAGAGATCGTTCCGGTGACCGAACTGGAACCCGGCATCCTGATCGGCCACCTGTCTGAGGGCCCCACCGCCGCCTTCAAGGACATGGCCATGCAGCTGCTGGGTGAGCTCTTCGAATACGAGCTGGGCCGCCGCGGCGAAACCCTCAACATTGTGGGCGCCACCTCGGGCGATACCGGCTCATCTGCCGAATACGCTATGCGCGGCCGCCCCGGCATCAAGGTTTTCATGCTCACCCCCGCTGGCCGTATGACCCCCTTCCAGCAGGCCCAGATGTTCGGCCTGGACGACGAAAACATCTTCAACGTGGCACTTGACGGTGTCTTCGATGACTGCCAGGACGTTGTCAAAGCCATCTCAGCTGACGCCGTCTTTAAGGCTGATAAGCGCATTGGTGCGGTGAACTCCATTAACTGGGCCCGCCTGATGGCTCAGATTGTGTACTATGTTTCATCCTGGATTCGCGCTACCGAAAGCAACGACCAGCAGGTGTCCTTCTGCGTGCCCACCGGTAACTTCGGTGATATCTGCGCCGGCCATATCGCCCGCCAGATGGGCCTGCCCATTGACCGCCTGATTGTTGCCACCAACGAGAACGACGTGCTCGACGAATTCTTCCGCACCGGCGACTACCGGGTGCGTTCCTCGGCTGATACCTACGAGACCTCCAGCCCTTCCATGGATATCTCCCGTGCCTCTAACTTTGAGCGCTTCATCTACGACCTGCTAGGTCGTGACGCTGAGCGTACCGCCGATCTCTTTGGTCTCAAGGTGCGTCAGGGCGGGTTCTCTCTGACCGATGACCCTGCCTTTGCAGAGGCGGCTGAGCGCTACGGCTTTGCCTCGGGCCGCTCAACCCACGCTGACCGCGTCGCCACCATCCGCGATGCCAACGAGCGCCTGGGCGTGCTGCTTGACCCCCACACCGCGGACGGCGTTAAGGTCGCCCGCGACTGGGCAGAGAAGGTGGATACCCCCATTATCTGCCTGGAAACCGCCCTGCCGGTTAAGTTCGCTGAAACCATCCTTGAAGCTACCGGCGCCGAGCCCGCTATCCCTGAGCGTTTTGCCGGCATTATGGACGCCGACCGCCACGTGATTGACCTGCCCAACGAGGTTGAGGCGGTCAAGGAGCTGATTGAGAAGAACGTCTAACCGTTCTCACCACCTATAGAACCACATGCCTTGTTACTCCCCAGCTGAATTCTGGGGCTGGTGACAGGGCATGTGGTTTCTTGTTACTGGGATGCTTGAACGCATGAGTTTCTCGGTAAAAGTCTTGAAAAGATAGATTCACGCGAGTAGGGTGCAACTGTAATGACACTGTAATAACAGGAGCACTCATGACTGATGCAACAATTTCCTTCCGCACCGATAGCGCCACAAAAGAAGAGGTACGAAAACTCTACAGTGACCTCGGCCTTGACCTCAGCACTGCACTGAATATGTTCCTTAAGCAGTCGCTCGTTGATAACGGTCTACCTTTTACTCCGCACCGCGAGAACCCTCTCAATGTACGAGCGCGCCAGGAAGCTGAGCAGCGGCACGGGAAAACCTTCACATCGGTTGAGGCTCTCATGGCTGATTTGACCGATGCTGACTAGAATCCACCGAACCAGCCAGTTCAAAAGAGATGCCAAAGCACCGCAAAACCCTCCTTCGTTTCTATGTCAGTCACTTGTATAAATCGTGAGACTAGCTAGCGGGGGGGGGTAATTTGATTGTTATAGTTTCCCTATGATAAGCGAAAAAGAGTTCTTTGCGGCGGTATTGCGCCTGGCCAAGCCCCTCACCCCGAGCGACCGTGAGTTGAGCGCCGCTGAACGGGAGACCGCAATTGCAGCCCTCGCTGAAGCACAAGCACAACCGACCTGCGACT
Source organism: Rothia nasimurium (assembly GCF_928381415.1). Taxonomy (GTDB): domain Bacteria; phylum Actinomycetota; class Actinomycetes; order Actinomycetales; family Micrococcaceae; genus Rothia; species Rothia nasimurium_H. The sequence continues at coordinate 148,989 of NZ_CAKMSF010000007.1, forward strand.
GCGGCACCTGCCTGACCTACGACCTGCTTTACCCGGGCGAGCCCGTCAATCAGGACCTGCCCCGCACCTACCTGGCTGCAAACACCAAGGACGGGGACGCGCTCGTCCTCGCCCATCTGGTAGGGGATAAACTAGCTACCCTCGAAGTAGCCCCCACCGGCAATAAGCCGGTAGAGGTACTGCCGGCTACCGACAACCTCACACCCTAGATCAATATATGAAACCACCAGTCAAAATATGGGCAAAGCTGCGCTCGCAGGACTAGCCTTAAACCATGACTGAAAACAGCTCCATCAACCTGGCCGTCATCCCCGGCGACGGCATCGGCCCCGAAGTAGTAGCCCAAGCCCACCGCGTCCTTACCCGCGCAGCCGAACTCGATAACATCACTGTCACCTCCACCGAATACCCCCTCGGTGCAGAGCACTGGCTCTCCACCGGTCAGACCCTCACCGAAGAGACCAAGACCGCGCTCGCCCAGCACGATGCCATCCTCTTTGGCGCTGTGGGCGCCGACCCGCGCTCGTCTGCTGTGCCCAGCGGCCTGATCGAACGAGAAATCCTGCTCAACCTGCGCTTCTCCTTCGACCACTACATCAACCTGCGCCCCTCCCGCCTCTTCCCCGGTGCTGTTTCACCCCTGAGCAACCCCGGCGACATCGACTTCGTCGTCGTGCGTGAAGGTACCGAAGGCCCCTACGCAGGCAACGGCGGTGTGCTCCGCGCCGGAACCGACGCCGAAATCGCCACCGAAGTCTCGGTCAATACCGCCTACGGCATCGAGCGCCTGGTGCGCTACGCTTTCGAGCTGGCAGCTAGCCGCGAGAAGAAAAAGCTGACCCTAATTCACAAGACCAACGTGCTGGTCAACGCTGGTGCCCTCTACAACCGCATCTTCAACAAGGTCGCCGAAGAATACCCCCAGGTCAGCACCGACTATCTGCACATCGACGCAGCCACCATCTTCTTCACCACCGACCCCGCCCGCTTCGACGTGATCGTCACCGATAACCTCTTCGGCGACATCCTTACCGACCAGGCCGGGGCTATCACCGGCGGTATCGGCTACGCAGCCTGCGGCAATATCAACGCCGACGGCACCTACCCCTCCATGTTTGAGCCCGTACACGGCTCAGCCCCCGACATTGCCGGGCAGAACAAGGCCAACCCGACTGCGACCGTCCTGGCCGCTGCCATGCTCCTGCGCCACCTGGGTCACGAGACCAGCGCCGCCCGCATCGAACAGGCAGTAGAAGCAGACCTCGCAGCCAACCCCGGCGCAACCCGCGCCACCGACGAAATTGGCGACGCAATCCTCGCCCAGCTGGGTTAAGCCCCTGACCCCACCGAAACCCGGTGGGGTCTTGCGTAAGCTAGCTAACAGAGCGAAAGACCCTGGGGTACCCTAGATAAGAGACCCCACGACACAGTTTGAAGGATGAGCATGTCACTCGAATTCACCATCAACCGCAACCCCAACCCCGCCAGCGCCGAACGACGCGCCGAGATTCTCGCCAACCCCGGCTTCGGCAACTACTTCACCGACCACATGGTGCGTATTGACTGGCGCGGCACCCACACCGACGGCGGCGAATGGACCAATGCCCAGGTCCTGCCCTACGGCCCTCTGAGCCTGGACCCGGCGGCTTCCGTTTTCCACTACGGCCAGGAAATCTTTGAGGGCATCAAGGCTTACCGCCAGGCGGACGGATCTATCACCACCTTCCGCCCCGAAGAGAATGCTTCTCGACTGAACAAGTCAGCTGACCGCCTGGTTCTGCCTAACCTGCCCGAAGAGCTCTTCGTTGAAGCCATCCGCCAGCTGGTGACTATCGACGCTGACTGGGTTCCCTCCGGTGAGGGCGAATCCCTTTACCTGCGCCCCTTCATGATTGCCACCGAGGCTTTCTTGGGCATTCGCCCGGCGCACGAGGTCTCCTTCTTCATCATTGCGTCCCCCGCCGGTAACTACTTCGGCACCCCCAAGCCCGTCGATATCTGGCTTTCGACCACCTACGCCCGCGCTGGCGTGGGCGGCACCGGCGAGGCAAAGTGCGGCGGCAACTATGCAGCCTCCCTGGCAGCCCAGCTGGAGGGCGAGGCCAACGGTTGCAAGCAGGTCATCTTCAAGGACCCCAACCGCGATGACGCCATCGAAGAGCTCGGCGGCATGAACGTCTTCTTCGTTTACAAGGACGGACGCATCGTCACCCCCGAGCTGACCGGCACTATTCTGCGCGGTGTGACCCGTAAGTCCATCATCAAGCTGGCTGAGGACCGCGGCCACACCGTTGAGGAACGCAAGATTACCCTGAGCGAGTGGCGCGAGGGTGTAGCAAACGGTGAGATTACCGAGATTTTCGCCTGCGGTACTGCTGCTGTGATTACCCCCGTGGGTAAGCTCAAGGCCGCTGACTTTGAGGTCCCCTCGGCTTCTGGCGCTGACGGCGGCGAGGTCACCATGGCTCTGCGTCAAGAGCTGGTTGGCATTCAGACCGGCAAGGTTGAGGACCGTCTGGGCTGGAACGTCAAGCTGGTCTAGTCTCTCTTCTGGTAGGTACCACCTAAATCAGAAAAACCCACCAACCAGGTGGGTTTTTCTGATTTAAATGGTCTTTTCTAGTTGTTCTTGGGCAGCGTCAGGACGCCCGTCAGGCCCAGTTGCGAACAGAAGGCTTCGTCGTGGCTGACCACCAACAGGGCACCCTCATAGGAGGCTAGCGCCTGGATTAGCCAGTCCACCGAGGCCATATCGAGGTTGTTGGTGGGCTCGTCCAGAATCAGCAGCTGCGGTGCCGGGCTGGCCAAAAGGACGGTTGCCAGGGCCACGCGGAATCGCTCCCCGCCGGAGAGAACACCCACGGGGAGGTGCACCCGTTCCCGGCGGAAGAGCAGCCGGGCCAGGTCATCGCGGACCTGCTGTTCGGTCAGCGTCGGGTTGGCTGCCATAACCAGCTGCAGCATGCTCTGGTCCTGGGGAAGGGCCAGTCGCTGGGGCAGGTAACCGGTGTTCGCTACCCGGTAGTTGCAGGAGTAGCGGGCGGTTTCAGCAGCCTGAGAATCACCCATGATGGCCCTCAGCAGGGTGCTCTTACCTGACCCGTTAGACCCGGCTAGCCGTAGGCGCTCTGGGCCCTGGACAATCAGCCGCTCAGGCAGGGGAGTAGCCGCTGCCGCCCCGTCATCCGCCTGCTCCTGCTCACCCTGGTAGGGGCTGGCGTCCGCACCGGTACCCTGCCGTAGGGTTAGCTCCAGTACCCGCTTACCTGCTGGCACCCGGGTGCCGGGCAGGTCAAGATAGATGGCCTGGTCCTCGCGGATATCCCGTTCCCGGGCCTTCCGGGTTGCAGTAGCAGCGTCAAGTCTGCCCTGGTGGGTCTGCCGAACCTTAGCGGCTGACCGCTGGGCTGAGGAAGCCGCCAGCCCCATCGACATACGCGATCCCCGCCGGTTAGCCTGGGCGGTCGCCCCAGCCCGGGCTGCGCGGGCCAGCTTGGTTTCTGCCTCGATGCGCTCCCGGTTTTCCTGCCGCTCAACCTGCTTGGCCTCGCGCAGGTGGCGAGCGGCAGCGTCCTGCTCAATGTCAATAGCCTGCCGGTAGGCGCTGTAGTTACCGGCGAAAGAGCGCAGGGCCCCCTGCCTGAGTTCCAGCACTTCATCGACCCGCTCGAGCAGGTCGCGGTCGTGACTGACCACGAGCACGGGGCAGGGCAGAGTATCTAGGAGCCGGTAGAGAGTAGCGCGGGCGTCGGCGTCGAGGTTGTTGGTGGGCTCATCCAATAGTAGGACGCCGGGGCGGGTGGCAACTAGGGCTGTGAGGGCTGCGGTGACGGCCTCGCCACCTGAGAGCGTGCCGACGGTACGCCGCATGAGGGCGTGGGCGTCGGTAGCGGCTAGGGCGGGGGAGAAGCCGGACGCGGCCAGGGCAGCCTGGGCTTGCTCGGCGGCATCCCAGTTATCACCGATCCGGTCGTAGAGCTCTTCTGAGTAGTCGCCGGCTTCTAGCGCGGTGAGAGCATCGAGGACGTCGGTGATAGCGAAGAGGTCGGCGATGGTGGTCTGCGGGGTGAGTCCTAAATCCTGGGGCAGGTAGGCGACGGTACCGGGCCGGCTGATGCTGCCGCTCGTTGGTTCTAGGGTGCCTGCCAGAATCTTGAGCAGGGTTGATTTACCGGAGCCGTTATCGCCAATGAGGGCTGTGACCGGGGCACTGACAGCGCCGGTGAGGTTTTCAAAACAGGGTGTGCCGTCGGGCCAGATCAGGCTGAGGTTGTTAAAAGAAAGGTGGGGTTCAGATACGGAAGTAGGCATGTGGGTGCGATCCATTCAGCGTCAAAGAGGTGAGGTGCTGAAAACCGCGGTGAGGGGTTTCAGCGTGGTCTAGAGAGCCGATGAAAAATCCACTGGGGTGCCTTCCGTAGGGAACAAGAACTGGTGATTACTGTAGGGGAGCGGGGCGGACGCTGTCAACGACTTCTGAAATTTATCCGGTGCTGCCGCTTTTTGCGAATGGACCACAAAAGTGACGGTTGTATGTATTGAGATGAAGGAATTTGAGAGGAATCTGGTCCCTACAAAAAGCGGTTAACCTTGTGCTCAAGTCCGGTAGTCTAGAACCATGCGCATTGCCCGATTTACTGTAGACGATACCCTGCACTTTGGCCTGGTTGAAGGTGAGCCCGGCGAGGAGACCATCACGGTCCTCTCCGGCGACCCCTTTTACACCGGCATTAACCCCACCGACAAGCGATACCCCCTAGCGGACGTCCGCCTGCTTGCCCCCATCATTCCCCGCTCCAAAGTCATTGGTGTGGCCCGCAACTGGCGCGACCACGCCTCCGAGCTGGGCAACGAAACCCCCACCACCCCCCAGTTCTTCTTCAAGCCCAACACCTCCGTCATCGGCCCCGGCGACCCCATCGCCCTGCCCGAATGGTCAGACAACGTCTCCTTTGAGGGTGAGCTCGCCGTCGTCATCGGCCGTATCGCCAAGTCCGTGCCCCTGGACCGCGTTCCCGAAGTTATCTACGGCTACACCGTCGCCAACGACCTGACCGCCCGTGACGCCCAAAAAACCGATATCCAGTGGGCCCGGGCTAAGGGCTTCGACGGCGCCTGCCCTCTCGGCCCCTGGATCGAAACCGACCTGGACACCGACGACCTGACTATCCAAACCTGGGTCGACGGCGACCTCAAACAGGACGGCACCACCGCCGACATGGTCTTCTCCGTGGCCGAACTCGTCGCCGCAGCCAGTGAATACTTCACCCTACTGCCCGGCGACGTGATCCTCACCGGTACCCCCGCAGGGGTAGGACGCCTGAGCGCAGGTAACGAGGTTGAGATTGAGGTTGAGGGTATCGGCTCCCTCATCAACACCGTCCGCGCCGAGTAAACTAGAACCTACGAACAGCTTTCAACTAGAAAGGGATGTGCCCGCATCCATGAGTGATTACGCTCTGAAACTCAACGACCCCAGCGAGACCCGCGTCCGCTTCTGCCCCTCACCCACCGGCACCCCGCACGTGGGTATGGTGCGAACCGCCCTCTTCAACTGGGCCTACGCCAAGCACACCGGCGGCACCATGGTCTTCCGTATTGAAGACACCGACGCTGCCCGCGACTCCGAAGAATCCTTCAACCAGGTGCTCGAATCCCTGCAGTGGCTGGGCATCAACTGGGACGAAGGCGTCGGCGTCGGCGGCCCCCACGAGCCCTACCGCCAGTCAGAACGTATGGACATCTACGCTGAGGTAGTAGAGAAGCTCAAGGCCGGCGGCTTCATCTACGAAGACTTCTCCACCCCTGAAGAAGTTGAAGAGCGCCACAAGGCCAAGGGCGAAGACCCCAAGCTGGGCTATGACAACTTTGACCGCGACCTGACCGAAGAGCAGAAGGCCGCCTACCGGGCCGAGGGCCGCCAGCCCGTCCTGCGCCTGCGCATGCCCGATGAAGACATCACCTTCCACGACCTGGTGCGCGGCGACATCACCTTCAAAGCCGGATCCGTACCCGACTTCGTGGTCGTCCGCGCCAACGGCAAGCCCCTCTACACCCTGGTCAACCCCGTGGACGACGCCCTGATGGGCATCACCCACGTGCTGCGCGGTGAAGACCTGCTGTCCTCCACCCCCCGCCAGATTGCCCTCTACCGGGCCCTGGTTGAGGTGGGCGTCACCAGCTTCATCCCCGAATTCGGTCACCTGCCCTACGTCATGGGCCAGGGCAACAAGAAGCTCTCCAAGCGCGACCCCGAATCTAGCCTCTACAACCTGCTGGATGCCGGCTTCATCAAGGAGGGCCTGCTCAACTACCTCTCCCTGCTGGGCTGGTCCCTCTCCCACGACGAAGACATCTTCACCATGGACCAGATGGTTGCCGCCTTCGACATCAAGGACGTGCTGGCTAACCCCGCCCGCTTTGACGTCAAGAAGGCTGAGGCCATCAACGGCACCCACATCCGCCTGCTGGAAGCAGAGGACTTCCGTAACCGCCTGGTTCCCTTCCTCTACAAGGCCGAGTTGGTCTCAGCCGAGAGCTTTGAGCAGCTGACCGAGCGCGAGCAGGCTATTCTGACTGAGGCTGCGCCCCTGGTGCAGGAGCGCATGCAGCTTCTGGGCGAGGCCCCCGGCCTGCTGGGCTTCCTCTTCACCGCCGATGAGAAGATCGAGGTTGCTGAGGACGCCGCCAAGCAGCTCAAGGAGTCAGCACCGGCAGTTTTGGATGCGGCGATCACCGCCGTTGAGGGCCTGACCGATTTCACTGCCGCAACCATTGAAGCTGCCCTGCGCGAAGCTATCGTCGACGGTCTTGAGATCAAGCCCCGCCTGGCCTTCGGCCCGGTGCGCACCGCTATGAGCGGCCAGCGCATCTCACCGCCTCTCTTTGAGTCCATGGAGATTCTGGGCAAGGATTCCTCCCTTGCCCGCCTAAAGAAGCTGCGCGCTTCCCTGGCCTAAAAAATATCGAGGTTTAGCTCACGCCCCGCCCCGTTTCCCTGTCTTCAGCAGGGGAGCGGGGCGGGGCTTTCTTCCTACCAGATGCGGGTAAAAGGGGTGAGCGAGGACGCCCGCAGCAGCTTTTTCAGGAATTTTTACAAAAATTTTGGGGCCAAAAACCGCTAGAAATAAGGGTAAACACGGGGTGAACTACTTGAATGTGAGCCAGCTCTACAGATTTCGAGTTGCATGCCCTCAAAAGCTCGTATAGAGTTATTACTCGTTGCGGCGATGAGTTCCGAAAGGAAAACGAGCCGGAGCAAATAATAATGGGATATGGTGTAATTGGCAACACTACGGTTTCTGGTACCGTCATTCTAGGTTCGAGTCCTGGTATCCCAGCGAACATCTTGGTTCAAGATGTTACGGCCCCATCGTATAGCGGCCTAGTACTCCGCCCTCTCACGGCGGCAACACCGGTTCAAATCCGGTTGGGGTCACAGGCTAAAATCCCTCGCTTCATTCGAAGCGGGGGATTTTTTCGTGTGTCTGAATGCAACATGTTGCGGTGGCCACCAAATGTGGCAGCGCCATCGCCACATATGGCGGTAGGCGCCACATGTGCCCCGTGCGCCTGTGTTCTTAGAAATGGCACAGATTACACCCTTTCAGCTTGCGCACAGGTAAACGGTGTGTGTATAGTTTTATCTGTTGCCGGAAACGGTAGCGACTCGAAAGAGTTTCGGCCCCATCGTATAGCGGCCTAGTACTCCGCCCTCTCACGGCGGCAACACCGGTTCAAATCCGGTTGGGGTCACAGGCTAAAAGCTCCACATCCAGTAGGGTGTGGAGCTTTTCTTTTGCCCACAGTGTCATTAGCTGCCAAACCCCGCGCGCTTCGCTAAACATGCGAGAATAGGGTACGTGCACAACGAATCAATCACTCCCGCTCTCACCGCAGTTCGCGATGCCCGCAATACCCTCGCTGCGGCGTCCTTCCCCCTGGTCACCGGCTCAGCCGACGCAGCGCGCAAGGAGGCGCGTACCGCCGTCACCCAGCTCGATGACTACATCTTGCCTAAGCTGGCTACCCTCGATGCCCCGCTGACCGTCGTGGTGGGTGGCTCTACCGGTGCCGGCAAGTCCACCCTGGTCAACACCCTGATGGGGGAGCCCGTCACCCGCTCCGGCGCGATCCGACCCACCACCCGCCAGCCCGTCCTTCTGCACCGCCCCGAAGACGCTGACGCCTTCACCCCGGAGCGTATGCTGCCCCACCTGGTGCGAGTGCCGGTAGCCCCCGGCGAAGCCCTGCCCGGTGCTAACCCCCACAAGGGCCAGGATGAGCTGGTCACCGTACCCGTCGACTCCCTACCCGCCGGGATCGCCCTGATTGACGCCCCCGACTTTGACTCGGTCTCAGACGAGAACCGCCGCCTGGCTCAGCAGCTTTTGCGCGCTGCCGACCTCTGGCTCTTTGTCACCACCGCCAACCGCTACGCCGACGCCGTGCCCTGGGAGATTCTGCGCCAGGCCGCTGCCCGCGATATCACCATCGCCGTGGTGCTCAACCGCGTGCCTGAGGGCGCCGAAGACGAAATTGAAGCCGACCTCACCCGCATGCTGACCGAAGCGGGCATCACCCCCGCCCTGATTCACTCTGTGACCGAACAGGAACGCGACGAACGCGGCCTGCTGCCCTCCGTCGCCCTTACCCCCCTGATTTTCTGGCTGCGCTCCCTGGGCGCTGACGTGGACGCCCGCTCCGATATCGCCCGCCGCACCCTAGAAGGCGCGGTGCGGGCGGTAGGGCAGCAGGCAGCTATTCTCGCCCAAGCTGCCGGTGAACAGCAGGACGCCGAAGCCCGCCTGCGTGCGGACGTCACCTCAGTCTTTGAACGAGCCCTGGCCAACCTGAACGAGGCCACCCAGGACGGGCAGATGCTCCGCGGCGAAGTTCTGACCCGCTGGCAGGACTTTGTGGGTACCGGCGAATTCTTCCGCCAGGTAGAAACCACTATCGGTAAGGTGCGCGACCGCGTCGCCGGCTTCTTCAGAGGTACCCCGCCCACCCGTGCCGTAGAGGTGGAACAGGCCCTTGAAGTGGGTCTGCACTCGGTCATTATGGAAGAGGCTGCTGCCGCTGCCGAAACCGCCCAGCGCCGCTGGCTCGAAGACCGAGCCGGGCGCGCCCTTCTGGCCGGGGACGACCTGGCAGCCCTGGGCGAGAACTTCTCCGAAGAGGTTGCCGAGTCGATTCGAGCCTGGCAGCAGGACGTAATGGACATCATCTCCGCCGAAGGCGCAGGTAAGCGCCAGCGGGCCCGTTTCATGTCGCTGGGCGTCAACGTCACCGCCGTGATTCTGATGGTGGCGGTCTTCTCTATGACCGGCGGCCTAACCGGCCTGGAGGTTGGCATCGCTGGCGGCTCAGGCGTCGTTGGCCAGAAGCTGTTGGAAGCAATTTTCGGTGAGGACGCCGTGCGCCGCATGGCAGCCGGTGCCCGCACCCGCCTCGAAGAGCGTATGCGAGAGCTCCTTGTCAGCCAGCAGGAACGCTTTACCCAACGCCTGGATGAGGCAAGCGGCAGCACCGATCCCGAAACCCCCTCAGCTGCCGACCTGACCGAAGCGGCCCAGATTCTGGCCCACGCGGGGGAGCAGCTGGCGTCCGCCTCCACCGCAGCCAACCCCGCACCCACTGCCGAGACCAAGTAAGCGAGAGTACCCACAGTGACCACCACAGATACAGCTTTCGCCACCACCGCCCTGGCCACCCGTCTGGACGCCCTCACCGAGGCGCTTGACCTGGGCGAAGGACGAGTAGCCCCCGAAACCCTTGAAGCCGCCCGCGCAACCCTGGGCCGGGCAGCAACCCGCCGGGAACTGTCTGCCGAACACACCGTCATCGGTTTCTTCGGGGCTACTGGCTCGGGCAAGTCCACCCTCTTCAACGCGGTGGTCGGTAAAGACATCGCCAAGAGCGCAGCCCGCCGCCCCACCACCTCCACCGCCCAGGCCGCCATCTGGGGTAAGGACGGGGCAGAACCCCTGCTGGACTGGCTAGGCGTCACCAACCGTACCTACATGGACGAAGACCCAGCCCTGGCCGCAGAAGCCCTCAACCGCGCCGACGTACCGGTCACCGTGGGCATGTGGAACAAAATCCGCCGTTCGGTGGGAGCTGGCAAGACCGAACAGGCCACTGGCGGGCTGGTGCTTCTTGACCTGCCCGACTTCGATTCGGTAGAGGCCTCCAACCGGGCGATTGTGGAGAAAATGGCCCAGTGCGTGGACGTACTGGTCTGGGTCATGGACCCCCAAAAATACGCCGATGCTGTGATTCACCAGGACTTCATCCGGCCCTTAGCCGCCCACGGGGCAGTGACCCTGGCCGTGCTCAACCAGGTCGACCGCCTAGACGACACCGAAGTCCCGGCAGTTCTGGACTCCCTCAAGCTCCTACTGGCCCAGGACGGGCTCACCTCCACCCTGCTTGCTGATCCGTTGGGGGTTTCTGCCCGCACCGGTTACCAGATACCCCGCCTGCGCGAGATTCTCGGCCAGGTGGCCGTCGCCAAGAACGCTGCGGTGGCCCGCATCGAAGCTGACCTGGCGGGCGTCCGCTCAGACCTTGCTGCCCAGGACGGCGGGGGAGAGCCCGCCGGCATCACCGCCGCAGCAACCACCCGGCTCGAGGACGACTTCTACACTGCCTCGGGTGCAGAAGCCCTGGTCAAAGCCGCAGCGGACTCCTACAAGCTGCACGCGGCCTCGTCCACCGGCTGGATTGCAACCCGCTGGCTACTCAAAATCAAACGCGACCCCCTCAAACGCCTGGGCCTGCACAAGGACCACGACGGAGCGCCTATCTCTAAGTCCTCCCTGCCACCGCTAGGAGCTCCCCAGAAAGCGGCCCTCTCAACCTCCCTGCGCACCTTCGCCACGAGCGTCTCAGACGGCGTTGAAGAGCCCTGGAGCCACTCCATCAGGGCAGCAGCCAGAACCTTCGAAGGCCAGCTCCCCGGCGAAATCGAGCGGGCCGCAGCCACCGTGCACTACGACGCCCAGAAGAAGCGCTGGTGGTGGCACCTGCTCAACGCCCTGCAATGGATCGGGCTGGCAACAGCTCTTGTGGGCCTGCTCTGGCTCACCGGCCTGGCAGTGGCAGGCTACTTCCAGATTGTGCTGCCCGATCCACCCACCATCGAGGGCTTCCCCCTGCCCGTGCCCACCCTGTTCGTAGCCACCGGCATTTTACTGGGCATACTCACCGCGGCCCTAGGTCGAGGGCTAGCAGCAGTGGGACACCGCATCTACGCCAAGAACATCCGCCGCCAGCTCGAAACAAACCTGGCAGATGTGGCAGCCCGCTGCGTCACCGCCTCTGTACAGGATGAGCTAGCCCGCCTAGAGGGCTACCGCCAGGCCCTACACGAGGCCCGATAAAACGAAAACTCCCCGCCCACCGAAACCGGTGAGCGGGGATTTTCTGTATTTCAGCCTCTTAGCAGTTCTAGCTACGCAGCGCCTCAGTCAGCGCAGCAGCAGCCTCGCACACTACTTCGGCGTGCAGGCGGCCGGGCTGGCGGGTTAGGCGCTCGATGGGGCCCGAGATGGAAACCGCCGCAATGACCTTGCCAGAGGGAGAGCGCACCGGCGCTGAAACGGACGCGGTACCGCGCTCGCGCTCGCCGACAGACTGGGCCCAGCCGCGGCGGCGGACGGCTGCCAGCATGGTGGCTGAGAAACGGGCGTTGTGTAGGCCCTCGACCAGGCGGGCGTGGTCTTCCCAGGCGGTGAGGATCTGGGCGGCAGAACCGGCTTTCATGGAGAGCTGGGTGCCCACGGGGATGGTGTCGCGCAGGCCGATAGGACGCTCTGCGGAGGCCACACAGACGCGCCAGTCGCCCTGGCGGCGGAAGACCTGGGAGGACTCACCGGTGACGTTGCGCAGGTTGTTGAGCACGGGGCCGGCAGCTGCGATTAGGCGGTCTTCACCGGCGGCGCTGGATAGTTCGCCCAGGCGGGGGCCGAGCATGAAGCGGCCCTGAACGTCGCGGGCTACCAGGCGGTGGTGGGTGAGGGCAACAGCCAGTCGGTGGGCCGTGGGGCGGGCAAGCCCGGTGGCTTCAACGAGCTGGGACAGGGTGGCGGGGCCTGCTTCGAGGCAGTCAAGAATGTGGGCGGCTTTGTCGAGGACGCCGACGCCTGAGCTGCGGTTATCTTGCATGGTGGTAACTTTCGCCTGTGGTCGTGGGCCGGGCAGTGGCCCAGATGAATGGTGCGGTGGGGAGCCTTTCGGGTGTGAAAGATTGAGAGCTAAAGGATTGTGTCCGTATAACCTATCATGACTTCTCATATGGTGATATGCAAGTTCATTTATTGGAAAGATTTTCTTCGGCGGGTCACACTTGTTAAAGCACCACGAGAAAACTTTATGGAGGACTCCATGGCTGGTATTACCGACCATACCCCGCGAACTTTGGCTGAAAAGGTTTGGGACGCGCACACTGTAGTGCCCGGCAAAAACGGCAAGCCCGACCTGCTCTACATCGACCTGCACCTGGTCCACGAAGTCACCTCACCTCAGGCCTTTGAGGGTCTGCGTCTGGAAGGACGCCCCCTGCGTCGTCTCGACCTCACCATCGCAACTGAGGATCACAACACCCCCACCGAGAACATTTTCTCCACCATCGCTGATCTGACCTCCCGCACCCAGATCGAAACCCTGCGCAAGAACGCCGAGGAATTCGGCGTCCGTATCCACTCCCTGGGCGATAAAGAACAGGGCATCGTGCATGTGGTGGGCCCCCAGCTGGGGTTGACCATGCCCGGTATGACCGTGGTCTGCGGTGACTCCCACACCTCAACCCACGGCGCCTTCGGTGCTCTAGCCTTTGGCATCGGCACTTCTGAGGTAGAGCACGTGATGGCTACCCAGACCCTGCCCCTGGCTCCCTTTAAGACCATGGCTATTAACGTAGAGGGCACCCTCAAGCCCGGCGTGACCGCCAAGGACATCATTCTGGCTGTTATCGCGGAGATTGGTACCGGCGGCGGCCAGGGCTATGTGCTGGAATACCGTGGCTCAGCCATCCGTGCCCTCTCCATGGAGGGCCGCATGACTATCTGCAACATGTCCATTGAAGCAGGTGCCCGCGCCGGTATGGTGGCCCCCGACCAAACCACTTTTGACTACGTCAAGGGCCGCCCCCACGCGCCCACCGGCGAAAACTGGGACGTCGCCGTTGAATACTGGAAGACCCTGCCCACCGACGAGGGAGCAACCTTCGACCGCGAAGTCTTCATCAACGCCGACGAGCTAGAACCCTTCGTTACCTGGGGTACCAACCCGGGGCAGGGCGTCCCCCTCTCCCAGGCTGTGCCCTTCCCCGAGGACTTCGAGGACGAAAACGAGCAGAAGGCTGCTGCCCGCGCCCTGGAATACATGGACCTGACCGCAGGTACCCCCATGAAGGATATCCCCGTGGACGTGGTATTCCTGGGCTCCTGCACCAACTCCCGCATCGAGGATCTGCGCGCTGCCGCCGAAATCGTCAAGGGCCAGAAGCTGGCTGAGGGCGTGCGCATGATGGTTGTCCCCGGCTCCCAGAAGGTACGAGCCCAGGCCGAAGAAGAGGGCCTGGATCAGATTTTCAAGGACTTCGGCGCCGACTGGCGTTTTGCCGGTTGCTCCATGTGCCTGGGCATGAACCCCGACCAGCTGGCCCCCGGCGAACGCTGCGCTTCGACCTCCAACCGCAACTTTGAAGGACGCCAGGGTAAGGGCGGACGCACCCACCTGGTTTCCCCTCTGGTCGCCGCCGCTACCGCCATCCGTGGCACTCTCTCATCACCGGCAGACCTGTAGGCCCTCTTTGAATGAACCCGGTAAGCCCGGGTGGAACGGATTTTTCATGGAACCCATTAAGAAGCACACCGGCGTTGGCGTGCCCCTGCGTGCCTCTAACGTCGACACCGACCAGATTATCCCCGCCGTCTACCTCAAGCGCGTGACCAAGACCGGTTTCGACGACGCCCTGTTCGCTGGCTGGCGCAAGGACGAGAACTTTATCCTCAACCAGGAGCCCTACAGGCACGGTACAGTGCTGGTTGCCGGCCCCGATTTTGGCACCGGCTCATCCCGCGAGCACGCGGTCTGGGCGCTCAAGGACTACGGTTTCCGCGTGGTCATCTCAGCTCGTTTCGCTGATATCTTCCGCGGTAACTCCGGCAAGCAGGGGTTGGTCGCTGCCCAGGTGGACCAGGACAACATCGAACTGATCTGGAAGCAGCTAGAGGCCGAACCCGGCACCGAAGTCACCGTTGACCTGGAAGAAAAGACCGTCACTGTCGGTGCTTTGACCGTGCCCTTCCAGATTGACGACTACGTGCGCTGGCGCCTGATGGAGGGCCTGGACGACATCGGCCTAACCCTGCAGCACGAGGACGCTATCACCGCCTACGAGGCCAAGCGCCCCGCCTGGCTGCCCCGCACCCAGCAGCTGTAAAACCCGCCCACAGCTTAACCCAAAGGACGCCGTGCCCCGAGCACCGGCGTCCTTTTGGTGTTCTGCCTGGCCCGTCTAGATAAGTAAAAGCTGTGGTATGGCTAAGAACACCGCCTGTACAACAACCAGTGCACCTAAGTGGGGTAAAGTTGGTAAACGAGAATTGACGCGTAAAGTAACGCGAATCAACACCCTAGTAGTTTTGACGATTGGACATACATGGTCAGCGCACTGCGTATTGAAGGTGGCACCCCTCTGAAGGGCGAGGTAAACGTCCGCGGTGCTAAGAACCTGGTCCCCAAGGCCATGGTTGCCGCCCTGCTGGGTTCCACCCCCTCGGTGCTCCGCAACGTTCCCGAAATCAAGGACGTACAGGTCGTTACCGACCTGGTTGAGCTGCACGGCGTTTCGGTGGACTACAACGTGCAGGCCGGTGAGCTGCGCATGGACCCTTCGAAGGTCTCTGTAGCCAACCACACCGACATTGAGGTGCACGCAGGCGACTCCCGCATCCCGATTCTGCTCTGTGGCCCCCTGCTGCACACTATCGGTGAGGCCTTCATTCCCGACCTGGGTGGCTGCAAGATTGGTGACCGCCCCATCAACTGGCACCTGCGCGTGCTCGAAAAGTTCGGCGCCAAGATTGAGAAGCTGCCCACCGGTATCTCTATGAAGGCCCCCGTAGACGGCCTCAAGGGCGCCCAGATTAACCTAGAGTACCCCTCAGTTGGTGCTACCGAGCAGGTTCTGCTGGCCGCTTCCCGTGCCAAGGGCAAGACCGAGCTGACCGGCGCTGCTATTGAGCCCGAGATTATGGACCTCATCGCTATCCTGCAGAAGATGGGCGCCATCATCACCGTCGAAACCGACCGCCAGATTATCATCGAGGGTGTTGACGAACTCACCGGCTTCAACCACGTGGCTATGCCCGACCGCAACGAATCAGCCTCCTGGGCTTCAGCAGCCCTGGCTACCGGCGGCGATATCTTCGTGCGCAACGCCAACCAGAAGGACCTCTCCACCTTCATCAACGTCTACCGCAAGCTGGGCGGCGGCCTGGACATCACCGACGAGGGCATCCGCTTCTTCCACCAGGGCGGCGACCTGAACCCCCTCTTCGTTGAAACCAACGTGCACCCCGGCTTCATGACCGACTGGCAGCAGCCCCTGGTCGTAGCCATGACCCAGGCTAAGGGTGTCTCCGTTGTTCACGAGACCGTCTACGAGAACCGCTTCGGCTTCACCGACGCCCTGGTTCGCATGGGCGCTACCGTGCAGCTGCACAAGGACTGCCTGGGCCCCACCCCCTGCCGCTTCGGCCACCAGAACTTCAAGCACTCAGCCATCATCACCGGTAAGACCCCCCTGCATGGGGCTGACATCAACGTGCCCGACCTGCGCGGTGGCTTCTCCCACGTGATTGCTGCCCTGACCGCTGAAGGCACCTCAAACGTCACCGGTGTTTCTGTGATCTCCCGCGGTTACGAGCACTTCGTTGATAAGCTCACCGCCCTGGGCGCTAACTTCGAGGTCACTGCCTAAGATGAGCAAGAACAGCGCTTCTTTGAGTGATATCAAGCCCACCAAGATGGGGGACACGGTTTACACCGTAGCCGGTACGCTCCTGCGACCCCTCTACAACCTGCCCATGAAGGCGCAGATTGAGGGGCGGGAGAAACTACCCAAGACCGGCGGGTTTATCGTGGTCTCAAACCACCTGACTGTGATAGACCCGATTACCGCAGCCTACCCCCTCTTCCTTGAGGGCGTGCTGCCCCGGTTCTTGGCCAAAGAAGCGCTGTTTAGGGTGCCGGTGCTGGGCTGGCTCATGCGCCAGTGCGCCCATATCCCGGTTGCCCGCGGCTCAGCCCGGGCCGGACAGTCTCTTGAAGTTGCCCAGAATGTTCTGGACGCCGGGGGAGCGGTCATTATCTTCCCCGAGGGCACCCTGACCAAGGACCCCGACATGTGGCCCATGACCGGTAAATCGGGGGCAGCCCGCCTGGCCCTGGCCACCGGCGCCCCGGTCTACCCGGTAGCCCACTGGGGCGACCAGGACTTCTGGCCCCGCCGCGGCAAGCCCCGCTTCAGCTGGCCCCGTAAGAAGGTCAAGATTGTGGTGGGCGACCCGGTCGATTTCAGCGACCTGGTCCAGCGCCGCGAAGACGGTGCCCGCTACACCCACGACGAGCTGGCCGCCGTCACCAACCGCATGCTCGACGACGTCACCGCCCTGCTTGAGGGCCTGCGCGGCGAGAAAGCCCCTGCCGGGCGCTGGAACGCCGTTTTGGACGTCCGCCAGTCACCTGACCAGTAACCGCTAGGGGAGGCACGCACCCATGACCGATGTGAAGCACCAGAAAATCGCTGTTCTTGGAGCGGGTAGCTGGGGCACCGCTTTTGCCAAGGTTCTTGCGGACGCCGCCGCCAGCTCAGGCGTCGACCGGCAGGTCGTGCTGTGGGGGCGTAACCCCACCACGATGGAAGCTATGCAGCAGAGCCGCACTAACGAGGGCTACTTCCCCGGGGTCAAGCTCCCCGATAGCATGGTCATGACGGCCGATGCCGCTGAAGCCCTGACCGGGGCCAGCATTGTGGTGCTGGCTATTCCGGCCCAGGTGCTGCGCTCCCAGCTTGAGGTCTTTGCCCCCCTGATGGAAGAGGACGCCCTGCTGGTGTCTCTGGCCAAGGGCCTAGAAATGGGCACGGGCCTGCGCATGAGCGAGGTCATGATTGAGGTGCTCCAGGGGCACCTGATTGCCAGCGGTGCAGCCCCCGAAACAGTTGAGGCTGTGCCGGGGCGGGTGACCGTGCTCTCTGGCCCCAACCTGGCCAAGGAGATTATCGCGGAGCAGCCCACTACCAGCGTGGTTGCCGCTCAAAGCGAGGAAACCGCCCGGCAGATTGCCGCTATCTGCGCCGCCGACTATTTCCGCCCCTACACCAACACCGATATCGTTGGCGTTGAAATTGGTGGCCTGGTCAAAAACGTGATTGCCCTGTGCGTAGGCATGTGCGAGGGCAAGCAGTACGGCGATAACTCTAAGGCCTCGGTCATGACCCGTGGTCTTGCTGAGACCACCCGCCTCGCTCTGGCCCTCGGAGGTAAGAGCGAGACCATGAGTGGCCTGGCAGGTATGGGCGACCTTATTGCCACCTGCGCCTCACCGCTTTCCCGCAACCATACCGCCGGTCGATTACTGGCCGAAGGCGTGGCCCCTGACCAGCTGCACACCGTGATGACCCAGACCGCCGAGTCTATTAAATCTGCCCCTGTTGTGGCAGAACTCGCGCGAAAAGTGGGGGTAGAAATGCCCATTACCGAAGCGGTCACCGCTGTGCTCGACCGTAGAATATCTGTTGAAGAATTAGCCCCCGCCCTGCTGGGCCGCACCCTTAAATCTGAGGAAAGCACCCCGGCAGCCAGCTAGGGCAGACGGGGCTGAGCCCCGCACGATACCAAAGGACGTTATGACCGAAACCAGGACCAAACCTACCGTCGCCCTGCTGTGCGGTGGGCGCTCGTCGGAGCACTCCATCTCACTGATTACCGCCCGAGGCGTTCTCGGGGCTATCGACCATAACAAGTACGATGTGGTCACCATCGGTATTACCAAGGACGGCCGCTGGTACCTGACCGATGAAGCTGCCCTGATTGAGCTCACCGAGGCTACCGCCCTGGCAGAGTTCCCAGCTGCGGGCAAGCAGGTCTTTTTGCCTCTAGGTGGCGGTGATAATCGTCTGCGCCTGATCGACTCCGCCGATGCTACCAACGTTGAGCTGGGCCCGGCTATCGACGTGGTCTTCCCTCTGCTCCACGGCCCCTTTGGTGAGGACGGCACCGTGCAGGGCCTGCTGGAAATGGCAGATTTGAAGTACGTAGGCTGTGGCGTTGCCTCGTCCGCGGTTGGTATGGACAAGCATTTCATGAAGGTGGCCTTTGAGGCCGCTGGCCTGGAAGTTGGCCCCTACGAGGTTGTAACCCACCGCCAGTGGGTGCTTGACCAGGCCGGTGCCCGCGAGCGCATTGAGAAACTGGGCTACCCGGTCTTCGTTAAGCCTGCTCGGGCGGGGTCCTCCTTTGGTATTACCAAGGTTGATTCGGCTGACCAGCTTGATGCTGCTATTGCCGAGGCCCAGGCCCACGACCCCAAGCTGGTAATTGAGGCTGGCATTGTGGGCCGGGAGATTGAGTGTGCTGTGCTCGATGGGCACCGCTCTGAGCTGCCCCGGGCGTCCTACCCCGGTGAAATTGTTGTGGTGGATGAGCAGCACGGTTTCTATGATTTTGAGGCCAAGTACGTGTCGAAGACTTCGGCTGAGACCCGCTGCCCGGCTGATCTGCCCGCTGAGGTTTCTGAGCGGATGCGCCAGCTGGCTGTTGAGGCCTTCCTGGCCGTTGACGGTGAGGGCCTGTGCCGCGCTGACTTCTTCTACACCGAGGACGGCCGCCTGGTGATTAACGAGGTCAATACCATGCCCGGCTTTACCCCGATTTCTATGTATAAGACCATGTGGGAGAACACCGGCCTGGCCTATGGTGATTTGATCGACGAGCTGATTTCTCTGGCCCTGGAGCGCCCCCTGGGCCTGCGTTAGGAGCCCCCGACGGCACCGGGGTAAGCCCCCTGCCTCTAGATGCCAACGAAACCCCCGCTACCTGAGACGGTAACGGGGGTTTTCGCTTACACGGTTTCTCGTTTAGCTGCCGGTGCCGCTGTCGACACCGGTGAGGGTGTCATCGACACTGGTGCACTGCATCTGCTGGGGTATCTGGGCAACGGCCGATGATACTTCTGCAAGGACGGTGGAGGACGAGACCCGGTCAGCGTCGAAGGTTACCTGCACGGCGGGGTCGCGGCCGAAGGTTTCGGCAACCCAGGTGCCTGTGGCAGTTTGCTCGGCGGCAGTAGCGAGTTCTTCGTCGGCGGGCTTAACGATCCAGTCAACGCCGTTGACCGAGACACAGGTATCCGACACGGGGGCTGTGCCGAGTTCGACCCCGCACTTGAGGATGACGGCGCTGGGGTCGCCCCAGGCGGTGGTGGCCTGGGCGGTGGTTTCGCGCTGCGCCAGGCCGCTCACGGTATCGGGCATAGCAACCAGGGCGTAGGCGCAGGTGGGGTTAGCGGCGTCTGGGGCCGGTTCGAGGTTGACGGCACCTGCCCCGCAGCCGGTCAGGCCTAGAGTGGTCAGGACGAGGACGAGGGGTTTGCGCGGTGTTCTCACCTGGCTATTGTATAACTTTCGCTGTGGCAGGACGCCGGTGGTGAGGGGCGCTAGCCGGGGGAGAGCAGATTCGGTAGGGTAGGGATAGAGTTAGCCGGGGCAGGTAGCCGAACAAGACTACCTGGATATGAGCGATGGAAGGAGGGGCTGTGAAGCAGAAGACCTATTATGCGGCGGGGACGGCTCTTGCCGTGACGGTAGCCCCCCTTGCCCTGCTCGCCGGGCAGGTTTTCACCGGCCCCCAGAGCGCTTTTGCCGCTGACCCGACAGAAAGCCCCGCCCCGACAAGTTCCATACCCACCGGCATTCCGTCGGTGGGTGAGAGCCCGAGCGAGAGCCCTAGCCTGGAGGTCACAGTTGCCCCTAGCGCTACTGAATCACCCAGCCCCGAAACACCAACACCTGGGACTCCCACACCGGAGGCTCCTAGCCCCGAGCCTACGAGTGCGGAGCCGACAAGCCCCGCGCCTGAACCTAGCTCGCCCGCGCCATCTAGCCCGGCACCAGAACCCACCAGCGACCCGCTGCCTTCGGCCGACCCTGAGCCGGTTCCTGCCCCCAGCGAGTCGGTCATCGTGCTTCCGGTACCGCCGGGGGAGACATCCGCCCCTGATGTGACCGGCGGAGCTGCCGGGCTGCCCAGCCTGCCCGCCGCCGACCCCTCGGCCCAGCCGTCCGCCGGTACGGGCCAAAGCGAGGGCAGCCAAGTTGCGGCACCTGGCCAGGGGGCCTTCGTGCCCTCAACCCTGGGCAACAGCGTCGCCGGGGCCCAGGATCCGACCCGGATGGACGCCGATACCAGCCAGCTGGAAACCTCACCGGTAGATGGAACCGTGCTGGGTATTTTCTCAAGTAGCCAGCAGAACCCCGGGTACGCAGGGGCACCTGAGTGGGTGGAGGGCTTCTTGAACGTGTCGGGGGCCCAGGGGAACAGATCTTCATCTGCCGACCCCAACCAGGCTGCCGGTGTTGCCGGGGCAGAGGCCCAGGGGCACCAGGCTGGGGCGGTGACCGGGGGGAGTATCTTCCAGCGCGGCAACACCATTATGAACGGTGCCCGCCCCCTGCTGATTTTTACGGGTATTGCCACGGCGGGCCTGGCCCTGGTGGTCTTTAACTTTGTGTGGCGTAACCGTGCGCCCAGGAACTAGGAGCCCTATGCAGACCGTTGCCCAGGTGAGTGAGGGCCAGCTTCTTGCCCTGTTTATGCCTGTTCTGGCTGAGCACAATGAGCGGGCGGCGGACGTCCGCGCCGAGCTGGATGCCCCCGGCGCCCTGGTATTGGGACCGGGGGACGACTCCGCTGCCCTCGATCTGCGGGGCGGGCTGACCGTCATGAGCACTGACACCCAAACCGAAAACCAGGACTTCCGACGCAGTTGGCCCTCGGGCTACACAACCGGCGGGTATGAGGTGGGCTGGAAGGCCGCCACCCAGAACCTGGCCGATATCGCAGCTATGGGGGCTACCCCGGTCACCCTGCTGGTGTCCCTTACCCTGACCCCCGATACCCCCGCGAGCTGGGTACAGGATTTTGCCCGGGGGCTTACCGAATCCTGTACTGCCCAGGGGGCTACCACCTGCACAATTGCCGGCGGCGATATGGGCTCCGGCAGCGAAATCTCGGTAACTGTTACCGCCGTGGGCCTGACCGACCGGCCCATCACCCGAAGCAGGGCCCGCCCCGGGGACGCCGTGGTCTTTGCCGGTGCCCTGGGCACCGCAGCTGCCGGTCTAGCCCTGCTCGACTCAGCCCCATTCACCGCCACCGAAGAGCTGACCGCCTGCGTCCGCGCCCAGCAGTGCCCCCGCTCACCCCTTCACCTGGGGCCGGAGGGCGTCCCCTACCTGACCTCCCTCATGGATGTCTCCGACGGGCTGGTGCGTGACGGCGGCCGTATTGCAGCGGCCTCCGGTGTGGCCCTTGACCTTGACTCCTCGGCCCTAGCCCCCTGGGCCAACAGGGTAGGCCCTGCAGCCCTGCTTACCGCGGGCACCCCCGAACAGGCGGACGCCCAAGCCCTACGCTGGGTACTGACCGGCGGGGAAGACCACGGCCTACTAGGCACCTGCCCACCCGCACAGATACCGCCCGGATTTACTAGAATTGGTACGGTACAGGCAGGCGACGGAATCACCGTCGACGGCCGCACCTACACCGCGAAAGGATGGGATCACTTTGAGGCAGGTTCCCGCTGACTGGTGGCTGAACTGGCTACTGCGCGCTCGCACCCAGCTGGTGGAGCACCGATCCCTTCTCAACCGTATTAACGTCTTCCCCGTGGCCGATGCCGACACCGGGGCCAACATGGTCGCCACCATCGGGCGGGCCGCCGATACCGCAGGTATGGCGGACGACCCCACCCTCGCCCTTGCCGCCCGGGCAGCCCTGCGCGGGGCCAGGGGAAACTCTGGAACCCTGTTAGCTGTCTGGCTCCTGGGTCTAGCTGAGGAACTGGGGGAGGCCGGGCAGCTGCCGCCTTCTACTGTTCAAGCTCTGACCCCGCAGGCGCTCGCCGCTGCCTGGGAACGGGGGGCCCAGCAGGCGTCCGCCGCTCTGAGCCAGCCCGCCGACGGCACCATGCTCACCCTCATGCAGGCTCTTGCTACCTGCCCGATGCCAGATCCTACCGATGAAGAGGACCCCTGGCAGGTCTACCTCACGAAGCTACTGGCCGTCTCAGAGGCTGCCCTGCGAGCTACCGCCGAAGCAGACCACGCCCGTAACGGCTGGGTTGATTCCGGAGCCCTGGGCCTGCACCTGGTCTTAGTGGCCCTGGCAACAGAGCTGCTGGGAGCCGCCCCGCAGGCTACCTACCGCGACCTGCTCCAGGTGGGGGCGGCGTCCTTACCGCCCCGAAGCGCTCGGCAGCGCTCGGCGGCAGAAGCCCGCGTTGAGGTTATGTGCGAGATTTATCTGCCGGTGCTCGAAGTAACCCAGCTGCGCAGCGCCTTAGAGACGGTCGGAGACTCGGTCTCCATTGCCCAGGTCGAAGCCGGGAACGAGGCCCTGTGGGCTATCCACGTGCACGTCCCCGAGGCCGAGGACGCCCTGGCCCTCATCCGCGCTGCGGGCAAGCCCCTCAACGTGCGAACCACCTCCCTGGATGACCCCGCCCACCAGGAGCCTACCTCCTAATGGCAGCCCGTAAACGAAAGACCCCGGAATTGAGCGAGCAGGCAAAGGACGCCCTGGCCCGGTACGCCGCAGAAGACCGCCTCGATAACGCCCCCCTGACCGACTACCTGGGGGCGACCCTGGCCAAGTCCTTTAAGACCCATCTGGGGCTAGAAACCGTGGGGCAGGCCCTGGACTACTACCCCCGCAAGTACCTGCCACGCGGGGAACTCACCCCCTTCTCATCCCTGGTCGAAGGCGCCGAAGCTACCATCGTCGCCAGGGTAGTGCGGGTGACAACCCGCCAGATGGCATCGCGCCGCGGATCCATCACAGAAATCACCATCACCGACCAGCTAGATCAGGTTGGCCAGCCCGAGCCCACCTGGCAACCCCCTAACCCCAACGCCTACCGGGGAGCGGCCCCACCGGCGTCCTACACCCGGGGCTACACCAACCCCCGTCTGCACGGCAGCGCAGGGGGCTCCACCGACACCCAGCTACCGGGCACCCAGCCCAGCTACCGGCTGGGAGACATCTTTGGTGGCTACGCCCCCGAACCCTACTCGCTGACAGCCAGCGGCACCATGACCCTAAGCTTCTTCAACGCCTGGACAGCAGCCCGCGACATTCACGAGGGTGACCATGTCATGTTCTCGGGCAAAGTGGGCTCCTACCGGGGCGAAATCACCCTGACCAACCCCCACTACGCTGTCATTGCCGGAAAAGAACTGGCCGCCGCCCCCGGCGCCAGCGCCGAAGCGATTGAACGGGCCGCCGCGCGGGCGTCCGCCCCCATACCGGTCTATAAGGCCAGCCCCAAGTTCCCCACCGATAAGGTGGCCGCAGCCATCGAGACCCTGATCGAGCGCATCAATCTCAAGGAGCTCGAAGACCCCGTCCCCTTTACCGTGCGTAAGAGCCGCAAAATCCCCTCCCTCGAGTGGACCTACCGGGCCGTGCACACCCCCGATACCGAAGAAACCTGGCGGGCAGCCCACCACTCCCTGCGCTACCGCGAGGCCTTCGTGCTACAGGCCGCTCTTGCCCGTATTCGTGCAGCCCGCGCCGCCCACCAGACCGTTGCCCGCCCCTATGTAGAGGGCGGTTTCGCGGACGCCCTGCTGGAAGCCCTGCCCTATCAGCTGACCGAGGGCCAGCAGGCCGTTGGCGAAGAAATCCGCTCTGACCTGGCCAGCTCTTCCCCTATGAACCGCCTGCTCCAGGGGGACGTGGGCTCGGGTAAAACCGTGGTGGCCCTGCGCGCCATGCTGCAGGTGGCAGATAACGGTGCCCAGTCGGCTATGCTGGCCCCCACCGAGGTGCTGGCCGAACAGCACTACCGGTCGGTCTGCGAGATTCTGGGTGACATGCTGGCCCCGCAGGACAGCTCCGGGAGCGCCGGGGCGGGCGTCCGCGTCGTGCTGCTCACCGCCTCCCTCAAAACCAAGGCCAAACGGGAAGCCCTGCTGGCTATCGCCTCGGGTGAGGCAGACATCGTCATTGGTACCCACGCCCTGCTCGGAGACTCGGTGACCTTCGCCGACCTCGGGCTGGTCGTGGTCGATGAGCAGCACCGCTTCGGCGTTGAACAGCGCGATGCCCTGCGCGGACCCGGCGGGGAGCTGCCCCACCGGCTGGTCATGACCGCCACCCCCATACCCCGTACCGTCGCCATGACCGTCTTTGGCGATCTCGACACCTCGGTGCTTGATCAGCTACCGGCCGGCCGCCAAAAAATTACCACCCACGTGGTGCCGCTGGCAGAGCACCCCCGCTGGGCCGACCGCATCTGGGCCCGCGCCCGCGAAGAAATCGACGCCGGGCATCAGGTTTATGTGGTGGTGCCCAAAATCGGCGGGGCCGATACCCCCGGTGACGCCGAGGCGGGCCAGACCCTCTTCGGGGCAGGTGGCCTCACCGGTAAGGGGCTGGGCTCCCAGGCTGCGGCGGGGGAGAGCGCCCGCGGTTCGCTGGCTTCGGTAGAGAGCACCCTGGAGGAGCTCGAGGACGTTCCCGCCCTGGCCGGGGTGCGTATCGAGGGGCTCCACGGGCGAATGGATACCGCCGAGAAGAACCGGGTCATGACCGAATTCTCCGCCGGTCGCGTTGACCTGCTGGTGTCTACCACCGTGATTGAGGTGGGTGTGAACGTGCCCAACGCAACTCTCATGATCATTATGGATGCCGACCGCTTCGGTATTTCTGGCCTCCACCAGTTGCGCGGACGCATTGGCCGAGGCTCCCTGCCCGGCACCTGCCTACTGGTCACCAGGCAGCCGGCGGACGGCGTCAGCCGGGAGCGACTGGCAGCGGTAGCGGCCACCACCGACGGCTTCGAGCTTTCGCGGGTTGACCTGGAACAGCGGCGCGAAGGCGATATTCTCGGCGCTGCCCAGTCAGGGAAGAAGTCCACCCTCAAGCTGCTGCGGGCCCTGACCGATGCCAAACTCATTGAGCGGGCCCGGCAGGACGCCTTCGGAATTATTGAGGCTGACCCCACCCTGGCTAAACACCCCGATCTGGCCCGCACCATCGACCGGGCCCTCGACGCCGACCGCGAGGCCTTCCTAGGGCGTGGGTAGGTTCGGCCAAGGCCGTAGGCCCCCGCATTTATTCTGGTTTACCCGCAACTAGTTGCGGGTAAACCAGAATAAATGCGGTCAACTCAAGTACTCGGCGGGCCCTCCGTCACCGGTCACCCATACCTAACCCTCTCTTTGTTCTCACCAGCCCTACCGGTACCCTTATAACAGTCCCACCCTCTACCACTACGAGCGGAGCGCAGCCGAATGAGCCGCATCATTGCAGGAGCCGCAGGCGGCCTGCGCCTAGCCAACGTCCCCGGCGATAACACCCGCCCCACCACAGACCGGGTCAAAGAAGCCCTCTTCTCCCGCCTGGATACCTACAACATGCTGGACGGCGTGCGCGCCCTCGACCTCTTCGGCGGCTCGGGTGCCCTGGGCTGCGAAGCCCTCTCGCGCGGGGCTGCCCACGTGGACTTCGTAGACCACTACCCCAAGGCCGTTACCGTCATTGAAAAAAACATTGCCGCCGTGGGCAAGACCGCCGGGGGTACTGCCCGCGTACATAAGATGACGGCCCGCACCTACCTTTCGGCGGGGGCGTCCGCCTGGGACCTGGTCTTTATTGACCCGCCCTACGCCGTGACCAACAGCGAGCTCGAAGACCTGCTGGTCCTGCTGGCACCCCGCCTGACCGAGGGGGCGGTGGTGGTTGTTGAACGGGCCTCCCGCACCGACGAGCCCGCCTGGCCCGAAGGCCTTGAAAAGTTTGCCGAGAAAAAATACGGTGAGACCGTGCTCTATTATGTGGAGCCCGCCGTCTAGTTTAGGGTGGAACTATGAGTGAGAACACAAACAACCCCGGGTATCAGCCCCAGCCGACCCCAGAAACGAACCAGGGAGCGTCCGCGCCCCTGCTGACCGAAAACACCCTGGTGGTGCAGCAAACCCGCAGCTTCATGAGCAATGACTTTGAGATGCAGAGCCAGGACGGGCGCGTGCTCGGCCGGGTGCTCACCACCGGCTCAACCGCAGGCCGCCTGCTCAAGGGTAACCGCACCTTTGACCTGGTCGACGGTAACGGGAACCTTCTTCTTAAGATTGTTGACCCCTTTGATTTTGGCCTGGATCGCTACGAACTGCTGAACCCCGATGGTTCCCTCTTTGCCCACGTGCAAAAGCAGTTCTCTTTCATGCGCAAGCGCCTCACCATCGAGCTGCCGGGCCTCACCCTGGAGCTCGAAGGTAGCCTCTTCGAGTACGACTTCAACATCACGGTTAACGGCCATGTAGCTGCCCGCGTTGCCCGCGAATGGGGCGGCCTGGTGGCGGGGCTGCGCGGTAAGAGCCGCTACGGGGTGAACTTCGACCCCGGCGCCCCCGAACCCGTGCGCCTGGCCATGCTGGGCGGTTTGGTTGCCCTTGACCTCATTCGGGCAAAGGACGCCCGCAACTAGGGCTTAGCCGCTATAGGCGCGCAGGCGGGTGGCGGCGTCCTGTAGTACTTCCGGGCGTTTGCAGAAGGCAAAACGCACATAGGTCTGCACCCGCTGCCGGTAGGCCTCGGTCGTAAAGGCTGTCAGTGGAATCAGTGCGACCCCGGCCTGCTCGGGAAGCAGGTGGCAGAGCTCTTCTGCTGAGGTTAGGCCCCGCTCAGCCAGGACCTGCGACACATCAGCTACCGCGAAGAAGGTACCTGCCGGGGGAGTTACCTCCCACGGTGATTCCGCTAGGTTTTCCACCAAAATGCGCCGCTGCTGGGCGTAGCGGGCCTGTACCCCGGTATAGAAGTCATCGCCCAGGCCCACGCCAACAGCCGCAGCTGCCTGCAGGGGAGCGGCCGCCGAGTGCGTGAAATAGCCCTTCACCAGGCGGATGGGGAGTATAAGGTTTTCTGGTCCGGTCATCCACCCCACCCGCCAGCCGGTGGCCGAGTGGGTCTTAGAAATCGCTGAAACCGCCACCGTGCGCTCAGCCGCCCCTGGCAGGGTCTGAATGGGCTGATAGGGGCCGGTAAAGATCAGGTGCTCGTAGACCTGGTCAGCCAGAATCACAGCATCGTACCTGGTCGCCAGCTCCACGATCTTAGTCTTTGCTTCGGTTGAGAAGACCATACCTGTAGGATTGTGCGGGTCGTTGACCACCACCAGGGCTGTGCGGTCAGAAAAAGCTGCTTCGAGGGCGTCCAGGTCGGGTTCAAAGATGGGTGGCACGAGCGGCACGGTGCGGACGCGCGCCCCGGCTAGGGCGGCAGCGGCAGGGTAGAGGTCGTAGTAGGGTTCGAAGAGAACAACCTCGTCGCCCGGTTCTACCAGGGCCGCGATGGTAGCTGCCAGGGCTTCAGAGGCGCCGGCGGTTACCGTGACCTGGGTATCGGGGTTGAGGGTGAGCCCGTAGAAACGCTGCTGGTGCTCGGCAATGGCCTGCCGCAGGGCGGGGTTGCCCGCAATGGTAGCGTACTGGTTGACCCCGCTAGCCAGGGCGTCAGCTGCTGCCCGGAGCATCTCTGCAGGGCCGTCCGTATCTGGAAAACCCTGCCCCAGGTTCAGGGCACCGTATTGGTGGGCAAGGGCCGACATCTCTTCGAAGATGGTAGAGCGCCAGTGGCCGTCCGCCCCCATCAGCCCGGCCGCTAGCCCAACCCGTTCAAAGGCCCGTTGCTTCTTCTCAGTGGCCATCCGGTGCCCACCCCGCTCTCGTCTAGCCCACCATCACAAGTGCAGGGCGGGCGTCCGTATCTTTGTCTGAACCCAAGATTACCGGCCTAGCCCTGTTGCCCAAGAGAGCATGACTTAGTGTGTCATACCTAACCAACCTGCTGTAGCCTAGAGACATGCAATTGGTTGTCTGCCCCGGATCCTTTGACCCCATCCACAACGGTCACGTCGAAATCATCACCCGCGCCGCAAAAATCTACGGTAACGTCATCGTCGCGGTCTCCCACAACACCAAGAAAAAGTACCGCTTCACCCTCGAAGAGCGCGTCGCCATGGTTGAGGAAACCTTCGCCCTCTTCGACGGGGTGAGCGCCAAGGTGCTACCCGAGGGGGAGCTGCTGGCTAACTTCGTGCGCGACCAGGGGTCCGTGCTCATCGTGAAGGGGCTGCGCAATACCGCCGACTATGAATACGAGGCTCCCATGGCCTCGATGAACCGGCACATCGCCGGGGTTGAAACCAGCTTTATCGCCGGGGACCCCAAGTACAACCACATCTCATCGACCATCGTTAAAGAGGTCGCAGGCTTCGGTGGGGACGTGCGGGCTTTCGTCCCGCGCGCGGTGCAGCGAGCCCTCTACCCCGAGCATTAATGTGGTCAGCCAAACAAGAGGTTAAACCTAGAGCGCTTGATTCGGCCGGTCTTAAGCCCCTAAAATAGGTACTTGGTTTAAAACATTCGATAGGGAGTTCGTCATTTCACGAAAAGATTCATCGCCCCTTAAGATCTCGGTTCGAGATCTAGCTCATCGCCCGGGCGCAATGGAGACCCTTGATGAAGTTCTGCCAGCGCCAAGCGACTTTGGCAACGCTCTGATTGAGGCGGAAGAAGGCAGCGACATTGACCTCAATGTTCGCCTGGAATCCGTTTCAGATGGTATCTTGGTAACTGGTACTGCAACTGTCACCGTTTCCGGTGAATGCAGCCTCTGCCTAGACCCGGTTGACTTTGATGTTACAGCCGATGTTCAAGAGCTTTTTGTTTTCGAGAAGGCCCCCGAAGGCGGCCCCGAAGATGAAGTAGATGAGCAGTACGCCGTAGAGAACGATGAAATTGATCTCGAACCGGCGCTGCGGGACGCAGTGATTCTTCAACTGCCGTTCCAACCTGTTTGCAGTGACTCCTGCCAGGGCCTGTGCTCCGAATGCGGCGCACGCCTAGAGGACGACCCTGAGCACCACCATGAGGTCATCGACCCCCGGTGGAACGCGCTATCAGCGCTGCTCGATGCGAACGACAAATAAAACTTATAAAGCAACAAGAGAAAAGAGATAGCTGTGGCTGTTCCCAAGCGGAAAATGTCCCGTGCTAACACCCGCGCCCGCCGTTCCCAGTGGAAGGCTTCCGTTCCTCAGCTGGTCAAGACCGTAGAAAACGGTCGCGTCACCTACTCCCTGCCCCACCAGGCAAAGCTCGTGACTGACTCAGCTGGCAACGAACTCTTCTACGAGTACAAGGGCCGCAAGGTAGCTGACGCCTAATTCGCGCCTTATGACTAACTCTGCATCACAAGAGTTTCTGAAACGTCTCGGTATCGACCTCGATACCGAGACGTTTCAGCTTGCAATGACTCACCGCTCCTACTCCTTTGAAAACGGCGGCATACCCCACAACGAGCGCCTAGAATTCCTGGGCGACTCCGTGCTGTCCCTGGCCGTCGCCTCAGAGCTCTACAAGAAGTTCCCTGACCTGCCCGAGGGCGAGCTGGTCAAGCGCCACCACGTGATTGTTTCTACCCGAACCCTGGCCAACCTGGCCCGCAGCCTCAAGCTGGGGCCCTGCGTCCGCCTGGGTAAGGGGGAGAAGAAAACCGGTGGTGCCGATAAGGACTCCATCCTGGCTGACACCATGGAGGCCGTCTTCGGTGCCGTGTATATGAAGCACGGCCCTGAGGCCGCCCACCAGCTGGTGCTGGCTCACACCTCCCACCTGCTGGATGACAACAAGACCCTGAACATCGGGCGCGACTGGAAGACCGAAATCCAGGAATACGCTGCCGCCCAGGGCACCGGCGAGCCCGTCTACGAGGTTGAGGGCACCGGCCCCGACCATGCCCGCCGCTACACCGCCAAGGTCCTCCTGGCCGGGAAGGTCATGGGGCAGGGCAAGGGCACCAGCAAGAAGGAAGCCGAGCGTATGGCTGCCGAACAGGCCTACTACAGGGTCTACGGCTAGGCCAGGCAAGACTTTACCTACATAAAGAGGGGCGGCCCCACCGAAAGATATCGGTGGAGCCCCCCCTCTTGTCGTGCTACCAGGCTGATGCCTTGCTGCGGCTAGGGCAGGCTAATTTCGTCATCCCTACCCACAATGTTGATAGAGGTGGTCTGGGTGGGAACCTGCTCTAAACGCTCGGCTGCCAGAGCCCGTACTCGCTTGCGGACGGCCAGCCAGCCAACCACCAGCACGGGCACTACCAGAATCATGGCTGCCAGGGCGTAGGTGCCGATGGGGTAGTCGAAGGCAATGAGTACCAGCACACCCACCAGGAAGGCCATGGTGAGCCAGTTGGTGACGGGTGCTAGGGGAGCCTGATACTCGGGGCGGACGCGCTCACCCCGGCGGGCCATGGCCACAAAGCGCTGGTGGGGTAGGGTGATGGCCATCCAGCCAATCACGATACAGACAGCCGAGATGTTCAGGACGATCTCAAAGGCCTCTGAGGGCTTCCAGTAGTTGATGGCCACACCGAGCAGGGCCACGGCGCCGGTGAGTAGGATACCGCCGATGGGTACGCCAGACTTGCTCATAGCTCCGGTGAAGCGGGGAGCTGAGCCGTTCATGGCCATGGAGTGGGTGATACGGCCGGTGGAGTAGAGACCCGCATTCAGCGATGAGGCCGCTGCGGTAATGACCACCAGCTGCATGATGGGGGCGGCATAGTCCACGCCAATAGAGCCGAAGAAGGTGACGAAGGGGGATTCATCGGCCGAGTAGGCGTCGTAGGGTAGCAGCAGGGAGAGCAGCAGTACGGAGCCTACATAGAAGAGGGCGATACGCCAGACCACGGTATTGATGGCCTTGGGGATAGCCTTGCGGGGGTCCTTGATTTCACCCGAGGCTGTACCGACCAGCTCAATACCGGAGTAGGCGAAGATAACGCCCTGGGAGACTACCAGGGCAGCCAGCAGGCCGTTGGGGAGGAAGCCGGACTCGGCGATATGGGTAAAGCCCACGGGGGAACCGGTGGGGGTACCGAAGATGACGAAGAAGATGCCAATCACCATGAAGAGCAGCAGGGAGCCCACCTTGATGAGGGCAAACCAGAATTCGAGTTCACCAAAGATCTTGACCGAAATCAGGTTCATCGAGACCACCACAACAATGACGACCAACGCCACAACCCACTGGTCTATCTGCTCAATAGCCGGGATGTACTGGCCGAACCAGTTGAAGTAGATAGCGATAGCGGTGGCATCGACGATGGCGGTGGCGGCCCAGGAGAACCAGTACATCCAGCCCACGAAGAATGCCCATTTTTCGCCGTAAAATTCGCGGGTGTAGCTCACGAATGAGCCGGACGAGGGGCGGTAGCTGACCAGCTCACCCAGCTGCCGCAGAATCAGGTAGCCGAAAAAACCTGCGATCGCGTAGAGGAAGATGAGGGAGGGGCCAGCGTCGTGCAGGCGTCCGCCCGCGCCGAGAAAGAGGCCGGTTCCGATGGACCCGCCCATGGCAATCATCTGAATCTGCCGGGGCTTGAGGCCCTGCTGGAAGCCCTCTTGCTCGTGGGCGAAGGACGGCACATCAGCGTGCTGCCCCGTGGGGGTTGGGGGTATCGACAAAAGTCTCTCCTTTTACAGAAGGGTTGGTTCTGCCCCTGCCGCCCGCCATCTATCAGTAGGCTGGTGACAGGTGAGAATGCACAGGGTCTATTCTGCACCTGATATGTTCAATATGTGGGCACCACGCGGTGCATATTTTTTCATTTTTGGAAAGGCGGAGTGAATATGCCGGAGTTACCCGAGGTCGAGGTGGTCCGCCGGGGCCTAGCCGGGCACATCCTCGGTGCGGTGCTGGAACGCGTGCAGGTAGTGGACGGACGCTCGGTGCGGCGCCACGAGCCCGGGCCGGTGGATTTCGAGCGGCTGCTGACGGGCCTGCGCGTGGTGGATGTGGCCAGGCGCGGCAAGTACCTCTGGCTGCTCTTTGAGGGCAACGAAGAGTTCGCCCTGGTCATTCACCTGGGCATGAGCGGGCAGGTGCTGCTCAAAGCCCCCGAGCTACCGGCAGAAAAACACCTCAAGGTGCTCATAGACTTAGCAGGCGCCACCGATGAGAGCGGGCGCGAAGCCCCGCTCACCCTGCGCTTTGTGGACCAGCGCATCTTCGGCGGCATGTTTGTAAGCCCCCTGCTGCCCACCCGCAACGCCGCCGGTGAGCCGGTGCCGGGGGCGTCCGCGTCCGCCCTGGGCCTGCCCCTCATCCCGCAGGCCGTTGCCCACATCGCCCGCGACCCGCTCGACCCTCACTTCGACTTCGGGCAGTTCAGACGCACCATGCTGGGCACCTCCACCGGCATCAAGAAGCTCCTGCTCGACCAAAGCGCCATTTCCGGGGTGGGCAACATCTACGCCGACGAAGCCCTATGGCGGGCCAGACTGCACTACGACAAACCCGCCAAGAGCATCCCAGCCTCAACCGCCCGCGAACTGGTGGACGCCGCGCGCACCGTCATGCGGGATGCGCTAGCCCAGGGCGGTACCAGCTTCGATGCACTCTACGTCAACGTCAACGGGGAATCGGGCTACTTTGACCGGTCCCTCAATGCCTACGGGCAGGCAGGAAAACCCTGCCCCCGCTGCCTAGACGCGGGGCGCACCTCGCTGATGGTGCGGGAGCCCTTCGGAGGAAGAAGCTCCTACCGGTGCCCTCACTGTCAGAGAAAGCCCCGTGGAGTGTAACTGCGCATGGAGCAGAAAGACAGGCAGAGCGCCTAGGCCAGCAACCCTCTTGGTCTCGCGCGGGGCGCTCGCCCAATTCACCGCCAGCCCCGGTCCAGCTGGCTGTCGGCGCTCTGCCTGCCTATTCGAAAAGGGCTAGTTATTAGTTCCTACGAAATCTACGCCCGTAGTAGTCGCCCAGCCGCTCGTACCCTTCCTCTAGGGAAACAGCGGGGGACCAGTCCAGGAGTTCCCGGGTGGTGCGCTGGTCGAACCAGTGGGCGGTGGACAGCTGCTTGGCTAAGAAAGAGGTCAGCGGGGGAATCTGCCCGGGGGCACAACGGGCCCAGGCCTTTTCCATCACCAAACCCAGCCCATAGGCCACGGACGCCGGCAACGAGTAGGCCGGGGGCTTGACGCCGCAGGCGGTACACATGCCGGCGATAATCTCGCCGACCGGGCGGGGCTGGCCGTTGGTGACCACCAGGGGCACCCCGCGAATCGCCTCGAGGCGCTGGTAGCCGCGCACAAAAGCGTCCGCCCCGTTATCGATGTAGAGGGTGTCAATCATGGCGGTGCCCTGGTTGAGCAGGGGCAGGCGCCCTGCGGCGGCGCGTTCTAGGACGCGCTCCACCAGCTGGGTATCGCCGGGGCCCCAAACAATGTGGGGGCGTAGCACACCCACCCAGAAGTCGTCCGCATCGTAGCTCAGGGCCAACAGCTCAGACTCGGCCTTAGACCGGGCATAGTTACCGCGGGCCTGGTCGGGGCTGGCGGGCGGGTTGCCTTCACCCACGATAGAGGCTCCGGTGTGGGCTACAGAGGGCGAAGAGGTGTGCAGGAACTTGCCGATACCGACTGCGCGGGCAGCCTCAAGCAGGGTGCGGGTGCCCTCGATGTTGACCTGCCGGTAGTCCTCCCAGTCCCCGACCACAGATACCTTAGCGGCCAGATGAATGATCCCCTGAACACCGGTAACAGCCCGGCGCACCGCCAGCTGGTCGGTGAGGGAACCCTGCACCTGGTCGAAGCGGTCGGCTAGGTGGGCAGGGAGCATTTGGGCTATACCGGAGTCCCCGCGCTGGAAGGCCCGCACAGCATACCCTGCCCGCAGCAGGGCAAAGACAACCTCGCGACCCAGAAGCCCAGAGGCACCGGTGACCAGCACCCGCTCAGACCGGGCAGGCTGGCAGACCTCGGGGGTAAGGGGACGCAGTGAAACTACCACGCGATAACCCCCTTGCCCAGACGGGCCTTTTTCCCCTGGAGGAGTTGCTCAGCCCAGGCAGCAAGAACCGGGCGGTCAATCTTCGAGTTGTGCCGCACATCGGTGGGGTGCTCAGCAACCACCAGCACAGCCGATACCTCTACGCCGGTCTCAGCCAGTACCCGCTCCCGCACCCGCTGGGCCAGGTCAGCCGGAGCCAGACCGTTGCGGGTCTTCTTGCCCCGGAAGGTGGGGCCAACCTCGGCCACGATCAGGACGGACGCTGCCCCGGCCGGGCCGGTAGCAACAGCGGCTGCCCGGCG
Organism: Rothia nasimurium; assembly: GCF_928381415.1. Taxonomy (GTDB): domain Bacteria; phylum Actinomycetota; class Actinomycetes; order Actinomycetales; family Micrococcaceae; genus Rothia; species Rothia nasimurium_H. The sequence continues at coordinate 183,447 of NZ_CAKMSF010000007.1, forward strand.
CACCTCGGTATCGAGTTCGGCTGCCTGTTCCAGGGCAACCGGGGTGAGCACGCCCTGGGCGGTCACCAGCACGTGGGCAAGGCGGCCCTCAACCCAGAGGCGTCCGCTGGCATCGAAATGCCCCATATCGCCGGTACGGTGCCAGCCGGGGGTGGCGCTGGAAGCGCGTTCGGTGACCCAGAGGGTGTCGTAGCGGTCCTTAACATGCGGGGCAGACACCAGAATCTCACCGGTAATACCGGGTTCGCTGGTCACCTGCTCTGAGACTGTGCCGTCCTCGAGCAGGGGAGCAATCTGCAGGGCAGCACCGTGAACGGGTCTACCCACGCACACACCACCGCCAGCTCCGGGAAGCCCGTCTGAAGCGTCCTGCTCAGCCTGCTGAATTTCGGCAAAGGAAACGTCGGTGGTGGGAAGAGCCTCGGTCATGCCGTAGGGGGTATGCAGGGAGGCCGCCGGCAGCAGGGTCTGCAGGCGGGCCAGCAGGGGAGAGGTAATGGGAGCCCCGGCGGAGAGCAGGGTGGCGACCTGCCCCAGGGCAGAGCGCTGCTGGCTGCTCAGGCCATCGACGGTCTCGAGCACGTTCATCAGGGCTGCCGGGGAAGCAAAGACCGTAGTTGCCCCAATTGCCGAAGCTGCCGATGCCAGGGCTGCGGCGGTGAGGGTCTTAGGTTTAGTGACGTCCATGGCCGGGGTGACAGAGGTAGCTCCCAGGGCCGGGCCCAGCAGGGCGAAGGGGGCAAAGCCCGCCACCAGACCGCTGCCGGCAGCCAGATCGTAGGTGGCTGCGATGGTATCCCGCATAGCCGCCAGCTGGCGGTGGGTGTAGACCACGCCCTTAGCCGGGCCGGTGGAGCCTGACGTGTAGAGGATGGCAGCGTCCGCATCGGGGTCAGGGTCGGCTACCGCAAAAATCTCAGGGGCTGCAAAGTCATCGACCGCACCCACCACGCCCAGGGCCCGGGCAGCGGCAGCGGGAAGGGAACCGGCTGCAATACGCTGGCCGGGCCAGCCCAGGGTACGGGCCAAGGTGAGGGCAGCCGGAATACCGATGAGCCAGGACGGGCGGGCCCCCTTGAGCGCGCGCGTCAGCCCCGCAGCGCCCAGGCCGGTATCGGCCACAACAATCACGGCCCCAATTTTGAGGCAAGCATAGATGAGGGTGGTGAGCTTAATGCCGGGTGGCACCAGCAGATTGACCCGGTCGCCGGGCTTCACCCCGAGCCGGTGCAGGCCAGAGGCAACCCGGTCTACTTCGGCAGCTAGTTCAGCCCACGAGAGCTGGGCGGCTACCTCGGTGCCGTCCCCCTTGCTGCTCATATCAACGATAGCTAGGGTGGTGTCGTCAGCCCGGTCTGCCAGCTCGGCTCCCATGGGGCGGTAATGAGCGGACGCCGGTACCCGGGCAGCGCGTGCGGTGAGGTGGAGGTCCCTCTGGGTGGTGCCGGTGACGAAGCGCTCGGTGAGCCAGGCCAGAATGGGGGTTGCGATGTCTTCGTCTTCGGCAACCAGGTGGCTGGCGGTTTCAAAACGGTGGATATCTGCCTGCGGCAGGCGGGTAGCCAGGTCGGCCATGTAACGGCGCTGAAAGACCGGGTCTTTAGTGCCCCAGAGCATCAGGGCAGGTACATCGAGCTCGGTAATACCTTCGGCAATAGAGACCATAGGGCGATAGCTGGCAGCCGCTTCGGTTGCCGGTATGTCGGCCACGAAATTCCGCACACCCACCCGATGCTCGGCGGTGGTGTAGGGCAGCTTGTAGGCCTTCTTGACCGCAGCATCAAGACCGCCCTGGGCCAGGCCCAGAGTCACGTCGATAAAGGCGGTTGATTTTTCGGTCGCCCAGGAATGCAGAGCGGGGTTGAGGGCCGCCTGCAGGGCTACCGGGATCTTCTCACCGGCGTCATGAAAAACAGCGGTGTTGGTCAGCATGACACCCGAGACAATCTCACGGTGGCGCAGAGCCCACCCCAGCGAGATCAGCCCGCCCCAGTCATGGGCCAGCGTGACAAGGGGCAGCTCGGTAGCATCAAGCCCAAGCGCGGCCGTAAAATCACCGAGGTCAGCGATACGGTCTGAGAGCGAGCGTCTCAGGCCGGTGCGCTCCGAATAGCCCATATCGAGCTGGTCTACCGCTACAACGCGCCAGGGCTGCTCGGCAACAGTGGCGGCAGCGATGACCGACCGCCAGAGATAGGACCATGTGGGGTTACCGTGCACCGCCAGTACGGTACCGACCGGGGTGCGCCCGGCGGCCTCGAGCGCCGGGCCATTATCGAGGTAGTGCCAGCGGCGGCTAGCCCCGGCTTCTTCTACCGGGGCGGACGCGGGCACCTGCACCTGCTGGGACCAGGCAGGGTCAACACCGGGCCAGAGGGCAGGAACAGGAGTGAGCTGAGAAAACGTCATAGTGGCTCCTACCAGGTGATTTCCATGAGCGCGGTGTTCAGGCCGGAACCCACACCCATGCAGAGAATACGGTCACCGGCTACGAAGTGGGCGCTTTCCTCAGCCAGGGTCATGGGAAGGGCGGCTGCCGCCACGTTACCCCAGACCGGGAAGGTCATGGGGATGCGCTCGCGGTCGATACCCACGGCCTCAATAATGGCGTTGGTGTGGGCGTTAGAAATTTGGTGGGTTACGTAGGAACGCATGTTGCCCCAGTCCCAGCCGTTCTGGTGGGCTTCTTCCCAGGCCTCAGCGACCAGCTGCAGGCCGTGCTTGAGCAGACCCGCGGCGTCCGTATTCATCCCCTGGTCGGCTTCACCGCCAATGCAGAGGTTGCGGTGCTCGGTTCCCGCGCGGGAGACCGAACCGATAATCTTGTGGCCCGTCGGGTGCAGGTCGGAGCGGCCAATGACGGCGGCCGCAGCTCCCGAGCCCAGGGTCAGGGTAGCGAACTGGGCCAGTACGTCGTCTCGGGTTGAATCGGGGCGGTTGAGCTGGCGCAGGGCGGTGGCGTGCCAGGGGGAGGGGTCTTCGCCGTCGACGATGAGGGCATAGTCGATAGCCCCGGCATCAATCATGGTGGCAGCAACCGTAATGCCGTTAACGAAGCCCAGGCAGGCGTTGGTGATATCGAAGTTCAGGGCGTGGCGGGGCAGGCCCAGGCGGTCGTGAATACCCACGGCCACGGCCGGTTCAAAATTATCGCGGGTGACCGAGGTGTTAATAATCAGTCCGATTTGTTCCTTGCTGATACCGGCCTGGGCGATAGCCTGCTCAGCAGCCTGCACCGCGCCGTCCTCAAAGTGCATGGAAGTGCCCCAGGAGCGGCGCTCGCTAATACCGGCGAGGCGCTCGAGTAGGCCCTTGGGCATCCTCAGCCGCTTGTAGGTGGCCGCTAGTTGCTCGTCAAAGTAGGAGCTGGTGACGACCTCTGGCGGTAGCACCCTGGTTACCGATAGTAGGGAGGCGTTCTTGTGGCGAATATCTGAATTAGCGGTCAATCTACTCTTCTAGCCTTAGTGCGGACTTGGGTAAGCCCTTATTTGAAGAAACAGGGCACTTTTTCAATAATATGCCCCGGCGGGGCAGGTACGGTGATTGATGGTGCGGGTTCATCTCACACCGAACAGGGGCGCGGGCCTGCGGTAAAGTGGTAAGCCGACCCAAACCCGTTTTTACCCAACCGATGGGGCCTACCACTATGTACCTAAAATCTTTGACCGTGCGCGGCTTTAAGTCTTTTGCGTCGGCCACCGTCTTTGAGTTTGAGCCGGGCTTGAATGTGCTGGTGGGGCCGAACGGGTCGGGTAAGTCGAACGTGGTGGATGCCCTTGCCTGGGTGATGGGTGCCCAGGGGGCTAAGCAGCTGCGCGGTGGTGCCATGAAGGACGTCATTTTTGCTGGCGGTGGTTCCCGCGGTGCGCTGGGGCGCGCCAAGGTTGAGCTGGTGATTGATAACGAGGACGGCGCCCTGCCGCTTCCCCACGCTGAGATTCGTCTTTCACGCACCATGTTTTCTGCAGGCGGTTCTGAGTACGAGATCAACGGGGAGCCTGCCCGCCTGGCTGATGTGCAGGACCTACTGGCGGACGCCGGTGTGGGCCGGGAGCTCTACACCCTGGTGGGGCAGGGGCAGGTCGATAAGATTTTGCACGGTACCGCTGATGACCGGCGCGAGCTGATTGAGCAGGCTGCTGGCTTGCTCAAGCACCGTAAGCGCCAGGCGAAGACCGCGAGCAAGCTTGATGATTTGAAGACCAATCTTGACCGGCTGGAGGATTTAGCCGGTGAGCTGGCTGAGCAGCTGGAAGGACGCCGGGAGCAGGCTGACGCGGCCCGGGCAGCTAGCGAGGTGGCGGGCCGTGTTCGCAGCTTGACCGCTGATCTTCTGGCTCACGATGCACGCGCCATGATGCAGGAGCGGGAGGCCGAGCAGGCTGCTGGCCAACAGGCTGAGGCTGCCCGCCTAAGGGCGCAGGAGCGCAGTCGCACCATCGAGGGGCAGCTGGGGGAGTTGGCCGAGGCCCGGCAGGTAGCCCAGCAGGCGCTGGATGAAGTTACCCAGCGGCGCACCTCCCTGAAAGAGGTTGCCCACCTGGTGGAGACGGTTCAGCTGGTGGCTGCTGAACGTTTGTCCGCCTCCCACCATCGGGAAGAAGATCAGGACGCCGCCACCCGCCTGGTTTCGGCTCAGCAGGCCTGTGCCCGTGAGGAAGAAAACCTTGAACGGGCCCGGGAGGCGGGGAAAGCGGCTGAAGAAGAACTTACCGCTGCCCACTCTGCCCTAGAAAAGGCTCGGGCAGAGCAGAGCGCAGCCCAGCAGGCCCTGGCTACGGCCGACCAGCAGGTGCGGGACTATAAGGAGAACCTGTCGCAGCTTACCGCCCAGCTGGCTACCGCCCGCGTAGCTTTTGAGCGAGCCGGTGAAGAGACCGCCCGACGAGTAGCTGAGTATGCCGAAGCTAAAGAGCAGGGGGCTTCAGCCGGTGCTGATACCGAGCGGGCCCAGGCAGCTGTGAACGGCTACCGGGAGCAGCTAGAGCGGGCCGAAGCCGAAGAAGAAAACCTGCGTCGGGCGCGGCAGCAGGCGAATGAAAAAGTGGAATCCAGCCGCAAAGAACTGCATCAAGCTCAGGTAAAGCTTCATGCTGCTCAAGCTCGCTGCGAGGCCCTTGAGGCGGCCTGGCAGCATGACGATGCCGAAAGTGGCGATAGTGAAGGTCTCCGCCAGCAGGCCCTGGAGCAGGGAGCTCAGGAACTTATTTCTCTACTTGAGATTGAAGATACCTGGCAGGCTGCTGTGGCTGCTGCCTTGGGCCCCTATCTGAGGGCCCTCACCCTGACGAGCGGTGAGTCCCTGCCCGCTGGAGTAACCCAGCTTTATTCCTTTGAGGGTGACATTGAGCAGATTGACCTGCATGAACTATCTACATCTCAAGCTGAGGTTTATCAAGCCCGCCCGCTGGCGGACGTCCTGACCGCACCGCAGGCCCTCAGTCGCGCCCTCGCCGTGCTCACCGCCGATATCTACCTGGCTCCCGACGAGGAAGCCGCCCGCGCCCTGGTAGCTGCCCACCCGGGCGTCCGCGCTGTGACCCCCGACGGTACCGTGCTGACCGCAGGCTCAACCCTCTACCCCTCCCAAGAGCGACCCCTGACTGAACGCTACGCTGAACTCACCCGAGCTCAACAGACCCACCGGGAGCTTGCCCAGCAACAGGAGCAGGCAGAGAGAGCCCACCAGCAGGCCGAAGAAGTACTAAAGACTGCCCAGGAGGCTGAAAAAGCCCAGGCCCGCACCACCGGTTCACTCACGGCCCAGCTAACTGCCGCCCGGGCAGACCTTGCCACCCTCACCGGCCGGGCAGAAAGCTCACAGGCGGCCCTTGACCGTCTGCAAGAAGCCGCCACCCGTGCTGAAGAAGCCCAGAAAAAGACCCAAAGGCATGTGGAGGCCGCCCAAGAGGCTCTGGCTCGGGCTCGCAGCACAGAACCCCAAGCCGATAGCGCTACCCTGCGCGAGGCCGTCCGCACCGCAGAAAAAACCCTGGTCGAAGCCCAGGAGGCTAAAACCCTCGCCGAGGCCACAGCAACCTACGCCCGCGAAAAAGAGGAGGCTGCTCAGGCCCGTCTCGCCCAGGCCCAAGAAGCCCTTGCCGCCCTCGAAAAGGCTGAGGAAGCTCGTCAGCTGCGTCAACAAGAGGCCGCTGACGCCCGCCACCAGGCGCGCAAGGTCGCGGCCCGCGGTCAAGCCCTGGCACTGGCTATTGAGCGGGTACAGGCTCTCGAAGATAAGGCGCATCAGAAGGCCCTGAAGAAAGTCCAGGAAGCCAGCAAGGCTCTGAACGCTACCCGTGAAGAACTAGCAGGATCCCAGACTTCGCTTGCTGCCGCCCTGACCCTGCAAGCTGAAGCTGCTGCCCAGGGAGCCCGGGTTGAAGCCCGCTGGGAAGCCCTTGCCCGGCGGGTGGAGAAAGACCTGGGGCTCAGTCTCGACACCCTGCTCGAAACCAGAGAAGTGAGCGACCTGCCCCGCGAATCTCTTGAAGCTCACCTGGTAGCAGCTGAGGCAGAACTGGCCCGCTTTGGAGCCATCAACCCCCTGGCCCTTGAAGAACACGAAGCCCTAGAGCAGCGTCACAGCTACCTGCGCCAGCAGATTAAGGACATCAAGGCATCGCGAGCTGACCTACGGGCCGTGATGAAAGATGTGACCGGTCACATTGAATCCTCTTTCACCCGGGCCTTAGCCGATGTGCAGGTGGAGTTTAGCCGGATTTTTGCTCTGCTCTTTCCCGGCGGGCAGGCCGAGCTGGTACTGGCAGACCCCAACGACCTGGAACACAGCGGCCTTGATATCCGGGTCAAGCCTGCTGGCAAGAAGGTTACCCGCCTTTCCCTGCTCTCCGGAGGCGAGCGCACCCTGGCCTCACTGGCACTGTTGCTGGCAGTCTTTATGGCTCGCCCAGCACCCTTCTATGTGCTCGATGAAGTGGAAGCGGCGCTTGACGACCGGAATCTGGGCCGTCTGCTGGAGGTGCTGGCGCAACTACGGGAGAAGTCCCAGCTGCTGATGATTACCCACCACCAGCGCACCATGGCTCAGGCCGATACCCTTTACGGCATTTCCATGCGGCAGGGGGTTTCGACCGTCCTTTCTCATCGCTTAGAGGACTAAGAGTTGTTCTACCTGCCGGTGTAGCCTTCGTCGGCTATATCGGCCGGGAACTTGGGCCGGTAGCCGGGGAACCAGCCGATAGCTGCAAGAAGTAGCAGGGAACCTGCGACGATGAAGGTGGGGAAGAAGCCCCAGGCATCGATGATAAAGCCAGCTACGAGCGGGCCAACGATGAGGCCGATGTCTGAGACCATTTGGTAGTAGGCCAGGGGCTGACCGCCTGAGCGCTTGTTGCCCACAATGTCTGATACAGCAGCCTGCAGGGAGGGGCCGAGCAGGGCCGAGGCAATGCCCAGAAGTACGGCTGCCCCCACAAAGACAACCGGGTTAGTGATCAGGCCAAAGACGATGGTGACGATACCTGCCAGAATCAGCCCGGAAAAGACCATGGGGCGGCGGCCAATCTTATCGCCCATTTTGCCCGAGTAAATCTGGACCAGGGCGTTCCCGGCTGCGTAGGTGGCCAGGGTGAAACCTGCCAGCTTGGCTCCGGCAACGGCGGCGTCGTAGCCGGCTTCACCGGCGTGCAGGTTGGCGAGGAGGGCTACCGCGGCGAGGGGAACTACGGTGGACTGTAACCCGAAGACGCTCCACCCTACCGCCAGGTTGGTCACGAGGGCTGCTTTGAAGTTGGTGAACTTCAGGGCGTCGGCCAGCTTGAGTTCGGGCTTGGGTACAGCGATACCCTGGGTGTTGAGGTTGACCTCCTGCGGCTCGTCCTTGAGCTGGGTGAGCACCACCAGGGCAGCGCACAGGAGCATTGCCGCATAGACAAAGAAGGGTGCCCGCATACCCAGGGACGAGGCCGCTGCTCCCAGCACGGGCCCCAAAATATTGCCCAGCAGGAAGGACGTAGCAAAGTAGCCCGAGACCTTACCCCGAATCGTCGGGGGTGAGTTGCGCACCAAGATGCCCATGGCGGCCACGGTAAACATGACGGAGCCGGTGCCACCGACAATGCGGGAGGCAATCAGCATGGGGTAGTTAACTGAAAGTCCGGCTCCAATGGATCCCAGCCCCACGATAATGAGGCCCGCCGAGTAGATGCGGCGCTCGCCGAAGCGGGAGATGAGGCGACCGGACGCCGGTGCGAAAGCCAGGCGCGAGAGAGCGAAGGCTGAGACGACGAAGGTCGCTGCCATGGCTCCCACATCGAAGCTGCGGGCAAAGCCGGGGAGCACGGGGGCGACCAGGCCGTAGCCGAGGGCAATGAGGAATGAGGCGGCAATCAGGACTTTAATTTGGGTCGGCACCTTGACGGTTTCGGTGGCGCGGGGCTTTTGGTTGCGGCTTTCCTGCCGTACGGATTCGGGGATGATGGGGATAGCCCCGGTGTCCATAGAGGGGGTGGGAATGTGGTTGCTCATGCGCTTGTGTTCTGCTGCTTCTATGCTGCGTGTATCTGTCTGAAAAGTATCTTAGCTCACAATGCCTGCCGATGCGGGGTGGCAGTGTGCAGAAGTGCATTCTACTCCCATCGCTGGGGCTGTATGGGGCGGGGAGAATATGGCAAGCTAGAAGGGTGAATGATTCTCTAACTCTCATTGTGTACATACTTCTCGGTGTGCTGATTCTAGGGGGTGTGCTCGCGGTTCTGCTGCGCGGCCCTAAGGCCCCTAAGGAAGGCTACGAGGGAACCCGCGATGCCGATGACCTCCCCGCAGACAGCGCTGACGGGCCGGTCACCACGATCGAGCGTCCGGCGTCCGCCCAGGGCCGCCTGGTGCGCCTGCGCGCCCGCCTCTCACGCTCCAATAACCTGCTGGGCAAGGGCCTGCTGGCCCTGCTGTCCCGCGACAAGATTGATCAGGACGTCTGGGACGAGGTCGAGGAGACCCTGCTCCTGGCAGACCTGGGTGCCGAGCCTTCAGCCCGCCTGGTGGAGGCCCTGCAGCAGCGTGTGCGCGTGGAGGGCACTGAGAATCCCGCCCACGTCAAGCAGATGCTGCGTGAGGAGCTTCTTTCAATCGTGGGTGAAGATACCGACCGCTCCCTGGCCCTGGATGGCACTGACGGCAACCCCGGCGTCGTGCTGGTCGTTGGTGTAAATGGTGTAGGCAAGACCACCACCGTGGGCAAGCTGGCCCGCGTGATGGTCGCTGAAGATAAGAACCTCCTGCTGGGTGCCGCCGACACCTTCCGCGCGGCGGCTGCCGACCAGCTCCAGACCTGGGGCGACCGTGTAGGGGTGGATACCGTCCGCTCCGATAAGGACGGCGCCGACCCGGCTTCCGTTGCCTTCGAAGCTATCCGCGAGGGCAAGGCCCGCGGCGTCGATACCGTCATGATTGACACCGCCGGACGCCTGCAAAACAAGGCCGGCCTGATGGACCAGCTGGGCAAAATCAAGCGCGTGGTCGAGAAAGAAGCCCCGGTCACCGAGGTGCTCCTGGTCATTGACGCCACCACCGGCCAGAACGGCATGATCCAGGCCAAGGTCTTCTCCGAGGTCGTTCAGATTACCGGCATCGTGCTGACCAAGCTCGACGGCTCAGCCAAGGGCGGCATCGTGGTCGCTATCCAGGAAGAGCTGGGTGTGCCCGTCAAGCTCATCGGCCTGGGCGAAGGCCCCGACGACCTGGCACCCTTCGAGCCCGGTGCCTTCGTAGACGCCCTGCTCGACTAAGGCGCAGCCCGAGTTTATCGAGGAACCGGGGGAACTGTTTCTAACAGTTCCCCCGGTTTTTCATGCCCGCTAAGAGGGCCGGTAACCTGCCCGTTACCGCCCGAAACACCCCCGTAACCGGTGTTTTCATACCCGCAACACGGGGAGGGCACCTGTAACCGGAGCGAAACTCCACGCGCAAGCAGCCGAAACACGTGCAGAGAACAATAGAAACTGTCAACACACCAAGAGCCGGTCTACCGGCACACAGGTTTTCTTTACGGGTTTTGAAAGGGGTACAGGCATGGAACTCACCGCCAGTGATGTTTGGACCGTGGTTGCCGCGGCACTTGTTCTGTTCATGACGCCGGGTCTCGCTCTCTTCTACAGCGGTATGACGCGAGCCAAGTCAGCACTCAATATGATGATGATGTCGGTCATCTCAATGGGACTTGTCGGCGTGTGCTGGGTGCTCTGGGGCTACAGCATGAGCGGGGGAGATGCCCTCATCCACGACATCGTCGGCTCACCCTTCAACGATTTTGGCCTATCAGCTACGCTTGCGGACGGCGGCACCAACCTCCTCTCGGTAGCCTTTAGCTCCACTTTCGCTATCATCGCGGTGGCTATCATCTCAGGGTCTATCGCAGACCGCGCCCGCTTCGGGGCCTGGTGCATCTTTGTGCCCCTCTGGCTCACGCTGGTCTATTGCCCCCTGGCCTTCATGGTGTGGGGCGGCGGCCTCTTCGGTGAAGAGGGCTTCATCGGGGCTATGTTCGGCGAAGCCATCGACTTTGCAGGCGGCCTGGTCATCCACATCAACGCCGGCGTCGCCGGTCTCATCCTGGCCCTGGTACTGGGTGCTCGCAAGGGCTTTGGGAAAGACCCCAACCAGCGCCCCCACTCCCTGCCCCTGGTCATGCTGGGTGCAGCTATCCTCTGGTTTGGTTGGTTCGGTTTCAACGTGGGGGCTGCTGCGGACGGCGCCCAGGCAGGTCTGATATGGGTCAACACCCTTGCAGCCCCGGCAGCTGCCATGCTCGGCTGGGCCCTGCTGGAGCGCGTCCGTGACGGTCACGTCACCTCCCTGGGCGCGGTGTCCGGTCTGGTCTCGGGTCTGGTCGCTATCACCCCGGCCTGCGCTAACGTTGACCCTGTCGGTGCTCTGGCCTTGGGCTTTATCTCGGGTATCGCCTCAGGCTGGGCTGTGGGCCTCAAGTACCGCTTGGGTTACGACGATTCTCTTGATGTAGTGGGTGTACACCTGGTTTCCGGTCTCATCGGCACTTTGGCTCTGGGCTTTATTGCCACCCCGGCTACCGGTACAGCGGGCCTCTTCTATGGAGGCGGACTGGGGCTGCTGGTCACCCAGACCGTTGCAACCCTGATTTCTATGGCCTACTGCGCGGTTGTGACCCTGCTGATTGTGATTCCGATTCACCGCACCGTGGGTTTCCGGGTCAGCGAGAAGCAGGAGATCCAGGGTATCGACCTGGCTCAGCACGCTGAAACCGCCTACGCCATGTCGAGCGGCACTTCCGGTGCCTTCGCCAAGAACTAAAGGGAGTTGTTGTTATGAAACTTATTACCGCTTTGATTCAGCCCGAAAAATTTGACGACATCCGCCAGGCCCTCGAAAACTTTGGGGTCGACGGGATGACGGTGTCAGAAGCCCAGGGCTACGGACGCCAGCACGGGCACGTAGAGGTCTACCGCGGCAAGGAATACGACATTCGCCTGATCCCTAAGGTTCGCCTGGAAATCCTGGCGGACGCTGACCGGGCCGAGGACATCATCGACCTCATTATCGCCACCGCCAATACCGGTAGCGCCGGGGACGGCAAAATCTGGGTGAGCAGCGTGGACGAGGTAGTTCGAGTCCGCACCGGAGAACGCGGCGTCTCTGCCATCTAAACACAAGCGACATACAAATTTAGGGCAGATCCACGGTTTCGTGGGTCTGCCCTTACTTTTTGCAGTCTGGGTAGGAGAGCTGGCAGGGAGGGGCGGACGTGGGTCAGGGCGGCGGCGGGGGAGCGCCGGGTAGACTAGGGGGCATGAAACTTGTCTCCTGGAATGTTGATTCACTCAATGCTGCACTCACCAGTGAGTCGGCCCGTGCCCTGCTCTCCCGCGATGTCTTTGCCTCCATCGCCCTGCTGAAACCCGACGTCCTTGCCCTGCAAGAAACCAAGCTCTCGGCCAAGGGGCCCACCAAGAAGCATCTCGAAGCCCTGCACGCCTACTTCCCCGACTACAAGATTGCCTGGGTATCTTCCGACGAACCCGCCCGCAAGGGGTACGCGGGCACCATGTTCCTCTACAAACAGGAGCTAGAACCCACCGTCACCTACCCCCGCCTCTCTGCCCCCACCACCATGGATGCCGAAGGGCGCATGATTACCCTGGAATTTGAGGACTTCTACGTCACCCAGGTCTACACCCCCAACGCTTCGGACGGCCTGCGCCGCCTGCCTGAACGCCAGGTCTGGGACCGCCTCTATGCCGACTACCTTGCCGGCCTGGACGCCACTAAACCTGTGCTTGCAACCGGCGACTTCAACGTTGCCCACACCGAAATTGACCTGGCCAACCCCAAGGCTAACCGCCGTTCACCCGGATTCACCGACGAAGAGCGCGAAGGCTTTACCCAGATTCTCTCCCGGGGCTTTACCGACACCTTCCGCCACCTGCACGGGGACGTCACCGGAGCCTACACCTGGTGGGCCCAGCGTTCCCGTACCTCAAAGATCAACAACACCGGCTGGCGCATTGACTACTGGCTGGTATCAGACCGGGTCGCTGAGAAGGTACGAGCCTCAGAAATGATTGATTCAGGCCCGCGCCAGGACCATACCCCGATTCTCCTCGATATCGACCTGGGCTAGGTAAAACCTAATCTAATCGGTTAGAAGCCCGAGGGCCCCTGTACCGCCAGGGGCCCTCGGGCTTTGCTGTGTCCGGGTGATGGGGGCAGGACGGTCGTTCAACAAGGGTGAACTGATATGTGAGAAAAACCGGGGTAAATGTTTAATGTTTTTAAAGTTTTAGAGCGGTAGAAACTGCAGAATCAGGCTTAAGCGGGGGAGCGGCGAAGGCTGCGCCCGTGTATTCTCGGGCTTTTTAATGCGTGGATTATTTCGGCTACGTTTCGCCGACTCTTTGCTGCGGACGAGCGGTGTGTTGCCCAACTTGATGTGACGGGTGCGACTAAATATACTCAACTCAACACGTCAGTATATGTTGGGCATCACAAGCCTGGCAGTATCTGTAAAGGCTCACACACAATGTTCGTTACCCAGAAAGAGTTCGCCTCATGATTAAGTATCTGCTGAGGCGAGCAGCTACCTACGCCGTCATGATCTTCTTAACGACGACCGGTGGCTACTTCCTCGCCGTTACCTCGCTGAACCCCGCCCTGCTTGAACAGGAACGCATTCCCCGCCCCTCACCGGAGCAGGTTCAGCGCAACTTCGCTGCCCTGAACCTCGACCCCACCATGAGTGCCTGGGACCGCTACGTCCAGTGGCTGACCAACGTTGTTCTGCACTGGGACTGGGGCCGCAGCCCCAACGGCGCCTACATCAACGCTGAATTCGGTCAGCGCGTGTGGGTATCAACCCGCCTCTACCTGGTGGCTGTGATTCTCTCCCTCATCATCGGTGTAGCCCTGGGCGTTTACTCAGCAGCTCGTCAGTACAAGTTCTCTGACCGTGTGATTACCGGCTACTCCTACCTGGTCTACATCCTGCCCGCCCCCATTGCCTACTTCCTGGTCCAGCTGGGAGCTGTAGCTATCAACAGTGCAGCGGGGGAGCGTATCTTCTTCGTGACCGGTATTTCCTCGCCAGGCCTCACCCCGGGTAGCTTCGAATACTGGGTAGACTTGGCAGCCCACTACATCGTGCCCACCTTCTGTATCACGATTATGAGCTGGGGCGGCTACCAGATTTCCCAGCGCCAGTACCTGCTCGACAGCGTCAACGCCGACTTTGTGCGCACCGCTCGCGCTAAGGGCCTCACCCGCAACCAGGCCATCCGCCGCCACGCCCTGCGAGTCTCCTTCATCCCGGTAGCCCAGTCCATCGCCTTTACCGTTCCCTCCATCTTCACCGGCGGCTTCTTCGCCGAGGCCATCTTCGCCTGGCCCGGTATTGGTCTCTGGTCAATCCAGGCAATCGGTGCCCAGGACGTCAACGCGGCAGTAGCAACCCTGGCCTACGGCTCCTTCATCTTCGCAGTTGGCGCCATCATCGCTGATATCGCCACCACCATCGTCGATCCCCGAGTGAGGATCTCATGAGCAATTCACCTTCCATCGACCACAACAACCTCACCGGTATTATCACGAGGGTCGATCAGACTAACGCTGACTTCGACATCATCAGCAAGAAGAAGATTATCTTCCGCCGCTTTATGCGTAACAAGACCGCGGTCTTTGGCCTGGTCGTCCTGCTGCTGGTGATAGCTTTCGGTCTCTTTGGCGGCTTCCTCTCCAAGTGGGACACCACCACCATCGACCCCTTCTATATCTCCACCGGCCCCAGCGCCGAGCACTGGTTCGGCACTACCAGCGCAGGTACCGACCTCTACGCCCAGATGGTTGAAGCTGTCCGCACCTCGGTCTTCATCGGTCTGATCGTGGGCGGTGTCTCCGTCATCTTTGCAGCTATCTACGGCTGCGTCATGGCCTACTTCGGCGGCAAGATCGACAAGACCATGCTATTCGTCCTTGAGACCCTGATTATGGCGCCCAGCCTGCTGGTTGTAGCGATTGTCATCAACGGTGCTGGCGGCCAGGCCATCCGCGATAACCTGCCCGGCTGGCTCATCCTGACCATCGTGCTCCTAATCTTCAGCTGGATGTACACCGCCCGTGTGATTCGAGCTATGGCCATGTCGCTCATCTCCCGTGACTACGTCAAAGCCGCCCGCTACATGGGTGTGCACCCCCTCAAGATTGTCTGGCGTCACCTGGTTCCCAACATCGGCTCCCTGATGGTGCTTGAATTCACCCGCGGTATCACCGCTGCAATTCTGGCTGAGGTGTCTTACACCTTCATCGGTATTGGCGTGAAATACCCCAACTTCTCATTGGGGTCACTCATCGCCCAGGCTTCAAGCCAGATCAACACCCTGCCCTGGATGTTCTGGATTCCGCTGCTGTTCTTCTTCCTGCTGGTTGGCCCCCTGGCCCTGATGAACGACGGCTTGCGCGACGCCTTCGATCCCACCTCCCTGTCCGTTGGCAAAGTTAAGAAAAAGAAGAAGTAAATGAGCACTACACCAGTACTGAGCGTCCGAGACCTCAACGTAAAGTTCAATACCGAAAACGGTATTGTGCACGCGGTGCGCGGCATTGACTTCGACCTGTACGCGGGCAAGACGCTGGGCATCGTGGGTGAATCCGGCTCGGGTAAGTCGGTTGCCTCTATGGCGATTATGGGCCTGCACCCCACCACCGCAGACATCACCGGTTCCATCAAGTACAACGGCACCGAACTGCTGGGTCTGACCGATAAGCAGATGTGCGACTACCGTGGCAAAGAGATTTCCATGGTCTTCCAGGATCCGCTGTCATCACTCACCCCGGTCTTCACCATTGGCCACCAGCTGGCTGAGGTACTCAAGGCCCACAACAAGGGTATGAGCGATAAGGCTATTCAGGCTCGCTCCGTGGAGCTCTTGCGTCTGGTCGGCATCCCCTCACCCGAGAGCCGTCTTAAGTCCTTCCCCCACGAGTTCTCGGGCGGTATGCGTCAGCGCGTCATGATCGCTATGGCCATCGCGAACGAGCCGCGCGTACTGATTGCCGACGAACCCACCACCGCGCTGGATGTCACCATCCAGGCTCAGGTGCTTGAGGTGATGCAGAAGGCCCAGGAAGAGACCGGAGCGGCTACCATCATGATTACCCACGACCTGGGTATCGTCGCCGGTATGGCCGATGAAATCATGGTCATGTACGCGGGTAAAGCCGTGGAACATGCCGCAGCTGCTGATCTCTACAAGAAACCCTCCATGCCCTACACCATCGGCCTGCTCGGTGCCGTGCCCCGCGTAGACCGCAAGGAAAAGACCTCCCTGGTACCGATTGAGGGAACCCCGCCCAACCTGCTCAAGCCCGTGGTTGGTTGCTCCTTTGCCCCTCGCTGCCCGGTAGCGACGGACGCCTGCCTCACCCAGGAGCCGGAGCTTAAGCTGATTGCCGGTACCGGTGAGAACCACCGCTCAGCCTGCCTGTATGCGGAAAAGTTCGTGAACGAGCGTCCCGAGCAGATGTTCCCCGTACCGGCTATCCCCACCTCAGCCCTCGACGGTGTTCCCCGCGAGGAGCGTGCCAGCGTCCTTGAGGTAAAGAACGTCAAGAAGTTCTTCCCCCTCACCAAGGGTGCCCTCATCAAGCGCCGTGTGGGCACAGTCAAGGCCGTCAACGGCGTCAGCTTCGATATCCGCGAAGGCGAGTGCTTCTCCATCGTGGGCGAGTCCGGCTGTGGCAAAACCACCACCCTGCTCGAAATCATGGAGTTCTCCAAGGACATCGACGGCGAAATCGTCATCGCCGGTGTCTCCAACAAGCAGGGCCTGCGCGGCTCCGAACTCAACGCCCTGCGCAAGAACCAGCAGATGGTCTTCCAGGACCCAACGGGTGCACTCGACCCCCGCTTCACCGTCTACGAAATCCTGGCTGAGCCCCTACAAAACCAGGGCTGGGCCGTCAAGGACATCAAGAAGCGCGTGCTTGAACTGATGAAGACCGTCGGCCTGCAACCGGACCACGTCAACCGCTTCCCCAACCAGTTCTCCGGCGGCCAGCGCCAGCGTATCGGCATCGCCCGTGCGCTCGCTGTCAACCCCAAGCTGGTGGCTCTCGACGAGCCGGTCTCTGCTCTTGACGTTTCTGTTCAGGCAGGCGTCATTAACCTGCTGGAGAAGCTGCGTGTCGAACTGGGGCTGAGCTACCTGATGGTCGCACACGATTTGGCTGTGGTGCGCCATGCCTCTGACCGTGTGGCCGTTATGTATCTGGGCAGGGTTGTTGAGATTGGCAATGTGGACGAGGTCTTTGATAACCCCGTGCACCCCTATACCCGAGCTCTACTCTCTGCCATCCCTGTGCCCGACCCCGAGGTAGAGGCCAACCGCCAGCGCATTGTGCTCGAAGGCGACCTGCCCACCCCAGTGAATGCACCGGAGGGCTGTGCTTTTGCAACTCGTTGCCCCATCTTCAAGCTTCTTCCTGAAGATAAGCAGAAGAACTGCACCGAGAATGTGCCTGTTCTAAGCCGGGCGAGCGAGGACCACCAGTACGCCTGTCATTATCCTGAACACGAAGTTGCTATGAGTTAAATTACATGTATAGTATGTAATCGAAATCACTTCAAACCCATTTTTGCCCATCCTCTTTACAAAGGAGAAGAGAGAATGAACAAGAACGTAGTTCTGAACCGCCGTACCCTGCTCTGGGGCACCGGTATTCTGGGAACCACTGGTCTGCTCACTGCCTGTGGTGGTTCTGGCGGCAACACCACCAGCGCCGCAACCGCCAGCATGGCAGCAGCCGGTGATGAAATTAAGGTCGAAATCAACGAGCAGGACGTCGCTAACCTGCAGACCGGTGGCGTCGTCAACCTGCCCGTTAGCTCCCTGGGCCCTGATTTCAACATCTCCTCCCAGAACGGTAACTCAGCAAATAACAGCTTCGTTCTCTCCACCTTCCACACTTCGATGACCAGCGGTATCTGGCAGTCAGACTTCGACGGTACCCCCAGCATCAATCCCGACTTCTGTGAGTCCTACGAGTCTGAAACCGTTGATGGCGTGCAGACCATCCGCGTCAAGCTGAACTCCAAGGCTAAGTTCAACGATGGCACCCCCATTGATATTGAGTCCCTGCGCACCTCATGGAACGTCTTCAAGTCCACCGAGGGCGACTACAACATTGTTACCTCGGGCATGTACGAGTTCATCGAGTCCATTGAAGAAGATGGCGATGCCTTCTCTGCTGTTGTGACGATGAAGCAGCCCTACTACCCAGCAGATAACCTCTTTGGTACCCTGCTACACCCTGCCATGGCAGACCCGGCAGTCTTCAACGAGGGCTGGACCGACAACCCCAACCCCGACTACGGCGTAGGCCCCTTCAAGCTGGAAGAATGGAACTCAGCAGAAAAGCGCCTTTCCGTTGTTCCCAACGAAAACTGGTGGGGTACTAAGCCCATCCTGGACCGCATCACCTTCCGCCAGATGGAAGCTGCCGCAGCCCGCGCAGCCTTCCGCAACGGCGAAATCGATGCAGTGGGTGCTCGTACCCTGGCGGCCTACAAGGACGTTGAGGGAACCCCCGATGCTGAGCCCCGTCGCGCTCTGCGCCTCTTCTCCGGCGGTTTGAACCTCAACCCCGCCCGTATCCAGGACGCCGCCCTGCGCCGCGCAATCTTTGCAGGCACCGACCGCAAGGCCCTCTCAGATATCCGTTTCCAGGGCCTGAATTGGACCGAAGAGACCCCGGGCTCCATGCTTCTGTTGCCCATCTCTGAGTACTACCAGGACAACTTCCCCGCCGATCGTGGCGTTGAGGTTGCCCAGAAGATTCTGGAAGATGCCGGTTACACCAAGAACGGCGACTACTACGCTAAGGACGGCGCTAACGCTAGCTTCCGCGTGACCAACTTCGGTGACGACCCTGGCTCAGCTGCCCTGGCTCAGACCATGGTTGAACAGATGAAGACCATCGGCATTGAGTGCTCCATCGACCAGCAGCCCGACGCTAACTTCGCCTCGGTGGTTGGTAACAAGGAATACGACATGACCTTCTCAGGCTTCACTGTTGGCTCCGATGCAACCTCAGTAACCCGTCAGTTCTACCACTCATCTAACCTCGATGGTGCCGCAGGCTCTGAGGAAATCGATGCCATGATCGCCGAGATGGAAAAGATTGAGGACGACGCTGAGCGTAACGCAAAGTGCAACGAGATCGAAAAGAAGTTCATGGCCGAGTTTGCAACCCTCGGTACTGTCTTCAACGGTCCCGATATCCACTACTGCAAGACCAAGCTGGCTAACTACGGTGCCGCTATGTTTGGTGGCCACTCTGCCAACCCCCATCTCTGGGCCCGCCTTGGCTGGATGAAGGACTAAGCTCCTCGAGTCTAGAAATCTCCTAGGGTAAACCCTGACTTGCCCCATCACCTAATGCAGGTGGTGGGGCAAGTTGTTTGTTTAATCTGGGGCGTTATCTCCGCATGCTGTCAGGCCTGTAGGTTGGTGGCCGGGGGAGGAGCTCTGAAGATGTTGAAAACATCAGAAAAATTTAGAGAAGCTAATCTATTTCTGATAAAAATACTCAGCACTTACGGGGCCATTATGTGAAATGCGGGTTGAGAAAGGGTTACAGTGGCGTGAATTACCTGCTAGGGTAGTCTCAATCACACAAAAGGTGTGGCGAACATTAAGTTCTGCTTATCTAAGGATGGCATCATGACTGCACGTATTAACCTTAACCGCAGGTCCTTCTTCATTGTCTCGGGCGTCGCCGGTATGACCGGTCTGCTCGCAGCCTGTGGTGGCAATAGCAATACCTCAAGCGCCGAAACCGGCTCAGCCCTCACCAGCGGAGACGACATCTCAAAGCTCGTGGCTATCAACGAACATGATCGCGCAGACCTGCAGACTGGCGGCGTCCTTAACCTTGCCGTAGCCACCCTGGGCCCCAACTTCAACGTCGCAACCCAAACCGGTTACACCACCAGCAATCTCAACGTCATGGCGGCCGTCAACACCGCCACCGTCAGCGGCCTGTGGAAGACCAATGCCCTGGGTGAATACAGCATCAACACCGACTACTGCACCGCCTACGAAGCCAGCGAAGTTGACGGCGTGCAGACCATCTCCATCAAGCTCAACCCTGAGGCTAAGTTCAACGACGGTACCCCCGTAGACGTCAAGGCCCTGCAGGTTACCCACAAGACCCTGACCGAAGAGGGCTACAACATCGTTGATCCCGGCGTTTATGCCCACATCGCCTCTATCGAAGAAGACGGAGACGCTTACTCGGTCAAGATCACCATGACCGAACCCTATTACCCTATTGAGGGCCTCTTCGGCACCGGCCTGGTCCACCCCGCCATGGAAGACCCCGCAATCTTCAACGACGGCCTGCTCGATACCATCAACAATGACTACCTCTCTGGCCCCTACAAGGTCGATAACTGGGATTCCGCTCAGAAGGTGCTCACCGTCGTCCCCAATGAGAACTGGTGGGGCGAAAAGCCCCTGCTCGAACGTATCACCTTCCGCCAGATGGAAGCTACCGCCGCCCGCGCAGCCTTCCGCAACGGTGAAATCGATGCTGTGACCGCAAACAGCCTGACCGCCTACAACGACATTGACGGCACCAGCGGTGCTGAGCCTCGCCGCGGGCAGAACCTCTATGCTGGCGGCCTGGTCATCAACCCTGAGCGACTCACCGACACCGCCCTGCGCCACGCAATCTTTGCCGCAATTGACCGCCAGGCCATCGCAGCCGTCCGCTTCAACGGCCTGAACTGGACCGAAGAAGTACCCGGCTCCATGATGCTCATGCCCTTTGCTACCGACTACCAGGACAACTACCCAACCGAAACCGGTGCAGAGGCAGCCAAGAAGATCCTGGCCGATGCGGGCTACAGCCAAAACGGTGACTACCTGGCCAACTCTTCAGGCAATGCCAAATTTGCCATCACCACCTTCGGCGATGACCCGGTTTCATCAGCTACCGCCCAGACCATCGTGCAGCAGATGAAGGCTGCCGGTATCGAATGCACCATCGATAACCAGCCCGACGCAAACTTCTCCACCGTCATCGGTAACAAGGAATACGACGTAACCTTCTCCGGCTACGGCATCCTGGGTGAAGACGCATCGGGTTCGGCAGAGTACTTCTACCACTCAGCCACCTATAACGGCATCGGCACCGACGAAATCGACGCAATGTGTGAGCGCCTGCGCACCATCGAATCAATGGAAGAGCGTAACGCCCTGTCCAACGAAATCGAGAAGAAGCATATGGCAGAGGTTGCCACCATGATTCCCATCATTAACGGCCCCGAAATCTGGTTCTGCAAGACCAACCTGGCCAACTACGGTGCCTTCCTCTTTGCTCGCCCCTACGCCAACCCGTCCGCCTACATCAATGCAGGCTGGGTCAAGGAATAGGCCCAACGCCTAAGTTTCCACCCTTTCGCCGGTTTTCGACGGTTTTGCCGTTGAAAACCGGCGAAAGTGTCGAAACAGGGTTTCTAACTCTCAACCGCGCAAACCCGGCGGCTCCTTGCCTATATACGTTATTCTTAATAGCTGATTCTTAAATTTGTTAGCGGGCCGGTTAAGCCCGTGACGCCCATCCAGCCACGAAAGTAGTGCACAGCCCGTGTTTAATTCACTCTCAGACCGGTTGACAGCAACCTTCAAAAACCTGCGCGGCAAAGGCAAGCTGACTGAAGCAGACATTGACGCTACAGTACGCGAGATTCGCCGTGCCCTGCTGGATGCCGACGTCGCCGTCCCCGTCGTCCGTGAATTTACCTCCCACATCAAGGAACGCGCCCTGGGCGCTGAGGTCTCCGAAGCCCTCAACCCCTCCCAGCAGATCGTCAAGATCGTCAACGAAGAGCTGGTCAACATTCTGGGTGGCCAGACCCGCCGTATCAATATGGCCAAGACCGGCCCCACCATCATCATGCTGGCCGGTCTGCAGGGTGCCGGTAAGACTACCCTGGCCGGTAAGCTTTCTCACTGGCTCAAGAAGCAGGGCCACACCCCTATGCTGGTGGCTTCTGACCTTCAGCGCCCCAACGCTGTCAACCAGCTCAAGGTGGTGGGTGAGCGCGCTGGCGTGCCCGTCTACGCCCCGCACCCCGGCGTCACCAGCGAATTCGACGTGCCCACCGGTGACCCCGTTCAGGTCGCCCGCGACGGTGTAGCTGAGGCCCGCGCCAAGCTGCACGATGTGGTCATTGTCGATACCGCAGGCCGCTTGGGTGTTGACGCCGAGCTCATGCAGCAGGCCCGCGACATCCGTGACGCTATTGAACCTAACGAAGTTCTCTTCGTTATCGATGCCATGATCGGTCAGGACGCCGTCAACACCGCTAACGCCTTCAACGAGGGCGTCGACTTTACCGGCGTTGTGCTCTCTAAGCTGGACGGTGACGCCCGCGGTGGTGCCGCCCTGTCGGTTGCTTCGGTAACCGGCAAGCCCATCATGTTCGCCTCAACCGGTGAAAACGTCACCGACTTTGAGCAGTTCCACCCTGACCGCATGGCCAGCCGTATTCTCGACATGGGTGACGTTCTCACCCTGATTGAGCAGGCCGAGCAAACCTGGGACAAGGCCGAAGCTGACCGCATGGCCAAGAAGTTCGTTGACCAGGAAGACTTCACCTTTGAAGACTTCCTGGCCCAGATGCAGCAGATTCGCAAGATGGGGTCCATGAAGAAGCTGCTCATGATGATGCCGGGCGCAGCCCAGATTCGTCAGCAGCTGGAGAACTTTGACGAGAAGGAAATCGACCGCGTCGAGGCTATTGTTCGCTCCATGACCCCGCACGAGCGCGTGGCTCCCAAGATTATTAACGGATCCCGCCGTGCCCGTATCGCTAAGGGTGCCGGTGTGACCGTTTCTGAGGTCAACATGCTTATGGAGCGTTTTGCACAGGCCCAGAAGATGATGAAGAAGCTGGCTAGTGGCAATATGGCCGGTATGCCCGGTGGCATGCAGATGCCCGGTATGGCCGCTGCCGGTGGTGCTGCCCGTAAGAATAAGGGCAAGGGTAAGGGCAAGCAGAAGGCTCGTTCTGGCAACCCGGCAAAGCGCGCCCAGCAGGAGCAGGCAGCTGCGGCTAAGCAGCAGGCCGCTCTGGGCTCGGCCTTTGGTCAGCAGACCCAGGATGTGAAGCCTGAGGATCTGAATCTGCCTAAGGGCTTCGAGAAGTTCCTCAAGTAAAACCTGCTCATAGGGCGGGGGTAAGCAGTTGGCTTACCCTCGCCCTGTGGTTTTTAAGGACGCTTGTGGGTAGGGGCAGTTCTGCTGAGAGAGTGCAAGGGCCCCTCTGCCTTTTACCCGTTTGTCTGGCGCGGTACATTGGGTGTAGTAACCGCCCGTCGAGAAGGAGCAGCACCGTGGTTGATTCTTATCTGCCTGAAGAAGAACTGAAGGCTTTTATTGAAA
This sequence comes from Rothia nasimurium, assembly GCF_928381415.1. Taxonomy (GTDB): domain Bacteria; phylum Actinomycetota; class Actinomycetes; order Actinomycetales; family Micrococcaceae; genus Rothia; species Rothia nasimurium_H. The sequence continues at coordinate 206,388 of NZ_CAKMSF010000007.1, forward strand.
GTCTGCCCACCCGTCGTCTGGCGGCCGGTGCTGTGATTCGTAATGAAGCGGGGCAGATGCTGCTGGTCAAGCCTAACTATAAGGACGGCTGGACTATCCCGGGTGGCACCGTTGAGGCGGGCGAAGCGCCGCAGCCAGCCTGTTTCCGTGAGGTGGCTGAGGAAGTTGGCCTTACCCTTGAGCCGGGCCGTCTTCTGGTGATTTTCCACGGCCTGCAGATGGGCATTTGGGGCGATTCAACCAGCTATATTTATGACGCCGGTGTACTTCCTGCCGATGCTGTGATTACCCTGCAGGAAGAAGAGCTGACCGCTTATGAATGGGTAGCGCCCGAAGATTTGGGTAACTACTTTGATCAGGGGCAGGCCTACCGTTTGCAGCAGGCTTTCCGTGCCTTGCAGACCGGGGCTGTGTACGAGTTCTCTAGCGATTCACCTGCACGCTAGCTATCCCTGCCTTGTGTGGCCCGGGGCTGAGCTCTGCCCGTTTGATGAAGCGTTGAGAAGGATTGTAAGCATATGACTGAATCACACCGTGACCCCACCCAGCAGGGTGCCTCCCACAGGGAGGTTGTGGGTTCTGATGTGCTGTGGGTACGTCTGCGCATTGACCGTGCCCAGCCCTGGGGGAGCTGGCGGGAGCTAGTGCCCGCCCTGTACAGCGGCGCGTCTGATAGCCCGCAGGGGGCGGACGCCGGTGAGCAGCTTGCCCTGCCTGCTGACGTTGAGCAGCAGGTTCGGGATCAGCTAGAGAGCATTATCGGCATGATTCGGGAGCAGGCTCAGGGAGCTGACCAGAGCTACGAGTACACCGATGAAGACATCAAGAGCGTTGAGGAGCTCGCTGCCGACCCCGATAAGTTCGATGACCTGATTCAGCAGATTATGCAGGCAGAGCAGGGGAGCGAAGAGCTCCTGGCAGAGCCTGACCAGGTTCCTACTGAGGTTACCGCAGAGGAGCTTCAGGCGCTGACCGGCGACCCCACCCCAGAGGATCTGGCCGCGATGGAAGAGCTGAACTGGGAGATCACCCCTCAGCTAGCGGGCTATTTAGAGTCGGTGGCGACGGTGACGGCCCTTGAGACGGACGGACGCCGCGCCCAGCTCTTCGTGCTGTGCGAGCGGGTGCCGGGGCAGGCGTCCTTGCGCACCGTGGAGACCGACAGCACCGGGGTGCTGCTGCCCGGTGTGCCCCTGAACGATTTCCTGAATCAACTGGACGCCCTGTTTCCGGGTGCCGCTGATCTGCTGCCCCAAAAGCCGGGGGAGGACTACCACCTGGCGTCCTTTTCCCAGGGCACCGATTCTCTGAGCCTTGACCCGCACGGGGTGAGCGCTGCGCTGGTGGAACTGTCGATGGCTGATCTTGCCACCTACATGCAGCCTGAGCTCATGGCCGGTGAGGTTGAGGCGGCGCCTGCCGATAAGGGCTGGTCGCTGCTCACCGCCGACCCTTGCACCCTGGCCAACCTGCTTGAAGCTATGAACGTGCCCTCGATTGTGGCTGAGCAGACCCTCTTCGGTCAGAACCTGACCTTCGTGCTCCCGGCCGATTCCACCGGCCCCGAAACCGGTAGCGTCACCGACTGGGTTAACCAGGTCATGGGCACCCCCGACTCGGGTCTGGTGGGCACCGTGCTGACTTTCAGCTGGTCGCCCCTCACAAAAATTGGCTCTGCCCTTGAACGGGTCTCCAGCGAAGTGGGCAACCTGGTCTGGAGTCTGCCCGGCCTACTCCCTGCCCCCTTCAGGGAACTAGCCGCCCGCGACCAGCTTGAACAGCTCATCTGGCTCTACGGGCTCGATGAGCAAACCGCTAACCGCCTGACCAACTACGTGCTGGACTGCGAAAGTTCCGACGGGCTGGAATCCACCATTCATGCCCTCGAACTGCCCGAAGAATTACTGAAGGTGCTCACCGGGGCTGTGCACCTTGACGAGTTCGTGGGCTACCGAAAATTCGCCCCCGATATGAACGGGCTGGAGCGCTTCAAGGAGAGCGTCACCGCCTACCCCAACGGCACCGATACACTCAGCACCGTGAGCCGGGAAATTAGGGAACGCCCCTGGCTTATCACAGCGGACGCCACCGCCCAGCTCGGTGCCTCCGGCGCCCTGGCCCTGTGGGCAGCCCGGCGCGTGGCGCAGGGGCGGTCCCCCCGCGCTGCCCTGATTGCAGCAGCCACCCTCGGGGCTACCGGCGCAGCCGAACTGGTCATCGCGCGGGTCTACCACCGCCTGCAGGAAGCCGAGAAACTGCCCACGGTCGAACACCATCGGGTGCGGCCCCTCTCACTGACTGAAGAGCTCCGGGCCCAGGCCCAGAAGCAGGCAGAAGAAACCTCCGAGCAGCAGGCCCCCAAGGTCGTCCGCAACGCCCAGAAGCTCGGCCGCCAGGCAGGGCAGCTTGCCCGGCAGCAGCTGGGGCGGTTCTTCGGCGCTCGCGACTAAGAGCCCGGCTCCTTCCGCCTCACGGGGGAGCCGCCAGCGCCCCGGTCTTGATACAGTGGGCAGGTGAACACAGTCGCTCGTTTTTCCTTCTCACAGATAGACCCCGACTGGGAGCGCCCCACCCCGCCGGCGGCGTCCTTGCGCCGGGACATGCTGGTCTGGCTTGTGGTGCTTGCCGCAACCCTGCTACTGAACGCCGCCTACCATTCCGCGGGGTTTCTGGGGGACGACGCCCAGCAGGTTCACTACTCCTACTGGGCCGCTGCGGCGATGACGCTGCCGCTTATTTTCCGCCGCGTCTACCCACTCAGCATGATGCTCCTGGCCACCGCCCTCTTCTTTGCCCTGAGCTATGTGTCTGAAATAGCGCCCGCTACCCTGAGCTACCAGCTCTGCTACTTTGCGGTGCTCTATGCCGGTATCGCCTGGGGCAAGAACCGCACGATGACCTGGATTGTTTACGCCCTGGTCTGCACCGCCGCCCTCATCTGGATTGTGCTTGCCTGGGTCGTGACCGACTCGGCCTACAGTATGGCGGGCGTTGAAGGGTACTCAGGCGGCCCTTTTAGCCAGGCCACCGCCGGCTACGTAATGGCTTCCGTAACGAATCTTTTCTACTACGGGTGCGCAGCCCTGATGGGGCGCACGGCCTGGAACCAGGCCTACCAGCGGACCGTCCTTGCGGCCCAAGCCCAGCAGCTAGAGCGGCAGGCTGAGCAGATGGCCCAGGACGCCGTGACCCGCGACCGCCTGCGCATCGCCAGGGAACTCCACGACTCGGTGGGCCACCACGTCTCGTCCATGGGAATTCAGGCTGCAGCAGCCCGCCGGGCCCTGAGCAAGAAACCTGAACTGGCAGCAGAGCCCCTGGCCAACATTGAAAAACTGGCTCGTTCTTCGGTCTCTGAAATGAAGAACCTGATTCGAGTCTTGCGGGCAGCCGGGGAGGCTGAGCACGGCGGCGGTTCGGCGAAAGAACCCCAGGTTGCTGAAATTTTTGATTTGGTAGAGCACATGAGCTCGGTCGGCGTCCAGACCCGGCTGCAGGTAGGGGAGCAGGACCTTGCCCGGCTGACCCACCTTCACCAGGGAACCCAGCTGTCCATCTACCGTATGGCCCAAGAAGCCCTGACCAATGTGCGTAAACATTCAGCTGCCCAGAATGCGGTGCTGGCCCTGCGTACCGGCGGCAGCTTTGGAGCCCACTGGGCTGAATTAGAGGTCACCGATGACGGCCCTGCCACCGGCCCAGAGCGGGGAGAAGGTCAAGAATACATACCCGATCCCAGCCGCCAGGGCTACGGTCTGCAGGGCATCCGGGAACGCGTCACAGCCCTGGGCGGTACCTGCTGGATCGGACGCCGCAGCGGTGCGGACGGCTGGAAGGTACAGGTACGCTTCCCCATAGACATTGACGAAACCCACGACACCCAGGCCTCTAGGAGCACCTCATGACCCTCAAAGTACTGTTAGCTGACGACCAAGACATGGTGAGGTCAGGTTTCGCCCTCATTCTCTCAATGGAGGACGACATCGAGGTAGTCGGCCAGGCCCGCAATGGGGCTGAGGCTCTCGACCTTGCCGTAGCCACCCGCCCCGATGTGGTGCTCATGGACGTTCAAATGCCCGTGATGGACGGAATCACCGCCACAGCCGCCCTCACCGAGAAGCTGCCGGGCACCGCCGTCCTCATTCTCACCACCTTTGACCGCGAAGACTACCTCTTTGCCGCCCTGGCCGCCGGGGCCAGCGGCTTTTTGCTCAAAACCTCGGACGCCGACGAGCTGGTTGAAGCGATCCGCAAGGTAGCTAGCGGTCTGGCCCTGCTCTCGCCCGAGATGACCCTGCCACTCATTGCCCGCTTTGTAGAGCAAACCAAGGGGCAGAATGACGCCGCCCCCGCTACCGGCACCGGGCCTGAAAAGCCCGGGGGAGTGGAGACCACCAAGACACTGAGCCCAGAAGACGCCTTTGCCCTGAGCACCCTCACCCCGCGCGAAAAAGAAACCCTCGAACTCCTCTCCCAGGGGCTGACTAACGCCGAAATCGCCGAGCGCCTCTTTTTGGGAGCGGCCACCGTCAAAACCCACGTCTCAAACATCCTGGCCAAGACCCACAGCCGAGACCGGGTAGGGGCCGTCATCTTCGCCCACCGGGTCGGGCTCACAGGGTAGGGACCACAGCGCCCACACACTAAACCCGCCAATATCCCCCGCCCGGTTCCCCCGCACGGGGGATACGCTCCTACCTGCGCCTTCCTAGACTTGAGATATCGACCACACGAACAACAATCAAGCATAGGGGCACACCCTCATGAGCGAACACACGATAGAAGTTGCAGGCCTCACCAAGGTCTACGGCACCGGCTCAACCGCCAAAACAGCGGTAGAAAACGTCTCCTTCACCGTTGAACCCGGCTCCATGACCGGCTTCCTCGGCGCTAACGGCGCGGGCAAAACCACCACCATGCGCATGATCATGGGCCTACTCGAACCCACCGGCGGGCAGGTACTCTACGGCGGTCGTCCCATCACCGCCGCAGACCGTGCAGGTTTTGGCTACATGCCCGAAGAACGCGGCCTCTACCCCAAGCAGGCTATCCTTGCCCAGCTCGTCTACCTGGGCCAGCTACGCGGTATGAGCGCCAGCACCGCCCGCACCATCGCTACCGATCGTCTCACCGAACTGGGTCTGGGGGAGCGCCTGAACGACAAGCTCGAATCCCTCTCCCTCGGCAACCAGCAGCGGGTGCAAATCGTAGCGTCTATCCTGCACCAGCCCACCGCCCTAATCCTTGACGAACCCTTCTCTGGCCTTGACCCTAAAGCCGTAGACACCATGGTCTCCATGATGCGCGAGCTCATGCGGGGCGGGGTCCCCATCCTTTTCTCATCCCACCAGCTCGACCTGGTTGACCGTCTCTGCGACCGCGTGGTTATTCTGCACGGTGGAACCGTCCGCGCCAGCGGTAGCGCCACCGAACTGCGCGAATCAGGTGCCCCCCGCTACCTCTACCGGGGTGGGGCGGACGCCGCCTGGCTCCGCGACCTGGCCGGGGTAAACGTCCTCGACGTCTCCGGCACCGACGCCGTCCTCGAACTGGCCCCCGGCGCTGACCTGGCCAGCGTCCGCCACCAGATCCTCAGTGCTGGCCTAGAGCACGACATGCACGAGTTCTCCCGCCAGCTTCCCACCCTCGGCGACATCTACCGAAAGGTCACCGGCCAATGAACACCGCACCCACCCGCCCCAGTACCGCCCCCAAAAACGCCTGGCAAATCGTCGCAACCCGCGAAATCATGGTCAAACTGCGCGACAAATCCTTCATCGGCGGAACCATCTTCTCCCTCGTCATCATCCTGGCCGCAATCCTCATCCCTTACTTTATGAGCTCAGGGTCAACCGACTACACCGTAGCCACCAGCGACGACCGAGCCACCTCCCTGGTCGCTGCCGCTGAAGCCAGCAGCGACGAGAACACCAGTTACACCGCCACCCAGGTCGACAGCGCGGACGCCGCCCGCACCCTCGTTGCCGACGGGGACGCGGATGCCTACCTCGCCCCCACAGACCAAGGCTGGGAACTCGTCTTTGACTCTTCCCCCGACAACAGCCTGGTCACTGAACTGGGTGCCGTCATCACCTCCACCGTTACAGCCGAAAACGCAGCTGCCGCAGGCGTTGATCTCGAAGCCCTGGCTGCAGGAACCCAGGTGAGCACCAGCGTCCTCTCCGGCAACAGCAATGCAGGGCTGGCCTTCCTCATCGCCATGGTCTTCGCCATGATTTTCTACATGACTACCGTGCTCTTCGGCGTAGCCATCGCCAACTCCGTGGTCGAAGAAAAACAAAACCGCATCGTCGAAATCATCGCCACCGCCATACCACTCGGCCAACTCCTCGCCGGAAAAATCGTGGGCAACATCGTGCTCGCTATCCTGCAGGTAGCTATCTACGCAGTCGCCGGCCTCATCGGCATGCAAATCACCGGAAGCGCCTCAGAATTCGGCTGGATCCTACCCTCGGTCGGCTGGTTCGCCCTGTTCTACGTCGTTGGCTTCGCAGCTATCGCCACCATCTGGGCCGCCGTCGGCGCCATGGCAGCTCGCACCGAAGACATCGCCAACCTCTCCAACCCCATCACCATGGTGCTCATCGCCGCCCTCTTCGCCGGTATCTACGTCTCAGGAACCTGGCTCAAGATTGTTTCTTTTGTGCCTGTCCTTTCCTCAATTGCCATGCCCCGCCGCCTGCTCACTGAAGACGTAGCCCTCTGGGAGCCCCTACTCGCCCTCGCCCTCACCCTGGCAGTAGCAGTCCTTCTCACCCGGCTCGGCGCCCGCATCTACCGCGCCAACATTATGCGCGGTGGAACCTCGGTCAGCTGGAAGCAGGCGCTGAAGAAATAAACACGGTCAGCTTGCTCACAACACGCTTACTCCATAGAGCGTAACCCTAGATTAAGCGGGGCGGAGCTGGCATACTTGACGGGTACTCGATTTTTCCCGGCCCCTCTCATCCGGGAGAAATTGTGTCCGCAGAGGTCTTGACGAAGCCCGCCCCACGAGCTGACCCCTGACCTCGAACAGTTATAGAAAACAGGAGAAACCACTACAGTGGCTGTTAAAATTCGTCTGAAGCGTTTCGGTAAAATCCGCGATCCCCGCTACCGTGTTGTAGTAGCTGACTCACGCACCAAGCGTGACGGTAAGGCTATCGAGGAAATCGGCATTTACCACCCGACCGAGAACCCCTCACGCATCGAGATCAACTCAGAGCGTGCCCAGTACTGGCTGTCAGTTGGCGCCCAGCCCACCGAGCAGGTAGCTGCTCTGCTGAAGCTGACCGGCGACCTGGCTGCTGCCAAGGGCGAAAAGGCTGAGTCAACCGTAAAGCCCGTTGACGCCAAGCCCGAGTTCGTTGTTCCCGAAAAGGGTTCTGTCATCCTTCCCGAGGCAATCACCCCCAAGGGCGAGGACAAGGCTGAAGAAGCTCCCGCAGAAGAGGCTGCTGAAGAAGCAGCTTCTGAGGAAGCAGCTGAGTAATCATGTTGGCTGACGCTCTCGAACACCTCGTTCGGGGTATCGTCGACAACCCAGACGACGTCCAGGTGCGCGCCAAAACCGGCCGCCGGGGCGAAACCCTGGAGGTTCGCGTGAACCCTGATGACCTTGGCCGTGTGATTGGCCGCTCCGGCCGCACCGCCAAGAGCATCCGCACCGTGGTCAACGCCATCAACGACGGCGACCATGTGCGCGTAGACGTCATCGACACGGACAAGCGACGCTAACTGAATACAAAAAAGTAATCCTGAGTGTATAATATGCTCAGGATTACTTTTTTGTGAGGTTATATAAATGGATTCACCTGTCGAATGGATATCAGCCGATAAGTCTGTGACATCATATCAAGCAGACTCAAATCGAAAAGAACCGCAATCATTAACTTTTGATGAATTTCTCTCATTGAAGCTGGAAGATGGAGGGAAGTTTCACCTCCTGAGTGGTACTGTAATTGATTTTGAATACACAGGTACCAATGAGAAAATAAGTGGATTAATAAAAAAATATAAAGAAAACTATACTGTTGGTCGTAAATCAACTATTGGCCAGTCTTTAGTTGCGTTAGCTTATTTCGGTGGATACAAAAACTTTCTTGAAACTCAAGCCGGAAGCTTACCAATTGCAGGAAATATTAGAGTTAATGATCCTAAGATTTACCATAATTTTCTAGATAATTTCAAAAATTTTGTTGATGAACCTGAATTTCTTGAAATAAAAATGGTTGGATACAGTAGATATGATGAAAAGATTGGGACAACCTCAAGGGTGTTCAGAAATAACAATTTAAATGTTGAATTGGGCTGGTCGGAGGAAAATATGCTTGAGGAAGCTGGTGGTGGATACTCAGATTCTAAATTGGTAATTTCTTCACTAAATACAATTTTAGAGGGCGTAGCCGGCTGTGGAAAAACATATTATCAGAAATCGCTTTTTGATTCTCAAGATATCAACGGCCATTTTGGGTTTGACCCTGAACTAAGCGAAACTGTAGTTTTTCACCCCTCAACCTCGTATGAGGATTTTGTATCAGGTTTGCGTCCTCAGAAAGGCGGAAACTTTTCAGGTAAAGCTGGTATTTTCGTGGAGCTCTGTAACCGTGCTGCAGCAGACCAGGAGAATAACTACCTACTCTTTATCGATGAGATTAACCGTGCCAACACCGCGAAGGTATTCGGTGATCTACTCATGGTAATTGAGGAAGCCAAGCGAACTCCTAAAGAGCTACTCAGTAAGTACGGCCGAGCGGTTCTCACCCGTAAGGAAGCAAAGGAGCTGCAAAGTACCCGCTATGAAGATAAAGATCCGGAGCATGCAGCCGTTCGTTTGCAAACTGCAGTCGATGAGGTCCCCGGCATCTCTAAATTACCTGAAGAACCGCTCGAATATCTAGCTGTTCCTAACAACCTTTACATTGTTGGAACCATGAATTCGACGGACCGTTCTGTGGGAACCATCGACTTGGCCCTGCGGCGTCGCTTTACCTGGCACACCATGGAGCCTATGATGGGCGAAGTGCTTCGTGGTAAGGATAAAGTGAAAGATCGCGATGACCTTGATTCTCTCCTCAGCTGGTATGACGAGGCCAACGAGAAGCTTTACACCAAGGTGGGCCCCGACGCCCGTTTAGGACATTCCTACTTCTTCCAAGACGACAAAACTGCCCAGCAGATTGCCCATGACCTCCTCAAACAACTGGCTGAAATTGCCTACATCTTCCATCTAGAAGATTTAATGACCGAGTCACCCTTCAACCAGACAATTAACGGTCTCCGCCTTGAAATGCCGGGTGATGGTCTGGGCAAGAGAGTCATCGTAGCTTTTGCACCCACCAGTCCAGACACCGAAACCCCGGATGGGGGTGCAGAGCCCCTAGAATCCTCTGATGAGTCTTCAGAAAGCTTAGCTGATGAAGGTTAACGGTGCCCAGACCCAAACTGAAACCACCCGCTGGTTCCAGGTCAGTAGCCGGGGTAACGGGGTAGGGCTAACTGTGATTAGAGTTCCCATATCACCGAACTCCAATGACCATGCAACCTTGATTTTCCATATCCTACCCAAGCTGTGGCGCCCTCAATATGCGAGAACTCTTACCCTCGACCTTGGAGAGCTAAAAGCTCACCAGGAAAATCACTTCGTCCTCAATGAGCAGGACCTTATCGGCGTACACGATTCCTACCTGGTGGAAGTGTTAACCACCCTGGTTGAGAATAAGCCAGTCACGGAAGAGCTCCTTGCAGAAGAAGCAGTTGTTTCTGCTTCTGAAAATGATGACAACTCCAGGCTCTCGCCTCTTTGGTCTGTAACATCTGCACCACAAGGGGGAGTGGGTGGGTCCCTTCTGCCTGAAAATTCACAAGAGCTGGAGGGGCCTATGGCCCTTTGGACCATGTTGGACGCCTATCAGGTTAAAATCGAGCCCATCCCGACTTCCAAAGATTTTGGATCAGCCGGTATGGCTATGTTTGCAACGAGCAGACTGATGAAGCAGTTTGTATACCAACGTTTTATCGAAGAAGTCCTGCTTTCCCTGCGAGACCGACGCCCCCAGTATGTCTTACAGACAGACCATATCGCTACTGTCAAAGGACGGATCACCCCGGAAGGGCTGATCAAAAGGAAGATTACTGGCTCAGCAAAAATTGAGTGTGAATTTGATGAGCTAACCCCGGATAATCACATCTGGCAGGTTATCAGGGCAGCTATCGAACTGTGCGTTCCCGAGCTCAAACGCCACCACATCAAGAATAAAAAGACCAGCTATGCAAAGGCACTGCTAGCAGCAGCCCAGTTACGGGATGTCAGTGTAGCTTCAAGACAGGTCCTTCTGTCGCAAGCAGCATACTACACTGTGCCCCGGCAAGAGTCCTCTGCTGTTCGCACTAGCTACGAACTTGCACGAGCAATCCTGCAGGCTAAATTCAACGCATCAGTCAATAAGCAAGAGGCACCTGGTGTTGTAGCCAACCTCAAATACTCCATGAACGGACTCTGGGAACAAATGGTTCAAGAGCAATTCAATAAGGTTGATAATACTGAGGCTGCTGGACAAAACGAGTCGGCAAAGGTCAATATTTTCTATGACCGGAAAGATGGGCAGTGGGGTAGAGCGTTGGACGGCGGCAAACGACCTGACGTCGTCGTCAAATATACACACAACAACGTAGAATCAGCCTTCTATGTAGACGCTAAATATAAGGCAAACGAACTGGGTATTACTAAGGCCGGGATGGGGGACCAATATCAGATGGCCACCTACGCCTTAAGAACCAAAAGGAACGTATATCTGGCCTATCCCACCTGCAACGCTGACCTGGCCAGAAAAGAACCTGAATTCCAGTACATTCCCTACGCGGACAGGTTTACTGATAGCCAAAAAACACCTGATACAGACGAATTCATTCAGGTGGGCCAGTTCTATCTCCCTTTTCCCTCCCACGAAGACGCTCAACGAAAGAATTTTGTTCCAACAGCAAGTCAACTGACTCCTGAACGGGTTAAGGAGTTATCTCGGACCTCTCTTACCTAGAGATGAAACCAAGAGAAGAAATGGTGAAAGCCCCATACCAGCACTTGCTGGCGTGGGGCTTTTATCTGCCCACCGGCGTCCGCAAAACCCGGTAAAGTTAGACCCAAACCCCACACCACCTTTACCCCCAAGGAGATACGCGTGCAGGTACAGGTCGCCCGCATCGGCAAACCCCACGGCATCCGCGGCGAAGTCACCGTCCAGCTCTTCACCGACGCCCCCGAAGAACGCTTCGCTCCCGGGGCCGTACTCGACATCGAAAACTTCAACCCCGCAAGCCCCGCAGGAGCCATCGCCCCCGCCGGAACCCTCACCGTCAAAAAAGCCCGCTGGAACAAAAAAATCCTGGTCGTAGCCTTTGAAGAAGTCACCAACCGCAACCAGGCCGAAGACCTGCGGGACACCCGCCTCACCTTTGACTCTGCTAGCGAAGCAGAAACCGACGGCGACGATGAAGGCTACTACGAGCACGAACTGCTCGACCTACCCGTCTACCTGGCTGCCGACATCAAGGACGGCTACCTGCCCGAAGAACCCATCGCCATCGTCACCGGCCTGCAGACCATGCCCACCCAGGACCTGCTAGTCCTGGAGAACACCGCAGACGGCGAAGAAGTTATGATTCCCTTCGTGGAAGAACTCGTTCCGGCAATCGATACCGAGGAGGGCTACATCATTATCAACCCGCCCGCCGGCCTGCTCGAACTCAACAGCGATGAAGACGACGAAGCCGACACCGAGAGCGAGCAGGGCTAAACCCCATGCGCTTTGATGTCATCACCATCTTCCCCGAATACCTGGCCCCGCTAGAGCTCTCCCTCATGGGCAAAGCCCGCGAATCGGGCAAGGTTGATTTGCACCTGACCAACCTGCGTGACTTCGCCTTCGACCGGCACAAGACCGTTGACGATACCCCCTACGGCGGGGGAGCGGGCATGGTCATGAAACCCGAGCCCTGGGGCCTCGCCCTGGACCAGGCACTTGCCGCCTCACCGGCGTCCGCACGGGCGGACGGGGGTAAACCCCTGCTCATCGTGCCCTCACCGGCCGGCACCGTCTTCAACCAGCAGCTGGCCTACGACCTGGCAGAAGAAGAGCACATCGTGTTCGCCCCGGCCCGCTACGAAGGCATTGACGAGCGTGTACTGGACTGGGCTGAGCAGGAATTTAGGGTGCTGCCCGTATCCATCGGCGACTACGTGCTCTACGGGGGTGAAGTGGCCGTGATGGTGATGATTGAGGCCATTACCCGCCTGATTCCCGGTGCCATGGGCAACCCCGAGTCCCTGGCCGAAGAGTCCCACACCGGCGGGCTGCTGGAGTACCCGGTCTACACCAAGCCCGCTACTTGGCGAAATCAGCAGGTGCCGCCCGTCCTGCTCTCTGGCAACCATGGCGCCATTGCCCGCTGGCGCCGCGATGAGCAGATTAAGCGCACCTTCGCCCGCCGCCCCGATATGGTCAAGGCCTACCCCGCAGAGAACTGGGACAAGAAAGATCGCAAGCTCTTGCAGGAGCTGCACACCGAGCAGAAAGCTGCCAAAAAAGCTGAGCGCGAGGCCGGGCTTTCAAGCGAAGGCTAGTAAAGTAGGTAAGCTCACATTTAAGTTCAGGACGCCCGCCGCAGCACCCCTGGTGCAGGCGGGTTTTCTGTGGGATAATTTTTCTTTGTGTTCATGCTGGGCACGCCCCTGCCGCAGGGGGAAGAGCGACCTATAACAGCATGAACCACCGGCTCTGACCGTTCAGCGCCGGTGAGACAAGAATTCATCGCAGACAGCATCAGTCTGGCACCACCCGGTGACCCCTAGACACTGCCTGCGACATACACCGAATATGTTTGACCTGCGGCAGAGATATTCACGGAGAAACTCAATGCAGACTCTTGACTTCATTGATAACAAGTCACTTCGCACCGACATCCCCGAGTTCGGCCCCGGCGACACCCTGAACGTACACGTCAACATTGTTGAAGGTAACCGCAGCCGTGTCCAGGTCTTCAAGGGCTTCGTTGTTGGCCGTCAGGGCGCTGGCGTCCGCGAAACCTTCACCGTCCGCAAGGTTTCCTTTGGTGTAGGCGTAGAGCGTACCTTCCCCGTACACTCTCCCGTCATCGAAAAGATCGAGGTTGTCACCCGCGGTGACGTCCGCCGTGCAAAGCTCTACTACATGCGCGACCGCCACGGTAAGGCTGCTCGTATCCGCGAGAAGCGCGAAGCCTAAGCCATTTAGGTTTCAACAGTTTTATGGAGACTGGCGTACACGCCGAATCTTCTGAGGCAAGGCGCCAACCCTTTCTACAGGGCTGGCGCCTTGTTGCTGTTGCCGCAGCCCTGGCCTTCACCCTGCTCCTGCTGGTTCGTTCCTTCCTGATTGATGTGTTCTACATACCGTCAAGCTCCATGGAACCAACCTATGAGCCCGGGGACCGCATTCTCGTCTCAAAACTAGCTACCGAGCCGAAGCGCGGGGACGTAGTCGTTTTCGACGGAACAGGCTCCTTTGCCCCCTATGTGCCGGGTAGCCCCTGGGTGCGGGATCCGCTCACAACCGCTGGCCAATGGTTGGGGCTGGTGGGGTCAGATACGGTCTATATCAAGCGTGTCATCGGGGTGGCAGGCGATAGCGTTGAATGTTGCGATGCCCAGGGGTATCTGTTGGTCAACGGGCAACGCTCCGAAGAACCCTACTTGTACCCTGGGGAGGCTGCCAGCGAGGTGCGCTTTAGCGTGCAGGTTCCCGAAGGACGCATGTGGGTCATGGGAGACCATCGGTCGGCGTCCGCTGACTCCAGGGCCCTCTTAGGGGCACCCGGTGGGGGCATGATTCGCACCGAAAAAATTATTGGCACTCCGGTTTTCATCGCCTGGCCAGCTCAGCGCTTTGGTCAAGCTCCCAGCTAAAACCACTAAACTATCTCTAAACACGTTCACAGCAGAAGGGTGCGGGCTCATGGAGCAGCAGAAGAACTCAGACAGCATCGAGGCAGCGGCACAGGACGCCACCACAGCCTCGACCGACAAGCCCCGCGGCGGTAAGCGCCGCCGCGAAAACAGCGCGGTCAAAGAGTACGCCCTGATTATCCTCTACGCTGTGCTCATCGCCTTCCTGCTGAAAACCTTTGTGGTTCGCGGGTTTTACATTCCTTCTAGCTCCATGGAAGATACCCTGCAGATCAACGACCGCGTTTTTGTGAACGTGGCAGGTGGACTCTTCACCGAAGCCGAGCGCGGTGACATCGTGGTCTTCAAGGACACTCAGGGCTGGATGCCTGTCTCTACCAGCTCTAACCCCGTGCGTGATGCGCTTGCCTTTGTGGGGGTTATGCCCGATAGCTCATCAAACTACCTGGTCAAGCGTGTGATTGGTGTGGGTGGTGACCATATCGTGGGTACTGCCGATGGCCGCATTACCGTCAACGGCGTAGAAATTGACGAGACCTACCTCAAGCCCGGTGTAAGCCCCACCGAGCTTCCTTTCGACGTGATCGTTCCCCAGAACTCCTACTTCGTCATGGGCGATAACCGCTCTAACTCTGCTGACTCCCGCTACCATATTCAGACCGGCACCGAGTTCATCAACGACGCCGACGTCGTGGGCGAAGTCTTTGTGGTCGCCTGGCCCCTGTCTAGCTTCACTTTCATTGGTGGGGCTAGCGATGTCTTTGCCGACGTACCCGATACCGAGTAAGACCGTGCCAGCTAAAGAACCCGCGTCCGCTGACCTGAGCGTCGAAACCCAGCTCTTTGCAGCGGGCAAGACCCTGGTGGCGGGTATGGACGAGGTGGGGCGCGGACCGCTGGCCGGGCCGGTCACCGTTGGGGTCGCCGTGATTGATGCGAACGCCCAGCTCAGCATCGAGGGGCTCATCGATTCAAAGGCCCTGACCGAGAAAAAGCGGGTGGCGATGGCTCCGCAGGTGAAGCAGTGGGCCGTGACCGCGGTGGGGCACGCCAGCCCTGCTGAAATCGATGCTCTGGGTATCACCACGGCCCTGCGTTTAGCGGGGCAGCGGGCTCTTGCCCAGGTGACCCGGGCTGGGGCTTACCCTGACGCCGTCCTCTTGGATGGCAAGCATAACTGGCTTTCTGCTCCCGAGGCTGACCTTTTTGCCGACCTTGACCCGGCAAGCACCCTCTACCGTGGGCTGGTGGCTGAAGCCTGGGCAGGTCTGGCGGGGGAGCCAGGTGGCTGGTTCGGGCCGGTTCAGATGGAGATTAAGGGTGACTACCGCTGTGCCTCTATCGCGGCAGCTTCGGTGGTGGCTAAGGTGGAGCGCGATACCCTCATGGACGAGCTGGACACCCGCTACCCCGGCTACGGCTGGGCGAAAAATAAGGGCTACGGGTCGGGTGCCCACCGCACCGCGATAGAAACGATGGGGCCCACCCCCTTGCATCGGCTGAGCTGGTCGTTGCCGGCTACCGAGGCACAAATCCAGCAGGCTATGGTGGAACGAGAGAAGGAAGAAGTATGAGCCAAGAGGATCTTGAGAGCTACGAGTCAGGTGCCCAGCTAGCCCTGTATGAAGAGTACAAGAATGTAGCTGAGCTCTTTACCTATATCGTTGAGACCGACCGCCGTTTTTACCTGGCCAACCAGGTGCAGGTGACCCCGCGAACTGCTGACGGGTCTCTGTATTTTGAGGTTGAGATGCAGGACGTGTGGGTATGGGATATTTTCCGCCAGTCTCGGTTTGTTAAGAACGTGAAGGTGTATTCGGTGCGCGATGTGAACGTTGAAGAACGCGCTGCCGCCGAAGACCTGGTCGTGCCGACCATGAGTGATTTCGACCCCGGTTCGGCCTAAAAGCTAGCGTGTGAGCCCGCCTCCTTCCCGTGAGGGAAGGGGCGGGTTTTTTGTATGCAGAGATGCGCGGACGCCCGGTGCAGCTGGCTGGGGATAAGGACGCGCGGGGCGTCATGGTTGCGTCACGGCTGTACCGTTTATGAGCGTGAATAGGGGAGCTATCTGGCGCTGACCTGGTGGTATAGGGAAAGGGCGATATCCACAGCCAGCACAGAGGTAGGTAGAACCAGACACAGCAGGTCATGATGGGGCTAACCCTGATACTTGAAGGAGGCCCCTATGAACCCCGCACTACAGCCAGTCTCGCCCCATGCGTCCTTGCGGCCCAAAGAAGTGGGGCGCTGGGGTGAAGATATCGCCCTGGCAGTCTTAGAGCAACAGGGCTATACTCTCTTGGCTCGTAACTGGCGGCCCGCACGAACTGAAGAGCGGCCGAGGTGGAGCGGTGAACTTGATTTGATTATGCGCGATAGCGACCAGACCCTGGTCTTTATCGAGGTTAAAACCCGTTCTGGTGCGGGTTACGGGCACCCTCTTGAATCCATTACTGCCCGGAAATGCCAGATGCTACGACACCTGGCCTACGCCTGGTTAGCAGAAAACCGGGCTCCCTATTCCACCATGAGAGTAGACGCTATTGCCCTGTGCGGGAGCCCCACGGATTTCACCTTTGAGCATCGGCAGGCGGTGGTGTAGCCGTGGCCTTCGCACGAACCTATTCGGTTGCCCTGGTGGGCGTCACCGGCTACCTCGTCGAAGTAGAAGCCGATATCTCATCTGCCCTACCCGGCTTCGTCCTGCTTGGCTTGCCCGATAGTTCTTTGAACGAGGCCAAAGACCGGGTACGGTCTGCCGCGAAGAATTCCGGGCTGCCCCTGCCACCCCAGAAACTCACCATCAACCTCACCCCGCCTACTCTTCCCAAACGCGGCTCGGCATTTGATGTGGCCATGTTGGTTGCAGCCCAGCAGGCGGCGGGGCAGCTAGGTTCATCAGGCCGCACGGTCTTCCTGGGCGAAGTCGGTCTCGATGGGAGCGTGCGACAGGTTCCCGGAGTACTACCTGCCGTCAAAGCCGCCCGCGATGCCGGTCATGAGCGGGTAGTTGTACCCGAAGGCAACGCCCAAGAAGCAGTCCTCATAGAGGGGGTTGAAGTGACCGGGGTCAGCTGTCTCGCTGAAGTGTTTGAACTTCTGGGCTGCCCCGAACCAGAAAAACTCAAAAGACCAGTTCTGGTGGGGAGCCAGAGGACCGTTGCGGAGCCCAGCAGCCCGCAGCAGAGCGCTGATATGGCAGATGTTGCCGGGCAGGCTGAGGGGCGCCTAGCCCTTGAAATAGCGGCTGCAGGGGGCCATCACCTGTTGCTGACCGGCCCACCTGGTTCTGGCAAGACCATGCTGGCAGAACGCCTCCCCGGTATTCTTCCTCCGCTCACACCGCAAGAAGCCCTGGATGTCACCGCGGTGCACTCGCTCTGCCGTTCGGGTGAGCCGCTCACCGAACTGATGACCAGACCGCCTTTCGAAGCACCCCACCACACTGCCAGCGCACCGGCGATTATGGGAGGCGGTGCCGGGCTGCCCAAGCCGGGGTGTATCTCAAAGGCGCACCGGGGCGTCCTTTTTCTCGATGAAGCCCCGGAATTTAAGCGCAGCGTTTTAGATTCTCTGCGCCAGCCCCTCGAAAGCGGCGAAGTTATTATTAGTCGCTCAGCTGCTTCAGCCCGGTACCCGGCTAGGTTTCAACTCGTTTTAGCTGCCAACCCCTGCCCCTGCGGCTACAACGTGGGGCGCGGTCTAGACTGCACCTGTACTAGTCGTGAGCGAAGATCCTACTTCAGCCGGCTATCGGGCCCCCTGCTCGACCGTATTGATCTTCATATCAGCGTCCCTAAAGTAACGGCCGCCGACCTCGCTACCAGCGGCACCAACGAAAGCTCAGACGAGATTCGTTACCGGGTCAGCCAAGCCCGCAAAGCCCAGGCGGAAAGACTAAGCCCGCTGGGCGTGACCACAAACGCTGAGACGAACGGCAAGATTCTGAGAGGCCCTCTCAAGCTTTCAGCTCAACTGACCTCGTCCCTCTCCACCGCCCTGGACCACGGAACCCTCACAGCCCGCGGCTATGACCGAGTGCTACGAACCGCCTGGACCTTAGCCGACTTAGATGGAGCCACCAGCCCCAGCCGAGACCACCTTGACCTTGCCCTCTACTTCCGCAACCACGCCACTGAAAGCTACCAGACATGACACATCACGACCCCCACCACGATATTCGTAGAGCCCGCACCGAGATCCTGCGCATTACCGACCCCGAGGACGTCGCAACCTACACCCTGCTTCGGCTAGTCGGCCCGGTCCGTGCCGCAGACTACCTCACCGGCCGTCAGGAGCTCACCCCGCATCTTCTAGCCCGCCACCTTGAGGAAGCAGGAGCACACGATGTATCTGCGGCACCTGCCCTCGCTAGTGCCATCGGTGAACGGACCCAGCGGTGGAAGAGCAGACGGGCAGGTATCAGCGTCCAACAGGATATGGCTTTAGCCCGGGCCAGCGGCAGCTGGCTATGTATACCCGAAGACCCAGACTGGCCACAGGCCTTGAATGACCTCGCAGAAAAAACTCCGGTTGGCCTCTGGGGCAGGGGAGACCGCCAGCTGCTAGCCCAGCTCACCACCGAAAAGAGTTATGCGGTAGTGGGGTCCCGCGATGTCAGCTCCTACGGTAACTCAGCAACCAGCCACCTGGCCGGTGAACTAGCAAACCGGGGCTATACGGTGGTCTCAGGTGGAGCCTTTGGCGTAGACGCCACCGCCCATCGAGCAGCACTCGCTACAGCAACGTCTTCCCTGCCCACCGTAGCGTTAATGGCGGGAGGTCTTGACCGTCTCTACCCCAAGCCCAATGAACGCCTGCTACACGAGATTATTGAACGGGGCCTGCTGCTGAGTGAGGTTCCTCTGGGGCAGAACCCCACCCGTTACAGGTTCCTCCAACGTAACCGGCTCATCGCCGCTCTCACCGGGGCCAGCATAGTTATTGAAGCCCGCTGGCGCAGTGGCGCGCTCAACACCGCCCATCATGCCCTAGAACTGGGGCGCCCCGTCTACGCTGTACCCGGCCCTATCTTTTCACCGACCTCAGAAGGCTGCCACCGTCTGATTCGAGACGGTCTAGCCCAACTTGTGACCGATGCCCGGCAGATTCTTGACGACAGAACTTCGGAGATAGCTGCAGAACAAACCAGCCTATTTGCAGCTCCTTCTGCCCACCAGCAGCTCCTGGATTCGCTTACCGAAACTCAAAGACGGGTGTGGGACGTACTGCCCCTCCGCACTCCGGCTACCGTCGAACAGCTCAGTGCTGACCTTGCGCTACCTGCCCGAACCGTCATGATTGCCCTATCTCAACTCAACCGAC
Source organism: Rothia nasimurium (assembly GCF_928381415.1). Taxonomy (GTDB): domain Bacteria; phylum Actinomycetota; class Actinomycetes; order Actinomycetales; family Micrococcaceae; genus Rothia; species Rothia nasimurium_H. The sequence continues at coordinate 225,655 of NZ_CAKMSF010000007.1, forward strand.
TCAACCTCGCAGAGCAGGAAGGCATGGGCTGGCGAAAAACCAAACCACCGGTGGAAAGCTCCGGGGGATAGAATGAAGACCTCACCTCAGTCACCGGTAGAAAGGAGCGGTATGGTGCACCCTGCAGACCAGCTACCCACCACCCTCAAAATCGGGGCCTCCACGGTTGACGAAGACCGAGAGTTCGTACGAGCCCTTGAAGCCTTTGAACGCTACCTCACCTACGAGCTCCACCGCTCACCCCAAACAATTCGAGCCTACGTCTCTGACCTCACCGATTTCTTTGCCCACGCTCGCAGGCACGGCACCACCCACCTCTCCCACATCACCCTTGAAGTCATTCGAGACTGGCTAGCCTACCATCACCGCAAACAAGCTGCCCGGAGCTCTATGGCCCGACGGACCTCGTCCTTGCGGACCTTCTTCACCTGGGCGGAGGAAGAAGAACTCATCCAAGCCAACCCGGCACTCAAACTCACTACCCCCAAGAAGAGCAACCACCTGCCCTCGGTACTCAGCGAAACCCAGATGCAGGCCCTCACCACAACCCTCACAGCAGCTCTGGAGCAGACCCCGCGGGACGCCCGACTCCTGCGTCTTCAAGCGGTAGTGGAGCTACTCTACGCCAGCGGGCTGCGCATCTCAGAGCTCACCGGTCTCGACCTAGCAAGCATTGACCGTAACCAGCGAACCCTGCGCGTGCTGGGTAAGGGCAATAAAGAGCGGGTTGTGCCGTTCGGGGCCCAGGCTATGCAGGCCCTCAACCGGTGGGTTGTGGCAGGACGCCCGCAGTGGCTTCCCGAGATAGAAGCAGCTAAAAGCGCTCCGGCTCAACACGCCCTCTTCATCGGCCCCCAGGGTAAACGCGCCAACCCCCGGCAGATTCGCCAAGACCTCACCACCCTGCTGGGTACTTTGGGCGACACCGAAGCCACAGGCGCCCACGTCTTCCGCCATACAGCTGCAACCCACATGGTCGATGGTGGAGCAGACATTAGAGCCGTCCAAGAGTTTCTTGGGCACAGTTCTTTAGCAACCACCCAGGTCTACACCCACGTCTCGGTAGACCGCCTTGCCCAGGCCTATAGTAGGGCTCACCCCCGGGCCTAAAGGTAAGGCAGAAGGTATAGGATGGGAAGACCATGTTTTCACCAGCAGAAAAGCCCGGCCAGCCCGTCCCCCTTCCATCAGAGACAACCGGCAACCCTACCGGTGGCTTTATCTTTCTGCTGGCTGTCCCCTCAGCCCTCACAAGCCACGTGACCTGGGCTCTTGAAAATCTCACTGCCCACCGGCTGACCCCCACCTGGCAAGCCCAACCCCAGAAACCGGGCTACCACCGTGCAGATATCAGCTGGCAGGGCAACAGCGGGGGAGCCGCCCTCATCGCCTCCACCCTCCGTCACTTCAAGGGCAGCTACTTTGAAGTCACCGAGCGCCGCACCGCAACCTCCGACGCCTTACGCATCATGCACACCCCCGAACTCGGCATCTGCACCTTACCGGTAGATCTCCAGGGCAACTTCACCGTGACCGAAGACCGCATCCGCTATGCCTTCGAAAAAGCAGCCGGTAATTTTGATGAACTCTACCGGCAGTTCTCTGCGGCCGTTGGCCAGCCCTGGGACGACGACCTTGAGCCCCTGCGTCCTAACGCCTCATCGGCCAGCGCCACCGTCAGGCTCCGGGCCTAAGGCAAGAGCACCCCCGCCCCAGAGCATAGAAAAGAGCCCTTCTGCCCGAACCAGAGTTCGCGTAGAAGGGCCCTCTCTCACAAGCAAGACCAGCACGGTGTTAGTTGCTGACGCTACGGAAAGCCGCTACAGCGTTGTGGCCACCAAAGCCGAAGGAGTTCGAGACAGCAACAATCTCACCGGCAGGAAGATCCCGAGCCTCGGTGACAACGTCGAGGTCAATCTCGGGGTCCTTGTTCTCCAGGTTAATGGTGCAGGGAGCCTTACGGTGGTAAATCGCAAGAACAGTCAGCACAGCTTCAAGAGCACCGGCACCGCCGAGCAGGTGACCGGTCATTGACTTGGTTGCAGATACAGCTACCTTGCCGGTGTGCTCCCCGAAGACCTCACGCAAAGCCAGGGACTCGGGGATATCACCCACGGGAGTAGAGGTTGCGTGCGCATTGACGTGCACTACCTGCTCGGGAGAAATACCGCCATCGGTCAGAGCTTCCTGCAGGGCACGGGTAGCACCCAGAGCAGCCGGGTCGGGAGCGGTGATGTGGTGGGCGTCCGCTGAGACGCCGGTGCCAGCCAGCTCCGCGTAGATACGGGCTCCGCGGGCCAGCGCGTGCTCCTCAGATTCGAGAATCAGTGCAGCACCGCCCTCACCCATCACAAAACCGTCGCGGCCGGTATCGTAGGGGCGGGAAGCTCCAGCAGGGTCATCGTTGCGGGTCGACAGGGCCTGCATCTTTGCAAAGGCGCCAATCGTCATGGGGTGGATTGCAGCCTCAGAACCACCGGCAATCACCACATCAGCCTTACCCGAGCGAATCAGCATCAGGCCCAGCTCCAAAGCCTCGGTCGACGAAGCGCAGGCGGACACCACGGTCTGGGCAGCGCCACGGGCCTTCAGGTTCATCGAGACGGCAGCAGCATTTGAGTTGGGCATCAGCATGGGAACCGTCATAGGCAGCATACGGCGAGGGCCCTTCTCGCGCAGAGTATCCCAGGCATCAAGCAGAGTCCACACACCACCGATACCGGTACCAAAAGCAACCGCGGTCCGCAGCGGGTCGCACTCTTCAGCAGCCTCAGCGTCAGGGCCGCTAAAACCGGCGTCCTCCCAGGCCTCACGCGCAGCAACCAAAGCCAGCTGGCCCGAGGGGTCCAGGCGCTTAGCCTCAACCTTGGTCAGGCGGCCCGACTCAACAGCATCTACAGCCACACGGCCAGCAATCGAAACAGGCAGGTCGAATTCCTCAACCCAGGGCTCTTCAATAGTGGTGATGCCTGAGACACCTGCAAGCGCATTTTCCCAGGTCGTCGGGACATCCCCACCGATGGGGGTGGTGGCGCCGAGGCCGGTGACCACAACTTTACGAGTCATGCTTGATTCCTTCGAATACAGTCTTGGGTTGGGGTAAAGAATAAAAAGCAGGTTGGGCACGATAAGACCGTGCCCAACCTGGTCAACGCGACTTAGGCGTTAGCGATGAAGTTAACAGCGTCGCCGACGGTCTTCAGGTTCTTGACCTCTTCGTCGGGAATGGTAACGCCGAACTTTTCCTCAGCGTTCACAACGATGGTCATCATTGAGATGGAGTCGATGTCTAGGTCTTCGGTGAAGGACTTCTCGAGCTGGACGTCCTCAACCTCTACACCGGTCTCTTCGTTCACGATTTCTGCAAGACCTGCGAGGATTTCGTTCTGATCTGCCATGATGGCTCCTTCGTCTTAGTATGAGTGGCGTGGGGCCACTGATGTAACTCACCGCGCAGGGGTGCGCAGCGGTTGAGGGATAAGCGGGCAGAGCCCACTTTAGCTTCCAAAATTGAGTGTAGCCCCTAGCCCGCACAAAGCTAAGCTGTGACGCCACCTAATTTTTGAAATAAATCTAACATTTTGTCAAAATACGGTGCGGACGCCCCACCGACCCGGCACAGGGCAGGTTAGGGGAGCACAACAACCTGAGCCGCGTAGGCCAGACCCGCACCGAAACCAATCTGCAGGGCAAACTTACCTGAAAGGTCGGGGTTGTCCTGGAGCAGCTGGTGGGCAGCTAGCGGAACAGAGGCAGCAGAGGTGTTACCCGCACACTCAATATCGCGGGCCACCACAACGCTCTCGGGCAGCTTCAGGGTTTTCACCATCTGGTCGATAATGCGCATGTTGGCCTGGTGAGTCACCAGCGCCCCCAGGTCATCTGCGGTAATACCGGCAGTATCGAGAGCCTTCTGCGCAACCTTAGCCATCTCCCACACAGCCCAACGGAAGACCGTCTGGCCGTCCTGACGTAGGGTCGGCCAAAGCTTCTCGCCCTCCTGCACCGGGTTAGCCACAAAATCACGGTTGCGGATATCAAGCATGGAATGGGTCATGCCCACAGCGCCCCAGCGCTCGCCGTCCGACCCCCAGATAGTGGGGCCAATACCGGGCTCATCGGAGGCACCTACGACCGCTGCACCAGCACCGTCACCGAGCAAGAAGGAAATGGTGCGTTCGGTGTTGTCGATGAAGTCTGAGAGCTTCTCAACGCCGATGACCAGAACCTTCTGGGCGGTGCCGGAGCGCACCAGGGCGTCCGCCTGGGCAATGCCGTAGCAGAAGCCTGCACAGGCTGCTGAGATATCGTAAGCGGGAGCCTTGGACCCCACAGCTTCAGCTACCAGGGTCGCGAGGGCGGGGGTTGCGTAGGGGTGGGAGATGGTGGCGACGATGACGGCATCCAGCTCTTCACCCTGCACACCTGAGGCGGTCAGGGCGTCCTGGGCAGCTCCCACAGCAAGATCTGTTACAGAAATCTTTTCTGAGGCACGGTGACGAGTCTTGATGCCGGTGCGCTGAACGATCCATTCATCTGAGGAGTCAATTGGGCCGGCAATATCGTCGTTGGTGACGATCAGGTCGGGGCGGGCAGCCCCGTAGCCCAGAATACGGGAGTAGCGGTTGGGCTCAACCTGCTTGAGAGTAGGCATCGTGAAGTCCTTTCGGGGAAACTTTAGGCCTGAAGAGCCTGGGCTAGGGCGGCAATGTCATCGGGGGTGTTGATGGCGGACGCCGGTGTGCCGCGCATACCGCGCTTGGCCAGGCCCACGAGGGTACCGGCGGGAGCAACCTCAACCAGGCGGGTAACTTCCCGCTCCGCGAGAGTTGCCATGCACAGGTCCCAGCGGACGGGGCGGGTCACCTGGGCAACCAGCGATTCAAGGGCCGCTGTCCCTGAGGCAACGGGCTGGCCGTCGAAGTTTGAGAGCAGCTCAGCAGTCGGTTCTGCGGGGGAGAGGCCTGCCGCAAAGTCTGCCAGGGGCCCCTGGGCTGCCGCCATGTAGTCGGTATGGAAGGCACCGGCTACCTTCAGCGGAATCACGCGGGTCTTAGCGGGCGGGTTCTCGGCGAAAGCTGCAAGAGCGTCGAGGGAACCAGCGGCTACAATCTGCCCGCCGCCGTTCGAGTTGGCGGCGGTGAGGTTGGCTTCGGCGATAGCGGCGCGGACGTCGTCCTCAACTCCGCCGAGCACGGCGGCCATGCCGGTGGGGGTAGCGGCAGCTGCCTGAGCCATGCCGTCGGCCCGTACCTTGATAAAACGCATGGCGTCCTCTTCGGTGAGCACACCGGCTAGGGCTGAAGCGGTAATCTCACCCACTGAGTGACCGGCAAAAACAAGCTTCTGGCCCTCTAGGGCCTTCTGGGCTAGGCGACCGGTGACAAGACCAGCTGCCACAATCAGGGGCTGGGCAATAGCGGTGTCCTTGATGGTTTCCTCATCGGCCTCGGTGCCGTAATGAACCAGGTCGAGCTCTACAGCCTCAGAGAGCCGCTCTAGGTGGGGGCGTACCCCGTCGACGTTTAACCAGTTTGTGAGGAATCCGGGCTTCTGCGACCCCTGGCCGGGGCACACCAGTGCTATCACGCGTAACCGCCTTGAAAATAGAGTGTGAGACCTAGAACTTGAAAGTTTCTAGCGCTTTGTTCAAATAACTATCCTACTCCTGTTAGCAGGCCAGCCGGGACGGCACAGCTGTTCAATCTCAAAAGCCAAGAAAACTCACAGCTAAGGGCTTCGGCCCAAGAAAACTAGAGGGTAAGACCGACTAGGCAAAAGACTGCCCAGAACAAAAGCGGCCCCCACGATAATCGTGGGGGCCGCCCTTACACTCAGCGCGAATCTAGGACTCGCTGTGAGCTAGGAACGTGTCAGCACAGGGGCTTAGGCGTCGCCACCGGCGGTACCTGAGGTGCCTGCATTGATGTTGTTCAGGTCGTACTTCTCGAAGGCCTTAGCAGGTGCATCAGCGGGGACCTCGCCTCGCTTAGCCAGCATCTGCAGGGTACGGACGACGATGGACTCGGCGTCGATCTTGAAGAAGCGGCGGGCACCGGCGCGGGTGTCTGAGAAGCCGAAGCCGTCTGCACCCAGGGTCGCGAATTCGTTGGGAACGAACTGGCGGATGCCGTCCATCAGGTCGGTCTGGTAGTCAGACACGGCAACGATGGGGCCGGTTGCACCCTCAAGCTGCTGGGCAACGAAGGGGGTGCGGGGGGTGGCGGACGGGTTGGTCAGCAGCTCGCGCTCGGCGGCAAGGCCGTCGCGGCGCAGGTTGGTCCATGAGGTAACTGACCAGACGTCTGCTGAGACGCCCCAGTCCTCGGCCAGAATCTGCTGTGCCTTTTCAGCCCAGGGAACTGCAACGCCTGAGGCCAGAAGCTGGGCGCGGGGGCCGTCATTCTTTGCCTCGTGCAGGCGGTAGATACCGCCGAGCAGGCCGTCAACGTCGAGGTTTTCGGGTTCAGCGGGGTGCTGAATGGGCTCGTTGTAGACGGTGATGTAGTACATGACGTTGTGGTCTTCGTCCTTGTCACCGTACATGTGCTCGATACCGCGCTTGACGATGTGGCCGATTTCGTAACCGTAGGCGGGGTCGTAGTGAATCACTGCGGGGTTGGTGCCAGCCAGAATCGGTGAGTGGCCGTCTGCGTGCTGCAGGCCTTCACCGGTAAGGGTGGTGCGGCCGGCGGTTGCGCCCATGATGAAGCCACGGGTCATCTGGTCAGCTGCTGCCCAGAAGGCATCGCCGGTGCGCTGGAAGCCGAACATCGAGTAGAAGATGTAGACGGGGATCATGGGTTCGCCGTGGGTGTCGTAGGAGGAGCCTACGGCGGTGAAGGCAGCGGTACCGCCGGCCTCGTTGATGCCCACGTGAATAATCTTGCCCTCGGGTGATTCCTTGTAGGCCAGCATGAGCTCACGGTCAACAGCCAGGTAGTTCTGGCCGTTGGGGTTGTAAATCTTGGCGGTGGGGAAGTAGGAGTCCATGCCGAAGGTTCGGGCCTCATCGGGGATGATGGGCACGATGCGGTGGCCGAAGTCCTTCTCACGCATGAGGTCCTTGAGCAGACGCACGAAGGTCATGGTGGTAGCAGCCATCTGCTTACCGGTACCCTTGAATGCACCCTTGTAGGCCTTGTCTGAGGGCAGGGTAATCTTGGGCTGAACGTTCTTGCGGGAGGGAACGAAACCGCCCAGTTCCTCACGGCGGGCCATGAGGTACTTGTACTCTTCGGAGTCCTTACCGGGGTGGTAGTAGGGCGGGTTGTAGAGGTCCTTCTCCAGCTCTTCATCGGAGATGGGGATACGCAGGTGGTCGCGGAACTGCTTCAGGTCTTCCATCGACAGCTTCTTCATCTGGTGGGTGGCGTTGCGGGCCTCGAAGGAGGCGCCCAGGCCGTAACCCTTAACAGACTGAGCAAGGACGACGGTGGGCTGACCCTTGTGCTCGACAGCTGCCTTGAAGGCTGAGTAAACCTTCTGGTAGTCGTGAGCGCCGCGCTTCATAGCCCAGATTTCGTCGTCGGTCATGTCCGCAACGAGTTCCTTGGTCTCAGGGGTCTGGCCAAAGAAGTGCTCGCGGATGAAGCCGCCGGACTCAGCCTTGTAGGTCTGGTAGTCGCCGTCGCGGGTTTCGTTCATGATGCGGACGAGCTCGCCGGACTTGTCCTTCTCGAGCAGGGAGTCCCATTCGCGGCCCCAGAGGACCTTGATGACATTCCAGCCTGCGCCGCGGAAGAAGGCTTCAAGTTCCTGAACAATCTTGCCGTTACCGCGGACGGGGCCGTCCAGGCGCTGCAGGTTGCAGTTGACCACGAAGGTGAGGTTATCGAGCTTGTCGTTAGCAGCCAGCTGCAGGGCGCCGCGTGACTCGGGCTCGTCCATTTCGCCATCGCCCAGGAAGGCCCAGACGTGCTGGTCTGAGGTGTCCTTGATACCGCGGTTGTGCAGGTACTTGTTGAACTGTGCCTGGTGGATGGCGTTCAGGGGACCAAGACCCATGGATACCGTGGGGAACTGCCAGAAGTCAGGCAGGTTACGGGGGTGGGGGTAGGAGGGCAGGTGAGTGCCCTGCTTGGTCTTTTCCTGGCGGAAGCCGTCGAGCTGCTCTTCGGTGATGCGACCTTCCAGGAAGGCGCGGGCGTAGTTACCGGGGGAGGAGTGGCCCTGGAAGAAAATCTGGTCGCCACCACCGGGGTGGTTGCGGCCACGGAAGAAGTGGTTGAAACCTACCTCGTAGAGGGTAGCGACACCAGCGTAGGAGGAAATGTGGCCACCGACGCCGATGGTTGCCTTCTGTGCTCGCTGAACCATCATGGCAGCGTTCCAGCGGAGCATAGCGCGGTAGCGGCGCTCAATCTGTTCGTCGCCGGGGTATTCGGGTTCCTGGTCGACAGGAATGGTGTTGACGTAGTCAGTGGTGGTCACCATGGGTACGGTGATCGACTTCTGGCCTGCGCGCTGCATGAGCGAGCGCACGATGAACTGTGCACGTTCGGTGCCGTGGGCTTCTACCAGGTCGTCGAAAGACTCAATCCACTCGCTGGTCTCTTCGGGATCAATGTCGGTGAAGCTGTTGGTCAGTGCACTCAAAACGTGATCGTTCGTTTCTGAGGGTCCCACTAGTCAACCTCTCTTTGTTGTAGGGGTATGTGTTCACCTGTGGCAGCGTATGTGCCCGGTGAGCCTTGGGTGTATGCCTTGCGCGGCCGGTGGGCAGGCGCTAAGACAACTTCTCTTCTATGTTGTCACAAATTGCCGGTTTTAAGGTTGTGGTTTCAGGGGTTTGGGGGTGTGAAATAGCCGTCACTTGCCCCTACTTTTTCTGAGGGTGAAATTAGCTGGCCTATTTTGGTCGTGTTCTGTTGATTTGGGGGCATGAAGCGTGTTCAGTAGGAACTAAAGGCATGCCCGGTCTCGTTTACTTTCGTATTGGAAGCGGTGAAGGTGGGTGTGCGGGGCTTTGTTGAATTGCTAGCCCGCCATTGTCATTTGAATCTTGGAGGACGTACGTGAGCGCCACCGGTGCTACTAAAGAGACTGTTGGTCAGAAGTTGGGACTGCCTGCTGGCAGCCTGATGCAGGAGTTTGGCTACGATGAGGACGTCGACTTCGACCTGCGCGATGCTCTGGAGGATTTTCTGGAAACAGAGCTTCTTGATGAGGATGACCAAGAAGTTGTCGATGGCATCCTGCTGTGGTGGCGTGCTGAGGACGGCGATTTGGTTGACGGGCTCATGGATGTATTGGCAACTCTCGATGATGGGGGAGTCGTTTGGCTTCTGACTCCAAAAAATGGTCGTGAAGGGCATATTCCACCGGTGGAGATTCAAGAAGCTGCCCCGCTGGCGGGCCTGCATGTGACTACATCTGAGTCTCTCGCCCAAGACTGGGCTGCTTTCCGCCTGGTGATGAAGCAAGGGAAATAGGAATGAGGGCCTTCTGTCTCGTGAGACAGGGGCCCTTTTTGGCAGATTTTGGCGCTGGAAGGGGCTGTGTAGAAAAAAGTTAATAATTTTTTTAAAAAAAATATAACCCCATGTCAAGATGGACTTTTCTGATATTTGTCTGTTGAAAACGGTCAGAAAATCGGGTCTTTTTGCGCTTCGGGGGAGTTTTTCGATTTGCGCAGCTGTTTTGACCTGCGTAGAGTATTACATGTCGCCGCGAGAGATAACGCGGAAGAGACAGCAAGGGTCTTTAGCTCAGCTGGTAGAGCGCCACGTTTACACCGTGGATGTCATCGGTTCGATCCCGGTAGGACCCACCGGTAAGCCCCACACTCCGGTGTGGGGCTTTTTGCTGCCCGGTCCCTCTTCTCATGCAAGAAGTCTTTGGAAGGGGAACTGTAGGCGCATATGGGGGGCGCACCTCACCCCAGTTCTTCCCTTTCGGTACGCGAATTCTAGGTAAACTATTAATCTCATTCATCGCACCGCACACATTCATTGGAGGAATCCACATGCCGACCTCACGTCGTACCCTGCTACAGGGTACTGCCTGGGCCGCGCCCGCCGTCCTTGCAACTACCGCTATCCCTGCCTACGCTGCGTCCACTCCAACGGTGAACGCTACCGGCTTTGGCGAAGTATTTGAGTTCCAATCTGCAAACAGTACAGACCCTGCCTCCTTTACCGGTACTACTAACCGAGGCGGCCAGGGTGGTTTCGACCTCTATACCACTGATGGAAGCACTGCAAGCGTCAGTATCGCTTCACTGACCTATGTCATTCTGATTCCTAAAAATACTCTTTATAAAATCGACGGCCTGGAGCATAACTACCAGGTATCTGCACGAGAGTGGAGCCCCTTCAGCTCCTATAGCGGATCTACCGTAACTTTAGCTGACGGTACTACGCTCTCATCAGATAACTACCTGATTTACAGCTCTACCCGCACCGTCACCGATTTGAGCGATATTTCAATTGCCGGTAAAGACTCAACTCCGATTGATGGAACTGCAATCTCGACTAATATCGCTGGCCAATTCACAGATGGAGGTAACGCTATGATTCCCAGCGAGATTACTGGCCTCTACACCGGCTACATCGCGACTTACTCAGTCAACGGCGCAGCTAGCACTACCTCGTCTACCGTTGCACCTTCAACTAAGACTTCCTAAGGGCAATTTTTACAACCCACATTAAAGAGGGAAGAGCTCCACGCCGGGCTCTTCCCTTTTTCTGTCCGCTACCAGACCGTACAGTATTCTTTGAGGGATAACTGCCGAGCCAATAATCTCGATACATAAACGCCTACGAGGAGTAGCCCTTTGATGAACAGAAACTTTAAGCCTCGAAACTTTACCGCAGTCTTCTTGTCCGTAACCTGGCTACTCATCTCTATCTTCTTCCTCACTCAAGGAACTATGGTGACCCTATGGTCGATTTTTGCGTGTGTGGCTCTGGTTATCGGGGCTGCGGCAGTGTGGGTGCTGTTTACCGATACCTACGATTCCTAAAAAACCCATGATCCCTACTGCTCTCCCATAATGTGAGAGTTTGCTTCATCTCACCCGGCCCTGAAGCATAAATAGAGCAGACCAGCGTAGGCTTAAGGCATGACTGAAAACAATACTGCTCGTAAGGCGCAAATTGGTGTAACCGGCCTGGCTGTCATGGGTGCAAACCTGGCCCGCAACCTGGCCCGTAACGGCTACACCGTAGCCCTGCACAATCGTTCCGTTGAAAAAACCGATGCCCTGCTTGAAGCCCACGGCGATGAAGGTGACTTCATCCGCACCGAGACCCTGCAGGAACTGGTCGACTCTCTCGAAGCTCCCCGCCGCATCCTGATTATGGTGAAGGCAGGCGGCCCCGTCGACGCCGTCATTGAACAGCTCGAACCCCTGCTCGATGAAGGCGACGTCATCATCGACGGCGGTAACTCCCACTTCCCCGACACCATCCGCCGCGAACGTGCCCTGGCCGAAAAGGGTCTGCACTTCGTCGGTATCGGTGTTTCCGGTGGCGAAGAAGGCGCCCTCAACGGCCCCTCCATCATGCCCGGTGGCTCCGCTAAGTCCTACGAATCCCTCGGCCCCCTGCTCGAAAAAATCTCAGCTAAGGCCCCCAACGGCGACCCCTGCTGCGCCTGGATCTCAACCGATGGCGCTGGCCACTTCGTCAAGATGGTCCACAACGGCATTGAGTACGCCGACATGCAGGTCATCGGTGAAGCCTACGACCTGCTCCGCACTGTTGCCGGGGTAGAGCCTGCTGAACAGGCCGAAATCTTCAAGCAGTGGAACACCACCGACCTGAACTCCTACCTGATCGAAATCACCGCTGAGGTCCTGGCCCAGGTCGATGCTAAGACCGGTAAGCCCCTGGTTGACGTGATCGTCGATGAGGCTGGCCAGAAGGGCACCGGCCGCTGGACTGTCCAGGCAGCCCTTGACCTAGGCGCCCCTGTTTCCGGCATTGCTGAGTCAGTCTTCGCCCGCGCCCTGTCTTCTAGCAACTCTGATGCCCGCAAACAGGCCCAGGAAGAGCTACCCGCAGGCCTGATCGCAACCACCGCCGTTGCTAACGGCGACGAAGAGTTTATTGAGGACGTCCGCAAGGCCCTGTTTGCCTCCAAGCTGGTTTCCTACGCCCAGGGTCTCGACATGCTGGCTAAGGCCGGCGACGAGTACGGCTGGGACCTTAAGCTCGACGTCATCGCAGGTCTCTGGCGTGCAGGCTGCATTATCCGTGCAGAACTGCTGGGCGAAATCATGAACGCCTACAAGGACGAAACCCCCGCCAACATGCTGCTGGCCCCCGGCTTCAAGAAGCTCATGGAAGAACTCGTTCCTTCCTGGCGTCGCGTGGTTGCTAAGGCAACCGCCGAGGGCGTGCCCGTCCCCGTCTTTGCGTCCTCCCTGAGCTACTACGACGGCCTGCGCCGCAAGCGCCTGCCCGCCGCCCTGATCCAGGGCCAGCGTGACTTCTTCGGTGCCCACACCTACGGTCGAATCGACTCAGAGGGCATGTGGCACACCGAGTGGAGCGGCGACCGCAGCGAAATCAACGCTGAGGACTCCCACACCCACTAGTCGCTCCCAAGGATGACGCATAGGTGCCCCGTCTGCTCGCACAGTCGGGGCACACCCATATTTAGCTGAAACTTTCACATTGATTACCGGGTACACTGGTAGCCAGCACCCGCATCATTGAAGGAGCCCCCGTGATAAAAATGCCGGTATCTAAGGACCGCCTCGTAGCTTTTTTCGATAGCGATCAAGGACTTCCCCTCCGCTACGCTTACGGTATCGTAGTGAACAACTTCATCCGCTACTTGCGGTTTGCCGCCCGGCAAAACGGAAAGGGGCTGGCCCCCTATAGCGCAGAATTCAACAGAGACGTCACAATCGTCGCCAAGACTTTTTCACGTCCTAAAGCCATGAACCGTCTGCTTTCGTCGATTCGGGAGGCAACCTTTACCGGAAAGGTCCTGGTAGCAGATGATTCACAGAAGCACTGGTCAACTCGTGACCCACAGGTTGAAGTACTGCAGTTACCCTTCAATGTGGGTATATCTGTTGGTCGCAATAGGGCACTAGAAAAGGTGACGACACCCTATGTCTTAATTACAGACGATGATTTAGTATTCACACGGCTCACCAACTGGCAAAAGGCCTACGATTATCTAGAAGCTCACCCTGACGTTGATGGTGTGGCCGCTACCTTGGTTGAAGTACCTACTTTCAAAACCCATATTCACGGCCCTAGCCATTTGTCTCTATACCATGGAGCCGATACCCCAATATATGAAGCTGGTCATAATCTATACGGACTTCCAGTTCGAGTCAAAGTACCCAATATTTTTATAGCGCGTGCTGATTCAATACGATCTATCGGGGGCTGGGACGAAGAGCTTCGGATTTATGAACATAGTGATTTCTTTTCGCGGGCTAGCGGGAAATTGGTTTTTGTTCAGGATCCCGGGATTTTGGTTTATCACGGGCGAACACCGTGGTTAAAGACCTATAACAAATTTCGCAGTGACGGTACAGCGTCCCGACGTGTCCTTTCTCGTAAGTGGGGATCACAAGGAAATCGCCAAGTCTAGCTATCCATCGCAGTTAGCACCGGCACACATCAAAAGCCCTTTCACCGTTTTATAGATGTGAAAGGGCATTTTGCTGCGTAGAGGTGAACTTTATCCAGTGAATTATATCCACATGGTCGGGTCCACATATTCGACGGCGTCGACCAGGGGTTTTTTGTTGTCGGGGGTGCGCGGACGCGAGCGGGCAGGGATGCCGGTAATGATGGAGTCCTCGGGATGGTCGTGCACCACCACGGAGTTGCCTCCGATTGCCGAGTCTGCGCCGATGCGTACCGGCCCCAGCACCTTAGCTCCTGCACCGATTGTTACCCGGTCACCAATGGTGGGGTGGCGCTTGCCCTTTTCAAGGGAACGCCCACCCAGGGTAACCCCGTGATACAGCATGACGTCCTCACCGATTTCGGCGGTCTCACCAATCACCACCCCCATGCCGTGGTCGATGAAGAAGCGGCGGCCAATGGTGGCACCGGGGTGAATCTCAACCCCCGTCATGAAGCGGGCAAACTGGCTGAGGGTGCGGGCTAATGTACGGGTAGAGTCCTTCTGCCACAGTTTATGGGCCAGCCTGTGAGCCCAGATGGCGTGCATACCCGAGTAGTTAATCATGATTTCCACATCACCGCGGGCTGCGGGGTCGTGTGCTTTGACGGTGTCTAAGTCTTCACGCAGGCGCGCTCGGAAACTCATGGTTCTCCTCACAATCTAGGCAGGGGAGCGCGGCGGGCGCTCTTGCTGAACTCTACAACAGTCACGGCTAGAACGATATTCCGTCTCACCCACAATATTTACGTCAAGCTGAGGGCGGGCGTCCGCGCATGCCACCAGACATAGACACGCGGGCACCCCGCTGCCAACCAGCGGGGTGCCCGAGATTATCACGGAGCTAAATGTTTAGCCGCGGATATCTTCGTAGAGCAGGGTGGAGATGTAGCGCTCACCGAAGTCGGGAACAACAGCGACAATCAGCTTGCCGGCGTTCTCGCTCTTCTTAGCTTCTTCCAGGGCAGCCCAGACGGCTGCACCGGAGGAGATACCGCCCAGGATGCCCTCTTCGGTACCCAGCTTACGGGCGGTGGCAACGGCGTCGTCGATAGCAACGTCGGTGACGGCGTCGTAGATGTCGCGGTCGAGGGTATCGGGTACGAAGTTAGCGCCCAGGCCCTGGATCTTGTGGGGGCCAGCCTTACCCTCGGTCAGCAGGGGGGAGTCCTTGGGCTCGACTGCAATAACCTTGATGTTAGGGTTCTGCTCCTTGAGGTACTTGCCGGTACCAGAGACGGTACCGCCGGTGCCAACGCCAGCTACGAAGATATCAATCTTGCCTTCGGTGGCTTCCCAGACCTCGGGGCCGGTGGTGTTGTAGTGAATCTCGGGGTTAGCTTCGTTGGAGAACTGGGAGGCCAGAATAGCGTTCTCGGTGGAGGCTACGATTTCCTTGGCCTTTTCAACAGCACCGCGCATACCCTCAGAACCGGGGGTCAGCACGATTTCAGCACCGTAGGCGCGCAGCATGACGCGACGCTCGTTGCTCATGGTTTCGGGCATGGTCAGAATGACCTTGTAGCCGCGGGCAGCGCCCACCATAGCCAGGGCGATACCGGTGTTGCCTGAGGTACCTTCAACGATGGTGCCGCCGGGCTTGAGGGCGCCGGACTTCTCAGCGGCGTCGATGATAGCTACACCGATGCGGTCCTTGACGGAGTTGGCGGGGTTGTAGAATTCCAGCTTGACTGCGACGTTGCCGGGCAGATCAGCATCCAGGCGGTTGAGGCGGACGATGGGAGTGCGGCCGACAACTTCGGTGATATTGTTGTACATCTTTGACACGAGTGTACCTTTCAGGTGGAAGCGATGAATGGTTCGCCCTCTAGTTTACGAAACAAAGGGGGAGGGCTTAACTTCTAAGAAACCTGGCGTAATGTTGCCTAGCCTTAGCCAGCTTGGGATTGATGACGGCCATGCAGTACCCCTGGTAGGGGTTAAGGGCGTAGTAGTTCTGGTGGTAGTCCTCAGCCTCATAGAAGGCGCCCAGGGGTTCTACCACCGTTACGATGGGCTGGTCCCACAGCTGAGAGGCCCGCTGAATGGCGGCCTCGAAGAGGGCCTTTTGCTCCTCGTTCTCGTAGTAGAGGGCCGAGCGGTACTGGGGGCCGGCGTCCGCCCCCTGCCTATCCCAGCTGGTGGGGTCGTGCGAGGTGAAGAAGATATCGAGCACGGTTTCGGCGGGAATGACGGTCTCGTCAAACTCCACCTTGACGACCTCGACGTGGCCGGTGGTACCCGAACACACCTCGCGGTAGGTGGGGTTCTCAACGTGCCCACCGGTGTAGCCGCTGATACTGGCGGTAATTCCTTCAAACTGACGATATACGGCGTCGATGCACCAGAAGCATCCGCCGCCTACAACAAAACTTTGCATACTTTGGGTAACCGTAGGCTCCCCAGTCTTATTCCCGCCCCGGCGCTCATGACACAATAGGGGCATGACTGAACTTTCAACTCCCACCCTGAACGATGTAACCCGGGCCTTCCACGATATTTTCCCGCCCACTCTTGCCGAGAAGTGGGACGCTGCTGGTCTGGTGGTCGGGCGCGCTGATGCCCCCGTCACCACCGTTGGTTTCGCGGTGGACGCCACTGTGGCAACTGCCCGCGAGGCTGCAGAAAAAGGCGCGGGCCTGCTCATTACTCACCACCCCCTGCTGCTGCGCGGGGCGTCCTTCCTGCCCGATACCGACTACAAGGGCGAAATCGTGCACACCCTCATTGAGGCTGGCTGCGGCCTGCTGGGCGCCCACACCAACGTGGACTCGGCCCCGCACGGCACCAACGAGGTCTTCATGAGCAAGCTGGGCATCACCGACACCGAGATTCTGGCCGAGGAAGAGACTGTACAGATTGAGGGGGCGGACGTTCGTGTCGGCATCGGGCGTGTCGGAAGTCTGCCTGCCCCTGTCACCCTCAAGGAACTGGCGGAAAAAATTGCTGACTTCCTGCCAGCAACCGCCGGTGGCCTGCGCATCGCAGGCCGGCCCGATCAGAAGGTTCAAAAAATTGCCCTCTGCACCGGGGCTGGCGATTCCCTCTTTGGCGATGCCCGCGCATCGGGTGCGGACGTCTACATCACCGCCGACCTGCGCCACCACCCGGCTTCAGAAGCCCGCGAGCAGGCCCTCATCAGCGGCGACACCCCGGCCCTGATCGACTGCTCCCACTACGCCAGCGAATGGCTCTGGATGGACGGGGCCGCCCGCCTTATCACCGAAAAACTGGAGGAGCGAGGCTTTACTATCGACACCTACGTCTCGACCCTCAACACCGACCCCTGGGACTTCACTGTCTCCACCGGGCAGGTCGCAGGCTCAGCCTCCACCCGCTAGGAGCCGTACTCCCTCACCAGAAGAGTCAGGGTACCCGGCTTCTTCTCGGTGGGGGAGAGCAGCTCCACCTCAAAATCGGGGGCAAGCGCCTCTGCCAGCTCACCGGCGTCCTCAATCTCGGTCAGATTCTCCTGCACCAGGTAGCGGCCCAGCAGGCCCCGGTAATGCTTAGCCATATGCGAGACCACCTTGCGGCTCCCGTCAGCCGCCACCCTCTCCACCCGAACCAACAGATGACGCTGCGGGGCAGGCATCCACGCCTTTGCATAGGCAGCAGAGCGGCCATCCACCACCAACTGATCCCCGGCCAACTCATCCAAGGGGCGTTTGAGCTCGCCCTTCCAAAACTTAGCCAGATCCCCAATCTCACCCAGCTTCGTGCCCATCGACAGCCGGTAGGCCGGAATCATATCGGTAAGACCCACCGCACCCCAGGCCGCAGATATCACCACAACAGCCCTATCAGCCCGCGCCCGCGCGTCCGCCCCCAAAGAACCGTACCCAAAAGCCTCAAACAAAACCCCCGAATACACCTCGGACGCAGGCGCCGCCGGCTCCGACCACAACCGAGTATTCCGCTCAACCTCAGCCAGCAAGGACGGACCCACCTTCAACAGCTGCCCCGCATCGGGCAAACCGCTCACCCGCACCAACTCATCCACCACGGTCTCGCGAGCCCCCGTCAACTCAGGAGCCAACAACTCACCCAACTCAACCCCGGAACCAGATGTGGCAGGAGTCTTACCCTCAGACGGCGGAAACAAAATCAACATACCCACCAGTGTAGTAAAGTAGAACCCCAGAACGGGACGCCCAGGCAATCGCGCAGCGCACAAACGCTTCGAGGAAAGTCCGGGCTCCACAGCACAGGGTGGTCGATAACGTCGACTCAGGGTAACCTGCAGGCCAGTGCCACAGAAAACAAACCGCCCCACCACGGGGTAAGGGTGAAAAGGTGAGGTAAAAGCTCACCAGTACCGCAGGCGACTGCGGTAGCTCGGTAAACCCCACCCGGAGCAAGGCCAAACAGGGCGCGCTAGTAACCAGTGCGGTGAAGCGCCCGGGTAGGCTGCTTGAACCCGCCGGCAACGACGGGTCTAGATGGATGATTGCCGCCTGCCCTCGGGTAGGTACAGAACCCGGCTTATCGGGCGTCCCGTTCTCTCAACAGACTTTGCTCTAGTTGGCGCTTTCGGCCTTCCAGACGCGCCTTGCCGACAACCGCTCTTGCTGGCTCGCAGAGCTCGCTCAGCAATTCACCGCCAGCCCCGATCCACGTCGGCATTCGGCGCGTCTTTCCAGGCCTCAGCTCGACTCCGTCCCGTTCTTTACTCCCCGTGACCAAAGGGGTCGGGGTCGACGCCCGGCATCCAGGTGTTACCTTCGGCAGTCCAGCCCTCAGCTTTAACAACCTTCTTGTACTTCTTGGTGTACTTGGCGTTCAGCCGATTCACGTAGAGCTTGCCATCCAAGTGGTCAGTCTCGTGCTGCATGACGCGGGCAAACCAGCCGGTCGCCTCAAACTTCAGCGGATTACCCTCACCATCAAACCCGTTGACCGTGACCCAGTCAGCGCGCTTGAGCGGGAAAGAATAACCGGGGAAGGACAGGCAGCCCTCAACCTCATCGTAGGGGTCAGGGTCAGCCGTTGAAATCTTGCCCAGAGTCAGCACGGGGTTAACCACCACGCCCAGCGGGGGCACGCCGTCCTCATTCTCAAACTTATAGGTGAACAGGCGCAGGCCCACACCCACCTGGGGGGCCGCCAGGCCCACACCGTTCGAGACTTCCTGGGTCTCGTACATATCGTCGATCAGCTTGCGCAGCTCATCATCAAAGGACGTCACCGGGGCAGCCGGGCGGTGCAAAACCGGGTTACCGTGAATAACAATGGGCAAAACAGTCATGACATAACCTCTCACGCGGGGTAAACAAAAAGGGCCGCTACGATAAAAACCGTAGCGACCCTTCTACTCGGGGTGATCGACGGGGGTTGAACCCGCGACCTCCTGGACCACAACCAGGCGCTCTGCCAACTGAGCTACGACCACCATGTTTACAAAAACTACCGTTTCTTTCACCGGCTTGTTTTGGCAACGGATACTAGCTTACACACAGTTTTGATTCCCCGCAAATCGAAAATGAGGTTATATGGGGTGACTGTGCTCACGAACTTTTGGGGCTGGGGGCCGGGCGGACGCTACCAGGCAACGGGCAGCGTCCGCACCGCCTGAACTCCTACGCAGGATTAATCTGCTGGCGGGTTGCCGCAACCTCCTGGGCAACCTTCTGGGCGGTTGCGCTATCGGGCCCGGGGGAGGGCACAAAAACCGTGCCGCGGTAGTAGCGCAGCTCGTCAATGGAATCCTGGATATCGCCCAGTGCCCGGTGGTTGCCGGTCTTCGCCGGGGCATTATAGGTGGCCTTCTCAAACCAGCGGCGGGAAAGCTCCTTGATGGTAGACACATCAATTACGCGGTAGTGCAGGTAGTCCACGAGCTCGGGCATGTCGCGCACCAAAAAAGTCTTATCGGTGCCCACAGAATTACCACCCAGCACAGCCTTGCGCGGCTCGGGGACCCACTGCTTCACATAATCCAGCACCAGCTGCTGGGCCTCAGCCATGGTAATGCCCTGATCCAGGTCGTCCAGCAAGCCGGATACCGTGTGCATGTTGCGCACAAAATCATCCATCTGCTCAAGGGCCTCGGGCTCGGGCTTAATGACGACATCCACGCCGTCACCCAAAATATTGAGATCCCCGTCAGTCACCAGCGCGGCGACCTCAATCAGGGCGTCCTTCTCAAGAGAGAGGCCGGTCATCTCACAATCAATCCATACAATACGTTCATTTGAAATAGACACAGAACCAATCTACCCCTTTAGGGGCCTAACCCACAGCAGATTTTCATAGAGCAGAAGGTCTAAGACCTGCCTGTGCCACTCAGCCGGCGGGTAAAATCAGGTGTACTCATTTGCTCGGCCAGGAGGACCATGAGCCCCAGAACAGCGCAAACCCATACCGCCAGCATCCCGGTGCACCGGTATAACCCCAAGACAGCTCACTATGTCTCGGGTAGCCCCCTTCGAACCCTCATCTTTGGAACCATCGGTTCTCTACTGGTGATGTTCGCATCCTTCGGCGTGGGCTGGCTCGCAGATGCCTCCCCCTTCCGCCGGGTGGACTGGATTATCCCGCTGCGCTACACGGCACCCGGACTGGTGACCTGCATCGCCCTACTCGTTGTGGGGTCGATGATGCTCTGCCGCGAATGGTTGCGCATGGTGCAGAAACTGCTCGTCTGGGACCAGCGTGCAAAACGCTGGGCAACCGCAGCCATTATCTGCTGGATGCTTCCCCAGCTTTTTGCTTTCCCCCTCTATAGCCGTGATGTCTTCTCCTACTTTGCCCAGGGGCGCGTCATGGCATCAGGGCTTAACCCCTACGAGTACGGGGTTTCTTCCGTCAATAACTTCTTCCAGTATGGTGCTGACCAGATGTGGTCCGAGTCAGCCCCGCCCTACGGCCCCGTCTTCCTGCTTATCGAAAAATGGGTAGCCCAAATCGCCGGTGATTCCGTAGATACCGCCCTCTATCTCTTTAGGCTGGTTGCCCTCATCGGAGTGGGGCTTATCGCCTACTACGTGCCTAAACTGGCGAGCCTCCACGGTATCAATGGCATACGAGCTAACTGGCTGGTGCTGGCCAACCCTCTCTTTATTGCCGCCTTCATCACCTCTTCCCATAATGACGCCCTGATGACCGGTCTGGTGCTGGCAGGTGTCTACCATGCGGCGGCCCGCCGCGATACCGTCGGTGGCCTGCTGGGAATTACCCTGGTGACCGCGGCGGTGGCCGTCAAGCCTATTGCCTTGGTCGCCCTACCCTTCATCGGGCTTTTCTGGGCCGGTAGGGGAGCCAGCTGGCTCCGCCGCTTTATTTTCTGGGCCATGACCCTGGCTATCTCTATGGCGGAGCTCTGGGTGCTTGGGGCCGTGACCGACCTGGGCTTTGGCTGGATTGGGGCCCTGGCTACCACCGGTGGCCAGTACATCTGGTTCACTCCCATCGGCTTCCTGGGGCTGCAAATCAACCAGATCCTGGTATCTATCACCGGCGATAATGTCCTGGCGAACTCGGTGCGCGACACCTTCTTCTCTCTAGGAAAGCTCGCGGGCATGCTGCTGGCCGTGGTTGTCATGTTCGTTGGCAAGGACGAAAACCTCATCCGCCGCACCGGTCTGGCTCTAGCTATGGTTGTGGTTTTTTCACCCATGTTGCAGTCCTGGTATCTGCTCTGGTTTATTCCGCTGTTTGTGGTTGCAGGCGTGCGTACCGACTGGCAGCTAGATTTCTATTTCCTGACAACTCTGTTCTTTGTCATGTACGGGGTCTCAGATCAGCTTGCCGTCTCGCCCTATCTCGATAATTTTGATCAGAATATGGGCCGCCTCATTGCGGCTGTGCTCAGCGTAGCCTATGCCTTCTGGCTGGTCTTCTTCGACCCGGCAACCCGCCGAGTACTCCGCCGCGGCCAGCGCTCGTCCCTCTACGAGGTGAGTATCTAGCTCCCAGATGAGAGTAAGAGCCTTCTAATCTCTTGGTCGGGGGTTCGACTCCCTCCTGGGGCGCTTAATATATCCCTCACTTGGTAAAACAGGTGGGGGATATTTTTATTATCAAGTGAAAAAGCAGTAAGTCATCTAGTGGTCATCTACTGCTTTCGAAAATTCCTTCACCTAGCATGGCTTGAGCTGGAGCCCCTGGTGTCGGGGTGGTGCGGTGGTTTCCCGCTTGCGGGCATAGAAAAGGAGCCCCCGACCCAGCTAAGGGTCAGGGGCGTTTCTTCTTTTAGAGGGCGTAGCGGGCGAGTCCTGCACCGCCGTCATTCACAGGGTCAGACTCGACCGAGGCCGGGTCAGGCTCCGCCGGGGCAGTCTCAGCCCGGCTGGCCTCATACTCGGCCAGCGCCTGAGCAATCACAGCCGGAATATCCGGCGTGCCCAGGGAAGCCGCCCGCTGGGTCGCAGACTCAACCAGCTCTTCCTTCTCCGCCTGCGTCAGGGTCATGGCGTCAGCCACCTGGGCTTGTAGCTCGCCCTTGCGGGAGGGCACCAGGTAGCCACCCAGGAAAGCCAGCCCGGCTGAAAGCACAGTGGTCAGCGCCGCAACGGTGGGCGCATCCCAGGCTAGCCCGAAGATAGCCACAATCAGGGTGGCGAGTGCACCGCCGATAGCTGAGCCTCCACCGGCTGCGGTGGTCACCTGCCCCACCGTGCGCTTATGGTTGGTGGTCTCGGGGGTGGGCTTTTCTTCTGCCACCAGGTCAGGGGTCGGGGTGTAAGTAGCCATTACTTTGCTCCTAGCTTGGTGCGATCAATTTCTTCACGGATCAGGGCGCGTAGCTGCTCTACGGTCACGCCCTGCACAGCGGTGGTGGAGACTGCGGCGGGCTTAGCCTCCAGCGCATCCAGGCGCTTACCCAGGGCAGTCACATTTTCATTCACCTTGGCGATGGATTTGCTGAGTTGAATCCAGGACTCGTCGGTCCAGCGTAGGACCGCGCCGAAGCTTGAGGTCTGGTCTTTATGAGGCCATGCCTTAGCCGCTTCGGGGCCTTCACGCCGGAAGGGAGCCTCAAAGACCTCCCGCAAGGCGGCTTTTACATCTTCTCTCGTTGCCATATCTAGCCAATCTTTCTGTGCTGGCGCGGTGGCTTGCCGCGCTTGGATAAAGGTAATGGGGTCGGTGCGCCCGTAGAAGCCGTTTGACCAGGCAAAAGGCTTGGGCAGAATCTCGAAGTGCAGGTGCGGGCCGGTGGTGTACCCAGTGTTGCCGGTCTTGCCGATTTCCTGGCCCCGGGTGACCCGGTCGCCCTTGTGCAGCTTGGTCTCACTGAGGTGTGCGGATATGGAGAGGTAGCCGCCGTGGTCGATGACGACGACAATCCCGGCGTCGGTGGCGATTCCTGTGTACCCGCCGCCTGTGAGGTACCAGCGGTCAGCCCACGACGTGGTGGGCAGGTTCTGCGCCCAGTCCTCAAAAAGCACCGTGCCGTCTGCAACGGCTTTTACGGGGGTGCCTACGGGGGTGGCCCAGTCCACGCCGGTGTGCCCGCCGCCCAGGTTGGTTGCGAGGGAACGTCCGCCGTTGAAAGCCTGGGTGAGGGTGTACCCGGTCACCGGGTAGACCATACCCGCCGTGGAGGGGGCGGGGGTAGCAGCGGCCGCGGGGGCGGGGGTAGCGCCTGGGCCCGCGTTCACCATAGCCACCAGCTGACCAATCTTGCCCGAATACGCACCCGGGCAGGCCGTAGGCGTCCAGTCCTTATGCTGGTAGACCATCAGGCTCTTACCGTAGGTCTTCTCAAGCCAGCGAATCAGCGAAGCCAAAGTCTGCATATCGGCGTCGGTCGCCCACGGGGCCATTTCGATACCGACCGTGGTGGCGTTACCTCGGGCTGAACCGGCATGCCAGGCCGCATTCACCGGCGAGACGATGCAGGCTACGCGGTTGCCTTGCACAATGAAGTGCGCGGAGGTATTGCCCCCGGCGCGGGAGAGATAGGCCGCCGAACCGTCAAAGGTCGGATTCAGCGCCGGGTCATTCCACCAATGGACAGTCACCCCGTCAATGGTGCGCGGTAGCCCGTACACGGCTGGCACTTGCGCGGCTGGGGTGAAATTCGGGGAAAACCAGGTCGTCTCATCAATGACCACCCCGTTATCAAGCACGGTCAAAGGGTCGCCTCCTTTCATTAAATGAGTGCGCCCCTCAGCCGATGGGGCCAAGGGGCTCGGGGTTTTTGGGTAAAGAAAAGACCCCGTTTAGGGGGTCTCAGGCTTCGGCGGTTCAAAGCAGGTCTGAATCACCGGGTGCGGGGGCGGGTCGATACCATGCTCACGCATGATACGGCGCAGCTCAGCAGCGTACTCGACCATAGCCCGCCGGTTGTGGGCCTCGCACTCTGCACGGTACTCAGCCTGCCGGGCTACACGCAGGGCAGCTCGGTTTTCTTCCTTCTCAGCAGCGACCTTGCCAGAACGCCAATCGAGAAAGCTCTTTACCAGCATGGTCCCTGCGCCACCGGCGCCGAAGAAGGCTAGGAGGAAGGGTAGGAAATCATTGGGCACATCCCTCACCTTCTTACTTGCCAGGGTCGGCGCGGGCCCACCGAATCGTGTAATAGCGCGCACCAAGGAAAAGCAGGATAGTCACGGAGCGCCATAGGCTAACCCAGCGCACGCCCGGGTCAGGGTCAAAGAGAGTCCAGAAGAGCTGCACCGTAGATGCGACCATCACGAAGAGGATGGCGGCCCTCTCGAACTGCCACAGCCCCCGCGGGGTAGAGGCCACCCCTACCAGGCCACCTGCCACCAAAGACCCATTGACCAGCAGGCGCGTCCATGTCTGGACCTGCTCGTCGTGCGGGTGCGGGGGCACCATAAGCCCCTGCACACCCTGAATCAGGAAAACCGCGTAGATAGCTAGGAAGAAGGCGGTGACGACGCGGGGTTCGGAAAGCATGAGCCAAAGCCGATTAAAAGCAATCATGTCGGTCTCTCCTTCCTACGCCGGTGTGCCGGGTAGCGTGGCAGGCCATGCGTCGGCGGTAGGCCACACCCCGCAAGCATGAGTGCGGTAAGCCTTGTCGAGAGTTTGCCCCGTCCAAAGGATGCCTCCGTTCGGCTGAATGCCGATATGCCCGTTTGTCGCGTCGCGTCCATGGAGCACGACTGACCCGCCCCAGGTGGGGCGGAAGCCATCTGGAATGCGCCCTCTAAAGTACCCCCACGACGTGCCCTGTACACTACTTGAGGCACTTTCTGGGATGGCCACTTGAAAGAATACGATGTCGTCACGACGCTTTATCGTAAAGATTGCCTCGGGTGGAAAATGAGATGTGGGTGCAATCTCCTCCTTAATATCGCGCCACCCGGTATCTTGGATTACCGCGTCTTTCCCAGCCTCACCCTGCGGGCCCTGCGGAACAGCCAAGGTGAGGGTGTAGTCAGGGGCTTCACCGCCGATATGGGCGGTAGCGGTAGCCCCGGGCGGTAGGGTCTGCACCTGTTCTACGCGTAGGGTCGGCGGGGGCGGGGATGTGCCGTCCTTACCGGGGTCGCCCTTCGGCGCGGGAAGCCTAGTCACAGCCCCATCAGTAAGGGCTATGACCAGCTCACCGTCCTCTAAAGTAATGGTGGAGATGCCCACGCCGTCCTGCCCGTCATCACCATCTTGGCCGTCAGTCCCCACGGGCGCGGGGATGCGCGATTCAGACCCGTCAGTCATGGCAAAGACCAGCTCGTCACCCTCCAGGGAGATCCCGGCAACGCCAGTGCCCGGCACGCCTTGGGGAACCGGGATGCGCGACTCGGTGCCGTCAGTGAGGGTGAATACCAGCTCCCCGCCCTCAGTGGTGATAGCGGCCAGGCCGACACCGTCCGCGCCGGTCTCACCCCGGGTCACATACTCGCCCGTGGAGTTGGGCACCGGCAGCACATCAGCCAGATTCACCGGGGCGCCGGCCACCAGCTCGAAGCTGAAAGGCTCCAGCCCCACAGCGCCGCCAGCGTGACGCAGCCGCGGGCATGCCTGCCACGTCCAGGTGGTCGGCTGGGTGGACTCATCAGGCACCTGTAAGGACGCGGTCACCCGGCCCTCGCTATCGAGCTGTACTGTGACCGGGGCAGGCAGCGTCACCGTCTGGGTATCGCGGGCAAAAGGAAAGGCCGGGGTGAAAATCACCGACCCACTCAAAGGACTACCATCCGGGGCGATGAAACGCCCCCAAACTTCCTCAAAAACAGCCATACTCTTTCACCCCCTACGCAATCTTGAAAAGACGCTTAGCATCAGCAACAGCCGCCAAAACCTCATCATCAGACAAAGCGCGCTGCCAGACCTTGAGCAGGCCATAATCCTCACGCACCGTCGATGAATACACATTCGTGCCCAGCCCATAAAGCACACCGCTACCAGGTTGAAGCGACAGCGCCGCCCCCGCACTAGCACCATTGACCCAGGCCTCCACACTGCCTGCCTGAAGGCGCAGCGCATAGACCGCAAGCTCAGCAGGCGGGCTCACCGAAAAAGTGGCCGTGGTGGCCCCGGCTACGGTCAGTCGGGATGTACCGCCACCGCCGATAGTCCAGCCGGGCACACGCACCTGCGCGGACTTGTTGGCTACCAGGGAGGCGACCACCAGTACGGTGCAGGCACCGGGCGGGGTCGGACCGCTAGCCGTCATAGCGGCACTACCCTGAGGGATAGACACCACCGGGGCGCTACCGTCGGTGAAAGTATTACCGGCTCCGCCGGTCAGCAGATTACGCCCACCAATCATATCCGGTACCACCTTCACATCAGCGGCTGAGCCACCGCGTAGGGTGTGAGCCAGCCAGAGGCTTGCCCCATCGTGGGGGCCGATAATCGGGGGCGTCCAGACCGCCGACGCGTCAAGAACCGGGGCACCTGTACTAATACCCTTAGCAGGGACCATGCTCATAATTATTTTCCTATCTCTGTAAAATGCCAACGGGTCATGGTGACCACCTCAATTTCCCCGGAGTCACGGCGGGCCTTGAGGCGGTCAAGGAAGCCCTCGATACCGGCGCGGGTCATACGCTGGGCAGCGCCGCCGCCCTCGATGTAGCAAGCGTGCAGGCCCAGGATGACGCTACCCCCGTTAGCTACAGCCTTATCAATGAGTTTTTCGCCGATACCACCAGGGGCGACACCGCCATCATTTCCAAAATCAAGCCATTGACGGCCTGCATTCATGCGCGGGGAGCCGTCCAGGGGGTGA
>NZ_CAKMSF010000008.1:0-121765 GCF_928381415.1 Rothia nasimurium
TAGCAACGGTCTTGTCCGGTATGGCTTGAGGTTATTTGTAGAGATTTAACGCTCATATTTTTGCCGCGGGTGGGGCCGTTGTCTAGTTGGTGGGTGTGGGGTGCGTGTCTACTTTTGAATAAGCCTCCATGTCTCAGGTTAAATCTCAGCAAACTGCTCTTACTAAAGCTGAACAGCTGACTAGCTTTCTTCTGAAATCAGGCGTGGAGGGAAGCAAGACCTTCAAAAGCGCAGAGCAAGTAGCTGAGGAAGCTTTGAAAAGTACGCGAGGCGATCGCAATAAAGCTATTAAGAAAGTGATTGCTTTACATGCTCGTACAACCGGAACAGCTGGCTTTGTTACTGGTCTGGGAGGTCTCGCGACACTCCCAGTGGCCATCCCAGCTGATCTCTCAGTTTACTATTTGCAAGCAACCCGAATGGTAGGAGCCATCGCAGTAATCCAGGGTTATGACTTGGAGAATGAAGAGGTCAAATCAATCATTCTTGTGTCTCTAATTGGGGCAATCGGTACCGAAGTAGTAAATAAGCTAGGAATCAATGTCGCCGGAAAAAGTGGTGTAGCAGCACTAAAAAAGCTTCCTGGGCGGGCGCTGATTGAGATCAACAAGAAGGTTGGATTTCGATTACTTACTAAGTTTGGTGAAAAAGGTGCGATTAACTTAGTAAAAGTGATTCCTGTTGTTGCAGGTGGGGTTGGTGCTGGAATAAATGTTGTAGGGATGACAGCGATAGGTAAACATGCTCAGAAAAACTTTCCCTATGAACCTTTGGGTGACACTGATGGCTAGATGCCAGATTGTGTAAGAAAATGAGGCAATGGAAAAAGCGTTGCAGGCACTTGCAAATACAGGAAGGCGATAATTTTTATGTTGCTTCGTTTGATGTGTAACTGCAGATTCTCGTAATTTCCTATAAACCTTCCCCGGGGTACAGGTTTGTGCGTCGGGGAAGGGGTTGCTTAGTGGAATATTCCTTCGTATATATTAAAAAATTTTGTTTCTTTGGGGGTTTTGCTGGTTAGAGAGTTGTTTTGTGCATAATGATGGTGTTGAAATATTTTAGTTCTGAGTTGTCTAGAAATAGGATATCGTTCGCAAGCTTAGCTTCATGTTGATGTAGAGATATTTAAAACTGCTAGCATCGCAGTGCGAAGAGTGCCAAGACCTGGTGATACCGGATATTCTGAAATACTTGTAGTCACCTTTAGGTAATCGGTAAGTTTTCCTATTAATAATTTTCTTAAAGTGTTTTAATAATTTTTTTACATGAGGAAATGGTATGTCTGAAGAAAAGAGAGATCAAGAACAGAACCTGCAAACTGCAGCTGAAATTGCTCTTGTTGAGTTGCGCCCCGGTATTGCTGCCCTATACTCTAAAGATTCAGTGGCTGGGCTAGAAACAATGTCATTTGACTTACTCAATAATGAGACTAACGCGCGACTTGCTGATGGGTTATCGATGCTTCTCAACGCCGGAAGCGTAGGTAGCCAATTTGTCCAGACCGGGGCTGTCTTGCAGGGGCTGGTTCAACTTACCCCCAAAACCTTGAAAGACCTGGAAACCATGGCTCCGATGACAAATGGTTTGGTTAATTACGGTTCCCTCATGAAGGGAAGTAGCATCGGTGCATCGCTACAGTGGACCAAACTTCCACCCGAAACGGCTGCTCTACTCACCGGTCCTGGAATGTTGCCAACCCTGGCATTAGCTGCAGTTGCCCATCAGGTTGCAACAATTAACCGTAAACTTGATGAAAATCTTGAACTAACTAGGCAAGCTATTAACGAGATTCGCCAAGCCACCCAAGAAGACCGGTGGGCAACGCTTATCTCCTTAGATAAGGTAGTTTCAAAAGCTCTTGATGAAGCACGCTCGGTTGGTCAGGTAACAGGGCATGTTTTTGAACCTATCCAAGGCAAAGAATCAGAAATTATTAAAAGCCGTGAGCTATTTTCAAATAACGTACAAAAGCACCTCTCAGCCTTGTCAGCAAATATAGATGAGCAGAGAAACTACATTGAAGCTAATGAACAGGCCATACTCAATGACGCTAATGGTCTTTTGCTGGCCGAATGGACAAGACATCGCTGGAATGTGCTGCGGTCGGCGCATATTAGCTTAGATGAGGGTGCATATAACCTGTTAGAAACTGTTCTGGCTACTACTGAGAATGAATATGAGGAATCACGTAAAAAACTTGAGAACTTGTTGAGTACACTCGTTCAACAGTTGAATCTGATCAAGGAACTTACCCCAGAGGGAGGATTGGCTCGTATACCTTTTGGAAAGGGTCGACGCAGCCTAAATTCAGCTGACAAGGCGGAATCATTAGCCCAAGCAGTCTCAGCGCTAGCTGGAAAAGCTTACAGCGCGCCAGCACAACCAGAACCAAGTTTCACCGTATTTAACCAGGAAGTTGAAGAGTCACTTTATCGTATTCTTCGGTGGGCCTTGCCTCCTGGGGCTCGGTTGCTGGCTTTTGCGGATGTTAATGAGGGTTTCACCAACTCATACTTGGGAATCACAGAGACAGACTTCTTTATTGTGAGCTACGGAGATTTGCGGAAGAAGGGGCTGGTGGGAGAGCTTCACCCCCTGGCCGATATTCGCTATGTGCGTTTAGATGAACGAAAGTCCCGTGACCCTCAGCTGCATATCATCACAAAGGATCAAAATTTCCAGGTTGATTTTGATCGGTGGATTACTTCTGGGGAGAACCTATCTAAGGCTCGTAGGCTAGCAGATATTTTGGCAACCGTAATGAATCTTCCTGTAGACGAGAAAAAGAATGACCCGATCTTCGAGCTGGAGGGTCAAAAGCAGTTATCGGGGGGATGGGGAACAAGTAAGAGCCTGTCTTAAAGTGCAAGTGCCCCGCGAAAAGTGCGGGGCACTTGCACTTTTTCGATGGCATCTTAAATGGGTGTGCGGTGTGTCGTTCACCTCTCGTAAGCATGCTTTGGCACAATAGGTGATAACAAGTTCACTGATGAAAGAAGGTTTATCATGAAAGCACGTCTAGCGTTTATCGCCGGTGCAGGTATCGGTTACGTGCTGGGTGCTCGCGCAGGCCGCGGCCAGTACGAAAAGATCAAGACCCAGGCCGCCAACGTCTGGAACGACCCCAAGGTACAAAACGGCATCAAGACCGCCGAAGAAACCATCAAGGAACAGGCCCCCGTCGTCGCCGAAAAGGCCAAGGAAGCCGCTGCGGCAGGTGCCGAAAAGGCTAAGGAAGCTGCTGCCGCAGGCACCGAGAAAGCCAAGGAAAAGGCTGAAGAGGTCAAGGACGCCCGCACCGAGGCTAAGGCCGAGAAGCAGGTAGAAAAGGCAGAAGCTAAGGCCGAAAAGGAAGCCGAGAAGGCTGACAAGAAGGCCCAGAAGCTGGTCGACGATGTCCCTGCCGATGTTGTTTCAGATCCCGCCACCGATATGAACGACGAAGGCCCCGCGACTACCAAGTAAAGCCTCCTCACGCTCAAGCGCAGACCCTCCCGCCCTCGGATAATCGAAGAGCGGGAGGTTTTGTGCTTCTATCTGGGATAATGGGGAGCGACCTAGACACCACCTAACTTTTGGAGACCCCCATGTCTGATGCCCCCGCACCCGCCTGCCCCGCCTGCTCTGAAGAGTACTCCTACCAGCAGGGTGACCTCTGGGTCTGCCCCATGTGCGGCCACGAGTGGGCCGAAACCGATGCTGCTGAGGCAGAAGAGACCGGCTCCAAGGTGCTCGATGCTGTCGGCAATGAGCTGGTGGACGGCGATTCCGTCACCATCACCAAGGGCCTCAAGGTCAAGGGTGGTGCTGACATCAAGGCTGGCACCAAGGTTCGCGGTATCCGTCTGCTCGAAAGCCCCGTCAACGGCCACGATATTGAAGCTAAGGTTCCCGGCGCAGGCCAGATGTACCTGAAGTCCTCCGTGGTCAAGAAGAGCAACTAACCCCCGAAAGCAGTGGCCCACCCGTGAAATGGCTGGTGTGGGCGGTTGCCATAGCCGCCTACGTTTTCTCGATTATCAACCGCAGCTCCTTCTCGGCGCTGGGGGCCACTGCCCAAACCCACTTTGGGGTAGAGGCTACAGCTATTTCCCTCTTCATCATGCTGCAGCTGGTGGTCTACGCCAGCTGGCAGGTGCCGGTGGGCGCTCTGCTCGATCGTAAGGGGGCGCCGGTGCTGATTGCCATCGGCCTGACCCTCATGACGGCTGGCCAGTTTCTCCTGGCCCAGAGTGAGACTGTGCCCCTGGCCCTGCTGGCGCGTGTGCTGGTGGGCAGCGGGGACGCCTGTATCTTCGTCAGCTTGATTCGTCTGATTTCAGATTGGTTTACCCCTAAACAGATTCCGGTGGTCAACCAAATTAGCGCCAATATGGGTCAGATGGGTCAGTTGGTTGCCGTCACGCCCTTGGTCACCCTGGTGGGTGCCCTGGGCTGGCAGGGCGGATTTACCGTTCTCGCCGCTATCGGTTCCTGCCTTCTGATCCTGGCCCTATTTACGCTCAGGCCGGCTCCCGGCAGGGCTACCGTAGCCCAGGGGCTGGGCCGCCGAGCCCGGCGCGGACGGGGGAGCGCGTCCGCCCGGCGTCCGCTCCCTGACCAGGAAGAAACCAACCGGGCCCGCGCCGACCACCCCTACCCCGTCACAGACTCTCTACCTGTACTACCCCCAGCAGGAAACCCAGGCTTTGCGGCCTCTATCAGGCAGGTACTGGCCTACCCGGGAGTGCGCCTGGCCTTTTGGGTGCACTACGTGACGGCCTCCATGATTTTCTCCATCATGCTGCTGTGGGGCATGCCCTTCCTGACAGGGGGCCTGGGCTATAGCCTGGCCTTGGCCTCGGGCATCGTCAGCACAGTGGTGGCCTCCATCGTCATTGCCGGGTTCTTCACCGGCTCGATTCTCTCCCGCTTTTCTCCCTACCGGGTGCACATTGCGGTGGGTAGCAGCCTGCTCAACCTCAGCCTGTGGTCCCTGATTTTCTTCTGGCCCGGAATTGCCCCCACCGCCCTGGTGTACGCTGCGGCTATTACTCTGGGCATTAACGGCCCGGTATCCATGGCAGCTTTTGAGGTGGTGCGTTCGCACGTGCCCCAGCACCAGCGCGGCCTAGCCACGGGCATCGCTAATATGGGAGGCTTCGTAGGGGCCCTCACCACCGTGTTCCTGATCGGCCTGATTCTTGACAGTCTCGGCGCCGGCACCCCCGAAACCTACACCCTTGAGGCCTTCCGCTGGGCTATGGCCAGCCACATCCCGGTAATTCTGCTGGGTATTCTCATGATTGCCCTGCTTTACCCCAAGGCCAAGCGGGAGCTGGCAGGCCGGGCACAGGCGTCCTAGTTTCTCAGGGGCGGACGCCCGCCGCCCCTCCCAGTCGACAGGCAGCAAATGCGCGGGGAGGGGCACGGTATCTTGCCCACATTTTCCGGTTTTCACTGGGCAGGTGCTACTGCGGTCTTTAGAATTAAAAGCCGCACACCACGCCTTAACCTGTGAAGGAAACATGACCAGAAAATCAGTCGTCCTGTTCACTAGCCTTGCCCTGCTGGCCCTCACCGCCTGCCAGCAGGAAGAAGTGATTACCCGCGTTGACCCGCAGACCGCTTCGGCAAGCGCAAGTTCAGCATCGCCCAGCCCTACCCCCTCCGTTGAGGCGACCACCGCAACGCCCACTCCGGAGCCGACTCCCGAACCCACCACCGCAGAGCCGACCCCTGAGCCCACTCCCGAAGACCCCTTCCCGGGCACCGTTTTTGCCGAGAACGGCGTGACCTTCTTCGTCCCCCAGGACTACGTGCAGGACGCCGCTCCCTCCCAGGCAGAAATCTTCACCTACCAGTTCACCCACTACCGTAGCGCAGAGGACGCCGCAGGCCGCTTTATGGTGGGCACCCCCTATAACGATGAGCAGGGGCGCAGCGCCGAAGAGATGGAGAAAGAAACCGTCGCCCGCCTTACCCCGGCCTGGTCTATCAATGAGACCATTGAGACCATTAACTACACCCGCGAAGACGGCGTGCGTGTGATTCGCTCCGAGGTACGTTTTGCTTCGAGTAACGCCCCCGGCTATATCTTCACCCTGGATAACGGGCACGAGCTGATGCACGCCGCTATCTTGGTCGACGAGGCCAACCCTGACTTCGTGAAGAAGATTGAGGATTCTATCGGCTTCGCCTGGTAGCAGGTACTTTAGCCAGAAGCCTATACACACAGCGGGCGGAACCGGTACCGGTTCCGCCCACTGTGGCGTTTAAAGAGTTTCGCTATAGGTTTGCCCCGCTTTTAGTTTTCTTCTGCGGTCTCTTCGGGGGTGTGCAGCTCGCCCACGCCCTCAGACAGGGCAATGAATTCGTCGATGTCTTCCTGGGTTGCGTAGGGTACGGGGTGTACGAGCAATTCATTAATACTGGAACGGAAGATGTAGCTAAGGTGGACGGGGTCTGATCCCTTACCGCCGATAATAGCTTTGGTGGTCAGACCGTAGCTGAGCATGGTCAGCTGGTTAGCCTGCACCTTGATATCGGTTCCGGCCTTAAGCTGTCCTGCCTCGTCGAGGTGCACCAGCATATCGTAGAAGAGGGTGCGGATGCGCTCCAGGCTGGCAGTCGAAATATCTTTAATTTCGGGGGTAGAACGCAGCTCGGCCACCATGCCCAGGGTGATGCGGGAAACCGCGCGGGAGCGCGGGGTGAGTGGGATGAAGTGCTCAAGAATCTTGATGGTGTTGAGCACGTCCTGCCCCTGTACCGATACCGCCCGCATACTGGCCTCGGTCTCTACACCGATAAGTTCCAGGGCGTAGGTGACAAGTTCGACGCGGCTGTCGAAGGAGTGACGCAGGGAACCGGTGGAAATACCGGCTTCGGCTGCCACCTTGCGAATGGTGATAGCTCTGACGCCGCGCTCGTTGAGGAGTTTCCAGACTGCCTGGGAAATGACTTTCTTGCGTTCGTCGTGGTCAATGAGTTTAGGCACTGAAGAACTCCTGACTGAAGTAGTCGAGATCCTGATCCTCAGGGTAGGTGAAGATTTCAAGCAGGGTCTCGAAGTGGGTGAGCATGGGGGCCATGAGCTCTTCGTCGCTTGCCTCGCCATCGGTGAGCAGGTAGAGACAATTAATTCCCCACAGCAGAGCTACAAGCTTTTCTACCTCTAGGTCGATATCGATATCGTCGCGCACAAAGCCCTGGGCCCGCAGCTGGCTGAGCAAGAAGCCATAGGCGTAGAGGAAGTCCTTTTCATGGGACTGCAGAATCTTGGCGATACCGGGAATCGTTGAGGCATCGGCCAGCATGCCCGCAACCACGGTGATAAAGAGCTTGCCGTCTTCAGAGACGGGGGAGAGCTCGGTGAAGATTTCTTCGAGGCTGTAAATCAGCTCGTAGTTGAAGGTGCGGCTGGTGAGGGACCTAATGAAGCGCTTGCCTACATAGTCGAGAGAGAACTGCATCATCTCTTCGTGGGAGGGGAAGACGTGGCGCAGAGAGCCTGTAGAGATGCCAGCTTCGGCGGCTACGGTTCGCACAGATACGCCGCGGACGCCTTCACGGGCGAGCACCGCCCAGACCGCCTGGGCGATTTCTTGTTTTCGTTCTTCGTGGTTGATGAGTTTTGGCACAGTTTTACTTTAGATGATGGTGTGGTTACAGGCGTCGCACCCTGTCTTTTTTCGTGGGAGAACGCCTTTATGACGTGGTGCGGCGGGGTTTTATGACGCTAGGTAGGACGCCAGGTGCTCGCCGGTGAGGGTAGCAGCGGCGGCGAGGGCAGTGGGGGTTCCCTCAAAGACGATTGTACCGCCCCCGTGGCCGGCCTCGGGGCCAACGTCAATAATGTGGTCAGAATGGGCGATGACGGCCTGGTGGTGTTCAATGCAGAGTACGGTGGTGCCGGCGTCAACCAGCTGGTCGAGCAGGGTAAGGAACTGCTGAATGTCGGCCAGGTGCAGGCCGGTGGTGGGTTCGTCGAAGATGTAGATTCCGCCGGGTTCTGCCATGTGGGTGGCGAGTTTGATGCGCTGGCGCTCGCCGCCGGAGAGGGTGGAGAGGGGCTGACCGAGGGCGATGTAGCCCAGGCCCACATCGACGAGGCGCTGCAGGATTTTGGTGGCGGCGGCCAGCTTGGTGTCTTTGGCGCTGAAGAAGGTGAGGGCATCGGCAGCAGAGAGGGCCAGAACGTCGCTGATGTTCTTGTCGCCCAGGCGGTATTCGAGCACGCCGGGGGAGAAGCGTTTGCCCTCGCATGCCTCACAGACGGCGGTGGATTTTTCCATGAAGCCCAGCTGGGTTTCTATCACGCCGGTGCCCTTACATTCGGGGCAGGCGCCCTCAGAGTTGGCTGAGAAGAGGGCGGGCTTGACCCCGTTGGCCTTGGCGAAGGCCTTGCGGATAGGTTCGAGCAGGCCTGTGTAGGTAGCCGGGTTGGAACGGCGCGAGCCTTTGATAGGGGCCTGGTCGATGTAGATGATGCGCTCTTCGCTATCTGCCTGCTGCTCGAGGAGCTCGGTAATCAGGGAGGACTTACCAGACCCGGCAACGCCGGTGAAGGTGGTCAGGACGCCGGTGGGCACGGCCACCGAGACATTTTTGAGGTTGTTGCGGGTTGCGTGAACAACCTGCAGGGCCCCGGTAGCCGGGCGGACGGCGTCCTTAAGTCCCTGCCGGTCGTAGAAGTGGCGGGAGGTGACGGTATCTGCCTGCTTGAGCCCCTCGAAGGCCCCGGCGTAGACCACGGTGCCACCGGCAGAACCGGCGGCTGGGCCCATGTCGATAATGTGGTCGGCAATGGCGATGGTCTCGGGCTTATGCTCTACCACCAGCACGGTGTTGCCGCGGTCGCGCAGGCGCAGCAGAAGCTCGTTCATCTTGGTGACGTCGTGGGGGTGCAGGCCCGCGGTGGGCTCGTCAAAGACATAGGTGACGTCGGTGAGCGGGGAACCCAGATGGCGCACCATCTTGGCGCGCTGGGCCTCACCACCTGAGAGCGAGGAGGCAGAGCGGGAAAGGGCAATGTAGCCCAGGCCGATGGTGACCATAGAGTCGAGCAGGTGCTCCAGCGCAGCGAGCAGGGGAGCGACCTCGGGGATGTCCTGCTCACGCACCCAGGCAAGCAGGTCGGTAACCTGCATGTCGCAGAGCTCAGCAATGTTCACCCCGTTGACCTTGGACGCCAGGGCAGCCTGCGACAGGCGGGTGCCGCCACAGTCAGGGCAGGGGACAAAAGTGACGGCCCGGTCAACAAAGGCGCGAATATGGGCCTGCATGCCCTCCTTATCCTTGGAGAGCATAGACTTCTCAATGCGGGGTAGCAGACCCTCATAGGTCATATTGATGCCCGCAATTTTCATCTTGGTGGGCTCTTTATACAGGAAATCGGCACGCTGCTGCTCGGTGAAATCCTTGATCGGAATATCGGTGGGGTAGAGACCCGACTCCTTGTAGAGGCGGGCGGACCAGCCGCTGGTAGAGAAACCGGGGACCTTGAAGAAGCCCTCATCTTCCATGGTCAGGTTCTCATCAAAAAGTTCAGCCAGGTCAATCTGGCTGGTACGGCCCAGACCCTCACAGCGGTTGCACATACCGCCGGTACGGGAGAAAGTAACGTGCTCGGCCTTACCGTCACCTACCTTACGAGCCCCGGTGCCCTGCACGGTTGCCTGGTTGAAAGAAAAAGCGGTGGGGGAGCCTAGATTTGGGGAGCCCACACGGGCAAAGAGCATACGGAGCATGGGAAGGGCATCGGTTGCAGTGCCCACCGTTGAGCGAGGGTTAGCCCCCAGGCGCTCCTGGTCAACGATAATAGCGCTGGTCAGCCCCTCAATCGCATCGACATCGGGCCGATCCTGATGCGGCATAAACCCTGCACAAAAGCCGAATAGGTTTCATTAATAAGACGCTGAGACTCAGCCGCCACCACACCAAAAGCCAAGGACGACTTACCCGACCCCGACACACCGGTAAAGACCGTCAGACGGCGCTTAGGAATCTCAACCGAAACATTCTTGAGATTATTATTGCGGGCACCCGTAATACGAATAGTCTGATGGGAATCAGCGGGGTGGGTTGCAGACACGAAATCTCCCTAAAGTGCGAAAGTTAGCTGCACACCAGTCTATCGAACCGCCCACCCCGGCTAAGACCCGCGGTTCCCCGCACAGCGCAACACCTTGCACCACCCCGGTTGCCTGCGCCACAATACAACTATGGCTACTACACATCTTGAAGGCAATGACGTAAAGACCGTAGGCGACCTGCCCGCCGTAGGTTCCACAGCACCCGCATTCACCCTGGTGGGCACCGACCTTGACGCAGTCACCTCAGACTCATTCGAGGGTAAGAACCTGGTCCTCAACATCTTCCCCTCCATCGACACCGGCGTCTGCGCCACCTCCGTCCGCAAATTCAACGAAGAAGCATCCAAACTCGAGAACACCACCGTCGTGTGCATCTCCAAGGACCTCCCCTTCGCCCTGGGCCGCTTCTGCGGCGCTGAAGGCATCGAAAACGTTGTCTCAGCCTCAGCCTTCCGCGACTCCTTCGGCGAAGACTACGGCGTAACCATGACCGACGGGCCCCTGGCCGGCCTGCTGGCCCGCTCCGTTGTCGTCGTCAACGCCGCCGGTGAAATCGTCTACACCCAGCTCGTCGACGAAATCACCACCGAGCCCGACTACGAGGCAGCGCTCGCAGCTCTCTAAAACCAACATCACTTACGCGGTGGGTATATCCCTTCCGCCTGCTGACCCTCTCCCAGCTCGCGCTGGGGCGCTCGCCGCTCTCTAAAACAGAGACACCGCGCAATAAATTAAATTAGCGCAGCAAACATACTCTCGCCGACTGACCCTCTCGCTCCTCGCCTAGAGGCTCGTCGCGATTCACGCCAGACCCAGCCAGTCGGCTCCGAGTATGTTTGCTGCGCTTTTTTGGTAGGTGCCTCTTGGCGGTATCTCCTTAGAAGACCCAGTTAGCAAGTACCACGCAGGTCGCTGTACCTACGATGAGGGAGAGCGCCAGGTTCTTCCGCCACAGGTGGGTAGCAACAGTTACTACCGCTCCGGCGAGGTAGGGCAGGGCCGTCTCGCGGGAAGAGTAGTCGATTTCTGCCAGCACGTAGAAGCCCAGGCAGATAATGGCGCCCATGGGCAGCCAGGCGGCCAGGTTAGCAACCAGAGCTGAATCTTTGAGCACGGACTTCACGCCGAAGGGAATCAGTCGCAGGGCGAAGGTGATGCCGGCGGCCAGGAAAATAGCTGACAGAATGTAACCGGTGCTAGGCACGGGGAGCCTCCTTCGCAGGGGTAGTGGCACGCTGGGCGGCAAGGTGACGGATCGTGAGCAGGACCACCAGGGTCAGCAGAGACACCAGCAGCATAGAATGCGGGGCAAGGACGATGGCCGTCAGCGAGGCAGCTACCGCAAGGGACGCTGTGATCCGGTCCTTGACCGCCCGGTAGGCGTCGATAGAGAGCACCAGGAACATACCGGTCATCACGAAGTCAACGCCCTCTAAATGGGAGAGAAAAGTGGCTCCTAGAATCACGCCCAGTGTGGAGCCGCCCCACCAGGAGAGCCAGAGCACCACAGAAACCGTCATGATGCGGGAGCTACGAAAATTCTGCGACCCCGGGGCGGTGTTCAGGGCATAGGCCTCGTCGCAGAGCATATACACAGCCAGGGCCTTAGCTAGGTTCCCCTTGACGTTCTGCAGGGGATAGGAGATGCCGTAAACCAGGTGCCGGGCGTTCATGAGCAGGGTCGTGGAAGCAATCAGGCTCAGTGGCGCAGCGGCGGCAATCATGCCCACCAGCAGGAACTCCACCGACCCGGCAAAGACAATAGCTGAGAGAGCCGGGGCAACCCACCAGGGCAGGCCCACCGAAGCGACCAGCACGCCCAGGCCCATGCCCATGACCACAAAGCCAATGCAGAGGACACCGGCTACGCGCAGGCCTTCCCTAAAGCCGCTTTCGCCGGGCAGCTGGCTGATGTGTTCCCCCGTAATGGGGGCGGACGCCGTCGCCCCGCTGGCGGGGGCCGGCAGGTTGGCAGGGGTAGAAGGCGCTGAGAGCTGACCTGTATCTGGGCTGGTGTGGTGCATAGCCATAAGTTTAGATAAAACTAGAGGAACTCCAATTTTCTGATCAGCATGTAACTGCTTGCCTCCTCAGAAATAAAACCCGTGCTGGCGCCGTTACCCGGGTACCGGCGTCCGCCCTCCCCCCACAGTAAGGAAGAACCATGACCGACAAGACTACCCGCACCGAAGACCCCAACTACCGCGCCGTGACCGTCGAGCGGGTCGCCTCCCGCCACTACCGCGCCACCAACGCCAAGGGCGACACCCTCGACTTTGGCCAGGGCGAAGGGCTGCTCACCCCCGTCGAACTGCTCCTAGCCGCTATCGCTGGCTGCTCCGCCATCGACGTCGATGTGGTCACCGGCCGTAAATCAGAACCCGAAACCTTCACCGTACACTCCTCGGGCTTGCGCAAGGTCGACGAGAACAAGGCCGTCAGTCTCGACGACATCGAAGTCAGCTTCAACGTGCGCTTCCCCGCCACCGAAGACGGCGAAAAAGCCCGTTCCATGGTCGACCGCCTGATCAAACTCTCCGCCGAAAAAGACTGCACCGTCTCCCGCACCGTCGAACACGGCGCGTCCGTCACCTTCATCAACGAAGATAAGCAGAGCTAAATCACGCTG
The DNA here is from genome assembly GCF_928381415.1 of Rothia nasimurium. Classification (GTDB taxonomy): domain Bacteria; phylum Actinomycetota; class Actinomycetes; order Actinomycetales; family Micrococcaceae; genus Rothia; species Rothia nasimurium_H. The sequence goes on from NZ_CAKMSF010000008.1 coordinate 12,709, forward strand.
CCCACCCGGGGGTGCAGGGCGCTCGCGGTGGTAATCTAAAGTTTGTCTTATGCCCCCTAAGCAAAACTGTTGGGGGCTCATTACCACCGAAAGTAGCAGCACACTATGTCTACTGAAGCGCAGTCTGTACCCACCGGGCAGACCAAAGAAGAGCTCAAGCGTGGCCTCGCCAGCCGCCACCTCTCCATGATCGCCATCGGCGGCGCCATCGGCACCGGCCTCTTTGTTGCCTCCGGCTCCACCATCGCTGAAGCCGGCCCCGGCGGCGCCCTGCTGGCCTACGCCCTGATTGGCATCATGGTGTTGCTCCTCATGCAGTCCCTGGGCGAAATGGCAGCAAACCTGCCCGTTGCAGGCTCCTTCCAGACCTTTGCCTCCCGCTACGTCTCAGACTCCTTCGGCTTCGCCATGGGCTGGAACTACTGGTTCAACTGGGCCATTACCGTAGCTGCTGAGCTGGTGGCTGCCGGCGTCATTATGTCCTACTGGCTTCCGGACGTCCCCGGCTGGATCTGGGCTGGCGTCTTCCTGGCCATTATCCTGGGCATCAACGTGCTCTCGGCTCGCTCCTACGGCGAATCAGAGTTCTGGCTGGCTACCATCAAGGTGGTCACCGTGATCGTCTTCCTGATCGCTGGCGTCGCCATGATTTTCGGTATTCTGGGCAACCACGACAACGGTTTTTCCAACTGGACCGACGGTGAAGCTCCCTTCAAGGGCGGCTTCCTCTCTGTCCTGGCTATCTTCATGGTCGCTGGTTTCTCCTTCCAGGGCACCGAAATGATCGGTGTTGCCGCAGGTGAATCCGAGAACCCCCGCCGCGATGTGCCCCGAGCCCTCAAGAGCGTTTTCTGGCGCATCATGCTCTTCTACATCGGTGCTATCGCTATTATCGGTACCCTGATTCCTTACACCAGCCCCAACCTGCTGCGTGCGGACGCCACCGATATCGCCTACTCACCCTTCACCATGGTTTTTGAGAACCTGGGTATTGCATTTGCCGCTTCGGTGATGAACGCCGTCATTCTGACCGCGATTCTCTCTGCCGGTAACTCGGGCCTCTACGTTTCATCCCGTATGCTCTACGCCCTGGCTCTGGAGGGGCGTGCTCCCAAGATTTTTGCCCGCGTGAACTCCCGCGGTATTCCCATGCCCGCCCTACTCATGACCGCCGCTATCGGCCTCTTCGGCTTCGTCTCTGCCGTGGTGGGCGAGGGTTCTGCCTACACCTGGCTGATTAACATCTCTGGCCTATCGGGCTTCATCACCTGGGTGGGTGTGGCTATCTGCCACTACCGCTTCCGCCGCGCCTACGTGGCTCAGGGTAACGATGTTAATGATTTGCCTTACAAGGCCCCTCTCTTCCCGATTGGCCCCATCGTTGCGCTGCTGATGTGCCTGCTGGTGATTGCCGGCCAGAACTACAACGCTATCTTCGCTGGGCACTGGTTCGAGGTTGTCTCGGCCTATATCGGTCTGCCCATCATTATTGGTGTCTGGCTGGTGCACAAGCTGGTAACCGGCTCAAAGACTATCCCGCTCAAGGACGTGGACGTCTCAGGCCTTGAGGTCTCAGGCAAGTAAGTTACTTGTGAGGAACAGGGAGGGCACCGGGGTTTTCCGGGGTCCTCCCTTTTTGTATACCTAGGTGCATTGACTCCGGTTTGTACCAGCCCCTGCCCACTTTGAGACTGATTTCTGAACACTGCGTGGTACAAAGTCGTTTGGTCGGGACGCGGACGCCTGTGAGCGGGGGAGCGGGCCGGGCTAGAATGGTGTGGTTTGGTTTTGTTTTCTGTGTAAGTGTTCTAGGTTGAAAGGTGTGGCCGCGTGGCTAAGCTCTATTTCCGTTTTGGCGCCATGAATTCGGGTAAGTCAACCGCGCTGTTGCAGGCTGCCCATAACTATGAGGAGCGGGGCCAGCGGGTGCTGCTGGCCAAGCCGCAGGTTGATACCAAGGGCGATACTGAGATCGTGTCCCGCCTGGGTGTGACTCGCCAGGCTGACTTTTTGGTGGGTGCGGACGACTCTGTGCGCGAGCTCTTCCACGCTGCTGCTGAGCCTAATGCCGATGATGACCGCATGCACTGGCATCTGCCCGTCTCCTGTCTGCTGGTGGATGAGGCCCAGTTTTTGACCGCTGAGCAGGTGGATGACCTGATGCGGATTGCGGTGGAAGAGAACGTGCCGGTGATGTGCTACGGCATTCGTACGGATTTTAGGACGCGGGCTTTCCCCGGCTCTGCCCGCCTGCTGGAGATCGCCCATACGCTTGAAGAGCTGAAGACTATTTGCCGGTGCGGACGCAAGGCTTTGTTCAATGGTCGCACCGTTGATGGAAAATTCGTCTTTGCCGGTGACCAGGTGGCCATTGACGGCGTGCATGTGGGCTACGAGTCCCTCTGCCCCACCTGCTACCTGGAAGAATCGGGCGGCAAGCTCTACCAGTAGCAGCCCTCTTGCACGTGTGGATTTTTTCCTGCTAAAGTAGTCATCACGATTCAGAAGCCCAACGTAAAGCCCTTTGACTTGTTGGCTGGCAACCGCCTGACGCAGACGGTGCCCTCAAAGGAAAATCGGTCACCCGCCAAAAGGCCCGGTGAAAGCGCGATTATTTAGGAGGCCCACTGTGGTTTCATTTTTCCCTTTTTCAAAGTCTTCAGCTTCAGTAAAAGCTACTTCAGGCTCTTCTCACACCGATCAGCGGATGAACGTGCCGCTTAGCCAGCGGTGCACTCTGCACTCGGCGGGGCATGGAATTGTCCCGGCAATTGGTATCAATGCGTCGAACATGACCTGGCAGGAAGCTACGATTATGGCTGTGCGGGGTACGCGCGTGCAACTGAAAATCGACGGGCAAAGCCGGAATTTCTGGCATCATGATTCTGCTCGTTTGTTTGAGTTCCTCGGCGCGACGGACGGCCAGGTCCGCGACGCATCGGGTGAGAGGAGGGACGCCGGTGCTCCTCTTCTTCTATGGAATGAGGAACATCAGCTGCTTGGGTTGCGAGATGACAAGATCTTTTCTTTAAGTCATCTTTCACCGGAACCCTTAACCGCTTGCGTTACCGCTGAAAATCGCTAGCTGAGAGTATAGATGAGGGGTCGGCTACGGACTAGATTTGTAGCCGACCGTCTTGATAATTTCACCTAATCAATTTCCTTTCGAAACACTGGACGGGTGAACAACGTAGTAGGTAGGTTGCGACAGAGCCGTTCGGCTGTGTACTTCATTTGTTGGTAGTTTCGTTCAATGCGCCTTCAGTATGAGGTGTAACGCTCATGAGTTTAATGCTGATTCAACTCGTAAACGTCATAGACTAATACAGTTGGCAGTGAGGGTTCCCAGCTCTCGTGAACACATGTATAGTTGAAAAAAGTCGAATATATATTCGAAGATTGTGATGAGTTGATGGGGAGACGCATGTATGCTGACTTCAGTTGAGATTTGCGCCGGTGCTGGTGGCCAAGCTCTTGGCCTAGAAATGGCTGGGTTCGAGCATCTAGCAGCCGTTGAGATTGACCCAGATGCTTGCAATACTCTTCGAGCTAATCGTCCTGAGTGGAACGTGGTTGAGGCTGATCTCAATGAATGGGACCCTTCACCGTTCAAAGGTGTAGATCTCTTTGCCGGTGGCGTGCCTTGCCCTCCTTTTAGCGTTGCCGGCAAACAGCTGGGTGCTGACGATGAGCGTGACCTTTTCCCCCGAGCCCTTGAGATTATTGAGACTCTTGAGCCCAAAGCCGTCATGCTTGAGAACGTTAAGGGCCTTCTATCGAAGCGTTTTGCTGATTATCGAAATGAGATTATCAAAGCTATGGGCGACCTAGGCTACGTCGTTGATTGGCGACTGATTAACTCTTCTGATTATGGTGTACCCCAGTTGCGTCCTCGCAGTATTTTGGTTGCTACTCATAAAGATTTAGAGGGGTGTTTTGTTTGGCCTGAGCAACGCCCTGATGAGGCTCCCACGGTAGGGAATACCCTTGTGGACTTGATGGCTTCTAACGGTTGGGAGGGTGCGGACGCCTGGGCTCAAGGAGCGCAGAAGATTGCTCCTACCTTGGTGGGGGGCTCGAAGAAACACGGCGGGCCCGATTTAGGGCCAACACGCGCAAAGCAGGCCTGGGCTGATATGGGTGTAAACGGTAAATCGATTGCTGAGGACGCCCCAGAGCCGGGATTCGCTGACATGCCCAGATTGACTGTGCGTATGGCCGCACGTATCCAGGGTTTCCCAGATGAGTGGCAGATTACTGGTCGGAAGACCGCTGCATACCGCCAGGTGGGGAATGCATTTCCACCTCCGGTTTCTTGCGCTATTGGTTCTGAAATCGCAAATCTTTTGAACAAGAATATTGAGGTGAAGAATGGTAGCGTCGCTGCGTAAACTTCGGCAGGAGTATCATCAAGAGCTCATCGATTTAGGTGTCTTGGCCGTCACTGCGAGTGGGGTGGCTTCGAACGCTGATAGCTCACAGAAGACGAGCAAAGCTATTGCTTTATCTATTGCTGAACAGATTGGAGTTACTCCTGGTGGTGAAAAGCTAGCCGGTCAGACAGCTGGGCATGCCTTTGAAGCTGCGACGACTCGGTTTCTGAGCAAAGCATTGGCTGAGTTTAACCATTTGGTACCACCGGGTACAGCCATTGAGCATGTGGTGAAGCGTGGGCATGGCTTTTATCTGGCTGAGTTTGTGCCTTACCTGCATTTGAAGCAACTTGCGGGTGCTGTGGAATCAGACCCGACCTTGTCTACGGTCTTGGGTAATTCATATGATATTAGTCCTGATGTGATTATGACTCGGTCTCCCCAGCCTGATGTGTACTTCAACGGCAACGCTTCTCGTGTTGATGATTTAGTTGCGAGATTGACGCCTCGCCGTCTTATCAATAGTGAAGCAAAGTTTGTCGAAGCGATTATTAGTTGTAAATGGACCTTGCGTAGCGACCGTGCTCAGAACGCCCGTTCTGAGGCCCTGAATATTATTCGGAATCGTAAGGGACGTACTCCGCATATTGTGGTGGTAACTGGAGAGCCTACTCCGTCTCGTTTAGCTTCTCTAGCATTGGGCACAGGCGATATCGATATGGTGTATCATTTCGCACTAGATGAACTTCAAAAGGCAGTAGCTGCTTCAGAAAATGATGAAGCAGTGAATATGCTCAATATCCTGACTCAAGGTAATAGGCTCAGAGATATATCAGATTTGGTTTTAGATATTGCAGATTAGTCGAGGCTATAGACGATACTAAGGGCTGGATTAGTAAGTCAGATTTCTAACTTCGGTGGACGGATTGTTTTTCCTCTAAAAATTTTTCTGATGACTGGATTATTAGGGAAGCTAGCTTTTGAGGCTAAGCTTAAGAACGTATAAGTATATCCGGAACCTAAATAAAACAGTTATTATATGAGACTTTTAAAAGATGATTACTCTCATATGCTATATGATAATCCAAAATGAAATATAATCGGATCCTTATATCTCTGATTATATCTTTTACTTTGATTCTCTGACTGATATACAGATTGCCTTAGCCAGCGCCGAAATCTATCTATTCTTTGACTATAATTTGAAGTATCCGTCAATCGAAAATTTTTTGGGAATCCGCTATCGGTCGTATGGGGCATTAATCATTCATTAGAAGCTGATGACGCATATTCTGAAATCTCACAGATAATCGAAAAATCCATATGGGTAGCTATCGCATAGCATGTGAAATTTTCGATTATCTGGAAATTTCTTGGGTGGTAGAAACGCCTAGCAACTATTATTATTTTGGATAAAAATGATGCTATTGGGTTCTCTGTCTAGACTTTAAGTAATTTTAAACTTCGCTCCGCAGGCTATTAACGTAATGGGTGGCCCTATGCATCATGGAATCATAATGAGCGGAATTATTTGTTTTTTCAAATAAATTCCTAAATGCAGATAGCCATTTTTCATTGCTGTGACTCTGTAAGTTTATTGAATCGAAATCCATGACTGTATGTGAGCCACTATGTGACCATGCTATTAGTGAGTTATGAATTATTCTTTCTTCGAAATCCATCTCAGCATCAATCTGATATAGATTGTTCTCTCCTCCGAGTGTGGAATAATAGCTTTCGATTATTCTTCTCATAGTATTGGGAAGCCATGGGTGATTTCCATGCAAATCTTCCTGCGCCAGGGCAATTTGGTCCCATAGCTCTTGGTAACTAGTCCTAATAGGATTGATTTGCCCGTAGTTCTCAACGCTATTTGGCTGAGGAGATTTCTTCAAAATTTTATAAAAACAATAGGACAGTGGGTACCTACTACTATTTTTGTAGCACACTTCGTTATGAAATCTTGTGTTGTGTGTTAATAAAATTATTTGATTGATGGTTGGGTGATTTCCTGAGGCTACTTTTTCAATCATATCGCGAATTAACATTGAAACAGTAAACATGACATCAGAGTCGAGACTTGAAATAGGGTCATCGATTAGTACGACAATTTTATCTGAAGGGTCATCAATAGTGATTCCTTCAACTGTTTGTAAGAAATATAAGAAGGTAATGAAGGTTCTTTCACCTTCGCTAAGTGTATTTACATCTGCTCTCTGACCTTCATCTCGAACAATAAAGTATCCACCATTATTCCTTTCATCTATATCAATATAGAAAGAGTGGAAATTACATATCTTGAGTAGATTATTTATTTTAGCAGCTACTGAGGCTGAGGTTTGCAAAGACCTCTTTAACGTTTCAAGTTCAGTTCGTTTACTGTCTAAAGAATTTCTTAGAGTTATTATTCCTCTATTTATTCCTTCTATTTGACACTGTATAGAGGTTACCGACTCTAAGTACTCGGTATACCTAGCTTTAATTCCTCTGCTAATTACAAAAGATTTCCACACTTCATCTTCGAAATTTCGTCTTAATTCTCTAGAGGAACTAACCATCTCATTAAAATCTTTTATTTTTTTGTTGGCTCTGTTGATAATTTGATTAATCTCAAGATATTCCTCAGGCCAGTAGGCTTCGTGGGTGCTGGAAGGATGAGAGAGCTTCTTAGAAATTTCTGTAAGGAAAAGTTCAATTTTTGTAATAAAATTTTCTAAATTTATGCTAAGGTTGAGGTCGCCGAATTGTTGATCCACCCATCTATTCATTTCATAAAATGATTTAACATCACTAATAAATCCTTCGATTAAAGATTTTGAACTAGTGAGAAGCTCTATCTTATTTGAGTAGCTCTCATCGATTATATTTTCTATTTGACTTCGGATATCAGCAGGGAGTTCTTGAAAACAAAATGGACACACATTATCTGTGATATCATTTACCCCTTCCTTCACCCAGTCGAAGTTATTGTTTTTCTTTACCTTCAGAGCATACTCAGATTCTGAGGCTGAGAGTAAGGGAGAAGATAAGATTTCATATACGGCGTTTAAATTAAATTCGTCAGTTGCTGGTAAATACTGCAACTCTTCAAGAGGTTGAGCCTCATCAGAGAATATCACTCTTGCCTTTTCTTCAAGCTCTTCTATTGTGCTAAAATTTCTTTGGCTGGTTTCCTCATCTCCGGGCGCAGGTGAATTTATTTTTTCGATAGCTGAAACGCACTTCTCTCTACATTTATCCTTTCTCCCGAAACCTACTACTTCTCTTCTGATAGCCTCGGGTATCGTTCTCCGCTGCTCCCAGATAAAATCTATTAGTTTTTCACCTTCTTGCTGTATCTCATTTTCCTTTTTATTTTTAGCTTCGTTCTTGCCAGTGAGTCTTCTCCTATATCCAGCAATATCTCTATTTAGAATCTCTATTTGTTCTACCGCTGAGTCGGCGTCTTCGCCCATTTGAAAGACCCCCGGCTCACTATTATCTGAAGTGAAGGTGGATTTCAGATAGTCTCTGTTAAAAACTTTAATTATTTTTTTTCCGGATTCCCAAACAATATCTGTATCAGATGCTTTAATTAGATTGCTAATAGAAGTTTTCCCTGAGCCGTTGGGTGCATATATGAAATTAACGTTTGATAGATTAGAAATTTCCTCACAACTTCCATTGAATGGATGCAGGGAGCTTACGTTGATGGTCTTTATCATTTTTACCTCTTTGGATGAGCTAATCTTGAAATATTAAAATTTCTTAGGTGGAAATATCTATTCTGTTAATTTTGTTTGGCAATCTTGAGACAGTGTTAAATTTTTTATAAATTGATTGAAAATTAAATTTTTTCTTAATTATTGTTTGGGTGAACTGTTGTTCATTTATTTTGAATAAGTTGATGGAGGCGTATAAAAAATTTTAAGGTGTTGAAAGAATAGATAGACAAGATGAAATATTGAAATCAACAGAGGCCCTGGCGCTAAAGGAGCACTAGGGCCTCTATGGATAGATTCTTTACTTCTTCAACCCATCCACCACTTCATTCAGGGTAGCGCTCGGGCGCATCACGGCTGATGCCTTGGCGTCCTCGGGCTTGTAGTAGCCGCCCAGATCTGCGGGGGAGCCCTGGGCGTCCAGCAGCTCAGCCACAATCTTCTCCTCGTTGGCAGCCAGAGCCTCAGCCACCGGAGCGAACTTAGCCGCCAGGTCGGCGTCCTCACCCTGAGCAGCCAGCTCCTCAGCCCAGAACTTAGCCAGGTAGAAGTGCGAGCCACGGTTATCAATCTCGCCCACACGTCGGGAAGGTGACTTGTTCTCGTTCAAGAAAGTACCGGTTGCCTTATCCAGGGTGTCAGCTAGAACCTGGGCAGAAGTATTGCCGGTGGTCTTGGCCAGGTGCTCAAAGGAAGCTGCCAGGGCCAAGAATTCACCCAAAGAATCCCAGCGCAGGTGGTTCTCTTCCAGAACCTGCTGAACGTGCTTGGGGGCAGAGCCGCCAGCACCGGTCTCAAAGAGGCCACCGCCGTTAATCAGCGGAACAATGGACAGCATCTTGGCTGAGGTACCCAGTTCCAGGATGGGGAAGAGGTCGGTCAGGTAGTCACGCAGTACGTTACCGGTGACTGAAATGGTGTCCTCGCCCTTGCGGATACGGTCAATCGAGAACTGGGTTGCCTCAGCAGGAGCCAGAATGCGGATGTCCAGACCTGAAGTGTCGTGCTCGGGCAGGTACTTCTCGACCTTGGCAATCAGGTTTGCGTCGTGGGCCCGGTTCTTATCGAGCCAGAAGACCGCGGGGGTTTGGGAGTCGCGGGCGCGGGTGACGGCCAGCTTGATCCAGTCCTGAACGGGGATGTCCTTGGTCTGGCAGGCGCGCCAGATATCACCGGCAGAAACTTCGTGTTCAATGAGAACGTCACCGGCAGAGTTCACCACCTGAACTGTGCCGTCCGCTTCAAGCTGGAAGGTCTTGTCGTGTGAACCGTACTCCTCAGCCTTCTGGGCCATCAGACCCACGTTGGGCACGGTACCCATGGTGGTGGGGTCGTAGGCGCCGTTGGCACGGCAGTCCTCGATGACGGTCTGGTAGACGCCAGCGTAGGAAGAATCGGGCAGGACGGCCAGGGTGTCAGCCTGCTGGCCTGACTCGCCCCACATCTGACCGGAGGTACGAATCATGGCGGGCATGGAGGCGTCCACAATGACGTCTGAGGGGACATGCAGGTTGGTGATGCCCTTGTCAGAGTTGACGTAGGCTAGCTCGGGGCCTTCCTGTAGACCCTTGTGGATTAGCTCGCGGACGTCCTCACGGATATCCTCAGGCAGGGTATCAATGCCGGAGATGATAGCGGCCAGGCCGTTGTTACCGTTCAGGCCGGCGGCATCCAGCTGCTCACCGTAGGTCTCAAAAAGCTCGGAGAAGTAGGCGCGCACAACACGGCCGAAGAGGATGGGGTCAGACACCTTCATCATGGTGGCCTTCAGATGTACCGAGAAGAGCACGCCCTCAGCCTTGGCACGGGCAACCTGCTCGGCCAGGAACTTATCAAGTTCAGCCACGTTCATGTAGGTGCCGTCAACGATTTCACCAGCCAGTACGGGCACAGATTCCTTCAGGACAGTCACGGTGCCGTCGGTACCGACGTGCTGGATCTTCAGGGTATCGTCAGCCTCAATAATCACGGACTTCTCGTTAGAGAAGAAGTCGTCGTGGCCCATGGTTGCAACATTGGTCTTGGAATCTGCTGACCAGGCACCCATGGAGTGGGGGTTCTTGCGGGCGTAGTTCTTAACAGACAGGGGAGCGCGGCGGTCTGAGTTGCCCTCGCGTAGAACCGGGTTCACGGCTGAGCCCTTGACACGGTCGTAGCGGGCGCGGACGTCCTTATCCTGCTCGGTCACAACCTCATCGGGGTAATCGGGGATAGCGAAGCCCTTTTCCTGCAGCTCAGCAATAGCGGCCTTGAGCTGGGGCACGGACGCCGAGATGTTGGGCAGCTTGATGATGTTAGCTTCGGGGGTCTTAGCCAGCTCGCCCAGCTCGGTCAGGGCGTCCGCTACCTGCTGCTCTGCAGGGAGGATATCGCTGAACTGAGCCAGAATACGACCCGAAAGTGAAATGTCGCGGGTTTCTACCTCAACACCGGCGGTTGAAGCATAGGCCTCAAGAATGGGCAGGAAGGAGTAGGTCGCCAGCAGCGGAGCCTCATCGGTGTGGGTGTAGATAATCTTTGCCATGAAGGGCGTCTCCCTTGTCGCTTGTGGGCAGTTTCATTTCCAAGAATACAACGATGTGCCAGCGCTCACTAAATAAGAAGTGCCTGTGTGACAAGATAAATCGGCTACTGAGATAGGGTTACTGATATGAGCATCGATACTTCAGCCCCGATTGTTGTTTCTGCACTTGTCATTCGTAATGCCTTGGGTGAGGTGCTCACTGTTCGCAAACGCAGCACCACAGGGTTCATGCTTCCCGGCGGTAAACCTGAGCCGGGCGAAACCGCCGAAGAAACCGCTCGCCGCGAAGCTGCCGAGGAACTGGGCCTTGTTCTCGACCGCTATTCCTTGATGAATGTGGGTACCTACCAGGCGGCGGCCCTCAACGAAGCGGGGCGAACCGTCCGCGCCCATGTTTACCTCTTGGTAACTGCCGGGGGTGTTGCTGATCTAGAGCAGGCCGCGCCCAGCGCTGAAATTGAGGAAATTAGGTGGGTGCACCCCGACCCTGCGCGCGATGACCATAGCAACCAGGCCCCACTGAATACTCAGCATATTTTCCCGCTGCTCACCGGCGATGATTTTGAGGACGCGGACGCCCCGGTTAGCGTGGCCCAGTATCGAGACCTAGAGGCAAAAGTTGCTGAACTCCAAAACCTGGTAGATACCTTGTACATGCAGGTGGAATTTCAGAACCGCTTCAGCTATCAGGCGACCTGCGCTCGTGCCGGGATCAAAGGACGCAACCTCTTTGCACTTAACACCGCTTTGGGTATTTGTCGTGACCGTATCCACGGCGCACCGCACATCATCTTTGGGGCGGCAGCCGCGGAAGAAGCCCCTATTTTAACGGCGGCAGTAGAGCAACCCCTGAACACAAGAGAAGACCTTCTGGCCATTATTCGGGTTCTTGCCCCGCACCACGCAGAGCAGGTTCTAGATGCCTACCTTGGTGCAGGTATGGACGACGGAACTTTTGCTCGTTTGCCTGTCAGCTAGGAGCAATGTTAAGAAGGGGAGGGTAATACGCTATCACCTCAACAGGTGCTGGTGATACCGTAGAACCTATGACTGACACCACACCTCAAGAAAAAGATCAGCAGAAAAACGCTGCCTACCTCAAGCAGCTCATCGAACACCCCCGCATGGTCGGGCTCGCGTCAGGGCGCACCGGCGCGCCCGTGCTCACCGTCAACACCCTCAACAAGGACGGCGCAAAGTGGCGCCCCCGCCTCTGGGCCCTTCCCACCGGGCAGGAGGACAAGCCCTACCCGCTGACGGCACCCGAGTCGGGCGCCTCCGTCCTGACCATCACCGACGAGGGGCACATCTACCTGACCCTGGGCAAGGACGTGGACGAAGCCGACTCCAAGAGCCTCAAAGGCGTCTACCGCCTACCCGAGCACGGCGAACCCGAACTCATCTTCACCCACCCCGGCGGCGTAGATACCCTCGCAGTACGCCAGCGCGGTGAAACCACCCGCTACATCTACAGCGCCAAAGCCCACCGGGGCACCCTCGAAGAGCAGGCCAAGACCCTCGACGAACGCGAGAAAACCGCCACCTCCGGTGTGCTCTACACCGAATTTCCCACCCGCTTCTGGGATCACGACCTGGGCACCGGCGTCCGCGCCCTCTATGTTAAGGACGGGGACGGCGAACCCCGCCGTATCGCCCTACCCGGCGACCGCGCAGAACTCGCCGGCTTCGAAGTCTGCCCCACCGGCGACCGCGCCGCTATCACCCTGCATACCAAGGCCCGCGGCATCCACCAGCGCTACAGCACCTGGCTGCTTGACCTCAACGGTGAGAAAGAACCCCAGCTGCTGGCCGAAGCGACCGAAACCCACGACTACTCAGCCGGCGCTTTTACCCCGGACGGCAGCGGCCTGGCTATCACCGAGGTGCGCCGTTGGCTGCCCGGCCAGTCCATCAAGGTCAACGCCAGCCACTACAGCTTCGAGACCGGCCAGCTAATCGAGCTCTCCCGCGATGTCGACCGCTGGGCTGGCGACATCGTGTGGATTGATAGCACCCGATACGCCTTCGTCACCGACCACCTGGGAGCTACCGCCATCTTCACCGGCAGCATCGACGGTGCTACCCGCGTACTGGTCGAGGACGGCGCCAGCCACTTCTCGGCTCTGGCCTACAACGAAGGGGCCCTCATCGCCCTGCGCGATGCCCACCAGCACTCGGCCTATCCCGTCCGCATCGATATCGAAACCGGCGAGGTCACCCGCCTGGCTTCGCCGGTCGAAGAGCTGCGCGCCCCGGGCCGCTTCGAGCGCCTGAGCTCCACCGCGGCCGACGGCACCGAGTTCACCTCCTTCCTCGCCCTGCCCGAAAAGGACGCGGACGGCCCCCTGCCCCTGCTCGTCTTTGCACACGGTGGCCCCTGGGGGTCCTGGAACTCCTGGACCTACCGCTGGAACCCCTGGGCCTTCACCGAAGCCGGCTACGCTGTGCTCATGCCCGACCCCGCGATTTCCACCGGCTACGGCCAGCACATGCTCGACCGCGGCGGTGACGACCTGGGCGGCACCCCCTACACCGACATTATGCAGGTGGTCGAAGAGACTGCCGCCCGCGACGATATCCAGGGCGATAACGTGGCCTTCTCAGGCGGCTCCTACGGCGGGTTTATGACCAACTGGGTGGCAGGACGCGCGGGCACCCGCTTTAAGTGCTACGTCACCCACGCCTCAATCTGGGACTACAACACCATGTACTACCTCTCAGATAACGGTGCCTGGCACGAATGGAAGGTCGAGTTCGGGGGAGAGGGCGACAGCATCTCGCCGCGTCATCATGCCGCCGATATCGCGGCTCCTATGCTGGTGATTCACGGCGATAAGGACTACCGTGTGCCCATCGGCCAGGCCCACCACCTCTGGGCTGACCTGCAGCGCCACTCCCCGGAGCTAGGGCACAAGTACCTCTACTTCCCCGATGAAGGGCACTGGATCCTGAAACCCGGCAACTCCCGCCTCTGGTACCAGGTCTTCACAGCCTGGTTAGATCAGCACCTCCTGGGTCAAGAGTTCAAGGCTCCTGAAATTCTGGGCTAGGCTCTCTGCCTGACCTGGGCCGCTTGCATAGCGAAGGGCACCTACCCCGTAACGGGGTAGGTGCCCTTTTGCTAGGCGTTTTAGCTCTTACCTAATGGCAGTCTCTGAGCTAGAACTGAACCTGGTCTAGCTTAGGCGCGGCGGGCTGCACGAACAGCACCGGCGCCCAGGCCCAGGACGCTCAGGCCACCCAGAGCCAGCAGAGCTGCATCGGATGCACCGGTCTTAGCCAGCTCAGGCTTCTTGGCTGCCTCGGTCTTTGCGGTCTCAGCCTTAGTTTCTGCCTTGGCTGCTTCAGTCTTGGTCTCGGTAGAAGTGGTGACTACGGTTGCGGGGTCAATAGTCGGCTTCTCTTCAGCCTTGACGCTCTCACCCTTAGCGGTCAGTACGCCCTCGGGAACCTCATGGGTTACGCCTTCACCCTTGGCAGTGATGAGCAGCTCGGGCAGCTCATGGGTCAGGCCCTCGCCCTTAGCGGTGATGATGAGTTCAGGCAGTTCGTGGGTGGTGCCGGGGCCCTTAGCGGTGATGATGAGTTCAGGTAGCTCGTGGGTGACACCGGGGCCGTTGATACCAATGTGGCCCTCGGGAACCTCATGGGTTACGCCTTCACCCTTGGCAGTGATGATGAGTTCAGGCAACTCGTGGGTGGTGCCGGGGCCATTGATGCCGATGTGGCCCTCAGGCAGTTCGTGGGTGACACCGGGGCCGTTAATGCCGATGTGGCCTTCGGGCAGTTCGTGGGTGACGCCCTCGCCCTTATCGACGATGAGGGGGTTGAGGTTTTCATCTACCCAGGTGGAGCCGTCAACGGGGAGGAAGGGCAGCTCGTAGGTGACACCGGGGCCGTTAATGCCAATATGGCCCTCGGGAACCTCATGGGTTACACCTTCACCCTTATCGGTGATGATGAGTTCAGGCAGTTCGTGGGTGGTGCCAGGGCCGTTGATGCCGATGTGGCCCTCGGGGAGATCAAGGGTGGTGCCGGGGCCGTTAATGCCAATGTGACCTTCGGGCAGTTTGTGGGTTACGCCTTCACCCTTATCGGTTACCAGGGGATTGAGGTTCTCGTCGACCCAAGTGGAACCGTCCACATCGCCGGTAACGGGAGAGACCCAGGCAGAGCCTTCATCAATGACGGTGGGAAGGTCTACCCATTCAGAAGAGTCGGCTGCAAATGCAGGAGAGCCCATCAGGGCTACCATGCCCAGAGACAGTGCGGCGGTAGCGCCCAGGGTCTTCTTGGAAGGCTTGTGGAAAGCGGACATATCGAACCTCTCTGTTCGTAGATAACGGTGCCCTGTGTGCGATAGTGAGGGCTTGAGCAATTACAAAAACCTCAACTGTGAGCTTTGCTCCCAGGAATCGTATGGCTAACTCTCTGTGAGTATTTGTAATTCACTATTAAATCTACCAAGATGTTCGAAAAAATCTTATATGTTTAGCGGCGTGAAGCTATGACTAGGATTTATGACAAATTCGAAAGTTGTTTGACGCTGCAATGGTCCTGATGTAAACAAAATTTGAAATAAACCTGTACTTGTCTACCCCTTATATTCTGCTGAGCGTCGAGAGTTTAGTCTGCGTTTAACGAGCGATACTGTGGGGCCGATATTAACAACAACCCATAGGGGGTTTGTTATGACGAGCAACATAAATACGGTGCGCAAAAGTGATGAGGCATTTTCGGCGAGTGTGAGGTAGTTAAGCCAAATGGTGGCTCCAAAATATAAAACGGTGCCCACTGCTATATAAACTATTGCCCACCAGAATTCGCTGGCTGATGCATGGCCTTTACTATTCCAGTAGTGCCGGTAAAAGAGGCGTACAGCCCCCGCGAAGCCTACCTGCTGGGCCACGGCTGGGGCGCGAAGCTCGTCCGGGTGCTCCTCATCGTCGAACCCATCGAGGTTGAGGGCTTCGGGGGTATCTTCCAGGGATTCTTCGCTGTGGGTATAGCGGGTAGGCTTGTGCTCAGACATACCCTCAAGAATACCTAAACCGCAGGAGTCGACGATGACCACCCTTCTGCTGACCTATTTCGGCCCCTTCGAAGGGGTACCTATCAATCCCAGCCAGGCGGTAGCATTTGGGGCACAGGAAGCCCTGGCGATTTCGGCTCCGCATCTCACTGTTGAGGTTCACGAACTGCCGGTGGAGTTCGCCGAATCAAGCCGGGCGCTGGGTGAGCTCTTGGAGCGCATCAAACCTGAGCTAGCCATAAGTCTTGGTGTTGCGGCTGGCCGCGATAAGGTCAGCCTGGAACGAGTTGCCATCAACCTCGACTCTGCTCGTATTCCAGATAATGCAGGTGCTCAGCTTATCGACCAACCCATCCGCGGTGACGGCCCCGATGCCTACTTCTCTACCCTGCCTACCCGGGCAATTTTTGAGCAGCTTATCTCTCAAAAGTTACCTGTGGAGCTGTCATACACCGCCGGCACCTTTGTCTGTAACCATGTTTTTTACGAGCTCATGCACGCCACAGCAGGAGCAATACCGGCTGGCTTTATTCATATTCCCCTCACCCGCGCAGAAGCTGGGGAGGGTACGGACGCCACGGCCGGGCGTCCGCAGGTCACAGCCAGCGCGGACGCCGGGGGAGTGGAAGGAAGAAGCCTGCCTACCCTGCCTGAGTCCCAGGTTATCGGAATTATCGAGCAGGCCGTACTTACCGCGCTCACCCAGCTTTAACGCAAGACCCCGGTAACTTACGAACGAAGTTACCGGGGTCTTGCGCAACAGGCTTTGCGCAGGGGGCGAAGGTAGCACGTCTCAGCTAACGTAGGGCGCCCCTGCAGCCGACTGGCTGGGGCTGGCATGAATTGGGCGAGCCCTCCAGGGCGAGACCAAGAAGGTTAGTCGGCCAAGGGGCGTCCTGCGGTAGCTAAATTACTTGCGCTGATCCAAGTAGAAACCAATCAGGCCCTGGGTTGAGGAATCCTGCTGAGCCAGAACCTCGCGGTCGCCACCCACGGCGGGGGCCAGCTGTAGGGCCAGCTGCTTGCCGAGCTCAACACCCCACTGGTCGAAGGAGTCGATGCCCCAGACAATGCCCTGAACGAAGGTGATGTGTTCGTAGAGGGCGATGAGCTGGCCCAGGACGGCGGGGGTCAGCTGGGAGGCCATGATGGAGGTGGTGGGGCGGTTGCCTGAGAAGACGCGGGCCGGAACGATTTCTTCGGCGGTGCCCTCGGCGCGGACCTCGTCGGCGGTCTTGCCGAAGGCCAGGGCCTTGGTCTGGGCGAAGAAGTTGGCTAGGAAGAGCTCGTGGACGTCCTGCTCGCCGTCGCGGGTTGCGTGAACCGGGTTGGCGAAGGCGATGAAGTCGGCGGGAATTAGGCGGGTGCCCTGGTGGATGAGCTGGTAGAAGGCGTGCTGGCCGTTGGTGCCGGGCTCACCCCAGAAGACTTCACCGGTGGCGGTGGTGACGGGCTTGCCGTCCGCGCGTACGGACTTGCCGTTGGATTCCATGGTCAGCTGCTGCAGGTAGGCGGGGAAGCGGTGCAGGTACTGGTCGTAGGGGAGGACGGCGTGGGTTTCGGCGCCAAGGAAGTTGACGTTCCAGATGTTCAGCAGACCCATCAGGGCGGGGACATTTTCGGCCAGGGGCGCGGTGCGGAAGTGCTCGTCCATGGCGTGGAAGCCGGCCAGGAACTGCTCGAAGACCTCGGGGCCGAGCACAATAGCCAGGGGGGTGCCGATGGCGGAGTCGACGGAGTAGCGTCCGCCTACCCAGTTCCAGAAGCCAAAAGCGTTCTCGGGGTCGATGCCGAATGCCTCGACCTTATCCAGAGCGGTGGAGACAGCGACGAAGTGGGCGGCGACGGCGTCCTTTTCGTCCTTGCCGTCCAGGGCGCCGGCCTCGCGCAGGGAGGTGAGCAGCCACTCGCGGCAGACGCGGGCGTTGGTGAGGGTTTCGAGGGTGCCGAAGGTCTTGGAGGCGACGATGAAAAGGGTGGTCTCGGGGTCTAGGTCCTTGACGGTCTCGGCGGCGTCTGTGGGGTCGATGTTGGAGATGAAGCGGGCGGTCAGGCCGGGCTGGGCGTAGGGCTTCAGGGCCTCGTAGACCATGACGGGGCCCAGGTCTGAGCCGCCGATGCCGATGTTGACAACGGTTTCGATGCGCTTTCCAGTAATGCCTACCCACTCGCCGGAGCGGACGCGGTCGGCAAAGTCGTAAACCTTGGCGAGGACCTCGTGGACGTCGGCGTCGACGTCCTGACCATCAACGACGAGAGCGGGGGTGGCGCCCTTGGGGCGGCGCAGGGCGGTGTGCAGGACGGCGCGGTCTTCGGTGACGTTGATGCGCTCACCGGCGAACATGGCGTCGCGACGCTCTTCGAGGTTCACCTCTTCGGCCAGCTGGGTCAGCAGAGCCAGGGTCTCTTCGGTGATGAGGTTCTTGGAGAGATCAACGTAGAGGTCGGCGGCGGTGAAGCTTAGCTTTTCTGCGCGGGTGGGGTCGGCTTCGAACCAGGCGCGTAAATCAGCGGTAGTCTTCTGCTGGTGCTCGGTCAGGGCTGCCCAGGCTTTGGTCTGGACGGGATCGGTGATGGCGGGGAGAGACATGCGTGCTCTGCCTTCCTGTCGATTTGGGTGTTCTTGCCTCTATTTTATGTTGGTTTGGTAGTTTTTGACCCCGCTGGCAGGTGTGGTTTTTTGTGGTTTTATAGGCAATTAAGCAGACCAAGAGGATGCCTACTTATTATCAGTGATGTTATTATTGAAGTGGAACAGGCATCTCTAGCCCCCTCCCGAACCACGCTGCGCGGCCCAGCGCCCCTTGACTGAGCGTGGACGCGGACGGCAGCTCGTGAGGTGCTTTTGCATGTCAACTAGGTCGAAACGTAAGAAGATATAAAGGACACTTTCATGGCTACTACCCAGCAAACTCCGCCCGGCTCGGGCCCCGACCTGCGGAAGGGGGATATCGACGCGGCCGCTAAGGAAAACATGCGTGAAGGTTCCCTGGCCCCCAAGGTCTTTATTCCCGCAGCCGTCATCATGGCCGCCTTCATCGGCATTACCCTGGCCTTCCCCCATCGCACCAAAGAAATCTTCGATGCCCTGCAGGCCGACGTCATTAACTACTTCGGCTGGTACTACGTCGCCATCGTTGCTTTCTTCGTTATCTTTGCCCTCTACCTGGGCTTCTCCCGCATGGGCGACGTCAAACTAGGCGACGACGATGACGAGCCTGCCTACCCCTTCACCACCTGGTTCGCCTTCCTCTTCGCTGCCGGTATGGGTATCGGCCTGGTCTTCTACGGGGCAACCGAACCCCTTATGCACTACGTTGACCCCCGCCCCGGCGTGGGTGATGGCACCAAGGAAGAGATTGCCCAGGCAGCGATGAGCCAGGCCTTCCTGCACTGGGGCCTGCACCCCTGGGCTATCTACGTCATCGTGGGCCTTGCTATTGCCTATGCAACCCACCGCCTCAAACTGCCCCTTTCCATCCGCTACTCCCTCAAACCCCTGCTGGGTGACCGTGTAAAAGGTGGAGCAGGTGACGTCATCGACGTTGTCGCTCTGGTTGGCACCCTCTTCGGTGTAGCGACCTCTCTTGGCCTCGGTGTTATGCAGATTGCTGCGGGCCTGGGCTACATGAACATCCCCGCCCAGGGTAACGGCTGGCTGGTGGGCATCATCGTGGTGCTCATGGGTATCACCCTCTTCTCCGTGGTCACCGGCCTAGAAAAGGGTATGAAGTGGCTCTCGAACGGCAACCTCATGCTGGCTGCTATCGTCTGCCTCTTCGTGCTGGTGGTTGGCCCCACTCTCTTCCTCTTCCGTAACTTCATCGGGTCCATCGGTAACTACCTGCAAAACGTCGTTGCCATGACCTTCGAAACCCTGGCCCTCTATGGCGTTGACGGTGAACAGTTCCAGGCTGCCTGGACCACCTTCTACTGGGGCTGGTGGATCTCCTGGTCGCCCTTCGTCGGCATGTTCATCGCCCGCGTCTCTAAGGGCCGTTCCGTGCGCGAGTTCGTCATCGGTGTGCTGCTGGTACCCGCTCTGACCTCCTTCTTCTGGTTCTCTGTACTCGGCGGCACCGCCCTGCACCAGGAACTTTTCGGAACCGGCACCAGCTTGGTGGGCGAAGACGGTAGCGTCTCTGCAGAGAATGCCCTCTTCCAGATGTTCCACAATCTGCCCGGTGGCGTCATTCTGACTGCCGGTGCGGTACTGCTGATTACCGTCTTCTTCGTGACCTCGGCAGACTCCGGCGCCCTGGTGCTCGGTATGCTCTCCACTAACGGGTCACCTGAACCCAAAACCTGGATCCGCGTTTTCTGGGTACTGGTTGCAGGTGCAACCGCGATCTCCCTGGTTGTCATCGGTGGTAGCGAATCGCTGTCAGCGATTCAAACCGTCGCAATTCTGACGGCCCTGCCTTTCTCGGTAGTGATCGTGCTGATGTGTATCTCCCTCTACAAGGCCCTGAGCGTTGAGCACCGTCTTTTCGTCCGCGCCCAGCGTCGCAATGCTCGCCATGAGATTGAGGCCTCCCTGGCTGAGCAGATCGACGACCGCGTCAACGAGCTGGTTGCCGAAGGCGTCGAAGAGCGCGTCACCGCAGCTGTGGGGGAGCACCTTGACGAACACCTGGACGGCCAGCTTGAAGCCGCCCTGGAAGAAGCCGTGGACAAGGCGGTTGAAGCTAAGGTCGAAGAGGCTGTAGAAAAGGCTGTTGACGAGGTAGCTCTCCAGGTCGACGCAAATACCGCCGCAATCGAACAGATTCGTGCGGTGACCGGATCTATTCCGGTAGTCAAACCCCAGGACGTAAAGCAGACACCCTGGAATAAATAGGAAATAGATAGGGGCTTATTCAGAACGGTTCCGCAGGCTCGCGCTCGCTGCCGACCCTCTCGCATGGTTCGCTTCGCTCACAACGCGATTCACGCCAGCCGCCGAGCCAGCAGCTTCGCTGCGAGCCTGCTACACCGCCCTTTTGAATAAGCCCCTTATTTTCTAATGTGTTCCAGAAGATAGCGGCTAGTTTAGGTGCCGCCGGTATAATCAAACCGAAAGCCCTCTGCGCTGGTGCCGAAAATTCGGCAGGTAAGCCGCGCACCGGCGTCCTTATCCCCAACATGTAAGCGAGATACTTTCCGCATGTCTGAAACTCAGAACACCGCTTCACGGAGCGACCTTCGCAACGTGGCAATCGTGGCTCACGTTGACCACGGCAAGACCACCATCGTTGATGCGATGCTCAAGCAGACCAACGCCTTCTCCGCCCACGCTAACGTGGAAGACCGCGTCATGGACTCCGGTGACCTTGAAAAGGAAAAGGGCATCACCATTTTGGCTAAGAACACCACCGTGTTCTACTCCGGCCCTGCAGCCAAGGGCGAAGAAATTACCATCAACGTTATTGATACTCCCGGTCACGCTGACTTCGGTGGTGAGGTTGAGCGCGGCCTGTCTATGGTTGATGGTGTTGTGCTGCTGGTGGACGCTTCAGAGGGCCCTCTGCCCCAGACCCGTTTTGTGCTGCGTAAGGCCCTAGCTGCTAAGCTGCCCGTTATTCTGGTTGTTAATAAGGTTGACCGCCCCGACGCCCGTATTGACGAAGTTGTTGGCGAGTCTATGGACCTGCTTCTGGGTCTGGCTAGCGACCTGGCCGATGAGGTTCCCGACCTCGATATCGACGCTCTGCTGAACGTCCCCGTCGTCTACGCTTCCGGTAAGGCTGGCGCTGCTTCACTGAACCAGCCTGCCGATGGCGCCCTGCCCGATAACGATGACCTGGAGCCCCTCTTCGAGACCATCCTGGAACATGTTCCTGCCCCCACCTATGACCCCAACGAGGTGCTGCAGGCTCACGTGACCAACCTCGACTCCTCGCCCTTCCTGGGCCGCCTGGCCCTGCTGCGTATCTTCAACGGCACCCTGAAGAAGGGCCAGACCGTTGCCTGGGTACGTCAGGACGGTGAAACTAAGAACGTTCGTATCTCTGAGCTGTTGGCCACCAAGGCCCTGGAACGTGTTCCTGCTGAGTCCGCTGGCCCCGGTGAAATTGTCGCTGTTGCCGGTATCGAAGACATCACCATCGGTGAAACCCTCACCGACCCCGAGAACCCCAAGCCCCTGCCCCTGATTAAGGTCGATGACCCCGCGATTTCCGTTACCATCGGTATCAACACCTCACCGCTGGCCGGTAAGGTTAAGGGCGCTAAGGTTACCGCCCGCCAGGTGAAGGACCGCCTCGATAAGGAACTTATCGGTAACGTCTCCCTCAAGGTTCTGCCCACCGAGCGTCCGGACGCCTGGGAAGTTCAGGGCCGTGGCGAACTCGCTCTGGCAATCCTCGTTGAGCAGATGCGCCGCGAAGGCTTTGAGCTGACCGTGGGCAAGCCCCAGGTCGTCACCAAGACCATCGACGGCAAGGTCCATGAGCCCATGGAGCACATGATTATCGACGTGCCCGAAGAATTCCTGGGTGCCGTCACCCAGCTCATGGCAGCTCGTAAGGGCCGCATGGAAAACATGGCCAACAACGGCACCGGCTGGGTCCGCATGGAATTCGCTGTGCCCGCCCGCGGCCTGATTGGCTTCCGTACCAAGTTCCTCACAGAGACCCGCGGTGCCGGTATCTCATCGTCCTACTCCACCGGCTACGAGCCCTGGGCAGGCGACATCGACTACCGCTCCAACGGCTCCATGATTTCTGACCGCGCAGGCGTCGTCACCCCCTACGCCATCATCGGCCTGCAGGAACGTGGCACCATCTTCGTCGAACCCACCTCAGAGGTCTACGAGGGCATGATTATCGGCGAGAACTCACGCGCCGATGACATGGAAGTTAACATCACCCGCGAAAAGAAGCTGACCAACATGCGCTCAGCTTCAGCAGATAACTTCGAAAACATGACTCCCCCCAAGAAGCTCACCCTCGAAGAGTCCCTGGAATGGGCCCGCGAGGACGAGTGCGTGGAAGTTACCCCCGAAGCGATTCGTATTCGCAAGGTTATCCTTGACTCCAACGAGCGTGTGCGCGAAGCACGCCGCCGCGCCCGCGCCTAAGGTTACAAAGGGATAGACGCTCTCAGGGCCGTGGCCCGTTCTCCTGAACAGGGGAGCGGGCCACGGCCCTACTGATAACCACAGGGATAAGAGCGAGATGACCAAAGCACATCGTTAAAACAGCAAACCCAGCTAGAGCTCAGTAAGTAAAGCTAAAATTGCTAGGAACCAAACAGCACCCAGCAGAAAACCGTCACCATGGAACTCGACGCCCAGCCTCATTACCCGGTTGCCGGTGAAGTCATCACCGATACCGCTACTTTTAGCTTGATTCCCGAAGGCCTCAAGCCCAAAGACACCACCGTTCTTTTCGTGCACGCCCACCCCGACGATGAAGCCTCATCGACCGGTGCCACCATCGGCGCTCTTACCGACGCCGGCGTCACTGTATACTTGCTCACCATGACCCGTGGCGAAATGGGCGAAGTCATCGACCCTGCCCTGCGTCATCTCGAAGCAACCCACCCCGCTAACACTGACAGAGGCCATGCCCTGGGTGAGTACCGCACCGGGGAGCTCAAAGCCTCCCTCAAAGCCCTCGGCATCCGCCACCACCTCTACCTGGGCGAGGGGGCGAGTTACCTGCCCGGCGAGCGCACCAGCTACCGTGATTCGGGTATGACGTGGGGGTCGGACGGACGCGCTATCGCTAACCCCGCCGCAGCCGATGACTGCCTTACGCGTCTGCCCCTCAAGCCCCAGGCAGACGCCATCGCCAGCGCTATCCGTGAAATTAGGCCGGACGTCGTCGTCACCTACGACGCGGACGGCGGCTACGGGCACCCCGACCACAAACGAACCTACGAAGCTACCTTGGCGGCCGTCCGCTCCCTAGAGGGAACCCCCTCGGCTCCCATCGCTCTATGGGGCATCGAAGGCGACCCCAATCGTCAAGATACCCGGCAGCAGGCTGTCATTATGGGCAGTATCGATCATAAGCGTGAGGCCATGCGGGCCCACGCTACCCAAATTACTATCACCAGCGAGACCACCTTCGAGTACTCAAACGGGGTCTCCCAGCCCATCAACCCTACCGAAACCTACCGCCTGCTCTGGGGCACAGCCCAGTCGGGAACCCCCGCCGACGTGTCTCCGGAAGAAAGCGTTGAAGCGCCCGGCCCTATCAACTCAGCCATTTCCGCAATCGCCCTCGGGCTGATTGCAGGTTTTGCCGGCACCATGTACCACGCCCATATCTGGTACCCCACTAGTGCGCTCTGGGTACCCTGGGGTGCTGCCCTGGGCATCCTGACCGTGTACTTCGCTTCAACCTGGGTTGCCATTCACACCGAAAAGAACTGGGCAGCAGCCCTGCTCGGTGCCACGGCCTTTATCCTCATCGGCATCTTTGCATTCGCCAAAGGTACCTCAATGCTGGTCTATATCAACCCCATCAACCCGATCGGCACCGCTGGAACTATCTGGGCTCTCGGATCCCTTGTTGCCTCAACCCTGGGAATTATGAGCGCCACTAAATACCGCCGCAATAAAACTTAACCCGGCTCAACAGGCTATCTCATCCATCACAAAAATCTGCCCCCACACCGGTGACCAGATACACTAGAGCACAGTTACCCAACACACCACGCACCGGTGCGTCACCACCAGAAAGGCACCCATGACCTACATCATCGCCCAGCCCTGCGTCGACGTAAAAGATCGCGCCTGCGTCGAAGAATGCCCTGTCGACTGCATCTACGAAGGCGAACGCTCCCTCTACATCCACCCCGACGAATGCGTCGACTGCGGTGCTTGTGAGCCGGTTTGCCCCGTAGAAGCTATCTACTACGAAGACGACGTCCCCGAAGAATGGGAAGATTATACCGCCGCTAACGCCGACTTTTTCGACGATCTTGGCTCACCCGGTGGCGCAGCCCGCCTGGGTGTCATCGCTAAGGACGCCCCCATGATTGCGGCCCTGCCCCCGCAGAACCAGGACTAAGACACCTAGACACGGTTCAAGGAGCGAGTATCTTGTGAGATACTCGCTCCTTTAGTTTTATGCGAAGGCTTACACTAGAAAACAAACATATTCACAAGAGAAAGCAGACCATGCGCGAATTTGGCCTCGACCTGCCCGACTACCCCTGGGACACCATGGCCCCCTACCGGGCTACCGCTGAAGCCCACCCCGAGGGACTCATTAACCTTTCTATTGGAACCCCGGTTGACCCTACCCCCTCAGTTATCCGTGATGCCCTGGCCGGTGCCACCGACGCCCACGGCTACCCCACGACCCACGGTACCCTTACCCTGCGTCAGGCTATCGTTGACTGGTTCGACCGCCGCCGCGGCGTGCCCGGGCTGACCACCGACCAGGTCATGCCCACTATCGGCTCGAAGGAGCTTGTTGCCTGGCTTCCCTTCCTGCTGGGCCTGGGGGAGGGGGACCTGGTCGTCCGCCCCACCGTTGCCTACCCTACCTACGACATCGGTGCCCAGCTCGCCGGTGCAACCCCCGTGGCCGCTGACTCCCTGGACGAGCTCGATGAGGCGACCCGTGCCCGCGTCCGCCTGGTATGGATTAACTCGCCGGCCAACCCCACCGGCATTGTGCGCGATGTGGATGAGCTGAAAAAGATAGTTGAGGACGCCCGTGCCCTGGGTGCCGTGGTTGCCTCCGACGAGTGCTACGCAGAACTGGGCTGGGGAGAATGGGACGCTGCCCGCGGTGGGAAGCCGGTGCCCTCCGTCCTTGACCCCCGCGTCTGCGGCGAAAGCCAGGACCTGGTGCTGGCAGCTTACTCTCTTTCTAAGCAGTCCAACTTCGCTGGCTACCGCGGGGCTTTTATCGCCGGTGATGCTGGGATCATGGCCAATCTGGTCAACTCTCGTAAATATGCCGGCATGATTGTGCCTGCCCCCGTGCAGGTCGCTATGACCGCTGCCCTCTCAGACGACGCCCACGTTGAAACCCAGAAGGACCTTTACCGGGCTCGCCGCGAGGCCCTGCTGCCGGCTCTTGAGCGCTTCGGCCTGACCGTAGAGCACTCCGAGGCCGGGCTCTACCTGTGGGCTACAGCGGGGGAGGATACCTGGGCTACCGTCCAGCGCTTTGCAGACAAGGGTATCGTGATTGGCCCCGGCGTTTTCTACGGAACCGCAGGTGAGGGCTATGTGCGCATCGCCCTGACCGGCTCAGATGACGACATTTCCCGTGCCGCTGCCCGACTGTCAGAGTAAAGCAAAACTGTTAATGTCAAATAAGCTCAGCTAAAGAACGTAATGTAGCTTCTGAACGCACACCAATGTGACCCCGCGCATTATTCTGCTGTAATGTAGACCATAGATGACGTGCGTACGTGCACGGTGCGGCCTTCCACCACCCCGCGAAAGCCGCACCGTCCTTTTTTAGAATCCCACTTCATCACACAGCACGTACGTTGCCTCGTATGACAGGAGGAACACAATGACTGAGAACAAAGCGCTGCTGAGCTATGACGGCAAAGAACTGCCCCTGCCCGCAGTAGAAGCAACCGAAGGTAACGGTGCCTTCGAAGTTGCAGGCATGCTCAAAGAAACCGGTAAGGTAGCCTACGACCCGGGCTTCATGAACACCGCAAACGCCAAGTCAGCTATCACCTACATCGACGGTGACGCCGGCATCCTGCGCTACCGCGGCTACCCCATCGAAGAGCTGGCAGAAAAATCCAGCTTCATCGAAACCGCCTACCTGCTTATCTACGGGGAACTGCCCACCCCCGCCCAGCTTGAAGACTTCGACCAGATGATTCGCCGCCACACCATGGTGCACGAAGACTTCAAATTCTTTTTCCGCGGCTTCCCCCGCGACGCCCACCCCATGGCCGTCCTCGCATCCAGCGTCTCAGCCATGTCGACCTTCTACTCTGACTCCCTCGACCCCTTCGACCCCCGTCAGGTAGAAATCTCAACCTACCGCCTGCTCTCCAAGGTGCCCACCCTGGCAGCCTACGCCTACAAGAAGTCCAAGGGCGAGCCCTCCATCTACCCCAAGAACGAGCTCAACTACACCGAGAACTTCCTGCGCATGTGCTTCGGCTTCCCCACCGAGGAATACGAGGTCAACCCCCTGCACGCCAAGGCTCTCGATCTGCTGCTGCTCCTGCACGCAGACCACGAGCAGAACTGCTCCACCTCCACCGTGCGACTGGTCGGCTCCTCAAACGCCAACATGTTCGCCTCCGTCTCAGCCGGCATCAACGCCCTCTACGGCCCCCTGCACGGCGGCGCTAACGAGGCAGTGCTCAAGATGCTCAACCAGATTCAGAAGGACGGCATCAGCCCCGAAGACTTCATGGAGAAGGTCAAGAACAAGGAAGACGGCGTCCGCCTCATGGGCTTCGGCCACCGCGTCTACAAGAACTACGACCCCCGCGCTCGTATCGTCAAGAAGACCGCAGACGAAATCCTCGAATCCATCGGTGGCAACAACGAACTGCTCGATATCGCCAAGCGTCTCGAAGAGAAGGCCCTCAACGACGACTACTTCATCGAACGTAAGCTCTACCCCAACGTAGACTTCTACACCGGTCTCATCTACAAGGCCATGGGCTTCCCCGAGCACATGTTCACCGTCCTCTTCGCACTGGGCCGCCTCCCCGGCTGGATCGCCCAGTGGACCGAAGGTATCCAGGACCCCGACCGCAAGATCGGTCGCCCCCGCCAGGTCTACATCGGCGAAGCTGAACGCCACTACCCCGAACGATAAGCTGCCAGGCAGCGCATCACTAAGCCCCGGCGTCCTTACCTCTGTGGAGATAAGGACGCCGGGGCTTGGCTTTAGGGGCTACCCGTTATGCTTCGTAGCCCTGGGGGTTATTTTTCTGCCAGTTCCAGTGATCGCGCACCATAGTGTCGATATCGCGGGTAGCAGACCACCCCAGATCCGCTAGGGCAGCAGCAGGGTCGGCGTAGGAAACAGCCACATCGCCGGGGCGGCGGTCCACAATCTTGTAGGGCAGCTCCTTACCCGCAGCCTTCTCAAAAGCGTGCAGAACCTCAAGAACCGAGTAGCCGTTACCGGTACCCAGGTTCCAGGTGTGCAGGCCGCCGTGGGCGGTGATGTAATCCAGGGCCTTGAGGTGGCCGTCCGCCAGGTCAACGACGTGAATGTAGTCGCGCACGCCGGTGCCGTCGACGGTGGGGTAGTCGTTGCCGAAAACATTGAGGTATTCGCGGCGACCCACAGCGACCTGGGCGATGAAGGGTACCAGGTTGTTGGGGATGCCGGCCGGGTCTTCACCGATGCGGCCGGACTCGTGGGCACCTACCGGGTTGAAGTAGCGCAGCAGGGCGATGTTCCACTTAGAATCTGAGGCCGCCAGGTCAATGAGCATATCCTCGATGTGTTCCTTGGTGCGGCCGTAGCAGGACTGGGCGTCCATGTTCAGCTTCTCGGTCAGCGGCATAGACTCGGGTTCGCCGTAGACGGTTGCAGACGATGAGAAGACGATGGAGTGGCAGCCTGCGTCTTCCATAGCGTAGAGCAGGTTGAGGGTTCCAGCGACGTTGGTCTGGTAGTACCACAGGGGCTTTTCGGCGGACTCGCCCACGGCCTTAAGACCGGCAAAGTGAATCACAGCGTCGGGTTTGACCAGGTTGAACAGCTGCTTCATCTCGGGGAGATCCAGTAGGTCAACCTTACGGAACTCCACGGTCTTACCGGTGAGTTCTTCAACGCGGGCCAGGGACTCCATGGAGGAGTTTGAGAGGTTGTCCATAACGGTTACCTCGTGGCCTGCCTGGAGCAGTTCGAGTACGGTGTGGGAGCCGATGTAGCCAGCTCCGCCGGTAACGAGAATCTTCACGTTTTCCCCTAGTAGACGATTGGTGTTCTTTCTAGCTTACATTGAGAATCTCGAATAGGCGAGATATATCAAATATTCGGATTAATCTTAATATCGATATCTTTATTAAATATATTCATAAGTTCTTTGAACCCAATGATATACCTTCCTTCAGTACTTATAGGTATTGAGAAGAAATTTGCATGAGCAGGATCTGCATGATAGCCATCTTCATGGACTATCGAGTTTCTTATTTTTGTTAAATGAAAGAAGAAGCTTGATTGTATTTGTCGAACTTTTTTGCCTGGGGCGTACTCTTGCGCAAAATATTTACGGTAAGTATTTTCCCAAAATTGTATAAAATTAACTATTGTAGAGTAATAAAACCATTGGACGATGTCGCTCTCTGCTTGGCTATCCTTGAGGAGCTCATTCACGGAATATGTTGACTCATATTTTATGTCGAGGTTCGCTGGAGTTTTAAATGATAAATTTTTTATTGTAGTATCAATTTTAGCAATTTTTTCTAGGACGCTGGTGCTGGCTCTTGCGATAGCGATGAAAAATCCTAAGAGATGAGACATTTCTATAATTCTAGAATCAGTCTGTCTGTCGATAGAGGTTGTGCTATTTTTTGCAGGCCCATTTTTTGATTTACTTGTAGAGCTAGAGCTAGAGCTAGAGCTAGAGCTAGAGCTAGAGCTAGAGCTAGAGCTAGAGCTAGAGCTAGAGCTAGAGCTAGAGCTAGATGATGTTATGAATAGTTCAGGCTTGTTGATAAGAGATGCAATTTTTTTCAATTCTAACATCTCTTCTCTCTGCGCCTTGGGGGAGGGTTTAATTTCAAAGCTTCCGTGCGAATTATTTAAAAACAGTCCGTGCATTAGTGTATTCCTCACGGGCTGGCTTTCGATGATAAACGAGGGAACGTAACGTATGGGGGCAGATAGGTTGTATTTCCTATTATCAATCTCTGCGCATCTTTTGCCGTATGTGTGTTCCCATTTTGCGTGAGCTCGGTAGTATAAGGTTCTGTTCGACCAGTTGTTTAGTGCTTTATTGAAATTTACTTCTCGTGAAAATCTTTTCCAAGTTACTAATTTGTCTACTTCTTTTTGGAGATCATCGTATATTAGAGGGAGGGGGCCAATTTTCCCCCCGAGCCCCAATGTTAGCAGGATGCTGGCATTGATTGAATCTGATATATCTTGGTTGAAATCATTGATAATTTCCAAGAACATTTTTTGTTTGGAGTTTTTGGGTGGATTCGAGACTATTTTTTTCATTTTAATCCCAATATTTCGATGGGTGCTAATAAAAGTGGATGAAAATTTTGAATTCCAATAGCTAGGAGGTGCTGTGAGGGTTTTTATTTAGTATCGGAAATTTATTAGTTTTAATTATGAAATTAATTTTGGATCAGGGGTAACAATTTAAGCAACCCCTTCATTTGTTTTGCACTATTTGATACCTATCACATCCATGCGAAAGTCTATTGTAAAATTGCTCTGGTGAATTATTGAATTTTGCGTTTTCCTGTTATGTGTAAGTGTCTGTAAATATCAAATATAAAATTGGTGCTTCCTTATTTATATGGAAGCACCAAGTGCAAAGATGTAAATACCTAGTTAGCGTGCAGCTCTGAGTTCAGTTCCACGGTGTTGTTGGCGCGGGGTAGCACCTCGATAGCGCCGGTTACGGAGTTGCGGCGGAAGAGCAGGTTGTTGACACCTGAGAGTTCCAGGGCCTTGACGACCTTGGGCTCAGCACCGGGGTTGAGGACGGTCACGCGGGAGCCAGCGGTGACGTACAGGCCAGCTTCAACCACGCAGTCATCGCCCAGGGCAATGCCGATACCGGCTTCAGCGCCGAGTAGGGAGCGCTCGCCGATGGAGACACGCTGGGTGCCGCCACCAGACAAGGTGCCCATGGTGGAGGCGCCACCGCCGATGTCGGTGCCGTTGCCAATGACAACGCCCTGGGAGATTCGGCCCTCAACCATGGATTCACCGAGGGTACCGGCGTTGAAATTGACGAAGCCTTCGTGCATGACGGTGGTGCCTGCGGCCAGGTGGGCACCCAGGCGGACGCGGTCGGCATCACCGATACGAACACCGGCGGGCACGACGTAGTCAATCATGCGGGGGAACTTGTCGACGTGGGTGACGACCAGGGCGCCGCGGCGACGCAGCTTCAGCGAGACGGTGTTGAATTCGCTAGCCAGGACGGGGCCGAAGTTGGTCCAGGCGACGTTGGCGAGAGCACCAAAGAGACCGTCGAGGTTGATGGTGTTGGGGGCAACCAGGGTGTGGGAGAGCAGGTGCAGGCGCAGGTAGGCGTCCGCTGCGTTGGCGGGGGCCTCGTCGAGGTTGATGGTGACGTTGACCAGCTCACGCACGACGTTGCGGTCTTCGTCGGCTTCGACCAGGGCTTCGAGGTCGGCTGCTACGGAGTCGTCGGGGGTGTCGGTGAGGGCGGGGGCGGGGTACCAGACATCGAGTACGGTGCCTTCGTTCTCGCCGGAGGCGACGACGGTGGCCAGGCCCAAGCCGGATGCTACACGGGTGTTGTTTTCAGTCATGCCTACCAGTCTACGGAATCAGGCGGGTGCGGGGCGCTATCTGCTTGTATGGTGGAACTATGATCAAGAACCCTACCCTCGCCCAGGCCGCTGAGTTCGCTCAGGTGGGCCCCGGCGTCCTGAACCTAACCCAGCCCGTTGAAGATCTCACTGCTGACCTGCTCAATATTTATTCTGTTTCTGGCGCCGAGGTGCGCCTGGCGGACGCCGTTCAGGCGGCCCTTGAGGGGATCGGCGGCTTAGAGATAACCCGCGACGGCGATGCCATCATCGCCCGCACTAACCTGGGCCGGGATACCCGCATTGTGCTGGCAGGTCACCTAGATACGGTGCCCCTGCCCCGTAGCGAGGGCTCACGCGGCACTGTCCCCGCCTCTTGGTCTGAGGGAGCGGGGGAGCGGGTTCTTTACGGCCGCGGCGCCGTGGACATGAAGGGCGGGGTTGCCGTGCAGCTAGCCCTAGCTGCACGTCTGAAAGAACCCCGCTACGATATCACCTACGTCTTCTACGACAACGAAGAGGTTGCCTCAGAGCTCTCAGGGCTTGCCCGCCTGATGCGCAACCACCGGGAGAAGCTGACCGATGCGGCCTTTGCCGTGCTCCTGGAGCCCACCGACGGCACCATTGAGGGCGGCTGCAACGGCACCATCCGCTTCTGGATTCGCACCTCGGGTGTCGCTGCCCATTCGGGTCGCGCCTGGAAGGGCGTCAACGCTATCCACAAGATGGCGGACGTGCTGGGGCGTCTTGCCGCTTATCAGCCTGCCACCTATGAGGTTGAGGGTCTGGCCTACCGCGAGGGGCTCAACGCCGTGCAGATTTCAGGCGGGGTCGCGGGGAACGTAATTCCCGATGACGCGGGCGTCCACATCAACTACCGTTTTGCCCCCAATAAGACCCTGGATGAAGCCGTCGCGCATCTGCACGAGGTTTTTGAGGGCTACGAGCTGGATTTCGTGGACCTTTCATCAGCGGCCCGCCCCGGCTTGGACGCTCCGCTGTCTAGGTCACTGATCGAGTCGGTCGGGCAGGCCCCCAAGCCCAAGTACGGGTGGACGGACGTCGCCCGCTTCAGCGAAATCGGTATTCCCGCCGTGAACTTCGGGCCCGGCGACGCCCTGCTGGCCCATACCGATAACGAGCACGTTAAAGCCTCCGAGGTGCGTACCTGCTATACGGCGCTGGAAAGCTGGCTGACGGCGTCCTAACCCCACAAAGGGACCACAAAACTTCAAAGGGACCGCATAATATGCGGTCCCTTCAAAATTTTCAGGTCCCCTTGGGTAAGTGTCGCAGGTGCGGACGCTAGTGCTTGGGAATCTTGAACATCAGCTCGGTCTTGGGGCGGGCTTCGTCCACTTCACCGGGCACACCGTCGGCGTGCTTGATCTCTACGTCGGAGCGGGAGCTCATGTACTTAGCCAGCCACTCGGCGAAGAGGGTCAGGGCGAAGTTGATGACCACGAAGATCAGGGCGGCCAACAAGAGCATCTGTAGGATGTTGCCTTCACCGGAACCGAAGCGGCGGGCGGCAGCCAGCAGCTCGGGGTAGGAGATGATGTAGCCCAGGGCGGTGTCCTTGAGAATGACCACAAACTGCGAGAGCAGCGAGGGCATCATGGCGGTCAGGGCCTGGGGTACCAGAATCAGGGTCAGAACCTTCCAGGGGGTCAGACCGATAGCCAGACCGGCTTCACCCTGGCCCTTGGGTAGCTGCTGAACACCGGAGCGCAGAAGCTCAGCGATGACCGAGCCGTTGTAGAGGGTCAGACCCAGAACCACGGCGATAAAGGGCAGCTGTGAGGGGGCAAAGAGGTTGAGTTTGCCCAAAAAGAGCCAGAAGAAAATCATCATCATCAGCACGGGAACGGCGCGGAAGAACTCCACGACCACGGTACCGAAGGCTCGCACGGCCTTATTGGGTGACAGGCGGGCCAGACCGAAGAAGAGACCGAAAGCCACCGAGGTGACCACAGAGATCAGGGCTGCTGAGAGGGTCTTCCAGAGGGCGGGCAGAATGTAGTTGGCCCAGAGGTTACCCGAGAAGAGGGAAGTCCACTTATCGGCTTCCAGCTGGCCCTGGCGGTTCATCACCATCATGATGTAGGCAAAGCCTGCCGCCAAGAGCACAAGAGCCACGATGTTGAAGATGCGGGTTCGGGCACGGGCCTTGGGGCCGGGTACGTCAAAGAGTACCGAGGTTGAGGTCATACGCTTGCTCATCGCTTCACCGCCAGTTTACGAGAGGCCCAGGTGGTTAGCAGGCCGATGGGGACAACAATAATCACAAAGCCCATGGCGAAGACGAAGAAGATCATGAAGATGAGGTCTGAGTTGAACTCAATCATGGACTTCATCATGCCGGATGCCTCAGCGACTGAGGCTACGGTGGCTACGGTGGTGTTCTTGGCTAGCGCAATCAGGGTGTTGCCCAGCGGGGTGATGGAGCCGCGTAGAGCCTGCGGGAAAATCACGTAGCGGGCGGTGGGCAGGAAGCCCAGGCCGATGGCGCGGGCTGCTTCAGCCTGGCC
Source organism: Rothia nasimurium (assembly GCF_928381415.1). GTDB lineage: Bacteria > Actinomycetota > Actinomycetes > Actinomycetales > Micrococcaceae > Rothia > Rothia nasimurium_H. The sequence continues at coordinate 46,279 of NZ_CAKMSF010000008.1, forward strand.
AACGGGAACGGTATTGACGCCGGAGCGGATGGCCTCACAGACGAAGGCCGCGTGGTAGATGGCAAGAACGATGACGGCGTAGATAAAGAAGTTCCACTCAAAGCTGGTTGCTAGCGAGAGCTGGAACTGGGTCCACACGCCCAGGATTGCCAGGGTCATCAGAATGGTCAGCGGGGTGTTGCGGACCAGGTGCACGTAGGCGGTACCCGCCCAGCGTAGGGAGGGCACAGGCGAGATACGCATAAGTGCCAGCAGAGAGCCGAGGACGAAAGATCCGATGGCTGCCCAGAAAGTCAGCTGGATATTGGTCCAGAAGGCGCCGATGACGTCGTAGGTGGCAAAGAGCGTGGAGAGCTGTTCAGAGAACGACATGAAAGCCTCCGATGGTTGAAAGATTGTGGTGTGGTGAAGGTGCGCTGGGCGTTGCGGTCTTATTTAGCGTCAACGGTGGCGCAGGCGTCGGTGAGGACGGGCGGGTTCAGCTCGGCGTTGTAGGTGTAGTTAGCGGCACCTACGTTCTTTTTGATGGCTTCTTCCCAGGCGCCGGTTTCGACCATCTTGTTGATGGCTGCGTTGATGGCGGCGCACTTGTCAGATCCCTTGGGCAGGCCGACACCGTAGTTTTCGGTGGAGAAGGTGTTGCCAACGAGCTTGAGCTCGCCCTGGTTAGCCTTGGTAGAGGCGAGGCCCGCCAGGATAATGTCGTCGGTGGTCACAGCATCGACCATGCCGGCGTTGAGGGCGACGACGCAGTCAGAGTAGGAGTTCTGCTGAACCAGCTGGACCTCTGATGAGTACTTGTCCTGGATCTTCTTTGCACTGGTTGAGCCGGTGACGGAGCACAGGTTCTTCCCGGCAAGAGATTCGGGGCCGGTGATGTCGGTGTTCTCTGCCTGGACCAGCAGGTCCTGGCCAGCGACGAAGTAGGGGCCAGCGAAGTCGACGGTTTTGAGTCGCTTTTCGGTGATGGAGTAGGTCGCAAAAATCATGTCTACCTGGTTGTTGGTGAGCATGTTTTCGCGGTTGGCGCTGGGGGCTTCGACCCATTCGATCTGCTCTTCGGAGTAGCCGAGTTCAGCTGCAACGTAGCGGGCTACGTCGGTGTCGAAGCCGGTGTAGTCGCGTCCGTCCTGGTAGCCCAGGCCGGGCTGGTCGTACTTGATGCCGATGCGGATGGTGTCTTCGCTGCCGGTGGCAGAGCAACCGGAGAGCGCGAGGACGCCGGTGGCGAGCAGGGCGGTGCAGGCTGCGGCCTTTGCTTTGGCGCGGGAGAGATTCATGGCTGGCCGTCCTTAGTGACCCAGGATCTTACCCAGGAAGTCCTTGGCGCGGTCTGACTGGGGGTTGGTGAAGAACTGGTCGGGGGTGGCTTCTTCGACGATTTCGCCGTCGGCCAGGAAGACGATACGGTCTGCTGCCTTGCGGGCGAAGCCCATTTCGTGGGTTACCACGATCATGGTCATGCCTTCGCGGGCCAGGGAGACCATGGTGTCGAGTACTTCGTTGACCATTTCGGGGTCAAGAGCGCTGGTGGGCTCGTCGAAGAGCATGACCTTGGGCTTCATGGCGAGCGCACGGGCGATAGCGACGCGCTGCTGCTGGCCACCGGAGAGCTGGGCGGGCATCTTGGAGGCCTGGTTATCGACGCCAACCTTCTTGAGCAGGCTCATGGCCAGTTCTTCGGCTTCGGCCTTGCCCATGCCGCGTACCTTGCGGGGGCCCAGGGTGACGTTTTCGAGGATGGTCTTGTGGGCGAAGAGGTTGAAGGACTGGAAGACCATGCCGACTTCTGCGCGTAGGTTGGCGAGTTCCTTACCTTCTTCGGGCAGTTTTTTGCCGTCGATGGTGATGGTGCCGTCGGTGATGGTTTCAAGACGGTTGATGGTGCGGCAGAGGGTTGACTTGCCGGAGCCTGAAGGGCCGAGGAGGACGACAACCTCGCCCTTGCCGATGGAAAGGTTGATGTCCTTGAGGACGTGGTTCTCACCGTAGTGCTTGTTGACGTGGGTGAGCTGAACCAGTGCGTCAGTAGTCACTGGGCTTCCTCTCTTGTGGTGGATTCAGTGCGTGCACCGGTAGCATGGAGGTGCTGTGGCACAAACCAAATGGTGTATGTGCCTTACCTTACCCCCTGTAAGGTAAACAACTTGTTACACGGGGTGTCGTGTTTTTACAGTCATATTTGTTGGGTTTTGTTGAGGGGCGCTGGGCGAAAGGGCTTGGCTCCTGCGGGAGGACGGTATGAATTATCTACTGGTTGCGGTGACCTTTGTGGTGCTGGCGGCGGTGATGGCCGGGTGCGCGGTGCTGGGTACTGACCGCTTGATTCCGGGGCGGAAGGCTATCGAGGCGGCAAGCAAGGACGGCGTAGCGCTGGTTCCTGCCGCTGAGCCGCCGCTCATTCTTTCGGATCGCCCCGACGCGGAGGAGCTGGGACAGATCCGTTTTGCAACCTCGGCTTTGGGCTATAACCGCGATGAAGTGGACGGTGTGCTGGCTAAGGTAGTTGCTGAGAACAGTCGCCTGCGCCAGGAGCTTGAAGCCCTGCGCGGTGGGCAGAGTCAGGACGCCACCCCCGACCTGCGTGGGGAAGGCTAGGGGTGGGGCGTCCGTCCGCACTGCCTCCGGGCAGTCTACTGGACCGTGTTGCCGCTACTCTGAGCGTAACCGTTAGCCGGGGAGTTCTCGTCTTGACCGGACTGCCCATCAGCCTGCGGGTAGCCCTCATCTATGGGGCAAGCCGACTCTGGGGTTGGTTTATCTTCGCGTCCGTGGGTCTGCACCAAACCTTTAGTCCCTGGAAAAATAGCGCGATGGGCTACCTAGAGTTTGTCACTATTTGGGACGCCGACTGGTACGCCAAGATAGCCGCTGGCGGCTACCCTGCGGTTCTCCCCATGGACGCCAACGGTCACGTTGCTCAAAACGAGTGGGCTTTTTATCCCCTTTACCCCCTCATCAACGGTGCCGTCAGTAGCATGACCGGCCTGAGCTACCAGCTAGTAGCCCCCACCGTTTCCCTGCTGTTTGGCTTTGGGGCAGCCTGGTTTATCTACCGGCTCTTTGAAACCAGCCTACAGGTGCGCGGGGCAGCTACCGGGGGCGCTACTGCCCACCGGGACACTGAGCTAGAGACAACCGCCCTGTGGGCAACCGCTGCCGTCAGCTTCTGCGCCGTTGCACCGATTCTGCAAACCGGCTATGCCGAGGCAACCGGCCTCTTCTTCCTGGCCTGGGCCCTCTACTGGCTGGTACAGCAACGCTATGTGCTTCTGCTTCTTCCGGCCCTTGGGGCGGCCCTGTCCCGCCCTGTGGGCGTGCCCCTGGGAGCCGTGGTTGGAATTTGGTGGTTCGTGTGCTGGGTTCAGCAGGCTCGCGCTGAGAACCTGCTGAGCGCCTTGAAAGCGACCGCCCCGCAGCTGGCCTCTGCCCTGGCCGTATGTGCTTTCGCCTTTATCCACCCGGCCATCGCCTGGGCGTCCACCGGGCGTATCGACGCCTACACCGCGACCGAGGCCGCGTGGAGAGCTGGCGGGGAGCACGTTCTGCCCTTTATGCCCTGGTACACCCAGAGCCAGCTCTACCTGGGGCAGATGCTGGGCCCCCTCGTCCTTATCCTGCTACTGGGCGCCTACTTGCTGGCCCTGCTGGCTCCCGTGACCCGGCGGGTACTCCACCCGGCGCTCATCACCTGGTGTGCTGCCTACGCGGTGTATATGCTGGCCTTCTTCAACCCGCAGTCCTCCACCTTCCGCCTACTGCTGCCCCTCTTCCCGCTCCTTCTGCCCCTCGTGGCCCTATCCGCTTCGCGGGCCTACCGCTGGCTGCTGATTCTTAGCGGAGCAACCCTGCAATTTGGCTGGGTCGGCTGGCTCTGGCACTGGAAGCAGCTACCCGGCGGCGGGGACTACCCGCCCTAAACCTGTAAGTTTCCACCCAAAAACGCCAGAAGTGAGCCACTAAGCACTATGATTAAAAGAAGGTGAGACCGGCAACAGAAGCCGAGAAACCGCAGACCAACCCTCGTTGAAGGAGAACCAAGATGGCAGCTCAGAAACCACGCACCGGCGACGGCCCCCTCGAAATCGTGCGCGAAGGGCGCAGCATCGTCATGCGCATTCCCGTTGAAGGTGGCGGCCGCCTGGTTCTTGATATCACCGAAGAAGAAGTCGAGGCAATCCGCAAGTGCGTTGAAAACGTCTAGGCTTCAGCTCTGAGCCCGGCCCCTGCTCCGAACCACACAGGTTTGGGGCGGGGGCTTTAGCGTTTGTAGACCAGGTAAAGACCCTCACCCGCGTGCACGAGCGAGACAAAAACATCGGCGGTACAGGCCGCCACCTCGTGTAAGACAGAGCGCACCGAAACGGTCACGGCATCGCGGGCTGTAGGGTTCGCAACAGCCCCGCCCACCAGCGGGTCATGCAGAATCAGGAGCCCGCCAGGTTCTAGGAGGGCCAGCGTATCGTAGACCAGCTGTTCAGCTAGCTGGCTGCCAGCGTCAATGAAGGCCAGGTCGTAGGAGGCTGCTGAGAGGCGGGGGAGTACCTCGGCAGCATCGCCGGTGATGACGCGCACCCGGTGGCTCTTATCAAGACCGGCAGCTGCCAGCAGAGTGCGGGTTGCCTGGCAGCGGGTGGCATCGATATCGATGGCGGTGAACGCCGCACCGGGGGCCAAGCCCGTGAGCAGGGCGGCCGTAGCAACGCCGGCCCCGCAGCCGATTTCTACAGCGTGTTGGGCCTTGGTAGCGGCCGCGAGCACCGTAAGCAGGGAAGCTACCGACGGGGCGACGGGGGCGGCGTCCAACCGCTCGGCCCCAGCCCGGGCAGAGGCCACCGCAGGAGCCTCCAACGGGAACTCTTCAGCATAAACCCAGCTTCGAGCCTGTTCCTGAGTATTCACCTAGTACTTCACCTTCACATGAGTGCGCGCGGGAATGATTCTGAAAACATCTTAATCAACCCCGCTCGTTTTATGGGCGAACACTCGGGCTGAGCTGGTAATCTCTTTGTGTGTTTGGAATTAGCGGCCTCGAATTTATCGTTCTAGCGATCCTGGTGTTTGTTGTCATCGGGCCAGAACGCATGCCCGAATATGCCCAGCAGCTCAAAGACTTCATCAAGTGGGTTCGCCGTATGGCCTTTGACGCTAAGGACGACCTCAAAGAAACTCTCGGCCCCGACTTGGGCGATATTAACTGGCGCCAGTACGACCCCCGCCAGTACGATCCCCGCGTCATTGTGCGCGAGGCTTTTGCTGAGGACGACGAAGAGCGCCGCAAGGAACTTGAAGAAAAGGCGGCAGCTGCACCGGCTCCCTCTGTGAGTGTGCGCCTGCCCCGCGGCGCCTGGGCCCCCTTCGATACTGAGGCCACCTAAACTCTTTACTCTTTCTCTCGCCAAGGGGACCTGATTTTCAAAAAAGGACCGCATAATATGCGGTCCTTTTTTGAAAATCAGGTCCCCTTGGTCTGGGGCTAGACGGTAAAGGGTAGGGGGGCTCCCGCTAGCCCGCGCGGACGGTGGGTCAGGGCCCGGGCGGTTTTGACCAGTTCCTGCGCCGCAGCGGTCTCGGGCGCACCCCAGACCACCGGGGTGCCGGCGTCCCCGCCCTCGCGCAGGGCAACCTCGAGCGGTACCGACCCCAGCAGGGGCACCTCGTAGCCCAGGGCCCTGCCCAGGGACTCGGTGAGGACGGCCCCACCCCCTTCTCCGAAGAGGGGCAGGGTGGTGCCGTCCGGCAGCTGCATGGCGGCCATATTTTCTAGCACCCCAATCACCTTCTGCTCGGTCTGCAGGCTGAGGGTTCCGGCCCGCTGGGCCACGTCCACGGCGGCCAGCTGCGGGGTTGAGACCAGAAGAATCTCGGCGTGGGGCAGCAGCTGGGCCATTGAAATCGCGATATCGCCGGTGCCCGGGGGCAGATCGAGGAAGAGCACATCCAAGTGACCAAAGTGCACGTCGGTGAGGAACTGCTCCAGAGCCCGGTGCAGCATAGGGCCGCGCCAGGCGACCGGCTGGTCAGGCTTCACGAACATACCTATAGAAATTACCTTGATGACACCGCCACCCGAAGGGGCCTCAACCACCGGCGGAATAATCATGTCGTCCATGCGGGTAGGGCCAGCGGTAATGCCCAGCAACCCGGGAATCGAGAACCCGTGCACATCGGCGTCAATAATGCCAACGCTCAAACCCATGGAGGCGCAAGCCGCTGCCAGGTTAGCGGTCGCAGAGGACTTGCCGACCCCGCCCTTACCCGAAGCTACCGCAAAGATACGGGTCAGCGAGCCGGGGGCAGTAAAGGGGTTCTGCTTGGTGTGGCCAAGACGCTGGCGCAGGGTCGCGCGCTGATCCGGGCTCATATAACCAATCTCAAGCTGCACCTCGCTCACCTGCTCCAGGGCAGAAACCGCAGCGCGGACGTCCGCCTCAATCGTCGAACGTAGGGGGCAGCCCTCGATAGTCAGGAGCACCCTGATATCGGCGACCGAACCGGTCAGCTCAGCCCGGTCGACCATACCCAACTCGGTGATGGGCTGGCGCAGCTCAGGGTCAATAACGGTTGCAAGAGCTGCAAGCAGCTCCTCATTCAGATGTGATGTCTGCATGGGGTAAATCGCCTACTCAAACGAGCGGTCGATGTCCTTTACCTTCTTCTTCTTACGCATTTTCGGGTGGTCATCGCTCAGCACATCAAAGGCGCTGGTCACAGGCTGGGCGGCATTGGGATCGAAGGGCTTAGTTTCTTCGGGTGCCTCAAGCTCATTCGCCTTAGCCGCCAGGGCCTCAGCGCGGGCAAAGAGCTCCTCCTGGCGACGCTGCACCTCAGCGAGCTCTTCCATAATGTCGCGCATCTCGCCGCGCACAAAGTCACGGGTGGCAACCTCTCGCAGGGTAATACGTAGGGACGCAATCTCACGGGTCAGATACTCGGTCTCCTCGAGGTTACGCTGGTCGCGCTGCCTGTCCTGGCGGGCAACCACGCGGTCGCGGTCGTCCTGCCGATTCTGCGCCAGCAGCAGCAGGGGAGCCGCATACGAAGCCTGCAAAGAGAGCATCAGCGTGAGCAGAGTAAAGTTCAGCGCACGGGGGTCAAACTGAAGCTCCTCAGGCGCCAACGTATTCCAACCCAACCAGAGGGCACAGAAAATCGTCATCCACAGCAAAAACTGCGGAGTACCCATAAAACGCGCAATTTTTTCGGTCATTTGACCGAAAGCATCGGGGTTAGGGCTCAGCTGAAAGAGAGGCCGCCGCTTCTTCTGCTGCGGGGTCCCGAGAGTCTGCGCTGAATCGTTGCGCTCGCGTGCATCACTCAAAGCGGCGGCCTACCTTTCGAATTGGGGTTCCATCGTCATAGGTGCGCCAGTCGTCGGGCAGCATCTCATCGAGCACGTCATCCACGGTGACCGCCCCAACCAGGCGGTCGTGGTCGTTGACCACCGGGATGATGGTCAGGTCATAGGTCGCCAGCACGCGGGTTACTTCTTCGATGCTGGCAGCGTCGGTAACCGGCTCAATGGAGGTGTCGATAATGTTGCCCACCTGCTCGCTGGGGGAGTGGCGCAGCAGCCGCTGCATGTGCACAATGCCCAGGTACTTGCCGGTAGGGGTTTCAAGGGGCGGACGCGTGACCACCACCGCCGCTGCCATGGCAGGGGAGATTTCTTCCTGGCGGATATGGGCCAGCGCCTCAGCTACGGTCGCTTCGGGCGAAAGAATGATCGGCACCGGGTTCATGAGCGAACCAGCGGTACCCTCCTCGTATTCGAGCAGGCGGCGCACGTCGTCCGAATCTTCGGGGTCCATCAGTGTCAGCAGCTCTTCACGCTGGGTGTCTGAGAGCTCACCCAGAAGGTCGGCGGCATCGTCCGGCTCCATCTCTTCCAGAACGTTGACCGCTCGCTCCACCTCAAGGTGGGACAGAATCTGCACCTGGTCTTCTTCGGGGAGCTCCTGCAGCACGTCCGCTAGGCGTTCGTCCTGGAGCTCCTGGGCCACCTCAACCATGCGCTTATCGGGCATCTCGTGAATAGCGTCTGCCAGGTCAGCGGGGTTGGAGTCTTCGTGGCTTGCCACAAAGGCGGTTGCAGCCTGCGGCTCAAAATCTGTGGAGAGAATAACCTCGTCCCAGTCCACAATTAGGGTTTCCTTGCGGCGGCGCATCAGGCTGGTGTGGCCGCGCGAAATAAAGAGCTCAGAAATAAACCAGTCGCCGTTGCGGCGCTGCTCCATCGCAACGTCCTCAATCTGAGCTCTGCCCGACCCGTCACGTAGCTGTACCTTGCGGTCAAAGAGCTCACCGACCACCAGAGCCTCAGAACCGCGCTGCTCAAAGCGGCGCAGGTTCACCAGACCGGTCAGAATCACCTGGGTGGAGTCGATACTGGTCACGCGAGTCATGGGCACGAAGATGCGCTTCTTCCCCAGAATCTCGATGACGATACCCACCACAACGGGCTCCTTGAGTTTGGCCAAAGACCCCACTGCGTTGAACTGGGTGAAACCGCTTTTCAGCACCACTACATCGCGCAGACGGCCCAGGCGGTCGCCGTGGGGGTCAAAAACATCAAGGCCCAGAAGGCGGGCGATAAAAATCTTGTTCGGTACGCTACTCACAGTTATCAAGGGTACTCGCCCCAGCCCAGAGCTGCCACCGGTTGCCAGCACAATGAGAATCACCCTGCTTAGTTCACCTGTGGCGATACACCGGCGTGCTCCCAGCAAACTCCCTGCACTTTGCGAAAAAATAGGGGCATGGATCAACTCAAAGCACCTCCCGCACTGGCCATGGCAGACGGCACCCACCTACCTCCCGGCGAGCTGGTAGCTACCTTTACCGACCGTAAAGAGGTCAACAAGGCTATCGAATTTCTTGCCAGCCAGAAGTTCCCCGTGCACTCCCTCTACGTAGTGGGTCGGGACGTGCAGCAGGTTGATTACATTACCGGTCAGGCCACCTACCCGCGGGCGGCCCTCAGCGGCGTCTTCCAGGGCCTGAGCCTCGGTGCCCTGGTCGCCCTCTTCAACGCCGTGATCACCCAGACCTCGATTCTGGCCAACTTCCTGAGCATTGTGCCCCTGGCTATTGCCTTCTGCATGATTTACGCAATTATCGTTGCCTCCCGCACCAAGGGCCGCGGAATCCGTACCCGCACCCAGATGCTGCCCCAGCGCTTTGACCTGATGGCTATTCCTGCCACCGCCCAGGCAGCCCGCCATCTGCTGCGCGTAACCGTCCAGCTCGGTGGCACCCACAGCGGCGTGCACGGCCCCGGCACCCACCCCTTTGCCCAGAACGGGCAGACCTCAAGTCCCTACGTACACCCCGGCATGAGCCAGGCCAACCCCCAGGGCTACTCGGCCCAGCAGCCCCAGGGAGCCCCGAGCGGCCAGCAGGTACAGAACGGTCAGCAGGCGCAGAGTAACCAGCAGGCCCCCCAATGGTTTGACCCCTCAGCCCCCTCTCCCAAGCAAGAGCAGGCTCCCGAACCCTTCCTGCCTGGATTTAACCCGGCCGACCAGAAGCAGGATGAGGCACCGGCAGCCGAGCAGCGTCCGTCCGCCCCCGTCTTCACCCCTCCCGCTGAAACCAACCGCGACGGCTCGAAGGCCGCCGGTAAGTTCGGTCTGCGCGTGGAGTCCCCCGAAGAATTCGAGCAGATGATCCGTAAGGCCCCCGAGCCCCCTGCCACCAACGAGCGTATCGAAGCGATCCGCGCAGAAAAGGGGGAGCAGCGCTACGGCCTGCGCGTGGAGTCCCCCGAAGAATTTGAGGCAACCATCCGCAAGGCCCCCGAAACAGCAGAGGCCGAGCAGACACCGCAGAAGGACGCCCAGTAAAAGCAACCTGGTTCTGGCACTACACGCTCACTGAAAACCGCAACGAAAACCCCGCCGCTCTGGAAGAGAGCAGGCGGGGTTTCGTTCTGCAGTTGAGAGGCTAGCTCATCAGGGGTTACGCAGGCTCGCGCTCGCTGCCGACCCTCTCGCTGGTTCGCTAGCGCTCACAAGCGATTCACGCCAGCCCCGAGCCAGCAGCTTCGCTGCGAGCCTGCTTCACCGACTCCTATGAACAAGCCCCATAGCACCTTACTTAGCGGGAGTTCTCCGCCATCCAGGCTTCGATACCCTCAACGGTGCGGGGCAGGGCGGCAGAAAGGTTCTCGTTGCCGTCCTCGGTGACCAGCACGTCGTCCTCGATACGGATACCGATGCCGCGCAGCTCCTCGGGGATAGCGAGATCTTCTTCCTTGAAGTAAAGACCGGGCTCAATAGTGAAGACCATGCCGGGCTCGATGATGCCCTCCATGTAGAGCTCGTTCTTGGCCTGGGCGCAGTCGTGCACATCGAGGCCCAGGTGGTGGCTGGTGCCGTGGGGCATCCAGCGGCGGTGCTGGCCGCCCTCAGCCGACAGGGAAACCTCAGCAGAGACGGGCAGCAGGCCCCACTCGTGCAGGCGGGTAGCCAGAACCTGCATGGCAGCGTCGTGAACCTCGTGGAACTTCTTACCCGGCACCGCAACCTTAAAGGCGGCGTCGGCAGCTTCGAGCACGATGTTGTAGGCCTTAGCCTGAATCTCGGAGAACTTGCCGTTGACCGGGAAGGTGCGGGTGACGTCCGCGGTGTAGAGGGTGTCGTCTTCAACGCCGGCGTCGAGCAGCAGCAGCTTACCCTCATCGACGGTGCCGTTATTGCGGATCCAGTGCAGGATAGTGGCGTTGTTACCGCAGGCTGCGATGGTGTCGTAGCCCAGGTCGTTACCCTCAACACGGGCCTTAGCGAAGAAGGCGGTCTCGACCACGCGCTCGCCGCGGCGGTGGGCAATAGCTGCGGGCAGGGCCTTGACGACCTCAGCAAAACCGTCGATGGTCAGGTCAACCGAGCGGCGCAGGTTCTCCACCTCGAGGGCGTCCTTGACCAGACGGGCCTCAGACAGGGCCTCGGTCAAAGCAGCGTCGAGCTTATCTGACTCTTCTAGATCAACAGAGGTGTTGTAGCGGGAGGTATCGACCAGGGCATCGACATTCAGGTCAACGTTGCGCACCAGACGGATACGCACGCCGCCCAGGGCCTCGGGGCCGGCGTTCTTGGTGATAGCTACCTCAAGCTCACCCAGGTCCTTGGTACGCAGACCGTACTCGGCACCCAGCGATTCGAGGGTGGGGCGGGGGCCAATCCAGAACTCACCGTAGCGGGGGTCGCGGTAGAACATCTCGGTATCGCGGCCTGCCAGGGGACGGAAGTAGAGGGTAACCTCGTGGTTCGACCCGTTATCGCCCTGGCCTTCTTCAACGGGCTCAAAGACCAGCACAGCATCGGGCTCATGATCTAGACCCAGGCCGGTCTGGTGGGCAAAGGCTGAGTGGGGGCGGAAGCGGTAGTCGGTGTCATTTGATCGCACCTTGAGGGGGCCAGCGGGCAGAACCAGGCGCTCGCCGGGGAAGAGCGCAGAAATCTTGGCGCGGCGCTCAGCTGCAAAGGCGGCTACACGGGCGCGGGCCGGGAGCTCGTCGGACGCCGGTGCCCAGTTGGCTGCCATAAAGTCAGTAAAAGCACTGGACTTGGGGGCAGCAGCGCGGTTGGTGACGCGCTCTTCGATGGGCTGGTCGTCGCCAGGGGTGGGGGTGTTATCGCTAGTAGTCATGCCTACCAGTCTAGTGAGCAGGGTAACGGCGCGTCTAGCTGAAGATAGTGGCACCGATACTTAAGGGCGGCTAATGGGTGCTACCTGTTACGGACGGGCCACCGCAGGTAGGCTGGTGCTATGTATGACCTGCACACCCACTCCCGCATTTCTGATGGCACCCAGCCGGTAGCCGAGCTGGTCGCCGACGTAGCCGCCGCCGGGCTTACCGGCTTCGCCCTGACCGACCACGACACTACCGCTGGCTGGGCAGAGGCTGAACAGACAGCCGGACGCCTGGGGCTAGACTTCCTGCCCGGCATGGAAATCTCGTGTTCGGCTCAGGGGGTGAGCATCCACCTGCTCTCCTACCTGCACGACCCGGCAGACCCTGCCCTCCTGGCCGAAATCAGCAGAGCCCGAGACTCCCGCGTAGGCCGCGCCCAGCGTATGGTCGAAAGACTCGCCGAAGACTACCCGATTACCTGGGAGACCGTCCAGGACCAGGTGCACGAGGGCGCTACCGTAGGCCGCCCCCACATCGCCGACGCCCTGGTAGCCCTTGGTGCTGTTGCCAACAGGTCAGAAGCCTTCGAAACCATTCTGACCACCCGCTCAAAATACTACGTACCCCACTACGCCGTGGACCCGGTGAAGGCTGTTGAACTGGTACGTGCGGCAGGGGGTGTTCCGGTCATGGCCCACCCTAAGGCGTCCGCCCGCGGAAAACTCGCCAGCAACGAAACCATCTACGCCATGATCGAGGCAGGGCTCGCCGGCTTTGAGGTCTACCACCGCGACAACCCCGAAGAAGGCCGCGCCTGGCTGCTCGAAACCGCAGCCAAACACGACCTTCTCGTCACAGGATCATCCGACTACCACGGTGCAGGCAAACCTAACCGTCTGGGCGAGAACACCACGCCCGGTAAGACAGTTGAGAGGATTCGTGAGTTGGCTAGATAGCCGGGTTATAGGGCAGGGCAGATACATCCCCGGCGGCGACCCTCTCATAGCTCGCGCCGGGGCGCTCGCTATGATTCACGCCAGCCCCGCGCCAGCCGCCGGGCGATGTACCTGCCCTACCCCCTAGTTCTTCGGCTACTTCCTAAGCCAGAGCGTAGCTGACCCGGGTACGGAACCTGCAGCGAAGGCGTCCGCGGCACCGGGGGCAGAGCCCAGAACGAACTCGGCGTCAGCCAGGTTAGCTGGTAGGGGTGCGGGCTCGGTGCTGAAGTTGGTCAGGTTGACCCAGCCGCCGGGGCGCTCAAAGGCCAGTAGGTCAGCCGAATCGGTGGCGAGCCAGGTCAGTTCCTCGGCGCCCTGGAGCTGACGGCGGGCTGCCAGGGCTGCCCGGTAGAGGTTGAGAGTGGAGTCTTCCTGCTCGTCCTCAACGGCTACAGCGTAGTCGGCGAACCAGACCGGCTGGGGCAGGTGCGGCGCCGTCGAACCAAAGCCGAAGGAGGGGCCGTCCGCCTCCCAGGGCAGGGGTACACGGCAGCCGTCGCGCCCGACGTTGACACCGGGGGAGTTGAAGAAGGTGGGGTCCTGGCGGTCTGCGTCGGGAATCTCGGCGACCTCGTGCAGGCCCAGCTCTTCACCCTGGTAGAGGTAGGCCGACCCGGGTAGGGCTAGCTCGAAGAGGGTAGCGGCGCGGGCGCGGGCTGAACCCAGTTCCCGGTCAAGTTCCTCGGCCGGGCCGCCAGCCAGTAGCCACTCGTGGCCTACCTTCTCGTTGGTCTTACCCTCCACGAAGGGCAGGCCGTAGCGGGTGGGGTGGCGCACCACATCGTGGTTCGACAGCACCCAGGTGCTCGACGAGCCGGATTCGGCTGAGAGTTCCAGGTTCTCTGCCACAATCTTTTGGAACTCGCCCGCTTCGAAGCGGGCGGTGAGCAGGTCAAAGTTGAAGGCCTGGCCCAGGCCCTGGGCGGACGCGTAGGCGGGGCGACGGTCGCGCTCCACCCAGGCTTCTGCCACGGCGGTGCGGGGCGGGGTGTATTCGTTGAAAACGGCCCGCCATTCCTTATAAATCTCGTGCACATCGTCGCGGTCCCACATGGGGTGGGTGCCGTCCTTGGGCAGAGCGTCGAGTTCTGCCTGGCTCGGTAGAACCTCTGGCAGGTCCTTGGCGATACCGTGGGCCACGTCAATGCGGAAGCCATCGACACCGCGATCTGCCCAGAAACGGAAAGTTTCTTTGAAGTCTTCATGGACCTCGGGGTTATGCCAGTTGAGGTCGGGCTGCTCTACAGCGAAGTTGTGCAGGTACCACTGGCCGTCGCCCACCGGCTCCCAAGCGGGGCCGCCGAAGATAGAGGTCCAGTCAGCCGGGGGCAGCTCGCCCTTCTCACCCAGACCGTCACGGAAGATATAGCGGTCACGCGCCGCCGACCCCGGTGCGGACGCCAGGGCCTCCTGGAACCAGACATGCAGGTTGGAAGTGTGGTTGGGCACCACATCAACAATGAGCTTCAGGCCTGCTGCATGCAGGGCGCTTGCCATCTCATCGAAGTCAGCCAGGGTGCCAATTTTCGGGTCAACATCGCGGAAGTCATCGACATCGTAGCCGCCGTCGGCCAGGGCTGAGGGGTAGAAGGGGGAGAGCCAGACAGCATCGACCCCCAGCTGCTTGAGGTAGGGAACCTTGGCAGTGATGCCCTTGAGATCACCGATTCCGTTGCCGTCGGCGTCCGCAAAGGACCGGGGGTAAATCTGGTAGACCACGGCCTGACGCCACCAGGTGGGGTCATCGGCTGCCGGAACCAAGAGGTTTGAATCGCTCATCGTTGAACCTTTCACGGAAGAAACTGTAGGGCGGGGCACCTGCCCCTGCCTACCAGCCTACGCCCCGGCGTCCGCGCACAGGGATGAGAAGAAGCTAGACGGAAAAATTGCCCAAAGCTGGCGCGACAAGACTAAGAAAACAGGTGTAGAGGGTTGCGCCGAATAAAAAATCGGGGTAGGGTAGACCTAATAACTTTTTAAAATAGGCTAAGACTGTGCAAAAATCAGCTCTTGGCGAAATGTTGTGCCCAGAAGCCGCTCATCTTTTAGAGTGGGAAGCATGCGCTTTCTTAACGATATGACTCCCACCACCGACCTGACCTACAACGACGTGTTCATGGTTCCCTCCCGCTCCGCGGTAGGTTCCCGCATGGGCGTAGACCTCTCCACCGCCGACGGAACCGGCACCACCATCCCCCTGGTTGTCGCTAATATGACCGCTGTTTCTGGACGTCGTATGGCCGAAACCGTTGCCCGCCGCGGTGGCATCGCCATCATTCCCCAGGACGTTCCCACCGATATCGTCGCTGAAACCATCAAGCGGGTCAAAAACTCCCACCTGATTTTCGACACCCCCATCACCGTCAAGCCCCACCACACCGCAGGCTACGTGCGCCACCTGCTGCCCAAGCGCGCCCACGGGGCCGCTATCGTTGTGGACGGCGAAGCCCCCATCGGCGTCATTACCCCCAAGGATCTGCGCGGGGCAGACAACTTTGACCAGGTACAAGACCTGATGAGTACCGAACTGCTCACCCTGCCCGACACCGTCACCCCGCGTGAAGCCTTCGATATTCTGCACGAGAAGTCCCGCAAGGTTGCCCCCGTTGTGGATGCTGACGGCAAGCTGGTCGGCGTGCTGACTCGCTCGGCCGCCCTGCGCGCCAGCCTCTACGAACCTGCCACCGACGCCAATGGCAAGCTCCGCATCGGCGTTGCGATTGGCATCAACGGCGATGTAGCAGGTCGCGCCGCCGCCCTGATCGAGGCTGGTGCCGATGTGCTCGTAGTCGACACCGCCCACGGCCACCAGGAAACCATGATCGAGGCCCTCAAGAAGGTCAAAGCCCTCAACCCCTCCATCCCCGTAGCCGCCGGCAACGTGGTCACCGCCGCGGGCGTCCGCGACCTGGCAGAAGCAGGAGCCGACATCATCAAGGTCGGCGTTGGCCCCGGCGCCATGTGCACCACCCGCATGCAGACCGGCGTGGGCCGACCCCAGTTCTCCGCCGTACTGGAATGCGCCGCCGAAGCCAAGAAGCTGGGCGTACACGTCTGGGCGGACGGCGGTATCAAGGACCCCCGCGACGTCGCCCTGGCCCTGGCCGCCGGTGCCTCCAACGTCATGGTCGGTTCCTGGTTCGCGGGCACCTACGAGTCACCCGGCGACGTACTGCAGGACGCCGACGGTCGCCTCTACAAGGAATCCTTCGGCATGGCCTCCCGCCGCGCGGTCATCAACCGCAACTCCAAGACCGAAGCCTTTGAAAAGGCCCGCCGTGAAATGTTCGAAGAGGGCATCTCATCAGCCCGAATCTACCTGCCCGAGGGGCGCGGCGGCGTAGAAGATCAGATCGACTCGATTATCTCGGGCGTCCGCTCATCCTTCACTTACGCCGGTGCTGCCTCCATCGAGGAGTTCGCCGAGCGAGCTGTTGTGGGTATTCAGTCGGCCGCTGGCTACGCAGAGGGCCAGGCCCGCGCTACCCGCTAGGGTAGGGTGACTTGTTCGCTGGCGGTTCCGCATGCTCACGCTCGCTGCCGACCCTCTCGCATGGTTCGCTTCGCTCACAAGGGCGATTCACGCCAGCCGCCGAGCCAGCAGCTTCGCTGCGAGCATGCTTCACCTTCATAAACGAATAAGCTCTTGTGAGTACCATTTAAATCAGAAATGACCAGCTAGTTGCTGGTCATTTCTGATTTAAATGGTACCTAGGGGTTAGCTGTCGCTGCCCTCTACCCGGCGGGTGCGGCGGCGACGGCGGCGCTGGCCTTCACCCTGCTGGCCGCCTTCAGCCGCTTCAGCAGGCTTCTGCTGGCGCTGGCGGCGGGCCGGACGCTCCTGCCCGGCTTCACCCTCAACCCGGCGGGTACGGCGACGGCGCGGCTTAGAATCAGCCTCCCCGCTCTGACCGCCACGCTGATCATCGCGCTTCTGCCCCCGGCCCTCACCGCCAGAGCGTGAGCCCTCGCGGCGCGGAGAACGGGAGCCCGACCGTCCGCGACGATCCCCGCGGCCACCGCGCCCCTGGCGCTTCTCACGAGCAGGTGCGCCACCAAAGTCCTCAGCCTCTTCAGCCTGCAGACCCGCTGCGGTGCGCTCCTCCTTAGGCAGACGGCCCTTGGTTCCCTTGGCAATACCCAGGTCAGTGAAGAGGTGGGGGGAAGAAGAGTAGGTTTCAACAGGCTCATCTACGCCCAGCTCCAGGGCCTTGTTGATCAGCTTCCAGCGGGGTACGTCCTCCCAGTCCACCAGGGTGACGGCGGTGCCTTCCTTCTCCGCGCGGCCAGTGCGGCCCACACGGTGCAGGTAGGTCTTCTCGTCCTCGGGACACTGGTAGTTGATGACGTGGGTGACGTCCTCAACGTCAATACCGCGGGCTGCCACATCGGTTGCAACCAGAATGTCAATCTTGCCGTTGCGGAAGGCCCGCAGGGCCTGCTCGCGGGCACCCTGGTTGAGGTCGCCGTGAATAGCGCCGGCCGCAAAACCTCGGGCGGTCAGCTCATCAGAGAGCTTGGCAGCGGAGCGCTTGGTCTTGGTGAAAATGACGGTGCGGCCCCGGCCCTCGGCGCGCAGAATACGGCCGACCAGCTCGTCCTTATCGAGGGGGTGGGCCCGGTAAATGACCTGGCGAATCGAGGCCTTGGTCATGGTCTCTTCTTCGCCGGATTCGGCGCGGATGTGCATGGGGCGGCTCATGTAGCGGCGGGCCATGGTCAGGACGGGCCCGGGCATGGTTGCCGAGAAGAGCATGGTCTGGCGCACCTCGGGGACGGCTGAGAGAATACGCTCCACATCGGGCAAGAAGCCCAGGTCAAGCATTTCGTCGGCCTCGTCGAGCACCACAATCTTGATCTGGGTGAGGTTGAGGTACTTCTGGCGGTGCAGGTCAATCAGGCGACCCGGGGTGCCCACGATCAGCTCAACGCCCTTTTCCAGTTCTTTGACCTGGGTGTCGTAGGGGCGGCCGCCGTAGAGGGTCGCTACTCGCACGCCGGTCTTTGAGGCAGCAACAGAGAGGTCATCGCCCACCTGGATAGCCAGTTCACGGGTGGGGACGATAATCAGGGCCTGGGGCGCGCCCGGGGCGGGAAGCTGGTTGAAAGCGTCCGAACCCGGGACAGCAACGCTCTGCAAGGCGGGCAGACCAAAGCCCAGGGTCTTACCGGTACCGGTCTTAGCCTGACCGATGATGTCCTGGCCAGATAGGGCCACCGGCAGGGTCAGAGCCTGAATGGGGAAGGGGGAGACGATGCCCTTCTCGGCTAGGGCATCTGCAATGTCTTGGCGCACGCCGTAGTCGGCGAAAGTTTTAGTGGTATCAGGGTTAGTCACGAATCGTGTTCCTTATAGAGTGAGGCCCCGGCCCGGGGCAAACGAGGAAGCCGATCGTGGGTTTTCATGCAACAAAGAAGCTCTATCAACCGCCGGGCGGACGCTTGCAGAGCGTTGGGCGGGAGAGCTAAAGGCAGGTGAGTCTATACGGATGGTACGACCGGGCAACCAAATAACTTCTTTATTCTACCGCCAAGTGCCGTAAATGTAAGAGGGGCCCGGGAGTTTTGCGTCAAACTCCCGGGCCCCTCTGGCTGAGTAAGCCCGGTGTTACTGGCCGATACCGAAGCCGATACGGTGCTTGGTTTCAGCGCCCAGCTCGACATAGCCGATGTTAGCGGCCGGAACCAGGGTGGTGGAGCCCTTAGAATCGGTCAGTTCCAGGATGCCGCCCTGTTCAAGAGCCGCAGCGACCTTGGCGCGGACGTCTGAGGCGGTTTCGTCGGTGTCGATGACGACCTGGCTGGGCACGTTGATAACGCCAATCTTGATTTCCATGAGGTTTCCTTTCGACGGTTCCCTACCTGACTGCAGGGGGTCTCTGCCCACCAGTTTACGTGAGTAGGGGCAGGAAAGGTGCGGGGTTTCGGTCTGAGCTGACAGGGGAGAAAAGGCTGCAACGGCGGGGGGAGAGAGTTACTCCCAATCTTCATCGATGATCGAGATACCGCCCCAGGCCAGCCGGAAGACCGCACGCTCAGCCATTGCAAGCTGCTGGGGTGAGGCGTCGGTGCCGATGACCATGTGGGCAGCTGCCTGCACCATGCCGGTGAGCATGCGGGCCGTCATCAGGGCCTCTTCAAAGGGCATGCCCGCATTGGGCGCTAGTACCTCGGCGATTCGCTTGGCGATGGTGATGTGCATGGTCTCAGTGCGTTCTTGCACCGCGTAGTCGTTCTGAATATCGGATTCAAAAATGACGCGGTAGCCTGCCACATTATTGCGGGCAAAGCTGAAGAAGGCGCCAATGACGCCCTGCACTCGTTCGCGGTTGACCTTGGTGGTGTAGAGGGGCTGCACCAGCTGGGTCATAAGGTTATTGATTTGCTCATCGAGCACGGCCAGGTAGAGGTCGCGTTTGCCCGTGAAGTGCTGGTAGAGCACGGGCTTGGTCACATTAGAGGCAGCAGCGATGTGATCCATGGTGGTGGCGTGGTAGCCCTGGGAGGCAAAAACTCGCACGGCGTTGCCGATAAGCTGCTGGCGGCGTAGGTCTTTAGGGAGGCGGGAGGCCCCGGACGGGTCGATGGGGTCGCCGGGGTCGGAGTCAGCTGAAAATATGGAGGTGGACATCGTTGCTGCCGAACCTTTGGGATGGTGGGCGGACGGGGTCGCGGCTGGTGGGGTGCCTGCCTGCTAGGAGGCGTCGGTTTGGGGCTCGGCCTCTTCGGGGGTTTCTTGCACTTCGATTCCGTAGAGGACTTCGAGGGCCGCTACATAGTCGTCTACCCGGCCTTCGCGTGCCATGTCTCGGGCGCGGACGGTCGGGGTGTGCAGGAGGGACTTGACCATGCGGCGCATTGCGAGTTCAAGCTGTTCAGTTGCTGCGGTGCACCCGTACTGGTTGTGCACCTTAGCGAGCTCGGCGTCGAGCACACTCATGGTGTGTTGTCTGAGAGCAACAATAGCAGCGTCGACGCTGCGCGCTTTCTCTTTGATGGAGAATTCTGCGGCGGCTTCGTCCACAATTGTGCGGGCAGTGTGTACAGATTCTACGGTCTCTTCGGGGGCGGCCAGGCGCACAGATTCGAGGGTAATGAGTTCTACCTCGGGTAGGTCTGCTACCTCGGGGGCGAAGTCGCGGGAGAGCGCTAAATCAAGGATGACGCGCTTGCCGGCGGGGATTTCGATGGGGAGCATGGGGGAGGCGCCACCCGAGCAACCGATGATGATATCGGCCGCTGCCATCTGCTCGTGCAGTTCCCCGTGGGGCACTGCCTGTACCCCGCGTTTGTCGGCAAAAGTGGCTGCACGATCTGAGCGGGAGTATATCCAGATATCGGTCGTCCCCCGAGAGTGCAGGGCAGCTACGGTGGCCCCGGCGTAGGCGCCGGTACCAAAGACCAGAACCCGGCGGTCCTCCCAGGTTTTGTCGGCGATGTCGTCGGCCATATCTAGGGCAACCGACACGATGGAGCGGCCCCGGGAGCCCAGCATTGTTTGCTGACCGACCCGGCGGGCGGTTTGGGCACCGTGTTCAAAGAGGCGCACCAGGTTGCCGGTAGCCCGCCCCTGCTCCTGGGAGAGAGCCAGGGCTCGACGAACCTGGCCGGTAATTTCGCGTTCACCCACAACAGCTGATTCCAGGCCGGAGGCCACGGTGAAGAGGTGGTGGGCAGCATCGGTGTTCACCAGCACATCAAAGCTGTTCTCTACCAGGTCATAGGAGAGCCCGGACCGCTGGGAGATGAGATCAAAAATGTGCTCGGAAGCGGAGGCAACGTCGTTGGCGATATTTTGGTCGGTGGCCCCCGGGTTACTGGGGATTTCTGCGTAGAGCTCTAGGCGATTGCAGGTAGACAAAATCACCTCACCACGAATGCCGGTGCGTTCAAGGTCCCGGTGGATCTTCTCAACGCCTTCGCTGAGGTAAGCCACGGTAGTGAGGTCGACGGAGCGATGCGATGCAACAAGGCTGAAAATAGTCACGACGACACTATTATAAACAGCTCCCTGTAGAGACTCTGGTGACAGGGTGTCTCTAAAGTTTTGCTTTAAACTTGGCAGAATGGAGTATATGAGTCAGACTGCGTCATCAGCGCTGCGTCAGCGCCCCCTGCTCACCGACGAGCAGCTTGCCCACCTGCCCGCTACCCACCCCCTTAAGACCGCCGGTACCGGCGAGTCAGCCATGATTCGCACCCTGACAGGGCGCGAGGCTGACCACGCTCCGGTGTGGTTCATGCGCCAGGCAGGACGCTCCCTGCCCGAGTACCGCGAAATTCGCGAGGGAATTCCCATGCTGGATTCCTGCCTCAACCCCGAGCTGGCCGCAGAGATTACTGTCCAGCCGGTGCGCCGCCACAAGGTTGATGCCGGTATCTTCTTCTCAGATATCGTCATCCCCATGAAGCTTGCCGGTGTGGGTGTTGATATTGTGCCTGGCCGCGGCCCTGTGCTGGATGCTCCCGTTCGCACCCTTGAAGACATTAAGAACCTGCCTGAACTTGAAGACGCCGCCCTTGATCCCATCCGCGAAGCGGTTGCCCTCACCGTTGAAAAGCTGGGCTCAACCCCTCTGATTGGTTTTGCCGGTGCCCCCTTCACTGTGGCGGCTTACATGGTTGAGGGTGGACCCTCCCGCGATTACCTGCGTCCGCGCACCATGATGCACGCCGACCCCGAGGCCTGGGAAGCCCTGGGTGCCTGGGCCGCCCGCACCTCAGCCCAGTTCCTGGCTGCCCAGATTGAGGCCGGTGCCTCAGCCGTGCAGCTCTTCGACTCCTGGGCAGGCTCCCTGGGCGAGGCCGACTACCGTCGCTTCGTTATGCCCCACTCCGCAGCGACCCTCGCAGCCGTTGAACACTACGGGGTGCCCCGCATCCACTTTGGTACCGGCACCGCCGAGCTGCTGCCCGCCATGCTTGAAGCCGGCGCCGACGTCATCGGTGTTGACTACCGCCTGCCCCTCTCCGAAGCCCAGCGCCGTTTGGGCGGCGGCATCGTGCTACAGGGCAACATTGACCCGGCCCTGCTCGCCTCGGGCTGGGAGGCCCTTGCCGCCCACACCGATGCGGTTCTTGAAGAAGGACGCTGCGCCCCGGCCCACGTGGTCAACCTGGGGCACGGGGTGCCCCCAACCACCGACCCCACCGTCCTGACCCGCCTGGTCGACTACATCCACACCTCAACCCGCAAAGGCTAGGAAAAAGAACCCCATGGCACAGCACCAGCACCTGCACAACACCGCCCTGGTGATTGGCGGCGGCATCTCGGGCCTGCTCGCAGCCCGCGAACTAGCCCGCGCCGGTAAGAAAGTCACCCTGGTTGAACGGGAAAGCCACCTGGGAGGTGCTGTAGGTGCCCACCAGCTAGCTGGCCTGGTGCTGGATTCCGGTGCTGAGTCCTTTGCAACCCGTACCGACGCCGTCCGCAACCTGCTGACCGACCTGGGGCTGGCTGACCGCATCGTGATGCCCGAGCCTCTTGGCTCCTGGCTCTACCTGCCCACCGGGCCCTACCCCTCACCGTCCACCGGTGTTCTGGGCATTCCCGGTAGCCTCGATGACCCGGCCCTCAAAAAAATTCTGGGCCGGGCAGGCTACCGCCGCGCCAAGCTCGATGCCGTGCTGCCGCGCTCAGCCGGGTCTAACGCCAAAACCCTGGGTGAGTTGGTGCGGGTGCGTCTGGGCCAGCAGGTACTCGACCAGCTGGTAGCCCCGGTGGTATCCGGTGTGCACTCGGTACACCCCGACCAGCTAGAAATCGCCACCATCGCCCCCGGTCTGCTGACCGGCCTCCGCGAGCTGGGCTCCCTCACCGCAGCCAGTGCCCGCCTGCGGGCAGCCTCACCGGCAGGCTCCCAGGTTGCCGGTATCGAAGGCGGCATGAACCAGCTCTCCGAAGCGCTCGTGGATGACCTGCTCCGTCAGCGCGTGCGTATCGTCAGCGGCTTCGACACCATCGCCGTGGACCGCGACCCCGTCACCGGCGGGTGGACGGCCATCCAGCGTCAGCCCGAATACGGCGAAAAATCAGCCATTATCCGCGGCGAACTGCTGGTGGTAGCCACCGACGCCCAGACCTCCATCCGCCTGCTCGGGCCCCACCTACCGGCGTCCGCCCTGCCCGCCGTTGCTCCCGGCCCCGAAGTCGCCCTGGTCTCTCTGGTGCTCGACCAGCCAGCCCTCGATACTGCCCCGCGCGGTACCGGTCTGCTGGTGAGCGAAGCTGCCACAGGCGTCCGCGCCAAAGCTCTCACCCACGCCACCGCCAAGTGGGCCTGGGTAGCGGAGCGGGCAGGGCAGGGGCGGCACGTGGTGCGGCTGTCCTATGGGCGCGGCAAGGACCATGACACCTCGCCCCTCTCAGAGCTAGCCCTGCACGATGACCAGCTGGTCACCCTGGGTCTATACGACGCCGCCCACCTTCTGGGTGTTCCCATCACCAAGAGCCATCTGGTTGCTGCGGACGTCGTGCGCTGGCGCAGTGCCCTGCCCTCTACCACACCGGGGCACAAGGACCGCGTCACTGCCTTCCGCACAGCCCTCACCGACCTGCCCGGTGCCACCGCCGTTGGCGCCTGGATCGCCGGAACCGGCCTGGCCGCCGTCACCGCAGACACCCAGAGCCACATCCGTCACTTTGTGCAGACCACCAGCACCAATCGGTAAGCAGCACTGATGGTCAGCAGCCACACACCACCGACTTCCCACATCGAAAGGTAAGACCATGTCACACCACGGTAACCCTGCAGAACACACCCCCACCTCCAGCTCCCAGGGCAGCACCGGCCACGGGTCAAGCTACGGGGCAGGCCACGGTGCCTACTCCCACGGCTCGGCAGGCCGCGGCCACGGCGGCCGTCCGCCCATGCCCACCGCCAAGGACGCGGCCGGCAAAATTCAGGGCCAGCGCCCCGGCGAAGTAGCCGAAGGCGACAGCCAGTTCCACTACGCCCTCTACACCGTCTTTGCCCGCGAAGGTGTAGCCGACCCCGCCGCTACCGGCGCTGAGGCAACCGCCGAACTCGAAGCCCTGGTTGCTGAGCTCGAAGCCAAGGGCGTGATTACCCGCGGCTTCTACGACGTCTCAGCCATGCGCAACGACGCTGACGTGATGGTCTGGGTTCACGGCGCTGTGCCCGAAGACCTGCAGGCAGCAATCCGCAGCTTCCGCCGCACCGCAGCTTTCTCGGGCACCAAGATTGTCTGGTCAACCATGGGCGTACACCGCGACGCCGAATTCTCAGCCGGTCACACCCCCACCTTCGCCAAGGGCATCGCCCCCGAACGCTGGGTCTGCGTCTACCCCTTCGTGCGCTCCTACGACTGGTACACCATCAACCCCGAAAAGCGCCGCGAGGTCATGAAAAACCACGGCATGAAGGGCATTGACTTCCCCGAGGTGCTGCCCAACACCATCGCCACCTTTGGCCTGAACGACTACGAATGGCTCATCGCCCTCGAAGCCCCCGAACTGGTACTCCTCGTTGACCTCATGCGCTCCTTCCGCAACACCGAAGCCCGCCACTTCGTGCGCGAAGAAGTTCCCTTCTACACCGGCTGCCGCATTGAGGCCGCCGAGGTTGCCCAGGTGATCGCATAATGACTGTCCAGCTCCCTAACGACATCATCCCCAACCAGACCGACCCGGCCAACACCGCCTCCAACGGCCCGGCCGTGCTCGATGAGAGCACCATCGGCACCTACACCAGCGAGCGTACTCTCACCCGCCCCCGCGCGTCCGCCCCGCAGGACTATGACCTGGTGATCCTGTCCTCCTTCGGCGGCCCCGAAGGGCAGGACGACGTCATCCCCTTCTTGCGCAACGTCACCGCCGGCCGCGGCATCCCCGACGAACGCCTGGAAGAAGTCGCCACCCACTACCGGGCCAACGGCGGCGTCTCACCCATCAACGAGCAGAACCGCGCCCTACTGGCCGCCCTACGCGAGGCTATGGCCGAAAAGGGCCCGGACATCGAGATCACCTGGGCTAACCGCAGCTGGGAGCCCTACGTCAACGATGTAGTCCAGAAGGCCTATGACGAGGGAAAACGCAAGATTCTTGTGCTGGCCACCAGCGCCTACCCCGGCTACTCCTCCTGCCGCCAGTACCGCGAAGACTACGGAATCGCCCTCGAAAAGCTGGGCCTAGACGGCAAACTGCAGATCGACAAGGTCCGCCAGTTCTGGGACACCCCCGGCTTCATCCAGCCCTTCATCGACGGCCTGGTTGAGGGGCTCGCGGACGTCCGCGCCCAGCTCGCTGCCGCCCAGCAGGCTGCCGCGGGTAACGGAAAAATCCGCATCATGTTCTGCACCCACTCCGTACCCACCAGCGCCGCCAACGAGGCAGGCCCCCGCGGCGTCGACTACGAAGGCGGCTCCGCCTACGTCGAAAAGCACCTGGAAGCTGCCCGCGCCGTCCTCGCCGGTGTACAGGCCGTTGACCCCGCCCTCCTCGATGAAGTCGACTGGGAACTGGTCTACCAGTCCCGCTCCGGACCGCCCTCCATGCCCTGGCTCGAACCCGACGTCAACGACGCCCTTGAAGCCCTCGACGGTAAGGTCGACGGCATCGTGCTCGTGCCCCTCGGCTTCGTCTCAGACCACATGGAAGTCAAGTGGGATCTCGACACCGAAGCCCTCGACACCTGCAAGCGCCTCGGCTTCGCAGCAACCCGCACCCCCACCCCCGGCACCCACCCCGCCTACGTTGAGGGCCTGCGCCAGCTGATTGCTGAACGCGTCGCCTCCACCGCCCCCGCCCAGGACGCCGACGGAGTACAGGCAGCTCGCGTCTCCGTCTGCGGCGGAAACGGCTGGTTCGACACCTGCAACCCCGACTGCTGCAAGTCCCAGCGCCCCGGCTCCGAGAAGCCGGTGATTGCTGATTACCAGGGGTAACACCTAGGGCGGGTCAAAGCTATGGTTAGGGTTGGTGGCTCGGGGGCTGCTGCCACGCTCGCAACCATTCTCGCCCCGCCTCTGGAGCTTGCTCGCAAGCTCGCATTGTAGCTCCAGACGCTGGGGCGATTCATTGCCAGGCCCAATCCACGCTCGCTTTCGGCAGCAGCCCCCGCGCCTTACGGCGCGAACCTTGGTTGCTCCAGCCAGCTGGCTTCATGAATGCCCCGCCGCCCGGTTGTCGCATAGGCCAGGAAAGCGGGCGGAGGGGAACACGCAGCAAGCTCGCGTGGATCGGGGCTGGCGGTGAATCGCGACGAGCCCCCAGGCGAGGAGCGAGAGCGGTTGCGAGCGCTGCGTGTTCCCCCGGAGCACGCGGCCCACGCCCCTCTGCAACACGGCGGCTTAAACATTTCAGATAAAGATTGCACGAAAGGACGCTCATTGGCAGCTCGAACATTTACCGTAGGTACGCGCGGGTCGGCTCTTGCGACTACCCAGACTGGCTGGGCTGTTCAGCGTATGCGGGAGGCGACCGGCATTGAGTTAGAGACCGTCACCGTCAAAACTGAGGGGGACGTGCTCACCGGCCCCCTGTCTCAGCTGGGTGGTACCGGTGTTTTTGCCGCGACCCTGCGCTCCCGTCTGCTTGATGGGGGAGTGGATGTGGCCGTCCATTCCCTGAAAGATCTGCCCAGTGCGCCCTGCCCGGGGCTGACCGTCGCTGCCACCCCGGAGCGGGAGGACCCCCGGGATGCCCTGTGCGCCCGGGACGGTCTGACCCTCGATACCCTGCCTGCTGGTGCCCGGGTGGGGACGGGGTCGCCGCGTCGGGCCGCCCAGCTGCTGGCTATCCGTCCTGACCTCACCATTGTTGATATCCGCGGTAATGTGGGTACCCGCCTAGCCCGTGTGGCTGGCAATGAGCACTACGGGGTGGGTGCGCACGGCCTGCACGGTGAGAAGAAGCTTGGCGCTATCACCGGTGACTGCGATGCGGTTGTGCTGGCTGCTGCCGGTCTGCACCGCCTGGGCCTTGCTGAGACCATCACCGAGTACCTGGGGGTTGACAGGGTTGTGCCCGCTCCCGGCCAGGGGGCCCTCGCTATCGAAATTCGTACCGACGATGCAGGCGAGCAAACAGAGCTGGGCCAGGCTGTAGCCGCCGTCAACCACACCGAGACCCAGCTGGCTGTGACCGCTGAGCGCGCCCTGCTCCGCCGCCTTGAAGCGGGCTGCGCCGCCCCCATTGGGGCTTACGCCCTGGTGGACACTGGCCAGCTCGTCCTTAACATCGCTGTGGCTAATACCGATGGCACCGAGCTGCTGCGGCATACCGTGCAGACAGAGACCCTGTCGGTAGAAGCCGCCGCCTTCCTCGGCACCCAGGCTGCCGATGACCTGCTGGGCATGGGCGCTGCCGCTCTCGCCGGTCTTGAAGGCGGTGCCTAGAGCTATGACTACCTATCTCATCACCCGCACCCCGGCTAAGGCCGCCACGCTGACCAGAGCTCTTCTGGAACAGGACGCCGAAGCGCAGCTACTCTACGCCCCCATCCTTGACCCTGTAGGCACCGAACCAGAAGACTGGGAAGAAGTCGCCTTCGCCCTGATTCGCGGGGAATTCTCCTGGGTTACCTTCACTTCGGTTAACGGGGTACTGGGCCTAGACGCCCTGGCACAGGGGCTGGGCCAAAGCCTGGTTGAGCTGTTAGGTGCTGCCCAGATCGCAGCCGTTGGTCGGGCTACCGAGGCGGCCCTGGTTGAGCGGGGCCTGCTGGTCGACTTCGTGCCCGAAACCCAGTCAGCAGCCGGAATGGTCGACGAATGGCTGATCGACGAAGAATGGGACAACCCCATGGACGAAACCATCTTGGCCGTCCAAGGAACCACAGCTTCACCGACCCTCGAAGAAGGACTCACCGACTACGGCTACACCGTAGCCACCCTACCGGTCTACGACATGCTGCCCTACCCAGCAGAGAACCCTCTGACCGGGCAGAACTCCGCTGACCTTGACGCTCCGTCAGGTTCCGCGCTCACCCTGGGCGAGGCCGTCACCGCGCTCGCTACCACCGACGTCCTGATTGCAACCTCGCCCCTGCTGTTGCAGACCCTAGCGGACGCCGCCGGCAGCACCCTGCCCCCCACCGTTGCTATCGGGGCCAGCACCGAAGCCGCCGCCCGCAATCTACCCGAGCAGCAGCGTCCTGCCACCATCACCGTGGCGGCAAGCCCCGCCGCCGCAGACCTGGCAGCAGCCGCCCTCGCCCTCTAAGCTAAAAAGACACCTACCTGTCAAGGAAGACCATGTTTGAACCCTCAGCCCTCCCGGTGCGCCCCCGCCGCCTGCGTACCACCGGCCCCATGCGGGCCCTGACCGCCGAAACCGCCCTGACCCCGGCTAACCTGGTGCAGGTGCTCTTCGTGCGCGACGGAATTGAGGAGCCCGTTGCCATCGAATCCATGCCCGGCCAGTACCAGCACACCCTGGAAACCGTCATCGGGGAAGTCCAGAAAGCAGTAGATGCCGGCGTGCGCTGCATTGACCTCTTCGGCGTGCCCCGCGATGAAGATAAGGACGCAGCCGGTTCAGCAGCCTGGGCCGAAGACGGTATTCTCAACCGGGCTATCCGCGCTGTGCGCCAGCACTTCGGCGACTCGGTGGTCGTCATGGCAGATACCTGCCTCGACGAATTCACCGACCACGGCCACTGCGGCCCCCTGATCGAAGATGCCTTCGGTAACACCGTCGTTGATAATGACGCCGCCGTGGAGTCCTACTGCAAGATGGCGGTTTCCCAGGCGCGCGCCGGTGCCCACACCGTCAGCCCCTCCGGCATGATGGACGGCCAAATCGCCGCCATGCGCACCGCCCTCGACGAAGCCGGCTTCACCGACGTTTCTATCTTGGCCTACTCCGCCAAATACGCTTCGGCCTTCTTCGGCCCCTTCCGCGATGCGGTGGGCTCCACCTTCACCGGCGACCGCAAAACCTACCAGCAGGACCCCGCTAACCGTCGGGAATCCCTCTACGAAGTCCAGCTCGATATCGAGCAGGGCGCCGACATGGTCATGGTCAAACCCGCTACCGCCTACCTGGACATCGTGCGCGAGGTAGCCGACTTGTCACCCGTCCCCGTTGCCGCCTACCATGTCTCCGGTGAATACGCCATGATCGAAGCAGCCGCCGCCCAGGGGTGGATTGACCGCAAGGCGGTTGCCCTGGAAGCCCTCATGGGTATCCGCCGAGCCGGTGCCTCCATCATCCTGACCTACTACGCCACCGAAGCCGCCACCTGGCTCAACGAAAGGTAAACCCTTGACCGTTTCAGAAGACCTCTTTGCCCGCTCTGCCCGCGTCATTCCCGGCGGCGTCAACTCACCCGTACGCGCCTTCAACTCAGTTGGCGGCACCCCCGCCTTCATGGTGGAAGCCTCCGGCCCCTACCTGACCGACGCGGACGGCCACAACTACGTCGACCTGGTCTGCTCATGGGGCCCGGCCCTGCTCGGCCACAAGCACACCGGCGTCATCGAAGCCGTGCACGCAGCGGTTGAACACGGCCTCTCCTTCGGCGCCTCAACCGCCGCTGAAACCGAGCTGGCAGAACTCGTAGTTGACCGCATCAACGCCGTAGCCCCCGGAACCATCGACCAGATCCGCATGGTCTCCACCGGCACCGAAGCAACCATGACCGCCATCCGCCTGGCCCGCGGCTACACCGGCCGCGACAAAATCATTAAGTTTGCCGGTTGCTACCACGGCCACGTCGACGCCCTGCTCTCAGAAGCCGGCTCCGGCGTCGCCACCCTGGCCCTGCCCGGCTCGGCAGGCGTCACCGCCGCTACTGCCGCCGAAACTATCGTCCTTCCCTACAACGACGAGGACGCCGTCCGCGCAGCTTTTGCCGCCAACCCCGGCGAAATTGCCGCCATCATCACCGAAGCAGCCCCCTGCAACATGGGCGTTGTGACCCCTGCTGAGGGCTTCAACGCCTTCCTGCGCGAGATCACCCGCGAACAGGGTGCCCTCATGATTTTTGACGAGGTGCTGACCGGCTTCCGCGTCTCGTCCGCAGGCTACTGGGGCTACTCCGCCCCCTCAGAAGGTAACTGGGCCCCCGATATCTTCACCTTCGGCAAGGTCATCGGCGGCGGTATGCCCATGGCTGCCCTGGGTGGTAAGCGCGAAATCATGGAATACCTGGCTCCGCTGGGCCCCGTCTACCAGGCAGGTACCCTCTCCGGTAACCCCATCGCCATGGCCGCCGGTCTGGCTACCCTCAAGGCCGCTGACGCCACCGTCTACGAAACCATTGACGCCCGCTCAGCCCAGCTGCAGGCCGCCCTGGTCGAAGCCTTCAACACCGCCGGGGTCAACCACTCCATCCAGACCGCAGGCAACCTCTTCTCCGTGGCCTTTGGCACTGCTGATACGGGCGTGCACAACTACGAAGACATCAAGGCATCAGAAACCTACCGCTACAATGCCTTCTTCCACTCCATGCTGAACTCCGGCATCTACCTGCCGCCCAGCGCCTTTGAAGCATGGTTCCTCTCGGCAGCCCACGATGATGCCGCCATGGACCGCATCATCTCGGCCCTGCCCGACGCCGCCCGAGCAGCGGCGGAGGCGACAGCTTAGGCTCATACCTTCTACGGGCGCGGCGCACTGGCCGGTAGCCAACTGGCTGGGTCTGGCATGAATCGCTAGTGATGAGCACCGAGATTCCGAGCGCGCGAGGAAACAAATCTCGGTGCGAATCTGGCGAGCTTGGGAGCCAGTTAGCGAGCCAGCGAGAAGGTTAGTTGGCGAAGGTCAGTGCGCCGCGCCCATAGTTATGCCTGCTTCACCTACTTCTGCGTGTAAGTTTCCTTATCTCATGTGCCCCTGCGGCAGGGTGGCCAGGTTCTGGGTGTCGCGGTCGTAGAGCCAGTTCTTGTCCATGAGCAGGCGGGAGAGGGCCAGGCCCATTCCTAGAGCAGCGAAGATAAGCAGGACCTGCACGAAGCTGGCTAGGGCCTCATTGACATCGCCGTTAGAGAAGTGGGCCATGGACATGTAAAACATGACACCGGGAACCATGGTGACGGTAGCTGGCACCGCCAGGGAGATGCGGGAAACCCTGCGGGCGTGGAGGGGAGCGATGATTTCTGAGAGTACCCCGGCGGTAAATACGGCCAGGGCAATGGCGAGGTGGGGCGCCCATCCGGCTTCTACTAACCAGATACGACCCGGGTTTACGATTGCGGCGATTGCCCCTGCCCAGGCGCAGGAGAGGGGAGTGGCTGAGAAGAGCATGGCGAAGCCGAAGGCGGCGGTGAAGGAGGCCAGCATCTGAAGGATCAGGAGCAGCCAGAACCCCAGGTGCGGGGCGGGGGCCTGCTCTAGGGGCAGGCTAAAGACCAGGGAGATGAGCCAGACCGAAAAGGACGCACTACCCAGGAGCAGGGCAACATAGGTGAGGCGGGAGATACCGGAGGAAAAGTCCATACGGGCTATTTCTAGCATGCCGGTGACCAGGGGAAAACCGGGCACCAGGTAGAGAATCGACGAAATAAAGCCCACCAGATGGTTATCGGCGATGAGACCGGGGGCGATGAGCGCTGACATGACTCCCACATAGATACCGGCTGAGAGCAGGCCGCAGAGCATCCAGACTGCCATATGGTTGAGACCCCGGTGGGCTAGTGTGGAGCGTAGGAGCTGGCCGGCGAAGGCCGCGATGAGAACGACTGAGCATTCAATGACCCCGCCCCGGTTGAGGAAGGCGAAGGCTGCACAGGCTAGGGCTGCAGCGAGAGCTAGGAGCCAGGGGGCGTAGAGGGGCTTTTCTTTCTCAATGCGGGTGAGCGTTGCGTCGGCTAGAGCTGGGTCGATGCGTTCGGGCAGGGACGAGACGAAGTCGCTGAGCAGGTCGATTTTGTAGGCGGAGATTCCCTTGACGCGGGTTTCTGCGATTTCGGTGCGGAAGTTGCCGCCGGAGTAGGCGGTGGTGGAGAGCTCGGTGAAGTGGACCTGGGCGTGGTGTTCCTCCAGTCCTACGGCTTTGGCTAGGCGGGACATGGAGGTTTTGACGCGGTAGGCGCTGGCTCCAGATTTCATGAGGAGCAGGCCTAGTTTGAGGACGACCGCCGATTGGGCTACCAGTTCTTTGTGCTGATTGCGGGTGGAGCCGAGGTAGATGCTGTTGGTGGGCGCGGGCTCGTTCACGGTCGTCCTTGCGGTTGTGGTGTATCTGCTTCTTTAAATCTAGTAGGGGGAGGGCAGAAAAGGACGCCGGTGGGCAAGTGACGGTGCTCAAGGCACCTACCTGCCTACCGGCGTCCTGACGGAGCGTTCACGCTACCTGAACCTTAGTCGGTGCGCACCGGCCAGGCGCCGCTGACGTCCGCCTGCTTGCCAATACGGTTGAAGTAGTCCTGCAGCTCGGCTGCCTGCTCAGCTGCCCAGGTAATCTGCTGCTCGTGCAGGGCTGTAGCAGGCTGTTCGATCTCTTCGTATTCAAAGCTCATAGCCGTCAGTAGGCGCTCAGCTGCCAGGGCATCGTCCTTCGAAGTGTGGGCGTTTTCCAGCTCCACGCTGTATTCGCTGGCCAGCACTTCCAGGGTGCGCTTGCCCTTTTTAAACTTGTGCACGTGCTTATTGATGACCAGGGGGTCAAGCACGGGGTAGCAGGTCAGCGGCGGGTACCCGTAGCGGGCCAGCTCAAAATGCAGCACCGAGAAATCGTAGGCAGCGTTAAAGGCGATGACGGGAACACCGTCGGCAAAGAGACCCCCCAGAGCCATAGCCACCTCGTAGGCCACCTGCTGGGCAGGCTTGCCGTGCTCGCGGGCGTACTCGGTGGTAATGCCGTGAATAGCAGACGCCTGCTCAGGAATCTCAATCCCGGGGTCAGCTAGCCATTCCCCGGCGCGCAACACCTCGCCGTCCGGAGAAACCAAGACCAAAGAAGCCGTGACGATGCGGGCAGTCTTAGGGTCGATACCGGTTGTCTCAAGATCGAAAGTGGCGCGGGGAAGCTCGGTCCATGAAGTCATACCTTCGATAGTAGCGACAGAAGTAGCGCCACAAAAATATTTGGGGCAGGTGGCGCCCAGGCTCTTAAAATGTCAGCCACCTATGATGAACTTGGAATACAGTGAGAACCTCGACCACGACAAAAGATGGGGAGTGCACGGTGACACACGAGCAGCTAGAGACTCAGGGCGCTACCTTGCTTCTGGGCGCGCCCGGCAGCGGTAAAACCCAGGCCCTGCTAGAGGCAGCTACCGAATTTATTGAGCAGGGCAAAGACCCTGCCCGCCTGCTGGTGCTCACCCCCTCACGCGTCAGCGCAACCAGATTCCGAGAAGCGCTCTCAGCCCGCATCATCGCAACAGTCTCAACCGCCCCGGTGCGAGCCTGGCAGGCTTACGCTTTTGACCTGCTACGACGGGCCCATATCGAGGGTTACCTACCCCACCTGGACTTCACCCCCAAGCTCCTTTCAGGCCCCGAGCAGGACGTCCTGATTAAAGAACTCCTTGACGGCCACCGCAGCGGCGAAGGCTCTGGCATTATCTGGCCCGATGACCTCCGTGAAGCCCTTGAAACCCGCGGTTTCCGCCACGAGGTGCGAGACTTCTTCGACCGCATGGCCGAATACGACCTCACAGCCTCAGCAGTTGCAGACCTAGCACAGCGCTTCGACCGCCCCGAGTGGCGGGCCCTGGCTAAGCTCTACACCGAATACCGCCAGGTGCGCGCTCTCCGCGCCCCGCATGCCTTCGACCCCGCAGCCCTTATCCACGAGGCCACCAAGACCCTGCTAGCCCACCCCGATGTGCTGAGCGCAGAACGCGCCCGCTTTGACCTGGTGCTCATTGATGACGTGCAAGAACTCACTCCCTCTATCTACCGGCTGCTGGCTGTTCTGACCGGCAGGGCAGCAGAGTATTTGCGTGCCACAGCCAGTAACTCACTGGCCTCTGGGGCAGATGGCGAACCCGCAGACCTAGACGGCCTCCTTGCCTCAGGCCCGGTAGTGGTCATGACCTGCTGCACCGATACGGTCGTGCAGGGCTTCCGCGGAGCCAGCCCCCAGCTGGCAGCCAACCTCCCCGACATCTTCCCCTCTCTCGTTACAGAAGAGCTCACCACGAGCTGGCGCATGGCACCTGTTATCGCCGAGCGCTGGGCAGAACTGGCCTCCCGCCTACCCATTGTGCCCCGGGCAGCCCACCGGCGCGTCCTTACCCCCGCTCCGCAGGAGCCCAGCGAAGAAGCCCTCCTGCCGGTCGGGGACGACGGCGCCCTGCTAAACCCCGCAAAAGCAGCAGAACCAGACCCCGAGGTGCTGGGACTGGTTGTAGAAACCCCCCAGCAGGAAAACCAGCTGCTAGCCCAAATGATCCTCGAAGATCACCTTTACCGGGGCAGGGCCTACCAGCGTAGCGCTATTATCGTGCGAAACGGCTCAGACGTCACCCGGCTCAAACGAGCCCTCATTAACCTGGGTGTTCCCGTACAAACAGCGGCTTCCATCACCCCCGTGCGCGATGAACCTGCCGCCCGCCCTTTCCTTGATGCCCTGGGGCTAATCCTGCACACCCGGCGTCTACGGGCTACGGAGCGGGCCACGAGCCCTCACGACGCAGAGACAGAGCTATCAGCTACCCAGCAAGCAAACACCTGGGGCCTGGGCGCTGATACCGCGGTTTCCCTGCTGACCTCCCGTCTGGGTGGGGCCTCGACCATGGACGTGCGTCGTTTACGCCAGCGTCTCCGCGCAGAAGAACTGCGCGCCGGGGGCACCCGCGACAGCGATGCCCTCCTAGTTGAAGCCCTAGTCAACCCCCAACTACTGCCCACCGGCGAAAGCAGCGCTGCTGCCCGCCGCCTGGGCCGGGTACTCACCGCAGGCGATAAAGCCCTCGACCAGCCCGGCGCTACCGCCGAAACCGTGCTCTGGGCACTCTGGGAGGCCTCAGAACTCGCCCCCCTCTGGAAAGCCCAGTCCCTCTCAGGCGGTGCAGGAGCCGACCGAGCCGGGCGAGACATCGACGCCATGATAGGCCTGTTTGAGGCAGCCGAACGCTACACCGACCAGATGCCGGGAGCCACCGCCGAACAGTTCTTGGCCTACATCGATGCCCAAGACCTACCCATGGATACCCTGGCAGAGCGCACCAACCACCGCGACGCCGTAGAAATCATGACCCCCGCTCTCGCCGCAGGGCGCGAATGGGACACCGTCTACATCGCCGGCTTGCAAGATGGCACCTGGCCGAACACCACCGTCCGCGGCTCCCTACTGGGAACCCTCGACCTTGTGGACGCAGCTACCGGGCGCCTGGATACAAACGGGCGCAATAACGGTGGGGGAGTAGCTCCCGGCTATTCGCTCCTTGAACGCCTACGCTCCAACCGTTTCGACGAGTTCCGTATGTTCGCCACAGCAACCTCACGAGCCCGCTCCCGGGTAGTCTGCACCGCTGTATCTTCTGCCGATCAGGCCCCCAGCGAGCTGATCGATATCTTTGCCCCGGCCCCCGGTGGCGAGCGTCCCCTCACCGAGGTCCGCCGCCCCATGACCCTGCGCTCGCTGGTTGCCGAACTGCGCCAGTGGTCAGAAGCCCAGCATATTTCACCGGCGAAAGCCGATGCCGCTGCCCGCCTGCTGGGCCGACTCGCTGACCCTGAGCAGACCTCCGGGCTGAACCTACCCGGTGCCCACCCCCGTTCCTGGTGGGGGTTGTTGCCCCTGTCCTCACTGGCTCCGGCCTTTGAAGGGGACGGGCCGATTCCGGTATCGCCGTCTCAGATTGAAAAGATTCACCGCTCGCCCCTGGACTGGTTTGTAGCTGCCTCCCGTGCTGAAGCTGCTACCGACGCCTCGCGATCGCTGGGCACTCTCATCCACGCCATTTGCGAAGATATGCCCGATGGGAACGGAACCGACCTGCGCGACGAGCTCCACCGCCGCCTACCCCAGCTAGGGCTTCCTGACACCTGGGAGAGCCAGAAGATGGTGGAGCGGGCCGAGGGCATGCTCCAGAAGTTTGCTGACTACGTGCGAGACCTCAAGGGTAAAGGACGCTCCCTGGTGGGTGTCGAGGGTTCCTTTAGTGTGCTGGTGCCCGGCCCCGCTAAGGACGCCCTGCTGTCGGGGCGTGTAGACCGCATCGAGGTAGACCAGGTAGGGCGCTTCATTATCATCGATCTAAAGACCGGTAAGAGTAAACCCAGTAAGGCAGATCTTGAACAGCACCCGCAGCTCGCTGCCTACCAGGTTGCTCTTGAAGCCGGTGCAGGGGCGCTGATGCAGCAGGCTCTACAGCACGATGCCCTAGCCCAGAAAGAGGGTGAGCAGCCAGCGAAGCCGCAACCGAACCAGGTGCCGGTACTCGACGGGCTCCACGAGCTTTCTGGCGGTGCCCTGCTTCTACAAATTGGTGGGACCACGAAGAGCTACTCCGAGCAGGAGCAGGCCCCGCTGACCGCTGAAAGTACCTGGGCTGTTGAACTTATCAACCGGGCTGCCGAACTGATTGCAGGGGAGCACCTGCAGGCTCGGCATACCGCAGGTGGCCCCTTCGGTATTGGCTGTGCCCTCCCCGATATCTGCCCCATCTGCTCACGGGGCCGCGCTATTACCGTCCGCCCCGCCCAGTAAAGGCAGAATCATGACTGAACAGAAGCCAGCAGAAACCTTTCTCAGCCCTGAAGATATTGCAAAAGCCCTGGGCCGCCCCCTACCCACAGCGGAGCAATCTGCCATTATCAGCTCCCCGCTGGTACCCCGCCTGGTCGTAGCGGGAGCAGGCTCGGGTAAGACCGCCACCATGGTGGACCGTGTGGTGTGGCTGGTTGCAAACGGGCTTGTGCGCGCCGACCAGGTACTGGGGGTGACCTTCACCCGCAAGGCCGCCGGTGAACTGCGGGAGCGTATGCGCTCCCGCCTTGAAGAGCTCCGCCGCCAGGGGCTCGTACGAGAAAACCCTGATCAGGGCGCGGACGGGGTCACGAGCGACCCTACCATCTCCACCTACCACTCCTACGCTAATACGCTGGTGCAGCAGTACGGGCTCCGCATCGGCGTAGAAGACGATGCCCAAATGCTGGGTGGCGCTCAAACCTGGCAGCTGGTTGCCCAAATCGTGGAGCACTATGAGGGTAAGCTACCTGAAAAAGACGTCGCTAAATCAACCATGGTGGAATCCATCATCAAACTCTCGTCCGAGTGCGCTGAACACCTGGTAAGCCCAGATACTGTCATCGACTGGTGCACAGAAACTCTGAAACAGGTAGATCACCTGGGTAAGCCCACGGTTAAGGGGGCTACCACTGAACAACGAGCCCTGGTGCAGGGGCTACAACTGCGTATTTTTTACGCTGAGCTGGTCAAACGCTATTCGTCCATCAAAGAACAGATGCAGGTGATGGACTACGGCGACCTCATCGCCAAGGCTGCCCACATCGCGAAGACCGTACCTCAAGCTGCGCAGACAGAACGGGAACGCTTTAGGGTGGTGCTGCTGGACGAATTCCAAGACACCTCCCATGCCCAGATGCAGCTCTTCTCCGATTTGTTCGGGGCAAAAGCAGATGCCCCTGCCCACCCCGTGATGGCGGTGGGCGACCCCAAGCAGTCTATCTACGGCTTCCGCGGAGCTTCTGACGGCCAGCTCTTTAGCTTCTACGACTACTTCCCAGCAGAAGACCGTACCGCCAGCTACCTCACCGTGGCCTGGCGAAATGACACTTCTATCTTGGCAGCTGCCAATCGGGTAGCTGAGCCCCTGAGCGTAAGCCCCGACTGGGTTCAGCGCACCCACACCATCGAGGTGCCGCCCTTGGCCGCGCGCCCCAACCCCACTGCGGGGCGGGTGCTGGTGGGGGAGTACCTCACCGACCTGCAAGAAGCCCGTGCCCTTGGCCAGATGATTGCCGAGCAACGCTCTAGCTTTGTCGGCCGCCCGCTCTCAGACATGCCGACCATGGCCGTCCTCTGCAAAAAGCGAGCCATGATGGAACCCCTGCAAGAAGCCTTTGACGAGCTGGGCGTCCCCTACCAGGTAGTAGGTCTGGGCGGTTTGCTCGATACCCCCGAAATCGTAGATCTGGTGTCGGTGCTCCGAGTGCTGAGCGACCCCGGCCGTTCAGATGCGCTCATGCGCATACTGGCTGGCGCCCGCTGGCGGCTCGGCTTATCTGACCTGCTAGCCTTTGGCGAATGGGCAGAAGCCCTTAAACGCCAGCGAGAACTTGAAATCAGGTTTGGCATTACAGCCCAGGCCGCTGCCCTGCGCGCCGAACAGGAAATCCTCGACGAGGTTGAGGGGCTGAGCGAAGCCGCTGAACGCGGTGCCACCAGTGCGAGGGACCTAAAGGACGCTGGTGAGCAGGTGCCCGCGTCCGCTGAAGACTACCGGCGCCTGCTCCAGGCTGCCGCCCCCGACGTCACCGACGGAGCCTCCCTGATTGAGGCGCTCGAAAACCTGCCACAGGAGGGCTGGGTCTCAGCCCGCAGCGGCCGGTCCATCAGCGCCGAAGGCTTGAAACGACTTCAGGCCGTATCGAGGGAACTGACCTACCTGCGCCAGTTCACTGCCGATGACCTCACCACCCTCATCAGCGAAATTGAGCGCACCCTCCTGCTCGATATCGAGCTAGCTGCCCGCCCGGGAGCACACGCCACATCGGCCCGCAGGCACCTTGACGCCTTCTACGATGTGGCCGCTACCTACGAGTCCACAGCCCCCCGAGTGAACGCCCTGCTCCTGGCCGCTGCCAACGGTCAGCCCCTGGAAGAGGGGGAGGCCGGCGTCCGTTTTGCCCTCAGCGCCACCGGCGCCTCGGCATCGGGGATTAGCGGCTTCTTAGCCTGGCTCGATGCGGCAGCCCAGCAGGAAGCCGGGCTCGAAATGGCAGCAGAGGCCCCCCGGCACGACGCGGTGCAAATTCTCACCGTGCACGCTTCAAAGGGGCTGGAGTGGGACCAGGTATACATTCCGGGTATGGCTGCCGGAGACTTCCCCGATGCTAAGGACGAGCGCTGGACCAAGCAGGGGGATACTCTGCCCTGGCCCCTGCGCGGGGACGCCGCCTACCTACCCGGCTGGCGGTCAGACTTTGATCATTTGCAGGATCTCGGTGATTTCATGGCCCAGCTCTCGGAGCAAGCGGTAGAACACCGCACCCTGGAAGAGCGCCGTCTGGCCTACGTGGGGTACACCCGTGCCCGATCCCTGCTCGTTCTGACGACCTCGGCCTGGAAGGGAACCATGGCTAAGCCCCGCCTCATGTCTGATTTCGTCGCCGAGTTACTCGATGCCCCGGTTGAGTTAGCTGAAATTCTGAGCGAGCTTGACCCTGAGCAGGTAGGCACCGTCAACCCCCAGTCAGCCACGATTACTACCGCCCTCTGGCCCTTCGACCCCTTCGACGGGCCCCATCAGATGACCTGGACCTCCCTTCAGGAACTCGAAGCAGCAGGCCCTGCACCCAGCCCAAACGAGAGTAAACAGGGCAACCTAACAGGGCTCAGCCCCCGCCAGATAGTCGAGCGTGCGGCCCGGAACGTGCTGCGCGGAGGGCTTGAGGCAGATGTGCTAGCTGAAGCTCTCGCTGCCCTCCCCGACCCCACCCCGGAGCAGAGCCAAGAGGCACGAGACGCTATCGAGGACTGGCAGGAAGAAACCGACCTGCTCCTGAGCCTGCTGGCCGCACCCGCGGAAAACAGTTCCTTCGAGCTACCCGGACACCTGTCAGCCTCCCTGCTCGTCAATCTGGTCAAAGACCCGCAGGCCGTCATCGACAACATGCGACGCCCCATGCCCCAAAAGCCGGGTATCGCGGCCCGCCAGGGAACCATCTTCCACAGCTGGGTTGAAGACCACTTTGGCACCAGCGGCATGCTCGATATGGACGAAGATTTCGATGACGACAGCACCGAAGAAGAGCTCAATATTCCGGCCCTGCGAGAGAACTTCCTCGCCAGCGAATGGGCAAGCCGTGAACCCTGGGCCCTGGAATACCCGCTGGAAACACCTCTTGCCGGAGTAACGGTGCGCGGCCGCATCGACGCCATCTTTACCCGGACGGACG
The DNA here is from genome assembly GCF_928381415.1 of Rothia nasimurium. Classification (GTDB taxonomy): domain Bacteria; phylum Actinomycetota; class Actinomycetes; order Actinomycetales; family Micrococcaceae; genus Rothia; species Rothia nasimurium_H. The sequence continues at coordinate 85,916 of NZ_CAKMSF010000008.1, forward strand.
GCGACGGCTCGACCGTCTGGCAGCTGGTGGACTGGAAAACGGGGCAGCCGCCGCGCACCAAGAAGGAACTCAAAGAACGGTCGGTGCAGCTCTCCCTCTACCGCCTGGGCTTTGCCCGCCTACAGGGGGTACCCGAAGAAAACGTAGAGGCCCATTTCTTCTACGCTTCTACCGGAAAAAGCATTGAAGTGACCAACTTCTCCACCCGGGCAGAGCTAGAGAAAGCCCTGGAACGGGCCGGTCAGTTAGCCGGCTAGGGCTCCAACAGCTCGCAGCTCAGCTTCGAGGTGGTCGAGCATAGAAACAGCCTCTGAAATCATGACCCGGTCTTCTAGCTCCACCCCGCGAATCAGCCACTGGGCCAGACCGAACTCGGCATAGAGGTTAGCTCGAGCTTCGAGGTTCCGGTCGGGTTCCTGGGGCATCTCTTCACGGTAGGCCGCAAAGACCCTCTCCCTAAAGAGGGGGTCTTCGCAGGCATAGAGCCAGGCGAAGTCAGCAGCGGGATCACCGACGCAGACCTCTGACCAGCCGGTGATCTCAACGATTTTCTTCTGATTAAGTACCAGGTTGTCTTCGTTGAGGTCCCCATGAATGACGCGGGGGCGGAAGTCCCACATCACTGAATCGTTGAGCTGCTCTTCCCAGCGGGTGAGCAGTCCGGAGGGTACTTTGCCGGTAGCGACAGCTAGGTCAAGCTCGGCAAGGCGGCGCTCGCGGACCTGCTGGCCGGTGTAGACCGGTAGGTCGGCGTCCTCAACGATGGTGGTGGGGAAAACGTGAATGGTAGCGATGTGGCGGGCAATCTCGTCCGCAATATTGGGCTGGCCCTCGCGGGTTCGGTGGGAGAGGTCCGCTAAATCGTCGATGTCGTAGTGGGAGCCGGGGTTGTGGGTGTAGATGAAGGCCTGCCGCCCGTCGAGGGGAACGGTACCCACAATGGTGGGTACGAGGAAGGGCAGGCGGGCGCGGAGCCCCGGCGTAAAGGACTGGAGGATGACGTGTTCCGCTTCGAGGCGCACGCTAGCTTCGGGGTGCTTGGGGGCGCGGACGCGCCAGCGCTTGTCGGCTGAGTCAATGATGATGGCTGAGTCGAAGTCGAGGGCGTCGTCGGCTGAGGGCAGGGCGGCTACGGGGTAGAGCCCGGGAACCCCAGCTGATACGATGGCGGCAAGTTGAAGCGGTGTTGAAGTCACACTTTTAAGGGTACAAGAGAAGTTGGAACGAACCCGATATGAATGCTGAAAATATGACTAATCTGTCGGCATCTAGTTCGCAGGACGATACGGACGCAGCACCCGGCACGAGCGGGCAGGGCTGGTTTTCGCCCCTGGGGCGGTTACCGCTGACTACTGACCGGGTGCGAACCAGCGGCGCCGTGCGGGAGCGTCCAGGGTTCTTCGCTCACCTGGGGCAGGCCCTGACGGGCGGGCAAGACACCACAGATAGAACACCCAGCGACCTTTACCCCTGGCTTCTTAGCCCCGCCCTGCTGGCAGTTGACCGGGGCAAGGTGCTGGTTCACCAGACCGGCCAGGGGCTAGAACCGTTGGACCTAGCGCAGGTTTTTGATCTGCATACTGAAGCTGTACTCGACTACACGTCCCGCGACCGTCACCAGCACCCAACCCTCATCTTCGCAGGAAGCCGGGTAGCGGCGTCCGCACCTACACAGAAGGGGGAGACAACCGAACAACCCGTGCTCGTAATCCTGGCTGACTTTGACCGCTTCTTAGACCTGGGAGAATCACCCCTGAACCTCCAGGGCTTTGAAAACCAGGAGCAAACCCTCGCTGAGGTGGTAGCTGCCCGCTCGGGCGGCGAGTGGGTGAACATACGCGACTACGCTGCCTACGCTTATGAGGGGCAGGGAGCAGCCTTCGCCTGGGGCGAGGTGCTGGCGGCTGCGGCGTCCTTGAGCACCTGGCATGCATCCTCTGGTTATGATGCGCGGACGGGCACCCCCACCTTCGCTACCCGCGGAGGCTGGGTGCGGGTCACTGAAGATGGTAGAGAGCTCTTCCCCCGCACAGACCCCGCCGTCATTACAGCCGTTACCGCTGAGACTGGGGGAGAGAACAAGATTCTGCTGGGGCAGGCGCGGGCCTGGGGAAAAGGGCGCTTTTCTACCTTTGCCGGGTTCGTTGAGGGCGGCGAAGCCCTTGAAACCGCTGTGCTCCGAGAGGTCTACGAGGAGTGCGGTGGGCGGGTCACCTCGCTGAGGTATCTAGGGTCGCAGCCCTGGCCCTTCCCCAGGTCACTGATGTGCGGTTATCTCGCTGAAATCTCCAACCCCAACCAGGTTGAAGCCGACGGGGCTGAAATTGAAGAAATTCGTTGGTTTAGCCGAGCCGAACTACTTGAAGCCCACCGGTCTGGCGCTGTGCAACTTCCCGGGCCCAGCTCTATTTCCCGCCGCCTGATCGAGTTCTGGCTGGGGCAGCCGCTGGGGCATCCCCAGACGCCTGCTGAGCGGTAGACTAGAAAGCTGGCGTGGCCCTCATCGGCCACAAGGACTGCGAGGGTAGGGGAGAAGCACCATGATTCACGATAAGCTCAGGGCCCAGCCCATTACCCTGTCTGCCCCCAACCCCGAGACTATCCTTGAGGGGCTTGACCCCGAACAGCGTCGGGTGGCTACCGAACTTGCCGGGCCCATGTGCGTGATGGCAGGTGCCGGTACCGGCAAGACCCGTGCCATCACCCACCGCATCGCCTACGGTATCGCCATCGGTCGCTACAACCCGCGGGCCGTCCTGGCTCTCACCTTCACCAACCGGGCAGCCGAAGAAATGAAGGTGCGCCTGCGCCAGCTGGGTGCCGCCGGGGTTGTAGCCCGTACCTTCCACTCAGCCGCTCTCGCCCAGCTACGCTATTTCTGGCCCCAGGCCATCGGCGGGGCGCTACCCGAGATTATCAAGAATAAGTCCCAGTTCATCATCGAATCAGCCCGCCGCCTAGGGCTGGCTACCGACCGGGCCATCGTGCGCGACCTTGCCAGCGAAATCGAGTGGGCTAAGGTTTCCATGCTCACGGCCGACTCCCTCATGCCCCACCTGGCTCACCGGGAGCTGCCTGCAGATATCAGCCCCATCGACATGGTGCGCCTCCTGCGTACCTACGAGGAGCTGAAGGACGAGCGCAACGTTATCGACTTTGAAGATATCCTGCTGCTGACCGTCGCCATCATCGAGGAAAACCCCGATATCGCCGCCCAGATTCACCAGCAGTACCGCCACTTCGTGGTGGACGAATACCAGGACGTCTCCCCCCTGCAGCAACGCCTACTGGACGCCTGGTTGGGGCGTCGCGATGACCTGTGCGTGGTGGGCGACGCCTCCCAGACCATCTACTCTTTTGCCGGGGCAACCAGCCGCCACCTGCTCGAATTCCGCACCCGTTTCGAGGGCGCCACCGTGGTTAAGTTGGTGCGTGACTACCGTTCCACCCCGCAGGTGGTCGACCTGGCTAACCGCCTGTTAGCTGCCCGCCGTCAGATGCCCGATTCCACCCGCTACTCCTGGGCCCCGCCCCTGCAGCTGGTCTCCCAGCGCGAGCCTGGGGCTAAACCCGAGTGGTTTGAGTACGCCGATGACGAGCAAGAAGCAATCGGTATCGCTGAAGACATCAAGGATCTCATCGACAAAGAGGGCGTTCCGGCAGCCGATATCGCCGTGCTCTACCGCACCAACTCCCAGTCAGCTGCCCTGGAACAGGCCCTCACAGACGCCGGAATCAACTATCAGCTTCGCGGCGCAGAACAGTTCTTTGACCGCCCCGAAGTCCGAGCCGCTATCAGCATGCTCCAGGGCGCAGCCAAGGGCGCTGAAGCCACCGACAGCGTCACCCAGCTCGTGAGAGATAACCTCAAAAACCTGGGCTGGTCAGCCAAAGCCCCCCAGCGTTCAGGCCAGGAACGAGCCCGCTGGGAGTCCCTTGAAACCCTGGTGTCCCTTGCCGACCGCCTCGCCGACGAGCGCAGGCAAGCGCGGGAGCGGGCGTCCGCTAACGGCGCCACCGACCTGCCCCCCGAATTCACCCTCTACGAGCTGGTCGCGGTGCTTATCCAGCGCTCCCAGCACCGCGATGCTCCCTCCCTCAACGGCGTCACCCTCGCCTCCCTTCATGCAGCCAAGGGCTTGGAGTGGGAGGCAGTCTTCCTGTGCGGCCTCAACGAGGGCCTTATGCCCATCTCCTTCGCCCAAACCAGCGACGAGGTAGACGAAGAACGCCGTCTCTTCTACGTCGGTATCACCCGCGCCCGCTCCTACCTGACCTTGAGCTGGTCGCGCTCGCGAACCCCCGGAGGACGGGCTGGGCGCAAACGCTCCCGCTTTATCAACGACATCGCTCCCAAGGGGGTCTAGTGGCTATTTCGCGTGAGATTCTGCCGGCAACGGCGTCCCGCCCCGAGATTGAGGTGGTGCGCTCTACCCGCCGCACCCGCACGGTGCAGCTAGCTCCACCGAACCAGAGCGGACGCCTGCGCCTGATGGTTCCCGCCACCTCCACCGATAGGGAGATTGAGGACTACCTGCGCCGCATGCTACCTAAGGTAGAGGCCCGCCGGGCCCGTAAGGACGCCGGTGCCCAGCGGGGTGCTCTCGATGAGTTTTTGCGGGAGCGAGCTGACTACCTGCGAGCCACCTACCTGCCGGAAGCCCCAGAACCGCTCTCAATCCGGTGGGTCACCAACCAGAAGCAGCGCTGGGCCTCAGCGACCCCCGCTGAGCGCACGATTCGCATCTCGCATACACTTCAGGGCGCACCGGAGTACGCCCTGGATTCAGTGATTTTTCACGAGCTCTGCCACTTTCTAGAGCCCAACCATTCACCGGCTTTTAGGGCCCTTGAAGCCCGCTACCCCCATCTTGAGAAAGCGCGGGGCTTCTTGGAAGGTGTTACTTTTGGGCAGCGGGCGCAACAGGCAGGAAGGGTCTAGAGAAGACTCTTCCCTAGACCGGTGCCTCTTTATTCTTTGTCTTCGGACCCTTCAGCGGGCTCGTCATAGCCGCCAGCCAGAAGCTTTTCGAGGGCTGCGTCGAACTCGTCCTCGCTGGCGTTGAGCAGGGCCCGGCGGGAGGTGAAGCCTGCGGGGTCGTCCAGATCCTCGCCGGTGGGTAGGGTCTCGGGGCCCTCCCAGAGCTGGTCGCGGGCCTCAAAGCCGTGGTTTTCTTCGTAGTGACGCCAGAAGGCAAGGGCCTCGCGCATCTTGCGGGGGCGCAGCTCAAGGCCAACCAGCTGGGCAAAAGCGTGCTCTGCGGGGCCGCCGGTGGCGCGGCGGCGGGCCATGGTCTCAGCCAGCTGCGGGGCCATGGGTAGGTTTTTGGTGGCCTGCTCGGTGACGAGGCTGACCCAGCCTTCGATCAGGGCCAGCAGGGTTTCGAGGCGGTCAAGGGCCAGCTGCTGGTCTTCGGTGAGCTGGGGTTTGAACATGTCGCCGGCGAAGGCGTCCATTATGGCTTCGGGGTTTGAGGGGTCGAAGTCGATGTCGTTAGCAGCTGCCTGCATACGCTCAATATCAACGTGAATGCCGCGGGAGAAGCGTTTGATGAGGTCGATGATGTCTTCACGCAGCCAGGGGTTGGTCTTGTGCAGGCGAATCAGGGCAGCTTCGCGCACGGCAAGGTAGAGCATGACCTCTTGGGCCGGGATTTCTAGGCCTTCGCCAAAGGCCGCAACACCGGCAGGTAGCAGGGCTGAGCGCCCCTGGGCCAGCGGGATACCAATGTCGGTGGACGAGACGACCTCTTCGGCCAGTTTGCCGATAGCCTGCCCCATCTGCATACCGAACATCATGCCGCCAAGACCGGCAAAGAGATTGCCGCCGCCGAGCATGCCGGCCATTTCTTCGGGCATCTGCTGCTGGATAGAGGAGGTCATGGCTGATGAGACTTCTTCGGCAACGGGGCCGGCGATGTCTTTCCAGGTGGCAAAGGAGTTCTCAACCCACTCGGCTTTGGCCCAGGCTTCAACGCCGAAGGCAGGACGCTCGAAGATGGTCACGGGGTCCAGCCAGAGATCTGCTAGGGCAGCAGCGTCACGGACTGCGCCTGCCTGGGATGAAGTTACCGAGGGGTCTTCGCCCATGGCCAGTACCTGGCGGGCATGCTGCTTGGCCATATCCCAGTTGACGGGCTCGTCGCTAGACTGGGCGCTCATCATGGAATTGACCTGGGCGAAGATGCCCGAGAGCATGGCCGGGTCGAGGGGGATACCCATGTTTTTGAGGGCATCGGCGTCGAAGCCCGCGGCCCCGTTCATGGCTGACGGAACAAACCCCTGCTCCTGTAGCTTTTTGAGGAACTCTTCAAGGGGGTCACGGCCAGCTGAGTCGTAGGGGTTGTTGGTCACGTTCTGCCTCGTTTCAATAGGGGGCTGCGGCGCCCGCCGCTACTGTTTCTCACTAGCCTACCGACCTCGTCGCGTACCCCGGGATGCTTTTAGCCCTGAGCCAAGTGGGAATTTGCTGGGGAGTGGGCTGGGCTGGGCGATTTTGCTAGTAGGCTAGTCCTATGGTTTTTTCGAAGAGGGACAAAGCAGCTACCCGCCCCCGTGAACGTCGGGCTGATTTGCGCACGGTGAGTGCGGTGGGGGCCCTGGGCCTGTCGATGTTTTCGCTGGTGATTCCGGTTGATTTCGTGACCGAATCACCCGGCCCTACCTTCAACACCATTGGTGAGTTCGATAGTAAGCCCCTGATTGAGATTGAGGGCGCCCAGACCTACCCGGTAAGCGGCAACCTCGATATGACCACGGTATCGGTTGCAGGCGGCCCCAACACTTCTCTCTTTGCGATTGAGGCGCTGGCAACCTGGTTGGAAGATTCTACAGCGGTGTTGCCCAGCGACCTCATCTACGATCCCTCAGTGACCAGCGAGCAGGTCACCGCGCAGAACAGTGCCGATATGTCCAACTCCCAGGAGGTAGCTCAGGCAGCTGCCCTCACCCAGCTGGGTATCGACTATACCGAAATTTTAACGGTGTCAGGTGCCGTTGAGGGTGGCCCCAGCCAGGGCATACTCCAGGAGGGCGACGTAATTACCGCTCTCAACGGTGAGCCGCTGGCAAGCTACACTGACCTGACCGAGCGGGTGAACGCGTCCGCCGGGCAGCCCGTCACCCTCACCGTGACCCGCGACGGCAGTGAACAGGAGGTCACCGTCACCCCCTCCTACAACGAGCAGGGGCAGCGCTACGTGCTGGGCCTCTACATTGCCCGGTCCTTTGAGTTCCCCATGACCGTTAACTACGGCCTCGAAGAAGTGGGCGGCCCGTCGGCCGGCATGATGTTTGCCCTGGGTATTATCGATGAGCTAACCGAGGGCGAGATGACCGGCGGAATTCACTTTGCCGGAACTGGCACCATCGACGCGGACGGCACCGTAGGCGGCATCGGCGGCATTGAACAAAAGATGCGGGGAGCTGCGGACGCCGGTGCTACGGTTTTCTTGGCACCGGCAGATAACTGCGGTGAGGTGGTCGGTAATGTGCCGCGTCGCCTGAACGTTATTAAGGTTGCTACCCTCGATGAGGCGGTAGATGCGGTGACCCGCATCGGCCAGGGTGAAGACCCCGTAACCTTCCCGACCTGTTCATAAGGGGCGGGGCTGGTCACCCCAGAGCTGAAATGCTAAGCCTACTCTCGAAACTCACAGCTTTCTTTGGCAAAATAGTGTCTTATATGTAGCGTCGCCCACTGTGCGGCGTCACCCACCACACAGGCCGCACCTTTGCGGCAGACACGAAACACAACTGAAGGATACCCGTGAGTACCGGAAGCACCCCTCCCCGTTCATCATCACGCGCTCCTCAACGTAGAAACCGGCCGCTGACCGTGACCGTGGCAATTATTGCCGCCCTGGTCGTAGCCTTTGTTTTTGCAACCCAGGTGTACACCGACGTCCTCTGGTATGACCAGCTGGGCTACCTCAAGGTTTTCATTACCCAAAACCTGACCCGCGGTGCCGTCTTCCTGGTTGCAAGTATCGTTGTAGGTATCGCCGTCTGGGCCAGCCTCTTCTACGCCTACAGGCACGGCCAATTACAGACTCCCAGCCCCCGTCGTCCTGCTAGTCCCCGACTAGATGCCAACGGCAACCCTGTACCCGACCCCTACGGCGATATGCAGGACATGTTCAACCAGAACATGGAGCGTTACCGCCAGGGTATTGAGCGTATGCGCAAGGTCCTTCTGATTGCTGTGCCGGTTCTTCTGGGTGCCTTCGTCGGCACCGGGGCCATGACCCAGTGGGAGACCGTCCTACTCTTCTTCCAGGGCGAAAGCTTTGGTACCACAGACCCCGAGTTCGGTCGCGACCTGGGCTACTTCATGTTTACCCTGCCCTTCCTCAACGTGGTGACCGGCCTGCTGAGCACCGCCATCATCTTCTCAGCGATGGCAGCCCTGGTCATGCACTACTTCTACGGCGGCATTGTAGTGGGGGAGCGCGGTATCACCACCACCGTGCATTTCCGCCGCCACATCGCAGTGCTCGGTGCCCTCTTCATTCTGCTGCGTGGCATCACCCTGTGGCTGGCCCGCTACAATGCAACCCAGGACCAGTCTGGCTCCTGGGCCGGTGCCATGTACAGCGACGTCAACGCCATTATCCCGGTCAACGCGATTCTGGCCATTGCCTCCCTGTTGGTCGCCGCCCTCTTCATCCTGGCCGCTGTGCGCGGGAACTTCCGTCTGCCCATCATCGGCACCGCCGTACTGGTGATCGCTTCACTGGTTGCCGGTGGCATCTACCCCTGGGTTGTACAGCGCTTCCAGGTCGTACCGAACGAACAGGCCGCAGAAGCCCCCTACATCCAGCGCAACATCGACGCTACCCGCGCCGCCTACGGCCTGGACCAGATCGACGTTCAGAACTACGACGCCACCACATCCACCGCAGCAGGTGCCCTGCGCGGTGAGAGTGAGACCATCTCTAACATCCGCCTGCTCGACCCCAACGTGGTCTCCGGAGCCTTTGCCCAGCTACAGCAGTTCCGCCCCTACTACCAGTTTGGGCAGAACCTCTCAGTGGATCGTTACTCCATCAACGGCACCGAGACCGACACCGTCATCGCTGCCCGTGAGCTGAACCCCGACCAGAATGCCGGGTCATCCTGGGTTAACCAGCACGTGGTCTACACCCACGGTTACGGCGTCATCGCAGCCTACGGCAACCAGGTTGAAGCCGACGGTAAGCCCAAGTTCATCCAGTCGGGTATTCAGGCAACCGGTGCAATTAGCGGCGACTACGAGCCCCGCATCTACTTCGGCCAGAGCTCACCTGACTACTCCATCGTGGGGGGCACCGCCGAGGACGAACCGCTAGAACTTGACCGCCCCCAGACGGCTGACGACGAAAGCGGCGCGGACGCCAAATACACCTTCAGCGGCAACGGCGGCCCCGTCATCGGTAACGCCTTTAACCGCCTGGCCTACGCCATCAAGTTCCAGTCCTCAGACATCCTGCTGTCGGACGCCGTCCGCCCCGAATCCCAGATTCTCTACGACCGTGACCCCTCAGAGCGCGTGAAGAAGGTTGCCCCCTACCTGACCGTAGACGGCAACCCCTACCCGGCTATCATCGACGGCCAGGTGCTCTGGATTGTGGACGCCTACACCACCAGTAACCAGTACCCCTACTCGCAGGCAGCCCAGCTTGATAATGCGACCTCTGATTCAGAGACCGCATCCGGCGTAACCCAGGCCCTGCCCAGCCAGCAGGTTAACTACATCCGTAACTCGGTTAAGGCCACTGTGAACGCCTACGACGGCTCGGTTACCCTCTACGCCTGGGACGACCAGGACCCGGTGCTGAAGACCTGGCAGAAGGTCTACCCCGATACCGTGCGTCCCTACAGCGAGATGAGCGCTTCGCTCATTGAGCACGTGCGCTACCCCCAGGACCTCTTCAAGGTACAGCGAGAGATTCTCAACGCTTACCACGTGACCAATGCAAATAGCCTCTACAACGGGGACGATCGCTGGTCGATTCCCAACGACCCCACTAACGACAGCGGCCGCCCGCTGCCCCCTTACTACATGTCCCTGCAGATGCCGGGTGAAGACTCAGCTCAGTTCTCCCTGACCACCAGCTTCATCCCCCAGCAGTCAGACAGCAACACCCGTAACGTCATGTACGGCTTCCTCTCCGCTAACGGTGACGCCGGTACCGGTAAGGACGGCGAAAAGGCTGAAGGCTACGGCAAGCTGACCCTGCTTGAGCTTCCCCGCTCATCGGTTGTTCCCGGCCCCGGCCAGGCTCAGAACGTATTTAACTCAGATACCGCTGTTTCAACCGAGCTGAACCTGCTGCGCCAGGGTGCCTCCGACGTCATCAACGGTAACCTGCTGACCCTGCCCGTGGGCGGCGGTATTCTCTACGTGCAGCCGGTCTACGTGCAGTCCTCCGGCGATGCCGCCTACCCCTCCCTGCGCCGCGTCCTCGTGGGCTTTGGTGAGCAGGTCGGCTTTGCCCCCACCCTGGAAGAAGCCCTGGATGAGCTCTTTAGCGGTTCCTCTGGCGCTGAAACCGCTGCCGATGCCGGTGTCGATGAAACCGAGGCCGCTCAGGCAGCTGACGGTACCGCTACCAACACCGATAGCGCCAGCCTGACCGGTGCCCTGCAGGACGCCCGCCAGGCAATGCAGGACGCGGACGCCGCCATGAAGGCCGGCGACTGGGCCGCCTACGGTGAAGCCCAGACCCGCCTAAATGAGGCCCTGCAGCGTGCCATTGATGCTGAAGGTATCGAGGGTACTGCCACCACCGAGGCAAGCCCCAGCCCCTCACCCTCCAACTAGGAGTTAGGCTGTAGCAGCCTTGGGTAGATAAGGACGCCGCCTCCCGCACCCAGCGGGCAGGTGGCGTCCTTTTGTGTAGAGTGCATCACAAATGCCAGTTTTGGCTTGCGCTGTGTTGATGAAGTGCGTATAGTTATATGAGTCGCCGCGGGGTGGAGCAGTTCGGTAGCTCGCCGGGCTCATAACCCGGAGGCCGCAGGTTCAAATCCTGCCCCCGCAACCATTTGATAAGTCGTCCCGTTCGGAATAAATCCGATCGGGGCGACTTTTTTCTTACCCTTTTCATCTTCAAAGTAATTTGGGGTAGGTGGGGTTGTAGTCATGATTGATGCTCCAAGTAGCTCATCAAGTGAAAGCCCCAAGGCTCCGGCAACAGTGAGTAGATCTTCAAGGCTAAAGGCGTTCTTGCCTCGCAGCTTGTCAGATACTGATGCTGTGGTAATGCCTAGAATCTGGGCTAAATCTTTCTGCTTCAGGTCAGCCCGGGCTATGGCTGACTTAACTTCTCGGGCAACTAGCTGATTTACTGAAATTGTTTGCATGGAACTATCTTTGCATGGCTCTAGCTCGGAAACAAGGGTGTACACGAAAAAAATTAGGTAAAACCTAAGATTCTGCTTGCTTAATCAGTTTTAACCTAATAGATTCAGAGTATGACTTATTCAGAACAGATTGCCGCCAATGTCCGCGCCGAAGTAGCCCGCGCAGGCCTTACACAAAAAGCGGTCGCCAGTCTACTCGGTCTTTCAACCGCATCAACCAGCGACCGCTTCAACAACCGCACACGCTTTGACCCAGATGAGCTTATGCTACTTGCTAATCACCTGGGCATTGATGTTGAAATTTTCTATAAAGTTCAAGCGCGCCAAGCGCAACCAGCGTAGTCAGGAACCGACCGGCTCACTAGCGAATCTCTACGGGTTCGACTGGCGAAAACCATCATCCTCATAAAGCTGTCTTAGTTGTTCCGCGCTAAGGGGGCGTATGGTGACGCCACCATCTGAAAAATTTGAATCTCCGTAATGGTAATCGTCAGTGGGTACGAGAGAAGACTCCATTGGCTCTTCGTAGTCAGAGGCCGTCATCTCTTCCTTATGGTCGGAGGCTCGCGTGGGAAATTTGGATCCTGCGAGGTTGCCTAACCAGACACCAAGAATACCCAGCCATGAAAACAGTTTCTGACAAAGCAGAACAGTAAGAAACAGTAGCCACTCAAAGAGGAAGCACAGACAAGCCAACCAGAAAATAATGGACATTCCCCTTCTCCAACGCCAATAGGCACTGAAGTGTTCAGAGGGAAAGGAGTCCAGGATTTTGGAAACGTACATAGCTTTTCTCTGATGATGGGGGCCATATGCAATAGATGCATCTACCAAGATGCTCGTTCCCGCTGGTGGCCACTGGTAATGAAACCAGGCGTCCTGGTTCCGTTTACCTCCCAGAACTGTGACAAAACATTTCTGACCTGTCCTAGCAACTTGGTAAGCCCTTCGAACCTGAATAATTTCCAGCTTGTGTGCAGAAGCGTACTGGTATGCAGAAGCCATCCTGCTGATACGCTCCGGCTTTCGCAAATGCGGTGGAGATAGAGCCATAGCCAGCCTTAAAACAATCGGAAATGCTGAATATTTTTTATCTTACTCCTGAGAGAAGAGAACGATGATTGGACACGAAAAAGAGGTAAAACCTCAACAGAGACCTGCGGAGGTGCTACCTCTCCGCACCCCAAAAACACGGCCCATCCAAACACTGGCCACCTACAAAGCAGGCACTGCCAGTAGGGAACTCATGGCCCAAATCAAGGCCTACGAAAAACGCGAGAAACTACCGGCCCTACGCCCTGGCAAACACCGCAACACCGCCCGCGTTATCCGATACAACCTCCTGCACGATGAAAAAGAACTAGCGGTCAAGACAATGGCCCACAACATCACCCACGCAGAAATCTGGATAGCACTAGCAGGCCTCAGTGGGGCGAAACCATGAGGGCACAAAAAAGCAGGCCACCTGCTTCAAAGGAGCAAACGGCCTGCTCACTGAAATCTGGAGAACCTCAGATGATCTTACCTATCGAAGAAACCAGACTCAGCCACGTAAAACCCTGCACCTCAGAGAGCTAACCCGCTGTGCTGAGGCACAAAGTATCACGCCCATCAATTCTACATGCACAATCACACCGCCTGATAGAAAGCTACACTCATGTCATCCAAGGCCTACGAATGGTCACTCACGCACGAGCTGAAAAGCCCAGCTCAATACCAGCTGTTGCACTTTCTCGGCATTACAGCAGACGATGAGGGCTACTTCTCAGACCGCGAAGGAATCAAAGGCATCGACTTCATCACCTACGTGACCGGTCAAAGCAAATCAACCATCATGCGAAGCCTGCGCGAGTTTGAAGAAGCGAACCTGCTGCACCGTGAACGCCGGTATGCTGCCGAGTTTGGTGCTCACCCCACAAACACCATCGTTTTGCATTTGTGGAATACCGGCACTAAGCAGCCTTGGTTCAGCTCCCGAGACCTCTACCTCATGCACAAGACCAGCCAAGCCCGCTTTGGAGTCACAGAAGAATCACCTAGTGGCATCGAGAGTGTCACTGTGACACCTCCGGTTGCTCCCCAAGGTGTCACTGTGACACCTCCGGGCAAAACCCCTAGTGAGCCCCAGGGTGTCACCCTGACACCTCCGGCAACCGCCCGAGGGCGTCACCCTGACACCTCCGGGGGCAAAATCAGTGTTTTGCCTAGTCGCCCCGAGGGTGTCACAGTGACACCAGAGTGTCACCCTGACACCTCTACGCGTGCGCGCGCGTTAAAAGGAAATCTTTTGACTGATATTCAATCAATCAGTCAGTCAGTCACCTCAAGTGCAGGCGCGCGAGAAAAAATGACTGACGGACTGACTGAGGCGAACCAGGCTTTGGAAAACCACCCGGCCCAGCCCATCGGGGCCATGCCCGCAGAAGTCGCCCAGCTCCAGCTACGAACCGCAATCAACCGCACCACCCCCGGCATGCTCGACACTGTGGACGGCCCAACCCTCGATGCCATCATGCGCCTGCTCGTTAGCCGTGAAGAGCGCCGAGGCAAGCAAGTGCAGAACCCCGTGGGCTTTTGCATCCGCGCCATCGGCAACGAACCTGGCGGCATCGAAGCACTCACTGCCCTGGCCAACATCGAACGCTACACCGCCCAAGAAACCCAACCAGCTGCCGCACCAGCCCCGCTGCCCTCAGCGCCAGTTGCCTTCTGCCAGGTACATACCCGTGAGTACACCGGCCACTGCCCCCTGTGCTTCAAAGAAGCCACCGGTGCACTAACCACCATCAGCCCCGAGACCCCCGCAGACGTTGAGGCTGGTAAAGCCCTGCGAGACCAGCTACGCGCCCGCCGCCAAGCAAAGAAAGAAGTCGCCTAGTGAAAAACCGTACGCCGCGTAAGTCCCTTGTCCTCATTGCTGTGTACGGGACAGTAATTCTTTCCCTTCTCTACATTTCCACGACTGGTTTTGTCATCAGCCTCAGAAGTGCGCTCCAAAATAACACTTTGACGTTGGGACAAACTGTTGAACAGACGTGGCTTGCAGTTCTGGATATAAAAAATCTAGCCACTTTCGTGCTGATCCTGTATATGTCGCTTTTCGTGACTGCTCTTGTAACTTCACCCCAGGGTGAAAACGACAGACTCAACTAAGGAGAAATATCACTATGCGCCTATCCCTCACAAATCGCCAGTTCAGAAGAAACATCGAAACAGCCCTGGTTGACATTAACGCGTACCTTCTGTTGCTCGAACAGTGGAGCCTTGACCCCCAGGGTATCGACATTCACCAGAAGAAGCGAGTTGGCCGGATGCTCGGTTCAGACATCAGATATCTCATCAAGGTAAGTAGATATACCCCTGGATATTTCTGGGTTGAAGATGAGCTCAAATCAACGATGAACCGATTGCAGATCCTGAGTTTGAGATGTCCTGAGCTTGACCCGTATCTTCCGCAATTGCCCGGCATTTTTATCTAGTCCACTGGTCAGTAACGGTTCGCGCCCTGCCCCATCACTCACCCGCACCAGCAGAGCACTACCACCGAAAACATCAACCCCAAAGAGAACAACCATGACACATACACAAACCGGCGCTGCCCGCGCCTGGACACCCGAAATGCTCGAAGACTGGCAGAACACCATCTACCTCATCCGAGCCCGCCTCACCAGCGCCTGCCCCGCCCACGACGCCCACGACGTGCACCAAAACACCTGGCTAGCAGCACACCAGCGCCTTGACTCCTACGACCCCACCAAAGGCCCCTTTGGCCCCTGGATTCGAGCTGTAGCAATCACAGAAGTCAAAACCTACCAGCGCAAAAAACTCACCGAAGCCCAGCACGATGAAACCTACAGCCACCTAGCCACTATCGGCATCAGCGAAACCCTCTCCCTGATTGAACAGGACATCGCAGATGGCATCATCGAAGAAGATGGCAACTACGCTCGCCTGCATCACATCATGGGCATCCTCGCGGCAATCATGGAAAACCCCGCCCACCTAGAGCGCACCCTGAAAATCGTTCTAGCCTTTGACGGCAACGTAGCTGCCGCCTCCAGGGCTCTGGGCATCGCCCCAAAGACCCTGCGAGATAATCAGGCCAACACTGTGCGCCTGGCCCAGGTTATCCACCGGGCCCTAGACGCTCATGAACGGCTAGCTGCCCAGGGCGGCACTGAGGCTGTCACTGTAGAAGACTTGCTTGACTGTCTGCCGGGCAAAGAAGCTAACCTGCCTGCTGGCTTTAGCGTGCTGGTCTCGATGATAGCTACCGGAACAGACCTCAACGCCTCTGCGGTGGCCGCGCTTGGTGAGCAGCTAGGCATCTCTCACTCGCTGAGTCGGGACTACTACAACCAGACCCTCAAGATGCTGTCGGTGGCCAAATTGGTGATTGATAGGGGACTTGCTGTTTATGCATAACATCATTCCATGTCATACAGAATCATGTCATATCACATTGTTTCATGTGGTGTGACATTGTTCTGCGCTTACAGTTATCTGACATGCTGTAATAGCATGTGATGTGCTGTGAAATGATGAAATATAAAACCATGTGATATGAAATGAAATCACACGATACGATGTGAGGCGCGGCTACAAACAATTCCAAAAAACCACAGCATCAGCCCGCCGAAACCACCAGCTAAGTGCATATACCTCTACGAACCCCACAAACGTAGACGAAAGAGCACACTATGGCTAAAGCCCCCACCCGCTGCACCCTCTGCACCGGCACCACCAAACTCACCACTATCACCGAACCTGACACCGGCACCAGCCGCCACATTTGCACCGGCTGCCACAGCCTCGTTACCTCCAACGCCATCAACCAGGAAATCACCCCCTGGCACGCTTACACCCAGCTTTTAGACCGTCTTGATAGACACTTCGGACGAGGTCTCCAGCTTGCCAGCATCAGATAAGCCGGGGGGACAGCATGAAAAATAAAGGCCTCCTCATAGGTGCAGGCGTCCTCATCTCAATGCTGGTTGGAGTCATTGCCCTGCTGCCTCTACTCTTTGGCGTCTTCGCCACTGTAATTACTCCCATCGAAACAGCGTCATCTAAATGCAGCCCCACAGTGACAACTACAAGTGATACCGGCGAGAACCTCATCAACGTTCCGGCTGAATATGTAGAAGATGTCAAAAAGGCCGGTGAAGACTCAGGCATTCCAGCAGAGATACTTGCCAAGCAGATTCAGCAAGAATCTAACTGGGATCCTAACGCCGTATCACCGGCAGGTGCTAAAGGTCTAACCCAGTTCATTCCCTCCACTTGGGAGGCAATCGCACCGGGCGAAGACCCCTTTGACCCGCACGCTGCAATCGCCGCCCAGGGCCGCTATATGAAGCAGCTCAAAGACCAGGTACAGCACCTAGCTAACGGGGACGCCAACCAGATTGTAAAACTCACCCTCGCGGCCTATAACGCAGGGCCCGGCGCTGTTTTGAACTACAGCGGTATCCCTCCCTATAAGGAAACCCAACACTACGTCGAAATCATTACCTCCGGGGCACAGGTCAACTTTTCAGCTACCTGCTCACAGGTCGATGGAGCAAAAGCCTGGGACGGCGACTTAGGCACCGGCGAGTGGACGAACCCCTGCCCAGGATGCGTCTTTACCTCCGGGTTTGGCATGAGAAATGTCTTCCCCCCAGGGGACTGGAAAAACAACCACGTAGGCGTAGACCTAGCAACCCCAGGCCTGGGCCAAGGACAAGCCGGTGTAGAAATCATTACCCCCACCGATATGACCGTAGTCGGCATGCTTGCAGATGACGGCTGCGTTATCGCCAAACAGAATGAAGCCCCCGGCTTCCAGTTCGGCTTCTGTCATCTTGACACTATCAACGTGGCAGTCGGCCAAAACCTCAAACGCGGCGATATCATCGGAATTGAAGGTGGCACCGGTGGTGGAGCAAGGTTCGCATTTGCAACCCACCTGCACTTTGAAATCTATGACCCTGAATCTCCCGTACCGGCCTACCCCTACAACGGGCACAACCTGAACCCCGAACCCATCCTCAAAGAGAAAGGCGCATGGGTGACACAATGACAGAAAAACAGCGCAACGGCGCAATCATCACCATCATCGGCCTGAGCGTACTGAGCCTGCTCTTTGCTGTCTACACCCTCTGGCCCAAACAAGACACCCAGGACGAGGCACCCACCGCTACCGCAACTACCAGCACCTCTGCTGCACCAGCTTCACCGAGCCCCACTAGCACAGCAGAGAACACCGCTGATGATATTGCAGAAGGTAGCTGCACTGACCCGGCCACCGTCGATAGGTCAGATGCCGAAGAGCTCATCAAGGGCTTTACCGAAATCGCCTTTTGCTGGGACAGTACCACTGACCCCAACACCACAGCAGCCCTGCTCAGGGCACAACCCTTACTCACTGAGGACTACTACAAGTCCCTTGACCCCAACGTTCGTAACGCTATGAGTGCGGATTTTCTGGCCGTATCAAAAAGCAAAGCCTACACCCTCCCGGTAGTTAGCTTTGCCCCAGAAGAGACAGAAGAAATGCCAGAAGGCTTTATCGCTAAAGACGTCATCGTTGAATGGACATGGCTAGGGAGAGACGGCTACGAATACAAAGGCGGCCGCTCCCTGGCAACTGTCGCAGCGGTAGAAGAAGAACCTGGGAAATGGGCTATCAGCGGAATGCAGATCAACTCAACCACCAGCGAAACCGGCATGCTCTACGGCAACACCAACCAGTAGAAAGGAATCACCATGAGCACCACTACAGAGAACCAGCAGCCCCTCAAGCAGCGTATCTCCATCAAAGCATGGGCCCTTATCCTGCTGACCGCCCTGCTTGCCCTGAGCACCCTGGTGCTGGGTATCGGCTACTCCAAGACCCAGACCGAACTCAAGACCGCACAGGATAACGTCGCCTCCTTGGAAAGCACCGTCCAGACCCAGCAGGCCACTATTGAAACCTACCAGGCAGACACCCAATACTGGAGCGTTGAAGAACAGGACAACGCTATCGCCGTTGCCGCTGCCGCCGTGGGCGTCGAACGTCGCGGGGCAGGGGAGGACTTCGCCTCCTACCTCTTCCATATTGCGCAGTACGGCACCGATAATTTCCGCACCCAGATTGACGGCACCAAGAACGCCATGAGAACTCGCGGTATCGTCCGTGAAGTTAGTTCAACTGACTTCTCACAGGCAGATAAAGCCATCATCCGTATCGGCTCATCAGGCACCACCGGCCCGCGCAAGGCTACCGGCTTCTACGATGTGACTGTCGTAAAGGCCGATGACGGTTCAATCCTGGTCGATTCATTCTCAGGGAGCACTTTTCAATGAGTAACGAAGACACAACAACCAACAAGCCACCAGAGCTACCGCTCTTTCCGGTCATTACGGTAGAGGTCGATGATGAGAACCATCAGCTCTACGCCTCAGCACCTGGCTCTACCCTTGTCACCCATTCCTACGATAGAGAACAATGGGCCGATGAAACCCAAGTAGCCTACCGCAACGAACAGGTTGCCAAGGTTGCCGGTGCCATCGCCCAGGACATCGGTATCAAGCACCCTGTGCGCGTGAATGTAGCGATGGATGATGAAAACATCTACAAGATGTGGATGGATCATCAAGGCACAGAACTACAGATGCTCCCAGAGTCCAGCCCTCAAGAATTAAAGCCCTCCAACGGTAAAACCTTTGGGGGGCTTTCCCCTAAGCTCTGGGGAGCAATCATCGCCTTCATCCTCTGCGTTGCAACCATGATTGGGGCAGTGCTATGGAAGAACGGCCAGGAAGAAGCCGCACCCATCTACACCCCGCCACCGGTACAGTTGCCCGTCTCAGCACCGGCTGGTTGGGACACGTTCGCGGACTACTCCCTAGAGGCCACCACAGCCTCACCGCTGATTGTCGGAGATAAGTTGCTCTACGCTCAGGGCGGCGAATTGAAAACCGCTAACTCCCTCGACGGGGTACAGCTTTCAGCTCACTCTGTAGGCTTTGACATCACCTCCATCACCACCGTGACAGGACTCGGGGAGAACATCATCGCTGTTGGCGGCGCTAACTCCCAAGCCGCTATCGGCACCCTGGGAGGGGAGCTACACACCATCAGCCGCCCCACCCAGCAAGCTACCTTGCACTGGGTATCAGGCGTGCCGGTCTTTACCAGCACAGGCGCGGTGTGGGTGCCTAACACCAACGGCGAACTGACCAAGCTCACCGCCCCAGCTGATACCGTCCCCGCTGCCGTATTCGGTGGCACCGTCTGGATGGTCTCAACTGTCGATACCCAAGCCTGGCTCATCTCATCGGATGCACCTGAACTGCCGGCTCCGGTCAGTATTCCAGCCCCTGGAGATTACACCTACCAGGGGTTTATCGCATCAGTTAATAACCACCTGGCCTTTGCCTTTAGTAATACCGAGTCACGCGAACAGGTCATTGTTCTAGCTGATGCCACTGAGTCAGGCACCTTAGAGAACGGCCGCACCGTCAAGGGAAATTACAACCAGACACAGGTTTCTGTTGACCTGGCCCGTAACCTGCTGCTGACCGGCTCAACCCTCGTGGACGTTGCCGCAAACCAGGCAATGAATGTTGGGTCGAACGCCTCTTACGGCGGTGGTTACGCGTGGGCTCGTGGCACTGAACCACAGCGCATTAGCGTCACCGGCGATGTCACCAGCTGGGCTACTAGCTCCGCTAACCCTGTTATCCCGGCAGATGTTGATAGCCAAGGCAGGGCCGTGGTGCTGTATAAGCCCTCAGCCCAGGATGTGCCCTCAAAGCTCTACGTCCTACGAAAGGAGAACTAGCATGGCAGTGTTCTCACGCCGCCAAGCGGTATTAGAAAAACCCGCCCCAGCTAACCCCTTTGTAGCACCGCCTACAAAGAAAGAAGAAGTTGAGGACATCGGCGTTAGCGACTTGTTCGATAACGACGTATCCAAGCACTTTGAAGCCCCCAGCTTTGGCTCTTCGTCCATTGGGCTCTACCCGGTAGCTGGGGGAGTGGGCTTATCCACGATGGTTCGCTACGCACGCGGTGCTCTGAGCGAGAATCACCAGGTTTGTGATGCGGTCATTCTGGTAAGCACCACAGCTGCTGACCACCTCTACAAGGCCCAGAATCTACTTCGCACCGGCACCACTGCCAGCGGCCAGCAGATTATCGGAATCGTGCTGGTAGAAGACCGTCCCAAGCTCTCGAAAGACACTATCAAGGAGGCCAAAAAGACTCTTCGCATGACCAAGCACAGCTGGGGCATCCCCTTTGTCAATGACCTACGCGAACCCAAGGACGTGACCAAGCTGCCCTACCGCTACCGCAAGGCGCTAGAGAGCCTAAGCAAGGTAGCAAGCTCCTAACATACTGCTGCACCGTGCTGGTGCAGTTGCCCCTATCTACACCCCCAGGCGCTGGGCCGGTTGCAGATAGGGGCATTTTTACACCCAAAATCACCATTTCTTCACGAATAGAAAGAACAAACCAATGAACGTAACCCCCACCGCATTCCCCGGCGCAGAAAACCTCAACACCGTTATCGGCTGGATTATGTACGGCGGCATGATGTGCCTGCTGGCTTTCTTCATCATCGGCATTGTCAAGGCGGCCCAGTCTCGCCGCCAGCACGCAGAAGAACGTGTTGAGGCACCGACTTGGCCTCTGGTTGGTGCTGCCTTGATGGGTATGGCTGGCACCATCTTCAACTTCTTTATGTAAAAAATGCCCTGAATTTTCTGGCTCCTAGACCAGAAAACATAGAGCGGCGCTACCTCAGACAGGGGTAGTGCCGCTCTTCTCCCTAGAAAGGAAAGGTGAGCCTATGGACTTCTTTAAAGATGTTCTTAGCGGCGTCTTTGGGCCAGTATTCAAAGGCATTGAAGCTATCACCAGCTCTGCACTGGGCAAAGCGTTTGAGGCCTTAGTCCAGATCATCTATAGCTGGCTCGTAGGTATTCTCGAAACCATCGGTGGATGGTGGCTAGAAATTGACCCGGTTGGGGCCAGCGCTAACTCAGGCGTGGTCAATACCATCAGTGACACTACTCGCCCTCTAGCTGCCATGCTTGGCACCATCGGCCTTATCATCGGCTTCGTCCGGGTAGGCCGCTCCCAGGGCTCAAAAGAAGATACCTCCATGCTGATTGAGGGACTGATGCGAGTAGCTATCGCCGGTGGCGTAGCTATACCCGGCACCCAGTTGCTCATGGGCTTCTCATCAGCCTTTGCCCCCTGGGCTTATAAGACTATTGTCAGTGCCGCCCACGATGAGGCGGCCTCGCTGATGTCTCTTCTGCCTCAGAACCTTGATAACGCAGTGGTCGGCCTGGCTGGTCTGTCCATCCTCTTCATCGGCCCGCTCATGCTTTTTGCCTCCATCATTCAGGCCATGATGGCAATGGGGACAGATATTGCTGCGGCTGTACTCTCTGCACTTCTTCCTATCACAGCCGCTACCTCTGTCACTGCTCAGGGTAACAAGGCCTTTTGGAAACAGGTCGGATGGATTATCGCTTGCGTTGCCTTCAAGCCAGCTGCCGCTATTATCTACGGCTTTGGCGTTGCTATGGCCATTGGTGGGAACCTGAGCACCACTGAGGGCACCTCGAACCCGGCGCTGTCCATGATAGCGGGGCTTATGGTCATCGTTCTTGCTTGCTTCTCCCTGCCCTCGCTGGTCTCGATGGTTGCTCCTATGGCCGGTGTACTTGGCTCATCGGGTGGCCGGTTTATGGCTTCAGCTGGTGGCGCTGCCGTGGGTGCCGCTGTCGTGGCTGCTGTTGGTGCTGCCTCGGCTGGTGCTGGTGCGGCTCCTGCCGCTGCTGCTACCGGTGCTAGTGGAGCTGCTGGCGGCGCGGCGGGCGGTGCTGCCGGTGGTACTGCCGCTGGTGCAAGTACAGCCACTGCTGGCACAGGTGCAGCAAGTAGCGCAGGTGGTAGCGCTGGTGCTGAAGCTGCTGGAGGCGCAGGCTCAGAGCTCACCGCTGGTGGAGCCCAGGCCTCTGCAGAAGGCTCAGGCGCTGCCGGTTCGGCTACTGCTGGTGCTGGTGAATCAACCGGTGCTAGTGAACTCGGTGCCGATGAAGCCTCTGCAACAGGCGGCACACCAGGGGTAGATGCTGATGCTACTGGTTCTAATCTTGGTGCCAGTGACGCTGATGCTGCCGGTGCTGATAGCTACCCAGCTGACGGTGTCCCTGCATCCGATACCTCTGCCCCCGATAGCTCTACTACTGAACCAGCCGGGGCACAGAGCGGGGCAAGCACCGATGCCCCCGATACAGGTGCAAGCGCCTCTGACGCAGCAGGAGCTAGCGCACCCGATACAGGTGCCAGTGCTCAGATGCCAGCTAGTGGGGCCGACTCAGACACTAGCTCTAACGCAAGCGGTGCTGCCGGTTCTACCAGCTCAAGTACCGGGGCAACCTCCGCTGAGGCCTCGGGCACATCAACAGGTTCCGATACCTCTGCAAGCTCAGGTGCCAGCCTCTCATCAAGCTACTCAGACGGCGGCTCACCCTCAGCGCCCGCCGCTGCCAACGGGGCACCTACCACCACCAACAGCACCTACCGCCCACGCGGGGGAACAGCCGCCCACGACGCCGCACGGTATCTGCAAGATATGACCCGCGCAATTGGGGACGAAACCGAAGGCGCTATCAGACCAGAAGGAGCAGGCCAGTAAATGAGTACCACAGAAGAAACCCGTACCCGCTACGGCAACATCATCATCCCACCAGACTCAGGGTTCTTTGGCATCCCCAAAGCGGTCTCGAACCTAGCTGTGGGCATCATCTTTAGTGCCTTTGCCCTCTGGTTCCTCCTCTCCCTCATCCCCGCCCTGGCCCGCTACTCCATGTGGGTGGTGCTTATCTACATCACTATCTCCGGAATCTACATCCTGCGTCGCCTCCGCAAGGGCGTTGCAGGACGCTACAAATGGCAGGAAAAGAAGATGAAAAAGCTCTTTCTCAAAGCAAAAAAGGAAGGCCTGACCTCCTACCGTCCCGGCCCCTCTGGCGATACCCCCGATGGCTCCTACCGTCTACCGGGTGTACTGGCTAACACCGAATGCTCGGACTACATCGACTCATTCCATGAGCCCTTTGGCCTGGTCTGGGATCCTAAACGCGAGGTCGGCACCGTCTTCATGTCTGTTGCCGCCCCCGGTCTACAGCTCCTAGACCAAAAGTTTGTCGATGGCATGGTAGCCCAGTGGGCCGCGTTCCAGCGACAAGCAGGCACCAGCGCCAACCTCATTCAGGTTGCCGCATCCGTTGTCTCCACCAAAGACTCCGGCATGCGCCTGCCCCTGGCCGTGGCCAAGCACCGCACCTACGCCGGTGACTCCCCAGTACCCCTAGCTGCTCGGGAAATCATGGATGAGGTACTGGAACTGGAAAACCAGGCCCTGCCGCGTATCGAGCACACCGTCTCACTGACCTTTTCAGCTCGGGCCATGAACGAAGAGGGCATTGCTGCGCGTACCAAGGACGAACTGGCGGATGAGGTCTCTACGGTTATCAAGAGCTTCAAGGACACCCTCTCAGCTGCCGCTGCCGGTACAGTGCGCTTGATGGATGCTCAGTCAATCACTGACAGTTTCTACTCCGCCTATAATCCCGGCCAGGCACACTCTATTGATGTTGCCCGCATGGCAGATGGTGGCACCAATTTGCGCTGGGAAGAAGCCGGGCCCACTTACCACGATGCCGAAAAGGACTACTACGCGCACTCGGGCTATTACACCAAGAGCTTCCAGATGTGGAAGCCCCCGGCCACTCTCTTCATGGAAGATTCGCTCCGGTCTCTACTCTCACCTGATGCCAACCTAGAGAAGAAGCGCGTGACCCTTATCTACCGGCCCCTAGCCCAGGATAAGAGCCACGAAATCGCCCTGAGCACTGTCAACGATGCCCTCTATGAAGGCAACCAGAAAGGACGCAAGGGAGGCTCCCGCTCTCGCGTGCTGATTCAAAAGGCAGAGCAGACCGAAAACGAGATGGCGCACGGGGCCACGCTGGTGCCCTTCACCATGATTGTCAGCGCTACCACTGATAACCCAAAGAAGTTCCCGCGTATCTCCACTGATGTGCGCCGTGCTGGGGCCACCGGGGTCAACCTGGGCTTGCGTGAAGCTACCTACACCCACGATGCAGCCTTTGCCCTGGGCCTGGGAGCTGGCATCATCCCGCGCGAGTTCAAGCTCTAACCCCGCGCACCTCACCGTTTACCGCGTCCCCCTGGGCCCCAGATGGCCCTGGGGGACGCACCCCTTATATACCTCAAAACATCACCCACCACGTTAGGCAGGCAGACACATGGAATTCCTCGTCGACTGGACTATCAAAGTCCTCGATAAATTCAACGGCTCCAAAAAAGACTTTGCCCCCGAAGAAGCCCCGGCACCAGAAGCAAAATTCAGCGAACTGACCTCCCGAGGATTCAAAAAATCAGGTGGCGGCTACATGAGCATCATCGAACCACCCGTAGAATTTTCAGCCTCATCCCAACAGGTCGCCGGTCTCTTCCCCTTCTGCGTCGGTTCCTCAGAACCGCTCATTGGCACCATCTTGGGCCGCTCTTTGACCAACGGCCAGCCCGTTACCGGAGATCCTGTTTCCCTCTACCTTGCCGGTATTATCTCTGCCCCCTTGGCAATCGTCATGGGCCTCAACGGGCGCGGCAAATCAACGCTAGTACAACGAATGATGCTAGGAATTGCCGATGCAGGGTTCTTGATTATGGCCCTGGGCGATGTGAAGCCCGACTTTAGAAAAACCATCACAACTCTGGGCGGGCAGGTCATTGAACCAGGCCCCGAACTGGACGCCATCAACCCTCTGGACGCCGGGCCTTTGTGGCACCGCATCAAAGACCTCGAAGCCTTTGACGCCGCCAATGGCACCCGCCACGCAAAGACCCTCAAGGCAGAGATCCACACCCGCCGCGTCTCTACCATGCAGTCCCTCTTCCGGCTCTCAGGTGATGAAAAGGCAACCCGAGTTGCCAACGACTCTCTGTTGCTCTCACTTGCTATCGACCAAGCAGATGCACAGTGCATGGCAGAAAACCCGCCCCGCCAGCCTCTGATTGAAGATGTACGTCAAGCTGTTCTGGCAGGCAACGAAGCGATGCGAACCGCGCTACTGACTGAAACCACAGAAGAATACAAGGCCGCTTCACGCGATTTGGTGCTGGCTTTGAACGTCTTCAACACCGGTGGCGCGTTCGGTGACGTATTCTCTCGCCAGACCACCACCGAGATTGACGTGACCCGCTCAGTTGACTTTGACATCTCATCGGTACGCGAGTCTAAAAACAAGAACCTTCTCGCTGCTGTCCAGATTGTCTGCTGGGCCTATGGTCAGGCTGCAATTGGCGCGGCCAAACGTCTAGCTGATGTGGGCCTGGAACCTCAGCGGAACTATTGCGTGGCAATGGATGAGCTGTGGGCACTGCTAGAGATTGACCCTGAGATGATTCACCATATCGACGAAATCACCCGTCTGAACCGTACCTTGGGTATTGCCCAGATTCTCATTACTCACACCCCCAAGGACTTTGTGTTCAATGACCCTGGCCTGACTGAAAAGGCTAAGGGCTTCCTTGAGCGCTCACCCATGAAGCTCTACGGGGCGCTGGCTGAGACCGACATGGAGGCCCTAGATAAGGTCATGCCCATGACACAGCGTGAGAAGAACACTCTCATCTCCTGGTCTCCTGCCGGTCACATGGATCCTGAAACCATGCAGGTCTCACCTCCCATCGGACGCGGAAAATTCTTGCTCAAGTACGGTGAGGGCCCTGGTAAGCCTTTCCAGCTGACCATCACACGGGGCGAGAAAGAAATCTTTGAATCTGATGGAGCATGGGGCCAAGCTATCTCTCGTGCCCGCTCACCTATGCGTGCCGCCTAAGAAGTAGTAGAAAGGACACACCTTATGTTCCGCTCACGTTCATGGGTGGGGCTCTACACACTGGTACTAGGCTTTATCGGTCTGGCCGTTGCCCTCCAAGTAGGGCAACGGCTCACCGGGGCCAAAACCACAAGCCTCAACCCCCTCATCGGCATTCTCGAACTCATTACCGGGCGCATCAAAGCCTCACCCCTTAGCTGGGTTCTCGTTGCCCTGGTCATCATCGGCTGCGTTATTTTCTTCGTGGTCTTTGGGGAAGAACCTAATGAGAAGTCGCCCGAACGCAAGAACCAGCTGCTGGGTGCTCATAAGCTAGAGAAAACCGCCACTGGCAAAAACCTCTCCAAATACGCTACTCTCACCGGGCTAACCATCGGACGTATCATCGGGTCAGGAAAATGCGTTATCCAGAACTGGGAGTCAGTTGGCCTGTACTTTATGGGCCCCCGCATGGGTAAAACTAGCGGTATCGTAGTGCGCCACGCAATTGAGGCACCTGGGGCCTACGTCTTTACGGCCAATAAGCCTGATGGGGTTGCTGAGATTATTGCCGCCCGTCAGCATATGGGCCAAATCTGGTTATGGGATACAGAACGTCTGCTACCTGTGCCTGTAGCTGACGGCCAAGAAAAGAAGCCTCTGATGGTCTGGGACTTCCTTGGTTCTATCACCTCTCGCTCTCGCGCTGAAGCCTACGCAAAGATCCTCAATGACTCATCCAAGCTCTCAGGCGAAAGCGATAACGTCTCATCGGATGCTTTCTTTGAGCCTCTAGCCCAAAAAGTCGTTGTCGCTTCCTTGCTTGCTGCCTCATCACGCGGGTACTCGGTGGTGAAGATGCTGGAAATGACTCAGGAATCCACCCTCACCCAGCTCTATTCCATCGTTCAGCAGGACTTCCCTCTGCTGTCTGCTGATGTCAAGAAAGTGGCCGAACAGCCCGATAAGACCAAAGAGAACATCCTGGCAGGTGCCTCTCGTATTCTCTCGGCGCTCTCTAACGATGAGATTATCCCTTGGCTCGACTCCAGCACCGTCCGCAAGCACGAGCTCTTTGACCCTGCCAAGTTCGTCCGCACCCGTGACACCCTCATCATTCTGGTCAAGGACGGCGGCTCTTCTGCTGCCACCTTATCCTCCCTGCTTGCTGAGGCTGTCATGAATGCCGCCCTGGACGCTGCAAGCCCACGGCTTGACCCGCCCTTGGTCTGCGATTTTGATGAAGCGAACAACACTGTTCACATTCGTACTATGCCTAAGCGGTACACCTATTTTGGTTCTCGCGGCATCATCGTCAATCAGTATTTCCAGACCTACTCAGACGGGGCCAGACTCTACGGCGAAAAGGGCTTTAGGGCTCTGCTGTCTGCGGCTACCGTCAAGGTCGTTGGTGGTGGCATTGATGAAGAGCGCGAGTTAACAGCTATCGCTAAGACTCTGGGCACTTATGAGAAGAAAACCGTTTCGTCCTCAGCCTCACGCGAGGGCGGGTTCAATACCGGGGCCACTTCAACCTCTATCTCACGCCGCAAGGAAGAGATTATGTCGGTGGCCGAACTCAGTAACTTGCCCCAGTTCCGGGCCGTCTGCCGTATCTCAGGTGTAGGGCGCGGCCTGGTCGAAACCACCCCGTGGTTCAAAGATGAAGCACTCAAAGAGAAAATTGACCCCACAGAAGTAGAACGAATCGCTAACAGCCTGGGCTACAGCCTGGGCCTAGCTAAAGAGAGCTCATCGTCCCCGTCCCCAGATAAGAAGGAGCCCCTGCGCCTTGTATAACCCCCAAGAACCGAACCGGCTACTGACCCTTAGCCCCGCCCAACAGGACGAGTTTGAGAACTTTGTGCAATGGTACTTCCAGGTTCTCGAGTCCAACCGCGCGCACCAACCCTGCATCAAGTGGTATCTGCACCCCGAGGCAGTAGACCGCCTCATCGCCCTGTGGGCGGCCTCCCTGACCGTGAGTATTCCCGACGTCGATATGACCGGCACACCGGTGGGGGATGAGGACGCCTTGAAACAGGCCACGAGCCTGCGGGAATGGTGGCGAGAAGCTGACATCCAGAACAAAATGCTCTTTGATGGTTCGTCCTCCCCGTTCTCAAACTGCACGCCCTATAACCACGTTGAGCCTCACACCTATGAACGGTCAATGACCGAGCCCAGGCCCTTTCCCAAGATTGATTGGGATGTGCTCTACCCGTCAGAAGAAGAACCCACTCAGATGCTAGAGAGCCCCTCAGATACAGAAGAGAAAGAATCTACCGGTAGCTAGTAGATAGACTCCGCCGCCAGCAATGGCCAGGGGGTAGTCCACAGATCCTGTGGACTACCCCCTTTTTTTTATGCCCTTGCTCAGGGGTAACCTGCTAGCGGGTAGTGCCCCTTTGGCTCACTACCTGCTGGCGGTTCAGACGGTCAGCGGCGCTTTCACGCTTGGCCTGAGCATCAAGAGCCACAGCAATCTGACGGCTACGATGCTGACGCGCCTGCACCGTCTCCTGCAACTTACCCAGCTTCACCTGAGCGTCCTTGCGAGAGCTACGAGCCTTCATCACCTTTAGCTTCAAATCCTGACCCTGCTGCTCGAACTGCTCCAGCTGCTCCTTAGCCTGAGCCAAAGCGGCCTGGTTCAGCTCGAACCGCTCCTTGGCCTCACGCACAATACCCTGGGCAGGAACCCACTGCGCTTCAACCTCTTCAAGAGTGGTGAACCCATCATAGGATGCAGCAAACTTGGCGGTGGCCTCATCTACCTGACGTGCGGCCTTGGCGCGGCTGAAGAAGTTAGCACCCTCCAGCGCTGCCTTAGCCTCCTTGACCGGGCGGTAGGCCTTCTTCGCACCAAAGAACACACCAGACTGAGCCTTGAGCAACTCCACACGGTACTGCTGGTGCAAGGGAGTGAGCTCTTCTACCAGCTGTTTGAGCTCACGGGTCTTGCGGGCCACCTCATCGCTTTGGGCAGATAGATTCGCAAGTTGCTCATCAAAGGATCTGACTTGCTCCTGGAGGTAAGCCACCTTCTCGTCACGGTTCTGCACATCCAGGACGTACTCAACCTCTGAGCGGTTCTCGCGGGTTTCTTGCAGATGCTCGGCACGCTGGGCAATCCTGGCGGACTCTTCAGCAGAGAGCAGAGTCGATGACAGGCGGGAGCTCTTGTGCATGGCAACCATCTGGGCTTGCAGGTACTGGCCGCGCTCCGATTCTTGGTACTTCTTCGGAATGGCCACAACCTCACCGGTAGGCACCTTGTACTGGTTGCGGTAGGCCTCAATCTCACCGGCGATCCTGTACCAGCGCTTGGCCGCACGGGGATAAGCTGGCACCTCACCCAAGGACTTGACCCACTCGGGGCGTTCATCGGCCAGCTGCTTACCGCGCAGTTCGATAAGCTGCCCGATTTGCTTACGGTGGGATGCTAGCAGGGCCTTGTTCTCAGGCTTGACCATCGGGTTAGTAGCCCAGTACGGGTCAACGGTGTGGTTCGAGACGCCCGCACGTACCGCGTCCTTGGCCGGGGTCTTGTACCCGGCATCTTCTACGGTCTTGAGCGCGGTTCTACGCAGACGCTGCTCACTCTTGAGAGCCTTGACGATGGTGAAGAGATGGTCGCGGCGCTTCTCACCACGGACGAACTGCTCCACGGCCTTTTGCTCCGGGCCCATCTGTGCACGACGCACCCACTCGTTATCCATTGCATAAGCGTTCTGCCGCAAATCGTCGATATAGGGGTCTTTGGCGTCCTCACGAGAACGCAACAGGGCAAAGGTCTTCATACGCATCTCCCGTAGCTCTTCGGTCTTCACCAGAGCGTAGGGGCGGTCAGCCCAGTTTGCATCTTCAAGGTTGGCGCTATCAGGCTTCTTGGGCAGGTTGGCCTCAGCGCGGGCAATCATCTTAGCCAGTGTGGCATCAGAGTAGCCACCTAGCGGGCGGGCCATGCGTTCCTCAAGCAGTGCCTCGTTGTGCTCGCGTACCTGCTTCACACGCCACTGCATGACAGCCGCTGCATCGTGGGCGTCCTCAAACCCGCGAGTGGGGAAGGCCTGGCGTACAGCATCACGGGGGTCGAAACCTGCACGGTAGACTTCATCTAGCTCGTAGCACAGGGCCCCGTATGCCCCTGCGTTAATCATCTTCTCTGCTAGGGTGTCCCCGACTTCCTGGCGCAACATGGTGGCGTAGGACTGCTTCATGGAGTGCTCGGCCAGATTGTTGTAGATGCTGACGCGGGTTGCCACATCTCGGGTCTCTGCGCGCAGACGCTCTACCTCTTCATGCACGGAGAGGTTCTTATCGTAGTTGTTAGTGATAGCCTCCAGCACGGCGTCGCGGTTGTTCTCAGCGTCGGTGGCCACGTAGATGCGGTTGGAGAAACGGCCACGGGTGATACCAACGTAGGCCCCGGCGCGGTCGGTGCTCTTATCAACGTAGGCGTGAACGGTGTCTACGGTCGCACCCTGGGAGCGGGCAATGGTTGAGGCGTACCCCAGCTCTACGTTCTTGGCAACGTAGTGAGCTGAGAGAACAGTCTTACCACCGTGCTTGAGGTTCTTGACCACCATAGACCCGTCTTTACGGGTGGAGAGAACCTGCCAGAGGTCGCCGTTCTTCACAAAGTCTTTGCCACCGCGTACCCGGTTACGACGGTCGTTTTCACGTGTTACGACAATCTCGCCCTTGTAGGCTGTGGTCGAATCGTGCAGGGAGATGCCCCACTTATTTTCCACTACCTTGCCCTGGGCAATGGCCTGAATCTGGGCGCGCCTATTCAGCTCTTGGACGGCCTGATTGTTAGCTGCCAGCATCAGTGATTTTTTGCCGGCTGCGGTATCTGCGCTCCATGCCTCAAAGACTTTGGAGAGCATGACATCAGATTCACCTGCCATCACACGGTTATTGTCGATGTACCAGGCAAAGGGTTTGTCAGCTCCGGTGGCGGCAGGTTCACGCAAGAGCATAGAGGCGTTGGCCTCTTCAATGTTGGTGCTGCCGTCCTCGTTGCGGAAACGGAAAACGTCTTCGAGGTAGACCGCACCGACTTCTCGCTCAACCAGTCGTAGGGCACCACCGGCACCAACGGCTGAGAGCTGACGGGTATCGCCCATACCTCGGATAACTGCACCGCTGTTGTAGGAATGGGTCAGTAGCTCGTTGAGTTTGGGGGTTGAGACCATGCCGATTTCGTCCACCAGCAGGACGTCGCCGTGGGTCAAGGTGTGCTTGGTCTTGTCAGTTTCGTGTAGGAAACGGTCAAGAGTGGTGGCCTCGATTCCCAGTTCTTGGCTCATGACAGCTGCCGCTGCTGCGGTGGGGGCTAGGCCGATAACCTTGCGTCCTTGTGCCTTGACGGTCTTGACGGTCAGCACGGTTGAGGTGGTCTTACCGGCACCGGCAGGGCCGATACCAACGACTAGACGCTTGGGGCTGGTGGCAAAAGCACGGGCCATGTTTTCCTGTGCTTCTGATACCTGGCTGGCTTTACGGTGGGCTTTGAGCTGCTCTTCAAAGGTAGTTTTTTGAGCAGGGGCGGTAGCGTCATTGCGTGCTGCTGAAAGTAGGTTCTGCTCGCCTTCGATGATGCGGTGGGTTGTGTAGAGCTGGCTCCCTGCGCGGGTGTAGACACTGGTGCCGTCCTTACGGAACTTCTCTTCGGGCACGTCCATTGTGTGCTCGGCCCGCATTGAAAGAGAGATATTTTTGACGGACTTGATGGTGTTGTGGAAGATGTCGTCGTCAATGAAAGAGCCGTTGGTGAGCTCGCGGAAGTAGCGGTGTGCCTCGGCTTCGATGTGGCGGTCGCTCCACATCGAACGAGCGTTTTCAAGGCGGCCAATAATTTTCTCGGCGTGCTCTAGGGGTGAGGTAATGAGGGCTTGACTCTTACCGGCAACAACCTTTTCAGCCTGCTTAGTAGAAGAATTACGCAGATGTAGTTCTAGCTCATCGCCGGTGGGCAGGTAAACATCTTTGAGGGATGCCGCTTTCTCGCGCCATAGTTCATTGAGGTCTTTGAGGGACTTGGCTTCGAGTTTCTGGGGGCGAGTTGAGAGAGTAACCTGCTGGTAAAGTTGCTTGACCTGACGCTCGTTAGGCTCATAGCCGTGGTCTTTGACGAACTGGGCATGAACCTTTTTGTACTCTTTGTTGATGCTGGCGCGGCGGGATGAAAAGGCCTGGATTGCTTTATCTTCGAACCCGGCCAGCTCGTAAATGAACTTGCCTTTACGCGGTACTTTAACGAACTCAAGGCCCAGGTTCTGGTGAATGTACTGGGCGATTTTGGTGTTATAAAGTTCGGAGGCGCTGACCCCGTAGCCGTAAATATTGCGTCCGTCGATGGCTGACCATCGACCATCTGCGCCCTTGACTCGGTTGACGATAACCAGGTGGTCGTGGATATTGGGGTCGCCTTCTCGTGAGTCGTAGTGGCGGAATTTAGTGCCGATGATGCCGCCGTCAACGTCGATTTGCTCCACGCCGCCTTGACCACGGCGGGTGTAAAGGGCATTTTCTTCCAGGTAGGTAATGACATCTGCAATGGCTGCTTCGTGGGCTTTTTCGATGCCCTTGCGGAGGTTTTCGTTACCCAGGCCCCATGCGATTGAGACTGATTTGGTGGGGGAGAATACGAGGTCGTACCCGGCGATTGACTGCTGTGCAGGCTTTTCGAGGCGCTGCATGTAGCGTACTAGCTCTTCGTTTTCGGGGTTGTAGCCATTCTCTTCTCGGAACATTTTGGCGGCTACTTCTAGACGGTAGGCACGCATTTCAGCCTTGGAAGGTTCGGCCTTTCCAAAGCTGTTGTGCTTGTCGATTTTCTTCTGAACTGCCTTGAGGAAGTCCTTATTGGCGGTGGGGTAGGAGTGGTCTCTGTTGCCAAAGTCGTGCTCTTTGATCCACTTTAGTTTGGCTTTTTCTTTGGCTTCTTCTGCCTTGGCTTCTGCTGCTCGGTGCTGGGCAGGGGTCATGGTGTAGGTTGCGATGATGCTCTCTTTGGCTTCTGCAAGAGAGGGAGTTTTGCCCTCGTAGGGCTTCAGGTTATTGACGATTTTGAGCTTTGATTTCCGCTTAGAAACCGCTGACTGGGTAATGCCATACATGTCGCCAATGAACCGTTCACCGGTCTCTATGCGACTCTCATGGATAAGACGCCAGTTCTCTTCTGCGTACTTAACACGCTCTTCTTCCATGACTCGAATGCGCGCAAACTCGCCAGCCACACCAGCAGCCTCAAGGGCTTCGGTGTACATCTCGGGGGTCAAGGGTTTGGCTTTACCGCTGAAGAGCATTTCCATCTGAGCTTCAGTGACGTTGCCTGAAACCCCGAGTTCATGGATAGATGAACCAACCCACTGACCAGGGGGCATGCCCTCAATGGTGTAGTAATCACCGATTTCACGGTCATTTGAGCGCAGTGCATCACCTGTTGCCACCTCATGGGTGTAGTAGGTGTGGCCGTCCCCGTGGGACAGCTTATGCACGGTCATCATGGGACTATTCTATTTCAGTAAGTATACTTATGACAACCTGAGTTACTGAGTGCAAGAGGTGTGACGAAAAAAGAGCGATTAGCGACTGACAGCGAGCACAGCGAAACTGGCAATAATGGGGGAGCCTGCGGAGGAATTATTGGCAGGAAGATGTGGCGGCGAGCTGGAAGGAGAGGTTCTAGCGCGAGTGGCTTTGGCACGTTTTCAGGTGAGGCACGAACAGGAAAGCAAACGTGACAAAGGTTGCTGAGAAGCTGTACAACGGTGAGGAACGAACAGTACAGCACAGCGAACAGCAACAACGAGCAGCGAGAAAATTGATCATGAGTCCGGCACACTTGCCGCGATTTTGCACACGAGACCAGGGGAGTGTAACTGCTGTGCACAGCTTAGAAAGGAGCCTGCGGGATGAATAGGCTGTGTGTCAGGAGTTCACTCTACTGAGCGTGGTGTGTGAAACTTGTGGATGAACCTGTGTGCATCTGGGGGAGCCCTGCGGAGGAAGATGTGCCCAGGTTATCCATCAAGTTTTGCACGCCCTTGAGCGTGTCGATTGTGTAAAATCGAACCCGGCGCTTGCGCCCCTGCGACGGCCCCGCCGTCCAGGTGCCCACTGAACAAAGCAAAACTGAAGAGCTAACGTGCTCAAAGAATACCTCCACAAATCTGCGGTAAAAGCCGTGACCGCTAGGTTTGCTGGTGAGGATAAACCCGGCAGATGTTAAACTGAGAACACCAAAACCTCAGCCCGCAGAACCAAGGAGTTCACCATGACTCGCAAAAGCAGCAAAGTATCAGAAGCCCGCAAAAAGGCAGAACTAGCAGCCCAAAAAATTCAAGAGAAGCAGGCTAAACTTCTTAGCCTTGCAGAAGAATACTTCTCCGTTACCGCTGCAACCGGCATCGATGACCTTGAAGCAAAAATTGCAGAGCACCAAGCACAGATTGAAACTCTTCAGCAGAAAATTCAGGACGCCCACGCTGAAACCCAGAACAAGCAGTCTCTAGCTGTTCAGAAAATGAAAGCTGAAGGTATCAGCAACGGCGAGATTGCAGAACGGCTGGCCCTCTCATCAAGCGAAGTCTCCAGCCTGCTCAAACTTGCTAAGGAACTTACTGAAGTAGAAACCACTAAAACAGAGTCTGTTGCTCAGGATGCAGACCAAGAACAAACTGACTAACTAGTCGCTGGTCATACCCATTAGCTTTGATAGCATCCCGAAGTTCACGCGCCTTTTGCGCGTGAACTTTTCTATTTCCATGCACAACCTGCCGCCTGCGCTCGGCCCTATCTTGCATATTCAGTTCATGGTCACCCACCACCAAATGACTATCCGAACCATCGGTCGCTCGAACACACAGAGGATTATCACAACGATGCAGCACATGAACCAAATTCATCTGAGCATCACTAAAACCTAGAGCAACTTGTAAAGCAAAACGATGAGCCCGATAAACTTTCTGCCTACCGGTCGAACTATCCTTGACCCAAAATCTTCCGTACCCGTCATCACCGAGAGCACCCACCCACACCCAGCAACCTGCAACATCTTCACTCTTAATCACTCGTTTATTGAATCGTTCTGTGGCGTCCATGCCCTCATCTTAACAAGCGATTTCGTGATAATGGCATATGAAAAAAGATAGGGCTTACTAACAGATTGCTAGTAAGCCCTGTTCCTGAGTTAGTCCCACTCTGTATAGAAAAATACTTCCCCGTCGTGGTTCTCTTCGCTATCTTCGTAGGCTTCTTCTATGCTCTGACCCCACAGCCGCTGACAGAGCGCCTCTGCTCTGGATTCATCGGCTATGTAGGCTTCGCCCATCTCATACATCCACCCGGCGGGGTCTGTCAGATTAACGGTGTAAACCCACAACAAATCTAGCGACCAGCCACCTGCGGCAACCGATCACCAAAAACAATAGCAAAAGCATTCAACGCCGGCTTCCACCGACTCATCCACCGCCGAGCACCAGCACCTGAAGGATCCAAAGACCGAACCGTCAAATACATAAACTTCAAAGCCGACTCCTCAGACACAAAATGCCCACGCGACCTGGCAGAACGCCGCAACCTAGCATT
>NZ_CAKMSF010000009.1:0-98140 GCF_928381415.1 Rothia nasimurium
GCTCGGCGGTGGATGAGTCGGTGGAAGCCGGCGTTGAATGCTTTTGCTATTGTTTTTGGTGATCGGTTGCCGCAGGTGGCTGGTCGCTAGATTTGTTGTGGGTTTACACCGTTAATCTGACAGACCCGGGCTGCAGGCACGACCGCACATTCTCACGCATGGTGTTTTGTGAGCATTGCGGTGGTTTGTACGGGGCGAAGACCTGGCACTCAACCAGCAAATATAAGCGGGTGGTGTGGAAATGCAATCGCCGCTACGAGGTAGACCACCCAGGCAAAACCCCGACCATCACGGATGAGATGTTGCAGGCAGCATGGGTTGAAGCGGTAACCGAGATGGTGAAGCGACGCAGCCTGATCGACTGGGAAGAACTCCACGCAGTGCTGGCCGACACTGCTGAGGTTGAAGCCGACATCCAAGTACTGCAGGGTGAGCTTGAGGTTGTCACTGAGCTGATGAACCGGGCGATTGAAGAAAACAAAACTGCAGCTCAAAACCAAGACGATTATTGGGTGCGTTTCAACCAGTTGGAAGAAAGCTACACCCACACCGCTGCCAAACTCAGTGAAGCGCAGGAGCTACTGGCTCGCAGGCAAGCCTGTGGGATTGAACTTGGTCGGATGCGCAAAGCCATCAAGGGGCTAAATCCTGACGCGCTCGAATGGGACGAAGCCTTGTTCCACCTCATTACCGAAAAGATTGTGATCACGACTCGCGGCCAGATCAAGGTTGACTTAAAGCTAGAATCCTAGGCTGGATTTCTCTCCTCAGCTAGAGCTGGATACCTCTACTCAAGAACCCCAAACTTTGGGAGGTTTAGTTTCTTGAGTACTTCTGTGAGTGCAGCATCAATCGCAACGAATGCAGAGCTAACGCGAACACTAAGCTGCTTATCTGTTGCACCGGCACGCATGATGATGCCGAAATCGCCAGTGAGTTTCAGGTCGCCTTCGCTGGTTTCCCAGATTACGAGTTTGGGCCAATATCTACCTTGGTGAACTTCAGATACATGCAGTTCAAGTTCTATACGGCGATCCTTAGGAATGGTGACGCCAAGGTCGCCACGAACCACGAAGATTCCGCTGTTTCCAGTAGTGAAGAAAACACGGTAGACGAAGCCATTAGCCATCAGTGCGATGTCGCCGTCATGGTCGAGATCAAAAACTATACCCTCTGAGTTTAGATATTCGATGACTCGTTCCTTGTTGACCGTCTGGACTACGCTTCCTTTTTGTTCGCGCACTGCTTGTAGCTTCACTGCCATCATTTCGGGTGAGCTTTGCTTGAGGGCAGCACTCAATGTGCCCGGCTGAGGCCGTTTGTTCACTACCTCTGTCAAGATTTGGTTGTGTTTTTCTAACTCTGCTTTTTCTTTTGCAAGTTTGTCTGCACGTTTACGCTCGCGTCCAACAAAAAAGGAAATAAGTACACCAATCACAAGTGAAAATGCGAGAATGCCAATCGCAATGAACCACTCAAATGCTGTCGAACCCATTGACTTCATTCGCTCCTCGTAAGCGCACCGAGAAGTTGCTGCATGAACATTCTCGTGCTGGTAACAGCAAACGCCATCTGGTCGGTGAGTTGAGCACGAGTAACACCCCTACCCAGATTAACCGCGAGTTCGGAGACGATACGGACCTCACCGTCATCGGTGATGTGGGAAATAATCTTCGGCGCAACCGTGTTTTGATGCCATGACTCGATGAACGAGCTGATTTCTTCACTGTTGTTCGCTGAAAAGTGCCGGACGGGGAAGCCGTAGATACACAGGATATGTTCGTGTTCGCCGCCGAGGATGAATTTGAAGTGGGTATCGTCAAGATAAGCTCTGACATCACCGCTGTCATCAACAAAGCAGGTAATGCCGTCAGATTGTAGTTGCTGCGCTATCAGCTCGCGGGTGATTGGCAGTAATTCTTGATCCAGATTAGAGTCTTCACTCAATGTGCAAACCTACAATCAAACAATCTTTCCAGTGGCAAAACCCAAATAGGGAGCTTCGTTGTAAGGTGAACCAACTATTACACGAAGAAGCACCCTGCGAGTAATTGTATTACTTACAGGGTGCTAATGGTGGAGGTAAGGGGATTCGAACCCCTGACCTTCTGCATGCCATGCAGACGCGCTACCAACTGCGCCATACCCCCGTGGAGCTAAGGGGATTCGAACCCCTGACCTTCTGCATGCCATGCAGACGCGCTACCAACTGCGCCATAGCCCCTTATTCATTTATTCCCCGCTCTCGCGGCGACTGTTCTATCTTATGGCACCCACATGGGCTGATGCAAATCGAGAACCCGCCAGCACCTATGAACTGCGTCACACAATATTCATGGACTGTTCAACCTCTGTCCACAAAAGGGCGCCCCACCCTACTCCCCTAACGCAGGGAAGGTGGGTGGAGCAGGCTCGCAGCGAAGCTGCTGGCTCGGATGGAGTGAGCGGGTGCGAGCGAGCGAGCACATAAGAGCGAACGGAATCCGCCGTAAGGCGGGGCGTGAGGGTCAGGCTTTCGCCTATTCCGCCCGCAGATTTATTTCCTCGCGCGCTCGGAATCTGCTGGGCTCCATCGAGCGCGAGCCTGCGCAACCCCTCTTACGCTAAGCTTCTAGTCTTCGCGCTGGTTCATCAGGTCCGCTTCGGGAGTGATGATCTCGAAGTCAGCTTCGGCGCCTTCGGTGTCGACGTCACCGGCTTCGCTGTCTAGGCCCAGGTCGATGCGGGGGGCGTCGCCCCAGAGGCGGTCGAGGGCGTAGAAGGCGCGGTCTTCTTCGTGCTGTACGTGCACTACGATGTCGCCGAAGTCCAGGAGTACCCAGCGGCCTTCTGCGCGGCCTTCGCGGCGCAGGGGCTTGAGGCCCAGTTCTTCACGGAGCTTATCTTCAACCTCGTCAACAATTGCGTTGACCAGGCGTTCGTTGTGGGCTGAGACGACCAGGAAGCCGTCGATCAAACCCATAATGTCAGAAGCGTCGACGGCCAGCAGGTTGGTTCCCTGCATGTCGTCGGCCGCGCGTGCGGCTACCTTCAACGCTTCAATAGACTCTGCAGCTGCAGTCATTTCGCCCTTTCCGAGCAAATCATTCCCCAAACCTTTTGGGGTCTCATTCAACTAAATCTTTAACTGAAGAAAAGGAACCACACGGTGGCCAGTACAAGCACGAGAAGCAGGAGGCCCACGACGGCTACGATTGCGCCGGTGGATCGCCCCTCTGATGTTTCTGGGTTGTAGGTTGCTGCTGCTTCTTGTTCCACTTCGGCAAGGTCGCCGGAGGGGGCTTCGTCCGTCTGTTTGACGGTGCCTGCGAAGTTGAAGCGCTGAGCGTCTTCTTCCTGGTCGGGGCCGGGGGCCGCCGCCGGGGTCTCAGGTGCAGACTCGGTGGTCTCTTCGTCCTCTTCTGCCTGCGGCTCGTAGGTGTACCCTTCGGGGGCCTCGGCAGTTTCTTCAGAACTATCAGAGTCTACCGCACCGGTGCTGTCACTGGCTAGGGTACTGGCGGCTGGGTCAGTCACATCGGCGCTGTCGATTTCGGTAAGGTCAAGGCCCTGGGCATCAACCGCGCGGACGGGGGCGGGCAGGTCCGGGGTATGCTGGCCGGCGGTGAAGAGTTCGGTGACGGGCCCGCCCTGGGTGTCTTCGGCTAGCTCCGCTTGGGCTTCTTCTTCGGGGTGGGTCGCCCTATATTCATCGTCCTTAGCCTGGGCGCGGGCGATGATAGCGGCAATTGCCTCAGGGTTTGTGGTGACGACGGGTTCCTCAGCCTCAGGCTCCTCTACCTGTAGCTCGCCAACGCTCACGAAGTCACTTTCACCGGTGATTTCGCCGGCGGCAGCGGCGAAGTCTACCTGCTCGGTAGCTTCAGCCTGCTCGGAGTAGTCGGCGCCGAGAACCTGCTGGTCAATGTGGGCCAGGGGGTCTTCAACCACGGTGGCGCGGGTGTTATCGAAATCTACGTCGAGCTTCTCGCCCTCGCCGGTGCTGATGCTGCCCATCTGCGACAGGTCAACCAGGGAGCGGGCGGCGTCCTGCTCTACCTCTACACCCTCGATGGCCCCCATAAACATGGGCACCTCGGGCAGCTCTTCATCCCCCCGCTGCAGGGCGCGCAGGTATTCAGCGACCTCTTCGTAGTAGCGGGTCAGACGGCGCGGACCCATGGGGCGGGTCGGGGGCGGGATTTCTAGCCCGTCCTCAGTTGTGTAGCTTTCGGTGAGGTAGGCGGGTGTCTCGTCGTTCTGGCCGTCCGCGGCCTGATCGGGTCGTGTGCTCACAGTGTTTCCTTGAGTGGGATGCCTGGTTCTTGTGGTTAATGCTACCAAGCCAGACAGGTGGTGAAGGTTCTTAGCTGAGGTGGTCTTTGGTTTTATTTCAGCCGGGGCAGGCCAGCTACATAGCCGCCGCCCGGGGTGCCAGTGTCGTCGCCGGTGTAGAGGCTGTATTTATTGATGTACTGCACTACCCCGTCGGGCACCAGGTACCAGACAGGCAGGTCGTTGCGGGCCCGGTCGCGGATATCGGTCGATGAGATGGCCATAGCCGGGATTTCGATGACGCGGACGCGCCCCTGCGCTTCTTCGGGCACGGTTAGTTCGTGGCCGGGGCGGGTGACCGCCACGAAGGTGGCGAGGTCCCACATCTTGTGGGCGTCTTTCCAGGTGGTAATTTGGCTCATGGCGTCGGCGCCGGTGATGAAGAAGAGCTCGTCGTTGGGGCGCTCGGCTCGCAGGTCGGTGAGGGTGTCGATGGTGAAGGTGGGGCCCTGGCGGTCAATATCGACCCGGCTCACGGTGAAGCGGGGGTTGGAAGCGGTGGCAATCACCGTCATCAGGTAGCGGTGCTCAGGGGCAGTGACCTGTTTGTTGGCCTTCTGCCAGGGGTTGCCGGTGGGCACGAAAATTACTTCGTCGAGGCTCAGCACGGCAGCGACTTCGCTAGCTGCAACCAGGTGCCCGTGGTGGATGGGGTCGAAGGTGCCACCCATGACCCCCACGCGGGTGGTGGCGGGGTCGGGTTCGGGGATACCGAGCTCACGTCGGATTTCATGGGCGGGACGAATCACGGGTCTCCTGCTCGCTTTTGTATGTACGGCTTCGGCGCGGGCCCGCTCCCC
This sequence comes from Rothia nasimurium, assembly GCF_928381415.1. Classification (GTDB taxonomy): domain Bacteria; phylum Actinomycetota; class Actinomycetes; order Actinomycetales; family Micrococcaceae; genus Rothia; species Rothia nasimurium_H. The sequence continues at coordinate 5,115 of NZ_CAKMSF010000009.1, forward strand.
CGGTTACCGGGGTGGTGCGGGCACCGCGCCGAAGTGTGGTGGAGAAAAGTTTAGCGCTTGTGCTTGCTCTGGTAGTCGCGCAGGGCCTCGGTCTCTTCGTGGGAGAGGTGGTCTGCTGCGTGGTCGGGGCGTACAACGCCGCGGCCTGAGAATGAGATGGTGATCAGGAAGAGAATGCCGAAGACAATGAAGCCGATGATGGCGAACCAGTAGGTGGGCATACCGAGCAGTTCGAGCTGGTGGCTACCTTCTTCTGAGGCAAGTACGGTGGCGCCTGATGCAAGTACAGATGAAAACATGTGTGTGTACCTTTCGAGGCTGGGCGGTGTGTGGCCGCGCCAGTGCGGTCAAAGTATGGGTTTATTACCATGCTACCGGGTTTCGCGCTCTATGAGCGGGACTTTACCCGGTAGCAGGTGCGATTTTTCTGCTTTTAGTCGCGGCTGTGCCAGTCGCCGCGCACGATCCACTTGGTGGTGGTGAGCTGTTCTAGGCCCATGGGGCCGCGAGCGTGCAGTTTCTGGGTCGAGATACCAACCTCCGCACCCAGGCCGAACTGGCCGCCGTCCGTAAACCGGGTCGAGGCGTTCACGTACACTGCCGCGGAGTCAACGTCGCGAATAAACTTCTCGGCATTAGCGATATCGTTGGTCAGAATCGCCTCGGAGTGGCCGGTGGAGTATTCGCGAATATGGGCAATAGCGGCGCGCACATCGGGCACGGTCTTAACAGCCAAGTCCAGGGAGCCGTATTCGGTGGCCCAGTCCTCCTCGGTTGCCTCTACCGCATCTACGCCCTCGGGCAGGATGGCGCGGGTGGCGGCGTCCGCATGCAGGGTAACCCCGGCCTTGGCCAGAGCCGCAAGGACGCCCGGGGCAGCGTCCGCTCCCTCGGCAAGGAGGAGGGTTTCAACGGTGTTGCAGGTACCCGGCCGCTGGGTCTTGGCGTTCACCAGAATCTCGGCAGACTTTTGCGGGTCGGCGCTGGTATCGAGGAAGATATGGCAGTTACCCTCACCGGTCTCAATGACCGGCACCTTAGCGTTCTGCACCACTGACTGAATCAGGCTGTGCCCGCCACGAGGAATCAGCACATCGATGTGACCGCGAGCCAGCATCAGGGCGGCAGCGCCCTCACGGCCAAACTCGTCCACCGACTGCACCGAGTCAATGGGCAGGCCCGTAGCGTGCAGAGCATCGCGGATAATACGCACAATCACCTGGTTACTCTTGGCCGCTGCCGAGCCACCACGCAGCATCACCGCATTGCCGGCTTTAATGGCCAGACCAGCGATATCAACGGTCACATTGGGGCGGGCTTCGTAGATAGCACCCACCACACCCAGGGGCACCCGCACCTGCTGCATGCGCAGACCATTCGGCAGGGTTGAACCGCGCACCAGCTCCCCCACCGGGTCGGGCAGGGCAACCAGCTCGCGCAGAGCGTCCGCAAGTTCACCCACCCGGTGCTCGGTCAGGCGCAGACGATCCAGCATTGCCTCGCTCATACCGGCTGCCCGCTCCCGTTCAAGATCCTGGGCATTCTGCTCGATAATCACCGCCGAATGCTTTTCGAGTGAATCAGCAACAGCCAGCAAAGCCCGGTTCTTCCATCGGGTATCGGCCTTGGCCAGACGTCGGGAGGCGATACGGGCGTCCACCGCCATATCGGTGACCTGCCGCATCACATCGTCACTCACGTGTACCTGCTCGCCCATGAGCATCTCCTTATGTATAGGGGGTTGAACAACCTTGAAACTATCCTACCGGCGCACCCGCGCAAGGGCCCAGTATTACTGGGGCCGGTGATTACTACTGGGAGGGGCCCACCAGCGCAATATTATCGGCGTGCGCTACCGTACCGTCGTAGGTCTCCCCCATGGTGCGCTGAATCTGCTCGGTGTGCAGACCCACCATCTGGGCGGTCTCACCGGCAGTATAAGAACTCAGGGCATGAGCTAGCACCTCACCACCCTCATCAACAATCGCCACGGGGCTACCGCCCTCAAAGGAGCCCTGAACCCCCAGCACACCGGCTGCCAGCAGAGAACGACGACGGCGCAGGGCAGCAGCAGCGCCCGCATCCACGGTAATTGAGCCCTCTATATCGGCCAGGTGCTCCAGCCAGAGGGTCTGCACCGGGCGGCGCTCGCCGGTGGCGTAGAACCAGGTGCCGACGTCCTCACCGGCAAAGGCGGCGCGGGCGTGAGCCGCGCTGGTCACCAGGGCGGGAATTCCGGACGCCGCCGCCACCTGGGCAGCCTTCACCTTCGTCACCATGCCACCGGAGCCCACACCGGCAGACCCCACCGACCCGATCGACAGGCCCGCCAGGTCAGCTTCGTTGCGCACGCTGCTCACGCGCTCGCCGCCCTGATCGGGGTGGCGGGTGTAGAGGGCATCCACGTCCGAGAGCAGAAGCAGGGCGTCGGCTTTGACGGTGTGGGCCACAAGGGCTGCGATACGGTCGTTATCGCCGAAGCGGATTTCGCGGGTAGCTACCGCATCGTTCTCGTTGATAATGGGCATGACCCCCAGATCGAGCAGGCGCTCTAGCTGGCGGTGGGCGTTCTGGTAGCGGTCCCGGGCCATGAGGTCTTCGGCGGTCAGCAGTACCTGGGAAACGGTAACGCCGTAGCGGGTAAAAATATCGGTGTAGCGGCTCATCAGCAGGGACTGGCCGACGGACGCCGCCGCCTGCTGGGTTGCCAAATCTTTAGGACGGCGCGACAGACCCAGCGGAGCCAGGCCGGCAGCAATAGCGCCCGATGATACGAAAACCAGCTCGATAGAGGGATGCTCTTTTTTCTTCTTCGCCAGCACATCTGAGATGGTGGCGATTGCTAGCTCGTCTAAGGAGTTTTCAATGGAGGTCAGGGATGATGAACCAACCTTCACCACAATTCGCTTAGCCCGTGGCATGTCGGAGCGCTCGACGATGGGGCTGCGGCGGTGCTTGCCGCGTGACTCGGCGCTGGCCTGGAAGGCGTCCTTCAAATCCAATTGATTAGCTCCCTTAAAGTGTTAACTTTAGCTTCTATGAATATACAGCAGAGTCGCCCCGGGCACACTCCCCGGGGCGACTCCTGACACATAGTGAAATAAGAGCGGGCCGAAAAAACCGCCCTAGCCCTCTTACTCTTCTTCTGCCGCCCGCTTGGCAGCTCGCTTTTCAGCCTTAGCTGCCTTGACCTTGGCGGCGCGAGCCTCGTCGACAGACTCGGTCCAGATACCTGCCACGCGCTCAGCCTCAAGCTCAGCGCGAGCCTCAGCCTTGGCGTCCATACGCTCGTGGAACTCAGCCTTGCGCTGGGCACGGGTGGGGCGAATCAGCTCCTCCAGGCGGGCATCGGTACCGCGCGGGGACGAGAGCAGCTCGGCACCGCCGACCATGGTGGGCTCCCAGTCAAAGACCACAGCGTCGACTTCTTCACCGATCACCACGGCATCACCGGCAACAGCACCTGCCTTGAAGAGTTCATCTTCAACGCCCAGGCGGTTGAGGCGGTCAGCCAGGTAGCCCACGGCTTCGTCGTTGTTAAAGTCAGTCTGCTTAATCCAGCGCTCGGGCTTCTCACCGATCACACGGAAGAGGGGTTCCAGGTTGCGCTCTTCCTTGCGAATGATGAATTCCTGGCGCTTCTTGGAGCGGAAGCCCTTGGGCTTGACCACGGCGACATCCTCTGCCGGGGCGCTCTTGCTCTTCTTGCGGGCCTTGCGGTCTGCTTCAACGAGCTCAGCCATGGCGAAGGTCAGCTGCTTAAGGCCCTCGTGGGAGGCGGTTGAGATTTCAAAGACCCGGTAGCCGCGCTCTTCAAACATGGGGCGGACGAACTCAGCCAGCTCACGCGCTTCGGGCACGTCAATCTTGTTGAGCACGATAATCTGGGGGCGCTCATTGAGGGGCACGGTGACACCGGCGGTGGGGTCAACCTCGTAGTTTTCCAGTTCCCCACGAATCACGTCGAAGTCGCTGATGGGGTCGCGGTTGGGCTCTAGGGTTGCGCAGTCAATCACGTGTACCAGGGCACTGGAGCGCTCCACGTGGCGCAGGAAGCGGTGCCCCAGGCCCTTACCTTCGGAGGCACCTTCAATCAGGCCGGGAACATCGGCTACGGTGTAGCGGGTATCGCCCGCCTGTACCACACCCAGGTTGGGAATCAGGGTGGTGAAGGGGTAGTCAGCGATCTTGGGGCGGGCCGCAGAAATTGCTGCAATGAGGGAGGACTTACCGGCTGAGGGGTAGCCCACCAGGGCGATATCTGCGATGGACTTGAGTTCCAGCACGATATCGCGGGTTGAACCTGGAATACCGAGCAGGGCGAAGCCGGGGGCCTTGCGCTTGGTGGAGGCCAGGGCAGCGTTGCCTTTACCGCCGATGCCGCCTTCAGCTGCAATGAATTCGTCGCCGATGCGTACCAGGTCGGCCAGTACGTTGCCGTCGCGGTCTTTGACCACGGTGCCCTGGGGTACGGGCAGAATCAGGTCTTGGCCGTTGAAGCCGTGGGACATGTCGCCACGCCCGATGTCGCCGTTGGGGGCGCTCTGGTGGGGGCTGTGGTGGTATTCGAGCAGGGTGGTGGTCTGGGCGTCTACGCGCAGGATGACGTCGCCACCCTTGCCGCCGTTACCGCCGTTGGGGCCGCCGAGGGGCTTAAACTTCTCACGGCGAACCGAGACACAGCCGTGCCCACCGTGCCCACCGGTTACGTGTAGGACCACGCGATCTACAAATTCTGCCACGAGTGCAAGCTCCTTCAAAAAAGTTTGGTTTGGTTATCTAGTCTACAGGGTCGCCCCGGTGCCGGTCTGTGGCCGGACGCTCCTTGGGCGGCTTTGCGGAGGTGAGGTACGCAAAAGGGCGATTACGAGTTGCCCCGTAATCGCCCTTCTACTGAGGTGAGGTGTTTAGACCTTACTCAGCGGCTGCAAGGATGTTGACTACCTTGCGGCCCTTGCGGGTACCGAATTCGACCTTGCCTGCTGCCAGAGCGAACAGGGTGTCGTCGCCACCGCGGCCTACGTTGTTGCCGGGGTGGAAGTGGGTGCCGCGCTGACGAACGAGGATTTCGCCTGCGTTGACGGTCTCGCCGCCGTAGCGCTTAACACCGAGGTACTGGGGGTTTGAGTCACGGCCGTTACGGGTGGAGCTTGCGCCCTTCTTATGTGCCATTGATGCCTACCTTAGGTCAAAGAATGTTGGGATAAAACCAGTCTAAGCTGAACTTATGCGTTGATCGCGGTGATCTTAACGGTGGTCAGTTCGGCGCGGAAGCCCTGACGCTTCTTGTAACCGGTCTTGTTCTTGTACTTCTGAATAACGATCTTGGGACCGCGGAGGTCTTCGATCTTTTCTGCGGTGACCTTGGCTGAAGCCAGGGACTTTGCATCAACGGTGACCTTGTCGCCGTCAACCAGCATCAGCACGGGCAGCTCAATGGTGCTACCGGGCTCGCCAGCGACGCGGTCAAGGGTAACCAGGTCTCCAACTGAGACCTTTTCCTGGCGGCCGCCAGCGCGGACAATTGCGTATGCCACTTGGGAACTCACTTCTTCTTGACGTCATTTTAATGGTTCAAAACGAATCTTCCTGAAAGGAACTCGGGCTCAACAGCAAGGTGGTGACCCGGTTTGCTCAGTACGTACCGGGCGGTTTCAGGTTCTGTCGTTTTGAGATGGTGTGGCCTTATCCCTGATGGAATATGCCTAGCTGAGTCCACGCTAACGCTTGCTTGTGGAAACAGCACCGACTCACCAGTTTACGTGGTGAGTCGGTGCTGAGCAAGATATGTGGTGAACCCCTCAGGGTGTAGTAAGGGGTATGGGCGACGGTAAATCAGGCTCGCGCTCGCTGCCGACCCTCTCGCTGGTTCGCTTCGCTCACAAGCGATTCACGCCAGCCGCCGAGCCAGCAGCTTCGCTGCGAGCCTGATTTACCTTTCATTACCTTCTTACTTACCTGCCCGCTTGATATCTGCAGCTGAGACGCCGACGCCGAGCATGACGGGGGCGTCATCGCTGGATGCGACGGGCTTAGTAGCCTGGTCGATGCTAGCTACCACGGAGCTACCGGTTGCGGCCTTGACCTCTTCGGTGCGTACCTCGGTGGAGCCGACGCCTGAGCTGACGGCGCGGCGGGAGCGGCGCTTCTTGCGGGGCGCTTCGCTTGCGGCAGCTGAGGGTGCGGACGCCTCGGCCGGGGTTTCGCTGGGTGCTTCGACCTTCTTGCCGGGGGTGGCGACGCCGGTGACGGCTGGGTCTGCTGCGACCTCGATGGGGGCGACGTACTTGACGTCGGAGCTTGAGGCGCGGCGGGGCTTGCGGGTGCGGCCCTTGCCTGACTCGTCCTGGTTGCGGGTGCCGCGGCGGTCGGTGCGGTCTGCACGGCCGGTTCGGTCGTTACGGCCAGAGCGCTCACCTGAGTTTGTTGATTCTTCGCCGTCGCGGGGTTCGTAGTCGCGTCCGGCCTTCTGGGAGGCTCGGGCGCGGGCTTCGCCTGCGCGGATGGCGTCGAGTCGGGATGAGTTCTGGGTGAAGCGGGAATCAACTTCGGGGTCTACGTCCATAGACGCGTCGGAGTTGGCTGAGAAATCATCTGCTGAAATCTCTTCGCGCTTCTTACCGCCCCGGCGCTTGGACTGGCCACGACCCTTCGAGCGTTCCTCGGAAGACCCTTCGGCCTCCTTCTCAGCGTCGCCGTCGGCGTCAAAGACGGCAGCCAGGGATTCGAGGGTGAAGGAGCCCTGCTCCCCCATGCTCTCTTCGGTGTCGGCGTCCGCCCCGGTGGGCAGCTCAATAACCTCGTCGCCGATGGTGAGCACCTGCTCGCCGCGAGCGTCCTGACCCTGCTGGTTTTCCAGCTCAAGGCCGCCCTCGGCACGGCGGTTGCGCTTGCGGCGCTTGCGCTTGCGGGCTGACTTGGACTCGGTCTCGCCCTGTTCGTCCTCGTGGTGAGCGCTGGCGGCAACGATGTTGGCCAGGGCAGCCCTGCGAGCCTCGGTCTTCTGCTCGGTCTCTTCATCAACCTCGGTGAAGTCGCGGCGGTTCTGGGTCTTCTGGTTGCGGTAGCGCTTGCGGTCATCGCGTTCGGCGCGGTGGATGAAGTCGCTAGCACCACCGGAGCGGCCCTTGAGGGGCTGGTCGTGCACGAGAATGCCGCGGCCTGCGCAGGCTTCACAGGGTTCTGAGAAGACTTCGAGCAGGCCGGTGCCCATGCGCTTGCGGGTCATCTGAACCAGGCCCAGGGAGGTCACTTCGGCAACCTGGTGCTTGGTGCGGTCGCGGCCCAGGCACTCTACCAGGCGGCGGAGTACCAGGTCGCGGTTAGATTCGAGCACCATGTCGATGAAGTCGATGACCACGATGCCGCCGATGTCGCGCAGGCGCAGCTGGCGCACGATTTCTTCGGCTGCTTCGAGGTTGTTCTTGGTGACGGTTTCTTCGAGGTTGCCGCCGGAGCCGGTGAACTTGCCGGTGTTCACGTCCACCACGGTCATGGCTTCGGTGCGGTCGATGACCAAGGAGCCGCCGGAGGGCAGGTAGACCTTACGGTCCAGGGCCTTGGCCAGCTGCTCTTCGATGCGGTAGTGGTCGAAGAGGTCGTCGTCCTCTTCCCACTTCTTCAGGCGGTCCAGCAGGTCGGGGGCAACGTAGGTGACGTAGGCTTCGATGGAGTCCCAGGCGTCGGTGCCCTGCACCATCATGGAGGTGAAGTCTTCGTTGAAGACATCACGCACAGTCTTGATGGTCAGGTCGGGTTCCTGGTAGAGCAGTTCGGGGGCCAGCACCTTGCGGGATTCACTCTTGGCCTTGATTTCTTCCCACTGCACGCGCAGGCGGTTGATGTCGTTGCTCAGCTCTTCTTCGCTGGCACCTTCTGCGGCGGTGCGGACGATGACGCCGGCGTCCTCGGGCAGGCGGTCCTTGAGGATTTTCTTCAGGCGCTGACGCTCAACGTCGGGCAGCTTGCGGGAGATACCGGTCATGGAGCCGCCGGGCACGTAGACCAGGTAGCGGCCGGGCAGGGAGACCTGGCTGGTCAGGCGGGCACCCTTGTGGCCAACGGGATCCTTGGTGACCTGTACCAGGACCGAGTCGCCAGCCTTGAGGGCGTTTTCGATCTTGCGGGGGGCACCGTCTAGGCCGGTGACGTCCCAGTTAACTTCGCCAGCGTAGAGAACGGCGTTGCGGCCGCGGCCAATATCGACGAAGGCAGCTTCCATGGAGGGCAGGACATTCTGAACCTTACCCAGGTAGACGTTACCGATCAGGGAATCCTGCTGGGTCTTAGAGACAAAGTGCTCAGCCAGCACGCCGTCTTCAAGCACACCAATCTGAATACGGTCGTCCTTCTGGCGTACCAGCATCTGGCGGTCAACGGACTCGCGACGGGCCAGGAACTCAGCCTCGGTAATGATCTGGCGGCGGCGGCCGGTAGCGCGGGTTTCGCGGCGGCGGATGCGTTTGGCTTCCAGGCGGGTGGAGCCGCGGACGCCGGTGACCCGGTTGGTGCTGTGGGAGTCAGACAGGCGCGGGGCGCGTACCTTAACGATGGTGTCCTCGGGGTCGCCGTCGGTACCGCCCTCAAATTCTAGGTCAGCATCTCCCCTGCGGCGGCGACGGCGGCGGTGGGAGGTGATTTCGGGGTCAAGGTCAGCCAGGCGGCGCTCACGACGCTCAGCTTCTTCGGCCTCACGGCGGGCTTCCTTTTCGGCCCGCAGCTGCTCCATGATTTCGTCCATGTTGGGCGAGTAGAAGAGCAGATTGTTTGAGCTCACAGCGGCGTTGACCTGGGCTAGCTCTTCTTCCTTGAGCTCACGCAGGCTCTTCTGAGGAGCGGCAGGCTCTTCAGCGGTTTCGGCGGGGGCTTGGGCTTCTTCTGTTTCAGCTTCTGCAGACTCTGCCTCAGTTTCTGCTGCCTCTTCTGTGGCTTCTTCGGCAGGCTCGGTTTCTTCAGCCTGTACAACGGCCTTCGCTTCGGGGCCATTGGCCTGAGTCTCTTCCACCTCGATGCTTACTTCGGCAACCTGTTCAGCGGCTGCGGTAGCTTCTGCGGCCTGGGTTTCTTCAAGGTTTTCTACAACCTCGGACTGTTCGCTGCTCATCAGCGTTCACTCTCCTTGTGTTCGTATGCCCCTGCCGCACCAGTGGTCTTGCCTGTAGTCGGCGGTCCCTACCCTAAGGGGTGGTCCGCCGAAATCCTTGGCTACCCGGCTCAACCGTGAGCTCCTTGGCGTACTCGACAGGTCAAGGCTTCTGTGCTCCATGCCGAGGGGAACCGGGCCAGCGGCAACAACCCGAGGCAGCGCTAGGGCTGCACTTGCTGGGGCTTGACGGTAAGGACGCCTGCGGGTGGGCAGTGCGTCACCGGCCGTTTCGGGGTGCCTGCTGGGTAGTGCCACCGCGTGCGGGCGGCACACTACCACACCCATTCTCTCACACCCGGGCTCTTTTCACCCCATCTAGAACCGAACTCACCCCGCACCGGGCCGCCCTTCCCAAACCAGCTCGCCCCGGGCGTCCTTACCTGAGAACTTAGTAAAGAAAACCTGCCCCAACCCCGCAAAACCGGGCGGGCTTGGAGCCTGCCCCGTAGTATGGGGAAAGAAAGTTTTATACAGCCTAAGGATTCACTGTGTCTACCCCCGTGAACACCCCCGATACTGAGAGCGGTATCAGCCAGGCCCAGCTCGATCGCAAGCTCGGCTGGTTCACTCTCATTCCCGGCCTGCTGGCCTTCGGAGCCGCCGCCATGCTGGTTTACGAGCGCCTACAGATTTACATGGACGCCGCCCACCGGTCGGTTTGCGATATCAACGCCCTGCTCAACTGCGGCACCGTCATGCGTACCTGGCAGGCAGAAGCCTTTGGCTTCCCCAACCCCTTTATCGGTATCGCCGGTTACGCTATCGTGCTGGCTATCGCTACAGCCCTGATTGCCAGGGCGTCCTTCGCCCGCTGGTACTGGGTAGCCATGCAGGTGGGCCACACCCTGGCCATGGCCTTTGTGCTCTGGCTCTGGTACAACACCACCTTCGACATCAACGCCCTCTGCCTCTTCTGCATGATCGTGTGGATTATGCAGACCGCAATTTTCGTGAAGGTCACCACCCGCAATATTCACGCCGGGGTTATTCCAGCTTCTGAGAGCATCCGTCGGGCAGCCCCCAACTGGACCTGGTTCTCTATCATCCTGGTCTACATCTTGATCTTCGGCATTATCTTCATCCGCTTCTTCGATGTGATTATGGGGATGTTCTAACCCCCTCCCCCACAGCAAAAGGCCGGGGCCCTCAGTACGAGGGCCCCGGCCTTTTTTACTCTGCTGAGCGGCGGGTCTTTTTAGGCACCGAACCAGAGCGCGATTTCGCGGTCTGCTGACTCTGCTGAATCTGAACCGTGCACCAGGTTCTTCTGCACGCTCTCGCCCCAGTCACGGCCAAAGTCGCCGCGGATGGTGCCGGGGGCAGCGGTGGTGGGGTTAGAAGATCCCATGAGAGTACGGGCGCCCTCAAGCACGCCGTTGCCCTCAAGCACGAGAGCAACCACGGGGCCTGAGCCCATGTAAGAGACCAGGGGCTCATAGAAGGGCTTGCCCTCGTGTTCCGCATAGTGCTGCTCAAGCAGCTCACGGGAGGGAACCAGCATCTTCAGCTCAGCAATGCGGTAGCCCTTACGCTCAAAACGGGCCAGCACCTGGCCGGTGAGGTTACGCTCCACACCGTCGGGCTTGACCAGAATCAGGGTACGCTCGGTCATGACAATCTCCTTTGATAGGTCAGGGTGAGTTTTCACCCTTACCCTACCAGACACCCCGCTAGGCGGGGTTAGCCTTCTCCCATTCCTCCTGCTCTTTGGCGCGGACGGCGTTCTCGGCGTCCAGGCGGGCACCACGCGTCACCCCGTACCAGTAGGCCACAGCAAAAGCCGCTCCCACAAAGAACATGGAGGGCAGGGCAAAGCCCACCAGAATCAGAGCAACCTGCAAACCGTAGCCCAGGTGGTAGCCCCAGGGCTTCTTCAGGAAGGCCGGTGTGACCAGCAGGGCTGCTGCCAGAGCTAGACCCAGTACCCAAATGACCACCTTGACCCAGGTGGGGTCGTTGAAGTGGTGGCCAAAAATTGCCAGGGTTGCAAAGAAGGCAACCAGGGCTTCGAGCGAGAGCACCATCGAGGTAAACATGACCTTGATAGAGCGCTGCTTTTTCGGCTGGCCTGGGCGCCATTCGCGCTGGGCGCGCGTCATTCTCGCCATCATCTCTCCTTTACAGTCCGAGCAGGGTGCTAGCTTCGCCCACCACGGTGATAGAGCCGGTGACCAGTACCGCGGAGTTCAGGTTGGGCACATCGGCTGCAGCCGTCACCGCTGCGGACAGAGCATCGGGAATGTTCTCGTAGGTCTCGATGGCGTCTTCATCAAAACCAGCGTTGAGGGCCAATTCAGCTAGCTCTTCCGGGGCAGTGGCACGCGGAGAGTCTGACTTGGTCAGGTGCAGTACCGTGCGCCACTCTGCCCGATCAACGTACTCGTCAAAGAGCAGGTTCAGCATGGTCGCGGCGTCCTTTTCACCCAGGATACCCACCACCAGGTGCAGTTCTTCAAAGCTGAAGGACTCCTTAAAGGCCGCTGCCGAAGCAGTGACCCCATGGGGGTTGTGGGCGGCATCAAGCACCACGGGCGGCTCGGTGCGGGCTACCTCTAGGCGGCCCGGCGAGCGCACCTCGCCAAAGGCCAGCTTGATGAGGTCGAGGCTCAGTTCCTTCTCTCCCCCGCCCAAGAAGGCCTCAACCGCGGCCAGGGCCACGGCGGCGTTCTGGGCCTGGTGGGCACCGAAGAGGGGCAGGGCTATGTCTTCGTAGCGGCCAGCTAGCCCCTGGATGGTGAGCAGCTGCCCGCCCACACCGGCGGTGCGGTCGACAGCGCCGAACTCTACGCCTTCAAAGCGGTAGTCGGCGTTGTGGGCGCGAGCGGCTTCGAGCAGGACCTGGGCGGCGGACGGGTCCTGGGCAGCGGAGATGAGGAAGCCGCCGTCCTTAATAATCCCTGCCTTCTCACCGGCAATTTCGGCGAGGGTCTCCCCCAGCATGTCGGTGTGGTCCAGGCCAATGGGGGTAACCACCGATACGGTAGCGTCGGCGACGTTGGTGGCGTCCCAGGAGCCCCCAATACCCACCTCAAGTACCATCACGTCCACCGGCTCGTCGGCGAAAATCGCAAAAGCCAGGATAGTGAGGGCTTCAAAGTAGGTGATGCGGGGGGCACCGGCTGCCTCAAGCTCAGCGTCCACGATTTGCAGGTAGGGCTGAATCTCGCCCCAGATACGCACAAAGGTGGAATCTGCCACGGGCGCCCCGTCAATCGAGATCCGCTCGGTGACCTTGGAAATATGGGGGCTGGTGTAGCGGCCCACACGAATGTCGTGCGCCATGAGCAGGCGCTCAATCATGCGGGCGGTTGAGGTTTTGCCGTTGGTGCCGGTGATGTGGATGACCGGGGCTGCCTTGTTAGGTTCGCCCAGAATTTCCACGGCGCGGGTCATCGCGTCAAGGCGGGGGGCCATCTTGTGCTCGGGGGCACGAGCCAGCAGGTCAGCGTAGACCGAGGCTACGCCGAGGGCGTCGTCAGCGCGAGCACCCTCGGCAGCAATCTCGGCAAACACGGGGTCAAGCTCCATGTTGTCCTTGGTCATTTATGCCTTCTTCACGGTCGCTGAGAATTCAGCGCCCTCGAGGTAGGTCACGGCCACAGCCAGGGTCTCACCGGCCACCAGTTCCTCGTGCTTCTTGATAGCTTCGAGGTCAGCGGCGGGGGCGGTGATGGTCAGCTCGATGCGGTCTGAGACGTTGAGGCCGGCGTCCTTACGCTCGGACTGGATGGCGCGGACGGCGTCGCGGGCAGTACCCTCGGCGCGCAGCTCGTCGGTGAGGGTGGTGTCGAGTACCAGGAAGCCACCGCCGGGCAGAACCGAGACGGCGCGCTCTGCGGCGCCGTCGGTTTCTGCGACCACGGTTTCAAGCTCGTACTCGCCCGGCTCCAGAGCCATGTTGTCGGCACCAACCACAACGGTGCCGTCCTCGGTGACCTTCCAGTCCCCGCTCTTAGAAGCCTTGATGGCAACCTGCACCTGCTTGCCCAGACGGGGGCCAGCGGCACGGGCATTGACCTTGAGCTGCTGGGAGATGCCGAAGTCCGCAGGAGCCACCTCGGCAGCGTCCAGAAGCTCAACCGCCTTGATATTGAGCTCATCAGCGATGATCGATTCGAAGGTGCCGGCCAGGTCCTTGCCACCGGCAACCGCCACGGTCAGGGCAGCCAGGGGCTGGCGCACGCGCAGCTTGTGGGCCTTACGCAGGGCAGAACCGGCAGAAGCAACAGCGCGGGTGGTCTCCATCAGGGCCAGCAGCTCAGCCTCGTCCTTGAAATCTTCAGGTGAGGGCAGGTCGGTCAGGTGGACCGAACGCTCCCCGGTCAGACCGCGGTAGATTTCCTCGGTGGTCAGCGGCAGCAGGGGGGCCGCCATCTTCACGAAGGTCACCAGAGCGGTGTAGAGCACGTCGAAGGCCGCGGTGTCTTCATTGAAGAAGCGCTCGCGGGAGCGGCGCACATACCAGTTGGTCAGGGCATCGGTGTAGGTGCGCAGGGCCTCGCAGGCGGCAGATACATCGTAAGCGTCCATGGCCTCGGTAACCTCGGCAACCAGCTGACGGGTCTTACCCAGGATAAAGCGGTCCATCACATGCTCGGCCTCGGTGACCAGCTTGGCCTCGTAGCCTGCACCGCCGTTGGCAGCATTGGTGTAGAGAGCGAAGAAGTGGTAGACGTTCCACAGGGGCAGCATGACCTGGCGGACGCCCTCGCGGATGCCCTGCTCGGTCACGATCAGGTTGCCGCCGCGCAGAATCGGAGATGACATGAGGAACCAGCGCATGGCGTCCGAACCGTCGCGGTCCAAAACCTCGGAGACATCGGGGTAGTTGCGCAGGGACTTAGACATCTTCTGGCCGTCGGAGCCCAGTACGATGCCGTGGGCGATGACGTTCTCGAAGGCGGTGCGGTCGAAGAGGGCGGTGGCCAGAATGTGCATGGTGTAGAACCAGCCACGGGTCTGGCCGATGTACTCAACGATGAAGTCTGCCGGGTAGTGGGCCTCGAACCATTCCTTGTTTTCGAAGGGGTAGTGGAACTGGGCAAAGGGCATGGAACCGGAGTCGAACCAGACGTCCAGTACGTCCTCCACGCGGCGCATGGTGGACTTGCCGGTGGGGTCGTCCGGGTTGGGTCGGGTCAGCTCGTCGATGTAGGGGCGGTGCAGGTCGACTTCGCCGTCCTTGTTCAGGGGTAGGCGGCCGAAGTCGGCTTCCAGCTCTGCCAGGGAGCCGTAGACGTCGGTGCGGGGGTAGTTCGGGTCGTCAGAGACCCAGACCGGAATCGGGGAGCCCCAGAAGCGGTTACGCGAGATGGACCAGTCGCGGGCGTTCTCAACCCACTTGCCGAACTGGCCGTGCTTGACGTTCTCGGGGATCCAGTTGATGTCCTCGTTCAGCTCGCTCATGCGGCCCTTGAAGTCGGTCACACTCACGTACCAGGAGGTGATGGCGCGGTAGACCAGGGGGGTGCGGCAGCGCCAGCAGTGGGGGTAGGAGTGAACGTAGGACTTCTCGCGAATCAGCACACCGGCAGCCTTGAGGGTGTTGATGATGGTGCGGTTAGCCTCGAAAATCTGGACGCCGGCGATCTCAGCCAGGGGGGCACCGTCGGCCAGGGAAGAGTCGGCGAAGAGGTCCAGGAACTTGGCGCCCTCGTCGATAGACAGAATCACGGGGATACCGTAACCCTCACAGACCTTCTGGTCATCCTCACCGTAGGCGGGTGCCTGGTGGACCAGACCGGTACCGTCGGTGGTGGTCACGTAGTCGGCGACCAGAATCTGCCAGGCCTTCTCGGTGCCGAACTTTTCTGCGTCGGTGAAGTAGTCCCACAGGGGTGCGTAGCGCACGCCTTCGAGCTGGGTGCCGGTGTAGGTGGCAAGGACGGCCTCGCGGGCGGCGTCCGCGGGCTTGTCGGCATCCCCGTAGCCCAGGTCCTTGGCGTACTCGCCCAGCAGGTCGGCAGCCAGCAGGAAGCGGCGTCCTTCTAGCTCACCGGCACCGGGCACAACAACGTAGCTGATTTCGGGGCCAGCGGCCAGAGCCTGGTTGGTGGGCAGGGTCCAGGGGGTGGTAGTCCAGGCCAGGGCCTCAACACCGGCCAGTTCGGCGGCAACCTCGGGGTGCTTGGCCAGGGTGGCGTCATCGGTGACGCGGAAAGCCACGGTGACGGACGGGTCCTGACGCTCCTTGTAGACGTCATCGTCCATGCGCAGCTCGTGGTTCGAGAGCGGGGTTTCGTCCTTCCAGCAGTAGGGCAGCACGCGGAAGCCCTCGTAGGTCAGACCCTTATCGTGCAGCTGCTTGAAGGCCCAAATAACGGACTCCATGTACTCCACGTTCAGGGTCTTGTAGTCGTTCTCGAAGTCCACCCAGCGGGCCTGGCGTGTGACGTACTCTTCCCATTCCTTGGTGTACTTGAGCACCGAGGCGCGGGCAGCGTCGTTGAAGTTGTCGATGCCCATCTCGATGATCTGCTGCTTATCGGTCATGCCCAGCTGCTTCATGGCTTCAAGCTCTGCGGGCAGGCCGTGGGTGTCCCAGCCGAAACGACGCTCAACCTTGTGGCCGCGCTGGGTCTGGTAGCGGGCGACCAGGTCTTTGACGTAGCCGGTTAGGAGGTGGCCGTAGTGGGGCAGGCCGTTGGCGAAGGGAGGGCCGTCGTTGAAGACGAACTCGTTAGCGCCGTTCTCGCCGGCGTCGCGGTTATCGATGGATGCCTGGAAGGTTCCGTCATTCTTCCAGTAGTCCAGCACTGCTTCTTCGAGTGCGGGGAAAGAGGGGGAAGCGGCCACAAAACTGGCTCCGCTTGCGCTTGCCTTGGGGTAAACAGGCTTGTTGGTCATGGTTGCGCCCTTAGGTTCTTGTCTGCCTAGTACTTGGGGTGCAAGGACGCCTGCCCTCCCCCGTCCGCTCGACGGGTGAGGAACCTGCGCGGTACCACCTTGCTTACGTCAACCGGCCCGACCCCACCCCGAGCCGCACCGAAAAGTGCGGGCGGGTATGGGTCTGCGCCGGGGCAACCTACCGTCTCGTGAGATGAGGTAGGTTGCGCCCAGCGCAGGGTCGAACCGGTTATCAGTCGCTTCATGACAGCTGTTTCGGGCTTACCCGTCCGGGTCTACTGGGGCTATATCTATTCCGCGCACTCCCCTCGTCGCAACGAATTACGGGGGTGTGCAGGTATAGCCTGTTCTTCCGGATTGCTCGCCGGTGATAGCCGGGTCATTGCAACTGTTACCTATTTTAGGGGTAGGGGCGGTGGCTGTCTAACGGGTTTTTTGCTTTTCTGGCAGGCGCCCGCCGGGCCGGGGTGTGAATTACAGGCGTGTGAGCACAAGATGTAGTACAGGTGCGGACGCCCCGCCCCAAGATAGCGGATTACCGCCAGCTGGCAGGGTGAGCAGGGGAACCTAAATTACAATTCTTGCCCCCGCCCCTGTGCTCAACTTCAGGTCGCGCCTGCCGGCGGGCGGCGTCCGCTCACCTCTCCCTCTCCTATTCCGCGAGCGTCCACCAAACTCTCGAAGTGCTTATTCCCCCGGTGGACACTCCGAGAGTCTGGTGGACCCTAGAGACGGCGGGCACGGCTGAAAGCTCGCTCCATCTTGGTTTTGAGCTCGTGCGGACGCCGGGTGAGCTCGTCCCACGTTACTCGAACCACATCCCACCCCTGCCCCCGCAAGAGAGCCTCACGTTCGTTCTGCCGCCCAAAAACGTCCTCACGCTCACCAAACTGGGTGTATTTGATCTGCCCATCAAACTCAACGATGATCTTGAAATCTGGCCAGGCAAAATCTACCCTGAACTGCTGCCCATATACCCCAATCACGTGCTGCTCGACAGGCCGAGGCAAACCACACCTCATCAAGAAAAGCCGCAGCAAACTCTCCCCAGGCGACTCGCTGAGAGGGCTTACGATATCTGCAATTATGCGAGCCTGCACAGAGCCACGACCAGACAGCCCCCGTAAGGCCTGGGTCAGTTTTTGGTGCTCAATCTTCCGCAAAGAACTATCCGCAAGCACAAGTGCCTCTTCGAATTTCATCACCCTCATACAGTGAAGAACCGTATCGAGCGGTGCGGTTACGTCTACACCCAAACTTTTCCCGGTTTCGTACCGGTTGTTTCTATGCCGCACAACCCGCGGTGAAGGGGTGCCGTGCGCCTGACCCACTGTATGGATAGCAGTCGGTATATGGAGTAGCCACATACCGTGTACCGCTGCCGCTGAATGGTGGGATAACACCGAGGTTTTGAGTCTGCTTCTGCCATACCCAATGACACGGGCCAGATACTGCTGACTAGGGTAAAGCTGAGAGTGGAAACCACTTTCCATATAGCTTCCATAGCCAAGCCGCTGGTACTCGCCGCGAGCAACCGCGCGGGCAAGGGCGTCCTTGTTTATGCCTCGTGCGGATAGCTGCTGTGTGGTCTGCACAGCCAAAGCAATTTCTTCTGGAGATTTCATGGTCAGATTGTGCGCTGAGCCGGGCAAATTTCGCCAGAAAGGCGCCTCCTGTGGATAGCGCTTTGCGCACCAGTGCACGGCGAGCGCGTTTAAAACGGTGCAGCCGTGACGCAGTATGACGCAGCTGAGCTAAGTGTCCACAAGAGTCTTGCACCGCCCATTTGAGACCTAAGCGCTGCGAGAGTCTGGTGGACGCTCAAGATGAACACGCCTCTGATACGCCGCTAGACTTAGGTTCAAGCACTACCCAGGAGAACACCATGCCCCTCATTAATGTCTCGTATGCCTCTATTCAGTCTGATGAGAAGAAGGCCGAGCTGATTGCTGAACTCACCCGAACCTATGCCCGGGTGATGGGTGCCAAGGAAAGCTCGGTGTGGGTGATTCTTAACGAGGTACCGCGCACCGATTGGGGTGTGGGTGGCCAGCCTCTAGCAGCGCTTGACGCGGCAGCAGCTCACCAGCAGGACACCCGTGTAGAGATTCGCCAGGCACGGCAGGAAGACCTGCCCATCCTGGCCGCCATTGAGGCCGAGTGTTTCCCGGCGGCTGAAGCAGCGAGTGAGAGCGACCTGCGGGCCAGGTTTGAGGTTTTTGGGGAGCATTTCTGGGTACTTGAAGCTGACGGCGAAGTTGTTGCCTTTATCGACGGACTAGTGACCGACTCCCCCGTTATCTTCGATGACCTCTACGAGAGCCCCCAGGCCCACACCCGGCACGGGGCTTACCAGACGGTGTTTGGTATCAACACCCGCCCGGCCTACCGGGGCCGGGGGTACGCGTCCGCCCTGATAGAAAAGCTCATCGACCAAGCCCGAGAGCAGGGGCGAACAGGGGTGATTCTTACCTGCAAGAAGGAGCTGATTAGCTTCTATGAGAAACTCGGCTTTGAGCTTGACGGGGTTTCAGAATCAGCCCACGGCGGGGCGATCTGGCACGATATGACCCTGCACCTGGACTAGTCCCAGCCCAGCACCCCGGCGATGCGGTTGAGCAGGGCAAGCGCTCGCCGCGGGTTACCCCCGCCAGAAACAGCCACCAGTTCATCGCCCTGCCTGCGGTGGGCCAGCGACCAGACTGGGGATTCCTGCGATGCCCCGCCCACTAGGCACCAGATACCTCGCCCTTCGCAAAGCTCAGCGACCCGTGCATTGAGATCCGGCGAGTCCGTGAGCGCGTAGACCAGCCAGGCCCCGGCAAGATCTTCGGGAGCAAAAGGACGCCGGTGTGCAACAAGACCCCCTTCAGCCAGCAGGTTCTCCAGGTGGGAGTCAAAGGAAGGGGCCACCACCTCAACCTGAGCCCCAGCCTCAATGAGGGGGCCTACCTTCCGGGCAGCGACCTGCCCCGCCCCGACCACCAGAACCCGGCGTCCGCGCAAATCAAGGGCTACCGGCAGCCGCTGAATCACGCGGGGAGCTCCGCCCAAATATCACCGTCGCGCACCTCTACGGGGTAGACAGGCAGGCGGTAGTCAGCTCCAGAGAGGCAGTCGCCGCTGATGAGGGAATAGACCTCTTTATAGAGAGGGGATGTCACGGTGGGCTCGCCGCCCTTCTCTCCCAGAATGCCGCGGGCGATTACCAGGGCTCCGGAAGCAGGGTCCCTGTGGCTGGTGACGAAAATAGAATCGTCTGCGGCACGAAAGACCGCATACTGCTGCCCGTCAATCAGAGCCGCTTCGCCCCAGTTGGGCTCCAGGTCGTTCTTGGTGCAGATTCGGTGCCACTGTGCTGTCACGGTGCCCTCCATTTTCTTGCTGTACGTCGTGCGTTTGCGTGGGTTTATCTTGTTTACCCTGCCTTTAAGCTAATATTAGCATTATAAATACGCATTAAACCGGCTTGAACCCACACCAGGGAGGCTCCCATGTCCCACACCCCCGCTACCTCCAGCCAACGTTCCGTTCTGGTGATTGGAGGTGGGCCCGCAGCCTGGAGATTTGCCAAGGCCTTCCTCGACAAGGACTCCGGCGCCTCCCACCTTACCGTGCTCAACGCCGAGAAACACCTGCCCTATGACCGTGTAGCGCTAGAGAAGATTTTTCACGACACCACCCGCGACCTCACCCTCGGCGACCCCGAACTCTGGAACAACCCCCACGTCACCCTCGTCAATGGTGTGAGCGCAACCGCCATCGACCGCAAGAACCGCACGGTCAGCGCAACCGATGGCCAGACCTACCCCTACGATGAACTGATTCTTGCTACCGGTTCATCGGCGGTCAAGATTCCCATTCCTGGCTCCGACAGCGCCCACGTCTTCCGCACCATCGATGATGTGCAAACGGTGGTTGCGGAGGTTGCCCGTCTTACGGAAAAGCTAGGACGCCGCCCCCGCGCTATCGTGGTCGGTGGCGGCCTGCTGGGGCTCGAGGCCGCAGAGGGCCTGCGAGACGTTGGAGCTGACCCCACCATTCTCGATGTGGCTCCCTGGCTGCTATCGATTGAGGTAGACCAGGGTGGCGGTTTCGCGGTCAACGCCGCAATTCGCGAGGCAGGAATCGTGGTTGAAACCGGTGCTTTTATCTCAACCATTAACAAGGATTCCGCCGGTGAGGTTATCTCGGTATCGGTGGCAAACGGTATGGGTGATGAAGCCGATGTGCACCAGCTCGATGCTGACCTGGTCATGATGGCTGCCGGCATCCGCCCCAATGATCAGCTAGCCCGGGACGCCGGTTTGCAGGTGGGCGAGCGCGGCGGCCTCGTGGTCTCCCCCAGCTGTCAGTCGGAAGACCCCCACATTTGGGCTATTGGTGAAGTAGCCTGCGTGCTGGGTCGCACCTGGGGCCTGGTGGCTCCGGCGAATCAGATGGCTGAAGCTGTGGCAACTAATCTCACCGGTGGTCATGAAGAGGTAGAGAGCTTCGATATCGCCACCAAACTCAAGTTTTCGGGTCTGGAAGTAGCCGGTTTTGGTGACCGTCGCGGGGTGACCGAAAACTGCCTAGAGATCATGTTTGCTGACCCGGCTCGCGGCCTGTATCAGAAGATTGTGACAACCGCCAATGCGAAGACCCTGCTCGGTGGCGTCTTCGTGGGTGATACCGCCCCCTACGATTCGCTGAAGCCGCTGCTGGGCAGGGAGCTGCCCGCGGAGCCGTCCGCCTTTCTCACCGCTGCAGGAAGCGGGGATGGCGTGCCCGATACAGAACTGCCCGACGACGCAGTGCTGTGCTCCTGCAACAATATCTGCTTCGGTGCAGTGCGGGAAGCAGTAAAGGGCGGCGCGCACGATGTAGGTGCGGTCAAGGCTGAGACAACCGCCGGGACCCAGTGCGGCTCGTGCGTACCCATGATCCAAAAGACCCTAGAACAGACCATGAAGAAACTGGGGCTGACGGTCTCGAAAGCCCTGTGCGAGCACTTTGACCTCTCGCGTGCCGAGCTCTTCCAGGCTGTCTACGCTGTGGGCGACCTCGATGATTTCTACTCCGTGCTCAAGCGCTTTGGGCGGGGTACCGACGGCTGCGCCATCTGTAAGCCGACCGTGGCGTCCATCCTTGCATCAACCCGCAAGTCCTACGCCCTGGACGGCGGCCGCGGCGCCCTGCAGGACACCAACGACCGCAACCTGGCCAACATGCAGAAGGACGGCACCTACGGTGTGATTCCCCGTATCCCCGGTGGCGAAATTACCCCGCAGAAGCTGGCCGTTATTGCCCAGGTGGCAGCTGACTACGGGCTCTACACCAAGATTAACGGTGCCCAGCGTATCGGCATGTACGGGGCCCGTCTTGAGCAGCTGCCTGAGATTTGGCAGCGGCTGGTCGATGCGGGCTTTGAGTCGGGTCAGGCCTACGGTAAGTCCTTGCGCAATGTGAAGTCCTGTATTGGTTCTGCCTGGTGCAGGTTCGGTATGCGCGATTCGGTGGCTATGGCAATTGATACGGAAAACCGCTACAAGGGTTTGCGTTCTCCCCACAAGTTCAAGGTGGCAGTGTCTGGCTGTAACCGTGAGTGCGCAGAAGCCCAGGGCAAAGACGTGGGTCTTATTGCCACCACGAACGGCTGGAACCTCTACTTTGCCGGCAACGGCGGCGCTAACCCCGCCCACGGCCGCCTGTTTGCGCAGGATCTCGACCAGGAAACCGCCTACCGTTATATTGACCGTTACCTCATGTACTACATCCGCACTGCGGATAAGCTCCAGCGCACCGCCCGCTGGGCTGAGGACCTCGATGAAAAGTTTGGCGACGCTATCGAGCACCTGCGCGAAGTGATTATCGATGACAAGCTGGGCATCTGTGAGCAGCTCGATGCTGATATGCAATACCACATTGACCACTATGAGGACGAGTGGGCCGCGACCCTGCGCGATGAGAAGCGCCTGCGCCGCTTTAGGGCTTTTGTCAATGAACCTGAGGCTAATTCGGCGGGTGACCGCATGTACGTGCTGGAGCGTGACCAGATCCGCCCGGCCACCGAAGCGGAAATCGCTGCAGCCGAGGCCGATGGTGATCTTGAGGGTGAGGACGCCGGCGAGAAGGTTTTGATTGCCGGGGCCATTTTGCCGGTGCACGCCGGCTAGCTGCCGCCGTGTGACCTCGCGTGACAAGGTTGTGGTACTCCGGTTCATGCGAGGTCACGCAAGTGGGTGAAGCTGCCCGACCCGTGTGAGGATGAAGGGTAAAGAGTTTTCTAGGGAGAGGATACGGCGTGTTCGCTGATCTTGATGTCACCAGTGCTGCGGTGCTGCTCTGCGGAGCATCGGAGCGGGTGGGGCAGGTTGCGCCCAAGTATAAGGCGGCGGCTGAGGTCATGAGTGTCTCCTCTGCTGGCCTACTCCCCTCTGTTCTAGAAGATATCGCCCCGTCTGTGGTGGTCATCTGTGCCGAGCAGCCCGATGAGATTGGGAGCTGGCGGCAGGCGATTAAGGCGGCCCTGGGCAGCAGGGGTCTGCACACGGTTCTTCTTGTGGATAGCGAACCGGCGCCCCAGCAGGTCGGCAGGGTCTTTTTGATTGGGGCTGGCCCCGGCGATCCCGGCCTCATGACCCGCCATGCCCTTGAGGCACTGAGTCGGGCGGACGTCGTCCTGCTTGACCATCTTGCTCCCCACCAAGACCTGCCCCGCTGGGCGCCTAAGGCTGACATCATCGATGTGGGCAAGATTCCCGGCCAGCACCGGGTGCCGCAGCGGGAGATTGACCGGCTCATGGTAGAGCATGCCCTAGCCGGTCGAACCGTGGCCCGCCTCAAGGGCGGTGACCCCTATGTCTTCGGACGCGGTGCTGAGGAGCTCTATGTCTGCGAGCAGTCCGGTATACCGGTCACGGTGTATTCGGGGGTGACCTCATCGATCGCGCTGCCCGCCCTGGCCGGGGTGCCGATTACCCTGCGCGGTGTGTCCCACATGTTTACCGTGGTGTCTGGGCACGCGCCTCTAGGCAGCTCGGAGCTGGACCAGCTAGCGGGCCTGCTCAAGGACGGCGGCACGGTCTCCCTTCTCATGGGCGTCAAGTCCCTCCCCCATACCGTTGCCGGTCTGCGCGAGCGCGGGGTGCCGGCGTCCTTGCCTCTGATTGCGGTGCAGGACGGCTTCCGCCCCAACCAGCGCGAAGTTTACGCGACCTTGGGTGACTGCCTCGAAACCCTGGCCGATGTGAAGCCGCCTGCTGTGATTACCCTGGGCGAGGTGTGTGCGGTGGCCGGCCCCCGCCGCGAAGAGGTCATGGCAAGGGCTTTTGAGACCCACTAGGCAGCAGCTGCCACGGCGACTTTTCAAGCTGGGGCCGACGTCCTAGCACCAAATTCGACTCCGGGCCCGAGTCCTTATCGTGTCTTCTCTTCATTTCGACGCGTCCGCCGGTTTTCCATGCCTCAACCGTGGAAAACCGGCGGACGCGTCGAAGGTTTAGTGGGGTGCTAGAAATCCGGACGGACGCTCCCGGTGCGGTCCAGACAAGTTGTGCAGACCCCACAGCAGCTAACTTCTATGACGCGTTTATGTCCTTGTGGCGCCTGAAACGTTAGGCCTATCCCCCGCTAAAGGGCACAGTTATCCACAGATTCACCCCTGAGCCTGCGATAAAGGGCCTCAGCGGTGCAGTCTAGATGCATGAAAAGCCTGCACGATATTCACCCCCTAGTTCAGACAGCCCAAGATTTGGAGCTGCGCGGTTTTACCCGTCATGCTGTGCGTCAAAAAGTGTCCCGCGGCGAGATCGTCAGAATACGCCGCGGGGTCTACGTGCCCTCTCAAAGCTGGTCTTCACTCCTACCGAGTGAACGCTATGTGGCCCGGCTGGTTGCCCATTCAAAAAGTATGGGTGCTCGAACAGTTTTCTCGCACCAGAGCGCTGCGGCTCTCTATGGTTTTGCTCAACTGACTGTTCCTGACCGTATTCACGTTGCAGCGCCGAACTCTAGGGCTCATTCTTCACCGGGTGTCACCGTGCACGGGCTTACGAGTAAGCCCCAGGAGCTTGCGGGTATTCCCGTAACATCTGCCCTACAGACAGTGGTGGATTGTTGCCGGGTTCTCGACCTACGCCATGCTCTCGTACTGGCCGATAGTTCCTTAAGAGCTGGGGTTCTTTACCCCGATCTCTTGACGTGTTTACGCCAGGCTACGGGCCGCGGCAGTAGTCGCCTACAGAGGTTGGCTGATTTGGTCAATCCGCTTTCCGAATCTGCTGGTGAAAGTCTGGTGGTCTATTTCTTAGACGAGTTTGGCTTTCCGCCCTGCCAGCAGCAGGTATGGGTTGAGGGCGGCGGACGGCGCTACCGGCCTGATTTTATGTGGCCTGAGTGCATGATCATTTTAGAGTTTGACGGAAACATCAAATACGCGGGGTCAAACCGTGAACAGGTTTTTGGTCAGCAGAATGAGCGTGAAGCCTGGCTCCGCGGTAGAGGCTACAACGTGGTACGCACCAACTGGCACGAGGTTATCTACCGACCGCAGTTGTTGGCAGAGAAGCTGAAGCGGGCTTTTGCGTCCGCCGGGGTATACCTATAGCTTCGACGCGTCCGCCGGTTTTCCATGCCTCAACAGTGGAAAACCGGCGGACGCGTCGAAAAGCCAACCCTATACTAGCTGCTGCTCGTCCGCCTCCATCGCCCAGCGCGCAAAGGTCTGGGAGGCGTCCGCTCGCTCCGCAAGGTAGGTGCGGATTAGGCGTTTAAGGTAGTCTTCTAGCAGGTCAGCCTCTACCTTGAGACCGCGCACGGTGCGGCCGAGGGTGCCGGCGGCGTCGTTCTGGTAGTCGGCCAGCCCACCGCCGAGGTGAACCTGGAAGCCGGGTACTTGGCGTCCGTCCTCAGTGGTAATGATCTGCCCCTTGAGCCCAATATCGGCAGTTTGAATACGGGCGCAGGAGTTGGGGCAGCCGTTGATGTGCAGGGTCAGGCGCTGCGGGAGCTGGTCAGCAACATCAGCTAGGCGTTCTTCGAGGTTATCGATGACGCGCGCTGCGGTGGACTTGGTCGCCACAATCGCCAGCTTGCAGTATTCGATACCGGTACAGGCAATGGTGGAGCGGCGGAAGACGGACGGACGCGCGTAGAAGCCCAGCTTCTCGGCTTCGGTGATGAAGGGTTCAACATCATCTTTTTCGATGTCGAGCACGACCAGCTTCTGGTAGGGGGTGGTGCGCAGACGCGAAGAACCGTACTTTTCAACCAGGTTGGCCAGGTCAATGAGCTGGCTGCCGCTGATGCGCCCAACGGTGGGGGTCAGGCCGATGTAGAACTTACCGTCCTTCTGCGCGTGTACTCCCACGTGGTCGCCGGTGACGGCGGGGGTCTCGGGGGCGGGGCCGTCGGGCAGGGCATAGCCCAGGTATTCTTCTTCCAGTACCTGCCGGAATTTCTCTACCCCCCAGTCAGCAACCAGGAACTTGAGGCGGGCCTTGTTGCGCAGGCGGCGGTAGCCGTAGTCGCGGAAGATGGAGATGACGCCCTTCCAGACCTCCACGGCCTGGTCCTGGGTGACGAAGACCCCCAGGCGCTCTGCAAGCTTGGGGTTGGTGGAGAGTCCGCCACCGACCCACAGGTCATAGCCGACACCCAGTTCCGGGTGGGTAACGCCGACGAATGCTACGTCGTTGATTTCGTGGACGACGTCCTGGCTGGGGTGGCCGGTGAAGCAGGTCTTGAACTTACGCGGCAGGTTGGAGAAGGCCGGATCGCCGATGTACTTTTCTTTAATCTCTCGAATGACCGGGGTGGGGTCGATGAGTTCGTCAGCGGCAATTCCTGCCAGGGGTGAGCCCAGAATGACGCGGCTTACGTCGCCACAGGCCTCGGTGGTGTCGAGCCCCACCTCTGCCAGGCGGCGCCAGATTTCGGGTACGTCTTCTACCTGGACCCAGTGCAGCTGCACGTTCTGGCGGTCGGTCACATCGGCGGTGTCGCGGGCAAATTCTCGGGAGATTTCACCGATTACGCGGGTCTGCTCGGTGGTGAGCTGGCCGGAGTCGATACGCACGCGCAGCATGAAGTACTTGTCTTCGAGTTCTTCGGGGCTCAGGGTTGCGGTACGGCCGCCGTCAATGCCCTGCTTGCGCTGGGTGTAAAGACCCCACCAGCGGAAGCGGCCGTGTAGGTCGTCCGAGTCGATGGAGTCGAACCCTTCCTTGGAGTAGGTGTCGATAATCCGTTCGCGTACGTGCAGGCCATCATCTGCCAGCTTGAATTCTTCGTTGGCGTTGAGCGGGCTTTTGCCGTCGATTTTCCACTGGCCGTTGGGCTTCTTTGAGACGGGTTTACGGCGGGCCGGTGCGGCTGCCTGGTCGGGGCGGGCGGTGAGGGTCTTAGCCATAGGTTTAGTCTTTCGTGCGTGTGGTGCTGGTGGCGAGAGTGTGATGTGAAGATGCGACAGTTTCACTGTAGCCGGTGGGGCGGCTGAGGGTGAGGTTTCGGCTCCGCAGCACTCCTCGGGTGCTCAGGGCCAGCCCGGTCAGGGCTGCTCCCAGGGTGAGCGGCAGGCTGTAGGGGGCCAGGGCCGGTACGAGGCCGGTGAGGTAGGGCAGGTGGGTGACGACCAGGCAGGTGCCCACGAACCCGCCGAGGGCGGTGGGGTTGATGCGGGTGACCAGCCAGGCGGCAACGGGGGCGGCGAGGACGCCACCGGCCAGTAGGGCAAGGACGGCGAGCAGATGCTCGGTGAGGTCCTGCCACATTCCCAGGATAAAGCCCAGGCTGGCGGCTAGGGTGACCAGGAATTCGGCGGTGTTGACCGTGCCCACGATGCGGCGGGGCTCGGTTTTGCCGATGGTCATGAGGGTGGAGCTGGTGACCGGACCCCAGCCTCCCCCACCGGCGGCGTCCACGAATCCGCCGAAGAGCCCGAGGAAGCCGAGGGTGCGGGGGGTGGCGGGAGCGCCGGTGCCGCGGGCGGTGCGGCGGCCGGTGGAGAAGCGGAGTACCAGGTTGATGCCAATGAGGGTCAAGATAGTTGCCATGACCGGCTTAGCGGTAGCCAGGGAGAGGTTGGAGAGCAGGGTGGCTCCGGCAAAGGCCCCTACCGCACCCGGCAGGCCCAGTCGCAGCACGACCTTCCAGTCGATGTTGTTGAACCGCCAGTGGCTGATGCCCGAGGCGAGGGTGGTGCCGAGTTCTGCCACATGAACAACTGCCGAGGCACTGGCCGGGTTCATCGCGGCGAGGGTGAGGAGCAGGGTGGTTGAGGTGACTCCGAAGCCCATGCCGAGGCTGCCGTCAACGAGTTGTGCGAGCAGACCGCCCAGGGCGATGAGTAGTAGTTTGTTCATGGTGGTGTTCGTTCTGTGAGGGCTGCTAGCGGACGAGACCCGCGGCTAGGGTGTTGCCGTCTGCCTGGTTGATCAGTAGCAGGGAGCCCACCAGTCCGCGCCCGGTGTAGGGTTCGACGGGTAGGTCTTCTGCCAGTTGCAGGGTGACGGTGGCGATGTCGTTGAGTTCAACTGCTTCGCCGGGGTGTTCTTGGTTGGTGTCGATATCGAGAATGGAGTCGATGGAGGTGAGGCGGGCCCGCACCAGGGAGGTGCCGTAGCGCAGCTTGACCTTGGCACCCGGACGCAGCGGGGTATCGGCTAGACCTACCAGGGTGGCGGTCAGTTCCCGGCTGCCTGCGGGGCGGTCGGCACCTGCAATGAGGTCACCGCGGGAGAGGTCGATATCGTCTGCCAGGCGCACCACGATGGAGTCTCCTATGGTGGCAGTGGTTGCCGCCCCATCTGCGGTATCGATGTGGGTGACGGTGCTGGTTCGCCCCTGCCCCAGGTGCACGGTGTCGCCCACAGCCAGGTGACCGGCAGTGATACGCCCGGCGTAGCCCCGGTAGTCGGTACCCTGGGGGCGAATCACACACTGGATGGGCAGGCGCAGGCCAAGGTCTGACTCCTGCTCAGCAACGTCGACGGTTTCGAGGTAGCGCAACACGGTCGGGCCGGTGTACCAGGGGGTGTTGGCAGAAGGTTCCACCACGTTATCCCCCTTCAGGGCGCTAATAGGGATCACGGTTACCTCAGCGACGCCCTTGGCCTGCGCCAAAGCCGTGAACTCTTCGCGGATCTGCTCAAAGACGTCCTGGGAGTAATCCACCAGGTCAATCTTGTTGACCGCCAGCACCGCCTGGCGAATACCGAGCAGGGAGGCGACCGTCAGGTGGCGGCGGGTCTGGGTGACCACGCCGTGGCGGGCGTCCACCAGCAGCACGACGACCTGGGAGGTTGAAACACCGGTGACGGTATTGCGGGTGTACTGCACGTGCCCCGGGGTATCAGCCAGAATGAAGGTGCGCTCGGCGGTGGAGAAGTATCGGTAGGCCACATCGATGGTGATCCCCTGTTCGCGTTCAGCACGCAGGCCATCGAC
Organism: Rothia nasimurium; assembly: GCF_928381415.1. Classification (GTDB taxonomy): domain Bacteria; phylum Actinomycetota; class Actinomycetes; order Actinomycetales; family Micrococcaceae; genus Rothia; species Rothia nasimurium_H. Next base: position 33,535 of record NZ_CAKMSF010000009.1, read on the forward strand.
CAGCAGGGAGAGGTCAAGGCCCTCGTGGCCGCGCTCGCGGCTGGTGCGTTCTACGGCTGAGAGCTGGTCAGCGAGGACGCTCTTGGTGTCGTGAAGCAGGCGGCCCACGAAGGTTGATTTGCCGTCGTCGACGCTTCCGGCGGTGCACAGGCGCAGGGTCTGGCGGGTTGCGAGCTGGGCGGACGCCGGTGCCCCGCTTGCTGTCTCGATTTCGGTGGGGTGGGTGAGCAGGGTCATTTTAGAAATAACCTTCCTTCTTACGGTCTTCCATGGCGGATTCGCTCAGGCGGTCGTCCGCGCGGGTTGCGCCGCGTTCGGTCAGGGTGGAGGTGGAGATTTCGGTGATAATGTCCTGTACCGTGCTGGCTTCAGATAGGACGGCGCCGGTGCAACTCATATCGCCGACGGTACGGTAACGTACCCGGCGGGTTTCAAGGGGTTCGCCCTTGGTGGGGCCACCCCACTCCCCTGCGGTCAGCCACATGCCGTCGCGGTTGAAGACTTCGCGCTCGTGGGAGAAATAGATGGGGGGAAGCTCGATTGCGCGGGCTCCGATGTATTCCCAGATGTCGGCTTCGGTCCAGTTGGAGATGGGGAAAACGCGGATGTTCTCGCCGGGCAGGTGGCCGCCGTTGTAAAGGTTCCACAGCTCGGGGCGCTGGCGGCGGGGGTCCCAGCCGCCGAAGGCGTCGCGCACCGAGAAGATGCGCTCTTTGGCGCGGGCGCGTTCCTCATCGCGGCGAGCGCCACCGAGCACCGCGTCGTAGCCCTGTTCTTCGATGGTTTCGACCAGGGGGACGGTCTGCAGGGGGTTGCGGGTGCCGTCGGGGCGCTCCTGGAGTTCTCCCCGGTCGATCCAGTCCTGGACTTTGGCCACGCGCAGGCGGGCGCCGGTGCGCTCCACCAGGCGGTCGCGGAAGTCGATAACTTCAGGGAAGTTGTGGCCGGTATCTACGTGGAGCAGTTCAAAGGGCACGGGTGCTGGTGCGAAGGCGCGGCGGGCTAGTTCGTAGACGGCAACGGAGTCTTTACCGCCTGAGAAGAGTAGGGCGACCTTGTCGAATTGCCCGGCTACTTCGCGCAGGATGTGGATTGACTCGTTTTCTAGGTCTTTGAGGTGGGGTGAAAGGGTTTCTGTTGTTGTGGTGCTCATGTGTGTAGTCCGCATTCTGTCTTGGTGAACCCTGCCCAGCGTCCGCTGCGGGGGTCCTGGCCGGCTTCAACCTTGGCGGTGCAGGGGGCGCAGCCGATTGAGGGGTAGCCTGCCTTGGTCAGGGGGTGAACTATGAGGTTCTTTTCGTCGATGTACCGGTCGGTATCTTCGAGAGTCCAGGTGACCAGGGGTGATATTTTCAGCCGGCCGTTGGCGTCAAGGTCTAGGGCCGGGGTGGTAGCGCGCAGCGGTGAGTCGGCCCGGCGCAGGCCCGTGATCCAGCCGGTGTAGGGAGCCATGGACGCTGCCAGCGGCTCGACCTTGCGCATACGGCAGCAGGCGGCGGGGTCGCTGCCGTAGAGGTTGATGCCGTAGCGGGCGTCCTGCTGCCCCACGGTCAGCAGGGGCTCAGCCCTGACCAGGGTCTGCGGGTAGCGGTCCTCAACCTGCTGGGCAACGTCCAGGGTTTCAGGAAAGTGATAGCCGGTATCAAGGAAAAGGAAATCCGAGTCGGGGAGGTAGCGGCTTGCCAGCTCCGCCAGCACGGTGTTTTCCATCGAGAGGGTGACGACCAGACGGCCACTCACGTGCTCATGGGCCCAGGTCAGGATTTCTTCGGCGCTCGCATCGTAGAGCTCGGCCGCATACCGGTCAACGAGTTCTCGGTTAGCCTCTTGCTCAGCAGCAGAGAGCTGAGCCGGTTCAGCAGTGCCTTCCGGGCTAATCGCGGGGTCTTGCAGCGGTGCGGCCGGCGAGCCAACACCAAAGTTTTTAAAGCTCACGGGTGAGGGTGTCATGGCGCTCCTTTCACAACAGTTCTTCGGGTGAATTGTTTGAAAGTCTAGGCTTATGGGGGCAGGGTGGTCGAGTTATTTCATGGGTCAGGTCACGGGGAGACATCTTTACGTCACAGGTCTTCACCGGGGGTAATTTTTACGCAATCTAGTTTGCACGGGTCGCAGGTCGCGCACTAGGGTGCGCTATTAGGTCACGCCCCTCTGTCATCTAATGAAACGCGCGTTCCGCGGGGCAGCTGGAGCGTGCCACAATGGTGTTTATGCGTATTTTGTCTATTCAGTCCGCTGTTGCCTACGGCCACGTAGGTAATTCAGCCGCCGTCTTCCCCCTGCAGCGCCTTGGCCACGAGGTCATGCCCGTCAACACCGTCCTCTTTTCAAACCACACCGGCTACGGTGCCTGGCGCGGCCCGCTGATCTCGGGCGACGACGTCCGCGAAATCGTCACCGGCATTGAAGAGCGCGGCGGGCTGACCGACACCGCCCTGGTCATTTCTGGCTACCAGGGTGGCTCTTCCATCGGCGACGCCATCCTCGATGCCGTTGCCAAGGCCCGCGCAGCCAACCCGGGCGTCCTGTACTCCTGCGACCCCGTCCTGGGTAATGCCACCAGCGGCTGCTTTGTCTCCCCCGAGGTGCAGGAGCTGATTCGCGACCGCGTCATTCAGCACGCCGACATCATCACCCCCAACCAGTTTGAGCTGGGCTTTGTAACCGGTACCGACCCCAAGACCCTGGATGAGGTTCTTGAGTCCGTGGCTGCAGCCCAGAAGATTGGCCCCCAGACCGTGCTGGTGACCAGCGTGAACACCCCCGAAACCCCCGAGGATTCAATCCAGATGCTGGCTGTTTCGGGCGATGAGGCCTGGCTGATTACTACCCCGCGTCTGCCTATGAAGGCCAACGGTTCAGGCGACGTTACCCAGGCCCTGTTTGCCTCCCACTTCGCGTCGGGTAAGAGTCTGAAAGAGGCCCTGGAACTCACCACTGCCAGCGTCTACGAACTGCTGAAGAACACCCTGGTCTCGGGCCAGCGTGAACTGCAGCTGATTGAGTCCCAGCAGGCCTACGTTGAACCTGCTGAGACCTTTGAGGCTGTAGCGGTTAAGCGCTAAGAGCGGCTAAAGCTTCGGTGGCCCTCTCTAGGGCAACTGAAGCGACTACCGCAGCAGAGGCGGCGTCTCCGGGCAGCACCAGCGGCTCGGCGACGACCGCCTTTTCTGTGCCCTGGTAAGCCTTGGTGAGTTTGCTGTGGAAGTAACCGCGGGCTAGCAGGTAGGTTGAGATGTATTCGGCCTGGTTGTTCTCCCAGGCCTGTTCGATAGTGGGTTCAATGTCGGCAACAAAACCGTAGGGCACCTGCCGGCTGAGCAGGGTGCTGAAAACTTCTGCCTGATAGAGCACGGCTTCACGGCCGTCCGCTCTGGAGGAACCGGCTGCTGCCAGCGCGATATCGTCGTAGCCGTCCCAGCCCGCTTCTTCGAGGCGCTGGCGTTGCAGCTTAGCCAGGGCTGCGGAAGGGCCGAGGGCGCAGGCTACTGCGGTGGTCAGGTGGCTAGCGTCTGCTGCTGCCTGCCTCATGTCGTGTTCGGTGTGGTAACCCGGTGAGAGTAGCAGGGGCAGAAGGACGGCGGTAGCCCCGGACGGCAGCTCCTGCAGCACCTGCGGCAGGGAGGGCTCTTGCACATCAACGTAGGCTTCGTGCACGCTGTAGGTTCCCGGTGACTGGGTCTCAACCAGGGCGGTGAGCTGCTCTCGGATGAGGTTAACGGCTTCGCGGCCCTGGGGATTATCGGTTCCGTGGGAGGTGGCGACCAGGTGAATCATGGGGCTCCAGTCTGCTGCCTGCACAGCACAGTGGGTGGGGCTGACCCCACCCACTGTACAGCACAATCAATCGACTGGCAGATGCGCTTCTCCCGCTTTTATCGTGCTGATTCCTCCGCAAGGGGTTGGCTGACCAGTTTCTCCGCTTCCTCCTTGCTGAGAATCCGTCCGCCAAGTCCACCGCGGTCGTGCCAGGCACCACCGACCTCAATTCTGGAAGCAATGTCCAAGCCGCCAGCCTTGACGGGCTCCCAGCCACCCAGACGCAATAGGTGGGTAATGCGCTCTTGCGCTACAGGGTCATCCGTTGCAAAAAGTTGAGCCACCTTTTCGCCGCTACCGGTAGTTTCTTTGCCCAGATTAGCCGCGCTCATGGTTCCCAGCGCTTTGACGAAATGAACCCCCTGAGGCAGCAAGGCAGCGTTTTGCTGGCCAGCTGAGGACCCTTCTGGGTTGGCGGAAACCGCCCGGCCATCGTCAGCAACCCGGAAGTTGTTGGATGGATCAACAACAACCTTGTCCACCAACTGTGAAGAATGTTCCTTCAGGAGCTGCTGAGTAACGGGGAACATCGTAGCGAAGACAACTGTGTCTGCCTCGTCAATGACCTGCTCGACGGTACCAGCCCGAATACCTAGCCCCAGTTCCTGGGCTGATTTCTGAGCCGATTCGAGATCTGATGCTGCAACCAGTATCTCTTCTCCCCCGCGGGCCAGGCGAAGGGCGACCTGTGAACCGATACGGCCTGTTCCGACGATTGCTGTGGTCATGACAAGCTCCTTATTTAGTTCATATATTGACTATTCCCACTTTACTCTCACGCTCTTAATTTTCAACAAAAGGGGTTGGGTCGCGTCTTATTTCGACACAAGACGAGCCCCAGCCCTAACGAAGGGAACAATTTAGCCAACAGCCTCACAATCACAACCTAGCGGTCAAAAATGAAACCGCAGTGGGGCTCAGTGCTGGCGCAACTGGTGTAAACGGTCGATCCCTCTTCCCCTAGCGGCCCCGTAATGCTGACCTGCCGTACTTCTCCGCTGTCGTCCTTCCCCAGAACAAGGTAGGCCTGCCCGTCCGCATCGAGGTGCAGACCAGCAGCGGGCTCACCGGCATCATCGAAGAAGGGGTGAATCTCGAACCGCGGTTTCTCTACCGGCGCGGAGGGTAGAGTACCCTCCTGGCTATACCCGGTATCGGTGGGTGCTAGCACCACCACGGACCTATCCGTTGCCAGATAGATGTTGCCGTAGCGGTCAACGTTGGAGTCCCGCGCAAGATTCCAGGTCATATTGCCCATGACGGTGCGCGCAGAGATGAAGGCGTAGGTATTACCCAGCCCCTCATAGAAGCCGATGGGTTCACCGTCCCGATAAACGGCGTAGGCCAGTTGCATCTGGGAAGGGGCTGTCCCCGGATTCATATCCCAACCATAGGTGCGAATCTCTACCGGCCCGAGGGTGGGGTGGGTGACAGCAATGGTTTCGTAGTTGGTACAGCGGTCTGAGCAGGCATCCTCAACGACCTGAAGTGCAGCTATCGCTGAAGAGCTTGAGGGCGCAGGGGTGCTTGCTGGTGCGGTCGCAGAGGTAGAAACGGAGGAAGAGGTCTGAGCCGGTGCCTGCGATGGGGTTTCACCGCCACCGGCACAGGCGGTCAGAAGTGGTAACAGGGCCAGCATCCCGAGGTGAGGACGCCAGCTACCGGGGCGGTTGGTGAGGGCGGAGCGGGTGCGGGGGTTGCGCTTCACGGTCATCATCTCCTTTGATTGATGGCTGGTTACCGTCATAGGCTCCCTCCTCCTATGCTAAGTAGGCTGGCTAGTTGCTGTCAAGAAGATGATGCCGGTTCGCCCCAGTCCCCTGCCCGCTCCGGCTATGAGGCTGCGGCCCGCCGAATCACCTTGTACTGGGCTGCCTGGGCAACCGGTCGCATGGTGATGTGGTCCAGGTTGATATGGTGGGGGACGTTCACGGCGAAGGTGACGGTCTGGGCAACGTCCTCAGCCAGCAGGGGCTTGTCCACGCCAGCGTAGACCTTAGCGGCAGCCTCATCCGAACCCAGGCGGTTTCGGGAGAACTCTTCGGTGTGCACCATGCCGGGGCGCACCTCAATCACGCGCACGTTGTGCTCAGCTTCTTCTAGGCGCAGGGTTTCGGTCAGGGCTCGTTCACCAAACTTGGCGGCGTTGTAACCTGCTCCCCCTTCGTAGCCGGCTTCGGCTGCGGTTGAGGTCAGATTCAAAACGGTGCCCTGCCCGTTTTCGCGCAGGGCGGGCAGGAAGGCCTTGACCATATTGAGGGTGCCAATCACGTTGAGCTCGAACATGGCCGACCAGCCAGCGGGGTCGGCGTTCGCCACAGAATCAGCCCCAATAGCACCGCCGGAGATATTAACCAGGGCGTCGAGACGGCCGCCGGTTTCGCCCAAAATTTCCTGGGCGCGGGCGGCAACCGCGTCGGCGTCCGTAATATCGAGGACGACCGGGCGCACTCCGGTTGCCTGAGCCAGGCTTTCAAGGCGGTCGGCTCGGCGGGCCACGGCGTAGACCGTCCAGCCTGTCTCGGCCATCAGTTCGGCGGTGGCACGGCCGATACCGGAGGAGGCACCGGTCACCACGGCGACCTTACCGGCCTGGGCGTCGGGGGTGAAGGGATTAGCGGGAAGTGATGTAGTAGTCATAGCACTAGCCTAACCTGCAACATATTTTTATTCGTGAGAGAATAGGCCACATGGCTGAAATCAACCAGGGCACAGACACGCCCGCAGAAAACACCGTAGAAATTACCGTCCCCGCGAAGCCCGGCCTTGAAGGCCTCGAAAAGAAGTTCACCGAGAACTGGGCCGCCAACAAGACCTACGCATTCGACCCCAACACCACCCGCGAGCAGGTCTACTCCATCGATACCCCGCCGCCCACCGCGTCCGGCTCCCTGCACGTCGGTCACATGTTCTCCTACACCCAGACCGACGTCATCGCCCGCTACCAGCGCATGAAGGGCAAGAACGTCTTCTACCCCCTGGGTTGGGACGACAACGGCCTGCCCACCGAACGCCGCGTGCAGAACTACTACGGCGTACTCTGCGACCCGGCTATCCCCTACGACCCCGATTTCAAGGCTCCCGAAAAGCCCGCTAAGAACCAGCGCGACTGGCCCCGTATCTCCCGTCAGAACTTCATCGAGCTGTGCGAGATCCTGGCGGTAGAAGACGAAAAGGTCTTCGAAGAGCTCTTCACCACCCTGGGTCTGTCCGTCGACTGGTCACACACCTACCGCACCATCGACGCCCACTCCCGCAAGGTCTCCCAGCTGGCCTTCCTCAACGACCTGGCCAGCGGCGACGCCTACATGGCAGAGGCCCCCACCATGTGGGACGTCACCTTCCGCACCGCGGTAGCCCAGGCAGAACTTGAAGACAAGGAACGACCCGGCGCCTACCACCGCATCTCCTTCCACCGCGAGAACGGCGAGAAGGTCTGGATCGAGACCACCCGTCCCGAGCTCCTGCCCTCCTGTGTCGCCCTGGTCGCCCACCCCGACGACGAACGCTACAAGCCCCTCTTCGGCACCAAGGTCACCTCTCCCCTCTTCGGTGTAGAGGTCGAAATCAAGGCCCACCCCCTGGCTCAGCCCGATAAGGGTGCCGGCATTGCCATGATTTGTACCTTCGGCGACACCACCGACGTCACCTGGTGGCGCGAACTGCAGCTTCCTACCCGCGCTCTCATCGGCCGTGACGGCCGCTTCGCCACCGACACCCCCGAGTGGATTACCTCCGCCGAGGGCCGCGAACGCTACGAGCGCATGGCAGGTGCTACCGTCTTCACCGCCCAGAAGACCGTCGTTGAGATGCTGGTCGAAGCCGATGAAATGGATGGCGACCCCAAGCCCATCACCCACCCGGTCAAGTTCTACGAAAAGGGCGACAAGCCCCTTGAAATCGTGGCCTCCCGCCAGTGGTACATCCGCAACGGTGGCCGTGACGCCGACCGTCGCAACGCCCTGGTTGAGCGCGGACGCGAAATTACCTGGCACCCCGCCTTCATGCGCTCCCGCTACGAAAACTGGGTTGAAGGCCTCAACGGTGACTGGCTCATTTCCCGCCAGCGCTTCTTCGGCGTGCCCTTCCCCATCTGGTACAAGCTCGATGCCGACGGCGAACCTAACTACGACGAGCCCATCATCCCCAGTGAAGAGATGCTCCCGGTCGACCCCGCTTCGGACGCCGCCCCCGGCTACACCGAAGACCAGCGCGGCGTGCCCGGCGGCTTCATCGCCGACCCCGACGTCCTTGACACTTGGGCCACCTCATCCCTGACCCCGCAGATTGCCACCGGCTGGGCCGTGGACGAAAACCTGCACAAGGTCACCTTCCCCATGGACCTGCGCCCCCAGGGCCACGACATCATCCGCACCTGGCTCTTCTCCACCGTGGTACGCTCCAACTCCCTGGAGAACTCCGTGCCCTGGACCGACACCGCCCTTTCCGGCTGGATTCTGGACCCGGACCGCAAGAAGATGTCCAAGTCCAAGGGCAATGTGGTGGTCCCCAACGAGGTGCTCGAAAAGTACGGTTCGGACGCCGTGCGCTACTGGGCAGCCAGCGCTAAGCTGGGTGCCGATACCGCCTACGACGAGGCCCAGATGAAGATTGGTCGCCGTCTGGCCATCAAGCTACTGAACGCCTCCAAGTTCGTGCTCGGCCTGGGTGCCACCGCCAACTCGGTCATCACCGACCAGGCCGCGGCAGGCGTCCTCACCAACGAGCTCGACCGCTCCCTGCTAGCCCGCCTCGCCGCCCTGGTTGAAGAAGCCACCGCTGCTTTTGAGAACTACGAGTACGCCCGTGCCCTGCAGATCTCAGAGACCTTCTTCTGGCACTTCACCGACGACTTCGTTGAACTCATCAAGGACCGTGCCTACGGCAACGTCGGTGAAGCCGAACAGGCCTCCGTCCTGGCAGCCCTGGCCACCACCCTCGACGCCATGCTGCGCCTCTTCGCCCCCTTCCTGCCCTTCGTCACCGACGAAATCTGGTCCTGGTGGCGAGCAGGCTCCGTGCACCGCGCACCCTGGCCCACCACCGACGGCTTTGCCGCCGCGGTTGCGGACGCCGACCCCGCAGTCCTGCCCACCGTAGCAGCTGCCCTGGGTGGTCTGCGCAAGGCCAAGTCAGAGGCCCAGGTCAAGCAGCGCACCGAGGTCGAAACCGCAACCATCACCGGTTCGGCTGAAGACATCACCCGCATTCGCGGCGGTCTCGGCGACCTCAAGGCAGCAGGTAACGCCCGCGACCTCACCCTCACCGAAGCAGAGGGCGAGCTGGCCGTCACTGACGTTGTGCTGATTACTGAGGAAGAAAACTAATGTTAGTGGGCCTGCATACCCCCTAGGCGGCTAACCTTCTTGAGCTCGCGCTGGGGCGCTCGCTCAATTCATGCCAGCCCCAGCCAGCCGCCTTCGGGGGTATGCCGGCCCGGTACAGCTGCATCAGAAGATTAGGCCCGGTTCCAGAGCTTCTGGAACCGGGCCTTTCGTGTATTCGGTAACAGGGGTATTAAGCGCCCGCTACTACTTTTCGGTGTTGAAGATCGGGCCGACGTTGCGGGGGCGCTTGATTTCAAAGAAGCCGGGGTAAGAGGCTAGGGCTACCGCGCCGTCGAAGACCTTGGCGGCTTCTTCACCGGTGGGAGCCGGTGACATCACGGGGCCAAAGAAAGTCACACCGTTGATGCTCATCAGGGGCACGCCAATATCGTCGCCACCGGCTGAGTCCAGGCCAGCACGGGTGGACGCGCGCATCTGCTCATCGTACTCTTCGGTAAAGGCAACCTGGGCAAGCTCAGCAGGTAGGCCCACCTCAGCCAGGGCAGCCTCAATAGCCTTCTCGAAGTAGGTGCCCTCTTTATTCTTCTGGTGGTGAATCTGCTCACCCAGGGCGGTGTAGAGATCATCGAGTTTCTCCTGGCCGTACTGTTCTGCCACGGCGGTAGCCACGCGGGCAGGGCCCCAGGTGTTGTCGATGTGCTTGCGGTAGCCCGGGTCAAGGTCACGGCCCTCGTTCAGGACAGCGAGTGAGAAGGGGTGCCAGGTAACGGCAACATCGCGCTGGGTCTCAACCTCTTTAATCCAGCGGGAGGTCATCCAGCACCAGGGGCAGGTAGGGTCAAACCAAAAATCAACGGTATTTTCAGCCACGGGTTGTCCTTTCAATCAGGGGTGGGATACAAGAGCCCGCTGCCAGCGCGCAGAGGCACCGACAGCGGGAAAGACTATTAGGCAGATTTTTTCTCGGGGGCTTCGAGCACCAGAATCGGGTCCTTCTCCCCCGCCACAACAGCCTCATCAATAATGACCGAGGTGACGTCTGAGCGGCTGGGTACATCGAACATGACCGGCTGCAGAATCGACTCCATGATGGAGCGCAAACCGCGGGCGCCGGTATCTCGCTCAACAGCCTGGCGGGCAATAGCTGCCACGGCGGCGTCCTCAAAAATCAGCTCGACCCCGTCGAGGGCAAACATGCGCTTGTACTGCTTGACCAGGGCATTCTTAGGCTCGGTCAGAATCCGCTTGAGGTCAGACTCGGTGAGCTTACCCAGGGTTGCCAGCACGGGCAGGCGGCCAATAAATTCAGGAATCAGACCAAACTTAAGCAGGTCCTCGGGCATGAGCTTGGTGAGAATATCGCTCTCTTTAGCAGCCTGGTCAATAGATGCGCCAAAGCCGATACCCTTGCGGCCCACTCGCCCGCCCACAATCTCTTCGATACCGGCAAAAGCACCGGCCACAATGAAAAGAATGTTGGAGGTATTAATCTTAAGAAAGTCCTGTTGGGGGTGCTTCCGCCCGCCCTGCGGGGGAACAGCTGCCTCGGTGCCCTCAAGAATCTTGAGCAGGGCCTGCTGCACACCCTCACCCGATACATCTCGGGTGATGGAGGGGTTGTCGGCCTTGCGGGAAATCTTATCGATTTCGTCGATATAGATAATGCCACGCTGGGCCTTTTCAATATCACCGTCAGCAGCCTGGATGAGCTTGAGCAGAATGTTTTCAACGTCCTCGCCCACGTAGCCGGCCTCGGTTAGGCTGGTGGCGTCGGCAACGGCAAAAGGTACGTTGAGTTTCTTGGCCAGGGTCTGGGCCAGGTAGGTCTTACCCGAGCCGGTGGGGCCAACCAAGAGAATATTAGACTTGGCAATCTCTACGTCTTCGCCCTCGGTAGCCAAAAGCTCCTTGGCCTCAAAGGCAGGGCTCTGCTGGGCCCGAATACGCTTGTAGTGGTTGTAAACGGCAACAGATAGAGCACGCTTGGCGGCCTCCTGGCCAATCACGTACTCCTGCATGTGGTCAAAGATTTCACGCGGGGTGGGGAGCTCTTCAACGGCACCCAAATCTTTCACATCGGCGAGCTCTTCTTCGAGAATCTCGTTGCACAGTTCAATGCATTCATCGCAGATGTAAATGTTGGGGCCGGCGATCAGTTTACGAACCTGTCGCTGGTTCTTCCCACAAAATGAGCATTTGGGAAGAGTGGTGCTATCGCCTAGGCGAGCCATAGACCCTACCTTTCCTTGGGTTCCTCTACCTAATCTACCGTGAAAACCTGCCTAGCCCAACATGTGACGGTTCAAGCAAGGTTACGTCTTTATGACTTAACAGTTGAACCGGGCGGGCTATTCCTTCTCTACCGCTTGGCAGACAGAAGGACGCCGCCCCTGCCCTTCCCTGCCCTTAGGCAGGTGGGGCGGGAGGCGGCGTCCGCACCGAGTCTGAAGGTGAGCAGTGTTTAGTCGTGCTTCTCGGCGGTGTTGAAGGAGGGCTTGACGGCCTTGCGGGATTCAAGCACCTGGTCAACGATGCCGTACTCGAGGGCACCCTTGGCGGTGAGGATGTTATCGCGCTCGATGGACTTATCGACCTCTTCAAAGGTCTTGCCGGAGTGCAAAGCCAGGGTCTGGGCGGTCCACTCGCGCATACGCATCACCTCGTTGGCGTGGATCTCGATATCAGAAGCCTGGCCACCCTGCTGACCCGAGAGGGCGGGCTGGTGGATCAGCACGCGGGCGTTGGGCAGGGCAAGGCGCTTACCGGGGGTACCTGCTGCCAGAAGGACGGCGGCAGCTGAGGCAGCCTGGCCCAGGCAGACGGTCTGGATTTCGGGACGGATGTACTGCATGGTGTCGTAGATAGCAGTCATCGCGGTGAAGGAGCCGCCGGGTGAGTTGATGTAGAGGGTGATGTCGCGGTCGGGGTCCTGGGACTCAAGCACCAGCAGCTGGGCCATGATGTCGTCGGCTGAGGCGTCGTCGACCTGCACGCCCAGGAAGATGATGCGGTCTTCAAAGAGCTTGGCGTAGGGGTCCTGGCGCTTGTAGCCGTAGGGGGTGCGCTCTTCGAAGTTGGGGAGCACGTAGCGGTCGGTGGGCATACCGGCAGGTGCGGTTGATGAAGGAAGGTGAATCATTCGTTTCTCCTGTAAAAAGTTCTGTGCCGGTTTACTTGTCGGTGGCGCTGGTGGCCGGGCCGATCTTGTCGAGAATCTTGTCGAAGAAGCCGTAGGCCAGGCCTTCTTCGGCGGTGAACCAGTTGTCGCGGTCGTTATCGCGCAGGATGGTTTCAACGGTCTGGCCGGTGCGCTCTGCGGTGATTTCGCTCAGGCGCTTCTTCATGTCGAGAATCAGCTGGGCCTGGGTGCGGATGTCGGAGGCGGTGCCGCCGATGCCACCGGAGGGCTGGTGCATGAGGATGCGGGCATTGGGGGTGGCGTAGCGCTTGCCGGGGGCACCTGCGGTGAGCAGGAACTGGCCCATGGAAGCTGCCATACCGGTGACAACGGTGACAACGTCGTTGGGGATCAGCTGCATGGTGTCGTAGATTGCCATGCCCGCGGTGACGGAGCCGCCGGGTGAGTTGATGTAGAGGTAGATGTCTGCCTCGGGGTCTTCAGCTGAGAGCAGCAGGAGCTGGGAGCAGATGCGGTTGGCGTTGGAGTCGCGCACCTCGGAGCCCAGCCAGATGATGCGTTCCTTGAGCAGGCGGTTGTAGACGTAGTCGTCCTGGCCGCCCATGGGGGTTTCCATGGCGGGGGCCTGGTGTGCTTCAGGGGTGAAGGACATGTGTTCCGCTCCTTGTGTCGGTTGCAGCACCAGCGCGGACGCCGGTGCCAAAGATTTGCTTGACACTTAGGTTATCGCTTTTGGGGTTCCAAAAATTGCCTTTTGCTCTTCAGTTCGCTGTTGGCATGTGCCCGCTACGCTGTGAGCAAGAGCGAGCGGGCACGGGGTCTAGTGGTAGCAGGCAATGGGGCCGTTGGGGCCCTGGATCACCTGGATGGGGGTGTTGAAGATATCGGTGAGCAGGTCATCTTGCATAATCTCTGCAACGGTTCCAAAGCGGGCTAGTTTGCCGTCCTTGATAGCGCAGATGTAGTCGGCGTAGCGGGCGGCGAAATTGATGTCGTGCAGCACCACAATGATGGTGCGGCCCAGGGTGCGGGCGGCGTTGTGCAGGTGCTGCATCATCTGCACGGAGTGGGAGATATCGAGGTTATTGAGAGGCTCATCAAGAAGCACATAGTCGGTTTCCTGGCAGAGCACCATGGCTACGTAGGCCCGCTGCCGCTGGCCGCCCGAGAGTTCATCGAGGTAGCGGTTTTCGAGGGTGGTGAGGTTAAGGAAGTCGATGTAGCGGGAGATGATCTCTTCGTCTTCAGCGGTGAGTCGGCCCCCGGTGTAGGGGAAGCGCCCGAAGCCCACCAGCTGGCGCACGGTGAGTTTGGTGACGAAGTGGTTTTCCTGCCGCAGAATCGAGACGACTTTGGCCAGGTCTTTGGACTTGGTGGTGGCCACATTCAGGCCACCGATTTCGATGGTGCCTGCGTCAATATCGAGTAGACGGCCCACCATGGTGAGCAGGGTGGACTTGCCGGCACCGTTAGGGCCGACCAGGGCGGTGATTCCGCCTGCGGGCAGCTGAACGTCGACCGGGCCGATGTTGGTTTCACCGGAGTAGCTTTTAGCGACCTGGTGGAGGGTGATCATAGTTTGCCCTTTCGAAGAATCACGATCAGGAAGGTGAGGCCACCGATGAGCTCGATGATGATGCCAACTACTCCCTGGGCTGAGAAGATGTGGTTCATGATGAAGTAGGAGACCGCCAGAATGGCAAAGGAGAGCACGGTTGCCATGGGGAAGAGGTAGCGGTGGTCGTAGGTGTCGGCGAACTGGTAGGTGAGGGTCGCTACCAAGAAGCCGAGGAAGGTCAGCGGGCCGACCAGGGCGGTGGAGACCGCCATCATGATAGCGACGATCACCAGCACGATAATGGATTCGCGGCGGTGGTTGATTCCCAGGTTGGTAGCCGCGGGTGCGCCCAGGGAGAGGGCGTTGAGGGTGCGGGACTTTGCGTAGAGCACCGCGACGCTCAGGACGACTAGTGGCAGGGCTACCGGGTAGTAGGCGGGGTCGGCGTTGTTGACCGAGGCAAAGAGGCGGGCGGTCAGAATATCGAACTCGCTGGGGGTCAGCATACGCTGCATGAAGGTTGAGACTGACCCCAGTCCCCCACCCAGTACCACACCGACCAGGAGCATGACGTGCATGTTGGCCCGTTTGCCGGTCAGCAGCCAGGAGTAGAGCAAGAGACTCAGGGCCACCATCATGACCAGCTGGAAAATAAAGGTGTCGAGGGTGCGGGCAGCAATCAGCCCGGCGGCCCCGGCGAAATAGATGGTTGCTGTATGAATCGCGGCGTAGAGGGCCTGAAAGCCCAGGATACCGGGGGTGATGATGCGGTTGTTGGTCACCGTCTGAAAAGCCACCGTTGCTACAGCCTGGCAGACAGCGGCTACAGCCATCGCGATCAGGGCGTTGGAGCGGCGCTCAGCAATGAGCCACCACTTGGGGGTGCCGGTCTCAAAGGGGTTGGCGTAGGCCAAGAGCCCAAAGGCTGCCAGCGCAGCTGCAGCGGTGAGCGCTGCCAGGAGCACCCAGTAGGTGCGGGCAGCAGCCGGGGTCTTGAAGGCCCCAGCGCTACGGGAGGTGCCTGCCCTGCGGGAGGCGGGGCGGGCGTCCGCACCGGCGCTCATCACGGGCAGGGCGGACGCACCAACCCGGCTTTCTTTACTTGCCTGCTGATACACGGGGCCGCCCCTTCACAATCAGACCAATAAAAACAAGAGCACCCACGATACCCAGAATCACCGACACCGGGATTTCGAAGGGGGCGATAATAGTGCGCCCAATCAGGTCGCAGATAGTCACGACCCCGATACCGGTCAGGGCAACCCAGGGTAGGTTGGAGCGCAAATCATCACCGCGGAACATACTGACGATGTTGGGAACAATCAGCCCCAAGAAGGGCAGGGACCCGACCACCACGGTCACTACACCGGTGGCGATAGCAATCAGGGCGGTGCCTACCAGCATAATCTGGGCGTAGTTGAGCCCTACGTTCGTGGCGAATTCCTGGCCCAGACCGGCGACGGTCAGGCGGTCGGCGTACCAGAAAATGACGGCGACCACCAGGAGCACCAGCCAGAGCACCTCGTACTGCCCCTTAATCACAGACGTAAAGCTGCCCGCGAACCACACACCAAGGTTCTGTAGCAGGTTGGTCTGGAGGGCAAAGAAGGTGGTGAAGGCCGAAACAACGGCACCCAGCATCATGCCCACGATGGGAACAATCAAGGATGATCTGAGTGAAACCCTGCGCAGGAAGAGGAAGAAGACCATCGACCCGATAAAAGCAAAGACGATTGCCGCCGTCATCTGCTGCAAGAGGTTTGCTGCCGGGAAGAAATAGAGCATAAAGAGCAGGCCCAAGCTTGCCCATTCGGTGGTACCGGTGGTGGTGGGTTCCACAAACTTGTTCTGGGTCAGCATCTGCATCACCAGCCCGCACATGGCCATGGCTGCCCCGGCCAGCACCAGGGCAACGGTTCGAGGTATTCGGGTGATGGCGAACATGGCAGCGCCGTCAGCCTTGTTCAAGATGTCGTACTCCCCCGTGAACAAGGAGAGCACGAGCAGGGCAACAATTCCCAGGCTGGCTAGCAGGAATTTGCCGCTGACCAGGGAGTTCCTGGTGCGGCTAACTCGGGTGGTTTCGGTGGTCGTCATAAAAGCCCTCAAGGAGTCACCCCGCCGCGAGGGCAGGATGACTCCTTTTTCATCGGTTATAGGGTCTCAGCCGGTGCCTTACTTGGCGGCTTCGAACTTATCGGCAAGATCGTTAAGGATCTCGGTGTAGGTGATAATGGATTCATTGGTGTAGGTATCAGCCGGAGCGTAAGCAATCTGGTTCTTGGTGATTGCGGTGACGTTGGCCAGGGCTGAGCTACCGGCGATGACGTCTGCGGCAGCGGGTGAACCTTCATCGGTGCTGGTGCCAGCATCGCGGTCAAGAACCAGCAGCCAGTCGGGGTTGGCTTCTGCGATAGCTTCAACCGAGATATCGTCACCCTGGTGGTTGTCAGAGGAGCCTTCAACTTCGAGGGCGGGCTTGAGACCCAGCATGTCGAAGACGGGGCCGTAGGTGCGGCCGATGGAGGGGGCAATGTAGCCGATTTCGCCGCCGGAGACGTTGACGGCCATAACGGTGGATTCGCCGTCGTAGGCGGCCTTAGCGCGGGCTAGAGCGGCGTCGAAGTCTGCGATGAGCTGGTCGGCTTCAGCCTGCTTGCCGAAGACCTCGCCCAGTACGGTGACCTGGCGCTTGAGCTCTTCGTCAAGGGGCTGGCCGTCGCGGGGTTCAAGCTCGAGAATGGCGGCCTGGGGGTTCAGTTCCTTGATGGCGTCGTAGTGCTGGGAGAAGCGCTGACCGTTGACGATCAGGTCGGGCTCTTCAGCAGCGAGCAGTTCAAGGTTAGGCTCGCGGTGGGTTCCGATATCGGTAATGGAGGAGTCGTTCTTGTAGGTCTCGACGGTTGCAGGAATCAGGGTGATGGGGGCTGCCACCAGGTCGACACCCCAGGACTCGAGAACCTCAAAGGTGCGGTTATCGGTTGCGGCGACCTTCTGAGGGGGAACGGTCACGGTGACCTCACCGTAGTTATCGGTGACGGTAACGGTGCCAGCTGACTGGCTGGCAGAAGCTGAGGTGGACGCGCTGGATTCGGAGGATGCGTCGGTGGTGCCCGCGCCACAGGCGGTGAGCGCCAGTGCTACAACGGAGGTGGCTGCGAGCAGGGAGATACGGTTGGCCTTCACGGGTTTTCCTATATCTGTTCGTGGTGTGTACTTGGTCAGCCTCAACATCTTGTAAGGCTTGACTTACCTAAGATTAGTTAGCCCCACCTTACTTATCAACCCAGAAACCCCTATTACGAAATATTTTTTTAACTTATTTGCTGTATTTGACTTCTAGCCACCCAGGTCGTCCTCTTTTAGGCAGCGGACGCCGGCGCCCACGTCCGCCTTTTCCCACGAGTTTTCCCAGCAGGCAGCACAAAGCCCCCACAAGAACCCATTCAGGGCCTTGCGGGGGCTTGAGCTAGAAAAGTTTTAGAGCCTCAAGAGGCAAAAACTTATTCGGCGTCTGCGGTCTCACCCAGGAAGGAGGAGAGGTCAACGGCCTTGCCGTCGGCATCCTTAACCTCAGCCTGAGCCAGAACAGCTGCCAGAGCCTTTGAGCGGCGAACCTCGCCAACAATCATGCCGGACTGGCCTGAGCCGTCGAGCATCTGAGCGAACTGGTTGGGGTCCATGCCGTACTGCTGGCTCATGGTGATGATGTAGTCGATGAGCTCAGCCTGCTCGACAGAAACTTCTTCCTTCTCAGCAATAGCGTCGAGGATGATTTCGTTCTTGAAAGCACGCTCGGTGTTCTCGCGAACCTCTGCGCGGTGCTCTTCGGTGTCGTGGTCATCGTCCTGGCCGGGGGTGTTGAAGTGCTGAGCCAGCTGGTCTTCAATAACCTTCTCGGGAACGGGGATTTCAACCAGTTCAACCAGAGCGTCAAGAACCTTGTCGCGGGCTTCTGCACCCTGCTCGGCAACCTTGGAATCAGCAGCCTGCTTCTTCAGGTCTTCCTTCAGTTCAGCGATGGTGTCGAACTCTGAAGCCAGCTGAGCGAAGTCGTCGTCAGCCTCGGGCAGCTCGCGCTCCTTCACAGCGGTGACCTCAACCTTAACGGTTGCTTCTTCACCTGCGTGCTCGCCACCGGCAAGCTTGGTGACGAAGGTGGCGTCCTCGCCAGCGGAGAGACCGAGAACAGCCTCGTCCAGACCGTCCAGCATGGTGCCGGAGCCAACCTGGTAGGACAGGTCGTTAGCGGCGTCAACCTCTTCGCCGTCAATCTCAGCGGCGATGTTGATGGTCAGGAAGTCCTCGTCAGCTGCGGGGCGGTCAACAGCCTTCAGGGTGCCGAAGCGGCCGCGCAGGGCATCGAGAGCCTTCTGCTCGTCTTCTTCGGTAACCTCTACGCTTGCAACCTCAACCTTGATACCTGAGTAGTCAGGCAGTTCAATCTCGGGGCGGACGGTGACCTCGATGGTCAGCTTCACGTCAGCTTCGCGGTTGCCCTCTTCAGGCTTAGAAACGATGTCAAGCTCGGGCTGAGCCAGGGGGGTCAGCTCGTTCTCAACCAGGGCCTGCTGGTAGAAGTTGTTCAGAGCATCGTTCAGAGCGTTCTCAACAACAAAGTCAAAGCCTGCACGCTGATCGATGAGAGCCTTAGGGGTCTTACCCTTACGGAAACCGGGAACCGAAATCTGGTTAGCCAGTGACTTGTAGGTACGGTCAAGGTAGGTCTTGAACTCAGCGAAGGGAACCTCGACCTCAATCTTTGCGAGGGTCGGGTTGATCTTCTCGACGGCAGTCTTCACGTCCGTTGATCTCCTGATAACTTGATTGGAACCGCCACCCGGAAAAGAGTGGGGCTAGATATAACGTTCTATAGAAAAACCCGCCGTTTCCGGCGGGTCGTTCTATTTCACGTCGGGGTGACAGGATTCGAACCTGCGATCTCCTGCTCCCAAAGCAGGCGCGTTAGCCAAGCTACGCCACACCCCGATTTGCACGGAAGGCACCACCCAGTTTAGCGGTTCAACCGCCCAAAACCTAACTCGCACCCCGATTACGCCCAGGGCGTGTTGAGAAACGCCAGCGCCACCCTGATTTGACAAGGCCCCGTTCGACCAGGTTTACTGGAACACGTCCACAACGCTGGGCACCCCATTCGGGGATGTAGCTTAATGGTAAAGCCTCAGTCTTCCAAACTGATTACGCGGGTTCGATTCCCGTCATCCCCTCTCACGCGGCTGTAGCTCAATGGTAGAGCGCACGCTTCCCAAGCCTGATACGCGGGTTCGATTCCCGTCAGCCGCTCGCTATCGCTCGGCACTGGCGGAAGTCATCTGCAGCGCATACTCGCTTCACGGCCACTCTTCGGAGCGGCCGTTTTTGCTTCCCTAGAAAAACCGGCGAGAAACAGGAGCAGGCGCATCCAACAGCTCCACTAGGTCGCGCACCTTCACGCTCCCCCTCGCCACCTTCTGACCGCGGCGATGCCGGTTCACCCAGGCAGCCTGCAAACCCGCCCGAGCCGGGGCGGCGACGTCCGCAATATAGTTATCGCCCACATGCACGGCAAAAGCCGGGTCCACCTCTAACTGGGCACAAACAAACCGGAAAATATAGGGGTCGGGCTTGCTCATACCCACCCGCTCCGAAGAAAACAGGGGCATATCGTGCAAGCCGATAGCATCGAGCTTCTTCTGCTCAGTCAGCTGAGAACCGTTAGAGATCACCGCCACCTGCAGGTGCCCAAACCGGTGGCCGAGCTCCTCAAAAAACCGATCAACCTCAGCAAAAGGAGCCCAAGCCTTACGGGTTTCCTCCTGTAGGGTCGCCAAAAACTTCTGAGCCCGGTCAGCACTCTGTTGCTCCCCCGTCATCAGGTGCAAGAGACTCGACGTGCGGAACAGGCGATTTTCGTCAAAAACCTGCTCACCGGCTAAATAGCGCTGAAAATCCTCGCGCTGAATATCGGCCCAGGCCTGGAAGTAGCTCTGGGTGTCGTCGATTTCTCCCTCAAAACCGAACTCCCGAACAGCCCGATTAAAACCCACCGCGGTTGCTGTATCACTATCGAGCAGGGTGCCATCTAGGTCGAAGAGCACCAGGTTGGCCTGCCCCAGCAAGTATCCGGTATCGCGCATAGTAGCCCTTCGATGTCATGATGGCGTTTAACTCTTCACCAGCATATACGTTGGCCCCTATCATTAGAGGGACACCCCACCGTCAAAGGAGACAGTATGCGCCCCCGCCCCCTTCAAGCGGCCCTTCCCCTCGCTGCAGCGCTTGCCCTGGTTGCCTGTAGCTCTTCCTCAACCGAACAGACCCAGGCCGACGCCATGGCGTCCGCCCCCGTCACAAGCCACAGTGCCACCGCCAGCGCTACCCCCTCCCCCACAGCATCCAGCCCCGCGGCTTCTGCCAGCGCTGAGGTTTCAGAGACAGCAGCCGCAGCATCTTCAAGCTCACCCGAAACAGTCACCCAGACCACCGCTGCACCGGTATCTTCAGCCGCTGAGGCACCTGCTTCCCAGCCTGCAGCCCCTGCGCCCACCGAAACCCCGGTACAGGCCATCAACCCGCCGGTTAACAGCGGGGCGACCACCCTCATCACCGACCTCGCCCCCTACCAGACCAGCATCGACGGGGTAACCCCCGCCGGCGACGGCAAGGTCTACTTCCAAACAGCGGACGGCGCGGGTTGCGTCATGAGCACAGAGCAGGTGAGCTGCTACCGAGCAGGCTCCCAGGGGCGCATCGGCTACGGCGTGATGTGGCTTAACCCCGGCACGGTACCCCACCAGGACTTCCTCCAGGGCAGCACCCCCGGCTTCGCCCCCTTCTCCTTCGGCACCCAACTACCTGCCAACCACACGATTACGGTCGGTGAGTTTAGCTGTACCGCAACGCCAGACGGCGCCGCCCGCTGCGATAACGGTGTGCACTGGTTTGCGCTGAGCAACTCCATCAAGGACTTCAGCGGGTAAATAACTCACAGATCGGCTACTTCCCTAACCTTTGAATCGGCTGCTCTTCCCCTAGGATTGGAATAGACACCCGCACCTTTCAACCACGAGATTGACTCCCCATGGCTTTAGCACCCCTATCTGCTCGATTCATTCCGGTGAGCGCCCTGCTTGCTACCGGCGTCCTAGCTCTTGCAGGCTGCGGGAGCAGCCAGACCACCGCTACCCCCGCTGAAACTGACGCTAGCACCGCAAGCAGTGCGACCACTGCCCCGTCCGAAAGTAGCACCCCCAGCCCCACCGCTGAGCCAACAACAGAAACTGCCAGCGCAGAACCTTCTGCGGTTGAGACCGCTGCGCAGTCCCCTAGCGCCACGGCCCTGACTCCCCCGGTCAACGACGGTTTTACCATCGACCCGGTTTCTCTAGTGACCACCGATCTCGTCACGGGAACCCCGGTGGCTGACGTAGCAGCTTATAGTTTTGCAGCTGCCGACCAGCCCTCTGTCGTCTTCCAGACCCCAGACCCCCAGGTAGCCTGCCTGATGCAGACCTACGGTGTATTTTGCATGACCGATGACTCAAAGAACTGGGTCTTGCAATCGGTATCAATGGGGCCCGGTGATACCCAGCCCCGCACGGTGCAGGCCCGCGGGCGGGCTGCCACACACGACTGGTTCAAGACCAACACGGTACTGCCCGAGGGGCAGTCCATCAGCTGGATGGGCATGACCTGCACGACCACTGGCCCAGCGAGTGTACAGTGCAACGACGGTACTACCGGTTTTAACCTCTCTGACCTGACAGACCGCTAAAACATAGGAACAAAGTAGGGCCCCGGCGATACACCCGGGGCCCTACTTTTCTCATCTGAGCCTACAGCTAGGCTGGTTACCTAGTGCTGGCAGCCCGGGCACCAGTAGAGCTTACGACCGGCAACTTCTTCCATCGCAATAGTTGCCCCGCAGCGGGGGCATGCCTGGCCCTGGCGGTGGTACACGTAGTTAGCGTAATCCGGCCAGGCCTCGGTTTCCGGGATGCCGGGCCTGTCGGCGGGCTCAGTGGTGATGATGCGACCTACGCGCACGCCGATTTCCAGTAGGTGCTTGTTATCGTTCCAGAGGGCTTCAAGCTGCTGGCGGCTGCATTCTTTAGCCGGGGTAAAGGGGTCCGTGCCGGTGCGGTAGAGGGATTCTGCGCGGAAAATATTTCCTACCCCCGAGATGGCCTTCTGGTCCATAAGAACCACACCGATTGGCCGACTGCTCTTGGCCGCCGCAGCGTAGAAGGCAGCCGGGTCGGCGTCCTGGTTGAGGGGGTCGGGGCCCAGTTTTGCGCGTACTTCCTCCACTTCCTCGGGAGTGAGGGTTCGGCAGATGGTGGGGCCCACCAGGTCTGCCCAGCCGTGCTCTGAAACCAGGCGGACGCGGGTGGTCGGCCGGGGTGCAGGAGGTTCAGCTGAGAGTTCGGCACGGTGGTCCTCTTGCTCACCAATTTTACGGGGAGCACCAATCGAGGAGGCCCCCGTAAAGTGCTCATCTCCACCGAAGGTGAAGGCACCGTAGATTCCCAGGTGGACGTTGAGATAGAGCTCGTTGGAGAAACGGGCGAAGAGATGCTTACCGTGGGCGAAAGCCGAGTCGAAGGTATGGCCGTCGAGCAGGGCGGCGCCGTCCGCAAATCTTCCCTGGGGGCTGGTGACCGCCAGCTGGGCACCGGCAAAAACGTCGGTGAGCTGGCGGGCCAGGCGGTGGATTGAGTGCCCTTCTGGCATTAGTTCTCGTAGCTGTCGATCTGCTTACCGGAGATGGCGCCGGTCTGCTCGTATTCGGCCATCTGACCGATGCGGCGGGCGTGGCGCTCTTCGTTGGTCCACTCGGTGGTGAGGAAGACCTTGATGATCTCCAGGGCTTCTTCCTTGGTGTGCTGGCGTCCGCCCACTGCAACGACCTGGGCGTTGTTGTGTTCGCGGGCCAGGGCTGCGGTGTCGTGGTTCCAGGCCAGAGCTGCCCGGATGCCTTCAACCTTGTTAGCGGCCATCTGCTCACCGTTGCCGGAGCCACCCAGCACAATGCCCAGGGAGTCTAGGCCCGCTGCGCGGTCTGCGCGGACGGCGAGCGCCGCGTTGATGCAGAAGCTGGGGTAGTCGTCGAGGGCGTCGTATTCAGCGGGTCCGTGGTCGACCATTTCGTAGCCGGCCTCGGTGAGTGCTTCGATGAGGTAGTGGCTAAGTTCTAGGCCTGCGTGGTCGGTTGCGATGTGTACACGCACGGTGTCTCCTTTGGTCGTGGTGGGTGGGGGCCGGTTGACCGCACTGAAATTTAGTTATGTGAATCACTGGCAAGCACATAGAATTGGGAAGGTATGTGCTGTGTATTGCCCTATATACGATTGTAGGTCACGTGCAGCTCCCCTGTGGCTTGTTTTCTGTGGTTTGCAGATGGGCTGGCCTCTAACTTCAGATTTGATTGACAAGGATTCCTCATGCCTGGAATGAATTTGACCCGTGCCGAAGCTGAGAAGAGAGCGTCAGTTATTCAGCGTGTACATTCGTACACGGTTGAGCTTGATCTAACGCGCGGTGAGCGGGTCTTTGGTTCTCGTACCGTGGTGCGCTTTGATGCTGTTGCGGGGAGTGAAACCTTTATCGACGCTATTACCGATACGGTGCACAGTATTGAGCTCAATGGTGAGCTGGTTCCTGTTGAGAATGCCGATGGTGTGCGCATTGCCCTGCCGGCGTTGGCTGAGAGCAATGAGCTGGTAATTGATGCCGATATGCTCTACACCAATACCGGTGAGGGTTTGCACCGCTTTGTGGACCCGGTGGACGGCGAGGTTTACCTCTACTCGCAGTTTGAGGTTCCTGATTCCCGCCGTGTGTACCCGGTTTTTGAGCAGCCCGATTTGAAGGCTGAATTTGAGTTTATTGTGACGGCCCCTGCCCACTGGGTTGTGGTGTCGAACCAGCCTGAAACGTCGGTCGAGGACGTCGAGGACGTCGAGGGCGGCAAGGTCTGGCATTTCAAGCCGACCCCGCGTATCTCGTCCTACATCACCGCGATTATTGCTGGCCCCTACGCCAGCGTCCATTCTTCCCTCACCAACAGCGAGGGCCGCGAGGTGAAGCTGGGTTGCTACGCCCGTCGGTCCTTGATGGAATATCTGGATGCCGATGAGGTCTTCCATATCACCCGCCAGGGCTTTGAGTTCTTTGAAGAGCAGTTCTCAACCCCCTACCCCTTTGAGAAGTACGACCAGCTCTTTGTGCCCGAGTTCAATGCCGGTGCTATGGAGAACGCCGGTGCGGTGACCTTCTTGGAGAACTACATCTTCCGTTCTAAGGTAACCGAGGCAATTGTTGAGCGCCGTGCTATCACCATTTTGCACGAGTTGGCTCACATGTGGTTCGGCGATTTGGTCACCATGAAGTGGTGGAACGACCTGTGGCTGAACGAGTCTTTTGCTGAGTTCATGTCGACCCTGGCCGCTGCCGAGAACACCCGGTTTGCCCCCGAGGCCTGGGCTACCTTCTCTGCCTCAGAAAAGACCTGGGCCTATAACCAGGACCAGCTCTCATCCACCCACCCCATCGTTGCCCCGATTCGCGACCTTCAGGATGTTCAGGTCAACTTTGACGGCATCACCTACGCTAAGGGCGCTTCCGTGCTGCGCCAGCTGGTGGCCTGGGTGGGCCAGGAGAACTTCATGGCAGCTCTCAAGGTCTACTTCGACAAGCACGCCTACGGCAACACCGTGCTCGATGACCTACTCGATGAGCTTGAGGCAACCAGCGGACGCGACGTGCGCGCCTGGTCTAAGCTCTGGCTGGAGACCGCCGGGGTCAACACCCTCACTACCGAGGTCGAAGAGGCAGAGGATGGCACCATTACCCGCCTGGCCCTACGCCAGACCTATGCTGAGGGCTTTGAGACCCTGCGCCCCCACCGTCTGGTCATTGGTTTCTACAATCTCGACGGTGAGGTGCTCACCCGCACCGACCGCCTAGAAATCGATGTGGATGGCGAGGTTACCGAGGTTCCCCTGGCCGTTGGCGCCAAGCGCCCCGATTTGATTCTGGTGAACGACGAAGATTTGGCTTACGCCAAGATTCGCCTCGATGAGCGCTCCCGCGCCACCGCCGTTGCCCACCTGGGTGCCATTGACTCATCTGTTGCCCGTGGCGTGGTCTGGGGTTCGCTCTGGGATACCGTGCGCGATGCCGAAATGCCCGCCCGCCAGTTTGTTGAACTGGTTCTGGGTAATATCGGGGCAGAGACTAACTCCACCGCCGTCCGCACCCAGCTTCTCAACCTCGAGAACACCCTGCGCGCCTACCTGAACCCCGACCACGCCAAGACTGTGCGAGCTGAGGCAGCGGACCGTATCTGGGCCCTTGCCCAGGCAGCAGAAGCTGGCTCTGATAACCAGTTCCAGCTGGTAGGCACCTTCGCCCGTCTGGCCCATACCTCAGACCAGCTGGATGCTGTGGCAGCCCTACTTGATGGCTCTACCGTTCTGGAAGGTTTGGAGATCGATACCGACCTGCGCTGGAACCTGCTAGGCTCCCTGGCTGCGGGCGGACGCATCACCGCAGCTGAGATCGATGCAGCCCTGGCTGAGGACAACACCTCCAACGGCCAGCAGGCAGCTGCTACCGCCAAGGCTGCTATCCCCACCGCTGAAGCAAAGGCAGAGACCTGGCGCGCTGTGGTTGAAACCGGCGAGCTGTCTAACATTGTGCAGCGCTCCGCCATTCTCGGTTTCTACCGCGGTGCCCCGGAGTTCTCCGAGCCCTACATTGACCGCTACTTTGAGGCCATTGAGGGGGTCTGGCGCGAGCGCTCCCACGAAATCTCAAGCCAGATTATCGGCGGGCTCTTCCCCCGTTTTTACACTCAGGAGGTCCTGGACAAGGCCGAGGCCTACCTGGCTGACCTGCCCGAGGATGCCGCGGCTCTCAAGCGTCAGGTAGCAGAAGGACGCGACTCCCTGGCTCGCGCGCTGAAGGTTCAGGCCGCAGACCGCTAGGTTCTAGGCCATGAGGTAACTGCAGACGATAAGGGGCGGGAGTAGACTGGTGGGTATGAACTTACCCAACCCAGCCTTCCGCCCCTTATCTGCGCCCGGCGAGGCCAGCGTCCAGACCTCACCCGCGACCGAAGCGGTCGATGAGCGTTCTTTCTACTACCAGGTAGGCGGGCGACCGGTTTTTGAGAAGCTCTGCCGCGAGTTCTACTCCCGTGTAGCAGCTGACCCAGAATTTCGTGCCATGTACCCCGAGGAAGACCTGGGGCCGGCAGAGCGTCGGCTCTTTATGTTCTTGGAGCAGTACTGGGGCGGGCCCAAGACCTACCAGGCAGAGCGCGGCCACCCGCGTCTGCGCATGCGCCACAACCCCTTCTATATCGGCCCCAAAGAACGCGATACCTGGCTGAAGTACATGCGGGAGGCCATGGACACCCTAGAGCTAGCTCCCCTGCACGACGCCGAAATGTGGGCCTACTTTGACCGTGCAGCCCACGCCATGCAGAACCGGGCCCAGTAGCTAAGTTTTAGACTGAGGCAGCCGAGTAAACCAGTACATGCCCTGCCCGGGCCGAGATACGGGCCCAGCGTCCGCTGGCAAAAACGGGCATAGGTTCGGTAGCCCGCGGAGGCAGGAACCCGAGTACCTCAAGGCCAAAAGCAGCCCCGGTGGGTAGGCTCACCGCCGTATCGGGGGCCTGCAGGGGTGAAGACCAGATACGGGAGCGGACGGTTGCCACCACCGCGTGCCCCGGGTTAGCGGGCAAGGCCCCGTCTACCGCGGCAATACCTTCCTGGGCCGCTGCCCGGGCATGGTCAGAGAGATAAAACCCTTTCTTCTCCCAGCCGCTGCGCGGAGCGGTACGCCCGGCCCAGGGGGCGGTCACGGTAACCGGCGGAAGGGCCAGGGCCAGCCCGGCCTCTTCAATACGGGCAAGCCGATCAAGAAGAGCCGACGCTTCAACCGTGAGATCAACCTCGGCAGGCTGGGCCAGCTTGATAGCGCGCAGACCGATGATAGTTGGGGTTGAATCAAGTAAGGTCTCAGGCGCAAGCACACACACCGAAATCCCCAACACATCGCCGTTAGCCTGCAAACGAACGGCAGCCTGAGGATCCACTGAACGGGCCCGAGTCAGATAGGTCGCCATATCACGGGCGGTCCTTGCATCGGGTAGGTAAATATAATCGGTGTAGTCAGATAGCTTTGGCTCGGTCATCTCACAGGCTTCCGGAAATCAAAGGGACGGGGTCTATTCTCATACCACCCTATCGCAGATGATGAGCTGCATTCCCGGTGAGATGAGAAATAGGGGCTACCTGTGAGAGAGTGGAACTATGAGTCACGAAACCCTAGAAAGCCTCTCCCCCACCCAAAAATTACTGGCCATGCTCAACCTAGCCCCAGGTGGCGCGTCCGCCCACGAGCATGTCTTTAGTGCCCTGACCCTCACCAAAGAATCCCCGCGTATCTTCGGCGGGCAGGTACTTGCCCAGGCGATTATGGCAGCTGCCCACACAGTAGAGGGAAAAACCCTGCATTCCCTGCACGGCTACTTCCTGAGGCCCGGTGATGTAGAGGACGATCTTTCCTACGGGGCAGAAGCGCTCAACGATGCTAGATCGTTTTCGACGCGCAGGGTTCAGGCCTACCAGGGTGGGCAACCTATCTTTTCGTGTATCACCTCGTTTCAGGTACCTGCACAGGGCCCCGACCATAGTTCTGCCATGCCGGAGAATATTCCTGATCCGGAGAGCCTTCCCACAGCTGCTGACCTCCTGGGCCACCTGCAGGTCCCCATCGCGCAGAAGGTCGCCTACTCCCGCCCCTTCGATGTTCGACACGTTACCGCTCCACTCTATGTGACTCCCGGCGAAGAGAAGCAGCCGACCAATATGGTCTGGTTCAAAACCTTTGAAGCCTTACCCGATGACCCTGTGCTGCACCAGGCAGCGCTAGCCTATGCCTCGGACTACACCCAGCTTGAGCCGGTACTACGGCAGCACGGTAAAACCTGGCTTGAACCCGGTATGAAGGTAGCCTCACTTGACCACGCGATGTGGTTCCACCGCCCCGCCCGTGCCGATAACTGGCTGCTGCTGGTACAGGAAGCCCCCAGCGCCCAGGACGCCCGAGGTCTCTCTGTAGGCAAGATTTTCACCCGTGACGGTGTGCATGTAGCTACCGTGACCCAAGAAGCCATGATCAGGCTCCCCGAGTACCGCGACCAGTAATTCAAGAGATACAGCAAAAATCCCTCCCACCGGTGAAGGTGGGAGGGATTTTTAGCTCAATTACCTTGTGAGCTTGCGGTGATGGAGCATGATTTTCCGAGCGCGCGAGGAACCAAAAATCATGCGGAATCGTTCACCGCTTCCGCACTGATTGAGTTGGGTTTATCGCGTCAGCTTGCGGTGAACGACGCGGTGCGGCTTCGCAGCTTCGGGGCCGAGACGCTCAATCTTGTTCTTCTCGTAGGACTCGAAGTTACCCTCGAACCAGTACCAGTTGTCGGGCTGTTCGTCGGTGCCTTCCCAGGCCAGGATGTGGGTGGCTACTCTGTCGAGGAACCAGCGGTCGTGGGAGACCACGACGGCACAGCCGGGGAATTCCAGCAGGGCATTTTCGAGGGAGGTGAGGGTTTCGACGTCCAGGTCGTTGGTAGGTTCGTCGAGCAGCAGCAGGTTGCCGCCCTGCTTGAGGGTCAGGGCCAGGTTGAGGCGGTTGCGCTCACCACCGGAGAGCACACCTGCCTTCTTCTGCTGGTCGGGTCCCTTGAAGCCGAAGGCTGAGACGTAGGCGCGTGAGGGCATTTCTACCTGGCCTACCTGGATGTAATCCAGGCCGTCTGAGACAACCTCCCACAGCGACTTTTCGGGGTCGATGTTGGCGCGGTTCTGGTCAACGTATGAAATTTTGACGGTTTCACCGATCTTCAGGTTGCCGCCGTCGAGGGGTTCAAGGCCGACGATGGTCTTGAAGAGGGTTGACTTACCTACACCGTTGGGGCCGATGACGCCGACGATGCCGTTACGGGGCAGGGAGAAGGAGAGACCGTTGATGAGGGAGCGGCCGTCGAAGCCCTTCTGCAGGTTTTCTGCTTCGATGACGACGTTACCCAGGCGGGGCCCCGGGGGAATCTGGATTTCTTCGAAGTCTAGCTTGCGGGTCTTTTCAGCCTCTGCAGCCATCTCTTCGTAGCGGGCCAGACGTGCCTTTGACTTAGCCTGACGGCCCTTGGTGTTGGAGCGAACCCACTCGAGTTCTTCTTCCAGGCGCTTAGCGAGCTTGGCGTCCTTCTTACCCTGAACTTCAAGGCGGGCGCGCTTCTTGTCCAGGTAAGTGGAGTAGTTGCCCTCGTAGGGGTAGAGGTTACCGCGGTCTACTTCTGCGATCCATTCTGCAACGTGATCGAGGAAGTAACGGTCGTGGGTAATGGCGATTACTGCGCCCTCGTAGGACTGCAGGTGCTGTTCCAGCCAGAGGACGGATTCTGCGTCCAGGTGGTTGGTGGGCTCGTCGAGTAGAAGCAGGTCGGGCTTCTGGAGCAGGAGCTTGCAGAGCGCTACGCGGCGGCGTTCACCACCGGAGAGGTGGGTAACGGGTGAGTCGCCGGGAGGGCAGCGCAGGGCGTCCATAGCCTGTTCCAGCTGGGAGTCAATGTCCCAAGCGTTAGCGGCGTCGATAGCTTCCTGCAGCTTGCCCATTTCTTCCATGAGCGCGTCGAAGTCAGCATCGGGGTTGGCCATCTCTTCTGAGATTTCGTTGTAGCGAACAATCTTTTCGTAGATTTCGCCGACGCCTTCCTGGACGTTACCCAGGACGGTTTTTTCTTCGTTCAGCGGGGGCTCCTGCATGAGGATGCCCACGGTGTAGCCTTCTGAGAGTCGTGCTTCGCCGTTGGAGGGGGTATCGAGACCCGCCATGATTTTCAGAATGGTTGACTTACCGGCACCGTTGGGGCCGACCATACCGATTTTTGCACCGGGGAAGAACGACATGGATACGTCGTTAAGGATGACTTTGTCGCCTACAGTTTTGCGGGCTTTGGTCATGGTGTAGATAAATTCTGCCATGCATTTAAGCCTACCGGTTGATGTCAAGCTGTTGGGGGTTTAGGGCAGGGCATCTGCCAAGAATCTTGGTGTGAGTTTGCCCTGCCCCGCCCTCTAGCTGGTCAGAGCCTCAACAGCCTCATCGTCTGCTGCCTTATCGGTGAGCCCCTGGTCAGAAACTTGATGGCCATTTTCGGAAGAATGGCTGTACTGGGGTTCTTCTTCCACAGCCGGTAGAGAGCTATAGCCGTGGTTGAGTTTTTGTTCCCCGGCTACTTGTTCGTTGAACTTACGGTCGGTCTCATCGACATCCGGTTTCCGATCGGTGACACGGGCAAAATTTGCAAGACCGTAGTTGAGGTCGTGGCCAATGCTGGTGGCGTCTACTTCGATGCTGGTGCCGGGTGAGCCGTCTGCCCGTTCAAACTGTTTGACGCGCAGGCGTCCGGTAACCAGCACCGGGTGCCCTACTTGCAAGCTCCGGGCGCTGTTATACGCCAGGGCTCTAAAGGAGTTGACGGTGTACCAGTTGGTTGTGCCTTCTTTCCAGGTGCCGCTGGTGGCATCGAACCAGCGGGGTGTGGAGGCAATACGGAAATTTGTTACCGGGATATTGCTGTTGGGTAGGAACTTTTGGGTGGGCGCCGTTGCGATAAAGCCTCGGATGGTGACGGTGTCGGTCATGACTCCTCCTTGAGTTGTGGGTGAACCGGGTGTCTCAAGGGTTACACCAGCAAAGGTCTAAGAGCCAGAAAAATGATGCCTGTGGATAACGAATATGCTGCTACCGCACGGTAAAGGGCAGAAAATTGGTGAAGCTGTGACGCGGGCAAGAGCTTTCATGACAGATTTTGTTCACACCCCTGGTGCACGGCTGCCCTACCCCTCTAGGCTCATACCACCTGCCCCGCTAGGGCACCGGGGCGGGCGTCCGCATCTACCAGCGAGAAGGAGACAGCACAGTGACCAATACACGTGTTCCCGATGAGCCTGCCTGGGTACGGGATGACCGTACCCGCACCTACTTTGAACGGGAATGGCAGAACGTGCCGCGCACCAACGAGGCCCTGTTCGAGCACCTCTGCCTGCTGGTGTTTCAAAGCGGCCTGTGGTGGTCTACGGTTCTAGCAAAACGGGAGGAGCTGAACCGGGCCTTACACAATTTTCAACCCGACCGTTTGGCTGCCATGGCTGAAGACGATATCAGCGTCTACCTTGAGGGCGATATCGGAATTAGGAACGAATCTAAACTTCGGGCCTGCATCAATAATGCGAGAGTATTGAAAGAGTCTCGGGTAAATCTAGCAGATCTCTTTGCTGAGGCATTTCCAGAGGAATTACTGTGCCCGGGTGCCGAATCGCTCCCCCGCACCACCACTGAAACTGATACCCTGGCCTGTGAGTTACGGGCACTCGGGTTTCAACGCTTAGGGCCGGTGGTGGTATGCGCGGTGGCTCAGGCCGCTGGCTATATCAGGTTAGAAACCCACACGCTTAGCCGGCGTGGTCAAAGTAGGCTTGCACTGCCTGGCTAGCCACCTCGTACCCTGCCTGCTGGTCTTCGAACCCCTTGCTCAACAGGGCAATGGAATAGGTGGTACTTTCGGTTCTAACAACACCGACGGAGTTGATGTGCCATTCGCCAGTATCTTCCTGGATCCAGCCATTTTTAACCGATACGTCGGTGACAGCTTCCCCCAGCACGGTCTGCCCGTATTGGGAGCCCACGCCCCAGGTTTGTGACCAGTCGAGCGGAACCATTTTTTCGAGAAGGAACTGGGCGTCGGTAGCATTGACCCATTCAACGGTATCGATGATGGCACGCATAATGCGTACCTGGTCCTCGGCCCAGGTTTGGTTATCGCCCCAGGTTCCGGCAGATCGGGTCTCTGTGACACCCAGCAGCTCATAGGTCTTATTGAGGGACTGGGCGCTGGCCGTAGATTCCCCGTCGTCAGACCCAAATCTGCGGTAAATCTCAATCGTTGCGTTGTTATCGGAGTAGGTAATGGACGCTTCGACGAGGGCTTTTTCGTCGTCGGTCAGTTCGCGCTCTTCAAAGGCTGCAAGCCTGAGCAGGGTGAGAGAAATGGGGACTTTGACGATAGATGCTTCATACGTCCATTGGTCACCCTTGTGCAAAAAGAGACTGTCGGTAGCGTGGTTATAGACCGCCAGGCTAAGGGTAATGCCGTAGTCTGCTTCAAGCTGGTCTAGTGCCTGGTTGATGTCTACGTCGTGGGCCTCGTTGGTGTGTTCATCACCGGTGGCGGTGGGCTGAATTTGTTCTTCAGCAGGGCCACAGGCAACAAGTAGAGTGCTCAGGGCTAGGGTACCGGTTCCTGCCAGCACTGTTCGGCGGGGCAGGACAGGGGCGGACGCGGGTGCGCCGCTGAGCGTTTCAGGCAGGTTGGCTGTAGACATGCCCTCTAGTGTATTCCGAAAGTATTTGATTTTCCTGTGCGAAAACCACATTTGATAATAAAAAATACCCCCCACTTGTTTTACCAAGTGAGGGATATGTTGCGCGCCCCAGGAGGGAGTCGAACCCCCGACCAAGAGATTAGAAGGCTCCTGCTCTATCCACTGAGCTACTGAGGCTAGCCGCTGTTTATACTATCGATTCCTCGACTAAAAGTCATATCAGACCCGGGAGGGAGTCGAACCCCCGACCAAGAGATTTGAAAACATTTGCGCTCGCAAGTCCACGCTACTCCACATTACACCACGTCAGAATTTGGTTATTCTCGCTATGTGAGAGTTCCACCAGGTCAGAAAGCGATAGTTTTTTGCAAACACTAGATGACCATTAGATGACTTGAAGCCCTAGGCCAGCACGTCGAGCACGTTGGTGACATTCGGAGCTACCTTCTGCTGCACGATGTAGTTTTTGATGGTGACTTCCTCTGATGAGTGGCCGAGCACGGCCGCTGCAACGCTCGCACCAAGGCCGTCTGCCACGATGGTAGCCACGGTGGTACGGGCTGTGTGAGGGGTGACCCACTCGTACTCGGTGCCCTTGAGCTGTTTTCTAAGCATCGCGCGGAAGTTGTGGCCGCCGCGCACAGTGCCGGCGGTTGAGGGGAAGACCCACTCGCACCACTGGCGGCGCTTTAGGAGCATATGAAGGGTGAAGGTGGGTAGGTAGATGGTTTGGGCTGACCCGGCCGACTTCGGCGCTGGGTCCCACACGGTCTTGTTGCCTACCTGCTTGACGGCCCCGTTGATGGTGGCTGTACCTGCTATGAAGTCGAGGTCTTGCCAGCGTAGGCCGAGGGCTTCTGAGATTCTGCAGCCGGTTCCGAGCATGAATTCGAATACCTCTAGTACATCGCCGTGGAGAATGCCGCGCAGGTCTTTGACTTGCTCGGCGGTGAGGGCCTTGGTTACCTTTTCGCGCTTGACGGTGACGGTGGGGACGCCGTCGACTGGGTTTCGCAATAGGGCGTCGTGGAGGACGGCCAGGGCGAAGATGTTTTTGAGGATCATGCGGAGGTGTTTGGCGTTGGTGGCGCCGTGGTCTTTGTGGACGGTGGAGATGAAGGCGGCCAGGTTGCCGGTGGTGGCTTCAATCAGCAGGACATCCCCGATGGCCGGTTGTAGGTAGGAATCGATGAGGTAGCGGTATCGGGTGATGGTACCGGCGGTTTTATCGCCCTTGGCTATGAAGTCTTCCCACCATCGTTCGGTGGCTTCGGCGATGGTGCTTTCGTCGGTGAGGTCGTTGGAGCCGGTGGTGAAGTCTTTGAGCTTGGCGAGGACGGCGCGGGAAGCGTCGGAGCGTGTGGAGGCAGTGGCCTGGAGAAGGCGTATCTTTCCGTCGATATGGCGATAGCGGACGCGGGCTCGGTACTTCTTTTGGGCTAGGCGGGTTATGGTGACTTCTCCATGCTCCCCTAGTTTGAGTCTGCTGGTCATGGGGTCCTCCTGCTCTTGGTCTAGAACATTTGTTCGATTGGGTTTAACTGTAGCTCAGGGTCTGGGCTGGGTGCATTTGTATTTTTAAGTTGGTGCCTGGCCAGGTGAGCCGGGGGGCTGCGCCCCCAATCGGCTAGAGGTTGCGCTAGCGCGAGAGGCTTTGTATTCCCATCCCCCAAAGAGCTCCCGAGGTTTGACGCTGGCTTTCCTCTCCCAGATACGAGAAATAGACCCCCGGTTTCTTCCTTGCAGGAAGTCCAGGCAGTCTGGTCGTATGCATCAAGCCAAGGGAGCTACCCTCGTACATGATTCCTTTGTGGGCCATTCCCGGTACTGGCTCTATCTCAAGTGCTGCAGCTCTAACGCAGCTATCCAGGCGGTTGCTTGTGTTCACCTGAGGTTGCAAGCCTCAAGGCCAGGAATCAAGAACCGTAAAGTAAGAACGTCTTCCTGAATATGTAGCAAATGCTACATATCAAGAACCACAATACACATACACCTGTAGATATTGCAACACAAAAGCACCAAAGCTATGGTGAAAAATCAACAATCCGATACAATAAACCCATGACCATCCCCAACTGGACACTCCAAGACCGCATCAGAAAAGCCCGCGAACACGCCGGGCTCAAACAAGCTGCGCTCGCTGAGATGATTCCAGTGGCCCGCAATACGCTTAGCCGGTGGGAGTCTGGAGCATTCAAACCGTCTGGTGACGACCTAGACCGCCTGGCAGAAATAACGGCCGTTGACCGCACCTGGCTAGAGACTGGAATCGAACCAGCTACCACAGGCGACCTGCCCGCCTCGCTCACGGTTCGATGGACGCCCGGCGGTATCGAGGTAGACCAGTAGATTTCTAGCCCCTCAGAGGGCAGCAGAAAGCCCCGGCCCACTCGCGTGGGCCGGGGCTTCGTATTTATCTTCTATGCCTTGGCGTCAGCTTCAGCGATTTGGAGGCTAGCGTAATACTGCTCAGCTTCGGCGTCCTCATTGAATTCGAGGACGTCACCAGCAATGCTGTCCAGCGCTGCATGAACTTCGGCCGGGGTGGCGTAG
This sequence comes from Rothia nasimurium, assembly GCF_928381415.1. Classification (GTDB taxonomy): domain Bacteria; phylum Actinomycetota; class Actinomycetes; order Actinomycetales; family Micrococcaceae; genus Rothia; species Rothia nasimurium_H. The sequence continues at coordinate 68,359 of NZ_CAKMSF010000009.1, forward strand.
AAGAACTCTCGGCGCAGGTTCACGCGGTTTACGCGCTGCTGGGCGAAAGCCTCGTGGAGCTGGCGCTCTACGTCAATGGCGTCTTCGGTGAAGAAGAGGGCGTGGACGTCAAACCCGAAGGGTACAGAGGCGTCCCCTAGCTCTCGCACGCGGTCCATTGGATCTAGGCGGCGGGTCATGCCAATCTTGACCATGCGCTGACCGAATGAGCCAATGTTGGAGATGACGTAGACATAACCGGCACGGGTGTTGGCCTTGCGATAGTCGACATCCGCAATGCCAGCGTCAATCTGGTCAAGCTCAGCCTGGATCTCGGCGATACGTTCAGAATCACCGGTAGCCTGAATGCGGGCTAGAACATTCTCGAAGTGCTTGCGCTCCTTGAGCAGGGCTTTCTTCTTTGCTTCCATCTCGGCTTCAGCCTGAGCTTGCTCACGCATAGCCTCACGGGCCGCCCGCTGCTCTTCCTTCTCAATCTCCCTGGCTTGCTCAATCTGGCCAGCAATCTCAAGCTCCTGCCCCTTGAGGCGCTGGTACTCGTAGCTGATTGAGATATCCAGGGGTTTGGTTAGCCGTGAGATGGCGTCGGCTGCCTTGCCGATTTTGTCAGCGCTAGTCTGTACGTTTTTCGCGGTCACTGACTTGATGATGTTTTCAGCCTCAGCGTTGAAGCAGCGCAGAGCCAGGCGGGCGATGTTCTTCTTGAGCTGTTTAGCCTTACCCGCTGCTGAGGGCAGGGGCTCATCTTCATCAGCAGATACGGCCATACCGCTGGAAGCAAGAGATTTCATCTCATCTCGAAGCTGTCGCAGATCAGTCTTGAGCTCAGTGTAAGACGTTGCGGGGTGCGCGAAATCTTCTAGGGATAGAGCCAGCCGGACGTACCGGTTCTCAACTTCGGGAGTCTCGGCAATCAGGCTCTGATGGTAGGCATTGAGCTTGTCGACACTCTGCTGGGTCTGTTCTACAGCCTTATCAAGCTCCCAGACCTCGGCACCGCCGTGGGAATCAAGAAAATGCTGAAGGTGCTGGTTGTGCCCCCGGAGCCGGTCTAGCTCCTGATTGAGAGAGACAATCTCCTCGGCCATCTTGAGGATAACGTCGTTTTTCTTGCGGGTGAGGCTGGTGAAATGCTCCGCGACCATTGCCGGCGATACGGAATCTGAAGGGTAAGGCTGTTGTGTCATGAGGTGCTCCGAGGTGAGTAAGGAATCAAGTCTTTTGCTTTTTTATAAGAAGCATGGCGGCTGTAGTAGTGCCACAGCAAGATCGCAGCAAAGGGGGCGCAGAGTAGAACACCACCCGTAGGTATAGTCACTACCGAACAGAAAACCAAGAAGTAGCCCCAAATGAGCCAGCCTTTCCCAGGCAGATGGGCATTTCTCATCTCGACTTTTGGCGCATAGGAAAGATAAACATCCGGCGTAATAGGTGGCCTCTCACCAGGCTTAAGCTGGAATCTTTCTGGCTCGTATTTCATACAGTCCTCGCGTAGGTGTAATGATGAATCGCCCCCAGGCATCGGGGGCAACGTGATTAAACTTTACGATTAACCGCGCTTGCATGCGGCACGTTACACGCAAAAGAAGCCCGCCACCTTTCCCGGTGGCGGGCTTCCCCATCGCTCTCCAGTCCCCTAGGCCACTTCATCTAGTTCGATGAGTTCGACTCCGTGCGCTCGTACCCAGGCGTTGAGGAGCCGGTTGGTGATGCCTAGCTCGCGGGCTACTTTGGCGCCGTCGTCGGGGTACATGGTGGCTGCTTGGCGGAAGGCTGCCGGGTCGATGAGCAGTTCAGCTGCTTGAAGGTCTCGCTTGGCTTCGATGGACGGTGAGCTGAGCACGTGCAGGTAGGGTTCGTCCCCTGCTATGACGTGCATGAGGTCGTGGGTGATTGCGCAGCGCTCTTGTGTTTGGGATAGGCGGGTGTCGACGATGATTTTCGCTCCGTCCCAGTAGGCGTGGAGTCCGCCGGCTAGTTTGCGGTAGACGATGGGGACGCCGAGTTCTTCGGCGAGGGTGTAGGGGTCTTTAGTCGTCGATGTAATCAACACCCTTCTCCTCGTCTGTTTCGTAGGCGGCTAGGGTGTAGCCGTCGCGGGTGGCGGGGACCCATTCGCCGGCGGAGTTGTAGCGACCGGACGGACGCTGGGGTTCGGCTTGTTCTTGCTGGGCCAGGACGGCACGCTCAGCACGGTCAATCACACCGGTTGGAGATACTTCAAGAGCACTACAAATTGCTTCGAGCTGATCTAAAGTCAGGGATCCTTGATTGTTCCTGATAGTCTTCGAGATTTTTGCCTGACTCATGCCGGTCAGTTCTGCCAATCGGGTCTGGCTAATCCCTCGTCTGCCCATAAGAGCACGGATTTCTGAGTTCACAGCGTTGCTAAATTCTGTCGCTTGACTACTTTTGCTTGTTCCCATAGGTGAAAATTTACCACAGACGAAAATTATTATGAAAGATGTTGCAAAGTCTTTCCATTTGGAATAATCTTGTTTCCTGAAAGGAGGTCACCATGACCGAGAATGCCAAGGTTGCCGAGAGCATTGACCAACTCATGTACTTCCAAGGGAAGTCAACCAAAGACCTTGCCGAACTTCTAGAAGTGAGCGAGTCGCGAGCCAGCCTATTGCGCAATGGCAAATCGGAACTGAAGCTCAACCAGTTCTTTATCATTGCCGATTGGCTACAGGTGTCCATGAATGAGCTTCGTGCAGGGTTCCAACTGGTACCTAGAGTGGCTTAGATTTTTTACCCCACACTTTCCAATTGGAATAATTACGCTCGCCGACCACCGTCGTCCGCCCCGTCCCCCGAAAGGAAAACCTATGGCATGGCTAAAAATTGACATCCCGCCCTCAGTCGTATTCCCAGACACACCAAAGACAGAACCCTTACAAGCTATTGACGCTCTTGCCTCAGTCATCACGCAGACCACTACAGAGCTCCAAATAGTTGGCTCCTGGCCAGAACCCATGAAGTCAAAACAGGGTGAAGTCCTAGCTAACAACCTCTGCCACGTAGCTCAGCAACTTCTCGCTCTAGCTTCTGAATTCGCTGGTTCTGCGCAGCAAGCACCTGAAGAACCCGCTCCAAAGCAGTAGCAGCTGACTGGGCAGACCCGGAGCTACGCACGGCCGCAATATCCGCCTGCAAAGAAATCATCGGGTCGAAACCAGGAACCTGAAACATAAAAATCCAATCGCCAAAGAGCCCCAGCCTTTGGGACTCGCCTCAAGTATCTCGTTAACCCGCCCGGCACGGAAAGACCTACCGCCGGCGTCCGCCCCACTCGAAAGGAAAACCAATGGCAACCGCGTCTTTCCCCGCCGAATTGCGCCTGTACTCGCGCAGTGAGGTCTGTGGAATCTTCGGCATCAGCGGTGAAACACTGCGCCGCTGGGTCAAATCAAAAACCTTCCCGCAACCAGTGATGATTGGCCGGGCTCCCAAGTGGACATACGCAGATATCCAAAAGGGCATCGAGGACCGTAGGGCGGGCGCGTAATGAGCGAGCCACTGAAGCAGTACATCTGGGAAGCCGTACCCGGCGCGACATCGCCCGAGACGGCGTCCTCCCTGGTTATGCGGCGCGTTCGCCCCGTCACCGGCAAGGACGTTCTCGAAGCCTTCCGCCCGCTGGGAGTGGCAGCCGTAGGCGCGCTGGACGCCCTAGCCGGGTTCATCACAGACGTTGCCGCCGCGCTCCGCGAAGCCCTCGACGGCGCTAAAACCACCACGCAGAAAGACTTCGCCCTCGCATGACCCGCATTTACAAGGTCGAAGTTCACTGCCCCATCTGCGACTGGTACGCAGGCGACTGGGCCCCGAACCAGCTAGGGCTAATACCTGTAGAGGAAGCCCTCGAAGAGCTGGCAGCAGAGCACGTAAAGACTGTTCACCCCCTAGATTTTGAGAAGAAAGGCCAGGCCAATGGCTAAGACCGGCACCGTCCACGAGCGTGTGGGCATTGTGATTACCCGCGAGGACACCCCCCGCACCCTCGATTCACGCGAAGTTCAGTACCCCGATTACAAGGACGCTAAGCGCCGCTCTGAGGCGCGCCGCGCAGCCGTCGACTACGCGCTGACCCGTGCATTGGAGCCCCGTTCCCCCATCACTATTGACTGGGCCACCAACGAGGTTTTTGCCGCTGAGGGTGGCTGGACTCGCCAGATTGCTACATTCACCACCGAGCAGTATCAGATTGACCGTCCAGTGATGGAGGCGGCGTGAAACTGAAAATCTGGCTCGCTCTCTTTGCCGTTTTCGCTGTGCTGGCGCTGGCAAACCCTGGCCAGAATAACGGGGGCACTTTCGCGGTAATCCTATTGGTTGGCGTGCTGGTCTACTCCATGCCCACCCTGGCTAAGGAAGAGGACATGCAATGAGCCTGCCTGCCCCGCGTATCACCGAGCAGCGGTTCTGGATGGGCCTACGCGCCGACCACCGTATCCGCGGGCTCAAGGCCCAGCGCGAGATCAGCTTTGACCGGCTGTTTCGGGAGCTGGCAGAAGTCGCGGTCGGCATGCGGGCAGAGGCTCACCAGGTCGACCAGGTGCTAGCCGCCTACCGCCGGGAGCACGGCCTGACCGCTGAGCAGGTCCGCGCTGAGCGCCGCAACCGCCCGGCCTGGCCCCGCTGGTAGCCCCCCCGTCGCTCCCGACTGTTACCGAAATCCCGAGTTTTTTGTCGAAAAATTTCCCGCAAAGTGTCCACCACCGAAAGACCACCCCAATGACCACCATGAAAATCACCGAGTACGACGTCAGCTCAGTATTCGCCAACCCCCACAACGTCCGCGACAATCTGGGCGCACCAGAGGGTGTTGACGAGCTTGCTGACTCCATCCGACGCTACGGCCTCATGCAGCCGATTGTGGTGACCGCGCACCCCACCCGTGAGGGTGATTTCATGCTGATTGCTGGGCACCGCCGCCTAGCTGCGGCTAAGAAGGCCGGGCTTCTGACTATCCCCGGCATCTTCACTGACCAGTTCGAGGGTGACGGCGAACAGATTGCTGCCATGCTCACCGAGAACCTGCACCGCGAGCAGATTACGGCCGTTGAAGAGGCACGCGCTGTGCAGGCCATGCTTGATTTGCCCGGCTTCACCGTGGAGAAGGTGGCGACCGCTATCGCGAAATCACCCTCGACCGTGCGCCGCCGCGCCCAGCTTCTGGGAGCCGGTGAGCGCGTCCTTGATGCGGTCAAGGAGAAGAAGATTGACCTCTTCCAAGCCGAAGAAATCGCCAAGTACGCCGCTGAGCCCGAACTGGCTGAGAAGCTAACCGAAGCCGCGGAATCCGGTAGCGATTGGAATTGGCAGAGCGCCCAGAAGCAGGCTGAGAGCGTGCTGGAGTGGCGGACGCTTGGCCCCAAGGTTTACGACCACCTGGTGAAGCTGGGCTATGACTTCCTTGAAGCGGAAGAGGCCAAAGGCTCTGCTTTCAATCGTCGCTACCCCTCCTATGAGCTGCCCGGGTTATCTGCCATCCCGGACGAGCTGCTACAGCTAACTTCCCGTGTGATTCCCCAGGATGTGCTGGACGAGCACGGCAAAGACGGTCTGCGCCCTTACCTGAATAATTCACACCGCACCGTTGAGTGGTACACCCCGGCCCCGGTCAAGGAAGAAGCCAAGAAGCCTGAACTGACCCCCGAAGAAATCGCAGAGCAGGAAGCTCGCGAGAAGGTCAAGCTCGCCCTGCGCGTCGAACACCCAAAGTTCAAGGAGCACCTTGAGAATCTGGCTGGTCAGCCGGGCAAGCTCAAGGGCACCGCGCACGGCGCTCTAGTGGAGGTTATCTGCAACTTCGGGTACGAGCTGCCTGACATGCTGACCGTGCTGGGTATCGATTTCGACCCCAACGAGCCCAACAAGGGCGATGTGTACCGGGACGCCGTAGCCGCTAAGAGCCTAGACCAGTTGGCTTACGCGCTCTTCATGACCCAAGTAATCCACATCGGTGATAAGGGCACCAACGACCTTTACACCCTAAACCGCCACAACCCCAGCGGGCATGGCAAGCACACCAACCGCAAACTTAACGCCCTCGAAGCCGTCTACGGTATTGAGCCCTCCGAGGCTATCAAGCAGGCCCGGGCCTACTGGGAGCCCGCTCTGCCCGGCACCGAGACTGAAACCGCGTCCGCCGTCGTCGTAAATGATGAGGTGGAATTCTAATGGGGTACGTTTACCGCGATCCTCGCCGTGCTGAGAATCAGCCCACGGTGGCCCCTGAGCCCGCGCCTGCGCCGTCCGCGCCCACAGTGCCCGTTCACCCAAAAGTGAAAGCTCTACTGGATGACCAAAAGGCCAAAATCCTTGAGCTCGAAGCTGAGAACGCCGTTTTTGGGAAGAAGCTGAGGCTTCAGACCGTAGCTGAAGCTAAAGCCCAGGAAAAAGCTAAGGCTCTGCAAGGTGAGCTGGATTCGGCCCGCGCTGAGCTCACCGCGGCGTCCGAAAGCTATGACACCCTAGCCTCGGTCAATCAGAACCTGCAAGAAGCCGTAACCCAAGCCACCGAGCGGGCAGAAAAAGCGGAGCAGGAAGCCCGGCTCGCTCGCGCAGAGGCCGACTCTCCCAGCGCAGTCAAAGCCATTGAAGAGCTCCTTGAAGCAGAAAAGCAGAATACCGCCAAGCTCACCAAGCACATCACCGGCCTCAAAAGCCAGCTAGGGCGAGCCAAGCAGCGCATCGGCGCCGTCCACCAAGAATACGAAGCTCTGCTGGAAGGCCAGGACGACGGCACAGTCGCGGTCATCAGCGCCGAGGGCATCGAACTGCGTGGCCCCTACACCGAAGCCACGGTCGAAGATATAGCCCACACACTGGACCTCGCTTTCAAGCTCTTCGTGCAGGAAGGAAGCAATGCCAACATTCGCACAGCTCTTAGCTGAAGGCTTCACCGTCGTCTTAGTAGCAGCTCTGCTCACCGGCCTGCTCTCCATAGCCTGCGCTGTCGCCCTTGACCCAGTCCGTCCTTTCGGGGAAGCCGGTACAGACGCCGCAACACGATTCTTCACGCCACCCAACGAAAGAAAAACCAATGAATCATCAGAACGCAATCATCTCGATAACTCTGACCGTAGGCGAGAAAGAAGCCGAAATTACGGTGGACCGTTCAAACCCCGACCAGACTACGTGGACTGTGATTTGCAAGGAATGTTCCCAGGAGCTCGGGACCTATGACCGCGCTGACCTCGCAGTAAAAGATGCAGACAGCCACCTACAGCATGCCGACTGCTCATGATGACCCGCTACTGCCGTCACTGTAAAACAACCTCCGGCCACTACAGCGCCGACCACGACTATAAGGAGACCCCTATGACCGAGAAAACCATCACTCTCTACACCAAATCCACCGGCTGCCAGCCCTGCAACCTGACCAAAAGGAAGTTCGTAGACGCCGGCATCGCCACCAAAGGAGACGACGGGCAGCTCACCTCAGCAATCGAGGGCGTCGATCTCAAGGTCTACGACGTAGACAAACCAGAGAACCGCGAAATCGCAGAAGAGCTCGCTCACGAAGGCATTACGTCGGTGCCCTTAGTCCGTCTCAACTTCGAGCTCACCCCCGAAGACGACAGACCCCGCGACTACTGGCGCGACTTCCGACCAGACCTCATCAGCGCCCTAGCCGACCAACTCACCGAGGAATAACCCCATGACCCAAGAAATCCAACTCTTCAACTTCAACGGCCTCCAACTCCGCGCCCTCTACAAAAACGGCGAACCCTGGTTCGTAGCAGCAGACGTCGCCCGCGTCCTCGAATACCGAACCGCAAACGACATGTTCCGCGGAATCGACGACGAAGACAAAGGGTACGAAAAAGTGCGCACCCCCGGCGGACTACAAACCATGACCATCGTCAACGAATCAGGCCTCTACACCGCCATCGTCCGAGCCAACGCACCACGAGCCAAACCATTCCGCCAATGGGTCACACAAGAAGTCCTCCCCACCATCCGCAAAACCGGCCAATACCAAGCACCCCAAGGCCAAACCCTCGAACAGCGCTCGCTGGCGGTTCTGCAGGAACTGATGGCCAAGGTCGATGAGCAGCAGGCTCAGATTGAAGCGGCAAAGCCCAAGGTTGAAGCCTTTGAGGATTTCTTGAGCGCTGAGGGTTCGTGCTCAGTGGGTGACGCGGCCAAGATTCTGCAAAGAGCGGGTATCGATACCGGCCCCAAGCGCCTATTTGACTACCTAAACGATGAATTGGGCTGGACTTACCGTCGCGCTGGTGAACGCCATATCAAGCAGACCGCTATCGAGCGGGGCTACCTCACCGCCAAAGCCCAGAGCTACTACGACCAGAATGAGGGCGTCCGGAAGGTCGCCACGCCTCAGATTCGAGTAACCGCCAAGGGCCTGACTCGACTACGGGAGCTCATGCTCCCGCCCATTGAAGATTTTGCCCAGCTAGAGAGCTAAGAGGAGAAAGAGATGAAGAGACCGGACATCGTGTGGAAGAAGATTGCCCAGGCTACCGAGGGGCTGGCCGTCACTGAAGAGTCTGACCCTACCCTGACTGCTGAGGAACGCGAGGACTGCAACCTGCAGATCAAGCGGCTGCAGCGTCAGTGGGCGGCCGCTGCTGAGGCTCAGGGCAAGCTGCTGGCTGGTGGTAGCCGATGACCCAAACATCTGAGGAAGACATGACCGGCTTGCTGCACCGCAGGTACTCAGGCCGCAACCAGGCAGGTCTACCACGCTACATCGCCGCCTCACAAGTCCTTATGGCCAGCCCAGGCAAGGGCATACGACGCGCTGACTTTATCGCCCTTGACTCGCAGACAGAGGAAGTCTGGAACGAAAACAAGGACATGTTCGATCGCCACCGCCCGCCTGTTCATGGCTTTGAAATCAAAGTTTCCCGCACAGATTGGCTTAGTGAGCACAGAACTGCCGGGAAGAAATCAGAGCTATGGCGCTCCTACTGCAACTACTGGTGGCTAGTGGTTCCGAACCCAAATATGGTCAAGCCCGAAGAGCTGCCGGAAGGCTGGGGGCTACTTGCCGGTGTTAAGAGACTCCGGGCGGTTATAAAACCTGCGCGGGTAGACGCCAGGCCGCTGGACGCTGAACTTGTTCTGATGATTGCCCGCTATTCACAAAGGAGAAAGAAATGACCCGCCGTGCCCCTGCCGTCGGGTGGGTAATCTTGCCTGCTCTGCTCTTACTGGGTGGGTGCGTGGGTACTGCCCCGGCGTCCGCACCCGCTGTTACCGAGTCCGCCCCTGCCCCTGTGGCGGGGGCAACCCCCAAACCCAAACCGTCCATGAAGTTCCACTACACCTCCCGTGAGCCTGTCATTGGTGCTTACATCACCACGGACGGGACACCCCGGGCTGAGCGTGACGGGTGGTCGACCGGGTCCACCGGTACCGAGCACATCTGGTACGCAAGCGGCGAGGAAACTGATGCCTTGCTGATTAGCTCCACCAAGACCGTCACCCGCATCGTCTGGGTGCTGCCCGATAGCTCCCAGCGCGTCCAAGAAGGCGATTTGACCTATTACGACCCAGAGACAGGGATCTACGAGTGACAAAGATTTACACAGCAAAAGAGCTAGCTGATATCTCGGAGGACCCGGCCACTATCGAAGCAGCGCTAGGGGAAATCACCGCTGAAGCTCACGCCGCCGCGATTACAGGAGAACGCTGCTTCTCCTTCCCCATTGGAAGGCTTGATCATTCAAACGCCCCAATCATCAAGCGCCTTGGGGAACTCGGCTACAAGGTAGATATTTTCCCAACCGGCCAGCTCGGAAGAAGCAACGTGCGTATCAGCTGGTAGCCATACCTAACCCCTAAATCGGAGACCCCTAATGAAAATCCTTCTCGCAATCCTCGCCTACATCATCGCCTTCGCCATCCTCGCGCTCACAGGGATAACTATTGAAGCCCTTGGGGCTTGGCTCTTCGCCTGGCAAACGAGGGGGGCTGTTTTTACTCCTTTCGCTATCACCGGCGCAATGGCAGGAGTTCTCGCTTTCCTTGCGGTTATGGGCACCAAAACCCGATAAGCCACCGCGGCTAAATCAACCATCTGACCTGAGAAAGGACCCCACCAATGACCCCTATCGACATCATCCAGCTGATTCTTGCGCTCCTTACCTTTGCGGCAATTTCAGCAATGTTCCTAGCCCTAGTGGCAGCCAGCAGGCGACTTCGCCGCAGGGTAAGCCAATACCGCGAAAAGCTGACACAAAACCTCCAGGAAGCAGAAGCCCAAGCCTGGGAAGAAGGCTTCACCCAAGGAGCCGCCTACTACTACGAAGGCAACAAAACCCCAGCTGACTTCACCGAAACAGCCACCAGCCTCAACCCCTACAAGGACCAAGCAAGAAAGGACAACGCATGACAACCCTCACCGTCAACACCAGAGACTTCCAAGACGCACTCACCGCGCTCGCCCCCTTCCTCTCCAAAAACGGCAAAGACAAGGACAGAGTAGAACGCGGCGAATTCGTCCTCTGCACTATCGCGTCCACAGGCCGACTGCTCCTAACGGCTTACCAAAACTCAATCTACTGGGCCATCGCCACGGTAGCCCTAGAGAACTTCGACGGAGAAGTCACCGATTTCGCCATCCACTACTCCGACATCGGAGTAATCACCGGCGCATTCCCCAAAGCCCGCCTCGACGATTCCGTAAGCCTCACCATCGAGCACTACAACTACGAATCCAAGAAGCTACAAGGCGACAAACTTGTCACGGAATACAAACGAGACACCCGAATCCGCCTAGACGAAGTCGGCCAACTATTCGGATCCCGCTCAGCCCAATTCGCCGGAGTCGACGCCCGCTCCCACTCAGCAGCAGAGATGTGGGCCCAAGCCGAAGGAGTCCTCAACAAGGTAAGCGGAACACCCCCGCACCTCTTCGAACCACAAACCCTCAAATACTTCGCCAAAGCCGCAAACATCTATGGGCCAATGATCGCCGCATACACCAACGTCATAATCGTCGCCCGTGCCAAGAACTTTGTAGGCTGCGCCCCACTCCCCGTGAAGCCAGACGGCTACACGCCCCCACCACACACCAAAGAATGGGCACAATTCATCGCCCACGAAATACCCCTAGCGCCGGACCACACCGTCTACGCAGCCTAACAGCCAAACCCCACCAGCCAACAAAAGGAGCCCAACCATGCACAACCACAAAACCAACCACCGCGCTCGCGGGGGTAAGTAAGTGGCTTGGATGAAATGGTCTGACACCTCGTCAGACCACCCCTCTTTTGCGAGGCTCTACAATCTGCCCTACTGGACTCCTGCCCTGCGCCGGGAACTCACCGGCTTTCTCTTTCACTGTGCAAGCCACAGCGCGCAGCACTTCACCGACTACTTCATCGAAGAAGGTGTGGTAAAGCGCGAGGGCGGTCTCGAACCTGACTCCGAGAAGGTCTTTGAACAGAACTGGGAGAGGCTGGCCGACGCTGCCCTCAAGGTCGGTTTCTTCACCGGAGTCTATAAAAACGAGGAAGGACAAACTGCCTATAAGCTCATTGAAGATTCAAACGATTTTGTCCACATCATCCGTAAGGACGAAGCCGAGTGGAACAAGGGCCGCGACCGCGATCTAAACGACCCTATCTTGAGAGGCAAGGTCCGTTTGCGCGATGGCGACCAGTGCCGCTGGTGTGGGCTTGTCGTAAATTTTGACGCCCGAAACACTGGCAGAGCTGGCACCTATGACCACGTCAACAGCATGGTTGTAGCTAATGGCGACCCCAGCAAGATGGTGGTCTCATGCCGCGGCTGCAACCAAACGAGAGGTAACGGCAAGCACTGGGATAAACCCCTGCGCCCCGCTCCGGTTAACCCTTACTACAGTGAATCCACCGTCGAGACTCTCAAGAAGTGGGGCTTCCACGTGAACCCCACAACCCCGCCCATCTTTGATGAAGAAGTTGAACCGGCCCCCTCGTCGACTCCTAGCGTCGAGCCTGAAACCGAGGCTCCACTAGTTGAATCCGAGGACGCAACGGCTCCTTCTTCCAGCTCCGGCTGGTCCCCGGTTGAGCCGGGCGCGGTCGAGCGAACCGTCGAGCCTGAAACTCTGGCTCCGGTGACCGCTCCCGCGCCTACGGCTCCCGATGTTGACCCCGTCGAGCAAATGATGAGCGAGTGGGACATCATGCTGGCCGTTGGAGAACAGGAAGAGGAGCTAGCCACCTCTCAGGGCTCCCCGGCCGACTCGCCCCGTCAAGACGCCCACGAGCGTCCGCCCGCCCCGCAAAACCGCGCCACAGGGCGTATCAGCCGCTCCTCTGGCAGAGTTCAGCCAGACTTCTACAGAAAACGACAGAAACGAAGTGGCGAGAGTCTGGACGTTCCGGGACGGGACGGGTCGGGACGGGCAACCAACCTTACCCAAGTACAAGCTGAAAAAACCTCAAAAACTGAAGAACCCGCTAAACCCAAGAGGAAAAGGCGAGGAAGAAGAAAGAAGAAGACCAATGAAAAGTAAGCAGGTATGGGATATGGGAAGGGTGAATAAACCTCCGAAGCCCTTGCCCAAAGACACTGTGCCACCGTCCTTTGCCATGACCGCCGCTGAGCTTCGAGCCCGGGAAATCAACGCCTGGTCTGAAAAAGATTTCCAGCAGCGCGTCATCAACCTTGCCGAATCTCTGGGCTACTCGCTGATCTACCACACCCACGACTCGCGCCGTTCTCAGCCTGGCTTCCCCGACCTGGTGCTGGTGAACGCCCGCGCCAAGCGTGTGCTCTTCCGTGAGCTCAAGTCAGCAAAGGGGCGCATCTCCCCTGACCAAAAGCGCTGGGGTGAGGGCCTGCTGCAGGCCGGGGCTGACTTCAATTTCTGGTACCCCAAAGACTGGGCCAGCGGAAAAATTATGGACGACCTGAAAGGCGGCAAGCGTGCCTGAACACAAGATTGATGACCCCACTTGCGGGTGCTATGGCTGCATTGCGGAATGGGAAGTGAAGTCAATCGCCAGAGACTCCCTCGCGCTGCTTGCCCAGGAACGCGTCCGCGTTGATCTCGTCGCACCCGACGAAATCGGCAAGCGAACCCCGCCCGTTGAACTTCCCCTGTTGCTCCAGCTCAAGATGGCAGCCGAGGACAAAGGAAGCGAGCGCGGGTCGTCTGGTGCTCGGCGGTCTGGTTTGCCGGTGGATTTGGTGGCTATGGAGTTGCTGGAGGGTGTTGGCCGGGGTTTGCATGTTGATGCTGTGGAGCTGGGTGCGCGTGATGAGCTGAGCTCTGAGGATTTGTTCGTTGATGCTTTGGCTTTGCTGGGTGTGGTGGGGTCTGTTGATCCTGGCGTGTTGGCGTCGCGTGCTGTGGTGTGGCGTGGCTGGGTTGCTCAGATCCAGGCGTATCTTGCGCCGGAGCGTCGGACGCCGGTGCCTGGTGTGTGCCCGGCTGAGGGGTGCGGGCAGGCTGAGTGGTTCTCCTACGATGAGGACGGTGACGCGGTGAGCTCCCCGGCCTTGATGGCTTTGTGGGAGGGTGACCGGGTGGACGCGGTCATGTGCTCGTGCTGCTTCGCCGTGTGGCCGCGTGCTCAGCTGTGGGAGCTAGGTCAGACGTTGGGTCAGGGCTTGGACTGGAGGACGCTTGCGCGGCCTGAGTAATTGGTGTTATCCTGGTCTTGCTGTGGTGAAGTGTATCTAAAAGCACTTCACGTAAATGATGGAAGCCCCTCGCTTGTGCGTGGGGCTTCTGTCGTTTAAGCAGTCTGGCTCAAGTGGTCTGAGCTTGCGGATTTCCCTTTTGGTGTTTTGGTTGACACGAGCGAGGCTTCCGGCGTCGTTGCCTGTGACGAGGTGGCGGCGCCGGTGGCTTGATAGGTGCTGTGGTAATTGGCAACCGGCCGGGCTCTGAACCCGGAGTTGCAGGTTCGAATCCTGCGCGCCTAGCTGGGCATGCCCTCTAGTTTGATTCACACAAATTCTTGAACAGTTTCTACGGATTCAAAGCATGCGGGGGCGTGCCTATCTTTTAGTGAAAGGCAGTCAGTGGCATGAAGTTAGTGCTTGATAATGGGCAGGAAATCGAGCTGGAATCAGACCTTCCAGAGACCGCGAAGGCCACTGATGTAATCGTGGGTATGAGCGTGGTGGACTTCGAAGAAGATGAGGAGTACATGCACCTTGGCTCAAGCCCTGGTTCTTCCTCAGCGGCAAGGCTGGGGCTCGGCGCTTTCCTGTATGCGGTACTTGCCCCGGAGCGTATCGATGACGTGGAAGAGTAAGAGCTCGCGCACCACGCCGTTGCCGCCTGATTGGTGGCGGCGTCGGGCGATTGTTCTCAAGCGCGACGGTTATCGCTGCGTTCATATACGTGAGGACACCGGGCAGCGTTGCATTGAGAAGGCTACCGATGTGGATCATATCGGTGAACCTGATGACCACCGTATTCACATGCTGCAGAGCCTTTGCTCGTGGCATCACAATCAGAAGACCGGTTCACAAGGTGGTCGGCGGGTGCGTCAGAAGAAATCTTCGCCGGTTCATCCGGGGTTGATTTCTGGCTGACCCCCCCCTTGGGGGGTCCCCCCGCCCCTGCGCGAGCCCCTCCCCGCTCCGTTCTGGGTCTCGCGCTGTGTACGGGTCTGGGGGAATTGAGTTTTTGCTAGTGAGATAGTGTTTTCGTGGTTTGGTGAGGGGGTGTTTTCCCTATGGCTGGTGTTGGTCCGGCTCCTAAAAAGGATGCGATTCGGCGTAATAAGAGGCCGGAATTTACTCAGCTGCAGCAGGACGGTGAGATTCGCGGAACTGATCTGCCTGAAGGTGTACTCGGTGAAGATTCTGAGGGTAAGCCCATTGAGTGGCACCCGATGACCCGGCGCTGGTGGGAGAACTGGCGCACTTCACCTCAGGCTTCGCGCATGCTCTCCGACCCCGACTGGGATTACCTGCTTGACACTGCACTGATTCACCACAATATGTGGCGCAACGGCCGCTGGGATTTTGCCTCTGAAGTGCGCCTGCGCGTGGCCAAGTTCGGGGCTACCCCTGATGACCGTAACCGCCTGCGCGCTGAGATCGTGACTATCCCTGAGGTCGGGGACGTCCGTCCTGAGGATATTCCAAATCTTTCGGCTGTGCGTAGTCGTAGGAAGGCGTTTCTGGAAGAAGAGGAGTAAGGCGTGGCTCGCACTCTCATTAAGCCTGCTGGGGCCAGTCCTCGGCGCTCGCTGGGCTTTCTTGCCTGGTGGTGGATTGAGACTTTCGTGGTCAACGGCCCGGGCGATGTGCGCGGCACGCCGGTGCGTCGAGGGGATGAATTCGGTGGCTTTATTGTCGATTGCTATGCGCTTGATGAGCACGGTGACCGCCTGGTCGATTCGGCCTTCTTCTCCCGCCCTAAGGGCTGCGATAAATCCGGCCTTGGCGCGCACCTGGCGCTCTTCGAGGCATTTGGCCCCTGTCGCTTCGCGGGCTGGGCTTCCGGCGGTGAATGCTACGAATTCCTAGGCCAGCGGTACTACTACGAGCCGGGCGAACCGATGGGCCGCCGCGTGGTTGACCCCATGATTCGTATCATGGCCACCGAAGAAGGTCAGACCGGCAATACCTACGACAACATTTACGTGAACCTGACCGAGGGCCCGCTCTCCGCGCTCGCCGCTGAGGGCATGGACGTCGGGCTGACCCGCGTGAAACTGCCTGATGGTGGCGATATCGTCCCCACCTCATCCGGTGCTGCATCAAAGGACGGCGGTAAGGAAACCTTCGTGGTCTTTGACGAGACCCACCTCTATAACCTGCCCCGCCTGCGTGATATGTATGCCACGGTCAAGCGAAATCTCAAGAAACGCGCTAAGGGCGCTGGCACCTGGTACCTGGAAACAACCACCATGTACGCCCCGGGTGAGGATTCAATCGCTGAGCAGACCTACAACCTGGCCCGTAATATCCAGGACGGCAAGTTTCGTGGCCGTCAGCGCCTGCTCTATGACCACCGCGGCTCTCAGCTCTCTGACCTGAGCGACATCAACGCTCTGAAGGAAGCGATTATCGAATCCTACGGCGAGGCCATGGAATGGAATTCGGTTGAAGCAATCATCGATGATATTTACGATCCGCGCTCGACCGTCAATGACTCCCGCCGCTACTTCCTCAATGCCCTGGTAGAAGGCTCGAACGCCTGGCTCCGCCTGGACACCCTGGAGAAAGCCACCAAGGACCTACCCGAGAAATGGGGCGACCTAGTCAAAGATGGGGAAGAAATCACCCTGGGCTTTGACGGCTCGCTCACTAATGACGCCACCGCCTTAGTGGCCTGCCGCGTCTCAGACGGCTTGCTCTTCCCACTTCGCATTGAGGAACGCCCCGACGGACCCGAAGCCCGAGACTGGCGCGTGGACGAGAAAAAGTTTGACGCAGCAGTCCGCCTGGCCTTCCAGAGATTCACCGTCGTCGGCTTCTTCGCTGACCCGCCCTACTGGATGGACTGGCTCGATAAGTGGGAGCGAGACTTCGGCGAAGAGCTTCGCGTCGCAGCAGGTGCCGGCTCAAAAATCGCTTTCTATACCTCGCACGATACAAAGATGCACTTCGCTCTCCAGCGCCTCAAGACCGCCCTTGATACCGGGCGCGCAAAAATCCTTCCGAACCGCCGACTAGTCAGGCACTTTCAGAACGCTCAGAAGTGGACGCGCTCGCGCAATATGGAGGTCATTGGTAAGGAGTCGCAGAAGTCCCCGCGCAAGATTGACGCGGCGGTCGCTGCCACTTTGGCTTTTGAAGCCAGAGCAACTTTCGTCAAGAAGGGCGACGTTGAGAAGCCCAAGCAAACTTTCGTACCCCGCCGAATCTACTAAAGGAGGTCCCACGTGGCTTTTGATAAGACTCTGCTCAAGACCCCCGATAGTGATGAATGGTGGGTGGCTCGGCTTTCTAAATCGCTCAGCTCTCGGCGTCCGCGGATTGAAGAGCTGCAGGCCTGGCTTGACGGTAAGCCGCCGGCGCCTTGGCAAATCGATACTAAGTCAAAGGACGGCTACGAACGCCTGCTGGGTGTCGCATCCCTAAATTTAGCCGAGCTGATCGTATCTTCGACCCTCTACCGTACTCAGGTGGAGACCGTCCGGGCGGGCAATAGTCCCACGGACGAGCAGACGGACGCCATGAACGCGGCCCTGCTGGAAACCGACGCTAACGCTCACTTCAGGCAAGCTATCGAATGGATGTTGTCCTTATCGGTGGCTTACCTGCTGGTGCGTGAAGATATCGATGAGGCGGGGAATGTGGTTGGCCGGCTAAGTGCTGAGCACCCGGCTGAGATGGTCGCTGAGGCTGACCCCACCGACCCGGCTAAGAATGTCGCTGCCCTCAAGGTCTACCGCGATGATACCGCCGACCGTGATGTGCTGGTCCTTTACCGCGATGGCTACATGCGCGTGGCCTATAAGCCCGGTCGGTCTGTTATCTTCAAGCAAACTATCAGCCTCTCTGGCTTCGAATGGAGCGCCGAGAGCGAATCAGCTGAAACGCCAGGGAAGGTGAAGCTCTCCGTCCCAGGTGTACCGGTCTACACTCTGCAGAACCGCTTCGGTAAGGGTGAATTCGAGAAGCATATCCCGCATATGCAGCGAATCAATCACATCATCTTGCAGCAGATGATTATCACCGCTATGCAGGCCTTCAAGCAGCGAGCAATTAAGGGTGTGCCAAATGCTGACCCTGAGACCGGTGAGCTGATTGATTACAGCAATATCTTCACCTCTGACCCTGGCAGCCTATGGATCCTGCCTGCGGCTGCTGACGTCTGGGAGTCAGGCACCGGCGATATCAACCAGCTGATCACCTCCATTACGAAGGACGTCGAGAGGCTGGCTATCGCCGCCCAGGCTCCGCTGTATGCGCTCTCATCGGACGCCGCCCAGCAATCCGCGGCGTCCTCCGAGCTCATGCGCGAGGGCCAGATTTTCAAGGCCGAGGATTTGCAGAAACGACTCACCCCGCGCTTTGCCGCCGCCGTGAGCCACATGTTGCGCTTCTCAGGTCAGGAAGAGCTTGCTGACCGCCGGCAAATGCGGGTGGTCTGGGCGCCTGCCCGCCGGTCGTCCCTGCTGGAGCGTGCCCAAGCTGGGCAGCTGGCTATCAAATCTGGCCTTCCGGTGCAGACGGTGGCCGAGATCTTCTTCGAATTCTCCCCGGCTCAGATTCAGCAGATGGAAGCCTATCGCGCTTCCAATGCCCTGCTCGATGCCGGTAGCGGTCAGAGCCTGCTCGCTGGTCTGAACATCGATACCGAAAACACCGAATAGTGAGAGGGGGCGGTTCCCATGGCTAAGGTCAGTCAGAAGCTGATGCAAGCCGTCATGGGGGCTGACTCCCTGCACTCGCGTATGGTAGCCATGCTCATGGAAGCCCTGGGAGCTATCTGGGGGTCTTTCGATGGCTGGTATGACGATGACGCGGTGGAGCGGGCCGCCGAGCTCGCTGCTGAGGCTGAGACCCGGGCCCTGAAGCAGATTTACGAGATCGCGGCTGCAGGTGCCCGGGAGCTGATGAATCAGGTGGGTGCCCCGCCTGCCTCTGAGGCCCCGGAGGTTTTCGAGTACCCCCGCCCGGTTGACCCTGTGCAGGTCTGGCAGCGCCCGGCCGAGCAGTACCGGTACGCGCTATCGGAGGGTAAGAGCGAGGTCGAGGCCCTGGACGCGGCCTTTCAGCGGGCCAGCCACATCGGCAAAGATAATGCCCAGCTGACCAAGCGAAACGCCAGCATCGCCCAATTTCGCCGCTCTGAGAAAGTCATCGGCTACCGGCGCATTATCCACCCTGAGCTTTCCAAAAGCGGGGTATGCGGCCTGTGCATTGTGGCCGCTGACCGCATTTACGGCATGGAAGACCTGCTGCCCATTCACGGTGGCTGTAATTGCTCGGTCGCTCCCGTCACCAAATCCAATGACCCCGGGCTCTCCCTCAACCGGCAAGACCTCGACGCCCTCTATGAGGCAGCGCAGGGCAATGATTACAAGAACCTGAAAAACATCCGGGTCACCAGCTACGAGCACGGCGAGCTAGGGCCCGTCCTGGCTCGCGTCGGTGATACCTACCTGACGCCGGAGGAAGCCCAGAAGCGACGGCGCAAGAAGAAACCGCCCTACGTGGTGCCAGGATCCCGTGCCAAGGAGCTCACCCCGGCTGAGGCGCAAAAGCGTCTCTCACGCGCCCAAGCCCAAAGGGAGGCATACGCCAAAAAATGGGAAGAGCTTAAGGCCGAGGGAATCAGCCCCGACGACGTTAGCGCAAGTGGCTACGTCTATGGGCTGCGCCGATTAGACAAAGAAATTGCCAAGTACACCAAGCTAGCCACTAAGGAGGCAGCATGAATAAAGTCCACCTTATCGTGGGTCCCCCCGGCGCGGGTAAGAGCACCTACGCCACTGAGCAGGCCGCCAAGACAGGCGGCACCGTCATCGACTACGACAGCTTCCGGGCGCTCGCCCCTGACGCTGATACCGCTGAGCGGTGGCGTCTTGAGGCTGAGTCTCGCGCCCATGACCTGGGCAAGGATGTTTTCGTGGTGCGAACCCTGGCTAAGGCCGATGAACGAGCCGAAGCGGCCGAGCGTATCAAGGCTGATGAAACCATTGTGTTGCTAACCTCAGCCGAGGTTTCTAAGGCCCGCGTGAGTGAGCGCGACGGCGATGACTCGAAGCATGAGGCCATCGATGCTTGGTGGCAGGATTACACCGGTATCGAGGGTGAAACCACGATCACCTTTGATGATGAGCCAGAAGAGCTGGCTGATCCTGCTGAGCCTGAGCCCTCTGACCCTGATGCGGCAGAGCAGGGCGACGCGGAGGGCTCCGAAGACTCGGACGCCGAGGGCGAGCCTACCAGCGATGAAGACCCCTCCCCCGGCCAGGACGTCCAGGCTCTCATTGAGGCTGCCCGAGCTGAAGAGCGCGCCAAGGTCAACGAAGAATTCGCACTTGAGCGCTTCAATACGCACCTGAGTGCCGAGGCTACGGCCCGCAAGCTCAACGC
Organism: Rothia nasimurium; assembly: GCF_928381415.1. Taxonomy (GTDB): domain Bacteria; phylum Actinomycetota; class Actinomycetes; order Actinomycetales; family Micrococcaceae; genus Rothia; species Rothia nasimurium_H. Next base: position 88,351 of record NZ_CAKMSF010000009.1, read on the forward strand.
TGACGCCCTGCATCTACTCAAAACCTCCCTGGCCCCAACGGCCTTCCTCAAACCCGATAACTCAGTCAATACCGAAGCCCTAACCACCTTCCTTGACGCTTTCACCCGCGCTAAGGGCTCCCACGAGAACCATTCTGGTCACCGTGGGACCCAGGCAGTCGGCGGCAAGGAGCTGGGTAAGGCTAAGGCTGAAGAATTTCTCAATAAAAAAGGACGGTAAAACATGTCTATCATCGGCAACCCCGTAACCACCATCATCGACGGCGATCAGTCCTGGCTTGCCTCAGCGCACGGTCAGTGGAACGCCCGCACCGTGACCCTCGACCTTTCGAAGTTCACCCCGGGCACCCACTTCAAGAATGGCCACCTGCCCCAGGGCTTCCCCCTGGCAATCGGCTCAGATGGCTTCGCAGGCCCCTACACCGGCACTGATTTCGCCGGTCACCTTATGCATGATTTGGCCGTCGCGACCGGTGAAAACGGCCGAGTGGCAGCGCCCATGCTCGACCATGGCCGCGTCGTCGCCTCCCGCGTCCCCCTGGAAGGCTTCACCAAGCCCACCACCCAGGCCAACTCGACTATCACCTACCTCTAAGAAAGGCGGTACATCAGCATGACTACTCTGAATACTGATATCTTCGACCCCGCTGCGCTGACTGAATTCATGCGCGAGCTCTACATCGCCAAGGAAGAAAAGGACGGCGTCCTCTCCTCCTTCCTGCCTAACTACAACGTCGATGGCGCCACTGTCGACGTCACCGTGGAGGGCAACACCCCCGCTGAGCCCGCCAAGCGCCGCGCTTTCGACGCTGAGCCCCGCTTCGGCACCGGTGCCAGCAAGGTCACCCGCACCATCAAGCTCATGCCCCTCTCCGAGCAGGGCCGCTTCGGTGAGCAGGAAGCCGTCCTCACCGGCCGCAACTCCGCTACCGCCAAGGAATCCTGGATCAAGCGCCGCGCAGCCCGCATGGTCGACGCCTACTTCGAACGCCTGGAGCTTGAGCGCGCCAACCTGCTGGTCACCGGCCGTCTGACCATCGAGCAGGACGACCTGAAGATTGCCGAGAGCTTCGGTCGCTCCGGCACCCACGACGTCACCGCTGGCACCCTCTGGAACGCAGGCGGCGATCCCCTCGAAGATATCGCCCTCTACGCCGAAACCTACGCCAACAGCAACTTCGGCGCAGAACCTGGCACCGTCCTCACCTCCCGCCGAATCCTGCGCCAGCTGGCTAAGCACTCTGCTTTCGCCACTGCGCTCGCTAATGGCGGTTCTCGCCCTGCTGGCCTGGCTGACATTAACGACGTCCTACTGGGCCAGGGGCTACCCGTCATTCAGGTCTTTGATAAGGCCACCGCTGCAGGGCGTCTGATCCCTGATGACCGACTGATCTTCCTGCCCGCCGCTGGTGATAAGTTCTCTGCCACTGGCTCTGAGCTCGGCGGCACCCCCTGGGGCACCACCGCTTCTGCATTCACCCCCTCATGGGGTATCGATGAGGCGGACGCTGCTGGCCTGGTGGCAGCAGTTTTCGAGAACTCCAAGCCCCCTGTGGGCCTGGAAATCGCCGCTGACGCGATTGCCCTGCCCGTGCTCGCCAACGCTGACCGTTCCCTGGTCGCTAAGGTGCTCTAATCATGGCGGCTGCTAAGCGTAAGCTCGCGGTCAATGTGCTGGTGCGAGACCCCAAGACTGACCAGCCTGTATTTTTGCAGGCTGGTCAGGAGCTGCCAGCAGGTTTTAAGGACCTGGTGGCTGAGGTGAATCTCGTACCCAAGCAGACCGCTGGGAGCAAGAAGAAGACCGTGGCCGCTGCTGAGGAAGTGGCGGCTGTAGAAGAGGCTGTCGAGCCTACCCCCGTGGAAGAAGCCGCGCCTGAGCCTGAACCTGTTACCGCTGATCTGGTTGATGATTCAGAGCTGGACGCCGGTGATTACTTCGATACCGAGTAAGGCGGTGAAAGCCCATGGCCTGCAATAACCTGCTGCCTATCTCACCTGATGAGGTGAATGATGAGCTGAGGGGCACCCTTGATGTGAATGACCCGTCGGCCATGGCTTGGCTCGACCTCCAGCTAGCTAAGGCAGAGCGCAAGCTCTTTGCGCTCTGCCCAGCTACCGAGACCCGTATCCGCCAGGGGGACACCCGCACTATCGCTATCGCTAAGGATTTGGTAATTGATGCGGTAGCGCGAGTAGCGCGTGTAGCCCCGGAGGCCGTGGGCTTCCGCTCTGAGAGCGAGCACGGCTACTCCTACACAGTCGACCCGCTGACCCGTGCAGGAAATATCTGGTTTCCTGACACTGACCTAGCACAGCTAGGGTGCGGGGCTAAAGCCTCTGGCTTCACCCCGCGCTCAGCTACCCTGACCCGCGGAACTACCTGGCACGGGGGGCTACGATGAGCCTCATACGAGCCCCCCGCCACACGGTCACCGTCATCCCGCTAGGTGAGGCCCTCGATGAATACGGGGCGCCCACCTATCAGGAAGGCGACCCCGTCACCGTCCGCTGCAACGTCCATCCCGTCTCGGCCTCAGATGTAGAAGCCTACGGTCTCAAGCCGCTTGATACCTACGCTGTGACCACCGCGCCGGGTGCATGGCCAGACACAGCCGCCTCCCGCATTGAATGGGACGGGGACACCTACACCCAGCGCGGACGCCCGCTCAAAGCCCGCCTGGGCTTTAGCACCCAGCACGACCGCATCTTCATGGAAAGGGGAAGCAATGGCTGAGCTCTACAAAAACGCTGGCATTGAGGTCGCCCGTATGGTCGGCATATCCGACGCTATGGATGACCTCGCCGACCATACCGCGGCGAAAATCCGGGCCATCGCCTCAGCCCACGCAGACACCGGCGCTTTCGCCGAATCCATCAGGGTCGAGAAAGAAATGGGTGAGGACGGCGTCCTCGACCGCCTCGTCTCATCCGAAGTCGAGGGCATAATGGCCATCGAATTCGGCCACCATGAGGGCGACACCTTCGTCCCCGGCAAATTCGCCTTCACGCAGGTGGCCCACAGTGGATAGCCCAATCCCCTACCTACTGGACCTCTGCAAAGCACTAGGCCTACCTGCCTACAGCGCAGCCACCACTTCACTACCTGAGAAGTACATCTTCATCCAGCTAGCAAGCTCAATCCCCCTACCCAACGGCCCAGCCCTCCTGGCCTCCGATAACAGCATCTCAATCTCCGCAATAGCCCCCACCCGGGCAGAGGCAGAAAAAACCTCACGCGACCTGATTGAAGCGATCATCGAAGCCCACGAAAACGCCACTGTCTATGCTGACACCTCAACGGCGCTCGCTGAGGTGATTTCTTTCCCTGTGGCTCTGCCCTCGGTTGAGGCTGGTCGCCAGAAAACCTCGTATCAGTGCGCTTTCACCATGCGCCTGGTTCTTGCAAGCTAGCCCATATCTAACCCAGTTTGGCCTCTCTGCATGAGGGGCCTTCTTCATTTAAGGAGAGACTCATGGCTAACAAGTCATCTGATGTTGTCGTACCTGGTCACGGCGCAATCTTCGTATCTGTCGCAGAATCGGCAGAACCTTTCAATCCCGAGGGCGTCATCATTGGCGACCCTAAGACCTGGCCCAAGGAGTGGCAGGCTCTGGGCCATACTTCCCGCGAGAATCTTTGGAAGTTCACCCGCGAAGGTGGTGAGCCCAAGGCTATTGGCTCGTTTGAAGAGGACGCTGTCGAGTCAATCGTTGAAGACCCTGAAATCAATGGCTTTGAGTGTGCCCTGCTGGAAATCTCCCAGGAAAAGATGAAGCTGGCATACGGCGAAGGCGAGTGGAACGACGACCTCAAAATGTTTGAGTACGACGAAGCTCAGCCCACCACTAAGTCCGTCCAGATTGTCTTCGTGCAGGGCGCGAAGAAGCGTGCCGGCTGGTACGGCCGACGCTGTGAAATCAAGGCTGGCTCCGCCCCTGAGCTGAATACATCTTATTTCTTTGAGACCCCGCTCAAGGGCACTGTTATGTCTCCCGGCGATGGAAAGCGCAAGCAGGGATGGCTTGCTACCCGACCTTATAAGGCAGCTCAGCTCAACCCTGACGCCGTCGCCTAGCCCACCCCAAGATTTGGTGGCCCTGGCTCCATCGAGTCCTGAGCCAGGGCAACCTTACTACCCCCTAGGACTCGAATCTTCTGAAAGGACTCACCCCAATGACTAAGACCCCCCAAGACCACAAGGCCCCTGCTGCAGAAATCGCAGAAGCCCGCCAGACTCGCTTCGACGAGCTCGACAATGCTCATCTGCTCAAGCCCTTCTCCAAGCTGAAGGCCTCTGACGGCGTCCGCCTCATTAACCGGCTGAAAGGCGCGCTCGACATCGGCGCATTTGCCAGCATCATCGATGGGGAAGATGAGAAGCCTCTGACTTTCTCCGAAGAGCTGGAAAAGATTGATTTCGACGGCGTCGGCGATCTCATCGAATTCATCGATGAGCACTACGTAGAAGACCGCGAAGGCTGGGAGGCATTCAACACCGTTGAAAACTTCCAGGACGTTATGCAGCTGTGCATGGCATACGTCGGTGAGATGGGAAAAGGCAAGGACTCCTAGAGTTCTTCACCGCCAACCACGAGCTGGTCAGTGACTTCCTCACGATTTACCAGCAAGACCCTTTCCAGCTCATCAAGAATTGCCCTAGCTCCCGTGTCATCGACGCCCTGCTAGACCGCATTCCCTACGAAGAGCGATCCCTCTACCGGGCCAAGGTTCAGAACGAGATGGGCTACTACGGGTACTCACCGGAATCAGAGCGCCTGGACTACGCCTTGGACGCCCTGCTTATGCTCAATCACACGTTGATGCAGGTCAACAGCACCAAGGAAATCCAGCCGCCTGACCCCGTCCCCAAGCCCGGCGATAAGAAAAAAGCCGAAAAGCCCGTCGATTTCGAAGACCTCGACGCTATCTTCGGCTCAATCTCCCTCTAGAAAGGCGGTGCCAGCATGGCAGGCGCAGAAATCGGCAAGGTATGGATTCGAGTCGTACCCCTCGCCAAAAGCTTCCGCGCTGATTTGAAGAAGACCCTTGAGCAGGTCGAAAGCACCCTCAAGGTAAATCTTCAGGCGGATGTTGATGTCGAATCCCTCGTCACTTCTGCCCGCCGTGCTGTCACCGCCGCTGAGGCAGCCCTCTCAGGTATCGATATCAAGGCCATGGTCGAAGCCCAAACTGAGGCCGCCAAAGCTAAAATTGCCGCCCTACGCGGAGCCGACGTCGAAGTCAACGCGGTATCCGAAACTGCTAGAGCTGCTGCCCGAATTGCCGTCCTCTCCCGCGACCGGCGCGTCAGCATCACCCCCACCCTCAACAAGGCAGCACTAGCGGCCGTCACCGCCGCCCTCGGCGCACTCAAAGCAACCGCCGCAGCAGGTGGCATAGCCTCCCTTGGAGCCACCGCGCTCGCCGCTTCGGCTTCTCTCATCACTCTTGCTGGCTCACTGGTGTCGGTTGCCCCTGCTGCCTTAGCTCTCCCCGGCCTGCTGGCTGGCGCTGGTCTAGGCGTGGGCGTCCTTATCGCCTCGCTCAAGGACGCTGGCACGGTTCTGGCTGATCTTGGCCCCCAATTCTCCGCGCTGCAGGATTCCATCAGTGCCAGCTTCTGGGAGCGAGCTGCTGGGCCAATCCGCGATATGGTCGGCACCCTGCTGCCTGCTGTATCAGATAGCTTGGCCGCCCTCTCAGGCCAGATGGCAGGCTGGGCAGTCGCAATTTCAAGCGCTGTCTCATCCTCCACCGGCATCGAGAATATCCAGGGGCTCATCCGCCGCACCAGTGAAGCAGTGGATATCGCAGGTGAAGGCGTCGGTGCCTTCACCGCTGGCCTGCTGGAGCTTGCTAATGTCGGCTCGGTCTACTTAGCCCCGCTAGCCAGTGCTTTCAATGATCTGGCCTTCCGCTTCGAAGCCTGGGTATCAGCTTCCTACGAATCAGGCGCAATTTTCCAATGGATTGACGGCGCACTGACCGGCCTGCAGCAGCTTGGTTCTATTATCGGGTCAGTCTCAGGCATCTTCGTGGGCCTCTTCACCGCCGCTTCAGCAGGTGGCGGGGCGACCCTTGGCGCATTCGCCACCGGCCTAGAAGCAATCAACCAGGCAGTCAATGGCCCTGCTTTCCAGGGCGCCCTGACCACAGTTTTTCAGGGTGCACATGACGCCATGGCGAACCTCGGCCCGGTGCTTGGCGCAGTGGGCCAAGCCTTCCTATCGCTTGCTCCGCTGATTGCTCAGACCATGACGACCCTGACCAGCGCATTGGGGCCGGTGGTCGCTACTTTGATTTCTGGGCTTGTGCCGGTCGTGCAGTCCCTGCTGACTGCGCTTCTGCCACTGGTCCGGGTGATTGGTAATTCCCTGCTGACAGCTTTTCAGGCGATTCTGCCTGTGATTCAGCAGCTGGTGCCGATTCTGGCCCCACTGGTGACCCTGCTGGGCGCTGCTTTCGCGGGCGCAATCGCTGTGCTAATCCCACCGCTGATGCAGCTGGTCAGTGCGCTTCTGCCTCCGCTGGCGGCGCTATTTGCCGCGATTACTCCTGTGCTAATTGAGATCATCTCGGCCGTCATTCCGCTGGCCGGCGCCCTGCTTAGCCAGCTGGTGCCGGTCCTGATGCAGCTGATCTCGGCCATCCTGCCCCCACTGCTTTCTGTCTTTCAGCAGGTAGCGCCGGTCATCTCGGCCCTGATGCCTCTGCTGGCACAGATTGCCCAAGTCGTGATGGGCGTACTCATCGTAGCCTTTAACGCCCTGCTGCCAGTGGTCACCACTGTCTTTTCGGCGGCACAGCAGATCATTAGCGCAGCCCTGACCATAATCCAGGGCATCATCGACGTTTTCTCAGGAATCCTCACCGGAAACTGGTCTCAGGTCTGGTCTGGACTAGGCCAAATCGTCTCCGGTGCCTTTGAGCTCATCAAGAGCGTGATTTCTGGTGCCTTCGCGATTATCGGCTCGCTGATATCCGCCGGGTGGGAGCTAGCGAAAAGCATCTTTAGCGCTGCGCTCTCTTTCCTGAGCTCGCTAATTTCTTCAGGCTTCCAGGGCTTCCTCAGCCTGATTACCTCAGTAATGAGCTCAATCGCTTCCTTCCTCTCCGGGGCATGGGAAACCATCAAGGCACTGCTGATTACCGCGGTCACCTCCATGGTCTCATCCATGCAGGACGGCTGGGAAAACATGAAGAGCGCCGTCTCCAACGGCATCCAGGCCGTCATCGGATTCGTGCGTGATCTGCCCGGGAAGATTACCTCTGCCCTCGGCGACCTGGGCTCCCTGCTGGTGAATTCCGGTAAAGCCCTTATTGACGGCTTCACCCAAGGCATCAAGAACGCCGTCGGTGGAGCAATCGACGCGGCCAAGGGCGTCGTAGACGCAGTCCGAGATTTCTTCCCCTTCTCCCCCGCGAAAAAGGGACCCTTCTCCGGCCGAGGCTACACCCCCTACTCCGGTCAGGCTCTCGTCACCGACTTCGCCAAGGGAATGGAAGCAAATATCGCGGCGGTCTCCGCTGCCTCAACCCGTGTCACCACCGCGGCAACCGTCAGCGGCCAAATCGAGATGGCAAAAACCACCCTCACCCAAACCGCCGGCCCCAGCGCACAGGCCGTCCAACCCAACACCGAAGCAAGCACCATCACCCCAGAAATGCTCCGCGAAGCCCTCACCGGTATGAGCCTAAACCTCACCACCGACGCCGGCGTCGTCATAGCAAAGCTTGCTCGCCAAGGAGAAAGGAAGCTACAGCGTGGCTGAGATGAAAAAGGGAATCGGATACCTTGCAACCGACAGCGGCCTCTGGATACCAGCGGCCCACACCGGCCAAATATCCAAAAAAATGCCCACCCACGGCACCGAATTCATCTCAGCCCTCGGCCGCCGAACCTACTTCTCACGAGGAACCGGCCCCAAAAGCTGGCAAATCAGCGGAGAAATGCCCATCGCATGGGCACAAAACCTCCAAACCCTAGCAGAAGCCCCCCAACGCCTCTACTGGGCATCCCCCCTAGCCCAACGCTCAAACCTCCTCATCACCACAACCCCCACCTACGGCATCAGCGTAGGCCTCCGCCAAATGGGAGACACCTTCGCCACCGCCTACACCCTAGAACCCAACCGAACCTTCCTCTTGATCGCAGGCACCCCCGTCATGCCCGGCACCACCATCGAAGCAACCGCCTACCAAGCAGGAGGCACCATTCGGCTGGAATTCTACAACCAACTTGGAACGCGTATCAGCTTCACCCGAGACACCCCAGCCACTACTACCCTCACACCCATCAAGGTCACGGCCACCGTGCCAGCGCTCGCTACTGAGGTGAGGGTGGTAGCGGGGTCTCCGTTGCTCTTCGGTGGTGCCCGGCTTACTACAGGTGGTGGGGATGGGCTGGGCTCAGTGGGTGACGCTGCTTTTGTGACGCTGCATGATTTGCAGGTTGGGCACGGCAAGATTGCCGGAAAGAGAACGAAAATTTCTGTTTCGTACGAGCTCTTGGAGGTGAACTGATGCCGGTGATTGAAACGCAGGAAACCCTGGAATGGGGAGGGAAAACTTTCCGTATTTCAGGTATGAAGTGGAAGCAGGAAGCGTCATCTTCACTCCCTGAAGCCGTTGGTATTGCTGAGGGTAACGCTGTATGGTCTGGTAGCTGTCAGATATCGCCTGATGATGATTTCATCGATGGTGGTAATTCACTTTTTACAGCAGGTTACCCTCATCCCGGGAGTCGGGTGACCATAAAAATTTACGTTGATTCGAAACTGGTGCAGGTCTTTTCACCCATCGTCGATGACGTTAAATCTGATCTTGAATCAGCTTCAATCAGCTTTATTCAGCCAGTGGATTCTTTCTCTCGTAAGGTGCGCCTGCCCCCGGTTATGCGCGTCATGCCGAAAAACGCCTTTGATATCTCTTGGGCTTCGGACGTGGACGGCTACCGGCACTGCTACCCGACGCCTCTGTGGGCTGTAACCGAAGCCTTCCGAACGGCGGGGTATCACCTGACACCCCCACCCCCACCTGGCTTGTGGGCTGAGGTCACCATGCAGGGGGCATTCTTCTCCAATGAGTGGAAGAAAAACGGCTATTTGATTCGCTCGGTTGCGAATGACAACCCTGCTGGTGGGGCTTTCTCTCCGCGCCTGCGTCATGAAGAAGGCATGCTCTGGATGGACGCCGGTAAAGTCGCCGTCCACAATAACACCGGTCGCCCCATCCCCGCTGGTCGTATCCGCCTTTCTGCCATGATTGGGCTATCCCACGCAGGGGAAACCCAAGTGTACGCGGTAGCTTCCGACAACTGGCTGGTGGGCTTCAACATCACGGCCACCCGCCAGCTTCAAGTAGTACGCGGGTACCTGGGAGGCTCCACGGAAGTGGTGCACACTATCGAGGCCAGCGCCTGGGCCAGCGAGCGTATCATCTCTTTACGCACAGTCGGTGAGAACACCGAGGTCGCTGTCGGGGATTACAGGGCTTCTTTTGCCACTAGCTTCAAGGCCCCTTTCCAGTATGTCAGTGTCACTGCTAATTCGCTGGCTAGGGTGGCAGGTGTGCAGGTTTCTGACCCTAATGTGGGTGGTGCTCACCCTGCCCTGGCCCATGTGCAGACCGCGCAGATCCAGCCCGGCAGGTGGGCTGTAGGCCTGACCGCCTCGCCATCTATCCGCGACCAGACGGCGGCTTCGGTGCTAGATGAAATCGCGGCGGCGACCTGCGCTGCCTGGTGGGTAGACGGTGAGGGTATCGCGCATTTTGAATCTGCCGAGT
>NZ_CAKMSF010000010.1:0-36552 GCF_928381415.1 Rothia nasimurium
GCTGAGGTCTAGGCCTTGTTCTTTGGCTTGGGTGATGAGGTTTTGGGCGAGTTGGTGTTCTGTTGTCATGGTGTTATTTTCTCCTGTTGGGGTTGGGAGGGTTTACACCGTTTTCCTGACAGTCCCAAAAGGACTTCTTCAAGCAAATGACCGCCAACATTCAAGACATCCTCAATCAGACAAGATTTGTTAACCCGAAGCAAGCACGATTCGACAGGGAGTCATTCGACATTGTTATCGGCGGTAAACATAAGCGCTCGCACGGTAAAGGCTATCGCGCGTTCTACAACACCATTGTCTTCCTCGCGCTACGACGCTACTTCGCGCAACAAGCTGTCTACAAACCAGGGGTGTTCGTAATTGATACTCCAACCTTGGGCCTGGAGCATCAAAAGACAGACGGCGGGCTGGTGACTACGAGAGAACCAGAAACTGGGCGTCCGGTGACTGGTCTGCTGCGAGAGCTGTTTGACGCCATGGCTGATTCGGGACATGAAGGCCAGCTCATCATTCTCAACAATACTGATGTCACACCGACGAGTAATTTCAGCGGTGAGGGCACTATGGAGCTGCGGTTCGGTCCAGTTGATCAAGGTGCCGATCGTCCAGGGCTGCTGTTGACTATTCCTGAATAATTCTCAGGTGAATTTAGAGGGTCTCGGCAATGTTGGTACTAGTCTTGCGGCTGGTGTTGAGGTATCCTGATTGAAGGTAGGCGATCCATTGGAGGCTAAGTATTTAGAGGCATTTTGATAGGAGATAGTAGTGGTAAACCACATCGATATAGATGAGAACTTACTGCTCCATCAATACCCTAATGTTCTCCCGAAACTGCTACTAGATCGCACGACAGGTAACAATCTTCTTTGGGCGACTGAAGACTATGAGCATCTTGGCCCAGGCTATCTGCAACGGGAAGAAATTACCATCCCCAGCATCACTCGTTCAAACAGCGGTGTAATTAAACCACGCGTTTTAAAGAACCGCTTGGAGCAAACCTCCAGGACAAAAGACAAGGCCGAAGTTTTTACCCCATCATGGGTATGCAATCAACAGAATAATGCGGTGGATGAGGCGTGGTTCGGCCGGCCAGGAGTCTTTAACATTGAGCGTGAAAACGGCTGGATCTCGACTTCGGAGCCGGTAGCGTTCCCAGATTCAGCTGGCCGCACCTGGAAGCATTATGTTGATGAACGCAGGATTGAGATCACCTGTGGTGAAGCCCCGTACCTCGTAAGCAGGTATGACAGCACCACAGGTAAAGCAATTCCAGTAGAAGAAAGAATTGGATTGCTGGATCGAAAATTGCGGGTTGTCTCCGAAAACTGCGATTCAGAACAAGATTATCTCGACTGGGCGTTTAGGGCTTTTGAGAGCACTTATGGGTTCGAATACCAGGGTGACAGTCTGCTGCTGGCTCGGGAAAACGTGCTGTTCACTTTCATAGACAATGTGCGACTGAGGTTAGGGCGAGATCCATCTCCTCGTGAACTAGACAAGATCGCGCTCATTGTTTCGTGGAACCTATGGCAAATGGATGCCTACACGTCTCAGCCTCCATTCTCCATTTCAGTAAATAGCGCCTGGATGCTTGACCTAGGGATGGAACCGCCGTTGGTATCTAAGAAATGCGTAGTCCGTGACTGGCGAGCAAAGAAAACGCTTGCTTTCGAACAACTGATTCAGAACTAAGGCGGCATATCTTGAAAACACACGACGAGTCTCTTCTCGACACGATCATCGTTGGTCGTGTACAGCCACGTATTTATGCGTTTGAAACGGGCACTGTGCCTCGATACCTCAAAGTTGGCGATACTTACCGCCCACTTGCAACGCGTTTGAACGAATGGAGAAAACACTTCGCAGATCTTCGCCCGGTTGCTGACTTTGAAGCCTCAGTTAATGAGTCGGTATTCTTCCGGGATTATTCAGTGCATGATGTTCTAGAAAATGACTACGGCCGCCAACGCCTTCACCCTAGTGATATGCCAGCAGGCGTTTACTACTCGTGCGAATTTTTCAACGAAGCAACCGGTGATGACGTAAGCAATGCAGTAGAACAAATCAAGACTGCGTATCAGGAAGAATCTCCACGATTTAGCTATTACGACGCCACTACACGCCTTCCAGCAGTTCATACTTACGTCCGTGGCCCAGAGTGGAAGTTGCGCCCAAATCAAGAGGCCGCAGTTGACGCATTTGAAAACGCGGTCAAAAACCTTGAGCGAACAAACTTGCTCATGTACGCCGTTATGCGTTTTGGCAAGTCGTTTACATCCCTTGAATGCTCGAAGCGCATTGATGCAAAGCGAATTTACATCGTCTCTGCAAAAGCTGACGTCAAGGATGAGTGGAAGAAGACTGTGGAGCAGGCCGGTAACTTTGAAGGTTACCAATTTGTCTCCTCGCAGGAATTGCTCAACAATCCAGATGCTATCGAACAGATTCTAGCTAACGGCGGCGTCGCTGTAGTCTTTCTGACATTACAGGATTTGCAGGGGAAGAATCTGAAGGAAAAGCACAAATCTGTATTCTCTGAAAAAGCAGATTTACTGATTGTTGATGAGAGCCATTTTGGAGCACGAGCCGAGGAATACGGCCGTGTGTTGACGGGTGCCAGCAAGAACGCGGCTGAAGACAAGCGTGCTTTGAAAAAAGAAACCAAAGAAGAGGTTTCAGTAGAAGAAGCCACAGAAGCAGTCTCAAAGCACCTGCAGGCAAAGGTTACGCTGCATTTGTCAGGCACCCCCTACAGGATTCTGATGGGAAGTGAGTTCTCCAAAGAGGACATCATCGCTTTCGTGCAATTCTCGGATATTGTTGCTGAGCAAGAAGCCTGGGACGCTGAAAACCTAACTAAGGAACAAGACTTAAATCAGCAAGTCGAAGAATGGGAAAATCCATATTTTGGCTTCCCTCAAATGATTCGATTCGCGTTTCATCCCAACGAGTCCTCACGCAACAGAATGAAGCAACTCCAAGATGCGGGGTATTCCTTTGCGTTTTCAGGTCTCTTAGAGCCAAAATCAATCGAAAAAGATCAACAAAATGGTCTGCACAAAGCCTTCACATATGAGCGCGAGATTTTGGATTTGCTAGGAGCGATCGACGGTTCCAAAGACGATCAAAATGTTCTGGGCTTACTAGACAACGAGCGTGTCAAAGATGGAAAACTATGCCATCACATTGTAATGGTTCTCCCTTATTGTGCTTCTTGTGATGCAATGGAAGAGCTAATTCATGAACACGCAGACACATTTAAGAATCTCTCAGATTATGAAATCATCAATATTTCAGGTCACGAAGTCGCCAAGAATCACCAGACGGTTCAAGGCGTAAAGCAGGCGATTGCGAAGGCTGCCTCCGAAGGTCGCAAGACGCTCACTCTAACCGTCAACAAAATGCTCACCGGGACCACTGTCGAACAGTGGGACACGATGATTTTTTTAAAGGACACCTCATCACCTCAAGAATATGATCAGGCGATTTTCCGTCTTCAGAATCAGTGGGTTACTGAAATGGTGGATCCCGAAACAAAGCGTGTAATCAAATTCAACATGAAGCCGCAGACGCTTCTTGTGGACTTTTCCCCGAATCGCATGTTCCGCATGCAGGAACAGAAATCGCTTATATTTAATGCGAATACGGAGCAGAACGGCAATTCGAAACTTGCAGAGCGACTGAGGCGTGAGCTCGAAATATCACCGATCGTCACCATAAACAAGGACAAACTTCAAGAGGTTGAACCTGCAGACATTCTGGCGGCGATTAGCCAGTACAACGCAGAGAGGAGCATTAGTGACGAAACTAGGGATATCCCCGTTGATACCAGTCTCTTCTCAGATGAGGAACTTCTGCTTGTGCTTAGAAGGCAGTCTGAATTCGGCTCAAGAGGTGGGCTCGAAATGGCTCCTCATCAGGGTGCCGAACAAGACCTCGATGCAGAGTCAGAAGATGAAACATCTAACGGAGGTAGCCAGCATATCGGTGGACGAACTAGTCCTGATGAGTTTTCACCATCAGGCGCGAATAATGACCTCAAGAAGCTAACAAAGCAACTTCAAACCTATTATCAGCGGATACTTTTTTATGCTCTCCTTGTTAAGCAAGAAGTATCAAGCTTGGAAGGGATTTTGGAGAGTCTCCGATTTGTTGAAAACCAGAGACTTGCAAAGAATCTAGCGATTACAGAATCTGTTATTGGTAGATTACTGAAGCTTACTGACCCGTTTAAACTGGCGCAGCTCGATTATAAGATTCAAAACATTTCGCGATTAGCAAATGATGAGTCTCTTGCGCCAATGGATAGGGCAATGCGAGCGCTGAATAAGTTCACCCGCATTTCAGATTCAGAGATTCGCACACCTGACTGGCTATGTCTTGAGATATTACGTAATTTCACCAGAAAGCAAGTCGACAATATTTTTGCCACTGATGTGCCGTTTCTTGATCTATCTTCCAAGACTGGCGAATTTGCTATTGCGGCGTACCAGCATTTTGTTGAAGATATTGGATTGCCACATGAAGTAATAAGCGGCCGGCTATTCTCTATCCCAACATCAACCGTCACATACGAATTCACTCGTCGTTTTTATGAGATTTTAGATTTGGATCCGGCTTGCGTTTGTGATTCCTTGATTTCCAAGGATCTGCAGAGTGAACATGGTCAGGAGCGACTATCCGCTTGGATACGCTCATTTCCGGCAATGTCTAAGAAACTACCCGCGGAGCAAGAGATGAAGTTTGGAGCAATTGTAGGAAATCCCCCTTACCACGAGCTTGATGGTGGGGCTAGAGCTAGTGCTAAACCTATCTATCAAGACTTCATCAACTTAGCTATGAAATTGAGTCCAGAACTGATGTCGTTCGTTATTCCAACTAAATGGTTTGCCGGTGGGCGGAAAGAACTTGATGCTTTCCGCAAAATCATGCTTAGCGATGATCATATTTCTGAGCTACATGATTTTCTATCTCCCGAGCTGGTTTTCCCGGAGACAAATAATCGCGGAGGTATCTGTTATTTTCTGCGTAATAAGGCCTTTTCAGCTAATGCTGCTGGAGGCACCACAATCGTCTCACGAAAAGCGAATTCTGATCCTGTCGTTGCAAAACGTCCTCTTGATAGTTACGGTTTAGGGATTTTCTTGCGCGATAGTGTTGGGATTGGGATAGTCGAAAAAGTTAGAACTAGTGTTGGTTTTGAGCCACTTTCAAATTATGTCTCAACACGTCCAGCGTTCGGTATTCCTGGAAGTATTATTAACAACGAAGATTTTAAGGTAGGTTCAGCGCCCTCTGAAGATGAAGTCTTGTGCATTGGAAGGCGTCGGGTATCAGGTTCTATCCCTCGTGATTTGGTCGTGAAAAACGCACATTGGATTGATAACTGGAAGGTTTTCACTTCCTATTCGAACAACATCGGAACAGAGCTTCCAGATGATAACCAAAATTCGTTCGTTTCGGGTCCAGGGTCTGTATCCACAGAAACTTTGTTGTGCATCGGTGGGGATTTGAACTTATCTGAGATTGCAGCAAATAATCTGAATCGCTACCTGCGAACAAAATTTGCGAGATTCCTGCACGGAACAAGTAAGGTAAGTCATCACGGCACGCAGAAGACCTATCAGTTTGTGCCTCTTCTGAATTTTTCTACTGATTCAGAAATTGATTGGAGTTCGTCAGATTCAGATTTAGAACAAGCTTTGGCGGATTACTTTGGGCTATCCTCAGCTGACTTGGAACATATCCTGTCCTCGATTGCTGATATGAAGTAACTAGAGTCTTGGTTGGAACTTCTAATGATCAACTTGCCATTGCAATTGGATTGATATTCGAGTTCACCATTGCACGATGTTCGCGTGGTCTGACAAGTCTGGGTTCACACAAAACCAAGTGCGATAACGCCATCGTAGTGCCGGGTAGAACGGAAAGTAACCGCAGCTGAGATGCAGGCTGCTTACGATTACGTGAATACCCTTGTCATTAAGGGAAAATACGGGCATCTAGTACCTGGTGGCTGCCTGGTGATTTGTATCCTTTATGGAGTGCAAACAACCATCAAGACCGTTCCTGTGAAAGTTTCACAGGGGCGGTCTTTTTTGCTTAAGGGCAGAACTGGGGTGGGCGCTCGGGTTGAGGGTGGGTGGTGACAAGGAGGGTGTGTTAAGTCATAGAAGCTATTGACTTTCGATAGGTGGCTATTGATAATCGATACATGGATACATTTGCACGGCGAATCCTCATCGCCACACTCACCCTATTCATCGTCGTCCTCTTTCTCGGCCAGCTCCTTGTGCCCATCGCAGCCAATGAATCAGCTGAGGTCCACCCCGAGGTGCTCCACCTTGTAACCCCCTACTCAACCCTAGGAATAGCCTCCCTGCTCTGCTTTCAGCTAGCTGCCGTCCTGCTGTGCAAGCTACTGGGAAAGAGCGCCACACCCGGCTTCTGGAATGGCGCCACCCGGGCTCTTATTCAGTCGGTGGGGGCGCTCTGCGTCCTGGGCTTTGTTATCCCTGCTGGGGTGGCGATACACTTGTGCGTCACGATGAATGCCGGCGGCGTGCTCATTCTGCTTGGCCTAGTGATATCAATCCTGGCCGCAATCGGGTTTATTTGCGTCACCTGTTTAGCGGTCCGCACCTATGATAAGGCCCGCACCGAACATGAAGAATTGGAGGCCGTCATTTGATCAAGGTCAAGCTCAATGTGTTGCTTGCCGAACGGGGTATGAGCGTCAACGAATTCGCGGAGGCTGTTGGCATTACCCCAGCAAATATTGCTGTACTGAAAAACGGGCGTGCGAAAGCGATCCGCTTCACCACTCTCGAAAGCATTTGCAAGGTACTCGACTGTAGTGTGAGCGACGTTCTCGAATTCGTGGACGACGAAGGGCCAGCTAGCTTCGAGCGGTAGAGCACTGGAGAAGTAACTAGGCAGGGGACTTGACCTAAAGAGTCTTACCTCGAAGGGCCCAGGAGTTCTTTAGATCTTCAAGCCCTGTGAAACCTTGGGGCTGGGTACACCACGGATAGGACTACAGGGCGTAGAGCCGTCTCTGGTTCTCTCGCAGAACCGGGGCACAGTCCTCGCCGCGCTCAGCTGAAATGCGCTCGACAAGCCGGCGCAGGCGTCCGCCCACCTCTTGCGCAAAAAGCTGGACGTCAAGCACATCGGTAGGCTGCTCGGGTAAGTCCGTCTCTAGAAGCAGGCAGTCTGCGGGCACCTGGCGGACGTACGCCCGTCCGCGCTTGCTCTCAACCATCTGCGGATGAACCGAAATACACCCACCTGCCCTCACCAGCCGAGTCAGCTCGTCACTTGTGCCCCCAAACCTGTGAACCACCGGGATAAGAGGGGAGCTGGGCACATCAAGTTCCTCAAAAAGGTCAAGCATCGCCGTTGTTGCGCGGACGGCGTGCAAAGATAACACATAGGGCTTCTCCGCCGGTTGCCCGGCAGCAGCCTGGAGAACCGCAGTCACAAGACGGCGCAGGGCCTGAACCTGCAGGTCGGCAGGGGAGACCTCCAGGCGGCGGGGCAGAAAATCTAAACCAATCTCACCAATCAGCCGGGTGCTACTCACCTCAGCCTCAAAAATCTCAAGCTCAGCCTCAACCTGGGCAGGCGAGGTAACCCACCAGGGATGAAAACCAAGAGATAATAGGGGGCCAGCTGGATCAGTCACCTGCCGAAGTTGCCGGTAGGCTGAGGGCTTCAGGGTCTGGGCAACTACCTGGACGCCATGGTCCCGCAGCGCCTCGTCAAAGACTGGACGAAGCGCCGGGGCCAGGAAGTCATAGTGAAAATGGGTATCAAGCAGCATACTAGCGGGGCCGAGGCAGGTGCTGAGCCGCAGCGTCCTTCTCTCCCATCTGGGAACCAAGATAGGGAGGCGCCGGAATCTCTTCCATACCGGCCAGCTGGCGAATCACCTTACCCGCCAACATCTGCCCCATAATCGGGGGCATGTAGCTCATCGACCCCAAAGTCTCACCCTTAGCCTTTGCTCCGGGGGCCTTCTCCACCTTGAAGGGCAACTCAGTGGAAAAGAGCACCTCAAGCCCGTAAATCTGGCGCTTGCGGCACTCGGCGCGAACTACCTTCGACATAGAACAGTTGTAGGTGCGGCGGATATTAGCGAACTGCAGCATGGTCGGGTCAAGACGGTTCGCCGCGCCCATGGATGCCACCAGGTTCAGGCCCCGCTCAGCAGCCCACTGGTAGACAGCCAGCTTCTGAGTGATGGTGTCGATGCAGTCAATGACGTAGTCAGGGCGGGGAAACTTATCCAGGGTCTCAGCCAGGTTATCGGGGGTGAGGAAGACCCGCTCAGCGGTGACGGTGCAGTCGGGCTGGATCTCCTTAATCATGCCCTCCATGACCTCGGCCTTAACCTTGCCCAGGGTGGAGGTAAAGGCCAGAGCCTGCCGGTTGATGTTGCTTTCCTCCACGACGTCGCGGTCCAACACAATCAGGTTGCCCACACCGCCGCGGGCCAGAGCCTCAGCGCAGGCAGAACCAACGCCGCCAAGACCCAGCACCATGACGGTGGCGTCCTGAAGTTTCTGCAGGCCCTCGTTCTTAAAAAGTAGCCTCAACCGGGCAAAACGTTCGCTCTCAACACCCACGGGGTCTCCTCGAAAAGTCAGTGTGTCTAACCTGGTCATTATGCCATACGGGCGGGAGCAGGGCGTGTGCCTGATGGGTTGAGGTCTTGAGCAGCAGTTAACCCAGTCGGTAGGATTGAGGTATGACCACCAACCAATCATCTGTTGTTCAAGCTGACGTGGAACAGGTGACAGCTGTAGACCTCGCCGATGAATACGCTAGAGCTCATCGGGAATGGGTAGAGTCCGGTGAAGAAGATGTGTGGGGTCAGACTTCAGGAGACGGCCTTGTATGAGACAGAGCGACGTCTGTGAATACTAGATTTATTGCTTCGTTTCAGGTGCTCTTGGCCCAGGACGAAACCGGCCTATCTGCCGACTCAAAAGCCCAAACAGAACTTATAAGAACAGTATCTGTGGATCGGATTGGCAACTATATTGGTACCTTATCGAGAAATAAAGTTTGGGAACTAGATGAGGCTTTGAAAGTTCATTTGAATCTGTAAGCAGCCAAATCAGGGTAGAGGTATTGGTATTTGAAAACAGGTAGTGCACGTTTCTCGGAGGAACTTTAGTGACGATTTATCACATAGCTTTGCCCGAAGAATGGGAACAAGCGCAGAAACTTAAGGTGTGGGTTCATTCTACGCGTGGAGTGAGTATCAACGAGCAGGGATTCTTGTATGCTTGCGCGGATATGGATCAGGTAAAGCGAGTTTCAGACTTCATCTATGGTGACAGGCCAGATATTCTCGTCCTTGAAATCGACCCCCGTAAATTAGAGTCTGCTGGGTTCACTGTTCGATGGGAACCAGCAGACCCTTCTAATCCTAGTTCCGAGTTGTTTCCGCATGTTTATGGAGGACACCTACCCCTGTACCTGTTCAAAGTTCTCCATCGCAAGTAGGTAGTACAAGCACATCCAAAGATTGGTGGTACGCGAAAGTGCGTCATATCGCTGAGCGTGCACATGGCAGGTGCACGCTCAGCGATATGACGCACTTTCGTCAGATAGGCAACGTAGCCTAAGGCGAACCAAGGGTAAAAAGGGCGATTCAGCATCAACTACTTAGGTCTATTTGAGGCGGCATGATGCTGTTAAGATAAAAACGTACCGGGCAAATCTGCCCGGTACGTTCAAAATCAAATAGAGGAGGTTTAGAAGTGGTAACGACACTTCTGAACCTAGTTCTGATTCTAGCTGCGCTGGTAGCGATTGTCGACAGCCTTAGTATTTGTTAGTTCTTGGGCACGGGCGGGCCCGCCAGCAGGAGCACCACGAAGAGCAGAACCACGAAAGCAAGTAGCAGGACGCTGGCCAGGGCGGGCTTGGCCAGGACCCAGGCCTGGGCTTTCTCGAGAAGGCCGGACGGCGCCGCCCCGCCAGGTGCCAGACGCCAGCCCCCGCGCAAAAGGCCCCGCTTCTCCAAGAAAATCTCAAAAGGAACGGTCGCAAAGGGAATCACCGATAGGAGCAGGCCGGTCACACCCACGGGGGCCTTCCACTGCTGGTTGACCCAGGTAAAGACCGTCACTACGCAGTAGCTTAGAAAAACAAACCCGTGAATACCACCGGCAATCGGCACAATATTGGTCACGCCGGTACCCCGCAGAACCAGGGCCGTAATTAACAGGGCCCAGGTGATCATCTCAGCGGTGGCAAACGTACGGAAAAGTGCCCGAGGGGTGGGCTTAGAATCTGGTCGCATGGGGCCTTTCAGAGTGAATGGAAGATAGACAGCAAAGGGTTTATCACCGCTACCTACTGTACAGGTTTACCGCAGGTGGGGGCAGGGTACTAAGCTTGGGATCATGACCCACAAGATTTTTGACATGCCCCTGGCTGAGGTCTGGCCCCACTACCTGGCCAAGGTAGAGCGTAAGGGGCAAGATGTCGCCCTGGTTGAGACAGTCACCTGCTGGCTGACCGGCTATAGCCCAGCTGAGCTTGCAGACCACCTTGAGGGGCGGACGTCCTTTCGCGACTTCTTCGCCGCAGCCCAGCTCAATCCCGCCGCCAGCCTGATTACCGGCTCTATTTGCGGGTACAAGGTGCAAGAGATCGAAGACCCCCTCATGCAGCAGATTCGCTACCTCGATAAACTCGTTGACGAGGTAGCGAAGGGGCGTCCGCTCGAAAAAATCCTGCGAACCCTACCCTAATCTTGCTGAGGGGCCAGTACCAGCGCCTCGCCCAGCGCCTTATCTACGATGGGCAGGGCCTGCTCGTAGTTTGCAAAGGCGGTGGCGGCGTCCGAAATTTTACCCTCAGCATCATACATATCGCGGCTCAACTTGATATTCACCGCCGCGGGCACCAGCACCAGGCCGTAGTTCGGGCAGATCAGCTCAAACTGTGCAGCCGACTTGAGGCCCGCCCCAAAACCATAGGACACCACCGCAACCGGCTTGCCCTTCCATTCAGCAAACAGGTAGTCCATGGCATTCTTCAACACAGCCGGCAAACCACCGTTGTATTCAGGCAGGGCCACCACAAAACCGTCAAACCCAGAAACCAGCTCAGACCAGTCACGAGTGTGCTGGTGCTGGTAGGGAACCCCCGACTTGGGTGAGGCAGGCTCGTCGAAGAAGGGCAGATTCTGCTCTGCCAAATCAATCATCTCGTAGGTGCGATTGCCCAGAGCCGTCAGACGCTCCTGCGCCCAAGCGCCGACCACAGGGCTGATGCGGGTAGGGCGGGTAGAACCAAGAATAATGCCGATACGAGCCATGAAAACTCCTCAAACTAGATAGGGCGATTTACCCTAGTCTACGGCGCACAGGCCCGTTGAGGAGCAGCGGGCGCCGTGTGGGTTACCATAGCGAGAAAGACCACCCACGAAAGGCCCCCATGACCACCATCGTCCTCTTCCATCACGCTGCGGGGCTGACGGATGGCGTCCTTGCCCTCGCTGACCGCCTGGCTCAACCCGGGCACCTGGTGCTCACCCCGGATCTCTACGACGGGCACCGCTTCACCACAATCGACGAGGGCATGGCCTTCTACCAGCAGCTCACCCACGAGCAGGTACTGTCCCGCGCGCAGGATGCCCTAGCGGCACTCACCGGGCCCTTCGTGGTGGCCGGGGTATCTCTCGGGGCCATGGTCGCCCAGACCCTGGCTCAGACGGACGCCCGCGTCCAGGGCCTGCTTGCCCTTGAAGGTTTCGTTGACCCCAGCTACCTGCCCGGTGCCCTGCCGGATTCTTTTCCGGTAGCAATTCACGGCGGGGACGCAGATACCTGGTTCGCTGAGGACGCCCCGGCCGCGCTGGACTACACCCGGGTATCGGCCACCGCCCAGTATGACCGCTACGAGGGAGCCGACCACCTCTTTACCGATGCCAGCTGGCCCACCTATGTGCCCGAGCAGGCTAACCTGGTGGTTGAGCGGGCCCTGGCCTGGCTAGCTACCTTGCCCGATCACGCCCGAGAGGGCTTTAGTCTGCCCGCAGCAGATACGGTAGGGGAGTATGGGAACCCCGGTCCGCTCAGAAATCAGTTGGTAAAAGCGCTCGTTAGTGGTCAGAAGACGGCAACCTCTTCCCTGCATCGGCACTATTTAGATGCGGGTGAGGCACTGCCCACCGTTGGTCAGACGGAACTGGTGGTTGATTCTGCGGGTAGGCCAGTCTGCCTACTCGAAACTAGTCGGGTAGATGTGGTGCGAGCCCAGGACGTTACCGATGACTTCGTTCGGGCCGAAGGTGAAGGCTTTGACACCTGGGATGAATGGTGGGGCGCCCACCGGAGTTTCTGGTCAGAGGGAGATGAGGGCATACTCGTAACTCCTGAAGACCTGGTGGTTTGCCAGTGGCTTAGGCTCATAGCCCTATAAAGGGCATGGTGGTTCAAAAGAGGTCGTCGTGTGTTCCTGTTCGTAGGAAATAGGCGTGAGTTTTGCTTGTTCTCCAGATTAGAAGCCAGTCACCGGCATTTGCCACGTGGCATTCTTTTGCGCCTGCCCAGTTACCTTTCAGAGTGTGCATTCGGTGGCGACGTCGCAGTTCTTCCATGGAATCCGGTGAATTTTCCAAAATCAGCTCAGTGACAGATTTCAGATGCTCAAGATTAACCCGTTTTTTCTGAAGCTTTTTAATATCTCGTGCGAAAGCTGGCGTGTATTCGGGTAGAAGCACGATTAGATTCCTAGGTCATTAAACATGTCCTGGGCATTCTTAAATCTGCTGGTGCCCTCCTTTTCCATCGTCAGTGAATCAGAGATGGCTTCTTGGGTTTCTGCGTTTGGCTGGGGGTATTCCAGGGTAAGCGGTATGCGCTGCTCGCGTACTACCTGGCGGTAGAAGGCGCGGGTGATGGACGATAGGTCTAACCCAAAGTCTTCGGCAATACGGGCTGCTTCGCGCTTGGTTGCTTCGTCAACTCGCACAGTTACAGTCGATGTTGTCATACAAATACGCTCCTTTGTCGTACAACCAGTCTATGCCCTCCATGCCCAGTCGGGAACCCTAGTGCCCTGAGAAGACCATGAGGGCAGCCACCAGAATGAAGAGGGACCCAAAGACCCGGTTCAGGATTCTCTGCCCTCGCTCAGAATGGGACAGCTTGGTCAGGGATTTGGCAACCACAGCGAAACCACCCCACATGACCACTATGTCTATGACAACCATGGTGCCAGCCAGAATCAGGTACTGGGGTAGCTGCGGGGCGTCGGGCCGCACGAACTGGGGCATAAAAGCCAGAATAAAAACAATGGCCTTGGGGTTGGACATATTCACCCAGAAGCCCCGATTAAAAAGAGCCAGGGGAGTACCCGGGGCCAGGCGCCTGCTCACGCGGGTGCGGCGTCCTTGCCCCTGCGGAGCGGACGCACCCGCCCCGCTTTCTGCCTCGTCGCGGGCTTGCTGCGGGGTTTCAGGGCGGGCAAGAATCATGCGTAACCCGAGGTAAACCAGGTAGGCAGCCCCACCGTAGCGAATTACATCGAAAAGTACCGGCGAATTAGCGACCACTACGCCCAGACCAGCGGCCACAATGGCGATCTGAACTACCAGGGCCAGTTGCTGCCCCATGACCGTGAAAAAGGCCTTCTTCCAGCCGTGCAGCAGGGAGGTCGTCATGGTGTTCACCGCACCTGCTCCCGGGGTTAAAGAAATCACCATGCAGGCAGCGACGAGGGAAAGCCAAAGGGTAAGGGTCATAGCTCCTCATAGTAGCGAAAACCCTACAGCACAGAGAAGGCTGCTTCACACAGTGAATTCCGGGGCAAGAACTCTGAACCCTGCCGTACCTCAGTAAACTAAAACTCATGAACACCCACCAGCAGCGCCGCGTCCTCTGGGCCCTGGCCCTCACCCAGGTCTTTGGCACTATCGGCGTAGGGGCAGCCCCCTCCATCGGCGTGCTCCTGGCCAGCGAGGTCACCCAGAACGAGGCACTGGCAGGGATTGCCCGTACCGCCTCCACCTTCGGGGCCGCCCTCTTCGGCATACCGCTAGCCAACCTCGCAGCCCGCACCAGCCGCCGCACCGCCCTCACCACCGGCTGGGCCACCGCAAGCATCGGCGCCACCCTGCTGGCCTTCGCCGCCTCCACCACCAGCATCACCCTGGTAGCCCTGGGCTTACTCCTCATGGGGGCAGGCTCCGCCGCCGCCCTCCAAGCCCGCTTCGCAGCGACCGACCACGCCACCGACGCCAACCGCGGTTCAGCCCTCAGCTTCATCGTCTGGGTAGGTACCATAGGCTCCATCCTCGGCCCTAACATTGGCACCCCGGCCGCCGCGCTCGCGCCATCCCTGGGCACGAACCTCTACAGTGCAGCCTTTGCCCTGGCGGCGATCGCTATGGCCGCCGCGACCCTGCTAGTCTTCACACTTCTACCTGGTACAGGCAAGGACGCCGCCCCCGGCCTACCCGGGGCAGGGCGGGAGGAGCGGGCGTCCGCCCCGAAGAAGCCCACCCTGGGCACTAAAATCGGGGCCTTTACCCGCGAAATTGCGGGCAACCGGCAGGCTCGGACTGCTGCCATCAGCCTGCTGTGTGCGCATATGGTGATGGTGTCGGTGATGACCATGACCCCGGTCCATATGAACCACCAGGGTGCCGGTATCGAAATTATCGGCCTGACTATCAGCCTGCATGTGCTGGGCATGTACGGGCTCTCACCCCTGATGGGGCTGGGCGCAGACCGGCTGGGGGAGCGCACCATGATACTCATCGGCACCGCCCTGCTCTTAGCAGCGGTAGCCCTTGGTGCCCTTGCCCCGCACCAGGCAACTGCCATGGTGGTTAGCCTAATCCTGCTCGGGGTGGGCTGGTCGGCAACCTTTGTTGCGGCCTCCGCTCTCTTTGCGGCGTCCTTGCCGGCTGAAAGCCGCACTCGGGCAGCCGGTGGCCTGGACTCTCTCACCAACCTGGGCGCGGCAACCGCTGCCCTGGCTTCGGGATTTATTATGGCAGCGACATCCTTCCCGGCCCTGGCCTGCATTTCGGCCCTGGCCTTGCTGCCCTCATTCGTTCTCAACCGGTCGGTCTCTGGGCGGGGCCGGTAGCAGCGAGGGACGGGCGATGAGCCCGCTAGCGGGTCAGCAGCTTGTGGAGCTTGCGCACCGCGATTCGACCAGCCCGGTTAGCCCCCACCGTCGATTGGCTGGGGCCGTAACCGATGAGGTGTAAACGGGGCTGGGTGGCTACCTGCGTACCGTCCATCTGAATAGCGCCCAGCTCGTTGCGCAGACCCAGCGGGTCAAGGTGTGCGAGCGCCGGTTTAAACC
This sequence comes from Rothia nasimurium, assembly GCF_928381415.1. GTDB lineage: Bacteria > Actinomycetota > Actinomycetes > Actinomycetales > Micrococcaceae > Rothia > Rothia nasimurium_H. The sequence continues at coordinate 15,346 of NZ_CAKMSF010000010.1, forward strand.
CGGTAGCCCACAGGATAGCGTCAAGGTCGGTGTGGCTGCCGTCAGCCTCAATCACGCCGGTTGCGTCGATGCTGCCGAACATGGGGCGGCGGTTCAGGGCGCCGCGGGCTTTGGCGGCCCTGGCGTAGGGCGTCCACCCCAGGCCGGTGTAGCTGACGACTGACCCGGTGGGGATCCCGGCCTCAGCGTCGGCGGTGACGCGGGCTACCACGTCGCGCCCGTACTCGGTGTTGAACTCGGTTTTGCGGAAGACCGGTTCGCGCCGGGTGTACCAGAAGGTGGTGGCAACCCGCGAGATTTCCTCTAGTTGCTGCACCGCTGAGATACCGCCGCCCACAATCGCGACCCGCTGGCCGGTGAAGTCCTCGAGCCGCAGGTAGTCGCGGGTGTGAAGTTGCCGCCCCTGAAAGGACGCCTGCCCCGGGTAGGCGGGCAAGATGGGGTTATTCCAGGTGCCGGTGGCATTGATGATTGCTGCTGCCTGCCAGGTGCCGTTGGTGGTGGCGAGTTCGAAGGGGAGGCCGGGGTTGCCGGTTGCGGTAACGGCAAGGACGGCGACCGGCCGGGCGATAGCCAGTTCTTGGGCTGCCTCAAAGTCGGCGAAATAGGAGGGGATAGCCCGTTTGCTGGGCTCGGTCAGCTCTACACGGGGCCGGGGAAAGTCAGGGAGATCAAAGATGTTGTTGACGGTGGCCATGGTCAGAGAATCCCAGCGGTGGCGCCAGGCGCCGCCGGGCCCTTCAGCTGCATCGAAGGTGATGTAGGTGAGTGGGGCTGTGGGGTGGGTCAGGGCATTGGCGTAGCCGCGCTGGGCTAGGTGGTAGCTGGCCGATAGGCCGGCCTGTCCGCCGCCGATTACGATGACGGTGGCCTGGCGGATCATATGATTCATAGGTGCTCTTCCCCCTGAATGGCGATAGCGTGCGGGCTGGTCAGCATAGTCTGTCTCAACCCGCAGGGTGGTGGGCTACGTGAAGTAAGTAAGGCGTTACAGTTCTAAAAACTCATCCAGGGGCATGCTGGCAATGAGGTGCGGTGTGCCCGAGCCATCGGGAGCGAAGATGAGGGTCCAGCCTGCGTCTGGATAGAAACCGTAGGCTTTATCGAATTTACCCTGGTGGGAAAAAAGGACGGTGTTGGTTCCCGCAGGTGGGGGAGTGACGGTGCGGTTACGCAGGCCCTGGAGTGAGGCTTCAAGTTCTTGGTCATCGGTGAAGTTGAGGGAACCGGTTAGGTCACGGTTGATTTCAACCGGCACGTCCATGGCCTGATCAGCGTGCTGGTAGACAAAATAGTATTCGCTGGAGAGGGCGCTAGAAACCGGGATCCCTAACTCCTCATATTTTGCCGCAAGCTCGCTCATGCGCTCGATGCTGGACTCGGAAATGCGCTGACCGTCATCGATGAAACCTTCAGGTGCTGGTGAGGGATTGGACGGGCGCATCGCCCCGGTGTACCGGTGCACAATCACGAGCCCTCCTTCAGCAAGCTGCTGGGCAAGATCGCTAGGTGTTTCTGGTGATGTATCGCCCAGGTTATCGCTGGTGGCTGTAACAAGTTCGGTGTCAGCCGAGCTGGTCGCGGTGTCTGTGTTACTCTCTGGTGAGCGATTTGAGGTGGCCGTAGTGCTGCTCTGGCTCTGTGCTGTACCGGTGGGTTCTGCTGCCTGCGGTGAACTGCAGGCCACCAGTGTCAGCAGGGCCAGGGTTGCTATTGCTGGTTTGATGGGTTTCATCTCTTCTCCTTTGAAGATACGTGCTGAAACCCAGTCTAAAACTCAATTACTTTCAATATCAAGTAATATGACATTGGGTGAGACGCAGCTCCGTGAATAGCAGCGCATGCCGTACGATATAACAATCACGTAGCGGCATCGCCCGGTGGCAAGGACGCCACCACCGCCCCACCTGCCCCAGGGCAGGGGAGCTGGTAGGGGCATCCGCACCGTTTACCGCACAGCACCAGAAAGAACCTCACCATGGCCCAGTTTGCCCCGCAGCCCTCCATCACCCTACGTTTTCTCGCAGCACCCACCGACGTCATCATCGCAGGCTCAGCCGGCGTACACGGCGGACGCGTGCTTGAATGGATCGACAAGGCCGCCTACGCCTGTGCCGCCGGCTGGTCGGGCACCTACTGCGTCACCGCCTATGTGGGGCATATTCACTTCACCCGCCCCATCCCCTCGGGGCACATGGTCGAGGTGCGCTCCCGCATTGTCTACACCGGCCGCTCCACCATGCATATCGTTAACGAAGTGCTCTCCGCTGACCCCAGGGACGGCAACTTCACCCGCGCCTGCGACTGCCTGGTCATCTTCGTTGCCATGGGCGAAGACCGCAAACCTACCCCTGTTACTCCTTACGTGCCCGTGACCGACGAGGAGAAGCGGGTGCAGCAGGCGGCGCTCTCTCGCGTGGAACTCCGCAAGGCCATTGAAGCCGAAATGACTTCTCAGACCTACACGAGCGCGTCCACCGCACCCGAAGTCACCCACCGCTTCCTGGCTAAGCCCACCGACGTGAACTGGGGTGGGAATGTGCACGGTGGCACCGCCATGGAATGGATTGACGAAGCAGCCACCAGCGTCACTATGGCCTGGAGCGGCGAGCGCACTGTCGCTGTTTACGCCGGTGGAATTCGCTTCTACCAGCCGGTGCATATCGGGGACCTGGTGGAAGTGACCGCCCGCCTGGTACGTACCGATGCGCGTTCCATGGGTGTGATGGTGCACCTGCGCGCCGGTAACCCGAGGGAACGCCACGACCAGCTACCCCTGGCGATTCACGCGGCCATGACCTACATGGCAACCGATCTTGACGGCCAGCCCCTACCGGCCCGCCCCTTTACGCCCACTACCGATGAAGATAGGGCCCTTCACGCCCACGTGGCCCGCCTGCGAGCCCTGCGCGCTGAATACGAGCCCATGCCCCTGGTGGCACCCCAGCAGGCAACCGTTAAGATGACCGACTAAAACACAAAGGGGCCCCGCACCTTCCCGGTGCGGGGCCCCTTGTCGTTGGGGGCGGCGGGGTTTATTCGATGCCGCAGTTGACGGCGTCCAGGCCCAGGTCGAACACAACCTCGTTCAGGGCAGACTCAAAGGTAGCTGCATCAGAGGCATTGACAGCATCGATAGCGGTGGTCAGCGAAGCCCGCATCTCTTCGGTAGGAGCGTTGTCACGAAGCTTGGTCAGCGAGGCCAGGTAACCATCTAAGGTGGTGGCATCCTGCTGGATACCATCAGAGGCAACCAGGAACTCATCGAGAGCAACACAGTAGGGGGAGGCGGGGTCAAGGGCAGCGGTGGTCGCTGCATCGGAGGCCAGGGCGGACGCCTCGTCGGCAGCTGCCGATGCCTCTTCACTCACCTCTTCGGTAGCCAGGGCGCTAGCAGAGGACGAGCTTGCAACGGCAGCCGATGACTCGTAGGCAGCTGCGGACTTGGCAACCTCGTTGAGCCCAGCAAGCATGAGAATAGCGAAGATGATGCCGCTGATCAGGCTGATGAAGCCCACGACGATACCGGCAATGGCCAGGCCGCGGCCCTTCTCGCCGGTTCGCTTAATCTGATTGAGGGCAACAAAGCCAAGCACGATACCGACGATGTTCACCAGGAAACCAAAAACGAGGCTAAGAATCGCCAGGGTGTTGGTCTTCTCGGTCTGGGGTGCCTGCTGCTGGTAGGGGTTGGTGTTGTAGTTGGGGGCGGGGTAGGAGGAAGGCGTCTGTTCGCTCATGTCAATCTACTCGTTTCAGGTGTGTGGTGTGGGCAGGGCCTGGGCGCCCTACTCCCAGTATTTTATCAGCGGACTGATAGAGAGGCCGGGAGCGCAGCCCCCTAGCGCCACTCGTCGGCCCGGCATCTCACTCGGTGGACGTACCGCCCCATCTAGGGCCCTTATCGCCCGTGAGATACTAGAGGGGTGCCCACAACTAGTACTCACCACCTCACCCAGCTCGTGCCCCTCGATTCACTGAGCGCAGGCGCGGCAAGTGCCCTTGACCGGCTTATCCTCGCAGACGCCGCCGCATCCGGCCCCGACGGCGCTACTACCGGGGACGTGCTCGTCCTCGATGACCCCACCGGCGCCCTAACCTTCTGGGCCCTAGCGCACACCGCTCCCGGCAACCACCGGGTGATTAGCCGCCAACGCTCCTACGCAGACGCCCTGACCCTGCACCGCGTCCTTAGAGAAAAAGCTCCGGACGCTGCCGCCCGCCTTATCCTTGCAGGGCTCGATCAAAACGGGGAAGTAGATTCCTCAACTTTCAGTCTCTATGAGGCTCTCGCCACTCACCGCTTCAACGGTGCCATCGCTCTGGGCCACCTACCCAAGAGTCACGCCGCGCTCGCCGACCTCGCCCATGATTTAGCGCGGTATCAGGCTGAGCAGGGGAGTGAGACTACCCTGATTCTGGGTGGCAATACCAAGCACATGAGTACCAGCTTCAATCAGACTCTGGGCCGCAGCTTCGGGCAGGTGCGAGGTCTGCGGGGTAAGGGCAAGCACCGCTGCCTGTTCGCTACAGCACCGGTCCCAGCATCTGAGTCCCCTCGCCCCGCCGGGCCCCTACAGGCTGTCGGTGGCGTGTTCTCAGGTGGCAAGCCCGACCGGGGCGGCCAATTGCTGGCCACCAACGTCCTCACTGCCCTGGCGAAGCATGCCCCTGCCCGCCCGCTGACCCTGGTAGATCTGGGGTGCGGCAACGGGTCGGTGACCCTCGAGGTTCTAGAGCACCTGCCTGCCGGGGTGGAGGTTGCCCGGGTCTGGGCTACCGACCTCGATGCGGACGCTGCCCGGTCAGCTGCCCTTAACCTGGGGCAGGACGCCCGGGTTCAGGTGAGCTGGGACGACGCCGGTTCCCGCCTGCCCCAGGGGGTAGCCGACATCGTCATGCTCAACCCGCCCTTTCACACCGGAACCGCGGTTGACCTTAGCCTGGTGGGCCCGCTGCTTGATGCTGCCCTGCGCCTGTTGACTCCCGGTGGGCAGCTCTACCTGGTGCATAACTCACACGCTCGCTACCGGCCGCAGGTTGAAGAGCGCTTTGAACAGGTGCGGCAGCTTGAGCGCACCCCCACCTTTACCGTTCTTACAGCCCGAATGCCCAATCTTCAGGAGAACCAATGACCATCAAAATTATTGCCATCGGCAAGAAGCACGAAAAGTGGGTCAAGGACGGCATTGACCGCTACGAAACCCGTCTGCGTAAACCCTGGGATATTACCTGGCAGTACTTGCCCCACTCGTCCCTGGCAGAAGAAGCTGCCCGGGCTGAGGAGTCCCGCCGCATTCTTGAAAAGGTCGATCGTGATGACTACCTGGTGCTGCTTGATGAGCGCGGTAAGATGCTGAGCTCTCCTGCCTTAGCTCGCCTGCTGGAAGCCCAGCTGGGCTTTAAGAAGGTGGTGCTGGTGATTGGTGGGGCCTATGGGGTGGACGATTCGGTGCGGGCCCGCGCCAATACCGTCTGGAGCCTCTCGGACCTGGTCTTCCCCCACCAACTGGTGCGCCTTATCATCACGGAGCAAATATATCGAGCCGGTGAAATTGCCGCCGGCCGCCCCTACCATCACGTGTAGGGTGGAAAAGATGCAGACAGAGTTTGAAAGGACGCCGCCGGTGAGTTTTCCTGAAGGATTTTTGTGGGGTGGCGCAACTGCCGCCAACCAGATTGAGGGTGCCTATGCTGAGGGTGGCAAGGGGCTGAGCGTGCAGGACGTGCTGCCGCGGGGGCTGGCGTCCGCCCCCACAGCCCAGCCGACCCCCGATAACCTCAAGCTTGAGGGAATCGACTTCTACCACCGCTACGCAGACGATATCGCCCTCTTTGCTGAACTTGGCTTTAAGGTCTTCCGCCTTTCCTTTGCCTGGTCACGGATTTTCCCGCGCGGGGACGAGACTGAACCCAACCCTGAGGGTCTGGCCTTCTATGACCGGGTTATCGACGAGCTGCTTCGCCACGGGATTGAGCCGCTGGTGACTTTGAGCCACTATGAGACCCCTTTGCATCTGGCTCGTGAATACGGCGGGTGGGCTAACCGGCAGCTGATTGGTTTCTTTGAGCGGTACGCCCGCTCTGTGATGACCCATTTTGCGGGCAGGGTTCGCTACTGGATTACCTTCAACGAGATTAACTCCGTGCTGCATTTTCCCTTCTTCTCGGGGCTTGAAGGAAGGCCTGACGAGATCGGGCCACAGCGACTCTATCAGGCGGTGCATCATGAACTGGTCGCCTCGGCCCGTGCCACCCGCCTGGCCCATGAGATTGACGGGCAAAACCGGGTGGGATGCATGATTCTGGCTGTTCCCCGCTACCCCCTGACCCCCGACCCGTCAGATGTGCTGGCTGCCCAGGTGGCCTCGCGTGATGACTATGTTTTTGGCGACGTGCACTGCCGCGGCACCTACCCCGGCTACTTTCTCCGCAAGCTCCGGGAATTAGGGGTGCAGCTTGAGATTACCGAGCAGGACCGCCGCGACCTGCTACATACGGTTGATTTCGTGTCCTTCTCCTACTACATGTCGGTGTGCGAAACTGCGGGGGCCGCTGAAACTGGTGAAGGCAATATCATCGGGGGAGTGCCCAACCCTACCCTAGAAGCTTCTGAGTGGGGCTGGCAGATAGACCCGGTGGGTCTGCGCCTGGTGCTTAACGACTTTTGGGACCGCTGGGGCAAACCCCTCTTTATCGTCGAAAACGGCCTGGGAGCCAAGGATCAGCTGGTGGAAGGTGGGCCGGACGGGCTCACGGTTGAGGACGACTATCGGATTAGCTACCTGCGCGATCACCTGCTCCAGGCTGAAGAAGCAATCGCCGACGGGGTCGACCTGCTGGGCTACACCGTGTGGGGGTGCATTGATCTGGTATCAATGTCGACCGCCCAGATGTCTAAGCGCTACGGGGTGATTTATGTGGACCGGAATGACGACGGCTCAGGCACCCTGGCACGCTACCGCAAGAAGTCCTTTGACTGGTACCGGCAGATCATTGAATCTAACGGCCGCTCCCTGCATAACCCGCTCTAACCTGAACACCCGTTTCCCAAGCGCGGGTACACTAAACCCATGCACCCCAACCACCTCCTCGCCCGACGACTCATCGCCCAAGCCCTCGCACCAGCGTCCGCCCGCCCCACCACACCCACCACCATCACCGACGCCGCCCACTACATGATCGCCACCCAAGGCCAAAACTACGCAGGCGGCCTCACCGCCCTCGCCATCCGCGCAGGGCACCCCGAAAAACCCCTCACCACCAACACCAGCCACCTAGATACCGCGCTCGCCGACTATGAACTGGTGCGCACCTGGTCCCAGCGCGGCACCCTGCACTACCTCCACCGCAGCGACCACTGGGTGACCACCCTCTTAGGGCCCCGCTCGGTCACCGGTAAGCTGGAGCGCCTAGCTGAGCAGTTTGGTCTGAGCGTTGAGGGCTACGAGGCCGCCCGGGTGCTGGCTGAAAGTGCTATTAGTGAACCGGTGAGCCGCGATCAGCTGCGGGCCCTCTTTGCTGAGGCGGGCTACCCCCGCGAGCTGCTGGGGCACCACCTGCGCCGGGCAGGCTCCGGCGGCCGCATTATTCAGACCCGCCGTACCGGCCAGCACGATGCCTTCGTCGCCGCAGAAGTTGCCATCCCCCGGCAGGTGGCGGACGCCGCCGCCCGCACCCCTGCCGGGAAAACCCGGGAACTGACCGCCCGCTACTTCTCCACCCGAGGCCCTGCCAGTATCGAAGACTTTTGCTGGTGGTCCACCCTGCCCAAAACCTTAGCAACCCGTACGGCTGATGCCCTGGTGGCTGCCGGTGAGCTGACCGGCTTCACCCTAGACGGCACCACCTACTACATGGGCAGCTGGCAGAAGGATGTTTCGCCCCAAGAGCTTGAGCATGCCCTGAGCCTCACCTACCACCTACCGGCCTTCGATGAATACTTCATCGCCTACAAAAACCGCACCCACCTCTTTGCCCCAGGAGTAGACCCCCACACCGTCATGACCAAGAATGGCATCGGTTGGCCTTTTGCCGTTGAGGGTGGCCTGATTACGGGCAGGGCCTAAGGAGCGGTTATGCCTGCAACCTGCCGAAATATGGCGTAACCGGCGCCACAAGCAGGTGCTGCGGGGATAGGATGAAAGAGGTCATAGACGACCAAACCTCGCTACCAGCTCAGCCCGGTAGCGGGGGAGACCTCTTATCGAAACAGGTGATGACTCCCATGAAGGCAGCCCGCTTTTACGACAACAAAGACATCCGCATCGAAGATATCGACGAACCCGTCGCAGACGCTGGCGAAGTCCTCATCAAGGTAGCCTGGTGCGGTATCTGCGGCACCGATCTTCACGAATACCTCGCCGGCCCCATCTTCTGCCCCACCCACAGCACCCCTCACCCCATCTCCGGCGAAACCGCCCCCGTCACCATGGGCCACGAGTTCTCCGGCGTCGTAGAAGCCCTGGGTGAAGGCATCACCGACCTAGAGGTAGGCGACCACGTCGTCGTTGAACCCTACATCGTACGCGACGACGTAGAAACCGGCCCCGGCAACAAGGACTACCACCTCTCCAAAGATATGAACTTCATCGGCCTCGCCGGGCGCGGTGGCGGCCTTGCCGAAAAGATCGCCGTCAAGCGCCGCTGGGTCCACAAAATCTCCAAAGACATCCCCCTCGACGAAGCAGCCCTCATCGAACCTCTCACCGTGGGCTACCACGCCGTTGAACGAGCCGGGGGAGTCAAGGACGGCGACGTCGCCCTCATCGGCGGCGCAGGACCCATCGGCCTGCTCACCGCAGCCGTCCTCAAAGCCCAGGGCGCAACCGTCATCATGAGCGAACTCTCCAGCCTTCGCCGCCAAAAGGCCCTCGACGCAGGAGTAGCCGACTACGCCCTCTCACCCGCCGAGGTAGACGTCGTTGAAGAAGTCAAAAAACTCTCCGACGGCCGCGGCGCCGACGTCGCCTTCGAATGTACCTCGGTCAACGTCGTCCTCGATACCCTCTTCGACGCCATCAAACCCCAAGGCGTCATCGTCGTGGTCTCCATCTGGGGTAAGCCCGCCCAGCTCGACATGCAAAAACTCGTCCTCAAGGAAGTTGACCTCCGTGGCACCATCGCCTACGTCAACAACCACCCCGACACCATCAAGCTCGTCGAATCAGGCAAAATCAACCTCAAGCCCTTCATCACCGGCAAAATCGCCCTCGAAAACCTCATCGACGAAGGCTTCGACACCCTCATCAACCGCAACGAAACCGCCGTCAAAATCCTGGTCACCACCGACCCCGAGCGCCTAGACAACGCTCAGTAGTCCACAACCACCAGGACGCCACACCCCGGGCGGGCACCCTCACACCAGAGAGTGCCCGCCCCCACTACGTCCCCCAACCTCTCATTAAGACTTTTAGCCACAAACTGTCGCCCACCGGCGCGTAGCATTACCCTAAGAGTCTGTGAAGACGCTATATTTTTATGTATGGCAAAGAAAAAAGTTACCGTAGTATCCGCGCTTGCGGCGACCGCCCTGCTCGCAGGCTGCGCGCAAACCATCGTACCCGGCATGGGCATCGAAGCAACTGACGGCTGGGGCGGCCGCGACGATATCACCATCGAGGTAACTGCCGAACACAACGGCGCAGAGGTTCCCGCAACCATCACCGTCTACCAGGACCAGATGAGCTTCGACGGCAATCAGGCTGAATTCGAAGGCGAGGCCTTCTACAAACTCACCTACGACAACCTCGCAGACCTCTCAGACTCACAAATCCGCGTCTCCGTCACCGCCGAAGACCCCGAAGCCGAGGTCTTCTGCGCCATCAAGGGCACCGGCTACTCCCTCGAAGAAGGCGACCACGTCAACCACGCCAACGAAGCAGACGGCACCGGCAGCGCCACCTGCGTCCTCAACATCGACTAACAACACCACCACACACCACACACAGGTGGGCACCAAAGACGGTGCCCACCTCTTCCTTTAACACCACACCCACCCCACAACACACCAAAGCCCCACCCATAACATGCACCAACCACCCAAATATGAAAAACTAGGGCTATGACCACAGGGGCACACGAAATCCGAACCATCGTCGCAGAAGCAGCCGACGAAGCCGTCAACATCGGCTACCGCATAGGCGATAGCATCCACTCCTACCGCGAACGCCAAGCACAAAAACACGGCCTAGAACCCGTCATCGTACCCAGCGTCGGCTACGGCACCAAAAACTGGGTACGCATCCTCGGCCGCGCCCTCTACAAAACCGACCTCTTCGAAGAATTCTTCGACTCCGTCGAAAAAGGCGACCCCACCATCGAACCCGTCCGCGGCTGGCGCTCCTTCACCTCAGTCGCCATCTCCCACGCCCCCATCGACATCCACATCAACGGCCAACACCACCGCGTCCACGCCGACCGCGGAGGAGTAGTAGACGTCAAACTCAACATCACCCTAGAACCCGGCACCCACCAAGTCACCATCACCACCCCCGGCAGCCAACCCGCCATCACCAGCGTCTACATCGTCCCCGAAGACCAAACCATCGGAATCATCTGCGACGTCGACGACACCGTCATGAACACAGCCCTACCCCGCCCCTTCGTCGCAGCCTGGAACAGCTTCGTCCTCAACGAACACGCCCGCTCCGCCACCCCCGGCATGGCCGTCATGATGGACCGCCTCCACCGCGCCCACCCCACCGCCCCCTTCATGTACCTCTCCACCGGCGCCTGGAACGTCACCCCCACCCTCCGCCGCTTCCTCCACCGCAACGGCTACCCCAAAGGCACCTTCCTCCTCACCGACTGGGGCCCCACCCCCGACCGCTGGTTCCGCTCCGGCTCCCAACACAAAGTCAACACCCTCAAACGCCTCGCCACCGAATTCCCCCACATCCGCTGGATCCTCATCGGCGACGACGGCCAACGAGACCCAGAAATCTACAACGGCTTCGCCGTCCGCTACCCCCACAACGTCGAAGCCATCCTCATCCGCAACCTCACCTTCGGCGAATCCGTCCTCTCATCAGGCCGCGTCTGGGGCGACAACCGCGCTCGCGATATCACCAAGGGCGACCTCTGGCTTGAAGGCAACGACGGCACCGCCCTCTACGAGCAGCTCAAAGACCGCGGGCTCGTCTAAACAACCGCGCTTAAACACCTTAAGGGGCACCCTTGTCAAGCCTGACAGGGTGCCCCTCTGCGCGACACGCCCCCGGCAAAAAACCTTAAAAAACAGGCCCGCGCAGCCCCCAAGACTCAAGGCTCAATTTAGGGTTGAAAGCCCCCGCCCTGATATCACGCGGGACGTCCGGTCTTAAGCCCCAGGGGGCTAAGTGGCCCCTGAACTTAAGGTCACACCATCACTCCAAACCTCACATAAAAACCCTTCATGTGGATAACTTTCCCTTAAAGCCCGCAAACGCGCGGAAGGGCTGTGGATAGCGCACCGATTTAAAAAATTTCGTAACAGACCACACTATGTAGGGCTAGATGCGCTCTCCAAACACTAGATGTAGTATTAAATCTCGGTTCGGGCGACTAGAGAGAAAAGGTCGCCAGACCCCATACAAGCTCTTTCGAGAGCCCCTATGCCAGAAACCTCCCGCAACACGCGGGACACCAAGGAGATACCCCAATGACCGTTACGGTGTACACCAAGCCTGCCTGCGTCCAGTGCAACATGACCTACCGCGCTCTCGACAAGCTCGGCGTCCAGTACAACACCGTTGATATCACCGAGGACCCCGCAGCCCTCGAACTCATCAAGGGCATGGGCTACCTGCAGGCCCCCGTTGTGATCGCCGGTGAGGACCACTGGTCAGGCTTCCAGCCCGACAAGATCAACGCCCTGGCCAGCGCCGCAGCCTAACCGCTGACCACCTGCCCGGGGAGCACCCGCCGCTACAGGCGTCCGCACCCGGGCCTTTTCTTACCCGCGCCACGCGCACACCCACCACGACCAGATCCAGGCACCAGCCCCCATGGACACCACAGATACCACCGGACAGCCCACCATCGTCTACTTTTCATCGGTCTCAGAGAACACCCACAAGTTCGTTCAGAAGACCGGAATAAAAAACATACGGCTACCGCTGAAGACCAGTGAAGACCCCCCACAGGTCACCGGGCCCTATGTGCTGTGCGTCCCCAGCTACGGGCGACCCGGGGGAGCGGGCTCCATACCGCCCCAGGCCGTGAAGTTCCTCAACAACCCCCACAACCGGGAACTCCTGCAAGGAGTCATCGGCGCGGGAAACACCAACTTCGGTGACCTCTTCTGCGTAGCAGCAGACAAAGTCGCCGCCAAATGCCACGTGCCCGTGCTCTACAAATTTGAGCTCATGGGCACCGAAGAAGATGTAGAAACCGTTCAAGAAGGATTGGAAAAATTTTGGATTCAAAACTCCCTGTACCCGGCCTCAGCGTAGAACCTGGTCACGAGGATCCGAGCACCCCCGAGAAATATCGTGGCATGGGGTACCACGAACTGAATGCCCTTCTGAACCTCTACGATGAGAACGGCCAGATTCAGTTCGAAGCAGACCGTCAGGCAGCCCGCCAGTACTTCCTGCAGCACGTCAACAACAACACTGTCTTCTTCCACGACCTGGAAGAAAAGATTGACTACCTGGTCAAGCACCAGTACTACGAGCCCGAGGTTTTTGAGAAGTACTCCTTTGACTTCGTCAAGTCCCTCTCCAAGCTGGCCTACTCCAAGAAGTTCCGCTTCCCCACCTTCCTGGGTGCCTTCAAGTTCTACACCTCCTACGCGCTGAAGACCTTCGACGGCCAGCGCTACCTGGAACGCTTCGAGGACCGCGTGGTCATGGTCGCCCTGTTGCTGGCAGAAGGCGACGAGGCTCTGGCAACCAAGATTGTCGAAGAGGTCATCTCCGGACGCTTCCAGCCCGCCACCCCCACCTTCCTCAACGCAGGTAAGAAGCAGCGTGGCGAGCTGGTCTCCTGCTTCCTGCTGCGTATCGAAGACAACATGGAGTCCATCGGCCGCTCCATCAACTCAGCCCTACAGCTGTCCAAGCGCGGCGGCGGCGTAGCCTTCGCCCTGACCAACCTGCGCGAAGCCGGCGCCCCCATCAAGAAGATTGAGAACCAGTCCTCAGGCGTCATTCCCGTCATGAAGCTGCTGGAAGACTCCTTCTCCTACGCCAACCAGCTCGGTGCCCGCCAGGGTGCAGGCGCAGTTTACCTGCACGCCCACCACCCCGACATCTACTCCTTCCTCGATACCAAGCGCGAGAACGCCGACGAGAAGATCCGCATTAAGACCCTCTCACTGGGCGTTGTGATTCCCGATATCACCTTCGAACTGGCCAAGAAGAACGAGGACATGTACCTCTTCTCGCCCTACGACGTTGAGCGTATCTACGGTGTGCCCTTCTCAGACATCAACGTCACCGAGAAGTACTACGAGATGGTCGACGATGCCCGCATCAAGAAGACCAAGATCAACGCCCGCGAGTTCTTCCAGACCCTGGCTGAAATCCAGTTTGAGTCGGGCTACCCCTACGTCATGTTTGAAGACACCGTCAATAAGGCTAACCCCATTGACGGCAAGATCATCATGTCTAACCTCTGCTCTGAGATTCTGCAGGTTTCTGAGCCTTCGGTCTACAACGCTGACCTTGGCTACGAGACCATCGGTAAGGACATCTCCTGCAACCTGGGTTCCCTCAACATCGCCCTGGCCATGGACGGCGGCGACCTGGGCCAGACCGTCGGTACCGCCATCCGCGCTCTGACTGCCGTGTCTGACCAGTCCGATATCGCCTCGGTTCCCTCCATCGAGCGCGGTAACTCCATGAGCCACGCTGTGGGCCTGGGACAGATGAACCTGCACGGCTACCTGGCCCGCGAGCACGTCTACTACGGTTCTGAAGAAGCCCTGGACTTCACCAACATGTACTTCTACACCGTCACCTACCACGCGATTCGTGCCTCAATGGAAATTGCCCGCGAACGCAAGGAGACCTTCGTAGGCTTCGAGAAGTCCAAGTACGCCTCGGGAGAGTACTTCGAGAAGTACATCAACGGCACCTGGGACTTTGAGACCGAACGCGCCCGCGAGATGTTCGGTGACCACTTCGTACCCACCGCTGAAGACTGGAAGCAGCTGGCTGCCGATGTTGCTGAGCACGGTATGTACAACCAGAACCTGCAGGCTGTTCCGCCCACCGGTTCTATCTCCTACATCAACGGCTCCACTTCGTCGATTCACCCCATTGCTTCGAAGATTGAGATTCGCAAGGAAGGCAAGCTGGGGCGTGTCTACTACCCGGCTCCCTACATGGATAACGAGAACCTGGACTACTACCAGGATTCCTACGAGATCGGTTACGAGAAGATCATCGACACCTACGCCGTTGCTACCCAGCACGTCGACCAGGGCCTGTCACTGACCCTCTTCTTCAAGGACACCGCCACCACCCGCGACGTCAACAAGGCCCAGATTTACGCCTGGCGTAAGGGCATCAAGACCATCTACTACTCACGTATTCGTCAGATGGCTCTTGAGGGCACCGAGGTTGAGGGCTGCGTGAGCTGCATGCTCTAAAGCTTCAGGCGGGGTAGGGCATTGCGTTGATAAGGCGCGGACGCCCGCCCCGGCTGAGCGGGCCCGTCATCTTGTATTTGGGTGGCGGGCTTTCTTTTTCAAGGTATATAATCTATATAACTGATAAGTTAAACTGATTATTTTAGGCTGGCGCCCTTGGAAAATTTTTCGTATGAGCAGGCGGGTATCTTACGTTATTCGGTGTTTAGGATGCATCGACGACTGAGGAACGAGACCGACTCGCACTCGCCCCTCTTATTTGCAGAGGAAACCGTGCTCGCCCAGCTCCAGGCCGGCCCGCGGCAGACCTGCGCCGAGCTGGCCCGCTTTCAGCGTATGACCCCGCAGTCCATGAACAAGATCGTTGCCTCACTGCTTCGCCGCGGCTACATTGCCTCGGGCAAGAATCTGCACGATAAGCGCCGCAAGGAGCTCTATCTGACAGAGCAGGGGAGTGCGACCATCGACTCCATCATCAGTCGCCGCGACCGCTGGATAGTGGAACGCGCCGACGAGATACTCACCGCGGACGAGGCTGCGCAGCTTGCTGAGGCCCTGCCGCTCCTACGCCGCCTCGTCGATAGGGAAACCAAAGCCGAACGCCGAGCCGCCCTACAGGAGGAAGCGGGCACAGGCGTCCGCCCCTGAGATATTAAGCAAACCGAGCCGCTGGTGCGAAAACCGCCCAACGGTGAAAGAATAGAACCAAGCCTATTCCAGGCACCACACCAACCCGACATGAGGAGAACCCATCACCATGAGTGAGAAGGTCGAACTGGTCAACCACGTTGAAGCCATCAACTGGAACCGTATCGAAGACGAAAAAGACCTTGAGGTCTGGGATCGTCTGACCGCTAACTTCTGGCTGCCCGAGAAGGTGCCGCTCTCAAACGATGTGCAGTCCTGGAAGACCCTGACCGAGGAAGAAAAGCAGCTGACCATGCGCGTCTTCACCGGCCTGACCCTGCTCGACACCATCCAGGGCACCGTTGGCGCTGTCTCCCTGCTCCCTGACGCCGTGACCGCCCACGAAGAGGCCGTGTACACCAACATCGCCTTCATGGAGTCGGTGCACGCTAAGTCTTACTCATCGATCTTCTCCACCCTGGCTTCCACCAAGGAAATTGACGAGGTCTTCCGCTGGTCCACTGAGAACGAGCACCTGCAGAAGAAAGCCCGCATCGTCATGGACTACTACCAGGGCGATGACCCCCTAAAGAAGAAGGTTGCCTCAACCCTGCTGGAATCCTTCCTCTTCTACTCAGGCTTCTACCTGCCCATGTACTGGTCATCACGTGCCAAGCTCACCAACACCGCTGACCTGATCCGCCTGATCATTCGCGATGAGGCTGTGCACGGCTACTACATCGGCTACAAGTACCAGCGCGGCCTGGAAAAGGAGACCGCTGAGCGCCAGGCAGAGCTCAAGGACTACACCTTCGACCTACTCTACGAACTGTACGAGAACGAAGTGGCCTACACCCACTCCCTTTACGACGGTGTTGGTCTGAGCGAGGACGTCAAGAAGTTCCTGCACTACAACGCCAACAAGGCACTGATGAACCTGGGTTATGAGGCAATGTTCCCCGCCTCGGTCACCAACGTGTCGCCCGCGATTCTCTCGGCCCTCTCACCCAACGCCGACGAGAACCACGACTTCTTCTCCGGCTCCGGCTCCTCCTACGTGATCGGCAAGGCCGTGAACACGGAAGATGAGGACTGGGACTTCTAAATGCCCTAGTCAGCCTGGGTTTTCCTGGTTTATTCTAGCCCGTGATTCCGGGGTTTTTGGCTCGGTTTCGGCGCTGGGGTTTATCCTGGTTTGTTCTTAATGGCGGTCAAAAAGGCGGTCAGAAACTTCTGCTGACCGCCATTAAGAAACGCTCCCAGAAACACAAAAAATAGCCCCTCACCACACCACCAAGCTAAGGGAGTGGAGAGGGGCTATTTTTATGCCTACTTGCCTAAGGCATAGGCCGGGTTACTGTACTCAGTCCCGGCGGTGTCGACCAGCTCGTACCCGCCAGGGACCTCGGCCAGCTCAGGCTCTTTAGCCGGCTGTTCCTGTTCAGTTACTGTTGCAGGCTCTACCTGCTCCACCTCAACCGCCTGGGCGGGCTGGGTGGTGCCTAGTCGCCCGTGGTCACCTTGGCGGGCCATAGCCAGCACCGAGCCTAGGTAGGCTTCGGTCTCAGCTTTCTTGCTCGGTGCAGCCCAACCACCAATCACGGCGCCAGCGAGGGAGAGCACCAGTGCCAGGGCAAGGACGCCCTCTGTCGACAGGGGAAGGTTGAAAAGCTCATAGGCTAGGACGGCTAGGGCGTACCCTGCGGTGGTGCCGCCGGTGGCGAAAGCGGTTGTGGAGCCGATGGAGCGACGTCGGGTGGAGTTGTCAAGGACGTTCATGGTTGATTCCTTTTCTTACCAGCGGAAGAGGCCGCGCTTATCAGACTCAAACTCGTTCTTACGCGCCTGCGCCTGCTTGCCCTCGTCGTACCCGAAAATCTGGCGGATCTTATGCCCGAAAGTGCCATCAGTGATGACGCCGGGAATGCCCAGGCGGTAGAGGTTGAAGAGGTGACGGGTCATGCGAAGTGTGCTGTAGGTGTCTCTGTTGTTGTCCTGCAGCATCTGGGTGAGGGTACGGCCGCCCCATTCGGAGCGGGGAGTATTGAAAATTGCGTTTTCGAGGTCTGCCTTGGTGGCCATTTCAAACCAATCTGTAGAGGTAGTAGTGGGGTTAGAGGGTGCGGGGGCGCTGGGTGCGCCCCCACCGTAATAGTGCCAAACTTTCGCCATAAAAGCGTCCCAGGGGAAGCCGGTACCGACGTCCCAATGGTCGGACATGCGGTAGACGCGGGACGCCTGGGCGTGGTCGATGATTCCCTTTGCGCCTGCTGCAAGCTGCGCGTCGGTGATCTTGACCGGCGGGATGTTGTTGCGTCGGCAGATATCAGCGACCAGGCGGGCGGTGTTCTCCAGCAGGGCTGCACTGTAGGCATCATTCCATTCGGCGGTGGTCTGTGCCGCCCGCCCGGCCTGCTCAATCTGGATACCGTCCTCATTGGTTCCCGGGGCTGTCCAGGCCATATCCTTTTCAGGCACGCCCTGCACGATGGAATCGTTATCCACGTTGTAGTGGGATGACGACATTGCCGCGGGGTTGAGGAACCAGCCGCCGCCGATATTCTCAGCCATCAGGCTGGTCTCCGGGGTCTCCATCGTGTGAAGACAGATCAAGCGGGCGTAGCGGCCATTAGTCACGGTACGGTTAGGCGAGAGCGCGGTCGACGTGACCAGCGAACTATCTGGCTTGAAAGTGGTGGCCATAGTGCCTCCTTTCTCTTAAATGGGTGCGTCCCCAGCCTGAAAAAGGCTAGGGACGCTTGTTTTTGGGTAAAGAAAAAGCCACCTACTGAGGTGGCTTCAGGAAATCCGGCATCAGCTGGATTAGCTCTTCAGGGATAGGCGGGGCAGGCGGAGGCTGCTTGGTATCGATGTGCGCACGCAGCTGGTAGATATAGGCCGCGCTCATGGAGATATGCAGCCGGGCGGCGTCCTTGATGGCGTAAGCCTCGGTCTTTGCCTCATGCATCTCCTTATGGGCTTTGGCGGCTTCATCGCGCAGCTTACGCACTTCGGCGCGTAGCTCCGCGACTTCCTCTTGGAGGTTATCTACCAGGGCCCCGGAGGCGTCAGCTTTATTTTTTCCGCGCTGCACCCAAGCCGTCATCAGCGCACCTGACACACCGCCAATCGCGGTAATGGCGACACCGACCAGGGCCCAGGCTTCGGGTGGTATAGGGGGAATGCTCATACTCTCTCCTTCCTATGCCGGTGTGCCCGGTAGCGTCGCGGGCCATGCGTCGGCGGTAGGCCACACCCCGCAAGCATGAGTGCGGTAAGCCTTGTCGAGAGTTTGCCCCGTCCAAAGGATGCCTCCGTTCGGCTGAATGCCGATATGCCCGTTTGTCGCGTCGCGTCCATGGAGCACGACTGACCCGCCCCAGGTGGGGCGGAAGCCATCTGGAATGCGCCCTCTAAAGTACCCCCACGACGTGCCCTGTACACTACTTGAGGCACTTTCTGGGATGGCCACTTGAAAGAATACGATGTCGTCACGACGCTTTATCGTAAAGATTGCCTCGGGTGGAAAATGAGATGTGGGTGCAATCTCCTCCTTAATATCGCGCCACCCGGTATCTTGGATTACCGCGTCTTTCCCAGCCTCACCCTGCGGGACACCCAAAGTGAGGGTGTAGTCAGGGGCTTCACCGCCGATATGGGCGGTAGCGGAAGACCTCGGTGGTAGGGTCTGCACCTGCTCTACACGCAGGGTAGGCGCAGGCGGGGACACCCCGTCCTTCCCGGGGTCACCTGCTGGGATACCTAGTGAAAGACTGAAATTAGCCCCATCACCTGCAAGTTCTGCGTGCGCTTCGGAGCCAGGGGGGAGCGTGCTCACATCACCGATTTTAAACGCTGGGGGTGGTGGCGACTTTCCATCATCACCAGGGTCCCCTTTGGTGCCTTTTATGTTTCCAATTTTCTTCCAGTTACTGGGCACTTTCTAACCTATCTGCCATTTACACCATGTATGCCATGAGGTAAAATTTATGTATGGAAATTACAGAATCTGAGCGTGAGCGCTACCTCACTAAATTTGATAGAGAAGGCGACTGCCTGCTCTGGAACGGCCCCCTAGATAAGGACGGATACGGTTCTTTCTACTTTCGCAGAAAGAACCGCCGCGCCCACCGCTTCGCCTACTGGCTGGCATACGGCGACATCCCCTCCGGCATGGTGGTAAACCACAAGTGCAAAAAACGTCACTGTGTAAACCCTCAACACCTTGAGCTTCTAACCCCGTACGAGAACACCATGTACGATTCAGTCAGTCTTGGCGCGATAAACGCCCGTAAGACTCACTGCAAACAAGGCCACCCATTCGATAGAAAATATGGGAAGCAGCGTTACTGCTCAATCTGCGAAAGAGAAAAATCAAAGAGACTCAGAAAAAAGTGGGCAGCAGAGGACACTATCCAGTGCTGAGCTGGTAGATATCCCCGCTTTCAGTATCAATGTAGACACTGGAAGCGGGGTATCTTGTATCTACAGGTTCCCCAACCCCGGTTACAATTGTCGCCCCCGGTTCTCCGGGTAAGCCTTGGGGCATGGGGTGACGCGACTCAGACCCGTCAGTGAGGGTAAAGACTAGCTCCCCGCCCTCGGTGGTGATGGCGGCCAGCCCCACGCCGTCAGTGCCTGCCTCACCCCGGGTCACGAAATTCCCGGTCACGGGGTCAGGCACCGGTAGCACATCAGCAAGATTCACCGGGGCGCCGGCCACCAGCTCGAAGCTGAAAGGCTCCAGCCCCACAGCGCCACCAGCATGGCGCAGGCGCGGGCAAGCCTGCCACGTCCAGGTGTCCGGCTGGGTGGACTCATCAGGCACCTGCAAGGACGCGGTCACCCGGCCCTCGCTATCGAGCTGTACTGTCACCGGCGCAGGAAGTGTCACCGCCTGGGTATCGCGGGCAAAAGAAAAGGCCGGTGTAAAAACCACCGACCCAGAAAGAGGGGCCCCATCAGGGGCGATGAAACGCCCCCAAACTTCCTCAAAAACAGCCAAAACGATTCACCCCCCCCTACGCAATCTTGAAAAGACGCTTAGCATCAGCAATAGCCGCCAAAACCTCATCATCAGAAAGAGCACGCTGCCAAACCTTCAGCAGGCCATAATCCTCACGCACCGTCGATGAATACACATTCGTTCCCAGCCCATAAAGCACACCAGAACCGGGCTGAAGCGATAGCGCCGACCCTGCGCTAGTGCCATTGATCCAGGCCTCTACACTGCCTGCCTGAAGGCGCAGGGCATAGACCGCAAGCTCAGCAGGCGGGCTCACCGAAAAAGTGGCCGTGGTCGCCCCGGCGACGGTCAGGCGGGCAGTACCGCCCCCGCCAATCGTCCATCCAGGCACACGCACCTGAGCAGACTTCGTGGCAGCCAGTGAGGCGACCAGCAGGACGGTGCAGGCCCCGGGCGGGGTCGGACCGCTAGCCGTCATAGCGGCACTACCCTGAGGGATAGACACCACCGGGGCGCTACCGTCGGTGAAAGTATTGCCGGAACTGCCAGTCAGCAGATTACGCCCACCAATCATATCCGGCAGCGCCTTCACATCAGATGCTGAGCCACCGCGCAAGGTATGGGCAAGCCACAGGCTCGCACCATCATGCGGGCCAATAATCGGAGGCGTCCAGACCGCCGACGCGTCAAGAACCGGGGCACCTGTACTAATACCCTTAGCAGGGACCATGCTCATAATTATTTTCCTATCTCTGTAAAATGCCAGCGGGTCATGGTGACCACTTCGATTTCCCCGGAGTCACGGCGGGTCTTGAGTCGGTCAAGGAAGCCCTCGATACCGGCGCGGGTCATACGCTGGGCAGCGCCGCCGCCCTCGATGTAGCAGGCGTGCAGGCCCAGGATGACGCCACCCCCGTTAGCTACAGCCTTATCAATGAGTTTTTCGCCGATACCACCAGGGGCGACACCGCCATCATTTCCAAAATCAAGCCATTGACGGCCTGCATTCATGCGCGGGGAGCCGTCCAGGGGGTGA
>NZ_CAKMSF010000011.1:0-35187 GCF_928381415.1 Rothia nasimurium
AGCAACGGTCTTGTCCGGTATGGCTTGAGGTTATTTGTAGAGATTTAACGCTCATATTTTTGCCGCGGGTGGGGCCGTTGTCTAGTTGGTGGGTGTGGGGTGCGTGTCTACTTTTGAATAAGCCTCAAAGCGTGCAAACTGGGTTCTGAGATATGAAGCTAAGCTTTTTGCTTCATCTTCTGATTCAAAGTGACCAGCAACTAGATAAGTCTCGGTGCATGCAGAATCAGGTCCTGCAATAATAGGGCGAGAAAGGAACATCGTTTCGACGGCAGCACTAGTCCCTTGCACACCTGTCATCAAGACCTTCCACTGGTCAATCCAGTCTTGATTAGATGGAATCTCATTTCTTTCTATCCAGCTAATACGTTGGGAACCAAAAAGAGTGATAGGGGATTCCATTCCCTTTGAATGTGCGTTTCCATGAACGTAAGTTCGTAGACCGAAAGGCTTTTGACTAGAAACCATTTTGTCCATGGTTTCTTCTTCAACGGCCTGTACCTTTTCGAGAATAGAAACCGCCTGATTAGATCTCACCAAGACATCAAACTGGTCAAGGTACCGCTCGACAGGGTCACCTGTGGGCTTACCGTCCCAAATAGTCTGAACGCTACACTTACCGTCATGATTCTTATCCCAGAGGAAGTAGGAAACACCTCCACGAATCTTAACCCCGGGGAAGGCCTCATAGAGTTTGGGGTAGTCTACGAGTGCTTTCATACGGTGGTCAGATAGCATTTTTTGCCGGTACTCATCTAAGCCCTTACCGCCAGCAAACCACCGGGACGGGGTAATAAAGACCGCAAACTTTGGGTCAAGCTCTAAAGCCTTCTCAACAAAGTGCTGGTAGATAGGAGAAGCAGAGGCCCCATGCCCACCATCTGAGAGCTGGTAAGGCGGGTTGCCAATCACGACGTCAAACTGCATATCTTCTCCAAAAATCTTTCTTACCAGTGTTCGAGGTTCGTCTGTGTGTATAAAAGCGTAGGCATGGGATTCAAAGTCGTCACCTCGGCTATATTCCGCTTCGTTAGCCCCACAGAAAGAACAGCGTCTATTGACGTAGGTATACTTCTTTGTCTTAGCGTTTTTGCGACTGATTAGCTTCTTCTTCCCACCAGTCCAAGTGTGCTCTATCCGCTCAAACCAGATATTGCCGTCATCAGTCTCAAAAGCAGTGCAAATTGAATGTTTCTTCGAGGCCCACTTGGAACAATAAACACTACGCCGGGCTATTAGAGCCGTTATCTCAGTAATCGCTATCCCGTAGACCTGGCGGGTCAAAATATGATTGACCCTTTCTTGAATATCGGGAATTTTGTCTTCGAGCCCTTTTACCAGGCGTGAAGTAATTTCACGCAAGAAGACTCCTGACTTCGTGAAAGGGTCCAAAAATTTCACGTCAGGATTAGACCAAATATCCTCACCATAACGCTCCTCCCAGGAACGAGCCACCTGGTCGAGCATAGCCACAGCCAAGGTGGGCGGGGTGAAAACCTCATCGTTTGAGAGGTTCGCTATGCAGGTCAAAACATCAGGGTTATGGCCCCTTAACAGAGTGTTTGCTGTCATCTATCCGTCCAGTTCTGCTATCTGCTTGACCGTCATTGGCTTGTGGGTGAGTACCGGATCAAAAATGCTCTCTGCCTCAAGCTCCCCAAACAGACTATCTGTATGCTCATTACCTTGAGCAAGGTTCTTGCCCCTGGCAAGGTTCTCGAAAGAAAAATCTCGGCGCTGAAACTTTCCCTTAGTCAGGTAACCCCACTCAGGAAAAATTATCGCTTCGCCGTTGGGCCTGAGCAGGGTGAGAGCGTCAGCTTGAACAATATTGACATCCAGAACCTTACGAGCTGCTTTACCCCATTCGGGGGTGCTGCTGTCATTGATAAAAGCGTCAAAGATACTAGCCAGGTTCTCACGGCATATTTGGGCATTATCTTCAAGCAACTCGATACCGTATATGCACATCAGTCCGAGTAGAGCGTAGTGTCGGCGTTCAAACTCATTTTTGCCGTAACGGTCCTGAACAGTTGCTAATTTTCGGAGTAGCACCTGCACCAGAAAGTTGCCTTCACCGCAGGCTGGTTCCAGGAACCGTGAGTCGATACGTTCAGATTCATCTTTGACAAGGTTGAGCATTGCCTCAACGATATGAGCAGGTGTAAACACTTCACCATGGTCGGCAACTCGTTGTTTAGATTTAACGAGGAGCTCTTCCTTGAGATCAGCAGAATCTGTCATGATGTACCGCCTTGCAGCTATCGTCCGAAGGGGGCGCTCTTATCGAGACTATCTACCACCCCCCAACATCATAACTTTTCGCTTACCAATTCGTTATCCCCATAAGCTGATACCTCAACTCAGATGGGCGTAAGCAATGCCTTGCCAGCAGCTACACGCCATGAGAGGTTACTTCTCTTTAACCTGAGCAACCGACCGACGCAACATGCTCACATTGGCCTCGGAATAAAACGGGTCTATTGGCACCTCAAAGGGAATCCTCTGTTCCCTCACCATCTTAATTGTCTCAGCCTTACCCCACCCCACTGCGTCCTTGCCATTCGCAGCCTTAAAGAGATCCAGCCCACTACCACCTCCAAGAGGTGGTGCGGGCTGAACGGTTAAGAAAAGACTACCACCTAGCTAGCAGAGCAAACAGGCCTATCTCCTTGAACTTCAACAGATTTACTTGCTTCTCGGGCTAGTTCTCATCAAGAAGGTCTTTAGCTTTCCTCTTTGCTCTCTCGCTGACCTGGGGACTAGCAACCACAGCCCTTAAAATCTGAAACAAGAATCTCAGGTTGCTCTCGTCCAGATAACTTGGGCTGACCATCTCAAATTCTCCCCTCTTCAAATCTTCAAGTGATAAAGAATGAACCGCATTGCAGTTCACCATCGTCTCACGAGGGAAGTACGGGGTCTGACCACCAGGAATAACCACATAGGTATCTTCCGGGCGAACACCAGGAAACGCCCCTAAAGTTCTATGAATATTCGCCTTCCAACGTGACACCTTAGAACTACCATTTACCACGTAGTACAACTGCTGGCGTTTCTCATCAACACCTACAACAATGAAATGATGGCCCACCTCGCGGTTCGCAGGAAAGGGCTTTTCGCCACGAAACTTAAAGACGGCGCCTACACGAACAGACAACGCCCATAAATCAAGATTCTTCTCAAGCACAGCAAGCTCCCACCAAACGACTACTTACGCGGTTGCTAGCTAAGAATGATCTAAAACAAAAATATCGTGGGCAGCTTCTAGAGTCTGTTCATCCTGTGCAAAAAAAGAGTCGCTCTCAGGGTTCAAAAAGAAATCCTCAAGAGACATTGCCCGGCGGCTCTTAGGCTGAAGCTCGAAAAAACCTTCAAACTTCGACCACTCCGGGTACTGATGGGTAATCGAATTCGCCAAATAGAAGGGGTCAAAGCCCTTAAAAGTCTCCCACGACTTCTGAATCATCATCTTCTCAGAAGGGGACAACAAATCGTCACCGCATGAAGACTTCAGCGAAACCTCATGATTCGTGAAGTCAATAAACTCTTCAACAAACTGACGCTGACCAGGGGAAAGCAACGAATACCCGGTGCCAGATTCACGAATAACATCAAGCCCCTCAGAAGCCACAGGGCCATTCTTCATCGCAACATAGGTATCGCCAGTAACAGTCCGGCCAAACTGACGCAGGTGAAAACGGTCAGCAGCCCACACAAGCTTCATCAACTTTAAATGGTTCACAGAAGACAAACCCTCATTGTGGGCATGGCAAAGGAACTGCTCAAAAATCTGAACATACTTTTCAAGATCAGTTTTCAAGATAACTCCTTACCATCAACCTGATAGCTGGGCGACGTTGACCAGAAAAGGGCGCGAAAAATACAGGTTTCGTGTCTACTACCTTACCAAGCACAGCTAACTCTGTCTGTGTCCCCGCACCCACTTTCTAACAAGAGCAAACCCACCCCACCGCGTCCTTCCCCACAATCTGACTGGCCAGCAAACTAGCCGTGAGACAATAGACCCTATGGACTTCAAAGAACGCCTCAGCACCCCCGTCGTCATGGAAAACCCCCAGGCAGACCGCGTCAAAGACATCGCCAAACTTGCCACCCGGGCAGCCCGCACCAAGACCGGGCACTTCCTGGTCGAGGGACCGCAGGCCGTCCGCGAAGCTCTCAAAGCCCACCAGATTAAGCCTCTGCTTGATGCCGTCTACATCACCGAACGCGCCTTCGATCGCCACCCCGACATCGTCGATCTGCTCGAAGAAGTTCACGGCACCCCCACCCCTGAGGCTGGTCGTAAGGTCTTCATGCGCATGGTGACCGAGCCCGTCCTCGCCGCCATGGCCGAATCCGTCAGCCCCCAGGGCATCATCGCCGTCGCCTTCCAGAACGACATCGCCCCCTCCGACATCTGGGGTGAGGGAGCCATCAACCCCAAGCTCATCGCCGTCCTCGCCCGCGTTCAGGACCCCGGCAACGCCGGCACCATCCTGCGCGCCGCCGACGCCGCCGGCGCTGACCTCATCGTCACCACCAAGGGCGCAGTCGACCTCTACAACCCCAAGGCAGTGCGCTCCACCGCAGGCTCCCTCTTCCACGTGCCCGTTATCCAGGGCATCGACCTCGAAGACTTCGCCGAAGACGCCAAAGCCCAGGGCATCGGCGTGCTCGCAGCGGACGGCTACGGGCGCGTCTCCCTCGATGACCTACAGGACGCCGCCTTCGCCCTGCGCAACGGCGTCGAACCGCGCAAGAAGGTTAAGTACGACCTGGCCAAGCCCACCATGTGGCTCTTCGGCAACGAAGCGGCGGGCCTGAGCGATGAAGAAAAGGCTGCCGCCTCCCTGCGTGTGGCCGTTCCCCTGCGCGGGGCCGCCGAGTCGCTGAATGTCGGCATGGCAGCTGGTGTCTGCCTCTTCGCCTCCTCCCTGGCCCAGAACCGCAAGGGCGACTAGTGGGAGAACAGCCTACTGCCGTCTATCCGGTGCAGGTGGTCGGGGCAGCTATCGTCGATTCTTTGACCAGCCCTACCCGCCTGCTGGTGGGCCAGCGCTCGGCCCCACCGGCGCTGGCTGGCCTGTGGGAGTTTCCCGGCGGCAAGGTTGAGCCCGGTGAAGCCTGCGAGGACGCCCTGCTCCGTGAACTGGGTGAAGAGCTGGGTGTTACCGCCCAGCTCGGTACCGAGATTGTCGGCCCCCACCCCCAGGGCTGGGTGCTGAACGAGAAAGCTGCTATGCGAGTTTGGTTCGCAGAAATTACGGACGGACGCGCCACCGCCCTACAAGACCACGCTGAGTTACGCTGGGTCCAGCTTGATGCCACGGTGCTGGAGCTGCCCTGGATTCCCGCTGACTTTCCTATTGTCGAGGAGCTGCTGGCGGGCGTCCGCGCCGCTTAAGCTGTAGCGAAGCGTCATAGAACTCGCCCCAGCAGAAAAATAAGGCATCTGACTTTCCCCTCCGGTATAGTGTGTAGTACGCAACACATTTTTGCATGGAGGTATAGATATGTCACAGACACCCTACGGAACTAATGATTACTCCGCACCGAACGATACTCAGGCTATGTACATGGGCGGTCAGCCGGGCTTCGGGCAACAGCCGGTAGCCCCTGACGCTGAGCAGAAGCACAAGCGCTCACAGACCATTCTCCTGGCTACAGCTGTTGTTTACCTGCTGGTGCAGGTGCTGGGCTACGTGCTGACACCCGAAACTATCGACGTGCTCGGCGAGACCGTGCCCACCGACCAAAACCCCGTGACCACTGTGGCGGGAACCGTTATTGGTCTGGCACTTTTTGCTCTGGTGTACTTCCTCATGGCTAAGTACAAAAAGGCTGGTCGCATCACCGGCTATGTTTTCGCGGGTCTGGGAATTCTTGGCGCAGCCTTCTCGGCGCTGGGCTCATTCTACATCTCGCTAATTGTCGTTGTTCTTTGCATTGTTTGGCTGGTTCTGGCCATCGTCTGGATTGTTGCGGTATCGAACAAGTCCGTTGCTTCAATCCTGCGCTAGACCTTATCTTCTAGCTGTGATGGGCCCTCCGGTTGAGCCGGAGGGCCCATTTCTGTGCGCGCTTCACATTCTTGTATCGTGACCGGCTAGTTGTTACGCTAAAAGAAAGGAGGCTGATGATTTATGAAAGAAAAAGAGAAACAGCAACTGGCTTTTAGCAGGGGAGAAGTGCCTACGGTTATCCGGGTAATGCAGGGCATTTTAGTGCTGTCGGGCATCGCCTATCTGACGCAAATGGTTACTTCCCTTGATGTCAGCGACGCACGGGGAGTCGTAAGTGCTGGTGTTTCAATTGCCCTCACCTTCTTCCTATATATCTGGGTTATCCGCCGCACCGGCACCTGGCAAAAAGCAGGAGCTGCTAACCTGCTCGGGTTCGTCTGTACCGTTATCAGCACTGTTTCGCTTCTTTCACTGATCTGGGTTGCACCTCCTGCTGCCGGCGCAGTGGCTATGACCGGGTTCCTGGTGTGGTCTCTCGCCAACCTCACCTGGCTTGGCCTAACTTTCACCCCTGTTGCCCGTGCTTTCTTTGAACGGGTTGATGTTATTCCAGCGCCCTAAGTGCCTGCTAGTGGTCACTTACCTGCGGGCAGCGTCTGTTCCGTCCCCATCGAGCGCGAGCCTGCTTCACCTTTTTGCACTAAACTATTGTCTTGATGCCCTGGGTGCGGTAAGCGCCCGAAACCCACATTGTGAAGAGAAGTGCAGATGACTGATTCTTTGCCCGAGGTGCCTGAGAACCCTACACCCTTCCAGGTGCTGGCTAACATTCGCGCCATTCTAGAAAAAGACCCCGAGAACGGTCTGGCGACCGTCCGCGAAGCCTTCACCGCCGAGTTTGAGCGGGCTCAGAAGGAAATCGCCGAGAAGACCGCTGACTTTGAAGAACTCAAGCGTGTGCGCCTGGACTTTACCGGCGAAAAGGCCGGTTTTACTCTGGCTAATAAGCAGATGCGCGATCTGCGCAAGGAGCACAAGGCTGAGGTCGGCAAGATTATGGGCCAGGTGCGCGGACGCCTGACCAAGGCTCTTGAGGCCCGTAACGCTGAGCTGGAAGAAGAGCGCGACGCCCGTATTCTGGTTGAAGAGGCTGTGGACGTCACTGCCCACACTCCCCGCCGCCGTATTGGCGGCCGCCACCCCATCAGCGTCCTGCAGGAGCAGATGTGCGATATCTTCGTGGGCATGGGCTGGGAGATTGCCGATGGCCCCGAACTTGAATCAGAGTGGTACAACTTTGACTCACTGAACTTCAAGCCTGACCACCCGGCCCGCGAGCTGCAGGACACCTTCTTCGTGGAGCCCACCAGTGCCCACTTGATGCTGCGTACCCACACCTCCCCGGTGCAGATGCGCTCCCTGCTTTCCCGCGACCTGCCCCTCTATGTGGTCTGCCCCGGCCAGGTCTACCGCACCGACGAACTCGACGCCACCCACACCCCGGTCTTCCACCAGATTGAGGGCCTGGCCGTCGATAAGGGCCTGACCATGGCTGACCTCAAGGGCACCCTGGAGCACATGGCCCGCGCCATGTTCGGCGAAGAAGCCAAGATCCGCCTGCGCCCTAACTACTTCCCCTTCACCGAACCGTCCGCTGAGCTGGACGTCTGGCACCCGGACGCCAAGGGCGGCCCCCGCTGGATTGAGTGGGGCGGCTGCGGCATGGTCAACCCCAATGTGCTGCGAGCAGCCGGTGTTGACCCCGAAGTTTACTCAGGTTTCGCTTTCGGTATGGGCATCGAACGTACCCTCATGTTCCGCAACGGTGTGCAGGATATGCGCGACATGATTGAAGGCGACGTCCGTTTCTCACAGCAGTTCAAGATGGAGATCTAACCCATGCGAGTACCCCTTTCCTGGCTGCGTGAATACGCACCCGTCCCGGCCGACGCACGCGCCGAAGATGTCATGGCTACCCTGGTCACAGTTGGCCTGGAAGAAGAGGACGTCCACCGCCCCACCGACGAGCTGACCGGCCCTATCGTGGTGGGTCAGGTGCTCTCCATGGAGCCCGAAACCCACTCCAACGGTAAGACCGTTAACTGGTGCCAGGTGCGCGTTGTGCCCGAGGGCCAGAAGCAGACCCTGACCGGCAAGGGCATTGAAGAGTCCGGCGTGCAGGGCATTATCTGCGGCGCCCACAACTTCAAGCCCGGCGATAAGGTTGTAGTGACCCTGCCCGGCGCTGTACTGCCCGGCGGCTTCGCTATTACCGCCCGCAAGACCTACGGCCACAAGTCAGCCGGCATGATCGCCTCCGTCAAGGAGCTCGGCATCGGTGAGGACCACGGCGGCATCCTGGTGCTCTCCACCCTGGGACTTGACCCCGAGGTTGGCACCGACGCCATGGAGCTGCTGGGTCTCTACGACGAAGCTGCCGAAGTCAACGTCACCCCCGACCGTGGCTACGGCTTCTCCATTCGCGGTATCGCCCGCGAGTACTGCCACGCTACCGGCAACGACTTCGATGACTTTGTGCTCGACCTGGCTGCCAAGGCCCCTGCTGCCAACGGCGCGGGCCTGCCCGTCACGCTGACCGACTCTGCCCCTATTCACGGTAAGGACGGCGCCACCCGCTTCGTTGCCCGCTCGGTCAGCGGCGTGGACGCGACCGCCCCCGTACCTACCTGGATGTCCTCCCGCCTGCGCCTGGCGGGCGTCCGCTCTGTCTCCCTGCCGGTGGATATTTCCAACTACGTCATGCTCGAAACCGGCCAGCCCCTGCATTTTTACGATGCAGATAAGCTAACCGGCGGCATCACCGTGCGCCGCGCCGAAGCTGGCGAGAAGCTCACCACCCTGGACGAGAAGGAACGCGAGCTTCACGCCGAAGACCTGCTGATTACCGACGAGTCCGGCCCTATCGGCCTGGCCGGTGTCATGGGAGGGGCCTCCACCGAGGTCAGCGACTCCACCACCCGCATCGTGATTGAGGCAGCCCGCTTCGATGAGGTTTCCATTGCCCGCACCGCCCGCCGCCATAAGCTCTCCTCTGAGGCCTCCAAGCGCTTTGAACGCGGCGTAGACCCCCAGATCCAGGCAGCTGCTGCCCAGCGGGCCGTTGACCTGCTGGTTGAGCTGGCTGGTGCAACTGCCGATGAGGGTGTGACGGACGCCGGTGGCAGCTTTACCCCCACCGTCATCTCCCTGCCCGCTGACTACACCGCAGGCCGTATCGGCATCGACTACACCCAAGAGCAGATTGTTGGCTCCCTGGAGCAGATCGGTGCCAGTGTTGAGGTAGCTGAGGGCTCCTACGAGGTCACTGTGCCCTCCTGGCGCACCGACCTGGGCGCTAAGGAAGATCTAACCGAGGAAGTTGCCCGTCTGGTCGGCTATGACCAGATTCCCTCCACCCTGCCTGTGGCCCCTCCCGGCCGCGGCTACACCGTTGAGCAGACCCTGCGCCGCCGGGCCCTCAACGCCCTGGCGGCATCGGGTCTGACCGAGGTCTTTGCCTACCCCTTTGTCTCCGATGAAGACAACAACCTCTGGGCTTCCCCGGTTGCCGGTGAGCCGGTGGACTCCATCCGCCTGGCTAACCCCATCTCGTCCGCCCAGGGCTGGATGCGCCGCTCCCTGCTGCCCGGCCTGACCGAGGTGCTCTCCCGCAACCTCTCCCGCGGCTTCAAGAACCTGGCCATCTACGAGACCGGCTCCGTCTTTATCCCCGGCTCCCAGCTGGGGTCAGCCTCCATTCCCGGTCTGGGCGTCAAGCCCGCCGACGAGGTCCTGGCAGATTTGAACGCCGGTATTCCCGACCAGCCCCGCCACATCGCCGGTCTTTTCGCCGGTGCCGAGCACGAGGAAACCCCGGGCATTACCGCCCGTGCTTTTGACTGGCGCGATGCCCTGGACTCTGTGCTGCTGGTAGCCGATGCCGCAGGCGTGAAGCTCACCGTTGCCAACGGCGAACACCAGGCCTTCCATCCGGGCCGCACCGCCGTGCTCAAGAACGCAGCCGGTGAGGTCATCGCCTACGCCGGTGAGCTGCACCCCAAGTTGCTGGCCAAGCTGAACCTGCCCGAGCGCACCAGTGCCTTCGAGCTCAACTTCACCGCCCTCATCGCCCAGGCTGGTGAGGCGGTTCAGGCTACCGGTATCTCCGGCTACCCGGCAGCGAACCAGGACGTCGCCCTGATCGTTGATGCTGGAATCCCGGCAGCTGACCTTGCCGCCGCCCTGGCTGAGGGCGCCGGTGAACTGCTCGAGGACGTCCGCGTCTTCGACGACTACCGCGGTACCGGCATCGAAGAGGGCAAGAAGTCCCTGGCCTTTGCCCTGTGTTTCCGCGCCACCGACCGCACCCTGACCGCCGACGAGGCCTCTGCGGCCCGTGAAGCAGGTGTTGCCCTGGCCGCTGAACGCTTCGGCGCGGTACAGCGAGCCTAAGCACCGCAAACCCTCACAAGGGGTAGAGCCCGACGGACGCGCGTCCGCCGGGCTCTTTGCGTGCAGCGGGTGGGTTGTGGTGAAGTTCAGGGCAGCGCCTGGGAGGCACCGCTGAAAAAGCTGACCCTTCTGTGAGACCGATAAGCCTTTTAGGGGCTGACGCGATAGAATGGACTTCCGCCTTCATCTAGGCAATCACCCACAACCTCTGGAGATGCACCGTGAGCGATCAGCGTTACCTCGAAGACCGCGATAACTTCGACGAAGATGACCGCACCGACGACTTCTTCACCTTCGCGGAAGAGGAAGAAGACTACGAGGAACCCCGCGGGTCGCTGGGGCCCAAGCTGGCTGCGGCGGGCATCATGATTCTGGCCTCGATTTTCGCGCTCATTCTGCTCATTGGTGGCGTACGTACCTTCAACGAAGCCCGCGCTAACGAGGGCTATGAGGGGCGTTCTTGGGTGATGACCGGTACGTTTGAGAAGGTCACCAGTGATTTGCAAGGTGATAACAACGTGGCCACCTACACCGGCACCCTGCCTGACAACACCGCGATGACCGGTAAGACTTTCATTTCGGAGATTGCCGACCCTGTGCAGGTCAACCCCGGTTCTACCGTTGAGTTCCGCGGCTCCCAGACCGGTACCGTTAGCGCTGACTTCCCCGAGACCGTCGACGCCCTGCTGGTGCAGACTGACGATAGCCACCTGACTGTGGCCCGCACCGGTGAAGAGGGGAGCCTGGTGCCGGTGACCGAAGATACCGTTGCATCGCAGAAGCGCAGCGCCATGCTGCGTCTTGCCGGTGCGATTCTGGTCTTTGGCGCCGGTGTCGCCGGTACCTTCATGATGATCCGCAAGCGCAAGAACACCGAGATGCTCGACTAGGTTGAGCTGGTCCCCCTCACCTTCAACACCAAGGGGACCGCATTTTTAAAAAGGGACCGCACATTATGCGGTCCCTTTTTGGTTTTCAGGTCCCCTTGTGGGTGATGGTGATGGCGTTGGGGCGGGAGGACGCCCGGGGGCGGCTTGGCGCTCGCAGGTTCACATTGCGAAACGCAGTGCATAAATATTTACTGCTATGTAAAAACATGCAAATATGGTGCTATGACTATTACCGTAGCTGTCACAGGTGCCACCGGATATGCCGGTGGCGAGATTCTGCGCCTGCTGGCCACCCACCCGCATGTTGAGGTTAAAACCGTAGCCGCGCATTCGTCCGCTGGCTCCCGCCTGGGCGACCTGGCCCCCCACCTGCGCGCCTATGCCGACCTGGTCGTTGCCGACACTACCGTCGAGGCCCTGAGCGGGCACGACGTTGTCTTCATGGCCCTACCCCACGGCGCCAGCGCCGAGATCGCGGCCCAGCTGCCCGAGAACACCCTGGTCATCGACGCCGGGGCAGATCACCGCCTTGACAGCGCGGACGCCTGGGAAAAGTTCTACGGTTCTGCACACTCCGGCACCTGGCCCTACGGCCTGCCCGAACTGCCCACCGCCACCGGCAAACAGCGCGATAACCTCGTGGGCACCAAGCGGGTTGCGGTGCCCGGGTGCTACCCCACGGCGTCCATCCTGGCCCTGGCTCCCGGTTTTGCCGCCGGTCTGCTCGAACCCACCGACGTGGTTATCGTTGCCGCTTCAGGTACATCAGGGGCAGGGAAGAGCCTCAAGCCCCACCTGCTCTCAGCCGAAGTTATGGGCGGCATGAGCCCCTACGGGGTCGGTGGCTCCCACCGGCATACCCCTGAAATCGAAGAGAAGCTCACCCACATCGCGGGGGAGCAGGTGCAGATTTCCTTTACACCTACCCTAGCCCCCATGCCCCGCGGCATCCTCGCGACCGCAACCGCGCGCGTCCGCCCCGGCGTGACCGAAGCCCAGCTGCGCGAAGCCTGGCAGCAGGCCTACGCCGACGAAAAGTTCGTGCACCTGCTCCCCGAAGGGCAGTGGCCCACCACCAAGAGCGTGCAGGGCTCCAACCACGCCGAAATGCAGCTAGCCTTCGACGCACACGCCGGGCGCGTGATTGTCACCAGCGTCATCGACAACCTAGCCAAGGGCACCGCCGGCGGCGCCATCCAATCCATGAACATTGCCCTCGGGCTCCCCGAAAACGCAGGTCTGCTCCAGGAAGGACTCGCACCGTGACCGACACTATCCACCAGATCGAAGGCATCACCACCCAGGGAGTCACCTTCCCCCGCGGCTTCCGCGCCGCGGGCGTCCGCGCCGGAATTAGCGCTGTCGAGGGCAAAAAGGACGTCGCCCTGGTCGTCAACGACGGGCCGGTCAAGCACGCTGCTGCCGTCTTCACCAGTAACCGCTTCGCCGCCGCCCCTGTGCTCTGGAGCCAGCAGGTCATCAGCGACGGCCGGGCCGACGCCGTCCTGCTCAACTCCGGAGGCGCCAATGCCTGTACCGGTGCCCCCGGCTTCCAAGACACACACGAATCCGCTGAACTCGTTGCCGACCTGCTCGGCGTCTCAGCCGGCGACGTGCTGGTGTGCTCCACCGGCCTCATCGGTGAGCGCCTGCCCATGGACAAGCTCACCGCGGGCGCAAAGGACGCCGCAGCCTCCCTGGGTGTAAGCTCCGGCTCTTCGCTGGCGGCGGCTGAAGCCATCATGACCACCGATACCGTCTCAAAGCAGGCCGCTATTGGCGTGGAAATTGAAGAGGGCGGCGCCTACCTGATCGGCGGTATGGCCAAGGGCGCAGGTATGCTGGCCCCGGGGTTGGCTACCATGCTGGTGGTCATCACCACCGACGCCCTGGTCTCACCCGACAACCTCGATACCGCTCTACGCGAGGCCGTGCGTCTGAGCTTCAACCGGGCCGACTCCGACGGCTGCATGTCGACCAACGACACCGTTATCCTCATGAGCTCCGGCGCCTCAGATATCGAGCCCGACCTGGGCGTCTTCACCGAAGCCCTCACCAAGGTCTGCCAGGATCTCGCTCTGCAGCTCATTGGGGACGCCGAGGGCGCCAGTCACGATATCCACGTGCGCACATTGGGCGCCGCCAGCGAAGCGGACGCCGAAGAAGTCTCCCGGGCTGTCTCCCGCTCCAATCTCTTCAAAACAGCCATCTTCGGCAACGACCCCAACTGGGGCCGCATCCTCTCCGAAGTCGGCACTACCTCAGCCGCCTTCGACCCCGATAGGGTCAACGTCACCATCAACGGCGTACAGGTCTGCACCGGCGGCGGCATCGGCCAAGACCGCTCCCTCGTTGACCTCGCCGCAGACCGCAAAGTAACCGTCGACATCGACCTGGGCGCAGGCCAGCACGAAGCCACCATCTGGACCAACGACCTCACCCACGACTACGTCCACGAAAACTCGGCCTACTCCAGCTAACTGAAAGATCCCCATGGCAGAGCAAAAAAACGCCCACACCCGCTTCGACACCGCCCAACAAAAAGCTAAAACCCTCATGGAAGCCCTACCCTGGATCCAACAGTTCCGGGGCAAAATCATGGTCTTCAAATACGGGGGCAACGCCATGATCTCCGAGGAGCTCCGCGCCGCCTTCGCCGAAGACATGGTCTTCTTACGAACCATCGGCATCTGCCCCGTCGTCGTGCACGGCGGCGGCCCCCAAATCACCGCCATGCTCACCAAACTCGGCATCGAAAGCGAGTTCCGCGGCGGCCTGCGCTATACCACCCCCGAAGCCATGGACGTCGTCCGCATGGTACTCACCGGCCAAGTAGCCCGCGAACTCGTCTCCCTCATCAACGCCCACGGCCCCTTCGCCGTCGCCATGAGCGGCGAGGACGGCGGGCTCCTACGCGCCCGCCGCATCGGCACCGTGGTGGACGGCCAAGAAGTCGACCTCGGCCTCGTTGGTGAAGTGGTCGGTGTGAACACCACCGCCATCATGTCCATGATCCAGGCCGGCAAAATCCCCGTCATCTCCTCCGTCGCCCCCGAAATGCACGACCCCGAAAAGTACCCTGAACACAACCACGGGCTTGCCGGGCTCACCGGAGAAATCCTCAACGTCAACGCAGACACCGCCGCAGCAGCCGTCGCCGCCGCCCTCGGAGCCGAAAAACTCGTCGTCCTCACCGACGTCGAGGGCCTTTATGCCAACTGGCCCGACAAAGACTCCCTCATCTCTTCCCTCACCGTCAGTGAACTACGCGAGATGCTCCCCAGCCTAGTCTCCGGTATGATCCCCAAAATGAGCGCCTGCCTGCAGGCCGTAGAACAGGGCGTGCCCAGAGCCTCCATCGTCGACGGACGCCTCGCCCACTCGCCCCTGCTCGAAATCTTCACCGACCGCGGCATCGGCACCCAGCTCACCCCCGACAACGTCGACGACACCCCCTGGCACCACCCGGCCCCTGACTTCCAGGTCAAGCCGGTGACTTATTAGGACTACCCATGACACAAGAAAACCTCCTAGCCGACTACCGGAACGACCTCCTGGGGGTCTTTGGCGACCCCTCCCTGGTGCTGGTCTCGGGGCAGGGCTCACGCGTGACGGACGCCGACGGGGCCACCTACCTTGACCTACTCGGCGGTATCGCCGTCAACGCTCTTGGCCATGCCCATCCCGCCTGGGTAAAAGCCGTCAGCGAGCAGGCCGCAACCCTGGCCCATGTCTCCAACTTCTTCACCAGCCCCCAACAGATCTCCCTGGCCCACCGCCTGCTGGGCTATCTGGGCACCGAGTCGGGCCGCGTCTTCTTCTGCAACTCCGGCACCGAAGCCAACGAAGCCGCCTACAAACTCGCCCGTCGCCACGGCAACCTCCACGGTAAAGGCACCATCCTAGCCCTGGACCACGGCTTCCACGGGCGCACTATCGGGGCTCTTTCCCTCACCTGGAAGCCCGCCTACCGTGAGCCCTTCGAACCGCTTCCCACCGGCATCAAGCATATTCCCGCTACCCTCGAAGCCCTCGAAGAAAATCTGACCGACGACGTCGCTGCCCTCATCGTCGAACCCATCCAGGGGGAAGCCGGCGTCCTGCCCCTGCCCGCAGGCTATCTCACCCGCGCCCGCGAACTCACCCGCGCTCGCGGCGCCCTGCTCATCGTGGACGAAGTCCAAACCGGCATGGGCCGCACCGGCCGCTGGTTCGAACACTCCCGCGAACTAACCGGCGACAACCTGCCCGACGCCATCACGCTGGCCAAGGGCCTGGGCGGCGGCTTCCCCATCGGAGCCATGGTCGTGGTCGGCGAAGACAACGCCCGCACTCTCGAAGCCGGTATGCACGGCACCACCTTCGGGGGCAACCCCCTCGCCACCGCAGCAGCAACAGCAACCCTCGAAACCATCGAAGCTGAGCACCTCCTCGACTCCGCCGCCCAACGAGGCTCAACCTTCAGAGCCGCTATCGAAGAACTAGACGGTGTGGCAGAAACCAGGGGAGCGGGCCTGCTGGTTGGCATCGTCCTCACAGACGAAGCAACTGATACCGGCGCGCCCCTGGCACCTGCCTTTGTCGCCGCCGCCCGAGCAGCAGGCTTCATCGTCAACGCCCCGGACGCCCGCACCGTCCGTATCGCCCCAGCCCTCACCATCACCGATGCCGAACTAGCAGAGTTTACCGCTGCCTTCCCCGCAATTCTGGCTGAGGCGCGACAGAAGTAAATGCAGATGGAAATGCAGATGCACGTCGCGGACGCCCTGTACGCCGACTGGCTGGGATGAGCAGGGTTTTCCGCGAAGCGAAACAGAAATCCCTGCGAATTAGCCGAGCCTGCGAGGTTACATGAATCACATGCGAGCGCAGCGAGCCTGTGAGAAGGTTAGTCGGCAGAAGGGCGTCCGCGACGTGTACTTCTATCCATCTATTCACAAACTGCATAACTATCAGTAACTATGCATATAATGAAAGGTCAGCTGAAACGCTGCCCCTACCCCTAGGAGAAAACCGTGGTCCGCCACTTCCTCAAAGACACCGACCTCACCCCCGCCGAGCAGGCGCAGGTGCTCGATTTGGCTGCCTCCATGAAGGCGGACCGTTACGGCTACAAGCCCCTGGCCGGCCCCCAGACCGCAGCCGTCATCTTTGATAAAACCTCGACCCGCACCCGCTTCTCCTTCCACGCAGGTATCGCAGAACTCGGCGGCAACCCCCTGATTGTTAACCCCGGCGAAGCCCAGCTTGGACATAAGGAAACCATCTCAGATACCGCCAAGGTCATCTCCCGTATGGTCTCCACTATCGTCTGGCGCACCTACGCCCAGGCGGGGCTCGAAGAGATGGCGGAGCACTCCCGCGTGCCCGTCATCAACGCCCTCTCCGACGACTACCACCCCTGCCAGATTCTCGCAGACCTGCTCACCATCCGCGAGCACAAGGGCAAGCTGGCCGGCCTCACCATGGTTTACCTGGGCGATGCCGCCAACAACATGGCTAACTCCTACCTGCTCGGTGGCGCCACCGCGGGCATGCACGTTCGTATCGCTGGCCCCGAGGGTTACCTTCCCGCCGACTCCGTCGTCGCAGAAGCCCAGCAGCGAGCAGCCGAAACGGGCGGCTCAATCCTGGTCACCACCGACCCCGACCAGGCCCTGGCCGGCGCTGACGTCGTCATCACCGACACCTGGGTCTCCATGGGCCAAGAGGACGAAAAAGAAGCCCGCGCTCAGGTCTTCAAGCCCTACACCGTCACCAGCGAAGCTATGAACAAGGCCGCAGACGGTGCCATCTTCCTGCATTGCCTGCCCGCCTACCGCGGTTACGAAGTCACAGCCGAAGTCATTGATGGGCCTTCCTCCGTGGTCTTCGACGAAGCAGAAAACCGTCTGCACGCCCAAAAAGCCCTCATGGCCTTCCTGCTCGCCGAATCAAACCTAGCCACCGACGTCCGCACCGCTCTTAGCTAAACCGACCAGAAAAAGAGAAGAAACAATGGCGATTCCCTCCACCAAAACTGCGCGGCAAGCCCGCATCATCGAGGTACTCCAAACCCACCGCGTGCGCTCGCAGGCAGAACTGGCCCAGATTCTCACCGACGACGGGCTCAAAGTCACCCAGGCGACGCTCTCCCGCGACCTGGTGGAAATTGGGGCAGAGCGGGTGCGCGATGAAAAATCCGGGCTCATCTACGCCGTGCCCAACCACCCGGTCCGTCGAAGCAGCCAGGAAGGGCCCGACGCCCGCCTGGTCTCCCTTTTCAAAGAACTGCTGGTAACCGCGGAGGCCTCGGCCAACCTGGTCATTTTACGTACCCCACCGGGAGCCGCCCAGTTCCTGGCATCAGCCATTGACCAGGCCGGTCTTGAGCCCCTCTTGGGGTCGATTGCAGGCGATGACACCGTCATGGTCATCACCCGTGACCCCAATGGCGGCGAGAAGGTGGCCTCTCTCTTCCTGGAATGGGCGGCCTAGCCCTCAGTCCCGGCTGAGCAAACACTAAGCCCCGGTCTTCATCGTCGAAGACCGGGGCTGAACTATAGGGAGTAGGCGGGGACCCGGCGTTGGCGCCGGTCTAACCCATTACCCTTCGAAAAGCTTCTTCATCTCGGCAAGGTCGAAGAACTCGGCAACATCTGCGGGAGTCTGCGAGCCCAGGGTCTCATCGGCACCGGCGTCGAGCAGCATGCGGGCGATGGGCAGATTGTTACGGAAGGTAGCGCATACCAGGGCGGTCTGACCCCGCTCATTGAGGCGGTCAAGGTCAGCGCCCTCGTTGATGAGCAGCTGAACCAGGTCAGCGTGTTCGTGGTAGGCAGCTAAGATGAGCAGAGTATCGCCCTTGGCATTGGTGAGATCAACGGGGACGCCCTGGTCAAACAGAGATTTCAGGGCTACCGGCTTGTTGTCCCGTGCCAGGTCGAAGACCGAGTTGAGGAAGTCGATGTCCTGCTCGGTCAGGCTATGGTTCGCGTCTGTCATACCTTCACTTTCTCAGAAAGCAAGCCCCTTTAGCAACCCTGTCTAGACCACCCTACAGCTCATACCAACCTTATTTAGAACTTTCGTTCAGAAGCTTTAGGCAGGCCTGTATGAAAGAATGGGCAAGGCCGCTCAGTCCCTCAGGAAAGGCTCACCGTGAAAACCAAAGATGCTCAGCAGACAGTTGATGTCTTGCCCCAGAACAATATCGCCGCCCTGCTACAGGACCGTGCCGCTGAAGAGCGCACTGCCCTGACCTGGGCAGGTGGGTCTTTGACCTACCAGCAGCTGGCTCAGCTGGTCGGCTCTGCCCGCATCTGGCTGGGGGAGCGGGGCCTGGTTCCCGGCGACAGGGTGGCCTTGGCCCTGCCGAACGTACCGGCCATGGTGGGCCTCTACTACGGTGCCCTATCGCTCGGGGCGGTGGTGGTGCCTATGCACCCCCTGCTGTCGGCTCGTGAGGCTGCCTATCAGGTGCAGGACGCCGGCGCCCGGCTTCTGGTTGCTGCCGCCGGTACCCGGGTGGGGCAGGAGAGCGAGCAGATTCTTGATGAGGTGGAAGGCCAGCTTACCCTTGAGGTGCTATCGCCCGATGCGATGTTTGGTGTGGACGCTCCCGCCCCGCAGCCCTGGGAGGCTCACCCGGTTGCCGCTCAGGACCCGGCCGTTATTCTCTACACTTCGGGAACCACCGGCGCCCCGAAGGGGGCGACCCTCACCCACGCCAATATGCTCTCCAACGCCCTGACCTGTGTGGATGTCTTTGGTTTCACGTCAGACGACGTTATTTTCGGGGGCCTTCCCCTCTTCCATGCCTTTGGGCAGACCGTATCGATGAACGCGGTACTCGCAGCGGGTGCCGCTATCGCCCTGCTCCCGCGTTTCACTCCTGGCGGGGCAGCCCAGCTGTGTGCCACTGCCGGAGTTACGGTGTTTGCTGCGGTTCCCACCATGTACAGTGCCTTAGCCAGCTACCTGGGCACTGACCCTGCCCTGGCGCACCGGCTGCGGGGGCGCGTCCGCTTCGGCATATCGGGCGGGGCTGCTCTGCCCGCCTCTGTCCACGCTGATATTGAGCGCCTGGTGGCCTTCCCCATCTACGAGGGCTATGGCCTGAGCGAAACTGCACCCGTTGTGTCCTTCAACCGGGCTGAATACGGCCTGGTGATTGGTTCTGTCGGCAGGGCCCTACCCGGGGTAGACGTGAAAGTAGTCGATAGGCAGGGCCAGCCGCTGGCTACCGGTGAAGCGGGTGAACTGTGGGTTGCCGGGCCCAACGTTATGGCCGGGTACTGGGGCCGTCCCGAAGCGAGCGCTGAGGTACTCAAGGGCCGCTGGTTTGCCACCGGCGATGTAGCCCGGCTCGATGAGGCGGGAAATATCTTTATCGTTGACCGCCTCAAAGACATGATCTTGCGTAACGGCAACAGCGTCTACCCGCGGGAAATTGAGGACGTCCTCTACACCCACCCCGCTGTCCAGCTGGCAGCCGTGGTGGGGCAGCCCTCTGAGACCGTGGGCGAAGAAATTGTGGCGGTAGTGGTGCCGCGCGAACCCCTGGACGCTTCGCAGCAGGCTGAGCTGACCGCGTCCCTCGATCAGCTGGCCCGCCGGGAACTTGCCGCCTACAAGTACCCGCGTCGCTATGTTTTCAAAGAGGAGCTGCCGCTGGGGCCCACCGGCAAAATTTTGAAGCGGGTACTGGCAGAGGCCCTCACCCAGGAAGCCTAGGGGGAGAGCCTCTACCGTTCGCCGGTTACCTTAGGCGGCAGTTAGCTGCGCCCGACGGGACTGCATGGACGCCGAGAGCGAAGCGCCCAGCAGAATCATGCGGAAGGTGCGTTCTGCTGAGTCGGTGAGTAGCTCCTCACCGTTGACCAGGGCATCTTCAAGATCCATGGGCAGGGGAATAATCGAGGCAAAGGCGTCGATGCCGGCATCGTGTACGCGGTAGGCCTTCTTGCCGATGGAACCGGCCAGGGCCAGCACGGGGGCACCTGAGCCCTGGGCACGGGCGGCGATTTCAGCCGGAACCTTGCCCTTGGGGGTCTGGAAGTCGATAGCGCCTTCTGCGGTGACGACCAGGTCGGCGTGGCGGATTTCCTCATCGAGATTGATACCGGCAAGACCGGAGTCAATCAGTGCCTCAAAACGGGGGGTCAGCTCGGCACCGATGAAGGCCAGACCAGCGCCCAGACCGCCGGAAGCGCCGGTACCTGCACCGGTGTGGAAGTTCATCTGCAGCTTGCCGTCGGTCATCTGCTCGTAGGTTTCCTCCAGCAGGTTTGCCCAGTGGGTCAGAGCCGCGTCCAGCTCTTCAACCTGTTCGGGGGTGGCACCCTTCTGGGGGCCAAAGACGCGGGCAACGCCCTTGGAGCCGGTCAGGATGTTGTGCTGGTTGAGAGCCAGGACGATGCGGACCTGAGCTAGGCGGGGGTGCAGGCCGGAGTAATCGATGGACGCGGCCTCGGTCAGGTGGGCACCGCCCAGGGGGATTTCTTCACCGGCTTCGTTGAGAATACGGGCGCCCAGGGCTGAAAGGGCACCTGCGCCACCGTCTGAGGTGCCAGAATCGCCGCAGCCGACCAGAACAGTGTGTACATCTTCATTATCGAGTGCTGCTGAGATCAGCTGGCCCACACCGTAGGTGGTGGTTTCTGCGGGGTTACGCAGGTCCTTAGGAACCAGGGAGAGACCCGCTGCTGCTGCCATCTCAACCACCGCTACGCCGTCCTGAGCCCCACCGAGCAGAGCGTAGTGGGAGCGGACCTCCTGGCCTACGGGGCCAGTGACCTTGGTATGCACCAGCTTGCCGCCTGTGGAACCTGCCAGCATCTTGGCAGTACCTTCGCCGCCGTCAGGAATCGGCATGGTGACGGTATTGACGCCGGGAATCACGCGGCGGATACCGGAGGCGATAGCGTCTGCTACGACGTCCGCTTCGAGGGAGCCCTTGAAGCCGGAGGGAGCGATTAGGATGCGCTGGGGGATGGACATAGTCATGGTTTTCTCCTTGAAAATGGTGTGGGCGGCCTACCACCGGTGGTAGGTGCCACCTGTTTTTGGGTGTCGTCGGGTAGAGCCTTCAGCCCACGGTGTTTGGGTCTGATGGAAAATAGATGAAATTTAGAGGAAGAGGGGGAGCCCCATAGCCGGCCAGATGAAGAAGGCGAAGCCGGCAATGAGCGCTGCGTGCAGCGGGGCCAGCCAGGCCGAAAGCTTGAGAAGGTCGGACGGGGTGTAGGTGGGTTTCCCGTCGATGGAGGCAAAGAGGGCTACCGGTTTAGCGCTGGATGTCAGCGTGTGGCAGAAGCCGGCGGCTGCGGTTGAGATGAAGGCGGCTGCTACCGGGTTGACCCCCAGGGGAATCGCGGCGGTGATAATCAGGGGAACCAGAACGGCCGAGCGGGCTGAGCGGGACTGAATCACCAGGTGGGCCACCGTCGAGAGGGCGATGACGAGAAGCACGAAGGCTGCCGCGCCGCTGCGTCCTAGCCCTGAAACCGGGGCGAAGATTGACTCTGCCAGCCAGGTCGCTGCTCCCGACTCAGAGAGAGCGGTACCGATGGCCAGGGTTGTGGCCATGAAGATGAGCATGGGCCAGGGGGCCTTCTTGAGGGCGGCAGCCAGCTTGACGGATCCGAAGCCAGGGGCACTAGCGGCCAGTGCGCCGAGCACGGCCACAATCACCGGGTCTACCTCGTGGAAGGACTCCGTGCACCAGAGCAGGATTGCAAGGCCGAGTACCAGGGCGATATTTTTCTCTGGCTGGGTAAGTGCGCCACGTACGGGGGTGGAATCTTCGGTTTCAAAGTCTGCCAGGTCGATGTGCAGTTTTGCCGGAGCGTCGTCGCGGGTGGGGAAGAGCGCGAAGACCAGTTCGGTGACCAGAAGCGAGGCAAGCAGACCCAGGCCTGAGCCCAGAACCATCCATTCAAGGAAGCCGATGGTTTCTAGCCCGTAGGCCACCAGGATTTCGGCGGTGACCAGGTGGGCACCTGCACCGATAAACGAGGCAACCGCTGAGACCAGGATGGTGGAGGGCGCTAGGATTCCCAGGGCCTTGACCAGTTTGGGGCGGTCGGGCATAGCTTCTGCCATGGCCAGGTAGATGGGCAGGGCAAGGGCTGCTCGGCCTGAAGGTGAGGGGACTAGGTAGACGGTCAGAAAGAGGGCTAGGTTGTAGAGGTGGGCGAGCTGACGCGGGGTGCGGGCCAGTGCTACGAGCCGGGCGGTGAGACGGCGGGTGAGACCTGAGGCGGTCAGCGCTTGGGCCATCACCACAGCGGCCACCAGCAGCCAGACGGCCGAGGTGCCCAGTGAAGCGGTGAACTGGTCGGTGCTGATGATGCCGGTGAGAACCAGGGCCACTGCTGCCGCCAGTGAGACGTAGGTATCTGACAGGGGGCTAAAAACCCAGGCCCAGATTGCCAGAATGAAGATGGTGAGGGTGAGGGCCCCTTCGAGGGAGAGCTCTTCTGAGGTGACTCCGGTCAGGGCTGTGCCCGCAATCAGGAGCACCGCCAGGAAGAAGGAGATAAGCACCTTGATGGTGACGAAGCTGGGGGCCTGCACCGGCAGCGGCGCGGTGTGGGTCGGCGGCTCCTGGGCCGGGGTTGAAGTTGAGGTGTAGAGAAGTTTCATTAGACGAACCTGTAGCCTGCCCCGCGTACGGTTGCGATGTAGTCGTCGCCGATTTTCTTGCGAAGGGCGCGAATGTAGACGTCAACGATGTTGGAGTTGGGGTCGAAGTCCATACCCCATACCTGCCCCAGGAGCTGCTCTCGG
This sequence comes from Rothia nasimurium, assembly GCF_928381415.1. Lineage (GTDB taxonomy): Bacteria > Actinomycetota > Actinomycetes > Actinomycetales > Micrococcaceae > Rothia > Rothia nasimurium_H. The sequence goes on from NZ_CAKMSF010000011.1 coordinate 23,084, forward strand.
GAGAGCACCTGGTTCTTGTGGCGCATGAAGGTCTCTAGCAGGGCAAATTCGCGGCTGGTGAGCTCGGTGCTGGCTCCTGAGACGGTGACCTGGCGGGTGAGCACATCGAGGACGAGGTCGCGGTGGGTGAGGGTGGACGCGCTGCTTTCTTCGCGGTTGGTATCGAGCAGGCGCAGGCGGATGCGGGCCAGTAGCTCGGCAAACTGGAAGGGCTTGGTCATGTAGTCGTTGGCGCCGTTTTCGAGCCCTTCGAGGGTGTCTGAGACGGAGTCGCGGGCGGTGAGCATGATGATGGGGGTGGTGATGCCGTCGGCGCGTAGGGCCTTCATGATGGTGAATCCGTCCATGCCGGGTAGGCCTACATCGAGGATGATGAGGTCGAAGTCGCTGACCTTGGCCAGGGCGTAGGCTGAGCGGCCTTCGTCGATGAGGGTTGAGGTGTAGCCGGCTGATTTGAGGCCCTTGACGATGAAGGACGAGATACGCGGGTCATCTTCAACGATGAGGATATGGCTCATGGCGGTGTTTCTTTCGACGTGTTTGGGTGTGTGGGTGAGGGGTTAACGGGTCCAGCTGGGGTAGCGGGTGACGGTGACGGGGGTATCTGCCGGGGCGCTGTCGTCCTGACCCTGGTCGGGGTCTGTGGGCGCTGGCAGGGTGATGCCGAAGATAGCGCCGATACCGTCGTCCGGCTGAGCGATCCAGACGGAGCCCTCGTGGGCTTCTGCGATGGAACGGACGATGGCCAGCCCCAGGCCTGCTCCGACCGAGTGCTTTTTGGCGGTGGCGGGGTTTTTGGCGTTGTTGCGCTTGAAGCGTTCGAAGAGGGTGGCGGCGTCTTCTTCGCTGACGCCTGGGCCCCGGTCGCGCACCCAGAGGTTGAGGGTGCGTTCTGCCCCCTTGCCCTCGAAGCGGGAGCCGATGGAGATGGTTGACTCTTCGGGCGAATACTGGGCGGCGTTGGCGCAGAGCTGCACCATGGCCTGGGTGATGCGCTGCTCGTCAAGCTGTACCTCGCCCTCGGCGATGTCGGCCATCATCCAGCGGTGGCCGGTGAAGGCCTGCACCTTGGAGTCCAGGGTAATCATGAGTTCTGCTACCTCAACCGGGTGGGGCGCCACGAAGTCGGGCCTTTCTGATTTGGCGAGGGTGAGCAGGTCAGCGACGATACGGCCCATGCGTTCTAGCTCGTCATCGACCAGTTGCAGGGTCTGGTTTTGTTCCTCGGTGCGGTCCATGAGTTCTAGGTGGCCGCGGACGATGGTGATGGGGGTGCGCAGCTCGTGGCTGACGTCGTCCATAAACTGGCGTTCAATCATGGCTGACTCCTCCAATCGGTCGAGCATCTGGTTAAAGGTGCGGCCCATGGCTGCTACGTCGTCGTCGCCGGTTACGGTGACGCGGCCGCTAAAGTTTTTGTCGTTGATGTCCTGGGCTACGGTGCGCAGGCTGCGAATGGGCTTGGTGATGCGGGAGGCTACAAGCCAGGCGATGACGACCGTGGCTGCCAGCCCGCCCAGGCCCACCCAGATCATGGTGACGATGGTGTGCTGCACCGCGTCGAGTTCTGGCTGGATGTATTCGACAACGACCAGGTAGCCTGCCTGGCTGCCGCTGTCGGTGTTGAGGCTTATTTCTACCTTGCCCCAGTGCACCGGCCCTGCCGGGGTCTGCTCAATCCCCGACGTCCTGCTGTTGCCGGTGATGCTGGCGAGCAGGTCTCTGTCTTGGTGTAGCCGGTAGCCGGTGTCTTCGGCGAACTGCTGTTGTTCGTCGATGAAGATGACCTGCTGGGGTGTGACTCCGATGAGCTGTTCGCTGTAGCCGGTGTATTGGCGGGAGACGAAAGTTGTGAGCATCTGGTCAAGATTCTCAAAGGGGGCAGCGGTGGTGGGGTCGACGCCGAGTTCGGCGAAGGTGCGGAACTCGGAGATTTCGCTGCTGGTGTTTGCTGCTGCCTTGGTGCCGACTTCGCTGATGAGGATTTCTCGCACCGTAAAGATGAGGCCGGTGATAACGAAGGTGGTGACCAGTACCATCCAGGCGACGATACGCAGACGCACGGAGCCTGTGCGCTGGTGGGTGGTTCGGCGGGGCCACCATTTAGTCGTCATCGCCATCGTCATCTACCTCGTAGTCGTCATCGTCGTCGGCTTCGGTGGGGTAGTACTCTACCTGGGGCGCCGGGGGAGCGACCGGCGCGGGGGCCTGCTCAACCACCACGGGGGCTGGGGCTACCGGGGCGGGTTCTGCCGGGGCCTGCTCCGGGGGAGCTTGCTCGGCTGGTGCTTGTTCAACAGGAGCCTGGTCAGCAGGTGCTTCTTCTGCTGGGGTCTGTTCGGGCTCAGGGGCTGCCTCGGAGCTTTCTGCCGCGGTGGGTGTTGCGCTGGCAGTGCTAGGGGAGGCGGACGCCGTTGCACTCGGTGAGCTGGTGCGGTCGAGCACGATGGGGTCAACTTCATCGCCGAGCTGGCCGCGAAAGGTCATGACCAGGGCAAGGGCCGCGACGATGGCGGCGGCTGCCAGGAGCAGGATTCCGAACATGTATTTCTTGAGCATGGTTCTAGTGTGGCAGTTGTCTTTAAAGGTTCTGTGAGTATTCCATTAAGGTTTTTTCATTTTGGGGTGCGCGTTTCTCTTGCTGGTTCTGTAGCGGCGCGCGATGATAGTAGCGCGTATCACTGACCGATACGTTTTGCATAATTATGTCTGAGTGTGCATAATTATTTATAGAACCTGCGGGGACCTCCCGCCCTGAACGTAATATCTCAAGGAGCACCATGAAAGAGCGCATCGTCCTGGCCTACTCAGGCGGTCTGGATACCTCAGTTGCCATTGGTTGGATCGGCGAAGCAACCGGCGCAGAAGTTATCGCCGTTGCCGTTGATGTAGGGCAGGGCGGCGAGGACCTCGAGACCATCCGCCAGCGCGCCCTCGACTGCGGTGCCGTTGAAGCCTATGTAGCGGATGCCCGCGATGAATTCGCCAATGAATACTGCATGCCCGCTCTCAAGGCCAATGCCCTCTACATGGACGCCTACCCCCTGGTATCGGCTGTGTCCCGCCCCGTCATCACCAAGCACCTGGTAGCAGCAGCCAAGCAGTTCGGTGCCACTACCGTTGCCCACGGCTGCACCGGCAAGGGTAACGACCAGGTCCGCTTTGAGGTTGGCATCCAGACCCTGGGCCCCGAGCTCAAGTGCATCGCTCCCGTGCGCGACCTGGCTCTGACCCGTGAAAAGGCCATCGACTACGCAGAAAAGAACAACCTGCCGATTGTCACCACCAAGAAGAACCCCTTCTCCATCGACCAGAACGTCTGGGGCCGCGCTGTTGAGACCGGCTTCCTCGAAGACATCTGGAACGGCCCCACCAAGGACGTCTACGACTACACCGACGACCCCACCTTCGCCCCCACCCCCGATACCGTCGTCATCTCTTTCAAGGAAGGCATCCCCGTTGCTATCGACGGCCAGGCAGTTACCCCGCTTGAAGCTATCGAGATTATGAACCGCCGCGCAGGTGCCCAGGGCATCGGCCGCATCGACATCGTTGAAGACCGCCTGGTCGGCATTAAGTCCCGCGAAATCTACGAGGCTCCCGGCGCTATGGCTCTCATGGCTGCCCACAAGGAACTCGAAAACGTCACCATCGAGCGCGAGCAGGCCCGCTTCAAGAAGATCGTTGGCCAGCGCTGGACCGAACTGGTCTACGACGGTCAGTGGTTCTCACCGCTGAAGAAGTCCCTGGACGCCTTCATCAACGACACTCAGAAGATGGTCAACGGCGATATCCGCATGGACCTGCACGGTGGCCGCGCCGTTGTTACCGGACGTAAGTCAGAGACCTCCCTCTACGACTTCAACCTGGCCACCTACGACGAGGGCGACACCTTCGACCAGTCCATGGCCCGCGGCTTCATTGAGCTGTTCGGCATGTCCTCCAAGGTCGCTTCAGCCCGCGACCAGCGCCTGGGCCTCTAAAACTAGCCCCGCTTCAGCCGCCCAACCCCGCGCGTCCTTACCCCACGAGAAGGTAAGGACGCCGGCGGGCGGCTTTTGCCTTACCCCGCACGATTTTCCCAACCCCGCAAAGGTAAAACTATGTCAGCTGAAAAGCACGGTACCAACGATGGCGCTCTCTGGGGCGGACGCTTCGCAGGCGGCCCCTCCGAGGCTCTTGCTGCCCTGTCGAAGTCAACCCAGTTCGACTGGCGTCTAGCGCCCTACGATATTGCAGGCTCCCGCGCCCACGCCCGTGTGCTGGCTAAGGCCGGTCTGCTCACCGACGACGAGCTCACCGGCATGATTGCAGCCCTCGACCAGCTTGAAGCCGACGTCCGTTCTGGCGCCTACACCCCGGCGGAGTCGGACGAGGACGTCCACGGCTCCCTGGAAAAGGGCCTCATCGAACGTGCCGGAGCTGACCTGGGCGGTAAGCTACGCGCTGGCCGCTCCCGCAACGACCAGATTGCAACCTTGGGCCGCATGTACCTGCGCGATCACGCCTCTATCATTGCCACCGGCGTCATGGATACTATCGACGCCCTGATTGCCCAGTCCGAGGCCCACCCCTACGCCCCCATGCCCGGCCGCACCCACCTGCAGCACGCCCAGCCTGTTCTGCTCTCCCACCAGCTCCTGGCCCACGCCTGGGCCCTGTCCCGTGACCTTGACCGTCTGCTGGACTGGGACAAGCGCGCCGCCGTATCACCCTACGGCTCCGGGGCGCTCGCGGGCTCTTCCCTGGGGCTGGACCCCGAAGCTGTAGCAGCTGACCTGGGCTTCAACTCCGCAACCCACAACTCTATTGACGGCACCGCCTCCCGCGATGTCTACGCCGAGTTTGCCTGGATCGCCGCCATGATCTCGGTAGACCTCTCCCGTATCTCTGAAGAGGTTATTCTCTGGGCAACCAAAGAATTCTCCTTCGTGACCCTGCACGATTCTTTCTCGACCGGCTCATCGATCATGCCGCAGAAGAAGAACCCCGATATCGCTGAACTTGCCCGCGGTAAGGCCGGCCGCCTGATTGGTGACCTCACCGGTCTGCTGGCAACGCTGAAGGCCCTGCCCCTGGCCTACAACCGCGACCTGCAGGAAGACAAAGAGCCCGTCTTTGACGCCATCGACCAGCTTGAAGTTCTGCTGCCCGCTGTCTCCGGCATGATTGCCACCCTCACCTTCAACACCGACCGTCTGGCTGAGCTGGCTCCCCAGGGATTTGCCCTGGCGACGGACGTTGCCGAGTGGCTGGTGCGCGAGGGTGTGCCCTTCCGCGTAGCCCACGAACTGGCCGGTGAAGCTGTGCGCGTCTGCGAAGAAAAGGACTGCGAACTGTGGGACCTGACCGACGAGGACTACCTGGCGATCTCACCTGCCCTGCACGCGGGCGTCCGCGAAGTGCTCACCGTTGAGGGGTCTTTGAACTCCCGGAGCGCCCAGGGCGGCACTGCCCCGTCCGCTGTCGCAGCCCAGCTGGAAGCACTTAAGAGTGAGCTAGAACCTGCGCGTGCTTTCGCGGCCCGCCCCCAGGTCATCAGCTAGGCTAAGAGCATGATTAAGCCCGTTGATTCTTCCCTGCCCCTTGAGGAGCAGATTCCTGCTGCCTGCGCGCAGATTCAGGACTACCCCAAGGAGGGCATCCTCTTCTACGACGTGACCACCCTGTTCGCTAACCCGCAGGTGTTCCGTGCGTCCATGGAGGAGCTCGCCCGCCGCTTCGAGGGCCAGTTCGATATCGTCGCCGGTGTTGAGGCGCGTGGCTTCCTGATGGCCTCTGCTATTGCCTACATTGCAGGTACCGGCGTTATGACCGTGCGCAAGGCCGGTAAGCTGCCGCGCGATACCTACATGAAGGAATACTCCCTGGAGTATGGCCAGGCTGCTATCGAGATCCACAAGGACGACATCCCGGCAGGTTCCCGTGTGCTGATTGTGGATGACCTTCTGGCCACCGGCGGCACCCTTGAGGCGGCCACCCACCTGATGGAAATGGCGGACCTGAAGGTCGCCGGCATCGGCGTGCTCCTGGAGCTTGAGGGCCTGGGCGGACGCGAAATCCTGGCCGGCCACCGCCTGGAGGCTCTGTCGCTGGTAGCTGAATAGAGAGAACCTTTACCGTAGTACCCCCGGTTTTTGTGCATGTACCCCAGTTTTTACCTGGGGTACATGCACAAAAACCGGGGTATTTTGCCTTCTAGGTCTTAGGTCGGATTATCTGAAGAAACCCTCCCAGTGTTTTGGATAAACTGGTGGTATCACTGTTACCGCACACACATTTTGAGGTTTTCATGGCTAGTAAGCTCCTTGTTTCCTGTACGGCTGTTGCTCTGCTTGGGCTGGTTGCCTGCGGCTCTAACGGCAACCAAGCCGAACCTAGCGAATCGCCCACCACCACGGTTTCTAGCTCAGCGAGTGCATCGGTTTCTACTTCCTCTACGACTTCTACGCCAGAAGTAATCAGCAGCTCTGCTGCTGCGTCAGATGAGGAGGAAGTTTTGGCTGAGGCTTCACCTTCTGTCCCATCTGAAGACTCTGACCCAATAGCATCTCCCGGTACAAACTGTGGTTTTACAAGCGATGACGGATATGAGTTCAGTCCACGCACATATGTATTTGGGGGTCCTGTTAGCTGTAAAGAAGCCCTTGACACAGTTCGAGAGTATTGGGAAATTCGAGTTGCTACCGGTGCTGACTGGACGCAGACTTTCAGCGTTGGGAACTATAGCTGTACTGGAAACGAACGAATGAGCCCTGTTACCGGTACAACGGTAAGGTGTATTGACCCGGTAAACGGTGGCTATATTCACGAACGTTTGGGTGTAGAACCGATCCCTGGCTATATCGCTGAGCCTGATTCATTTTATGTTGGGCAGAAGGACTCTGATTTCTACTACGCGTGGTCTGCTGATATTACATCAGGCACTCTGGCTTGTGGCACACAGTCTGGAACAGAAGTAACTTGCGAAGTCATTCAGCGAAATCCTGAGGCCAGCGGATATCTGAAGACATGGAAAGTTGTGTTTGGATCAACTGGGGAAATAGATATATCAGAGGGCGGTACGCAGGATTCTTTGGCCGGTTTGTACAATGCTCAGCCCCTAGATATCGGTACGTCTCTGAACTTTATCGGCCTTTCCTGTCAGCCTCAGTCTACAGACATGATGCGTTGCTTGGGAGATAATGGCGCAGGTTTCACCATTTCACCTGACGGCGTGACCCAGCCTTAGCAGCATTTCTGTGCGGACGCCCGCCCCTTCCCTTGCTAGGGGAGAGGGCGGGCGTCCTTTCTTTTTGCTCGGGTGTACGGGTAGAATGGAGGGCTTGAATTTTCCGCGATGAAGGGTTCCCTCTTGACCGAGAACACAACCGCAACCGGTGAGCAGACTGCCGCTGAAAAAGCCTACGAGGCTCAGCTGGCAGGCGAACGAGCCTACGTGGGCAGGCTGTACGCCCGCCTCGATGAGCTCCGAGAGATGAACGAGAAAAAGCTCAAGAGCACCCGCAAGAACCAGGCTGTTGGCAGCCACCAGAACCGTTCAGAGCGTGACGCCTACGCCCAGCACTATGAAGACCGCCTGGCCCAGTACAACGCTGTTGACCACCGCCTAGCTTTTGGCCGTCTTGACCTTGACGACGAGGCTATCCGCTATATCGGCCGTATCGGCCTGGCAACCGAAGACCACGAGCGCCTGCTCATTGACTGGCGTGCCCCCGAAGCCGGCACCTTCTATCAGGCCACCGCTTTCAACCGGCAGGGTGTGCGCCGCCGCCGCCACCTGATGCTAGAACGCCGCGAAGTCACCGGCTTCGAAGACGACGTGCTCGACTCAACCCTGCTTGAGGACGGCGATGAGAACCTGCACGGTGAGGGCGCTCTGCTGGCGGCCCTGAACCGCAAGCGCACCGGCCGCATGGGTGATATCGTGGCGACAATTCAGGCTGAGCAGGACGCCATCATCCGCGCCGACCTGGCAGGCGTCCGCGTCGTGCAGGGCGGCCCCGGTACCGGTAAAACCGCCGTTGCCCTGCACCGTGCCGCCTACCTGCTCTATACCTTCCGCGAGCGTCTCAACAACGCTGGCGTTCTGGTGGTCGGCCCCTCCGCTTCCTTCATGTGGTACATCGAGCGTGTGCTGCCCTCCCTGGGCGAGACCGGCGTGGTGATGTCGTCCTTAGCTACCTTGTACCCCGGTATTAAGGCTGTACCCGAAACCGATCCCGCGGTTGCCCAAATCAAGGGCGATTTACGCATGGCTGAGGTCATCAAAAAGGCTGTGGCTGACCGTCAGAAGGTACCTGCCAAGCCCGTGAAGATGTATGTGGATTCCACCGCTATTGAGATGACCCCCGGCATGGTCAAGCACGCCCGCAACACGGCGCGTTCAACCGGCAAGCCCCATAATGAGGCCCGGGAAACCTTTGTGAAGGTGCTCCTCAAAGAGCTCACCGTCCAGCTCAACGAAAAGCTGGATGCCGCCGCCGGCCACGCGGTTGACCGCCCCTACCTGGAAGATGATGTTCGCGGGTCCCTGGACGTCCGCCGGGCCATCAACCTGGCTTGGATGCCCCTGTCACCCGAGACCCTGGTGCGCTCGCTGTTTTCAAAGCCGGAGTACCTGCAGAGCGCAACCGCGGGCGTCCTCACCGACGCTGAGCGTGACGTCCTGGCGCGCGCAGCGAACCTGCCCTTTACCGAGTCCGATGTACCCCTACTAGACGAAGCAGCGGAGCTTCTCGGTGATTTTTCCAAGGTCGCCGGTGCCGGAGCCGCTGCCCGCGCCGAGGCGGCCCACCAGGCCAATCTCGAAAACGCCCGTAAGGCCCTGGAGAACGTGGACCAGCAGCTGGCCGATATGGGCGTGGACGGCGTGGTCACCGCCGAGCAGATTGCCGAGCTGAACGAGGAGCGCGGCGAGCGTATGACCGCTGCCCGCGCTGCGCAGGCCGACCGCACCTGGGCCTACGGGCACGTTGTGGTTGACGAGGCTCAGGAGCTTTCCCCCATGCAGTGGCGCCTGCTCATGCGCCGCTGCCCCATGAAGTCCTTTACGATTGTTGGCGATATCGCGCAGGCCTCTTCTGCCGCGGCCTCCCAGTCCTGGGCACAGGCTCTTGAGCCTTTTGTGGGGGAGCGCTTCACCCTGGACGAGCTGACCGTCAACTACCGTACCCCTGCCCAGATTTCGGACGCCGCCGTTGAGGTTGCCCGCGCCGCCGGCCTGGAGATTTCAGCCCCCCGCGCCGTGCGCGAGGGCAAGTGGGCGCCGTCCGCCCGTATTGTGGGTGAGGACGCCCTCTACCCGGCTGTGGTGAGCACCGTCAGCGATGAGCTGGAGCAGGGCGCCGGCGGCCTCATCGGCGTGATCGTCAGCGAGGAACGCTACCGCGAGACCGCCCTGGCGATTGCTGCCGAGCACAAGGGTAAGCTGGGCACCTCGGCCTCTGCCCTGGAACACCAGGTGCTGATTCTGACTCCCTGGGAAGCTAAGGGCCTGGAGTTCGACACCGTGATTATCGTTGAGCCTGCCGACCTGGTGCGTGCAGCTAACGGTTCGGTGGGCGACCTGTATGTCTCCATGACCCGCCCCACCCAGCGCCTTCACCTGCTGGCCTCGCGTGAGCTGCCGGCTGGTCTTGTCCCTACAGAGTAGTATTCTTTCGGTTTCTAAATGAGAGGACGCCGCTGCCTCCTTTCCTGCCGTTGAGCAGGGGAGTGGGGTGGCGGCGTCCTTTTTCTATCTCTCAATCAGAGAACACCGAAGCTGTCCGAAGCCTGCCTGGGCGGTGAACTGGTACCGTGGTAGCAGGTGGCTTTGCCACTGCTTTTTGTTCATTACTAACCATGGAGTAACCGTGTCTGAAGAGACTCTTGCAGCTCAGCACAACGATGATTCCTTCGAGAATATCTGGCAGGAATTGAAGTGGCGTGGATTTGTGCACGTCAGCACCGATGAAGAAGCCCTTGAGAAGGCGCTGGCTGAAGAGACCGTGAACTTCTATATCGGTTACGACCCCACAGCGGCTTCCCTGCATCTGGGGCACCTGGTGCAGCTGCTGCTGATGCGTCGCCTGCAGCTGGCTGGTCACCGCCCCTTCGGCCTGGTCGGTGGAGCTACCGGTTTGATTGGTGACCCCCGTCAGACCTCTGAGCGCGTCCTCAACTCTCGCGATGTGGTGGAGGGCTGGGTAAGCCGTCTGCGCGGCCAGATTGAGCGCTTCTTGTCTTTTGAGGGTGAGAACGGCGCCCAGATGGTTAACAACCTGGACTGGACCAGCGAGCTATCTGCTATCGATTTTCTGCGTGAAATCGGTAAGAACTTCCGCGTGGGCACCATGATTAAAAAAGAGATTGTGGCTAAGCGTCTGAACTCTGAAGAGGGTATTTCTTACACCGAGTTCTCTTACCAGATTCTGCAGGGGAATGACTTCCTCGAATTGAACCGCCGCCACAATGTCACCTTGCAGTGCGGTGGCTCCGATCAGTGGGGCAATTTGACCAGTGGCACCGAGCTGGTTCGTAAGGTCACCGGCAAATCTGTTCACGCTCTGGGTACTCCGCTCATTACCAACTCGGATGGCACCAAGTTCGGTAAGTCTGAGGGCAACGCTATCTGGCTGGACCCCGAGATGTGCTCACCTTATGCCTTCTACCAGTTCTGGCTGAACACTGCCGATGCTGACGTAGCTGACCGTCTCAAGGTCTTTACTTTCAAGACCCGCGACGAGATTGCTGCCCTGCAGAAGTCTGTAGAAGAAGAACCCTTCAAGCGTCTGGCTCAGAAGACCCTGGCCTACGAGGTCACGTCACTGGTGCACGGTGTTGAGGCAACGGAGAAGGTCATTGCCGCTTCTGAGGCTCTCTTCGGTAAGGGCGACTTCGCTGCCCTGGACGAGGCAACCCTCAAGGCCGCTACCGCCGAGCTGCCCCATGCTGTACTCACCCGGGATCAGCTGGACATGGTGACCGTGCTGACCGAGACCGGTCTTTCCGCATCTAAGTCAGAAGCCCGCCGTACTCTTAAGGAAGGCGGCGCAGCTATCAATAACGTCAAGGCTCAGGGCGAGGACGCCGCCCTCAGCGAGTCTGATCTGCTTCTAGGTAAGTACGCGGTGGTTCGTCGCGGCAAGAAGAATATGGCCGTTGTTGAGGTTGCCCAGTAAGTTCCTCGCGGACGCCCGCCCCACCTCTCATCCTTACACAAGGAGAGAGTGGGGCGGGTTTTGTTATTTGCGCTTGCCAGGGCGGTAAAAGCGGACAAAAACGGAGTTGGGCCTGGGCAGGGGGCTGCGAGGCTAGAAAAGTTTTTCAAAATATTTTTGAGAAAATTTAACCCGCTGTTTACTAGGGGAAATATCTTCGTTTGGGTGGGTTTAGGTGGTGTTTTGAGGGAAAAAGAGCCCCGTTGGGGTTGCATGCTCCAAAAAACCTGCGTAAAGTATAACGAGTCGCTGAGGCACGGGGAACCGGCCGAAAGTGAAAAATAATCGAATAGTGCACCACAAGTTGAGTCGATATAAGACTCCCAGGGAAAGTTGATTGAACTGGTTTTCGGGTTTGAAGCTAAGGCTTTGAAGTAAAGAAAAGAGCTTGTGGCTATCGTCACGCTCTAGCGAGTTGCGATGATGGAAAAAGCATTATAGACTGAATGAGTTGCCCAAACGGGTAACACAAAAACTGAGAATGACCGATACGAAACACCGGCTGGTTCCACTAGCTAGGGTTGAGAATGCGGTTTGTTGCTTGAAAACTCAATAGCGTACCAATGTTATAAATAACATTCTTATCGTCCACACTACACACTAGTGTTCACACATGAACACCAGGTAGTGCGGAAATTGAACTGATACCAAATATTTATACAACATGTGAGAAACCAACGGTTTCTTACAGAATTTGATAATCAATTGGTTTCAGATTCGTCAGCTCGAACCACACCACCCCGTGGTGAATGGTTCGCTAACAATCAGAGACCAGGATCATCAACTACTTCATTTTTTCAACGGAGAGTTTGATTCTGGCTCAGGACGAACGCTGGCGGCGTGCTTAACACATGCAAGTCGAACGATGAAGCCCAGCTTGCTGGGTGGATTAGTGGCGAA
>NZ_CAKMSF010000012.1:0-24121 GCF_928381415.1 Rothia nasimurium
AGGTATGGACGCGGGGAATGCCCGTGGAGTTGACTGGTACTAATAGTCCGAAGGCTTACACTTTTATGACTGAGTTTGTTTGTTGTTTGCGTCCACTGTATGGTTTTGAGATAACAACCCTTGGGTTGAATCAGCGAGGGGTTCTAGAGCTAACGCTCTAGAACCCCTCGCTTTTTTGTGCCCAAAAACTGCTTTTTATAAAAATAGAACAAATATTTTATATACTGTGCGGTTAAAAATACCCCTCCAGCTTAGCCCGTAGAATCAGAGTATGACACTCACCGAGCAAGAAGCACACACCTGGTTCAGAGCTGCCGGGGCCCCGCTGGTTATCCCTGCGCGAGAGCGTGCGAGATGGACTCTCGCCCGTTCCGCCCCGCTTTCTGCCTGGCTTATAGTTTCCTCCTTCACCTATCTTGCTCTGCTGTGGGGCCTAGCCCAGCTTGATGTGGAAGCGCAGGACGGAGGCGTGCCGGTAGACGTGCCAGACAGCGTCCTGACGCCCATCTTCATTGCCCTAGCCCTCGTGCCGCCCCTTCTGCTTCTGGTTGTACCCTGGGCGGTATCGCGCTTACTAGAGCCCCTGCCCTTCTGGCGCCAAACCCTAATTGGTGCGCTGCTTCTGCCTCTAGCGGCTTTCTCCATGCTGCCGCAGACTGCCCGCTGGATAGGGCTGGCAGATGTTGCTGACGCCTTTGCTGCCGGTGATGTGCTCTGGATCTTGGGAGCTACGCTCCTAGCTGTTTACCTGGGCTTGGATTCCCTGTGCTACTGGGCGCTTCGGCAGGTTGTGAAGGAGCTAGCTGCCCTTTCAAGCATGGTGGTCAAGGTGCTGCCGGTGCTTATGATTGCCGTGCTCTTCTTTTTTGTGAACGGCGATATCTGGCGTGTGGCTGCGGCTTTGAGTATGCAGCGTACTCTGCAGGTTGTGGCTATCCTGACGGTGCTGAGCTTTCTGGTTGTTTCGTCTACAGTAACCGAGAAGACCCGCCGGCTGCTGGGTGCCCGTAAAGGGGATAAGGTGGAGGAGTTTACGGACGCCGAGTACGCGGGTGCTGCTCTACAGGCTGGGGACAGGTGGCGTCATGAGCTTGAAAATTTGCCCGCTGCGGGCTTGGGCCGCCCGGCTGATTTTAGGTGGGGCGAGTGGAATAACCTGGTACTTCTTCCGATTGTGGTGCAGATGATTCAGGCTGTACTTTTTGCCGGGGTCGTTTTCCTGTTTTTTGTTTGGTTTGGCACGATCGCTATCCCTGATGCCACCATTACGAGCTGGCTGGGTTTTGAGGCCTCTAAGGTGACCCTGTTGGGTGTGCAGTTCCCGTTTACGGACGTTCTAGTGAAGGTGTCGATGGTGTTGGGGGCTTTTGCTGCTCTTAACTTTGCTGCGCAGACTAGCACGGATTCCCGCTACGCGGAGGAGTTCTTGGAGCCTGCCATCGGCCAGGTGCGGCGCACGGTGATGGTGCGAAATATCTACCGGGCCCGTCACGGCAGTAGAAGGTGTTGACCTTTTCTCTGGAGGTTTGTCAGAATGGACTCTACGAGGAGGCTTGTCGATTAGCTTTCTCCTAGATACAGAAAGTCAACGATGACCGTATAATTTTTTGCCTTCAGGCTCGACGCCATCCTACCAACTCGCTTATAGAGATAAGCGGGAGGGTAAGTGTGCCATGGCGCAGGCCTTTCTAAAGAGACACAGCATGATTCTTTAAAGCCGCCATATGCGGCGGCTTGTTGTCTTGAAGGTAAAAATGAAAACTTTAATTTCTTTTTCTCGATTTTCCGTTGTTACTTTTTCTCGGTTTTATACTGTAAACCCTTTGCATGCCTGGATAGTAGTAATCTCTTTAGCGCTATCTCCAGCACTAGGGGTAGTAGTTTCTGCCATGCCCGGAGTGGCCCTTATCTGGGTTCTCGATGGTTCTGAACCTGTCTCTTTGGTTGTACTGATTATGGGCTACAGCCTGCTCTGGCTTTTATCCCGAGGGCTTACCTACGTGGTTTATCCGCTCTATGGAGCTCTCGAGCAGGCTGCTCAAACTGAGATAGCTCTGGAGGCATTGAATCATACTTATTGTTCTTCACGTCCGGCTCGTGCGCGGCAGGATGATGGAGAACTGGCCTACGCTATTGACGGTCATATGAGTGCATTCCGTGAGGTATTAGGAACCCTTCTTCTCGCTTTTCTGCCAGCAGTGAGCGTCCTTGCTAGTGGAGCTATAGCCCTGAGTTTTGTCGGCGGCTGGCCGGTAGGCATCCTTTATGTCCTGAGCCTCGTGCTCTTTATAGTCCTGAGTATGCCCCTTATTAGACGTCATCAGCAGGTACAGGGGGCTTTCTATGCATCTGCTCTCAAAAACTTTGGAGTGCTCAGCAACTATGTGGCCTATTGGCGGGAAGTCGCTATTTTTGGGCTACATGGTCAGACACGTCGCAACTATCAGAAAAGCCGTATTGTGGTAGAAAAAGCCGGGGTGCAGTCCTACCGAGCTACGCGCAACCTATATTTGGGGCAGACCCTGTTCCTAGCCTTACTTCTAGCCGTTCTTATGGGTGTCTACGCAGCTCTTAATAAAGGCCAGGAAATGGACATGGTGATTTCCGGTCTTGTAGCTCTCATTGGAGTGGCTCTTTACTCTATTCAAACTGTGCAGGATATAGGGTTCGGCCTATCTTCGCTGGGTGTGGCTATGGCTAAGCAGGAAGAGGCATCGCGAGCGGTACAAGGGAAGGGGGTGCAATTAGGGCAAGAAGCTATCGAGATAGGTCAGCTTTGTCAGTTGGTAGCTACTCGTAGGCGGGGAATTATCTGGCTATGTGGAGAAAGCGGGTCCGGCAAGACCAGTTTGCTTGAAGCCTTGCTAGGGTTCCGCGCAGTTGCTGATGCTGAAGTAGTGCCACTGGATACTTTTTCGACTGTGCGGTATTTGCCCCAGAGTACTAATCTGATTTTTGATACTGCCTATCAGGTGATTCAGGCAGATCGTGCCCTACCTGGTGAAGATATAGACCGTATGCTCAGAGAGTTAGGACTCCCAGACTTCACCCGGGCTGGCAGGAGGTCTAGTGATGCTGTAGCCGGAGAGGGAAACGCCCTGTCTGGCGGAGAAGCAAGGCGGGTGGCGCTCGTCCGTACCCTGCTTGGCCCCCAAGATTCTCTTGTCGTGCTCGATGAGCCTACCACGGGTATCGGTTCTGGAGACCGTGCTGCTGTCTGGCAGCAGATACGGCAGATAGCTGAATATAATCTGGTTGTCGTGGTCACCCACGACGCTGATGCCCCTACTGAGCCCTCAGATACCTACCTACAGATCGGGCAGGTGCCTTAGTGTCCGAACATGACCTTGTAGGCCAGGAAGAACATGAGGGCGGCGATGCCGGCGTCCAGCACGCGCCAGGCACGGGGGCTGGCGAAGACAGGACGCAGGAAGCGGCTGCATGAGGCCAGGAGGGTAAACCAGATGGCACTACCTGTGACCGTGCCCGCGTAGAAAAGCCAGCGGTAGTCGCCCTGCTGCGCCGCAATGCCACCAATGAGCACAAAGGTGTCGAGATAGGTGTGGGGATTGAGGTAGGTCATGGCAGCAGCAATCAGCAGGGCCTTACCCAGGGTCTGCGGCCCGGAGTCTTCGCTGGTGACCGTCATGGCGGACGGCCGTAGGGCACGTTTCGCGGCCATGGCACCGTAGATGACGAGGAAGGCTCCGCCACCCCAGCGCAGAATCTCTAGTACCCAGGCGGCTGAGTCCACCAGGGACCCGATTCCCAGCACTCCTAGGCCGATGAGCAGGGCATCAGAAAGAATGCAGAAGATGGCAATGGGCCAGATAAACTTGCCGATGATGCCCTGCTTGAGCACGTAGGCGTTCTGGGCACCGATAGCCACAATGAGTGAGAGCGAGGTGCCGATGCCAAAGAGTACGTGGGGGAGGATTTCTGCGATAGTCACGAGAATCTATCGTAGGTGACCAGCATTCATAAAGCTATCTAATGAAACTTCAATAGCATAAGATGTTCTTATGATGCGCTTTACGACCGACCAGCTCCAAACCTTCGTCACCGTCATTGAATACGGCACCTTCGACGCAGCCGCCGATATTTTGGGCGTCAGCGCCTCTGCCATCTCGCAACGCGTCAAGGCAATGGAACAGCTGGCCGGGCGGGTGCTCCTCAAGCGCACTAACCCGGTGGCTCCCACCGAGTCGGGGCAAAGCGTCCTGCGTATTGCCCGGCAAAGCGAATTCCTGCACGCAGAAATGGAGCGTGAACTCGGCGGTAGCGAAGAGGGGCAGAGCGTAGCTGTGGCCGTCAACGCCGACTCCCTGGCCACCTGGTTCCTCTCGGCCGTTGCAGAGCTGGCCGCCCGCGACCGTATCTTCTGTGACGTGCGCCGAGAAGCCGAGTACCACTCGTCCGCCCTGCTGCGGTCGGGCGAGGTGATGGCTGCCCTGACATCGCGCCCCGAACCTATCGCCGGTTGCTCCGTTGAGAAGCTGGGCGATATTCGCTACCGCGTGGTTGCCTCCCGCAACTACCTGGCGCGCTACTTCCCCGCCTACCCGCAGGTCACCGCTGAGCAGCTGGCACTTGCGCCGGTGGTGGAGTTTGACCGAAAGGACTTCGGGCTCGCGTCCGCCCGGGGCCTGCTGCTCGACCGCTTCGCGGTGGAACCTGACTCCTGGCAAAGCTCGCCCACCATCTACCTGCCCAGCTCACCCGACTACGCGCGGGCCGTCCTGGGTGGTATCGCCTGGGGTATTCTGCCGGAGGTACAGGCCCTTGACGCCCTTGCCTCCGGCGACCTGGTGGAGCTCGCCCCCCAGCCGGTTGATGTGCCACTTTACTGGCAGCACTGGAACATCAGCTCCCCCGTGCTCGCCCGGCTGAGCGAACGGGTGTACGCGGCAGCTGCGGGTGAAGGGGTTCTGCGATAGCCCCGCCGGCTAAAATTTTCTTTGTAAAATTTTTTACCGCACAGCTTGCACGAGTAAAACTTTACTTGTAAAGTAATAACTGTTGAAAACAAACCGTACCGTTTGAAAGGCATAATCATGGCAGAACTCACCGCAGGCACCTGGAACTACGACTCAGCACACTCAGAGGTAGGCTTCACCGTCCGCCACGCAGGCATTACCAAGGTGCGCGGCACCTTCGAACAGGTCGACGCCCAGCTCGTCATCGCTGACAACATCGCAGACTCCACCATCAAGGCAACCGCACAGATCGCATCTGTTAACACCAATAACGCTGATCGCGACGGCCACCTGCGCAGCGCAGACTTCTTCGATGCAGACGCCCACGCCACCATGACCTTCGAATCAACCTCCTTTGAGCTCGACGGCGAAGACCTGACCATCGCAGGCAACCTCACCATCAAGGGCGAAGCCCGCCCCGTCACCTTCACCGGCGAATTCACCGGTGCAGTCGTTGACGCCTTCGGTGTTACCCGCGCCGGCGCATCTGTCTCAGCAACCATCTCCCGCAAGGACTTCGGCATCACCTGGAACGCCGCAGTTGAAGCCGGTGGCGTGCTGGTCTCAGATAAGGTCGTCATCAACCTCGATGTAGCCTTCACCGCTCCCGAAGCGTAATCAGACTCCCAGCGTGAGAACGCTGACGAGATAAAGCACACTGCTTGAGGCATATGCCCAAGCCAAGGTGCAAAATCAGCTGAACTCGAGCTGATAGGTGTTGTGTAGCCCTGCCCTTCCCTGCCTTACAGTAGGGGAGGGCAGGTTGCTTTAAGGGAAAGGACGCTCCTAGCCACTTTCCTTTCGATTCCGCTCCGCGGCCTTTTGGAACCCGGGGCGCTCACCGGTTTTACTAAAACCCTACTGGCTCTCAACTTTCTTCTAGCACCCTCTGGCAGGCGCTGCCGCAACTGGCAGCCGCCCTGTCAGTGGTGGTAATTCCCCTACTGGGTGCGGCCCTTATCCAGGGGGTGGGTGGGCACCTACAGAAATATTCTGAAGATACAGCGAGCGTTTTAATGGTGCCTCTGATGATGCCGGTGCTCGCTCTCACCCCAGTTGCTCATGCCGTTCACGTCACCCGTCTTGTCTCGTATCTTCTACCTCTGGCTTGTCTATATGCCCTATACGCTATATGTATGGGGTTACTCTCCGGCTACCTTCTCCGCCGCTGGGGCAGGGCCCTAGCCCGCCACCGCCTGCCACACAAAATAAATAGCCACAGCGGCAACTACACCAAACAGCGCCCACCGGCGCAGCTTGGTCTCAAACCGGGCGGCACGAATATCGGCGCGCTGCTCCAGCGTCTCGTTCGGATCAACCGGCGCTAGGTTCGAGGGGTTGGTTGTCTCAGGTTTCTTCTCAGCCACAGCGGCACCCTAGCGCCAGCGGGTGGTCATAACCAGACCCACCATCATGAAGCCAATGCCGATACCGATATTCCAGTTACCGATACCCGGAATCGGGTACACCGACTGGGAAATGTAGAAGGTAATGATCCACAGTACGCCAATCACAATCATGGCGAACATAATCACGCGATACCAGAGGGGGGTCGGCGACGGGAAGTCATCGTCGCTGTACATCGACTCAGCAACGCGGCGCAGCTCCGCCTCTTCAAAATCCTCGTCACGAATAGACTTCGACTCAGCCACTTTTCCTCCAGTAGGGGAGCACGCTCCCGGCAGTTTACAAAATATACGGTCAGAGACGATTTTAACCGTACCACCTGAAAAAGTTCTAACATTAAACAGTCCCCCGCAACCGTCCCACGCCGAGGTGAGATGTGACCACAGCAGCCCCCACCGCTAGCCGCCGCGCGCGTCCCCCTGCTAGCCGCACCCCCCTGCAATGGGTTATCCAAATCGTCGGTGAACTTCTGATTACGGCGGGCCTTATCTTGCTCCTGTTCGTCGCCTGGCAGCTCTGGTGGACCAACATCGACGCCAACCGCACCCAGCAGCAGGCCGTCGACAGTCTCATCCAAGAATTCAACAGCGGCAGCGGACGCCCCGGCCCTGCTACCACCGGCCAGGGGGAGAAGACCGAGGGGGCGGCGTCCGAAAACGTCGTACCCGACTACGACCCCGCCAACCCACCGGTTGCCACCCCGCCTGCCTACGGGCAGGCCTACGGCGTGGTCTACATTCCCCGCCTGGGCCAAAACTACGCCCGGCCCCTCGCCGAAGGCGTAGGTACCGACGTGCTCGACACTCTGGGCCTGGGGCGCTACCCCAGCAGCCAGATGCCCGGTGAATACGGCAACTTCGCCCTGGCAGGTCACCGCCAAACCAACGGTGCAGTGCTCGATAACATCGACCTGCTCCAAAACGGCGACAACATCTACGTGCGCACCGCCGAGGGCTACTACACCTACCGGGTCTACGAGCACAAGATTGTGCTCCCTACCCAGATAGAGGTCATCGCCCCTAACCCCGACCAGCCCGAAGCGCCCCTCGCCGACGCAGACCGCCGCCTACTCACCCTCACCAGCTGCCACCCCCGCTACGGCGATACCGAACGCTACATAGTTCACGCCGAATTCGTCAGCTGGCAGCCAGCTGAAGCCGGTGCCCCCGAAGAAATCGCCGCCATCGCCGGCTAAAGCCAACCACCGCCGTCCACCCCAAGGAACCCCATGTACACCTGGATTTTCCGCCACCTACCCGGCCCCCTGTGGCTGCGCATCATCATCGCCATTGCTCTCATAGCTGCCGCCGTCTACCTGCTCATGGAATACGTCTTCCCCCACTTCGCCGAATACAGCCCCTTCAACACCGACGTGACCATAGAGCAATAAGCACCGGACGCCCGCCCCACCCCGTGCGATAGAATCAAGACACCATCACGAAAGGGCAGGTGCCATGACCAAAATCCTCGTCATCGATAACTACGACAGCTTCGTCTTTACTCTGGTCGGTTACATCCAGCAGCTCGGCGCTGAAACCACCGTTATCCGTAACGACGAACTGACTCTTGACGAGACCATCGCCCTCGCCCAGGAGCACGACGGCGTGCTCGTCTCGCCCGGCCCCGGCAACCCTGCCGAGGCGGGCGTCATTATCGACGTCATCAAATGGGCCAAGACTGCTAACAAGCCCCTGCTCGGCGTCTGCCTGGGCCACCAGGCCCTCGCCGAAGCCTTCGGCGGGGTAGTGGGTCACGCCCCCGAGCTCATGCACGGTAAGACATCCCAGCTGGTGCACACAGGCCAGTCCGTATTCAAGGGCCTGCCCAGCCCCTTCACCGCCACCCGCTACCACTCCCTCGCCGTTGAACCTGCCACCCTGCCTGCTGAGCTAGAGGTTACTTCCAGCACCGATAACGGCATCATCATGGGTCTGCGCCACGTTACCGCCCCCCTGCACGGTGTACAGTTCCACCCCGAATCGGTACTTACAGAAGGTGGCTACCTCATGCTCGGCAACTGGCTCGAAGAAGTAGGCCTAGAAGGGGCCGCAGCCCTGGGCGCGACCCTCTCTCCCCTCATTGAACCGGCAGCCTAACACCAGCTTGATAGCCCAAAAACCCCTATAAGAAAGCCGCCCTCCCCACGTGGGGAGGGCGGCTTTCTTATAGGTTGAGCACGACCTAGCCGTTGTTGTTACCGCTTGCGCTCGCTGCTGCGCTCGGGGTTGCCTGGGCAGTGGCCGTAGCGGCAGGCTGGGTGGCCTGGGCCGTAGCCGCTGCACTCGGTGCGGTAGTAGCTGCCGCGCTGGGGGCGCTGGTCGCTACAGGGGCAACCGCCACGCGAATAGTCACGGTTGAACCCTGCTCAATCAGGGTTCCGGCAGTGGCACTCTGTGAGATAACGGTGCCAGCGGGCTGGGCGGTGGTGGTGACGGTTTCGATATTGGTGCTCAGCAGGGTATCTGATGCGGTCAGTGCTGCGATAGCGGCATCGCGGCTCAGGCCGACCAGGCTGGGGACCTCAACCTTACCGTTGGAGAGAATGATATCGATGGTCGCGCCGGCATCGGCCTGTTCACCGGAGCCGGGGGTTACACCAACAACCATGCCCGCGGGGATGGTGGGGCTGTTGACGGTGGTGGTGCGGCCGGGTACGAAGCCAGCGTTCGTGAGAGTCTCACGCACGTACTGTTCACTCTGGCCCTCAAGGTTGGCAGGTACGGTCAGTACAGCCGGGCCGGACGATACCGTCACAACGATCTCACTGCCCTCTTCAGCTTCGAGGCCGGTCACGGGGGAGGTCTTGATAACTGAACCCTTGGGGATGGTGTCGGAGTGCTCTTCTTCGAACTTGAGCGCGAAGTTCAGGTTACGCAGCTGGGTTTCAGCCTCTTCCTTGGTGAGACCCTGAACCGCAGGAACCACGTGCACGGGAACCTCGTTGAGCTTGGCCTGGTAGTAGAGCACAGAGCCTACACCGAAAGCTGCCAGCAGGAGGATGAGCATAGTGGTGAGAGCCTTGCTCCAGGCGCTGCGGCGGCGCTTTTTGCGGGCCTTAGCAGGGTCCTGGCCGTAGCCGTAACCGTAGAGTTCTTCGTCGGTGTATTCAGACTGGGCGTTGTCGAAGAAGCTGCCAATGCCGGCTTCTTCGGTTTCGCGCGGAGTGGCGGCAACAGTGCCTGCTGCGGCGCCTGCGCCCAGGGCAGCTGCACCGAAAGCGGTGGTTGCTTCGGTGGGGTCCTGGTCGCTACCGGTAAGTATGCCGCTTTGGGCATCTTTGAGGGCGGACGCGAATTCGCCGGCGCTCTGGTAACGGCTGGCAGGGTTCTTGGCCAGGCCCTTGAGCACAGCGGCATCGAGAGCAGGGGAGACTTCTTCTGAGGCGAAAGCGCTGGGAGGCTGAGGGGTCTCACTCAGGTGCTTACCAGCCAGTTCTACGTTGGTGGGGGCATCAAACGGTGAACGCCCCGCCAGCATCTCGTACACCACGCAGGCAGCTGAGTAAACATCGCTGCGGGCATCGACGGTCTCGCCGCGGGCCTGTTCGGGGGAGATGTAGCGGGCGGTGCCCATGACGGTGTTGGCCTTGGTCAGGGCATTACCGGCTTCTTCGGCGGCGCGGGCAATGCCGAAGTCCATGACCTTAATCTGACCGGGCTCGCCCAGCTCACGGTCCTCTGCTGTCTGGGGCAGAATCATGACGTTGGCGGGCTTGATATCGCGGTGCACGATACCTGCGCTGTGGCTGTAATCGAGAGCCTCAAGAATCTGCACACCGTAGGCTAGGGCCTGGGCCTGGTCGACCTCGCCGCGAGACATAGCGTCGCGCAGGGTGGTGCCCTGAACCAGCTCCATGACCATGAAGGGCACAGAGACCTCAGAGCTACCTACCTGAATATCGAAGGAGCCGGTGTCGTAGACACCCACGATAGAGCGGTGGTTGAGGGCCGCGACGGCCTCTGCCTCGCGCTGAAAACGGGCGCGGAAGATGACGTCCTGAGCATGCTCAGTCCGTAGAACCTTGAGCGCAACCTTGCGCCCCAGGCGTGTATCAACCGCCTCGTAGACGGTCGCCATGGCGCCGGAGCCGATAACGGCCCCTACCTCGTAGCGCTGATCGATAGTTTCAGGAACCTGCTGGTCCATGTATTCACCCATCATTTCCGGTGGAGTTTAGTTGCCGGTTGAATCAGCACTCGGTGAGGCTGATTCGGAGCCGGTGGTTGACTGTGATGCTGAGGCGCTCGGCGATGCGGATGCACTGGCTGCGGGGGCCTTGGCTACGTAGACGTCTACGCTGCTCCCTACCTCAACGCGGGACCCCGAGGTGGGGCTGGTGCGGAGCACGGTGCCTTCGCGGGCACTGCTGCTTTCTTCAAAGTGAATCTGCACGTTCACGCCCAGGGCGGTAATCGCGTTGATGGCCTCTTCAGAGTCTGTACCCTCCAGATTACTGGGTAGGGTCACTGATTTGGGGCCGGTGGAGTACTGCACGGTAATGGTTTCGCCCACTTCTACGCTACCGGTAGGTGAAACGGAGAGCACGGTGTCTACCGCGGAGTCGGAGGTGACGCCGGTGGTGCGGGTTGAGAAGCCCATGGCGGTGAGTTCGTTGACGACTTCATCGAGGGGTCGGCCCTCGAAGGAGGCTGAGTCAATCTCTACCCGGGTTTTCTCGGTACTGGTTTCGCTGGCACTGGGTATGGGTGAGACGCTGACGGTTGAGACGGTACCCGAGGCGGTGGGGGTGCTGTCGCCGGTGGTGCTGGAGCGGTTGCTACCAGCTAGTACAAACCAGACGACCGCGGCAATGAGGAGCAGGGCAAGCACCAGGGACACCCAGCCCCAGGGGCTCTTCTTCTTTGCCGGGGGCTCGGCTGCCGGGTAGGCGGCAGCGACCGGGGCACTGGGTACACGGGCGGTGGTGGGCTCGGGTTCGTAGTGGGCTCCTGAGCCAAACCGGGCCGCTGCGGGAGCCACGGCGGTGGGAGCCGTCATGACCTGGGTGGCCTGGGTATCTGCCCCCTGGGGCAGGAACTTGCCCAGGGGCGGTACAGCCTTGATGGCGGCCGGGATGTCGCGGCGGCGGATGGCGTCGATAGCGGACGCCAGCGCGGTGGCGGTCTCGGGGCGGTCCGCCGGGTCCTTGGAGAGCAGGCACATGATGAGCGCTGCTGCGGGGGCGGGGACGTCCTTGGGTAGAGCCGGCGGCGGGTCGTTAACCTGGGCCAGGGCAATAGCAATCTGGGACTCGCCGGTAAAGGGGCGCTTACCCGCTAGGCACTCGTAGCCGATGATGCCCAGGGAATACATGTCTGAGGAGGGGGTGGCCTGCTGGCCGGTTGCCTGCTCAGGCGCCAGGTACTGGGCGGTACCCATAACCTGGCCGGTGGCGGTGAGGGGGACCTGGTCGGCCAGGCGGGCGATACCGAAGTCGGTGACCTTTACCCGCTCGTCCGGAGTGATAATCAGGTTGCCGGGCTTCACGTCGCGGTGCACGAGACCCTGGGCGTGGGCGGCTGCCAGGGCGCGGGCGGTCTGCGCCATGATGTTGAGAATGCGGTCAGCAGGTAGCTGCTTGTCGCGCTCAATGATGTTAGACAGCGGCTCCCCGGGCACGAGCTCCATGACCAGGTAGGCAGAGCCGTCCTCTTCACCGTAGTCAAAGACGTTGGCGACGCCGGGGTGGTTGAGCAGGGCGGTGTGGCGGGCCTCGGCGCGGAAACGCTCCAGGAAGCCGGGGTCGCCCGTATATTCCTCTTTCAGAATCTTTACGGCGACGGTACGGCCCAAGACCTTATCGCGCGCCTTCCAGACCTCGCCCATACCGCCAATCGCGATACGCTCGGTCAGGGTGTAGCGACCACCAAGAGTCACATCTACCGAAGGCCTCACTTGTTCAACACCGCCTCAAAAAGTTGTTTACCTGCGGGAGCAGCAAGCTGCGCCCCTGTTGTGACGTCTACACCTTCATAGACTACCGCGATAGCTACCTGCGGGTCGTCAGCCGGAGCGAAACCGGTGAACCAGGAGTTATTCAACCCCGTGTCCCCAATTTCAGCGGTACCGGTCTTACCGGCCACCTGGACCCCGCTCACTGCGGCGCCCGAGGCGATACCGTTGCTCACGCCGTTTACCATCCACTCTGTTACCTGGTTAGCGATATCGGCTGAGGTGGAGCGTCGTAGCTCCTCAGCTGAGAACTCATACAGCGAGCTGAGGTTGTGAGACTTAACCGACCTAATCAGGTTGGGTTTCATCTGCACACCGTCGTTCGCGATAGCTGC
This sequence comes from Rothia nasimurium, assembly GCF_928381415.1. GTDB lineage: Bacteria > Actinomycetota > Actinomycetes > Actinomycetales > Micrococcaceae > Rothia > Rothia nasimurium_H. The sequence continues at coordinate 12,671 of NZ_CAKMSF010000012.1, forward strand.
GCTCATCATGGCAACCTGCAAAGGGGTGGTCTTCACATCGTACTGACCAATAGACGCCTGTGCTAGCTGGCTGTCTTCCATGTTGGTCGGGAAGACCGACTGTGACACGGTCAGGGGAATCTGGAGGCCTTGCCCGTAGCCAAAGTTGCTTGCGGTCTGGGCGATGGTTTCTTCGCCCAGGTCCATAGCAATTTGGGCAAAGGGGGTGTTGCAGGACTGCGCCAGGGCCCACTCGATGGTGGCGGACGTGCGGGTTGAGCACTGGCTGCCGGTGTAGTTGGGCAGGGTGACGGTGGTGTTCGGCAGGGTCAGGTTCTGCGGGTTGGGGATCACCGAGTCTGCATTGTATTTACCCGATTCGAGGGCGGCTACGGCGTCAATAATTTTGAAGGGTGAGCCGGGGGCGTAGGTGTCGCCCGCGATAGCGCGGTTGTAGAGCGGGTGGTTGGCGTCCTCATTGAGGGCCGCGTACTGGGCCAGCACCGACTCGGCGTTGTGGGACGAGAGGGTGTTGGGGTCGTAGGAGGGGGTGGACACCATAGCCAGGATTTCGCCAGTCTTGGGGTTGAGGGCCACGATAGAGCCCTTGTGGCCGTCCAGCAGGTCGTAGGCCAGCTGCTGGAGCTCGCTGTCGATGGTCAGCTCAACGCTGGCCCCCTGGGCGGTGTTGCCGGTGAACATCTGGGCCAGGCGGTCGTAGAACTGGGCGTCGGAGTTGCCCGAGAGCTGGTCGTTCATGGCAGCTTCCAGGCCGGTTGCCCCGTAGATGGACGAGAAGTAGCCGGTGAGCCCCGCGTAGAGCTCGGGCTGGGAGTAGGTGCGCTGGAAGGCGTAGCCGTCGTTCGACTCTACGGACGAGGCGATTTCTACGCCGTCAACCACAATGGACCCGCGCTGGGAGCCGTAGCTTTCGTAGAGGGTGCGGGAGTTCCAGGCGTTGGCCTGCAGGTTTTTAGCGTCAAAGAATTGGATATAGGTCAGGGTGCCCAGCAGCATCACGAAGACGCAGGCCGCAGCGATCCATGCCCGGCGGATAGCTTTATTCACCGCGAGCACCTCCTGAACGGTTGGTTTCGGTAATTCTAGAAATGACGGACGTGGCGCCCTCGGGCTCGTAGCCCTCGTAGTCGATGCTGTCTGCCTCGTCGAACTCTTCTACCACGTGCGGGGCACGGGCGGTGTGAGAAATCGCGAGCAGGATGGCTACGATGACCCAGTTCGAGAGCAGGGAGGAACCGCCTGCCGACATGAAGGGGGTGGTCAGACCGGTCAGGGGAATCAGGCGGGTCACGCCGCCAACTACCACGAAGAGCTGAATCACGATCAGGGCTGAGAAGCCGGCTGCCAGGAGCTTGCCGAAGGCATCACGGGTACCCAGGGCCGCACGGAAACCGCGGGAGACCAGCAGCAGGAAGAGCATAAGAATCGCCCCCAGACCCAGCAGGCCCAGCTCTTCACCGAGGGCGGTGATAATCATGTCTGAATTGGAATACGAGACGAGGTCGGGCCGTCCGTTGCCCCAGCCGCGTCCGAACAGGCCGCCAGAGGCCAAGCCAAAGAGGCCCTGCACAATCTGACCCGAGCCACCCAGGGGCTGGTTGTAGATTTCGGGGTCAAAAGCGTGCACCCAGGAGTTGATGCGGTAGTAGACGTGAGAGATGTAGTTGTAGGCCAGCACGCCGCCGGCAGCTACAAAGAGCAGGCCCAGGGCAACCCAGGTGAGGCTTCCGGTTGCCAGGAAGAGCATGGCCAGGAAGATGCCGAAGAAGAGGATAGCCGAGCCCAAATCGCGCTGGAAAACCAGCACCGCCAGCGAGACAAACCAGGCGATAAACATGGGGGCCAGGTCTTTGAAGCGGGGCAGGCGTACCGGGCCGATACGCTTACCGGCCAGCATGATCAGGTCGCGGTGGGTTGAGAGGTAACCGGCGAAGAAGATGGCCAGGGTAATCTTGGCGACTTCACCGGGCTGGAAGGTGCGGCCGCCGAGTGAAATCCAGATGCGGGCACCGTTAATTTCGGTACCGATGACCGGTAGCAGCGGCAACAGGAGCAGCACAATCGAGGCAGCCAGAGAGATATAGGTGACTTTCCGCAGGACCCGGTGGTCGCGCAGGAAGAAGAGCACCACGGCTGAAGCAATCATGGCTACGCCGGTCCACATGAGCTGGGCCGCCCCCGCGTTAGCGGTGGTGGTCAGGTCGATACGGTAGATCATGGCTAGACCCAGCCCGTTGAGAGCCACCGCAATCGGCAGGATAAAGGGGTCGGCGTAGCGGGCCCGCATGTACATAACGGCATGCAGTACCAGGGCGCCCACACCCTGAACGGTAAGAGCCTGTACCCACATGCGGTTTTCCAGGGCCGCTTCGGGGTCTACCAGGTACATGGCGGCGGGGCAGAGCAACACCGCGAGCACGGTGAGTACCAGTTCGGTCAGTCGGCGGGAGCGGGGCAGCTCAACCGCAGGTGCGGCAGATGAAGCGCTCACTAGTTACCTCCCTGGGTAGTTGTGCTGGTATCGGGTGTTGGGCTGGTTTCGGACGCCGGGCTCGGCTCACCCGAGGCACTGGCAGAGGCACTCGGGGTGGGCTCCGCCGTGGTGACGGTTCCCGGCGTGACCGTAGCCGGTAGCTGGTCGCGCAGGTTCTGCACAATCTGCTCAGCCTCGTCCTGGCTCGTGGCGGTGATAGTGCTGCGCAGAAGCGACTGGGAGAACTCCGGTAGGGAGCTGACCTCAATATCGGTCTCTTCCACCACACTGTTCAGGCTCACCGGCCCCAGGGACTGGTTGATGCCGTTGAATACCGTCACGTGGTCGTCCTTAACACCCACGTAGTACTGGGTTTTAGTCCACGAGAAGAAGCTCCAGGCGCTCGCTGCGAGAACCGCCAGGGTCAGGGTCACCACGAAGACCCGCATGGGCCAGCGGTGGGGCGACGGTGCCACCTCGTTGCTCAGGGCAACCCGGTATTCCTCGGGCAGCTCAGCGGGTTCCAGGGTCTGGGTGGCCTGCTGCTGCGAAAGAGTGCTGATGTTCTGGGCCGTGCGGGCTGTCACCGCCGGAATCATGCCGGTCTGGGTTGCGTTAACGGCAGCTCCCACCAGGTCGTGGGGGCGCTCCGAGAGCTCCTGGCGAAGGACGGACGCCGGGGTCGGCTCGTCCTCACCGTCACCGGTGGTGGCGGTGGCGGCGTCCACCCCGGCCTTAACCGTCATGGTGTTGAGCACGCCGTCGGTGAAGGACTCGCCGCGCCACTTGCCGTGGCGCAGGGCGTTGCGCATCTTGGCGTGCTGGGGCATGCGGCGGCGCCAGGGGGCGCGGTGCTCGCCGTCCTCGTCTACCGGCTCGGCGGCGTCCGCCCCCTCTGCCTCACTGTCGCTGGAGGCGGGCTCAGCGGCCTCCTGCTCCACGGTGGGGTAAACCCCCACCAGCTCGCCGTCCTTACCGTACTTACGCACCGGAATAATCGGCTGCGGGGCGGTAATCGCCGCAGATAGGGAATCCTCGCTAATGACCTGCAGGGCCACCACGGTCACGTTATCGGGGGCGCCGCGTTCTAAGGTCATGTTGGTCAGAATGTCGACCACCTGCTGCAGGTCGCCGGTGGAGCGCATGACCGCCTCAATCTCAGCTACCTGCACCACGGCGTCCAGGCCGTCAGAGCTCAGCACCCACTTTTCGCCCACCACGGCGTCCAGGGTGCGAAGTTCAAGCTCGGGGGAGGCATCAACATCGCCCAAGACGCGCATAATCACGTTCTTGTGCGGGTGGGCCTCAGCTTCCTCGGGGCTAATACGCCCCTCTTGCAGCAGGCGCTGCACAAAGGTGTGGTCGGTGGTGACCTGCTCAAACACGCCGTCACGCAGGCGGTAGGCGCGCGAGTCACCAATATGGGCCATCTCAATACGGTCGCCATCAATCAGCAGAGCCGTGCAGGTGGTACCCATACCCGCCAAACGCGGGTTCAGCGCCACCAGCTCATTCATGATGATATTGGCATTCACGATCTCATCAGCCAGGTACACCCCGGCATTACCCTCAAAACCTGCCCGGTCAAGAGGGGTCAGATCAAGCACCGTGGTGGCCGACGCGACGTCGCCGCCCACATGCCCGCCCATGCCGTCGGCAACCACCGCCAGGTAGTGGCCCGCATACCCCGAGTCATCGTTCTTCGAGCGCACTCGCCCCACATCGGAGCGGGCCGCAAAACGGAAAGCGATACTCATGCACTAGGCTTTCAGCTGCATGGTGGTACGGCCAACCCTAAAGAGCTGGCCAGCCTCAATCGGAGTAGCACGGGTCAGGCGGGTATCACCCACAAAAGTACCGTTGGTTGACCCCATATCTTCAAGGAACCAGCGTGACCCCTGCGGGAAAAGACGGGCATGACGGCCCGAAGCGTAGTCGTCCTGCAAAGACACCTCAATATCGGTGGCGCGGCCAATCGTCACCGGGCTATCGCCCAGGCGCATGGTAGCCCCGGCCTGGGTACCGTCCACAATCGTCAGCAGAGACGGACGCGCCGGAGGGGCAGCCGCCGGCGCCGGGTGGGCGGGAGTCGCAGGAGCAACCGGCGCATCAACAGCGGCGTCCTCAAACTGAGCCCGCGCAGTGCGGATATTACGCCCCACACCCAGGTCGCGGCGCGACGCGGCAAGAACCATAAAAATAAACAGCCACAGCAGGCCCAAAAAGGCAAAACGCAAAACCGTCACGGTAATTTCAGATGCCACAAGCTACCCCTTACGAACCATCAGACGGAAAACAATACGGGCCCGGCCCATCTCAATCACAGAACCGTTACGCAGCTCAGCCCGGCCGTGCAGGCGCTTACCGTCGAGGTAAGAACCGTTCGTGGACCCCAGATCAACCGCCAGGTAGGTGCCATCTTGCTCCACAATATCGAGGTGGCGGCGTGAGACACCCGTATCTTCAACGGTGATATCTGCGTTGGAGCCACGCCCCAGAGTGACCGGCAAATCGCGCACCACAACGCGCTCGCCGTTGATGTCGAGCACCACCTGGGGGGTGGGAGTGGGGCGGTGAGACTGCGGTAGCTGGTGGGCGGGCACCGGCTCGGTGCGCGGTGGCGCTGCCGGGCGGGTGATGCGCGTGGGCAGCTGCTGCTGGGCGGACGCCGGGCGGGCGGGTGCTGCCTGAGGGGCAGGGGCCGGGGCGGCCTCGTCCTGCGGAGCCTGCATCTTCTTGACTGCGCTGGTGACGTCGAAGCTGCCCGGTTCAAGCTCGTTATTGAGCGAGAAAGTCACGCGCACCGCCCCGCGCAGGGAGTAGCCCTGGTCGCGGGCGTGGCGGATGACCACGTCACAGAGTTCTTCCGCCAGGGGTACACCCCACTGCTGGGCTCGTGAAAAGTCGCTGGCTGAGAACTCGGCGGTGAAGTTGTTGGGGGCGATCGTGCGCCCGGACGAGACGGAGAAAGCCTTATTGTCCATCTCGGTGCGGAGCCGGTTGGCAATATCTACCGGCTCAAAAGTGCCGCCCTTGCTGAAGGTGCCACGCACGGCCTTTTCTAGGCCCTGTTCAAGTCTGTCGATGAACCCCATGCTTGCCTCCTTCAACACAAAACTACGGGCGCACCGCGCCGTGTTCCGCGGGTGCTCGAGCTGATTCGCTGCGCAGGGTGTGCGCACAGCCTAAGCTTCTAGTCTAGTGGATAACCGTAAAAACTCCCCGGGAAAACCTGGTAAAGCCCTGCTATCTCACGGGTTTGAGGGTGGTGCGCGGACGCCCGCGCGCCGGTTTTGGGTGCCTTATAGGCTTGTGTGTGGTTGAGGACACTTAAGAGCGGTTGGACATCTTCTTGGGGGTGTGTGTATAGTTATCTTCGTTGCTCATTCAGCAACGGTAAAAAAATGAATAATGCGCAAGTGGCGGAATTGGCAGACGCGCTGGCTTCAGGTGCCAGTGATCGCAAGATCGTGGGGGTTCAAGTCCCCCCTTGCGCACGGTGAAGAAAAACCCGTTTCCCTTAGTGAGAGCTAGAGGGAGCGGGTTTTTCGTGCCCGAAAATGGCCCCGTGATACTCGTTTGCCCAGCAGTCGGGTACAGGCGTCCTTTTCTCCACAATGTACCGTGCCCTGCCCGTTTTTAGTATCAAGAACGGGCAGGGCACGGTACAAACTATTTAAGATGGCATTCTAGGTATCAAGTAGTACTTCTTGGCCAGCAGGCTATGAGGTAGCCGGTAGGGTGATAGGGGGCTGGGCAGGGGAAGAAGCCGCTAAGAAATTGAACGTGGATGACGGCATGGCTGACTTCTTCGGCAACATATATCAAGGAATAAAAGGATAAATACACCGTGGTACCTTTCGAAATAACATCAGCACATGTTGGTTGGATTGGCTTGAGCCTTATTGGTCTTGGTGGCTGGGCTCTCCTCGGCGCAGGCAAAAACCGCACCTACGCCCTCACCAAAGACCCCTTCTGGATGGACCTCTACCTATTCATTCTTGGTGCCAGCGGACTCTTCTTCTCAATAACGTTTATTTCATCAGTCATGATGAACTATCTCGGCAACGAGAACCCGCTAGTCTTATTCGTAGGTTTAGCAGGTATTGGGTCTCTGGGGTGGCTGGTGTTGACCTGGGGCGCAGCCTCCTTCACCACTGCCCCCTTCATCGGCCCCCGCCCCCGCTGGTGGAAAGAAACCCACCACACCCTCTACGCCTGGACCCGCCACACAAAACACCACCACATCCACGCCACCCGCCTCTACCGCATCCCCACCCCCACAGCACCACCCACAGAACCTATCACCAACATCCGCAAAACCAACCAACCCTACGCCATCGAGCTCTCAGCCTTCACCAACACCCACACTAGCTTCAAGCTCTACCACCACTTCGTCCCTTCTAACCCCACTCACCGCTACACCCTCAGAGGAACCATCACCGGCCCTTTCACTTTCACTGGTCAAGTGCCCACCCAGTATCTATCAGCGCAAGAGCTTCACTATCGCAAGTCCATGTACTTTGAACAAGAGCCAAATCTTGAACCAACCCGTACACGCACCGTTGAGATGTTTGTGGATAAGAACCTTTTAAGTTTCGTGCAGGTACCGGGTGAGGATTATGTGCGACGTCATAGCTGGGTGGTGTCCTTTGCTAACGTTTCTGTGGATGATGTGCAGATCAGCGTTCTTGAGTCAGGTCAGTTGCGCATGGTGATAGGTGAGGCTGACCCTGTATCTGGTGAGTCCTTTGTGTTTGTGTCTGAGGATAGCTGGTGGAATAGAGTAAAGAGCAAGAGGCCTCAGGGTTTGGTCAAGGCTCTGGGGAAGAAGAGGTGGTTGCCCTTGTCGTTCGGTTCCTTGGTGCGTAAACGTTTTGAAGGTGAGGTGTCCATAGTCGAGGATCAGGTGGTGGGTGTTCGTAGTGAGGTGGAGTATTATTCGAGGCAGGCAACTCGATAGGGGAAAGCACTTTCCTTGATTTAAGACGTTGAAAGAGAAGAAATGACTACGTATTTGGAGCCTACTAGCGGAACGATATTGAATCTTCCTGACGATTGGGCTGTTGAAGTGGGCGCACAGGAGTCTTTGGCTCTAGTTGCTCAAGCATCACAAGGAAATTTAGCTGGGGCAAATATCGTAGTGACGGTTGAGAAACCTCCAATTGAAGTACAAGTACTTGGGGATTATGTTGATAGTCAAGTTCAAGCCATAGCGCAAGAGTATTCAGCCCATAATTTTGTTCTCTTGGGCAGACGTCTCTATTCGACGGAGAAGGAAGAAGTTGAAGTAGCTGTTCATTCCAAAATAGTAAATAAAACACCTTTAGCTTGTTTTCAACTTTTTTCTTTCTATCAAGATATTGCTACTACTGTGACAATCACAGTTCCCTTAGCGCTGATGGATACAGGGCTGTCATTGACTCACCATGTAATTAAGACTTTCTCTCCTGCCCAACGGCTATACCATTATCCTTTTTACCAAAAGCAGAAGTAATGATTTTAGCAAATAATGATTTTGAACAGACCCTGCTTCTTCCTGTAAGCGTATTGGATTGGCTAAGTGATGCTAACGCGCAAGATTTGACTACTTTTGATGAGGTGCAGAAAGAACTTATAGAGTCCGGTTTTATAGATACTCAGGGCAAGTGGACGAAAGACGGAGAACGCGTCGTTCAGATAATTCGTTCAGCTGACGCTGAGTTTTCTGTCAGCCATCTTCACGCTGTAGATGAAAATTTCCTTCGCCTTTATATAGGGCAGGAGGAGAGTATTGTGTGCTCAAAACTTATTGGGGCGAGTGGCATAGCAGGGGATACATTCCTTTTTTCCCGTACGACTCATGAGAATGCTTTACAGCATGTTTTTGCCTGGATGGGTCTACCAGTAGTGGCTATGCCGGAAGACAATGAGTCTAGTATTTCTTCTGAGCTACTCACGAGTAGGGGTTTTTCTGAGGCTGCTCGTGGGTGGCTGGTTACCTGTAGTGCACTCCCTGGGGGTCTACACATTATCTTCCACCAGAATTTTTTGTGGCGGGTAAGTAATATTATCGAGACTGGTTCGATTAGCCCTCTTTTAGCTTTAGAAGGTGAGGATACCTTGTCTTTCAGCATGTTGATTCATTATGTGTGGGCTCAGTGCTTTGCTGAGATAGGCTAGTTTTTAACGTCATATTTATATATCTACACTTTGAGGGTAAGAAGGTAGGGGGCTGGTAGTGGCTGACTTGCGATTTGATTATGGGCTCCTTCAAGAGCTCATCAACACTTTTGAAAACACTCGATCAGGTTTTGAAACTCTGGCAGGGTCTACCTGCCCTACCTGCAGCAGTGAGGATCCTGTGGCAGAGCATCATGCCTCAACGGTCAAAGATCAAGAGAAGAAACTACTTTCTGATGCGGTGACCTCATTTACCCATGCCAAAGATGGCGCCCAGGATGCTTATGATGCGTTCAAGGCTGCCGATGGTGCAGGAGAAGGGAAATAAAGGATATGAGTACTCGACCTTCTGATTGGTCTCCTCTTACTGGTGGGGATCCGTGTCCTGGTGATCCTGGTGCGTGGGATGCGGTGAAGGATTTTTGGGCTCAGCGTAGTGCTGATATTGATGGGTACCGGGAGAAGCTGAATCAGCATACTTCTATCGACGGGGAGGGAAATAGTATCCGCCGTCTGGAGTCTGCGTTCTCTGATGGTGCGTCTATGGCTTCTCTTATTTCGTATGAATTTGAGAAGGCTGCAGATGCCGCTCGGTCTTGGCAACGAAAGTTGGAGGATATGCAGTCCCGTGCTGATGAGGCTTTACGTAAGGCTCAGGCGGCGAAGACTGCTCAAGATGATGCTCAGACAAAAATAGATGGGCTTAAGGCTGAGGCTGCTAAGGATAAGTCGCCTGATCCGATTATTTCTGTGAAGATTCATGGGCTTTTCGGCGGTGGTGGTCTTGAGGGTGAGATTGCTGATGCGAAGGCTGATATTGAGGCTGCGCAGAAGGTAGTGGATGATATTCGGGATGAGTATGCCCGGGAGTCGGCTTCTGCTGTTGATGGGTATGAGTTGGCGTCGGTGGAGGGTATTTATGCTCAGGCGTCGAATAAGTCGTTGGGTGGGAATCCCTTTAGCTCTTCAGACGAAGTGTTTAGTGGTTTTAGCGAGTTTGATGCTGTTGCTTTGAGCAAAGCATTTAGCGAGGCGAAGCAATCGGAAAAGAACATGCCGGCTTTGTTGAATATGCTCTCTGAGATGACTGCGGAACAGATTCAGACCTATTTTATTGCTCATCCGGAAAATGCGGTGTTTGCTACGAATCCTATGGGCGGGGATAACGTACAGCGGGCTAAGGATGTTCAGAAGTGGTGGAACGCAAAAGAGCCAACAATGGATAAAGAGGGTCGGATTACTGGTTCTGCGGATGCTCAGCAGTCTGGCTACGGGATGCTGAGTGAAGATCAGCGGTTGGCGTTGATGAAGTATGCTCCAGGGTTTGTGGGTAATGCGCAAGGTGTGCAGTATGCCTATCGTTCTGAGGCGAACGTGAATTTGTTGAGTGTTTTGTCTTCTGGTCCTGATGATTCACGTGGTATTCCGTTGAGTTTAGAGGGGTTGTGGATTTCTCAAGGCGTTCGGGATACCGCTAAGAACGCGTTGGATCATTACGAGTCTTTAAGATCAGAGGGTATTGAAGCTCAGATTGTTACTTTCGAGGTTAATGCTTCGCGAATTGATGATAATCATTGGGATGACGTGAAAGCTGCGATTTCGGTTGGCAATCTTGATGAAGCTGAATCGATCAGTTATCTTACGCATGGTATTGATACAAATGCGCAAGAAAGTCTAGACGGGCATATGGAAGCGACCAAGTCCCTTTACAACGAAGAAGAACGTCTATTCCAAGATAACGCGGAAGAAGACAAAAACGGGGAAAAGATCTTAACAAAACATGCGACAGTAGCATGGATGAATTACGAGGCTCCTGAGGGACCCTTTGATGGGGATCTGACTGTCTTGGATAATGATAAGGCTTATGCAGGTGGCCACCGGTATGCGCAAGATTTGGATACTCTCAATACCTTGCGAGGAGAGCAGAATATTCGTTTGAATACAGTTGCTCATTCTTACGGTACTGATGCCACGTTTGCGGGGATGACTGAGATGAAGACTGAGGTTGATAGTACGGTCTTTTTGGGTTCTGCTGGGTTGCCGCAGGAACTGGTGAAGGCAGTAAATTCAGGGCAACAACATCTGGCAGTGGATCCTAAAAATATTGCGTATACCCATGCTTCAGAGGATGCAACTGCGCCACTGGGGTATATCAAGTGGTGGAATAAGGAAAACCCTGACACTTTAGATGGTGCTACTGAGATTAGCTCTGAGGGCGGGTACGGTCGTGGTGGCCAGTACTTCCAGGATACTGATGGTCATGGGTTGTTTGATGAGAATGGATTAGAGGGATATCTCAAGGAAGGTACTTCTTCGCGGTATCAGACAGCGCTGTGGACGACTGGGCATAGGGATCAGATTGGTCCGTTGCTTGATTATGTTGATCGTTCTGATGTGAAGGTCAAAGAAATGGGTCCGGATATTTATGGGTATGAACCTGCTAATGAGCGTAAGAGTATGTCTTCAGCTGAGGATATTGAAAGGTTGAAGGCGTATGCCCGGGATCATGATATTGAGTGGGATAGGGTGCAAGATGGCGATCCAGGATAAAGGATGAAAGAGAGGTAGCGCGATGAAGCGTATTTTTTTGTCGGTTGTGTTTGTTTTAGTTTTTGTATTGTCAGGATGTGGTTCTGTGAATCAGAAGAATGAGGCGGTTGAGCCTGATGCTAACGAGGTTTTTAGAGAGATGTACTCTGCAGTAACTGTTGCTGCTAGTGCGAATGGGAATGAGGCGAAGTTTCGGTGGAAGAATAATACGATGCCTTTTCCATATCAGGAAGCTTCGTGGGCTGATGTGACAGTTTTTCCCTGTG
>NZ_CAKMSF010000013.1:0-24065 GCF_928381415.1 Rothia nasimurium
GCAACGGTCTTGTCCGGTATGGCTTGAGGTTATTTGTAGAGATTTAACGCTCATATTTTTGCCGCGGGTGGGGCCGTTGTCTAGTTGGTGGGTGTGGGGTGCGTGTCTACTTTTGAATAAGCCTCATTAAATAGGGTATTTGCTGGTCTAGTGGCTTGTTCAAGGGATGATTGAAGTTTGTTCACTGCGAAGCTACAGTCGGCGGCTGAAAGCGTCACCGGACGCCTCGCCTAAGCACCTGCCTCAAGGAAATAAAAAGGCACACGGGTGCCTAAACTGGGCCAAAGAGCCTCCAATCTTCTAAGATAGAGATAAGCACCCGTGTGCTCGGCACCCCATACACCGGCAAGCGCACGCCCACACACTACAAGGAGACTCACATGGCACAGCAGACCGTTGAGATGGTCCCCGACCTGCCCTACAACAACCACGGCAACACCACCGCCTCATGGGCCATGGTCATCATCATGATTGTCGGCTCAATCATCGGCGCCGTCGGCTTCTGCATCTCAAGCACCCCCATCTTCGTGGTCGGCGTTGCCATCATCGCCATTGGCGTTGTTGCCGGTATCGTGCTCCGTTCAGCTGGCTACGGCCAGGGCGGCAAGCACACCAAGTACCACCACTAAAACCCGAACCCACCCGGGCGAGGCGAGACAAGGGGCACCCCGCACAGACGCGAGGTGCCCCTTGCCTTTTCTTCACACGTGTTCTCACCGGGTGAACCCGTCTGGCAAACGTTCAGCCACCTGAGCGATACTAGAGGGGCACGACTAACCCAACCTGCGCCGTCCGCGCACCAGCACCAAGGGGCACCATGACCGTACTTGATGACATCATCGTAGGCGTCCGCGAAGATCTTGAAACCCGCCGCGCCGCCCTGCCACTTGAAGAGATCAAGAAGCAGGCAGCTGCTCAGGCTCCCGCGCTTGATGCCCTGGCAGCCCTGCGCGGGGCCGAAGCTGGCAGTGTTGAAATTATTTCAGAGGTCAAACGGTCCTCACCGTCTAAGGGCGCCCTCTCCGACATCCCCGACCCCGCCGAACTGGCCGCCGCCTACCAGGCTGGGGGAGCGGCCGCTATCTCGGTGCTCACCGAAGAGCGCCGCTTCAAGGGAACCCTGGCTGACCTGGATGCCGTCCGCGCTGCCGTCAGTATCCCGGTCCTCCGCAAGGACTTCACCGTGGATGAGTACCAAATCTGGGAAGCCCGCGCCCACGGGGCTGACCTTGTGCTCCTCATCGTCGCCGCCCTGGACGACGCCACCCTGCGTCGCTTCCTGGACCTCACGCATGAGCTGGGCATGAACGCCCTGGTCGAAACCCACACCCCCGAAGAAATCGAGCGAGCTGTTGCAGTGGGCGCCCGTATCGTGGGTGTGAACGTGCGCAACCTCAAGACCTTAGAGGTCGATAACGCCAACTTCAGCAAGCTAGCCCCCCTGCTGCCCGCAGACGCCATCATCGTGGCAGAATCCGGCGTTGCCAGCCCCGAGGACGTCGCCGACTACGCCTCACACGGCGCCAAGGCTGTGCTGGTGGGCGAGGCCCTCGTAAAATCTGGCACCCCCACCGAGACCCTGCGCGACTTCCGCGCCGCCGGTGCCCAGGCCCGGCAAACCTGGCTGGGCTCCCAGCCAGCCTAACCCCACACCTGCTTACCCCGCACCGCGCCTGCCGCGCCCCGAGAGAGCCGGGCCCAGGCGTCCGCCCCTATCAGACACTCAATGTTTAGCCCACCGAAGGGAAACCCCATGACTGAAACCCTCGCAGATCAATTCCTGGCCTCGGGCCAGAGCCTCAAAAACGCGCCAGGCCCCTACTTTGGGCAGTACGGCGGGCGCTACATGGCAGAATCCCTGATCGCTGCCATGGACGAGCTCGAAGCCACCTTCAACGAGGCTAAAAACGACCCCGAATTCCTAGCCGAGTTCCGCCGCCTCTCGGCCGAATACTCCAACCGCCCCTCCCTGCTGACCGAGGTTCCCCGCCTCTCCGCCGAAGCCGGGGGAGTGCGCTTCTTCCTCAAGCGCGAGGACCTCAACCACACCGGGTCCCATAAAATCAACAACGTCATCGGCCAGGCTCTGCTGGCTAAGCGCATGGGCAAGACCCGCCTCATCGCCGAAACCGGCGCAGGCCAGCACGGGGTTGCCACTGCCACCGCCGCCGCCCTCTTCGGCATGGAATGCGTGGTTTACATGGGCGAAGAAGACACCGAGCGTCAGGCCCTGAACGTCGCCCGCATGCAGCTGCTGGGCGCAACTGTTATCGCCGTGCAGACCGGCTCCCGCACCCTCAAAGATGCCATCAACGAGGCCCTGCGCGACTGGGTATCCAACGTTGACACCACCCACTACCTACTCGGCACTGCAGCCGGTGCCCACCCCTTCCCCGCCATGGTGCGCTACTTCCACGACGCCATCGGCACCGAAGCCCGTGAACAGTTCCTCGAAGCCACGGGCACCCTACCCACCGGCATCGCAGCCTGCGTCGGCGGCGGCTCCAACGCCATCGGCCTCTTCCATGCCTTCCTGGACGACGCCGACGTTAAGATTTTCGGCTTCGAAGCAGGCGGCGACGGAATCGACACCGACCGTCATGCAGCCACCATCAACCTGGGCCGCCCCGGCATGCTCCACGGCGCCATCACCTACCTCATGCAGGACGAGGACGGCCAAACCATCGAGTCCCACTCCATCTCAGCGGGCCTCGACTACCCCGGCGTCGGCCCCGAACACGCCTACCTCTCAGACATCGGCCGCGTCGACTACCAGGCTGTCACCGACACCGAAGCCATGGACGCCCTGCGCCTGCTCTGCCGCACCGAAGGCATCATCCCCGCCCTCGAATCGGCCCACGCGCTCGCAGGTGCCCTGCGTGTTGCTAAGGAATGGGCGGAGGCGGACCCCGCGACCGCTCACGAGAAGTCCATGATTGTCTGCCTCTCCGGACGAGGGGATAAGGACATGGAAACCGCTCTCAAGTGGTTTGGCCTGGGCAAGGCTATTCCCTCAACCAGCCTGAACGTGGGGAACAAGGAAGCAGCGGCAGAAACCGCCGCGCAGAACGATACGACCGCACAGAACGAAAGCAAGGGCGCCTAATGAGCCACATCGATTTTCAGGACGAAACCCGCTACTCCGTGCGCAAGGGTAGCTTCCCTGCCCCCAACCCCGACTCCAAGCTGGCAGCCCGCCTCGCCGAGTGTAAGGCTGAGGGCCGCGCTGCCCTGATTGGTTACCTGCCGGTGGGCTACCCCAGCGTGGACGAGTCTATCGAGGCTGCCATTGAGATGGGCAAGAACGGGGTCGATATTATCGAACTCGGCCTGCCCTACTCAGACCCGGTCATGGATGGCCCCGTGATTCAGCGCGCCACCGTTGAGGCCATTGAGAAGGGCTTCCGCACCGATGACCTCTTCCGGGCTGTGCGCGAGATTACCGCCGCCACCGACGCTATCGTTCTGGTCATGACCTACTGGAACCCGGTGCTGCGCCGCGGTGTTGATCGCTTTGCTGAGGAGCTAGCTGCTGCCGGTGGTGCCGGTCTGATTACCCCCGACCTGGTACCCGATGAGGCCGCCGACTGGTTTGAAGCCTCAGAAAAGCACGGCCTGGACCGTATCTTCCTGGCAGCTATCTCCTCCAGCCCCGAGCGTCTTTCCATGATTTCGCAGGCTTCAAGCGGCTTTGTCTACGCTGTCTCGGTGATGGGTGTCACCGGCGCCCGCTCGTCGGTGAACACCGCCGCCGAGACCCTGGTTGCTGACCTGCGGGCCGCAGGCGCTCCCGCTGCTTGCGTGGGCCTGGGCGTTTCCAAGCGTGAACACGTGGAAGAAATCGGTGCCTATGCAGACGGCGTGATTGTGGGTACCGCCCTGGTTAAGGCTCTGGCTGAAGGTGGGCCGTCCGCCGTTGGTGCCCTGACCCGTCAGCTGGCTGGCCGCGAGTAGGGTAGGGGTTGTATGACTGCCACTGTGCTTGCTTCTATTCCCTCGCCGTCCATCTCCACTCTTGAGCTGGGCCCCCTGACCATCCACTTCTATGCCCTCTGCATACTGGCGGGCATCGCGGTCTGCATGTGGCTGACCGGTCGCCGCTGGGCTGCCTGGGGTGAAGACCCCGAACGCGTCTGGGACGTTGCCATGTGGGCCATTCCCTCGGGCATTATCGGTGCCCGCCTCTACCACGTGCTCATTACCGACCCCGGCTCCTACTTTGGTGCTGGCGCTGACCCCCTTGATGTCTTCAAGATTTGGGAAGGCGGCATCGGTATTATGGGCGCGATTTCGGTCGGTGGCCTGGGCGCCTGGTACGCCTGCCGCCGCTACGGCATTTCGCTGGCTAAGTTCGCGGACGCCGCCGCCCCCGGCATCATGATCGCCCAGGCTATGGGCCGCTGGGGTAACTGGTTTAACCAGGAGCTCTTTGGCAAGCCCACCACCCTGCCCTGGGGCCTGGAGATTTCGGCGTCCTCACCCAACTTCCCCGACCAGTACCCGGTAGGTACCCTCTTTCACCCGACTTTTCTGTATGAGTCGCTGTGGAATCTTCTTGGTGCCGCGCTTCTGATTGCTCTGGGTCGCCGCGGCATTTTCCAGCTGGGCCAGGTCTTCTGGGCGTATGTTGTCTGGTACGGTTTCGGCCGCCTGATGATCGAGACTTTCCTGCGGATTGATACCGCTGAAATGTTGCTGGGGGTTCGTATCCACGTGTGGACTTCTGGCCTGATTATGCTGCTGGGTATCGTCATGTTCGCGGTCATGGGGTTGCGTGCCCGCAGACGCGGGGAGCTGCCCGGAGCCTATATGGAAGGGGCTAGCGAGTCTAACGTGGACGGGCCCGCCCCGGCGTCCGTTCGCTCCGGCGACTAGAGCACAAGCATAGAAACTGATCCGCACTTATTCTGAAAAGTCCGCAACTAGTTGCGGGTACATCAGAGTAAGTGCGGATTACTTTTTGCTCTGAGCCAGTAATAAATTGATATGCCTGCTTATTAAAAGGTAGGGTAGAGGTAGTCAGCTTCAAAGAGGAGGTAAACATGAAGTACTCATCTTTCCCAAATCTCACAACGGTTCCGGCGTACCTGCTGTCTTCTGCCCTGTACGCGCTGGCAGGTTACGGGCTGCTTGCCTCGCTAGGAACAGTTTTTTCTTTGCAATTTTTCCAGCCTGGGCTAACGGTTTTGTTCGGAGCCTGGTGTGGTGGCGCGCTGGCGTTCTTACCCCTGCACCACCGGGTAAAAGCTGAGCATGAGCAGGCAGGTGGTGCAAAGTGCCGTGGAATGTTCGACTCCTGGCTGCCGGGAAACCCTGTTGAAGCTGTGCTGGCACTTCTTGTATATGGTTGTGCTGTCAATGGTGCTGTATATGTAATTGCGTCAATGGCCGGAGTAGGTTTCACCTGGGTCATGGCGCTCATGGGGCTGGTGGCAGCGCTTCCGGTTGCCGCTGCTGGTTTTAACCGAAACCTGGCTCGCGGTGGTAACTCCTAACCAGGGCGACTAATCCGCATTTATTCTGAAAAGTCCGCAATTAGTTGCGGGTGCATCAGAATAAGTGCGGATTACTTTTTGCTCTGAGCCAGTAACAAATTGATATGCCTGCTTATTAAAAGGTAGGGTGGAGGTGCGTATTATGTGAGCGCGTCAATGACTGGCGCAGGTTTCACTTGGGTCACGGCGCTCATGGGGCTAGTGGCAGCGCTTCCGCTCGCCGCTGCTGGTTTTAACCGAAACCTGGCACAGTGGGAGCGTAACGAATACCAGTAGGTGCGATAAGAGATGGTGTGGAGATATGAAGCGACAGCGTTTACAAGTGCTTCTGTTAGCGGGGGCGATGCTCCTGTCTGGTTGCTCCGCAACTAAACCAAGCATAGATTCAGTGAGCCTGGAACCACCGGCGGATGCTTATGTGTGGACTCCAATTACTGAAGGTTTTGACCGTTCTGAAATAACTCTCTCCCTTGTGCAGGGCAGAGCGTATGTCATTAATGCTCAATGTGGCGGTGAAGAGGGTACCGGCTTTGCTATCGATGTTTTACACGAAGATGGTACGTCTATCGCTAGTTATCAGCTTCAGTGCCCACAGCAAATTAATGAATCTTTAGGTGTGACTAGAGATGAGCGAGTAACTATGGCAGTTTCTGCACTAGACGGAAAAAACCTACCCACGCATAACTCGTATGCGGCTATTCTGGGTGAGGGTGAATAGCACCTACACACTAGAATCTGACCCGCACTTTTTCT
This sequence comes from Rothia nasimurium, assembly GCF_928381415.1. GTDB lineage: Bacteria > Actinomycetota > Actinomycetes > Actinomycetales > Micrococcaceae > Rothia > Rothia nasimurium_H. Next base: position 6,249 of record NZ_CAKMSF010000013.1, read on the forward strand.
GAAAAGTCCGCAACTAGTTGCGGGTACATCAGAATAAGTGCGGATTACTTTTCGCCCTGGGCCAGCCTGGTGAGCAGGGCGGACGCGCGGTGGGCCCGCATGCTCACCAGCGACGAGTTCGTAGAGTCACTGGGCTTCTGCATCGAAGCGTAGAGATAGTAGCCCGCCAAAGCGACAACAGTAGCCTGCAAGAACTCGAGCGCAGGACGCCCGGACGCCGGCATCAGCTCCCTTACCTCGGTGAGGCTCAGGCTAGGATCGGCGATCAGGGCGTCCGTCGCTACAGAAGCGACGTCAAAGTGGGGATTGCCCACCGTTGCCCAGGGCCAGTCAATCAAAACTGCTTCACCAGTGGGGCGAATCAGAATATTGTCGCCCCTCAGGTCTGTATGTACATAGGAGCTTCCTGCCAAGTGGGCAACCAGGTGCTCATCGACAAAGGCGGCAAACTTGGCAGCCTTCTGGTTGACAAAGGGCAATAGGTCTACCAGCTCATGGTAGGAGTCAGTTCCCTGAACGTAGGCCAGCTGCTCTAGGGTCACACCCTGGGTAAGCCTGTGCCAAAAACCGAGTTCTTCGGTCAGGTCCGCTTCAGTGGTCGGCAGCTTGAGCTCCGCATTCACAGGAACCCGGCTCATGCCGTCCAGGGCCCGAAAAACGGCGGCCAGTTCCTCTCTTTGCCAGGGGTATTCTGGGTGCCGCCCCTCGATATCTTCCAGAAGCAGGGCAGCCCAGGCTGTGCCGTCCGCCCCTGAAAAATCACGGGTGGCGAGGACGGCCGGGGTCGGGGTGTTGCTGGGGAAGGACGCGGTGATGCGGCCCTCCTTGCGGTGTAGGTCAGCTGTTTGTGGGTGAAGGGTGGCGTCAACAGCCTTAAGGAAAGCCTTGCGCCCTGTGCGGGTGACCAGGCGGTCTGCGGTGCCCAGGCTGAACCCACCGCTTTGCGACTCGGCCCTGACTACGGTGTCACCTAGCTCTTCTTCCACCCAGGCCTGCACGGAATGAGGGAGGTCCGCCCAGGTGGCACGCTGGGTAAGGGGCACTGGGGAGGGTATCTGATCACTCATGGCTCTAGCTTAGCTACCTTGCTTTTGGGGGTAATAAATTATTGCCGAACTATAGCCCTTAGGGGTAAAAGCGCCGTAACAGAGTAGAAAAAATATCCAACCCCTGGCGCCTGGATGCTCCCAGAATCTAGGCTTTAAGTGAGCCACAACACTCAATCTGCTGTATTTCTAAGGAGCTCTCACATGGCCACCATGAAAGCTGTTGTTGTTTCTGACCGTCTTGATGGAACCGTGGATATCAAAGATGTGCCCGTACCCGAGGTGGGTCACGGTCAGGTGCTTGCCAAGATTGAATACTCAGGTATCTGCCATACCGACCTGCACGTAGCAGCCAGCGACTTTGGCGAAAAACCCGGTCGTATTCTGGGTCATGAAGGTGTAGGTGTCATCACTGAAGTCGGCCCCGGCGTAGAACACCTCAAGGTGGGCGACCGCGTCTGTGTTCCCTGGTTCTTCAAGGGCTGCGGCCACTGCGAATACTGCACGGACGGCCGTGAAACCTTCTGCCGCTCCGTCATCAATGCGGGCTACACAGCAGACGGTGGCATGAGTGAATATACCCTGCTCTATGCTGACTACACCGTCAAGGTTCCCGATGCTCTCGATCCGGTTGAGGCAACCTCCATCACCTGCGCCGGTGTGACCACATATAAGGCCGTGAAGGAATCAGGCGTCCGCCCGGGTCAATGGATTGTCTGCTTTGGTGCAGGCGGCCTGGGCAACCTCTCTGTGCAGTACGCCAAGAACGTCTTCGGGGCTCAGGTTATTGCCGTTGACCTTAATGAAGACAAGCTGCTGCTGGCTAAGGACAGTGGCGCGGACGTGGTCATCAACGCCAAGAACGTTGAAGACGTTGTAGAAGAAATCAAGAACACCACCGGCGGTGCTGGTGCCCATGTTGCTGTCGTTACTGCCGTGGCTAAGGCGGCCTTCAATCAGGCTGTTGACTCCGTACGTGCCGGTGGCACCGTGGTTGCCGTTGGTCTGCCCACCGAGTCTATGGATCTTAACATCCCCCGCCTGGTGCTAGATGGCATCAAGGTTCAGGGTTCTTTGGTGGGAACCCGTCAAGACCTGGCAGAAGCTTTTGAATTCGGTGCCCAGGGTCGTGTTAAGCCCGTGGTTCAGCTCCGCCCGGTCGAAGATGCCCAGGCTATCTTTGATGAAATGCATGCCGGTTTGATTAACGGACGCATGGTGCTCGACTTTACCGGCGCCACCCGCTAGCTTACCTATCTGGTCAGTGGGGTTCTGGGGTGTTCCAGGGCCCCACTTTTCTATCCTCTATATGAAATACCTGTCTCATTTTGCGAGATTTAAAGTTTCAAGTCTGTTTCAATTAGCCGCCTCCACGTAACAATAAACCCTGCATAATTACGAAAATTATTCATGTTCTAATTCGGTTTTCCCTAGGTTGCACAGGGTAAGAATCAAGCAAAAGGCGCTATCTAGTAGGGGAGTAGCTCCCACCTTGCTCATGCAACCTACAGTTGCCTGTTGAATCTTTACACGCAGGGGCGTATAAATTTACACATACGTAACGAAGCCTCTACAGGCTGATGGAAACATCCTCCCGCACCTACCGGAAGCGGGGGAGAACCCCAGGTTCAGGCCCCACAACCGGGCAACCTAGAGCCGCCACACGCTCCATCGTCACAGCGAGGCGACCACCGATATCTCGTGCTGCAAGGGAGCGGCTAAACCACAGGCGTCCTGTGACCACCAGCTCCCGTGCGCCCGCCGTTTAGCCTTCTCCGCTGGCACCAGAGCCCAACGTAAGTAGGAACGGCCCACATGAGTCACACCACGCTCGGCAGTGCAGACCACGCCGATAAGACCTTCACCCAGGACCCCCACACCCTCGGGCACGCCCCCTCACCCTTCACCACTTTTGCCTCCATTCCCGAGGCCACCGGTCTCTATAGCCCGGAGAACGAAAAGGACGCCTGCGGCCTGGCCATGATTGCCACCCTGCGCGGCACCCCCGGCCACGACATCGTTGATCACGCCCTAACCGCCCTGCGCCGTCTGGAACACCGTGGTGCGGTCGGCGCGGACGAAGGCACCGGCGACGGCGCCGGTATTCTCCTACAGATTCCCGATACCTTCTTGCGCGAGGTCGTTGATTTTGACCTGCCCGAACTGGGTAAATACGCCGTAGGTACCGCCTACCTACCCACCGGTGGCGAGAACGCAGATGAACTCAAGGACGGGCTAACCCAGATTGCCCAGCGCGAGGGCCTGCGGGTACTGGGCTGGCGCGAGGTGCCCGTCAATGCGGATATCGTGGGTAAGGCTGCCCGCGAGGTCATGCCCTACTTCGTGCAAATGTTCATTGCAGAAGCCTCAGGTGAGGATCTGGACGCTGTCAACGCCCCCTTTACCGGCCACATCCCCGTGGTCAACCTGGACGAAGATTCAGAGCGCCGCCAGCTGGACCAGAAGGCCTTCCGCGTGCGCAAGCGGGCCCAGCACAAGCTTGGTGTCTACTTCCCCTCCTTCTCATCGCGCACCATCGTCTACAAGGGTATGCTGACCACCGCCCAGCTGGAACCCTTCTACCCGGATCTTTCTGACCCGCGGTTTGCCACCAAGTTGGCGATCGTCCACTCGCGTTTCTCCACCAACACCTTCCCCTCCTGGCCCCTGGCCCAGCCCTTCCGCACCATTGCCCACAACGGTGAAATCAACACGGTCAAGGGCAACCGCAACTGGATGCGGGCCCGCCAGTCCCAGCTCAAGTCCCCGGTGCTGGGCCGCAATCCCGAAGAGCTCTTCCCGATTTGCTCCGTGGGTGCTTCTGACTCCCAGAGTTTCGATGAGGTCGCTGAACTGCTGATGCTCTCGGGCCGCTCGGCTGCCCAGGTACTCATGATGATGGTTCCTGAGGCTTGGGAAAACCACGAGACCATGGATGAAGACCGCCGCGCCTTCTACCGCTATCACTCCTCCCTCATGGAGCCCTGGGACGGACCTGCCGCTATCGCCTTTACGGACGGCGAAAACGTGGGTTCTGTGCTGGACCGCAACGGTCTGCGCCCCGGCCGCTACTGGGTCACCGACGAGGGCCTGGTCATTCTGGCTTCTGAGGTCGGCGTGGTCGACATGCCCGAAGAGAAGATCGTTGAGAAGGGCCGCGTTTCGCCCGGCAAGATGTTCTTCGTTGACACCAAGGCAGGACGCCTGGTGCCCGACGAAGAGGTTAAGGCAGCTGTTGCTGCCGAGCAGCCCTGGAAGCAGTGGGCCGATGAGAACATCGTTGACCTGGCTGATCTGCCCGAGCGCGAGCACATCCGCGCCTCCCGCAAGTCGATCCTCAAGCGTCAGCAGACCTTCGGCTACACCGAAGAAGAACTGCGGAAGATTCTCGCCCCGATGGCCAAGACTGGCGCTGAGCCCATCTACGCCATGGGTACCGATACCCCCATTGCGGTGCTGTCTACCCGCCACCGCCTGCTCTTTGACTACTTCGTGCAGTCCTTTGCCCAGGTGACCAACCCGCCGCTGGACTCCATCCGTGAAGAGCTGGTGACCAGCCTCAAGACCTCTATCGGTGCGGACGGCAACCTGCTGCGTAACGGCCGGGTCAAGGTGCAGCACGTGGGGCTCAACTTCCCGGTTATCAATAACGACGAGCTCGATAAGATTGCCCACATTGAGGACGAGGACGGCATGCCCGCCGCTCTCAAGGTCAGCGGCCTTTACCCGGCTCACGGGGGAGAAGAAGCCCTGCGCGCCCGTATCGCTGAAATCTGTGAAAAGGTTTCTGCCGCGGTAGAACGCGGCGTACAGTTCCTGATTCTTTCAGACCGAAACTCCAACGGCGCCTGGGCGCCCATCCCGTCCCTGCTGCTGACCAGCGCCGTCCACCACCATCTGCTGCGCTCAGCTACCCGCACCAAGGTCGCTCTGATTGTTGAAGCGGGCGATGTGCGCGAGGTGCACCACGTTGCCACCCTTATTGGCTACGGCGCCTCGGCCGTCAACCCCTACCTGGCCATGGAATCAGTAGAAGAGCTGGTAGCCCAGGGCGAAATCACCGGTGTAACCGAGTCTGAGGCTGTTTACAACCTCATTAAGGCTCTGGGTAAGGGCCTGCAGAAGATTATGTCCAAGATGGGCATCTCCACCGTCTCTTCCTACTGCGGTGCGCAGACCTTCGAGGCTCTGGGCCTCTCCCAGCAGGTCGTTGACCAGTTCTTCACCGGCACCCACTCCCAGATGGACGGCGTGGGCCTGGACGTCATCGAAGCTGAAACCCGCAAGCGCCACCACGACGCCTACCCCGACGACGGCGTTTCCGTACCCCACCGCGCCCTGGAAACCGGCGGTGAGTACGACTGGCGCCGCGAGGGCCCGCCCCACCTCTTCAACCCCCAGACCATCTTCCGTCTGCAGCACTCGACCAAGACCCGTCGCTATGACATCTTCAAGTCCTACACCAAGCTGGTCGACGACCAGGCCAAGGACCTGATGACCCTGCGCGGCCTCTTCACCTTCACCGAAGACCGCACCCCCATCTCCATCGACGAGGTCGAGCCCGTCAGCGAGATCGTCAAGCGTTTCTCCACCGGTGCTATGAGCTACGGCTCCATCTCCAAGGAAGCCCATGAGACCCTGGCGATCGCTATGAACCGCCTGGGCGCTAAGTCGAACACCGGTGAGGGCGGTGAGGACGTCGACCGTCTGCTCGACCCCGAACGTCGCTCCGCCATCAAGCAGGTAGCCTCCGGCCGCTTCGGCGTCACCTCCCTCTACCTGACCAACGCCGACGACATCCAGATCAAGATGGCCCAGGGCGCTAAGCCCGGTGAGGGTGGCCAGCTCATGGCTGCCAAGGTCTACCCCTGGGTGGCCAAGACCCGCCACTCCACCCCCGGTGTCTCCCTGATTTCGCCCCCGCCCCACCACGATATCTACTCCATCGAGGACCTCGCCCAGCTCATCTACGACTGCAAGCGGGCTAACCCGTCCGCCCGCGTCCACGTCAAGCTGGTATCTGAAATCGGTATCGGCACCGTGGCCGCAGGCGTCACCAAGGCTAAAGCGGACGTCGTGCTCATCTCGGGCCACGACGGCGGCACCGGCGCAGCCCCGCTCAACTCCCTCAAGCACGCAGGTGCACCCTGGGAGCTCGGCCTGGCTGAAGCCCAGCAGACCCTCATGATCAACGGCCTGCGCGACCGCGTTGTCGTCCAGGCGGACGGCCAGCTCAAGACCGGCCGCGACGTCATCATCGCCGCCCTGCTGGGGGCCGAAGAATACGGCTTCGCCACCGCACCCCTGGTCGTCGAAGGCTGCATCATGATGCGCAAGTGCCACCTGGACACCTGCCCCGTGGGCCTCGCTACCCAGAACCCCGACCTGCGCGCCCGCTTCACCGGCCAGGCAGACCACGTGGTCAACTTCTTTGAGTTCATCGCTGAAGAAGTGCGCGAATACCTGGCCCAGCTGGGCTTCCGCACCCTGGATGAGGCCATCGGCCACGCCGAGGTACTCGACATGTCTCAGGCTATTGACCACTGGAAGGCAGACGGGCTCGACCTGACCAAGGTGCTGACCTCAACCGCCGTCGACTACGAGGGGCAGGGCATCCGCCACCTCAAGGACCAGGACCATGAGCTTGACCAGCACATCGACAACACCTTCATTGCAGCTGCCCAGCAAACCCTGAGCAACCGCACCCCGGTCACCATCGACTCACAGGTGGTCAACACCGATCGCTCCGTGGGCACCATGCTGGGCCACACCGTCACCAAGACCTTCGGCATTGAGGTATTGGACCACGACTCCATCACCCTCAACCTCACCGGCCACGCCGGCCAGTCACTGGGCGCCTTCCTGCCCCAGGGCATCACCATCCGCCTAACCGGTGACTCCAACGACTACGTGGGCAAGGGTCTCTCCGGTGGTCGCATCATCGTGGCTCCGGACGCGGCAGCCCCCCTGGTTGCCGAAGAGAACGTGGTTGCCGGTAACGTCATTGGCTACGGCGCTACCAGCGGCGAAATGTTCATCCGCGGTATCGTCGGTGAACGCTTCTTAGTCCGTAACTCAGGGGCAACCGCCGTCGTTGAAGGTATTGGCGACCACGGCTGTGAGTACATGACCGGTGGTAAGGCCCTGATCCTGGGCTCAACCGGCCGCAACTTTGGTGCGGGCATGAGCGGTGGTACCGCCTACGTGCTCGACCTCGATATGGCCAAGGTCAATAAGCAGTCCCGCGAATCCGGTGAACTCGGCTTCCTGGAACTATCTGAGGACGACCGCGCAGAGGTCGCCCAGCTGCTAACCCGCCACCGCACCGAGACCGGCTCGACCCTGGCGTCCGCCCTGCTCGAAGACCTGGAGGGTACCTACGCCCGCATCACCAAGGTACTGCCGCGCGACTATGCCGCCGTACAAGCTATCCGCGCCGAGGCCGAAGCCGCCGGCGAAGACACCGAATCCATGCAGGTTTGGAACAAGATTTTGGAGGTGACCGCTCGTGGCTGATCCCCGCGGTTTTCTGAAAGTAACCACCCGTCAAGACCGACCTAAGCGCCCCGTACCCGTCCGTATCCTGGACTGGAAGGAAGTTCAGGTCGCCCAGAACTCGGCTGTGCTCAAGACCCAGGCCTCCCGCTGCATGGACTGCGGTGTTCCCTTCTGCCACGTCGGCTGCCCCCTGGGCAACCTGATTCCCGAATGGAACGACCTGACCTGGCGGGAGCAAACCGAAAAGGCCGTTGAGCGCCTGCACGCGACCAACAACTTCCCCGAGTTCACCGGACGCGTCTGCCCGGCTCCCTGCGAAACCTCCTGCGTGCTGGGTATCAACCAGCCCGCGGTGACCATCAAGCAGATTGAATACACCATTGCTGAGCAGGCCTTCGAGGGCGGCTACATCGAGCCCATTATGCCCGACCGCATGCTCGATAAGACCGTGGCAGTGGTCGGTTCAGGCCCCGCCGGTCTGGCAGCTGCCCAGCAGCTGACCCAGGCAGGCTTCACCGTCGCCGTCTTCGAACGGGACGATAAGGTGGGCGGTCTGCTGCGCTACGGTATTCCCGATTTCAAGCTAGAAAAAGATATCGTTGACCGCCGTATCGAGGTCATGAAGGCCGAAGGCACCCGCTTCCGCACCGGCGTTGAAATCGGCAAAGACATCACCTGGGATAACCTCAAGAGCCGCTACGACGCCGTCATCGTGGCCACCGGGGCCACCGCACCGCGCGCCCTGCCTATCCCTGGTGCCGACCTTGAGGGCGTCCACTACGCCATGCCCTACCTGACCGAAGCCAACCGGGTGGTAGCCGGTGACCTAGAAGCCCCGACCATCAACGCCGCAGGCAAGCACGTCATCGTGCTGGGCGGTGGAGACACCGGCTCCGACTGCATCGGCACCGCCGTGCGTCAGGGGGCAGCCTCAATCACCACCCTGGCTATCGGCAAGAAGCCGGGTGCCGAGCGTCCGGAGAACGAACCCTGGCCCATGTTCCCCAAGGTCTTTGAGGTTTCCTCCTCCCACGAAGAGGGCGGCGAACGCAAGTACCTGGCCTCCACCGTCGAATTCGTGGGGGAGAACGGTAAACTCACCGGCCTCAAGGTCGCTGAAACCGAATACCTACCCGACGGCCGCCGCGTGCCCAAGGCAGGCACCGAGCACATCATCCCGGCCGACCTGGTCTTCCTCGCCCTGGGCTTCACCGGCCAGGACAACGACTCCATCACCACCCAGGTGGGTGCAGAACTCGACCGCCGCACCAACGTCGCCCGCGACGAGAACTACATGACTAACGTCCCCGGCGTCTTCTCTTGCGGCGATGCCGGCCGCGGCCAGTCCCTGGTCGTCTGGGCTATCGCCGAAGGACGCGCCTGCGCCGCAGCCGTCGAAAAGCACCTGACCGGCTCCACCCTGCTGCCGGCCCCTGTCGCCCCCAGCGACCGGGCGATTGATTTGGCGCTCTAGATAGAAAGGGAGGCAGATTCACAGCGAAGCTGCTGGCTCGGCGGCTGGCGTGAATCGCTTGTGAGCGAAGCGAACCGGCGAGAGGGTCGGCAGCGAGCGTGAATCTGCCTCCCTTTTCGAACAAAATCGGTAAAGAAACCGGCACCGCCCCAGAGATTCTGGGGCGGGGCCGGTTTTCTGTGGGTGCCTTGGTCTTTCCTTAGGCTAGGGCGGCTACTGCCTCGACCAGCGGTTCAACCTGCTCTTGACTGGAGTAGTCAACGGTTTTGCGGGTGAAGCTGTCGAGCATCTGCTGGTTAGCTTCAGACTTCTTGGGCAGGGCTGCGATGGCTGAGCGGATGCCCACCATCACGGTTTTGTGCTTGAAAGAAAGCCGGGTGTGGTCGAGGCCGCCGCGCAGGTGAAAGGTGCCGAGGGCGTCCTGGACCAGACTCTCGCCCAGGTTCTTGGCCAGCAGGGCATCGAGCTTCTGCTGGCTTGCCCCCGCCAAGCCACTGAACGAGACGGTGAAGAGGGCAAAGGGTTTGACCCTCAGTTCCTGCTCGTACTTTTTGAGCTCCTGGGCGCCGGTGAGGAACCCGCCGTAGTCGCTCAGGCCCGCCACCAGGACGTCCGCGTCGGCTACGGCGCGTTCGGTTAGCTGGTCTAGGGGGAGTAGCTGGGTGGTGAAGCGCCCCTCTAGCTGCTGGCTGATCCAGCGGGCGTACTGCTCGGTGTAGCCGTACTGGCTACCGTAGGCAATTAGTAGTGTTTTCATTGCTAGGAGGCGGCGATGTCGGTCAGGTAGGTTTCAACCTCGGCGATCAGGGGCTTGGTCCATTCGCGGTTGGTGTGGTCGGCGCCGCCGTTTTCGAAGGCTTCGATGAGCTGCTTGTCGTACTCGTTCTGCTTGGGCTTGAGCTTGTAGGCGGTCTTGACGCCGGTGAGGGCGGTCTTGTGCAGCTTGGACATTTCGTCCATCTTGAGGCCCCCGCGGAAGTGGAAGGCGGGTCGGTCGCCGGCAACGTCTGCCTTGTAGCTCTTCATGACGCGCTCGTCGAGGTAGGAGCGGGGGTAGACTTCGGTGCCGTTGAAGGAGACGGTGTAGAAGACGCGGTTGGGCACCTTGAGCATGGCTTCGCGGCGCTTGCGCAGGGTGGGGGCGCCGGTGAGGAAGCCGCCCAGGTAGCTGGCGCCGACGATGAGTACGTCGGCTGCTTCGATCATTTCGTCGGTGGCTTCGGCGACGGGGGAGAGGGTCACCTGCGGTGCGGACGCGTGGGCGCGCAGGTCTTCTGCGATCCAGTGGGCGTAGCGTTCGGTGTGGCCGTAGGTGGAGCCGAAGAGGATAAGGACGTTCGGGGTAGGCATGGGCACTCTTTCATCGGTTTGCGGGTGGGTGGCTAGCTTTGTGTTCTGCATTCAGGATACGTGCCCGGGGCGTGTGCTCTCAAAGCTGACAAGCTAGATAACGGATTTTGTTTGTTTGTGACTGTTTATGTGTGTTTTGGTGGGGTTTATGTCGAATATTTACACAGAAAGTGCCCGATGCCTCCACCAAAACCTCACGAAACAACGTATAATGAGGTGTGGACATGTTGGTTTCATGCTGACTATCTGTGAATATGTTGGTTGTTGGCGGTGGTCAATCCGCTACCGACAGAAACCACACCAAAGGTTCTCAGACCCCTACAAACCTAAGGTTGATTGATGAGACGCGCAAAGATTGTTTGTACTATTGGCCCCGCAATTTCTGCACCCGAGAAAATTGCAGCGGCTATCGAAGCGGGCATGAATGTCGCCCGCCTGAACATGAGCCACGGTGACCACGAGGTTCACACTAACTCATACGCAACCATCCGCGAGCAGGCCGAAAAGCTTGGTCACAACGTCGCGATTCTCGCCGACCTTCAGGGCCCCAAGATTCGCCTCGAAACTTTCAAGAACGGCGCTGAGGTTCTCGAACCCGGTGATACCTTCAAGATCACCATCGAAGATGTTGAAGGCACCAAGGAAATCTGCGGCACCACCTTCAAGGGTCTGCCCGGTGACGTCAAGCCCGGCGATACCCTGCTGATTGATGACGGCAAGATCCGCCTCGAAGCTATCGAGGTTGACGAGACCACCGTGACCACCCGCGTCATCGTCGGCGGTCCCATCTCCAACAACAAGGGCATCAATCTGCCCGGCGTTGCTGTTTCCATCCCCGCCCTCACCGAGAAGGACGAGCGCGACCTGCGCTTCGCCCTGAACCTGGGCGTGGACATCATCGCTCTCTCCTTCGTCCGCTCCGGCGACGACATCCAGCGTGTTCACGAAATCATGGAAGAAGAAGGCCGTAAGATCGCCGTCATCGCCAAGATTGAAAAGCCCCAGGCAGTTGAAAACCTGCAGGATATCGTCGACAGGTTTGACGGCATCATGGTTGCCCGTGGCGACCTGGGTGTGGAGTTCCCCCTCGAAGAGGTTCCCCTGGTACAGAAGCGCGCCATCGAACTGGCCCGCCGCTGGGCAAAGCCCGTTATCGTGGCAACCCAGGTGCTGGAAACCATGATCCAGAACCCCACTCCCACCCGTGCAGAGGCATCTGACTGCGCTAACGCTATCCTCGACGGTGCCGACGCTGTCATGCTCTCCGGTGAAACCTCAGTGGGTAAGTACCCCATCATCACCATCCAGACCATGGCTCGCATCATCAAGTCCACCGAAGAGCGCGGCCTCTTCCGCGTTCCCGAACTGGGCACCTCACCTAAGACCCGCGGTGGTGCTATCACCCGTGCAGCGGTCAACATTGCTGACCAGCTGGATGTTAAGTACATCGCCACCTTCACCCAGTCTGGCGACACCGCCCGCCGTCTGGCCCGTCTGCGTCCGGCCAAGCCTGTGCTTGCCCTGACCCCCGAGCCCTCCGTACGTGCCTTCCTCTCCCTGCTGTGGGGCGTTGAGGCAGCGGTTTCACCCACCGCTAAGGACACCGACGAGATGACCGCCGTTGTCGACCGCTACATGCTGGCTAACGGCCTGGCTCAGGCTAACGACATGATCGTCATGGCTGCCGGTTCACCTCCCGGTGTTGCAGGCTCCACCAATACCGTCAAGGTTCACCGCGTTGGTGACCTTGATGACGCCGGTGCTGTGCTCCCCGAGGCCCGCGAGGCAGTTGGCCCCTACACCGACTAAGGGTTAGCCCGCTCCTAGGAGCTAATATCAAGGCCCCGCCGCTTCATTACGATGAAGTGGCGGGGCCTTCGTCTAGGTAAAATGGTTGACATGACAAATACTTTACTCACTCGCTCCACCGTTATTGATGCCCCCGTTGATCAGGTTCGCGCCCTGTTCGAGGACCTACACGCCTGGGAGAGCTGGTCACCGTGGCAGGAGCTTGACCCCGCTATACAGCAGGCCTACTCCGGTGCCGAACGTGGCGTTGGCGCAAAGATGGCCTGGGCCGGCAATAAGAAGGCCGGTGAGGGCCGCATGACTGTAGTGACGGTGGAGGACAACCTGGTTGAGGTTGATATTGAATTCATCAAGCCCTGGGCTGCTAAGAACCGCAGCCACTTCAAGCTGCAGCCTACCGAGGGCGGTACCGCAGTTGCCTGGTCGATGAGCGGTGAGCAGAACCTGATGATGAAAGTAATGTTCAAGGTCTTTAATATGCAAAAGCGTATCGGTGCTGATTTTGAGCGCGGGCTAGCCCGCCTTAAGGCGGCAGCAGAGGGTTAGGACGCCCGCTGGCACCGCTTGCCTGCGGGAAAGTCCTTTGTCATATAGGGGTCACAGTTGCCTATTGTGATTGATGAATGAACTTTAACCTGACTGACAGGTGTAGACTTGTTGTGGTGATTCAGGACCGGAGATTTGGTTTTGAATCGAACCGCCGTAGGAACCACAAGATCAAAGCCTAGCTTCGGTCTTGTCTCCTCACCAGCCCGCCCGCCCCGTCACGGGGCGGGCGGGTTTTTTATACGCGCTAAGCAGTAGTTCTACTTATCACAGGCGATACCGTCGCCATCGCGGTCAAGCTTGGAACTGTAGGCGGGGTGACCTGCTGGGATATGCGAGTAACCCGCAGCTTTTGCCTCCGCACAAGAGCCAAAACTCAGATTCTCCTGAACGGGAGCTGGCGCCGGCTCAGCAGGGGCCTGGAAAAATTGAGCAGGCTGAGTGGCAACGGGAGGCTCAGGGATAGTTTCAGCAGGAGTCTCAACTGGAGCAGGAGGTGCTACCTCTTCAACTGGAACTGTTTGCTCGGGTGTAGGTTCTACAGCCTGTTCTGTTGCTACTTTAGAAGGAGTGGCGCTCTCGACTCCAGTGGGTGATGGGGACACTGTTACTTCAGGGGTCTCTGATGTAGCTGAAGGAGTTGGGGTAGAAATTTGGGTTGGGCTTGAAGTCTCCTCTGACACAGGCTCAGTACTGTCTCCACCGCTTATCAGCGAACTTAGAAGCGCGAGAATCAGCAGGAATACAAAGATAATCCCTGAACATCCCAAGCAGCCCAGACACCCTAGAAGCCCCTTTTTATTTTTAAGGTTTTCAGGAATCCCCTGCTCTCTGAGAGCTGCTAGTCTATCTGCAGGATGAGAGGTGGGCTGTTGCGTGAACGAGCCCTTTTCGAAAGTGCCGTTGGGTTCTGCATCCAGCTCAGAATAGGGGCTCTCAGATGTAATCTTGGCCCCATAGACGCCTGTAGCGTATTTTGTTTCTCGGGTAAAAGCCCCTTTTTCATAGGTGCTTTCAGGCGAAGAGGAATTTTGCGAAGATTTGGGGGTGAACTTGGAGGTCGTGGCATTGCTAAGCTTCTTGAAACGGTCCACTCCATCGGGAACGATGTCCTGCTTTAGCTTGTCTGCAAGTGACTTGCGGGGCTCTTTCATGAGACTCACCTTCGGTATGTAATGTGTGTAACTCTTATAATACAACTAGGTGTTATACATCAATCCCTATGATTCAACTGCTTCGTCAGTTTTAAAGAGGAGTAAATAATGGCTGATTCAGCTTTGGCTTCAATCCTTTCATGGACCCTGGTAGCGGAATGCCCGATACCTAAAGATATTCCTTCGGTGCTAGCCGACGGTGAAGTGCCTCATGTGGCTTTTAGCACTGTTCGAGATGCAGCAGTCTTCACGAATAAGAGACTTATTGTCCGCGATGCACAGGGGATGACCGGGAAGAAAGTCGAGATGTACTCCATTCCTTATTCTTCAATCTATATGTGGTCAAGCGAAAATGCTGGTCGTTTGATGGACCTCAACGCTGAAATTGAACTTTGGACTAAGGCAGGGCATTTCAAGCTAAACATTGGTAAGAACCTGGACGTTCGAGCAATTGATCGTTTGATAAGCAACTGTGTGCTGGGGGATTAGCTCAGCCCGTACCTGCGGTAATACCGGGGCTAAGGTGGGCGGCTATCTGACTTGTCTGTTAAGCAAAAACTGAAAATCTTTATGCAAGATACAAATTTGCTCAATGTGTAATGGAGCTAGACGTGAGGCATCCGAGTAAGAACCTTATCAGAACGGGGAGAGGAAGAAGCGCACCCAAAACTCCCGTTGGTAAGGGCTTACTAGGATGCCTTGGTTGTCTTGGTTTGATAATTGTTCTTTTTGTGGGATCCGCAGTTATTGCGGGAGTGGTTCAAGCTTTTTCAGGCGGCGGTAGCACTAAGCAAGCTGAAACGAGCTCAAGTTCGGCGTATAACTCGGAGGGTGCAACCCCAACCCCAGTCATTACAGCAGATTCAGATGGGCAAATCTATGATGAGGGAAATGAAGAAAGCATTACCCTTCCGGGCGAAAACCCTGACTTTGCTGAAAATGCTGTTCCTGCTGTTCCTAGCGACACACAGAATACGCCAGATGCTCAAAAATCACTTGAGAAACTCAACCAGCTCGAGGTGAAGGGGCGAGCCCCTAAAACCGGATATGACAGAAGCTTATTCGGGAACAGCTGGGTCGATACTGATAAGAATGGGTGCGACACCCGCAATGATATGCTCCGCCGTGATCTCGTTGGAACCACGACTAAGCCAGGTACTAGGGGATGTGTTGTACTCAGTGGTAGTCTAAGTGACCCTTATACGGGTAGTCTCATCTCCTTTATGCGTGGGAAAGGTACCTCGGAAGCCGTGCAAATTGACCATGTGGTAGCGCTTTCGGATGCTTGGCAGAAGGGCGCACAAAAATTAACTGAAGAGCAACGTATCGCATTCGCTAATGACCCTATCAATCTGCTGGCAGTAGATGGCCCCACTAATCAGCAGAAAAGTGATGGTGATGCAGCTACCTGGCTGCCTCCAAAGACTTCATTCCGCTGTGAATATGTATCAAAGCAAATTGATGTCAAAGCAAAGTACGGTCTATGGGTTACTGAGGCAGAAAAAGTAGCTATGACTGATGTCTTGACATCCCCGGATTGCGGAGCACGGGCTGAGATACCTCAGTCGGAGCCTGCTTATGAGGAACAGGTAGCTCCTGCACCTATTGAAGAAAGCGCTCCAGCCTATTATGTTCCACCTGTCGAGCAAGCTCCTGTTGTGCCCGAAGCACCAGTGCAATACTTCAAGAACTGCACTGAAGCCCACAATGCCGGGCGCTATGACATACCTGCTACTGACCCTGCGTACAGACCAGCCCTAGATGGTAACAAGGATGGAGTAGCTTGTGAATCAAGATAGCTGGAAAACCTAAGGCCCTATTATGATTTTGAATGACCTGGGGGTTTGTTTTGGTGCCTAGGTACCCTGCTGGTGGCGAAAACAGCTAACGTGACAACTTTGGTACTGCCGAGGTGAGCTACCACCGGCTGACTTCATCTCCGTTGGAGGGCATGTATGCTGACTTCCAGATACTGCTGAAACCTGGGATAAAGCCTATGCCTGCTGGCGGTTCGCGGGGTTTTGCGGGGGTGGTGGTTTTACCCTTGATGCTTATCTTGAGACGTGGCCTATACATGTGGAATACGTGAAAGAGATTGGAGAAGCTGCCTGAGCGCAGTAAATGCGATGAAATGCGATGAGGGGAGCCCGCCACCTGGGAAGGTGGCGGGCTTCTTTATTACGTGGGCGGGGAGGGAAAATCTTGGCGACACTCCCCAAATATCCTACAAGCGCAGGGTTAGCCTTTACCCTTTAAAAGACCCATTCGCTCACACACATTTGGAGTGTCAACAATGAAGAAGATTCTCACCACTACCGCCGCTCTCGCTATGGCTTTCGGTCTGGCTGCTTGTGGTTCAAGCACCAGCACCACCTCAGCAGAGACCAGCAGCGCTGCCGCTGAGACCTCCGCCGCCGCGGCTGCAGAGGAAACCACCGAGGCGGCAGCAGAAGAGACTACTGAGGCTCCCGCTGCTGAAACCCTAACCCTGACTGCAACTAACACTGGCAAGGGCACCGTATCTTGGGGTATTGGCGGCTCCATGAATACCGCTGAATTCGAGGGCGAATGGACCCAGCAGATCGAGCTGACTGACGAATTCGACATGGTCACCCTGACCGTCCAGGGCGACTACATGGTCGACAGCAACGACCTCAAGTGCACTATCACCGACGCTAACGGCGAGGTCATCGATGAGGCTACCGGCACCGGCCAGGCCGCTCTTGCTTCCTGTAACTTCACCGACTCTTTCTAATCGAATAATTCTGGCATAGGAAAGCCCCTGCCCACTCTCATGGGCCGGGGCTTTCCTATGCCATAGATTCTAGAGCCAAGCTGGCCGGTGAAACAGACGGTAAAAGAACTTACCCCATGTGCCCATTTGCTCGTATCGCTGAATCTCTTGGGAACGAGTGTTCAAATCATCAATTATCTGCTGGCTTTTACGCATCCGCTCTTCATGTTCTGCTTGCAGACGTGGCTTAGCTTCCTCCCAGTAGGTCAGGTTTTTTGCGTTCGCTTCCCTGAGGGTGTTCATTTCTGCCTCAAGTGAGTGAGCATTGTAATCAGTTTGAGTCATTCTTCCACCTCCCAGCAATGAGATCTTCAAGTAGCTGAATCAAGCTATCTAAAGAAGCCTGGTACTCCTTCAAGCTTGCAACGGATTCTGTTTCTCTAGATTCTACAGAACTAAGCAAGTAATCGAGTTTCTTTTGAGTAAATTCACGTTGGAATTGTGTAAGTTGAGTAGGGCTTACGGTCTCAGCTAAGTCTGAGATGCGATTATCATTTAATAGTTTTTTCAGGTTGACGTGGGAAGAATTTATAGAGTTCAGGAGAACTTCGACTCTTCGCCACACATCTTGTTCGATGAACTTCTTATGATCTGCCAACTCTATTGCTAGCTCGGTATCGTTTGCAGATAAACCTTTATCCTGCGCGAACTGGTCAATCATCTTCCCAGCAGCCATCGATTCCAATGAGGGGCTACCGTCGAAGCGTGAAACTGCCCATTGGATGCGATCTTTGAAGTCAGCTCGTTTTGACTCTTCTTTTCGAGCTTTATTTGTTCCCCATGCAATCCAGGCAGCAACACTTGCTGCAAGGACAGCTAGAGCGTTTGTGTTCCTTGAAATCTCACCGATAAGTCGCCACTGCTCTGATTTCAGGTCAACAACAGACGTGAAGAACCAAACAATGATGTTGATACTAATCGCGAACGCAACGATGAACCAGAGTGTCACTCCAAGCGGGTATAGCCAGCGCCATCTAGAATTTGCCATCTTATCTACTTAGTGACTTCAATCCCACCGGGGGTGGGACTGTCAGGAAAACGGTGTAAACCCTCCCAACCCCAACAGGAGAAAATAACACCATGACAACAGAACACCAACTCGCCCAAAACCTCATCACCCAAGCCAAAGAACAAGGCCTAGACCTC
>NZ_CAKMSF010000014.1:0-10329 GCF_928381415.1 Rothia nasimurium
GTGGTTATAGCGAGAGGGAAACACCCGGTTCCATCCCGAACCCGGAAGTTAAGGCTCTTTGCGCCGATGGTACTGCACTGGTGACGGTGTGGGAGAGTAGGTCACCGCCGGTTTTTGATTGGGATACTGGAAGGTCCTGGACTGTTTGTCCAGGACCTTTTTGTTTTTGGGGTCTTGGGCGTTACGTCCAGGACCTTTTTGTTTTAAAGCGCCGGCCAAGCGTGAAGCTGTGTGCCTGAAAACGCACCGGTAAGACCAGGCAGCCCCTACGCAAGGTACCCCAAGCCAGATAGACTAGAACCTAGCATTAAAAACAGGGCAGAAAAGAGCCCAACCCCACCACAAACACCATAGAGGAGCTCACTTGGCTGAATACTCACGTAACCACTCAGATAAAAACCGCGGTGGCTACAAGAAGAACAACGACCGTAACTCCTCACGCCCCTACCGCAGCGACTGCTCCGACCGTAACGAAGGCGGCTACACCAAGCGCGACGGTGACCGCCCCTACGGCGACAAGAAGAAGCCCTATGATAAGAACCGTGGCGGTGGTAAGCGCTTCGACGACCGTAAAAACAACGGTAACGGCCGCGGCGAACGCTCCTTCGACCGTAAGGGTAATGGCCCCCGCAAGAACTTCGACCGCGACCAGAATAAGCGCGGCTTCCAGGGGGAACGCAAAGACCGTAACTTTACTGCTGAGGCCAAGAACCCCAGCGGTGACTACCGTCCGTCAAAGAACGCACCCGAAATCGATACCGACGTCACCGGTAAAGAGCTTGAAAACTGGACTCTGCGAGCCCTGCGCCAGCTAGAAGCCCAGAACGCTGATACAGTGGCTAAGCACCTGGTCATGGTGGGGCGTTACCTCGATATCGACCCCGACTTTGCTCTTGAGCACGCTGTTGCTGCCTCAAAGCGAGCTGGCCGCATTGGCGTCGTCCGCGAGGTCGTCGGTATCGCCGCCTACGCCGCTGAAGACTTCGAGCTTGCCCTACGCGAGCTGCGCACCCACCGCCGTATCTCAGGTTCCAACGAACACCTGGCTCTGCTCGTCGACTGTGAGCGTGCCCTGGGCCGTATCGAAAAGGCCCTGACCCTGGCAGAAGAAGCCAAGAACGAGGACGTGCCGGCGGGCGTCCGCTCCGAGGTCGCTATCGTGGTCTCCGGTATCTACAGTGACCAGGGGGAGCTGAAGAAGGCTATCAAGGCACTTGAGATTCCCGAGCTGAACCCCAAGCGCGGCTTTGACTACTCACCCCGCCTCTTCAACACCTACGCAGAACTCCTTGAGCAGGACGGCCGCGCAAAAGAAGCTGCCCGTTGGGCCCGCCTAGCCCTGATGACCGAAGCTGCGCTGGGTCAGGGCGACTTCGTCGAACCTGAGATCTTCGATATCTTCACCGAGCAGGACCTGCTCGAACCCGAAGAACCCTCCGTTGACCTCGAAGCGGCTGAAGCTCAGGCTCCTGCTGAGACCGAAGAGATAACCAATGAGGCAGAGGAAGCGGAGGAGAGCGAAACCCCGGCTAACGCAACAGAGACCGAGTCAGTAG
Organism: Rothia nasimurium; assembly: GCF_928381415.1. Lineage (GTDB taxonomy): Bacteria > Actinomycetota > Actinomycetes > Actinomycetales > Micrococcaceae > Rothia > Rothia nasimurium_H. The sequence goes on from NZ_CAKMSF010000014.1 coordinate 1,557, forward strand.
CCGAAGAAGCAGGCGAAGACGGCGCCCTCTTTGAGGTCGACGAGACCCCTGCCAGCGCTGAAACCGTGGTAAGCGAAGAACAGGCAGAAGAAGAAGCCCTCTTCGAGCTTGCTCCTGAAGCTGTTGAGGGGGATCGCGACTAATGCTGCTGGCAGCGCACGACGCGATTCTCTCAGACCTTGACGGTGTTGTCTACGCAGGGCCCATCGCTATTGAAGGCGCCCCGCAAGCTCTGAACAGGGCCCAGGAAGCCGGTGTGCCGGTAGCCTTTGTGACCAATAATGCCTCGCGTAGCGTCCAGGCCGTTGCTGACCATCTGGTGGAACTTGGTGTCAAAACCGATGCTGAGCACGTCATCAGCTCGGCGCAGGCAGCAGCTGAGTTGCTCAAGGCCCAGCTACCTGCCGGGGCCAAGGTACTGATTACCGGTGCTCAGGCTCTAGCTGACTGTGTGGCTGCGGCAGGTCTGACCCCCGTTAGTAGCCAGGCCGATGAGCCGGTTGCGGTTGCTCAGGGCTTCAACCCCAAGATTATTTGGGAAGACCTGGCAGAAGCCGCCTACACTCTGGCTGATGAGAAGGTGCTGTGGGTTGCCTCCAATACCGATTTCACTATTCCTAAGGAACGCGGTATCGCCCCCGGTAACGGCACCCTGGTGGGGGCGGTAGCAACAGCAACCGGGCGAACCCCGCAGGTGGCGGGGAAACCCGAGTCCCCGATTTTTGTGACCGCAGCTCAGAAGCTGAACTCGCAGCGGCCCGTGGTGGTGGGTGACCGTCTGGATACCGATATTCAGGGCGGCAACCGGGCCGCCATGGCGACAGCCGTGGTGATGACAGGCGTGGAGACCTACCAGAGTATTCTTGCTGCAATTCCGATGGAACGCCCCACCTACATTCTGGAAGACCTCAACGGTTTCTTTGAGGACTACCCCCAGATCCAGGTACAAGCTACAGCAACCGGTATGAGCGCCCGGGGCGCAGGCTGGTCCGCTGAGGCAACCGACACCGAACTCACCATCACCGGTGAGGGCAGTGAGATTGATAGCTGGCGTGTGGCCTGCGCAGCCTGGTGGGCTGCCCACCCCGATGCGTCCGCCCCGGTGTCTCCTAGCCAGGTGCACCGTGGCTAAGGGCGCGGACGAAACCGCCCAGAGTCTCGAAGAAAAGGCAGTTTCGGGGCTACCGACTGAAGAAGCCGAGGCTCTCGACCCCGAGTTCGAGGCGGCGCTGACAGCTGCCCTGGCCCTGGACGCCACCGAACGCATCGAGAGGCTGGGCCAGCTGGCGTCCGCCCTCAAAGAAGACCTAGATTCAAGCCGCTAGAGCCGAGTACGGAGAGGGAAGGAAGAACATGCGACTGGACCAGTACATGGTGCAGGCAAAGATTGCCCGCTCCCGCACGCTGGCAGCCAAGATGGTTGAGGGCGGGCACATCAGCGTGAACGGCCGTACCGTGACGAAGCCAGCCCAAAAGCTGAAGGAGGGGGACCGCGTCCGCGTCCGCCGCAGCGAGCTGACCGAGTATGTGAGCCGCGCCGGGCATAAGCTGGCCGGGGCGCTGGACGCCTTCCCCGAGATCACCGTTGCCGGTAAATTCTGCCTGGACGCAGGCGCCTCTACCGGCGGCTTTACCGACGTGCTCTTGCGCCGGGGCGCCAGCCGGGTTGCGGCGGTCGATGTGGGGCACGACCAGCTGGTCGAACAGATCCGTAACCACCCGGCCGTTGACGTTTATGAGGGCATGAACGTGCGGCACATGAGCCCCGAGGACATCGGCGGGCAGGTTGCCCTTACGGTCTCAGACCTGAGCTTTATCTCCCTAACCAAGGTCGTTGAGCCGCTGGCTCGGGCAACGGCCGCAGGCGGGGACCTGCTGCTCATGGTCAAACCCCAGTTTGAGGTGGGCCCGGCCCGCATCGGCAAGGGCGGGGTAGTGACCGACCCCGAGGTGAGAGCGGACGCCGTGACGTCCGTCCGCGCAGCAGCGCAGGACGCCGGCCTGCTCGTGCTGGGGGAGAAGGAAAGCCCCCTGCCGGGGCAGGACGGCAACGTAGAATTCTTCCTCTGGTGCCGCAAGCCTGACGAAACAACCCCCGCTTCGTAAGACACCCAAAGTCGAATAGATATTCGAAAAATCCGGTGTGTTGGGCCTTAGAAAAACAGCAAAACCGCCTACGGTCAGCTAGCCTAAAAGTGTGAACGAAACACCTGACACCGCCCTCATACCCCAGCAGACCAAGACGCCGGGGGAGCGCAATATTCTTGTCTTCGCCCATACCGGCCGTCTTGAAGCCCGCAACGCTGCTCGTGCTACCTGCACGCAGCTGCACCGGGCTGGCCTGGTGCCCGTGATGAACCGCGCTGACCTGGAAGCCCTGACCGAAAAGTGGGAGAACCCCGTCCCTGTGGCGGTGGCCCACGAGTCTGTGGCGCTCAAAGACATTGAGCTGGGTATGGTGCTGGGCGGTGACGGGTCGATTCTGCGCGCAGCCGAGATGATTCGCCACACCCAGATACCCCTCATCGGCGTCAACCTCGGCCACGTAGGGTTTCTTGCAGAGGCCGAAGAATTCGACCTGACCGAAACCGTTGAGCGAGTGGTCTCGGGCGACTACACGGTCGAAGAGCGCATGGCGATTGATGTGAAGGTTTGGGACGGCAGCAAGAAAATTCTTGAAACATGGGCCCTCAACGAGGCCAGCGTTGAAAAGGGCAACCGCGAAAAAATGATCGAGGTGGTCATTGAGGTAGACCGGCGCCCGCTCTCGTCCTTTGGCTGTGACGGCGTGGTGCTGGCAACCCCGACCGGATCAACCGCCTACGCCTTCTCTGGCGGCGGCCCGATTGTCTGGCCCAGTGTTGAAGCTATGCTGATGGTGCCCCTCTCAGCCCACGCTCTTTTTGCCCGCCCCCTGGTGACCGCACCGACCTCGATGATGGCGGTAGAGCTGATCTCCACCAACGGGGCAGAAGGTGTGCTCTGGTGCGACGGACGCCGTACCCGCGACCTGCCTCCCGGGGCCCGCGTCGAGGTGACCCGTTCGTCCAAGCCCGTCCGCCTGGCCCGTATGCACCCGGCCCCCTTCTCAGAGCGCCTGGTCAAGAAGTTCGAGCTACCCATTGCGGGCTGGCGCGGCCCCCACACTCCCGGGCCTGCGACCAGCACCCTGACCGTCATCCGTAACGACTAACCTCGTCAAGAAAGTTTTCCCACGTGATTGAAGAAATTCACCTGCGCGATTTGGGCGTTATTACCGATGCCCGCCTGCCTCTTGAACCCGGCTTCTCGGTGCTGACCGGTGAGACGGGTGCCGGTAAAACCATGGTCGTGACGGCTCTGGGCATGTTGCTGGGCGCTCGCTCCGATGCCTCTAGCGTGCGCAACGGCGCTAAGAATGCCCTGGCTGAGGCCGTTATCCGCCTGCCTCAGGGGCACCGCGCCCTAGCCCTGGCCGAGGACGCCGGTGGTTCGGTTGAGGAACTCGACGGCGGTTCTGCTGAGCTACTTCTGGCCCGCACCGTCAGCGCCGCCGGTCGCTCTCGCGCCCACGTGGGTGGTGTCTCTGCCCCTATCGGCACGCTGGCAGATATCGGCCATACTCTGGTTGCGGTCCACGGCCAGTCCGACCAGCTGCGCCTCAAGGACGCCGCCGAACAGCGTCACGCTTTGGACTCCTACGCCGGGAAAAAACTTGAAAAGCTTTTGGCGGCCTACACCGTCAACTACGAGCGCTACCGTCAGGCTGCCGGGGAACTTCGCGACGTCCGCGAAAATACCCGCGCCCGCGCGCTGGAAGCCCAGACCCTGCAGGGGGCACTAGCAGAAATCGATTCGGTGCAGCCTGCCGAGGGCGAAGATGAGGCCCTGCGGGCAGAAAGCCAAAAACTGGCTAACGTTGAGTCCCTGCGTCTAGCTGCGGCGACGGCGTCCGCTGCCCTGTCGGGCACCGAATACGGGGACGCGGACGAGCCCAACGTGCTGGGTCTGCTCGATGCCGCCCGCACAGCCCTGGCCGCTGAGGCAGATGCGGACTCCGACCTGGCAGCTCTCGCCGGGCGTCTCAACGAGGCCCTAATCCATGTGACCGACATTGCCGAGGAAATCTCTGCCTACACCTCGGGGCTCGATACCGAGGGGCCAGAACGCCTGGCTGAGGTTGAACACCGCCGGGCTCAGCTCAAGAGCCTGACCCGCAAATACGGGGCAGATATCGCCGAGGTGCTGGCCTGGGCAGAAGAGTCCCGCGCTCGCCTGGAAACCCTATCCGATGACCCGGCCCGCCAGGAGGCCCTGGAAGCCGAACTGCGTCAGCTGCGCGAGACCCTGGGGGAGCAGGCTGCGGAGCTCACCGACCTGCGCACCAAGGCAGCCCGCAAACTGGCAGCGGCCGTCAGCGAAGAACTCTCAGCCCTGGCCATGCCGAACGCCTCACTGGTGGTTGAGGTAGAAGAAACCGAAAAGTTCCACCGCTACGGTAAGGACGCGGTGACTTTCATGCTGGCTCCCCACACCCAGGCCGTGCCCCGCCCTCTGGGCAAGGGCGCCTCGGGCGGTGAACTCTCCCGCGTGATGCTGGCCCTCGAAGTGGTGCTCTCAGAGGTAGACCCCGTGCCCACCTTCATCTTTGACGAGGTGGACTCAGGCGTCGGCGGTAAGGCAGCCATTGAAATCGGCCGCCGCCTCGCCATGCTGGCCAAAAACGTGCAGGTTCTGGTCGTCACCCACCTGCCCCAGGTCGCAGCTTTTGCTGACCAGCACATCCTGGTGCGCAAAAACGAGGACGGTTCCCTCTCCCGTGTGCAGGTGCTCACCGCTGAAGAGCGGGTAGTAGAGCTTGCCCGTATGCTCTCAGGCCACGACCAGTCTGCAGCAGCCCAGGAACACGCCCGGGAACTCCTGGCGGACGCCGGCCAGCTTTAGGTGGGAGTGGAGCGTGGCGCTCGTTTCTTTTTCCTGTCTGATAGGGGTGAACTGTTGATACATACTCTTTTTAGTGGAACCTGGCTCAGCAGGTATGAAAAAGCCTGATATTGAGCAGGCGAACTCACAGGGTTTGGCGATTGAACGTGGAGCCGACGGCAAGCAGAATATCTACTATGCAGTAACGTCTAAGGACTGGACAGCCCCTGGGGAATTTAAGGCTTTTATAGCCCGGGGACTACAAGTGCAGAAATGATTGCCCTAGCCTCTCTAGGGCAGGTCTGAAGATGAGGTTCTTGCCAGAAAACCCGAGATGGCAACCGAGCCACTCATAGAAGGTAATGGTGAGGTATCGCAATGAAAAAAATGAAATCAGTAGCCAGTTTGATGCTAGCTGGTGTGGTGTTTGCAGGGTGCGCTGTGTTGCCACAGGTTCAGGAGGATAAGGCTGTGGAGACACCTTCAGTTGAGGCTATTGGGGAGGATTTTAGGCAGTCGGTTCAGTTGACTGCTGCTGCGACCGGTGTGCCGGAAGGGGAGTTTACCTATATTGGTGGGCAGGTGTATTCGGCTGCTGAGTTGGATGGGGATCTTGAGGACTTCAAAATGGTGTGCGGAGATAGAAAAGACGGCGGTATGTTATTTAGCTACATGGCGACGATTCGTTCTAGTAAGGTCTATGGTGTTGATGACTGGTCTGCTCAGGCTGAGCGTATTCGGGCTGAGTGGGAGAGATTGGGGTGGGATGTGAAGAATGCTCCTGGGGGTACTGGGCAGAATCCTGGTATTACTCTTGCTGCTACTACGCCAGCTGGAGTGGAGGTTTTGTATTCGGTGGCTGTGGGAAATAATGATTATATTGATGTGTATGGTCCTTGTGTTGAGGGCCTTGAGCCGCAGTCTGGAGAAACAGGTACAAACTAAATTATTACGAACAGGAACATTGAGGCTTATTCAAAATTCCCTCCAGCAGTCAAAAACACCAACCCCCCACACCACCGAAAACGCCCGCCCACACACACCCAACGGCCGGCTGAACCCAGTATGCAGAACCCGCCACGTCTTGATCTGAGCACTAACCCTCTCCACTATTGACCGCAGCCTGTTAACCACCCGGTTATTCTTCTTTTCCCCCCCCCACGGCCAGCTGCTGGCCAGGCTTACGTTTTGTTGGAGCGATTAGCCCCAGACCCACATAACCCTCATCCGCCAAAGTTGAAGATTCAGGAACCGCTCGAACCTATGAGCACCGAAGGCATGAGCATTATGTCTAGTTCCAGGAAAAGGGTCGGTGATAGCCAGGGCCTGCCATCGGGGGGGGCAGGCCCCTGGTGGTTAAACCCGGCTCGCTTATGTTTCCCAGAGAAGTTTGTCTTACCTCATGAACGCCAGTTCCTGATGGGTACAAGTGTTTCGTCAATAACCAGTGAACCAGGAATCGCGAGTGCTTTTTCAAGTGGTTTTACATTCGGTGAGGTTATGGTGGTGGTGGAGCAGGGTGATTTTGAGGGCTTGGGCGAGGGCTGTGTGTAGCGTGGTGAATTGCCTGGCTGTCAGCTCGGTTGTACGCTGGTGTGGCAACGGTCTTTCCGGTAGAGCTTGAGGTTATATGTAGAGATTTAACGCTCATATTTTGGCGCCGGGTGGGGCCGTTGTCTAGTTGGTGGGTGCGGGGTGTGTTCTTACTTTTGAATGAGCCTCACAAGCTAGACTGTCCGTGAAATTTATTAATATAAATTTCAGCAATACTCACCCATCTCCATATGCCATGGTCTAACAGCCAAAATCATAGAAGCAAAGATCACCAAAAGGGATACATAAATGAGCAATATCAAACCTGAGCAAGTTCAGAAACTCAAGCAACTAAGTAAATCTCTCCATGCTCTCTCAATAGAGGAAGCCGAAAGAAAAATCACGCAGGAACGCAACGCTGCGAGAAAACGCGAAAAGGAAAAACGTGAGCGGGTCAAGCATCTAAAAAAAATAAAAGGAAGCAGGCAGGGGTTCAACTTTACCAAAGAAAATTTAGTTGAAACTGTTCACTGGCTCGAAAACCACAGTGCTATAAAATATCAGCCTGATATTTATTTAATCGATCAAAAAACAACTAATATTTTCAAGCGTGAACATTCATTAGCATCAAAATTAGATCTTTCCCTGTTGCCATCCATGGAAGGAATCATATTCCTGAGTGAAAGTATTGTTAGCGGGCATGAAGTAAAACATGAAAGTATAATTGTTCCTTCAGAAAGTGACAGTATAAAGACTCCAGGGGAGCCCATCGAAACTGTGACAGCCCTTCTTTGGGCTCACAAATCAAAATCAGTTTTGCTTAATTTATCTGTATTTCAAGCAAATATTTTCCAAGCCGAAGATATCCTCCTGCCTGAAACAATACGCACAAGAGTTTCTCTCGAAATACCAACTGCGCGTAATACAATTGACCTTACCTCGTCCAATATAACACTAATTGAACAAAAATTATATCAAATGTTTGGTTATATATTGACAAATATTGATACTCCACGCATGACAACTCAGCGCACTCAAGAAGTGAAAAACGTGCACTTCTCCAGCATTGATCCAGCTGATGTTCAGACAATAACCATCTCAAACTACAAGAATAATTCTTCGTCGTCAGACCCCGAGGGTCGAATCAAAAAAAGCCAGCGGGAGTATTCCCACCGATTCGATGTCCGGGGGCACTACAGAAACATCCGGGTAAGCAAGGATTCGGAAGAAACTAAAAAAATATGGGTAGAAGGGTATGTGAAGGGATCCACTGAAAAGCCATATGTAAAGAAGAAAAGAATTTGGAAAATTCAATAAATATCTATCATTTAAAAGCAGTGATTAGATACAATGCAGGCTAGAATTGCCTTACAGGGGTATGCATCTGGAATAGAAAATTATTATAATACCTTTATTAAGTATGTCTGTATCAGAATCCGTCAACAATGGTTACCACTCTGATATGTACGTGGTTTAGTTCCGACAATTATAAGACCACTAAAGCACCATCAACCACCTCCTGCGGAGTCCGATAACCAAGACTCTGATGCAACCGACCAGCATTCCACCAAGCAACCCAAGACGCAGTCTCAACCTCCAACTGACCAACTGAAGCAAAAAGGCGATTCCTCACCAGCTCAGCCTTATAAGCACCATTGACGGACTCAGCCAAAGCATTATCATAAGAATCCCCAGTCGAACCCACCGACAGTTGCACACCCAACGCTTTCAAACCCTGATTGTAATCCTGCGCAATATACTGCGAACCACGGTCAGAATGATGCACAATCTGCGTTAGATCAGAGCCACCCTTCTTCGCTTCAAAAAGCGCCTGCTTCAACGCCGTCAAAGACATCCCCAGAGTACGCATAGTTGAAGAAACACCCCAACCCACAACCTTCCGGGAAAACACATCAGTAATGAAGGCCGTATAGCAGAAACCTGAATAGGTTCTGACATAGGTGAAGTCTGCTACCCAGAGTCTGTTAGGTGCATCAGCGGTGAAGTTGCGCTGAACCAAATCAGGACGGTCATCAATCACTGTGGCCGCTCTGGTGGTCATAGGTTTACGACCCCGATGAGCACCAGCAACACCGGCTATTTTCATGAGTCGGTAGGTCTGATCCCGACCAATATCCCAGCCGGCACGCCTCATGGCGTGCCACATCTTGCGCACACCATACACGCCATAATTCTCTTCATGGATTTTCACCGGGACTGTCAGATTAACGGTGTAAACCCACAACAAATCTAGCGACCAGCCACCTGCGGCAACCGATCACCAAAAACAATAGCAAAAGCATTCAACGCCGGCTTCCACCGAGTCATCCACCGCCGA
>NZ_CAKMSF010000015.1:0-6908 GCF_928381415.1 Rothia nasimurium
ACAAACGATACCCATACCCCAGTGCATAATCCCCCTCAGCAGGTAACTGAAAAGGAGGAAACACCAACACCACCTGCTGACCCCGATACCCATCTAACTCAGCAGCCATCTCATCCCAAGACCCAGCGGGAGAAGGAGACAAAACTTTAGACACATAGACAGTTCCGCACTCCTGCGTACGGATCTTCAACTTAGTACTGGAAGTTGATAACCCGCCGGTACCACTGCGGTTATTGGAGACTTCTGCAGAGATGATGGTGCACTGCTTATCGATAGTGTGCGTCTGCCGATATTTTTCACCTAAAGGAATACCGATAAAGATGATTCCTGATAACAGTATCGAAATAATCGACAAAACAACCCCACGGCGAGACCCCGCCTGCGGCTTACGCTTCTTCTTCATTATTCACTTACAACTTTCGGTGTAGCCACCCGAATACTATCAGCAGACCCCGTGCTCACCGTCCCCGAACCACCACTCACAGCAGACTTGGCACCATCCTTAACCGAAGAATTAGCAGCCTTCTGCCCCACACTAAGAGCCTTAGCACTAGCAGCCTCTGCCTTCGTCGCAAACCGCCCAGCACGAGCCGCATTCACCGCAGAACCTACCTTGCCCACTACAGACACCGCAGCATCACCAATCAAAGTATCCAAACCAACCTTCTTCCAGCCACTGATATGTAAAGGCTATTCGATAGGTTCCGTAGAAGTAATACCAAAGGAACCCAATGCATCAGGGAACTGAACAAACTTCGTCACAAACTCAAACTTCTTACCCTCATTAGCTTGCAAGAATTCAAGCAAGGCTGCATCGTTCATATCTTCCGGGTACTTGGTGTGAGTAATAACGATAGTTCCACAGTCACTACTTTGAACATGGATAGAACGATAGGCACTGAGACCCCGACTGCCTCCTGAGCTACTGTTGAACTTAGCTGAATCGACTGTGCAGACTTGTTGGCCCTCGTGCAGTTCATTAAGAACGAACCTGGCCCCAAGGCCGATGAAGAGAAGCCAAGAGCAACTGGTGGTAGTGACTGAGTTGTTAATTCCGCCTGCGAGCACAGACCCCAGCGCCCTTATTATCTTGCCAGAAGTGGAACAAGCAGAGGTTTAACGACTCAAATCCAGGCCTTTAATACCAACGATGTCAGTATCTGAAAAAGGGAATTGCCAGTAGCCAACATCCACTGTTACCGTCTGCCCCTCTAAAAGATCAATACGATCAGCAACTTCGCCATGGGTAAGCCCATGACGGGGACCGTAATATCTCATGCCCTCGCAGTCAGGGCTTTTAACATAAATATAATAACTACTAGAGGAGGACTTGGAACCAGATGATCCCGCAGCTGCCCCTGAAATGGTGCATTCTTTTTCGTAGTTGAAGATTTTGTTGAAGGGGGTGGCAAATAATAGTGTAGTGATACCAAATACCATAGGTAAGCCAAAAACCAATACGAAAATCCCCGCCCGAATACGCTCCCTACGAGTAACAGGCTTTTTAGCTTTCTTCTCATCTCCATTTTCTAATGGATTCTCACTATTCACTTTCATTACTCCTAACACTCTCATCCACAAGAACTTCAACTACCAATCTCACGTCACCAGAGCATCAGAGGGTATCACATCAACCCTGTGCCATGTTGCCTACAGCTGGAGGTATCTACGGTTCTATTGATGATTGTAGGGCGAAAATACCAGAAAATAAGATATTTCCCTAAATTCTATTTCATATTCGCAGGCGAGATGGTGGGGTGAATACTATCCGCTTAGTATAGATTGACTTGTTGAAAAATTACTAAAATGCCAGAATTCCTTATGGGTGATTGCTGAAATTATACTATAGAATTTCAGCAGGTTGCAATTTTTTACATATGTTCAAAAATTCTATAAATCTATCTTCGGTAAATACCGCTTGAACTTGATTATCTTTCATGCCCATAAAGGTAAGAACCCAACGGTCTGCGGGGATGCCTCTGGTGATATCCCCAAAATATGTATCTTGAGCTACGCTTTTCACGTGCGTTAGAAATACATCGCCAACGTTTGAGTACGTTGCAACGATATTTATATTAGAAACATCTAGGTTGGAAACACTGAAAATGGCCCATCCATCCCATGTTTCTACCCTGATGCAAGGAATCTTAACTTCTGACCTGAATAATGGTTTGAAGGTATGGGTAAAAGTCGATATCTTTAACTCTTTTCCGTTGGAATCTTTAAATATACACATTTTTTTACTTTGAACTTTTTCGAATAAAGCAGATTGAAGCTAGGGATCCAGTTAAGAACGCGAAAAAAGCGGTTAGGCCATATTTTGAGTATTCAAACAGAAGGTGGTCTGAAAAGGGTAGTGCCACCAATGGAATAATCATTACTGAAATTATTAATTTTTCAGGAATTAGCGTGGTGTATATCAAACCTACTGCAGATACGGCAGTGAAAACTTTTATTCGGCCCGCAAAATCCCCAGCCAAAAATGAAGGAAGCAGAACTATGTAGGAAAAAATAAATAAAATAATTGCAGCTGCCTTGAGATTGTCTGAAAATTTACTGGTAAATTTCATCTGTACCCCATCCAATAATTGCCCCTGAAGACGCGCTTCCCCAGCGAGCTAAGCTATTTGGTTGGCTCAAGTTTAGTGCCCCTGTGAGAGTACGGGGGTGGAAGTAGGGCACTTGAGACATATAATTCACGCCATGCATGTTAGTGACTCTAGCAAAGTAATCAGATTTGTTAGCTATAAACCCACCCATCATGTTTGAAGAAGTGGAAGATAGGCCTGTAATTCCTGCTTTTGTAAAATTAGCTTCTTTACCTGAAACAATATCTTCTGCTAGAGACCCAACACTACCTCCTGCAAAATTAATCAAATTTTCACTTATCTTAGCAATACTCCCACCTGAATTTTGACCAAATTTTTGAGCAATCGTTCCTCCCATAGGCCCTGCTAGGCCACCGGCCATGCCGCTTATAGATCCACCGCTTACAGTACCTGCAAATTCCCAAGGGTTACTGATGCTCCAGTTATTTTTTGCAAGGTACACTGTTCCAGAAGATATTCCGCCAACGGTACCATTTACGCCGGCGTTAATAGTAACGGCTCTTAGGGCTTGTCCTGCTGGTGCGGATACCATGGCTGCCTTGCCGATTTGGGCTGCCCACCCTCCTAAAGCACCTGTTGCAGCGCCAATAAGTGCATCAGTACTGACTTTACTCCAGTCAACAATGCCCTTTTGCGCTTTTTGAGAAGCTACGGATATACCTCCAGCGGTTAACGCACCAGAAGCAGCTATAAGTGCTAAGCCAGCTGGCCCACCCACGCCTGTGAACATTAAGCCTACACCAGCAACAATAGCTGCCCCAGCAGCAATATATTCCCAGTTATTTTTGGTCCAATCCCAAAGACCAGCAGCTCTGTCAGCTAACTGCCCGCCCATACGTTCCCAAGCACGAGCAGAACTATCCTGCCGATACTCCCGAAACTCCCCAGCCGTCATCGGAGACAAACCCCAAGGATCCACCAAACCCACCGGAGCATTCCCCACAAACGCATACACATTCGCACCCCAACCAGCACCCACCGGTGAGTAAACGTGGGTAGTAACTACGTGGGTACTCTATCGGTGTGTTGTACCCAGCGTCCTAGCCCTTCATAGACGTACTGGCTGAAACCAGTGTGCGAGTTCTCGAGGCAAATAAGTTGCCCAGCAAGATCATAGGTGTACTCAATGACCAATATCAGCAGCAGTTTCTTCGCGGGTTAGGAACCCTGCAGTGTGTACCCTGGTTGGTGATAGCTGCTGTGAGTTGATGGGCGTCATCGTAGGTGTACAGGTGTAAGCCATCTACGGAGTCAATAATCAAGCCGTCAGGGCTAGTTTGTGAGGAGATGAAGGACGCTAGTTTCTTACCCAATGGAGCATCAGGTAAGAAACCAGGTCACTTATGTTCTACAAAACGAACCCTAATCCTTCTACCCGATCCCCCTCAGCAGGTAGCTGAATAGGTTCAAAGAGCAACGTCATTTTCTGACCTTGATACTTATTTACTTCATCTGCCATCTCTTGCCAAGAGGCACGGTACCCAGGGTCTGCGACACTCGAGATATAGACGGTTCCACAATCTGAAGTATGGATTTTGAGTTTGGTACTGGAGGTAGCGATCCCACCGGTGCCACTACGACTGCTGGAAACTTCAGCTGATTCGATAGTGCATTCACGGCTCACTGGGTGTGTCGTGTTGTACCAGTTAAACAAAGGATACCCACCAAAAATAAGAAGAGCTACACAGAGTCCTATTATCGAAAAAACCTTCTGTTTCTTAGTCTGTCCCGCAGGCACTCTTTCCTTTCCCATAACTTTATTCACCACCAGGTCGAGGAGTTGCCAGTCGAATACTATCAGCAGCCCCCGTGCTCATCACACCCGAACTACCACTCACAGCAGACTTGAAACCCTCCTTAATCGCATTTCTCCAGGAAAGATTTTCTTCTTGAGGTGTCACAGCATAGTTACCCATACCAGATAAGAAATCCGCTATTCGGTCAATACCGAAACCGCTCACAGCGGTTAATCCTTTATTCAACGTCATGACATCAGCAGCTGCCGTACCTACTACTTTTTGTCGTAGCGGTGTAATCCTCGGCGACAACACCCCAACTCCCAAACCAGAAACCGTCGCCCGCACATAACCACCCACAGTATGCTCCTGAAAATCACCTAAACCATACGCCAAATTATTACTAGCCACATTAGAAGTAACACTCTGCACCGTCTGACCAGAAAGCGAACGAGCATAACCACCCAGATCACCATAATGAGCAGCAACCTGACCCAACTCATCCGAACGAGCAGCCCAAGCAGCAGCCTTCTGCCCAGCATGAGAAGAACGCACAGCATTCACATACCGCATCGGATTAAAGACCGAAGAATTAGCAGCCTTCTGCCCCAAACTAAGAGCCTTAGCACCAGCAGCCTCAGCCTTCGTCGCAAACCGCCCAGCACGAGCCGCATTCACCGCAGCACCAGCCTTACCCACTACAGAAACCGCAGCACCTCCAAGGCCACCAGCAACACCACCAATCAAGGTATCCAAACCAACCTTCTTCCAGTCCACAGTTCCATCAGCATTCTTATTTGTCAGAATAGACAAACCACCAGAGAGCAAACCACCACCGACAGCGCCAGCAACAATCAGCCCAACCGGCCCGGTAGCTACCAGGGCAGCAATAGAAACTACGGTTCCGGCAATAATAGCAGCGGTAGCGATAGCTTCTGCGTGTTCATCAGCCCACCGATGTAGCTGCCCGCCCATACGTTCCCAAGCACGAGCAGAACTATCCTGCCGATACTCCCGAAACTCCCCAGCCGTCATCGGCGACAAACCCCACGGATCCACCAAACCCACCGGAGAGGCCAGCGGGTCAGGAGAAATAAACCCACGCACCCCAGGGCCATAAGCACGCACCCCCAGGATCTCCAGGCCAGCGACCTGCAAAGACCCAGCCACGGTCACCCCAAAACCAGGAATGGCAGAAGTCGAAGAGGCGGCAGTAGAGGAGGAGGAAGAGGCAACAGCCCCAACAACCAGTCAGGACGCCACCACCCCAGCCACCCGGGACAAAAGAAAGGAAGGGGTGTCGGCACCCAGCCAACACCCCAACAGAAACAACTATCAGCTCAGAACCTAAGCCACATCACCAGACCCCGCAATACGCCTAGCACGCAACCCACGCACCTTATCCCCACCAATCGAGGCATAGGTCATCAACCCAACAAACCAATACACCTGAGCAGAAAACGTCAAAAACAAGGACAAAAGAACAAACCCAAGAACCACACTCACCAAACCCAAAGGGAAATACAAGACCCCAAACTTCAGCGCACTAGAAGTATGCCCCGCCAACATATTAGCCAAGGGAATATTCACACCAGCCACCATCAAAGCAGCAAGCACACCAAGAAGCATAACGCTTTACCTTTCCAAAAAATTATTCAACAGGAGTCGTCGAAGTAATACCCTCCGAGCTATAAGCATCATTACCCAGAGAGGTGCCCCCAACCTGAAACTCAAACTTCTTACCGATATTGGCTTCAAGGAAATTTTTTAGCCCCGCCTTATTCATTCCCTCAGGCATACTCATATCGGATACGCTCAAAAGACCACATTCCTCAGTCTGAATACGCACAAAAGCAGTCGGAGTTCCTCCGGGTGAAGCTGACACCATCTTGACCGACGAGACCGTACACACCTTATAGCTCGAATCCCGATCATTGATATACAAGATCACCTGTATCACACCGATGATAATAATCAAAATACCAAAAATAATATACCCAGCCACAGAACTTTTCTTCCGCCCCATAACACTCCTTCCAAACAAAAACTCTTTTAGCTACTCATCAGAGCTCAAAGCCCTACGACCAGACTTACCCAGGCCGGTAGCCATACCCTTTCCTGTTGCTTTCATCCCGGCATTGTGAAGATCTGTAGTGTTCCATTCAGAGGGTGCCGTCAAAACCATAGCGTTACCCACACCCACCACATAATCCTTCGCCCGATCTAACCCATAATCCGCCACAGCATTACCTGTCTTCGGCACCACCGGCTTCAAACCACCCATCAAACTACCACCACCAGTAGCCACAGCCATACCCCCAACACTCCAATCCTCACGCACACTAAAACTACCAGTCTCCGGCATCGTATAAGTCAACCCATTTGACACCCCACCAGCAGCAGAACCATTCACACCCTTACCCAACCAGGTCTCACTGATATGTACTGGGTTCAGTCCACACCTTCCACCCACACCCCACCGGAAGGAATAATAAAACCATGCCCAACAAATACCCCCAAGAATTCAAAGAACGAGCGGTACGACTCGTCGGTGACCGACTGA
>NZ_CAKMSF010000016.1:0-3801 GCF_928381415.1 Rothia nasimurium
CCGGTGCGCGGGTCAATCCATTCAACCCACCCTTGGTATTCCTCGGGGGTCAGAAGCTGAATATCCTCGATATTTCCATCGGAGGTGTAGGCGGTGCGGGTGGCTAGAAGCTGGTTGTTTTCGGTGTAGTAACCGCTGGCTGCTAGCTGGGTATCTTGCTCAAGATAGCGCCGTGCAGCTTGTCCGCCGGTGCCTTTGAAGAAGACCATTCCGCCTTTCATTGTCTGACCTCCTTTCGCCCTGGGTTGGTGTGCGTTTTTGTCACGGGGCGCTAGCCCAAACTGTGTTTGGCATACGTGCCTGTTGTTATCTCTTACTTTCTAGTTTAGTGGTGGTGGGTGTTCTTGGGTAGTGGTTTGGTGGTTTCGTTCTGGTTGTTTTGTGGGGGTGGGTGCTCTGTGTGTGGCTTGCTTAGTTGTGTTTGCTCTTTGCTTTTGGGTGGTGGTGTTGTTTGGGTGCTTAGTCTTCTTCATGCTCTAAGGTCATAAGTCCTTTGATAGCTGGGGGTAGCTTCTTTAGGTGCTCTTGGCGTTTGTGTTCTGCTTGGGCTTTGGCGTGGCTTTGGAACTTGATGAATCGCTTGTGCCGGGTGTAGTCGTGCTCGTCCCATTCGCGATGGGGTTTGTGGTTGTAGTACCAGCGGGCGAAGTGCATGTAGTCAGAGATGAGGGTGCTTGGTGCTCCTAGTGATGTTTGGAGTCGGTAGATGAGTCGGCCAGCGTTTTTGAGCTTGCGGGTGAGCTGGCGGTTCTCTTCTTTCAGGATCTGGTTTTGCTCGCTGTAGGGGGCTAGCCGGTTTTGGGCGGTGGCGAGTTTTGCCTGCGTCTTGGTTGCTTCTGCTTTCCAGTCTTTGGTGCGCTTTTGTCCGGTGCGTAGACGCTGGTTTTCTGCTCGCAGCTGGTGCAGTTCGGTCAGGATTTCTTCGACTTCTTGGGGGCTGTAGGGGTTGGCGATGGGTTGGCCGGTGCGCTTTCGGCGGGATGCTTTGGCTCGGCAGGCGCTGGAGCAGGTGGCTGTGGTTCCGGTGTAGTTTTTCCGGCAGACGGGGCAAGTGCGGTTGCTGGGGCGCACGGTTTTTCCTTACGGGGAGACGGATGGATGGACGGTGCGGACGGCGATGTCCTACACGTGATTCTTCTTCCGTAGCTCACCTTGGATAAGTGAGAAAGTTCCCTTGGGGCGGGGTGGTCGTAGCGGTATTTTTTCTGCATGGATACGCGCTAAAGACAACAAAACACCCCAGTGTTAGACTTGAGGGACAAAAGCAGATGCCCTTCACCGACCGCTAAATCAGATGAAGGGCACCCTGTACTGGGGAATGCTTACGACAGGCCTAACTAACCGTCGATGGCATTCCAGAATTCAGCAACGGCCCGTAGAAGTTTCGCAATGGACTCCACCCATTTGCGAGCTTCGCGGGCCTTCTTTTCGGCCTTCTTCCGCTTCACAGTACTCACCTCCTCTTCGGTCTTCCTCACGGCGCATTCAGCAAAGTGTCGGTACCGGGGAGCCGTGAAGAGGGGCTTATCAAAAACCATAGACCACAAAGGTCGTGCGTGTCCGTGTCCCCGCTAGTCAGAGGGGCTTTTTATGGCTCTGAAGAGGGTCTGCAAAAGAGGGTTTTTGCGCTAGTTATCCGGGGTTTTGAGTACATGCAGCTGTACATGTAAAAAAATTTTCTGGCCCCCTCTGCCCCCAGGGTCTACACGCCCTACCCCTCAAAAGCTCTACAAGCCTTTCTAAGGCCCTAAAAATTTGCGGACGGGTTTCCGGGCATTTTTGGGGTTTCAAGCTCTTAGAAGTGGGTTTTTGGGCGTTTTAGCGATATTTACGACTGTCTTTACCAAAAAAATTTTCGCGCGCGTACTTAACAAGACTTTTTAACTCAACCCCATCTCAATCACACAAAAAGCCGAAAATGCCGATTCCAGGCGCGCAAGCGAGAGCGAGCACTTACCCGGAGCCAGCGCACCGAGCTTGCGAGGGAGCAGGCGCAGGGTGAGCGAGCGGTAGCTTGCGCGCCAGCGCTAGGGGGGGGTGCGGGGGGAGCGGGAGCGTCCCCCCCACAAGAGCATGAGCGAGGCACGAGCGAATGCAGAATGCGCCAACGGCGCCAAAGCCAGAGTTTGAGTGCGGCGATTGAGCACTCAAGAAAAGGGAGAGTATGCGTAGCATTCCTTTTCTTTTGTTAAAAGCCTTTTGTTAATAGCCTTTTGGTGAACGTCTAATTTTGCTAGATAAGTCGTTTGTTCACTAGTGCGTTCTCAGACGTTCTCATTAGAGGCTTCGGGCTAAATCCCCCACTACTTCGGGCTAAATCCCCCACTACTTCGGGCTAAATCCCCCACCCACTTCGGGCTAAATCCCCCACCCACTTCGGGCTAAATCCCCCACCCACTTCGGGCTAAATCCCCCACCCACTTCGGGCCACTTCGGGCTAAATGTCCCACTCGCCTGCCCTTCCCCGTAAACGTCCCACCTGACAAGCGAAAGAAAAACTGACTTACCCGCGTGTAGAGCTGCAACAAGACCAAGTGCAGCGTAGGCTAAACGGGTAGCACAACGGCATAAAAAATGCCCCCATACCTGCGCTAACAGGTTGAGGGCTTGCCAGTCCTTACACCGCTTAAAGCAAAGGAATGACATGGAAAATAATACCATCTCAAACGTTACTGCCCCCGCCTCTAGCGAGGAAGTAGAAAAGCTTCACAAGAGCTTCTACCCGGCAACCCTTATCTACGGCTCCCTGCCTTATCGCCCCATCGAGAGCAACCTCTGGGTACGCGAGAACGGCCGTAACCGCACCGCCATTACAGCCGGTGCTATCACCAACCCCGACGGCACCGTCGAGAGCTTCATCCCCTCAGGGAAACTCGCTCGCGCAGCCCTGCTATATCTGACCACTGAAGCCAAAAAAACCGGCTCACCTCGAATTGATTTATCCAAGTCATACCGTGGTTTTCTTAAAGACCTTGGGCTGAAATGGGATAGCAAAACTGCTAAAAATGCTGAGAAGCAACTGCGCGCCGTGCTCTCCATGACCATCAACGTATCCATCACCGAACACCGCGAAAACGGCGACACCAAAATCACCGAATATGACCTGATGGTCGGTCGCGGTCGCGAAATCGTCTTCGACGCTAACGCCGACATTAAAGAACGCGAGTCCTACCTCCTGCTCTCAGACGACTTCTTCGAGTCCGTCATTCAGAGCAACGCCGTCCCGGTCGAAACTGAAACCTGGCGCGAACTGCTCAGCGAATCCAAATCACCCCTGGCGCTGGACATTTACCTGTGGCTCTCTAGCCGTCTCCCCCAGCTCCAGGCCCCGCTGTACATCAACTGGGAACAGCTTCAGGCTCAGTTTGGCTCTCAGGCACAGGAGATTCATGACTTCAAACGCCGCTTCCGTGTGGCTCTTCAAGAAGCCCAAGCCCACCTGCCTAACGCTAACGTCACCGAAGAAGGCCAAGGCCAAGGTAAGCAAAACGGCTTCAAAGGCCTCGTCCTGCGCCCCTCAAAGCGCTCCATCACGCAAAAATAACCCCCCTAGCGCGCAACAGGCCCCGTAGATCCGGAAAAATCCGTTTCTACGGGGCCTGCTCAACTGTTCCATAGTGAACAGTTGAGCTTACAGGCTCGGGCCATAATCAGCCCCAGGGTCAAACCCCGGCACAGGTTCAGGCCCCCGCGGACCAGCAGACCCAGCCACCGGCGCACTCACGCTCTTAGGCATATCACTAACCCAATACCGCTCATTAGCACCATCAACAAGCCGTAGATTCTCCACAGCCCGCTCAC
>NZ_CAKMSF010000017.1:0-3463 GCF_928381415.1 Rothia nasimurium
GCTTCTCACAGTTAGCATCAAAATATCAGTATGGGCGGTTTTTCGCCGGTACGGGAATATCAACCCGTTATCCATCGACTACGCCTGTCGGCCTCGCCTTAGGCCCCGACTAACCCAGGGCAGATTAGCTTGACCCTGGAACCCTTGATCATCCGGCGCACGGGTTTCTCACCCGTGATTCGCTACTCATGCCTGCATTCTCACTCGCGTACCCTCCACCACTGGTTTACACCGCAGCTTCACTGGATACACGACGCTCCCCTACCCAACCAGTAAAAAACTGATTGCCATAACTTCGGTGGTGTACTTGAGCCCCGCTACATTATCGGCGCAGAATCACTTGACCAGTGAGCTATTACGCACTCTTTCAAGGGTGGCTGCTTCTAAGCCAACCTCCTGGTTGTCTAAGCAACTCCACATCCTTTCCCACTTAGTACACGCTTAGGGACCTTAGTTGATGGTCTGGGCTGTTTCCCTCTCGACAATGAAGCTTATCCCCCACTGTCTCACTGCTACGCTCTCACTTACCGGCATTCGGAGTTTAGCTGACGTCAGTAACCCTGTGGGGCCCATCGGCCATCCAGTAGCTCTACCTCCGGCAAGAAACACGTAACGCTGCACCTAAATGCATTTCGGGGAGAACCAGCTATCACAGAGTTTGATTGGCCTTTCACCCCTATCCACAGCTCATCCCCTCCATTTTCAACTGAAGTGGGTTCGGTCCTCCACGACGTCTTACCGTCGCTTCAACCTGGCCATGGATAGATCACTCCGCTTCGGGTCTAGATCCTGCCACTAAACTCGCCCTATTCAGACTCGCTTTCGCTACGGCTTCCCCACACGGGTTAACCTCGCGACAGAACACTAACTCGCAGGCTCATTCTTCAAAAGGCACGCTGTCACCCCAAAAGGCTCCAACGGCTTGTAAGCACACGGTTTCAGGTACTATTTCACTCCCCTCCCGGGGTACTTTTCACCATTCCCTCACGGTACTGATTCACTATCGGTCACTAGAAAGTATTTAGACTTACCAGGTGGTCCTGGCAGATTCACACGAGATTCCACGAGCCCCGTGCTACTCGGGTGGCACACACGCGGTCTAACACATTACGATTACAGGACTCTCACCCTCTCCGGTCGCCCATCCCAAGGCGTTCACCTACATGCTAGAACATCACGTCAACAGCCGGTTGAAACTGTTATGCGTACTCCCACAACCCCCATGATGCAACCCTCAACCGGTATCACACACCACAGGTTTAGTCTCTTCCGCTTTCGCTCGCCACTACTCACAGAATCATTAGTTATTTTCTCTTCCTGAGGGTACTGAGATGTTTCACTTCCCCTCGTTCCCTCCAACCAGCCTATACATTCAACTGGTGGTAACAAACCATGATGGCTTGCTGGGTTTCCCCATTCGGACATCCTGGGATCAACGCCCTGTTATCGGCTTCCCCAGGCTTTTCGCAGATTCACACGTCCTTCATCGGCTTCTAGTGCCAAGGCATCCACCGTGTGCCCTTAATAACTTACACACAGATAAAATCAAAGATATTAACCTTGACTAACTAAGTACAAAATCAAAAGTATCAAAGAAACCCAATCATTAGAGATTGAGAAATCTTCATTACATTCGAAGATGCTCGCGTCCACTATACAGTTCTCAAACAACAACCCGATACCACTCGAGGCAACCAGGAAAAAACCTGACCACTACTCTCATGCCGGGAACCTGAGAGCAACAAACCCTAATGGCTTGTTACCTCAAAACCCAAAAGCGCACCAGCATTACACACAATCCTTATCAGCACCCACCAGGGGGCACCTGAACTAACATTCCACCCATGAGCAAACCACCCAAACGACACTCGCGTCCGGCGTGGCTCAACCAATATGTTGAAGCTCCTTAGAAAGGAGGTGATCCAGCCGCACCTTCCGGTACGGCTACCTTGTTACGACTTAGTCCCAATCGCCAATCCCACCTTCGACGACTCCCTCCCACAAGGGGTTAGGCCATCGGCTTCGGGTGTTACCAACTTTCGTGACTTGACGGGCGGTGTGTACAAGGCCCGGGAACGTATTCACCGCAGCGTTGCTGATCTGCGATTACTAGCGACTCCGACTTCATGGGGTCGAGTTGCAGACCCCAATCCGAACTGAGACCGGCTTTTTGGGATTAGCTCAACCTCACAGTATCGCAACCCTTTGTACCGGCCATTGTAGCATGCGTGAAGCCCAAGACATAAGGGGCATGATGATTTGACGTCATCCCCACCTTCCTCCGAGTTGACCCCGGCAGTCTCCTATGAGTCCCCACCATTACGTGCTGGCAACATAGAACGAGGGTTGCGCTCGTTGCGGGACTTAACCCAACATCTCACGACACGAGCTGACGACAACCATGCACCACCTGTATACCAGCCCCGAAGGGAAACTCTATCTCTAGAGCGGTCCAGTATATGTCAAGCCTTGGTAAGGTTCTTCGCGTTGCATCGAATTAATCCGCATGCTCCGCCGCTTGTGCGGGCCCCCGTCAATTTCTTTGAGTTTTAGCCTTGCGGCCGTACTCCCCAGGCGGGGCACTTAATGCGTTAGCTACGGCGCGGAAAACGTGGAATGTCCCCCACACCTAGTGCCCAACGTTTACGGCATGGACTACCAGGGTATCTAATCCTGTTTGCTCCCCATGCTTTCGCTTCTCAGCGTCAGTTACAGCCCAGAGACCTGCCTTCGCCATTGGTGTTCCTCCTGATATCTGCGCATTTCACCGCTACACCAGGAATTCCAGTCTCCCCTACTGCACTCTAGTTAGCCCGTACCCACTGCAAACCCGGGGTTAAGCCCCGGGCTTTCACAGCAGACGCGACAAACCGCCTACAAGCTCTTTACGCCCAATAATTCCGGACAACGCTCGCGCCCTACGTATTACCGCGGCTGCTGGCACGTAGTTAGCCGGCGCTTCTTCTGCAGGTACCGTCACTTTCGCTTCTTCCCTGCTGAAAGAGGTTTACAACCCGAAGGCCGTCATCCCTCACGCGGCGTCGCTGCATCAGGCTTGCGCCCATTGTGCAATATTCCCCACTGCTGCCTCCCGTAGGAGTCTGGGCCGTGTCTCAGTCCCAGTGTGGCCGGTCACCCTCTCAGGCCGGCTACCCGTCGTCGCCTTGGTGAGCCGTTACCTCACCAACAAGCTGATAGGCCGTGAGCCCATCTAAAACCAGTACATATCCCTTTCCACCAGCATCCCATGCGGGAACTGGTCGTATCCGGTATTAGACCTCGTTTCCAAGGCTTATCCCAGAGTTAAAGGCAGGTTACTCACGTATTACTCACCCGTTCGCCACTAATCCACCCAGCAAGCTGGGCTTCATCGTTCGACTTGCATGTGTTAAGCACGCCGCCAGCGTTCGTCCTGAGCCAGAATCAAACTCTCCGTTGAAAAAATGAAGTAGTTGATGATCCT
>NZ_CAKMSF010000018.1:0-3136 GCF_928381415.1 Rothia nasimurium
TTCCGGCGACCTCAGAGACTGGTAGCGGTGGCTGGCACTGGCTATTCAGCTCATAAGCCAGTTTCTCAAAGTCCTCGCCCCGATAGGCAGCGCGTCGGCAGGTCTGAAAAATCGTCTCGTTCCGCTGTCCCTCGGCCAATTCGCCCCAGACCCGCGCAGGAGGGACTGGACCGACTTCAGTAGCCTCTAGAGCCTCAGAACCCCTCAGAAAGGCCCTGAGTGTCCCTGAGAGGGCTTTGAGGGCATAGGGCGGGCAATCAGCCGGATAAACCACCTCAGCGCCCTCATAGAGCGGGTTACGGCACTTTGAGGGGCTAAGAGCGTTCACCGCTGGGTCACCGGCACAGGCACGGCGTAGAAGCTCGGCAACGTCCCTCGCGAATCGGATAGGGGCTTGGTGGGCTTTGCTGGTGAGCGGGACGCCCTCGATAAGCCAGAAAGCTTGTACGCCCTGGGAGGTAAAAACCACGGCGTGGGGGTAAATTTCGCGGGGCAAATCAAAGACGTAATTCGGCGCGAAAATGTGGTCGATGTCGATAACCAGGGCACGGCAAAAAGCTGGGCTGGGTTGGTAAAACTCGTACTTGTGTAGGTCTGCCCGTAGGGTCTTGGTCAGCGGTGCGCTCTTGGTGTCTGAGCAGAGAAAGACCCGCTGACTGTCTGTGATGTGTACGGCGAACCGATGCGCGGGGGTTGCAGTGGTTACCAGCGCTGGTAGACTGGTGGTCAAAGCTTTAATTCCTTTCGAAGTAATGCCCGGATGGAATTTTCTGAACCGGAAGTGCTCCAACACTTCCGGTTCTTTTTTTGTCTAAAACTGGTCTAAGCCTACACGTTCCCGGCCCAGACAGGCTTTTCAGGGCCTTGCGTCGCCGGTGATACGCGGAGCATCGGCCCCGGATCTAGCGCAGGTCAAGGGTGGCGCCTGCGCCAGCGCGCAAGCGCCACCGCAGGTGCCCTTGACCCAGCAAGACCCGGGGCTACAATGCGCCGCAAACCGGCGACACAAGGTCAGGAAAAGACGAACTGACAAGGGTAAACAAAGTTTTCCAAGGTACTCGGTCTGTCTTCTAACCCGATATTGCGTAAACAATGTTTACAGTAGTATCTTCAACTGTTCCAAATCGAACAGTTGGCATTTACTGGAAGCGATTCATCCGCACACGTGCCTTCGGCTTCTGCCCCTGCCGGAGGTTCCTGGCCTGCTGGGCGGTACTTGCTGATTTCACGTAGGTGTTAAGCCTCTGGAGCCGGTTGTAATCATGGTCATCCCACTCTCGTTTGGGCTTTTTCTGGAAGTACCAACGGGCGAAATAGCGGTAATCCACGAAAATTGCCGATGGAGCAGACAGCGAGGCTTTGAGTTTGGCAATGGCAGATGCAGCGGTCTTCATTTCCTTTTTGAAGTGTTGCGATTGGTCAATTGCGAACTGGTGCGCGAACTGTAGCTCTTGAATGTGCTGTTGCGCTTGCGCGTTTTTCTTTCGCAATGTTTCAGCTTCGATTTCCAAAGTCGCAATGCGTTCCAGGTAGGCGGAAATGCGCCCTTCCACCGATTTGTTGATGCGGTGTTCTATCCTTCCCTTCTGCCTGCGCGCAGTTGCAACCGCGTCTTTCGCGTCCAGTGCTCTACTGCGGTTCCTAGCGTTGATTTGCCGTTGCCGTTTCACCAGCCGTTCGAGTCGCTGATTACGATGCAAAGCCACAGCTAGCTGTTCCTGCAGCTCGGTGGATTTATCAATGGGGTCAGCAATAGGGCGGTTAGTCCGCATACGGTACTTGGCTTTTTCTCGGCAGGACGCTGAGCAGTACTTGCGGTTGTTTGAACGGTTTGGGGGCAGGAGCTTACGGCAGACCGCGCACAGTGGGGGACTCTTTTTCATGCCCAGTCTTAGCTCATTTAGGGGCTACCGGTAAGTCGGGATTGCTAGGGCCTCTGGTGTAATTTCCCCCAGCTTGTGCATTTCAATGCCACACGTGTGATTCATTTTTCTTCGTATTCTCTGGTTTTAGCTGTTGCTCTGGGTTAGCTCTTGATGTGGTGGCATTGGCTTATGTTTTGGTGCTTACCGTCGGTGTATTTTTCTCTGGGGTTAGCTCTTGTTGTGCATCTGTTTTGATCTTGGTTTTTCGGTTGCTTTTTGTGCCCTTGCTTAGGTTCTGTGGCCTATGGAGTTGGTATAGCTTGTGCTGGTTTTGAGCTTCATTGCTCAGCTAGTTTTTCCTGCCGGGTTGCTTCCATAGTTCGGGGTGCTGATGTTGCTCCCACCAGGGTTCAACATCTTCTGCTACTTCTTCAACATCGAAGCCATACTCTTCGAACGTGCTTTCCAAATCTCCTACCAGTGCGTGGGCCAGGTTGTCAGATGAGCGGTCGATTCGTTCGTCCCAGGCCATAATCATTTTGGCAAGCTGGCCGACGAGTTCGACCTCGGCTGTACCTGAGTCGGGCATTTCGGCTGCGCCTTGAGCTACTTCTTGCAGTCGGCGTTCGATAGCAGAGGGGCCATTCTGAGCGAGCATCTCCTGCCACTGGGGTTGCTCCATAACGGCTAGTAGGGCACGGATAGCTAGGCGCAGGTAGTTGCCTCGGCTTCGGTTAGTTTGAGCTTCCAGGGCGTCCAAACGGGCAAGGGTGGTCGGGTCTAGACGAGCTGAGACGACTTGGCCGGAGGGGTGGCGGGGTTGCTTAGAGGTGGGCATGGTGGGGTTCCTCGTGTTCGAGTAGACATTGTTTACACAGGGTCAGGGTAGCAGGCGGAGGGGGTAGACGAGGGGCCGAAACCGGTAATACCCTGATTAAGCTTCACAAATTGCACCCTTGGTTTTAGTTCCAAGCGCCTTTCACCGTTCGCAAGCTGACACCAAGTTTTTCGGCAACTTCCCGTTGCTTATAGCCGGCTTCTTTAAGCGCCTGAATCTGTGCCTTACGGCCGATAGCCTGAGCACTCCGAACAGCTGACGAAGCGTTGCGTGCTTTCTGCAAAACAGCCTTCTGCTTCTCGGTCTTTCGGCTCCCGCCCTTGCGACCGATTTCAGCCATGAACTCGCGTACCGCATCAGGTACAGGCTCCCCCGGCTCACGGCGGGCTTCAACCGGCTGATAACGCTCATTCATGAACTTCTGGATACTCCT
>NZ_CAKMSF010000019.1:0-3067 GCF_928381415.1 Rothia nasimurium
GGGAAGGTGAAGGGAGCCTCGAACTCAAGGCTACTACCTATGGCCAGAACCTCGGCACTAAGAACTATCAAGACCAGATTAAGAAAGTTCGCCAGGCGTGGGAATCTCGTGGGCTGAAAGTTCGTAACGTCGGTGAGAGTAAGGGCATGATGCAGATAGCTACCGATTTAGCTCATGGGACTGTGGTGGTTTATACCGCTGGGATTGGTGGTGAATCGGTGGAGGCTGATACGCAGTGTTTTGCTGGGTTTAAGGGTGATGAATCTTCAGCTCAGGTTTACCCCGGTGAGAAAGCATAGGGATAAAAGATGAGTGATATGTACTGGCTTTAGTTCCGACAATTATAAGACCACTAAAGCACCATCAACCACCTCCTGAGGAGCCCGATAACCAAGAGCCGAATGCAACCGCTGCCGATTCCACCAACACACCCAACCCGCCGTAGCAGCCTCCAACTGAGCAACAGATTCAAAGAACCGGCCACGTACAAGCTCAGTCTTATACGCACCGTTAACCGACTCAGCCAGGGCATTATCGTATGAATCTCCAGTAGATCCTACGGACAACCGAACACCCAGCTGGACCAGCTCACGAGTGTAATCCTCAGCCACATACTGTGAGCCCCGGTCTGAGTGATGCACTACCTGCGTCAAATCAGACCCTGAACGCCTGGCTTCAAACAAAGCCTGCTTGAGAGCCGTCAGCGGCATGCCCTGAGTATGCATAGTCGAGGAAACGCCCCAGCCCACAATTTTCCGGCTGAACGCATCAGTGATGAACGCGGTGTAGCAAAACCCGCCAGCAGTCGGTAGGTCTGGTCCCGTCCGACTGACCAGCCTGCTCGTCTCAACGCTTGCCACATTTTGCGCACGCCGTAGACTCCGTAGTTCTCCTGGTGGATTCTGATCAGTTCAGGAATGAGGAGCTGGTCGGATAGTGATCTGGCTGAAGCGACACGGCCAATTGCGCGGTAATAGCCGCTGGCCGTAATGAAGTCACCATCAAGATGCTCGGATAGGACTTGGCAGATGGGCTCGACCCCGAAAAGGTCCTTATAAGTGTTGATGAATCGGATCATCATCGGGCCGGTGCCTCGAGCTCCGCGTACGGATTAAGCTGAGGCGGTTTTTAAAATCTCGTTGGCCCTACGCAGTTCCGCGTTTTCTTGTTTCAGGCGTCTGATTTCGGCCGCCGCGTCACTAGTAGTACTGATTTCTTTGCCGGTGTCCAGTGCAGCAGTGTTGCACCAGCGGGCCAGGGTGTTGTGGGAAATTCCTAGCCGAGGGGCGATGTCTTTGATCGCCGCAGTTATGGATGGAGCGTCAGCGTGGTTGAGTCGGTCGCCTACGAGTCGTACTGCTCGTTCTTTGAATTCTTGGGGGTATTTGTGGGGTATGGTTTTATTATTCCTTCCGGTGGGGTGTGGGTGGAAGGTATGGACTGAACCCAGTAATATCAAGCCAGCCAATTACTGATGTCCGTATAAACACAAGACAGCCCTCTCGTCCATAGCCACGTTGCAGAGGTATCTCGAAATAGATTTACCAGTTGCCGTTATCAGGTACAACAATCTTCACTGAGCACGCAGAATCAGAGGTAACATACTCGCCATGCTCCGAAGCCATATACGTTACTTCACCACCTAAAGCAGTTTGAGCCCGAATACTTCGCGCGTTATCTGCTGGACTAAAGTTGCTAGGCTGTAAGCCTAAAGACTCCCAGTATTCCCATACTGCATCTACCTTCTTCTCATACTCTGCAGCAGAATAGTTCACGTCATTCTCAAGAATCACCCCATAACTACCCTGATCTTCACCTGCATCTGTTTGACCGCAATATCCCACAGGATCCATAGCATCAAACTTCTCCAGCGAAAAATCAGAATCATCAGCAAGGCGAAAAGTCAACGGATCAGTACCAGCAGCTTTAAGAGTTCCCTTAGTAATATCGCGAAACTCCTGCTCCATCTCGCTACCGTTTGCTGTTGAACTGCTAGCAGAACTTGACGATTTATCCTTCTCAGCATCGCCACAGCCCGACAATACGTTCACACTAACCAACCCCACCGCTAATAGATTCAAAAAAACCAAATTCTTTTTCACTGAATTTCCTCATCTCACTTACTTTCAACATTAATTAAATCTGATTGCGCTATATCTTGAGACGATTTAATTTTCTGCATCAAGTCCGTGGGAACTTTCCCGTCCACCAAATCATCAGCAGTGACACGTCTCAAGACGGGTTCCCCCTAAAATCCTGTTCAAAATACCAAGGCTGATAAAACTTCTTCTGAAGATCTTCGGAATAACCCATAGAAGCTCGCGCCCCATAGGTAAGACTCGGGGTATCAGCATGAACAAAGCCTTGCTCACCTGGTTTGCTTTCAAAAGAATGCGTATCCACATCTTCATAGTAATGACCGTCAGCACTGATGCCTTCTGTAGACTGAAAACGCTGCGCATCAATCATAAGTTCAGGAGTAACATGAGGCTCTCCAGACACTACTGGCCCCACAAAAGGAAGCCACCCAGGCACGCACCCACCCGGCGCCGTCCAATCCTCGAGAGAATCCGTATAAAAAATTTGTTGTTTTCCCTTTTGGCTTCGATCAACTTTCCAACCATCACCCCAATTAGAATCAGCAACCCAATCTACCCCGATACCTGCTGATATGTACGTGGTTTATTTCCGACAATTATTTTTTTGTTTATTTTCAATGTACGGGAGCGGAACTAAACCCAGTACATATCACTCATCTTTTATTCCTACGCTTGCTCACCAGAGTAAACCTGAGCTGAAGATTCGTCACCCTTAAACCCAGCAAAACATTCAGTAGAAGCCTCTACCGACTCGCCGCCAGCCCCAGCAGAATAAACAACTGTAGTGCCATGAGGTAAATCAGTCGCTATTTCACGATTATTCTTACTACTACCCACATCCCTCACACGCAACCCCCGAGACTCCCATGCAGTGCGCACCTTCTCCACCTGAGCAGAAAAGTCCTTTGAGCCAAGCCCTTGGTCATAAGTAGTTGCCATTAGCGAGACTCTACCTTTAGTCCCTCCAT
>NZ_CAKMSF010000020.1:0-2490 GCF_928381415.1 Rothia nasimurium
GCTGAGGTCTAGGCCTTGTTCTTTGGCTTGGGTGATGAGGTTTTGGGCGAGTTGGTGTTCTGTTGTCATGGTGTTATTTTCTCCTGTTGGGGTTGGGAGGGTTTACACCGTTTTCCTGACAGTCCCTTTTCACCAGTTCAGGAATCAGAAGTTGGTCCTTTAAAGTACGTGCTGCAGGAACACGAGCCTTAGCGGCGCGGTAGCCGCGTGAGGTGATGAAACCACCAGCGAGGTTTTCTTGTAGTGCGGTGCAGATGTTCTCAACCCCGAAACGGTTCCTATACCTATCGATATAGCGGATCATGATCGGGCTGGACGGTCGAGTTCTGCCGCGAAAAAAGCTGATGCTGTTCGTAGAATCTCGTTGGTTCGCTTGAGCTCGGCGTTTTCTTTGCGTAGGCGTCGGTTTTCTGCTGCCATATCAGTGGTGGTGCCGGGGGTGTTGCCAGCATCGATTTCGGCTTGTTTGTGCTATTTTTGCAGGGTTTCGGGGCTGATGCCGAGGCGTTCTCCGATGTTTCGGCAGGCGGTGTAGATGCCTGTGTCGGGGTTGTTTTCGAGGTGGTCGGCCAGTAGGCGTAGGGCTCTTGTTTTGAGTTCTTGGGGGTATTTGGTGGGCATGGGTGAAGTTCCTTTGCTCTTTTTTGTTTGTTTCCAATGTACGGGGTCGGAACTAAACCCAGTACATATCATAGTAATAATTTGGCGTATGGTTTAGGTGATTTTCAGGAGCATACTGTGGGTGGTTATGTTCGGGCGACGGTTTCTGGTTTGGGGGTTGGGGTGTTGTCGCCGAGGGTAACGCCGTTGAGGCAGCAGGCCATTGGTAGAGCTAGTGTTGATGCCGGCTTAGTGGAGAAGGGTCTTAACGGTGTGAAAGGCTTTGCTATAGATAGGGCTGCTGATTTTGGTTTGGGTATGGGTAATTATGCAGTGACACCGCAGGAAGAAGAGCTGAAGATATCTGATGCTTTGAAGGATGGTTTCAAGTCTGCTGTGAGCGGTGGTTCTGGGATGGTGAGTTCTGGTGCTGCTGATAGTATTCGAGCGGCAACACCGAAAGTGGTAGGGGAATGATGGCAAGAAATTCTAAAACAAAAGGTTCGGGTCAGACGCGGAAGCAGAAGATTTTTTCGTCTCTAGCGTTTCTGGTATCGATATTTATTTTTGTAGGTATTCCTTTAGGGGAGAAGTACCGGCAGGCTAATGCTGTGGATCAGCAATGCACCATTGTCTCTGCTGAGGTTTCAAGTAGTCGTAGTGGTACTGGTGGTTTATCGACTTCAAGTACGAAGTTGAAGATTCGTACGGAGGAGTGTGGGACTGTCTATGTTTCTAAGGTTTTGTCTCCTTCTCCTGCTGGGTCTTGGGATGAGATGGCTGCTGAGTTGGATGGGTATCGGGGTCAGCAGGTGGTGTTGGTGTTTCCTCCTTTTCAGTTGCCGGCTGAGGGGGATGCTGTGAATGGGTATGGGTATCGTTTGTAGGTGATGCGGGGTGTTGGTGTCTTGTTGGGTGCCAGCACCGCCTTCCTTTTATCCTCATAGCCAGGGACGGCGTCGTCCTGATTGTTTACTAGAACCTTTCTTCTTCTGTTTCGCCTGTCTCTCGGATACCACCGTGTCTGTTACCTCCTCTTCGTCTTCTGCTGCTGTCCCTGGTTTTGGGGTGACGGTTGCTGGGTCTTTGCAGGTTGCTGGTCTGGAGATTCTGGGGGCTCGTGTGTATGACCCGGTAGCTCGTGGGTTTATGTCTGTTGATCCGCTTGCCTCCCCAGCTGGTGCTGGTTGGGGTGCGAATGTGTATGCGTTTGTGGGTAATGCTCCGGTGGGTTTGGTGGATCCGTGGGGTTTGTCTCCGATGACGGCTGGGGAGTTTCGGGAGTATCGGCAGGATAGTTCTGCTCGTGCTTGGGAACGTCTAGGTGGGCAGCTACATCGATGGGCTGATGAACACGCAGAAGCTATCGCTACCGCTGCTATTATTGCCGGGACCGTAGTTTCTGTTGCTGCCCTGGTAGCTACCGGGCCGGTTGGGCTGATTGTTGCTGGCGCTGTAGGTGGCGGTTTGCTCTCTGGTGGTTTGTCTATTCTGACAAATAAGAATACTGATGGAACTGTGGACTGGAAGAAGGTTGGTCTGGACACCTTGATTGGTGGTGTTGCTGGTGGCCTTGGAGGTGCTGCGGTGTCTGTAGTGGGTAAGGTAGGTTCTGCGGTGAATGCGGCTCGTGCTGGGCGGTTTGCGACGAAGGCTGAGGCTGCTGGTGCTAAGGCTTTTAGTTTGGGGCAGAAGGCTGCTAATTCTTCGGTGGTTAATCCGATGCGGTATGTGAATACTGTGCGTTCTTCTCATGCTGGGCGGAAGGCTGCTGCTTGGGCTGCTCGTTCGGATGAGTTGGGTCAGGTTGCTGCTCATTATGGTGATCTGGGTGGTTATGCTCGTTCGCTTTCTGGTCAGACGGTGCAGAGTGTTACTTCTAATGTGGCT
>NZ_CAKMSF010000021.1:0-2294 GCF_928381415.1 Rothia nasimurium
ACCCCCGTTAGCTACAGCCTTATCAATGAGTTTTTCGCCGATACCACCAGGGGCGACACCGCCATCATTTCCAAAATCAAGCCATTGACGGCCTGCATTCATGCGCGGGGAGCCGTCCAGGGGGTGAACAAAGTCGTTCAAGGTGGGGTTGTTCATGGTGCCCGTGGCCCAGGCATGGCCATAGTTCACCCACCTGTCATAGGCGGTGCCTACCAGGGCAAGCTCGCCCTTAGTGCTAATCAGGGGCGCGGTCTTAAATTGAACGCCCTCGGGGAAGTCGCACCCGGGTGGGATAAAGCCCAGCACATCTTGCCCAGTCTCAGCGCGCAGGCGGTCGCGGGAGCCAATGATCTCAGCCTTCATCTGGGCCACACTGGTCACATCGGCGTGAGTCGCCCCGTGATTGCAGATTTCCACGCCGCCGGCGGTGGCCATAGCTTTCACATCTGCCCAGCTCTTACCGGCGCTAAAACCCGCGTAGGAGTAGCCAGAATCAAAGGTGTTGCCGTTCAGTGCCCAGCTCCAGGGCAGGGCGCGGGCCTTCATCATAGGCGCGAAAATATCCAAAGTGGCAGCAGGGTAATCATCGGCCACAATAGCTACCACGGCCTTAGCGCTGGTGCGCCGGGGCGCGGCCACCACACGGCGGGCACGGTCACGTAGTAGCTCGCGCTGGGCTACATCTGGAAGGGTTTCCACCTGGCTCTCGACGTACTCGGAGGACACCCCGCCACCTACAGGACGGCCCCTGAAGTTCGTTCCCACCTCATAGGTGCCAGCAGAGGGCGCCTCCACACTCATCAGCAGGCGAGAATCACCATCAGACGGCACACCCAAAGCGGCCAGCGATTCAGCGCCAGAAAGCAAAAGGCGGCCACGAAAATTCGTGCCCACCTCATACGAGCCGCCGGTTTTCGCTTCAATTGGTACTAGCGAATTTTCTTTCACAGCCTCGATAGACTCCCCGACCTCAGCGGTCAGCGCGTCCATCTGGGTCTGCATCAGCTCGCTAGCCTGCTGAATTTTCTCGGAGGCAGAAGCCTCAGCAGTGGCGGCCACGGTCGAGAGCGCCGCCTCAATCGTCACCGCCTGCTTCTGATCTTGGGTACGACCCAGGGCCAGCATAGAAGGGTCATCATAGTAGATGCCATAAGTGGGAGTCGTACCCATCCTTATCCTCCGTGGTAAATATCAGGGGCCGCCTCAGTGGCGGCCCAAGTTGTCTTATCAGCGGTGCGGGTGGTCTCCAGCTGCGCCCAGGTCATGCCCTGGGCGGTCACAGCTGCCTCCACCTGCGCCCAATCGCGGGAACGGAATTCTTCGGCCACCGTGCGGATAGTCAAGGTGCTGACCCCACTGTCTGGGTCGTGCTCCACGCCCTCTACAGAGCCGCGGATAATCGCGCCAAAGAGATTGCCTGACCCATCACGCTGCACCCCGAAGAGGCGCACCATGTCATGGATGAGAATCGTAGGGTCATAGCGGACCGTTACCTGGCGCAGGCATGGGGGTGGGGACGTGACCTTCCCAGCCAGGTATTGCGCCATCTCAGCGGCCACACGGGCATCTGTCACCCAGCGGGTAGCGTCAATGGCCAGCACGCCCGCGTAGGGGGATGCGTCAGCAGCCACCTCGACGGTGGCGTCGGTGCGCTCCACCTTGCCTCGCCCGCGCATAATCGGGGTGGGTGCCCCATGAAGCATGCGCGAAATCTGGGGGTGTTCAAAAACTTCGCGTTTTGCGTCCTCGCTGAATTTTTCGGTGATATGCCAGACCCACGGGGTGATCTCACGGGCTGACATGGAGTACCCGCCGACCCAGCGGGTCGGGTCATCCTGGGTAGCCCCAGGCTTCGAGCACCCAAACCAACTCCCGTTCATGGAGTTGAAGCCGAGCGGGGATGCGTTAAGGTTCGAAAAAGTTGAATCGACATCCACCCAATCCACAGCGGTATCAGGCTCGACAAATTCCTCGACGTTATCCCCGGCCTTAGCTGTGCCGCCCTTAGACCAGAGCTCGACGTTGTACCCGGTAGTGTACGTGGACGCGACTTCTGAGTAGGTCACTTCCACTAGGGAGCGGCGGAGCTGAAGCTCACTAATGATTTGATAATCAGCGATATGCTCCGAAGCGGTCAGCTCATGAGACACACGCTTACCCAGCAGATACTCGGCAGATTCAAAATGCGCGATACCCTCACCGTCTACCCACCAGGCAGCGCAGGTCGCCGCCGCGATTTCATCTAGCACCGAAGCCGCCGTCTGGTCGCGGATAGATGGCGAGGCGGTCAGGCC
>NZ_CAKMSF010000022.1:0-2007 GCF_928381415.1 Rothia nasimurium
CAGCCCGCTCACGGCCCAACGCTTCTACAAACTGCTCACGCGCCTCGTCCAAATCCGCAGCCACACAATGCACCACATTCTCAAACCGGCCACGCGTCAAGCCCACATACACACCAGCAGCGTCCGTATGACCAGTCACCAGCAAATGAGCGCTATCAACGGTCATGCCCTGAGAACTATGCACCGTCGTTGCATACCCCAACTGCACCGATGAAGCCACATACTCCACCGGCAAGGTACGCACAGACCCGTCCTTGCCGGTGGACTGCACCCGCACAAAGCCCTCAGTGATACCCCGCACCACATAGCTCTTACCGTTGAGCACACCCAGCTCGCGGTTATTCTCGCGGGTACGAACAATATCGCCAACCGTAATAGCCTGGCCCTCCATCGACTGCACGAACCGGCCATCCACAATATCCTGGGCATAGGCAGTATCCCCGCTAACACCACGCAAAAGCGCAACCTCAGCGTTCACACCAGCCACCAGCTCATTAGTGCTCGCTGAAACTACGGTGCTGTGCCCGGCCTGCTGGTTCTTTAGCCACTGCTGGGATAAAGCGTGCTGGGCACTTACTTCATCAGCGTGCAAAACCACCGCGCCACGGTCTACCAGCTCATCAAAGA
Organism: Rothia nasimurium; assembly: GCF_928381415.1. Taxonomy (GTDB): domain Bacteria; phylum Actinomycetota; class Actinomycetes; order Actinomycetales; family Micrococcaceae; genus Rothia; species Rothia nasimurium_H. The sequence goes on from NZ_CAKMSF010000022.1 coordinate 628, forward strand.
TAGCCCCAGCGTTATGGCGTGCCCTCATCTTCAAGGACAGCTGGGCGTAGGCTTCATCTACCTCACCGGTAGCGGTTCTAAAGCGCCACACGCTCTCAAGGTCAGTGGTTACAGGGCTTATTTGGGCGCACTGTTGCAGTACCCCACCGCGTCCTACCGCCGATAGCTGGGCATAATCGCCGGTCACTACCAGCTGGGCACCGGTTTTCAGGGCGATTTCTTGCAGACGCACAGCCACATCTTGGCTCAACATGCCCGCTTCATCCACCACCAACTGATCACCCGGGCGCAAGGCCCATGCTCGCGGTACGCGGTGATTTTCAGCTGGTTCACTCCAGGTCGTTACCCCGTGCTCATCCGTAGAAAAGTCGTACCCAAAGGCCTTGAGCAGACCGTGGGCGGTGTTAGTTTGTGCCCCGGTTTCTGCTTGGGCAACCTCGGCAGCCTTAGCGGAAGGCGCGACAATGAACTGCCGTGCCCCACGGGCTTCAACCACGGCTTTTGAGGCTTTGAGCAGCGTAGTTTTACCCGCCCCGGCAGGCCCTGTTACCACCACCAGCTGGTGGGTGCCAGCCATATCCGATAGAGCCTGACGATGCGCCGGGTCAGTGGGCATGCTCAGGCGCTTTCCCTGAACATCAGTGAGCACCCGTGAGCTAAAGAGCCGGGTCAGTACCTGCTCATCAACGCTCTGGTGCGCCCCCAGTTTCAGGGGCTTTGCTAGGGGGCTGTAGGACAGCTCATAGGAGGTTTCACGCGCGACCAGTGCGCTGGTGTAGTCAAAGAGCTTGGACTCGGTGGCTACCACCTGCTGGGAGGTCAGTAGGGGTAGGTGCGTTGGTGCCTGATAAGGGTCAATATCCGGGTTAATGAGCAGGCACCGGCTCAGGGTGACGTCCACAATGCGCCCGGTAATATCCTCAAGGCCTGATGCCTGGGCAATGACGTTGTTTTCAGCGCAGTAGGTCAGCGCCTGGGCTTTGATATCAGCAACTGACCACCCTGATTTTTGCTCGGAAAGCACCGCTAGAACCTGGGTGGCAGCGTCGTGGTAAAAACCGGGGGCCAGGCTATCGGCGTTCCGCAAGGCATTAAAGCGCGTGGAACGACCAGAGGGGGTAGGGGCAACGAACCCTAAATCAGCTAGCTCGGTGGCCCATTTTTCGGGGTTGGCGCTGTTCTCGCTGGTCTTATCAGCTCTCGTATCAGCCCAGGCTTGATGGTCAATGCGGTTCATCAAGTCCACGCCGATGGACTGGCCGGGGTGCTCTGCTTCCCACAGGGCAATGAGTTCTTTTTTGCGGGTGTTAATCTGCGCGTTGCGCTTGCTGAAGTCCTCAACGAACCCGGCGAGTTCTTCGATTTCCCCGGTGCGCGGGT
>NZ_CAKMSF010000023.1:0-1127 GCF_928381415.1 Rothia nasimurium
ACAGGTTCAGGCCCCCGCGGACCAGCAGACCCAGCCACCGGCGCACTCACGCTCTTAGGCATATCACTAACCCAATACCGCTCATTAGCACCATCAACAAGCCGTAGATTCTCCACAGCCCGCTCACTCATAGCCCGCGCCTGCCCCTCAATATCCTCATACACAGGCTCAACCGCATCACCAAAAGCGTTAATGCTGGCACTAGGCCAATCAGGGTGAACCGGAGCAGGCCCAAAGAAGGCCGACACCTGCTCAAACCGTGCCTGCGCCTGACGCTGGGAACGCTCACACGCCTCTACCTGCGTCCGAGCATGCACAACAGCTTCATCAGAGGGAACCTGCCCCCTCACCTGCTCCAGCGCCCGCTCAGCCTCAACTACCGGGGCACTAGAACCCATCAAACGCTTGAAGAAACCGCCCTCAGCACGTTCTTGCACCACCTGCTCATAACGGCTTTCTGCCTGCTGGAGCCGTTGCTGGTGCTCATGCATAGCGCCTGCAAAATCAGTCTGCGCTGCTTCGAGTGTCTGCCGGGCCTGCTCGGTGCTCCCCTGGGCTTCTGTCAGTGCCTGACGCGCCTGAACGAACTGGCTAGCGGTGCCCTCGTTGGCTTCGACGTGGGCAACCCACTCCTTGGTCTTAGAGGTGAACTGGGTTAGCTTCTGAGCTTCGGCCAGCAAAGTACGATTCTTAGTGATGAAGCTGGTGAGCTTGGGGTGCTGAGGCAACTTACCACCTGGTACAGTTTCCACCGTTTCTCCTCGTGAGGTGAAGATTTTGGGTTTTACGATCTTGCCCGGTTCTGCTGGCACTGCGTAGATTTTGCCCTGGTCAGTTACACCGGCAACAAGGTACTTGCGGTTCTTATCCATCAGGCCGTCTCCGGCTTCGAGTTCGCGCACATACGCCCAGGCAGGGTAATCCTCCGGCCTCTTGGTCTCTAAGTCAGTACCAGCCAGCATCTGCCGTAGCCCCTCAGCCACAGCACCCAAACCAACATCAGCCCGCTCACGGCCCAACGCTTCTACAAACTGCTCACGCGCCTCGTCCAAATCCGCAGCCACACAATGCACCACATTCTCAAACCGGCCACGCGTCAAGCCCACATACACACCAGCAGCGTCCGT
>NZ_CAKMSF010000024.1:0-937 GCF_928381415.1 Rothia nasimurium
GTTGCAGTATACGATGCCGAATACGGATAATTATCAGGTGCGGGAGGACTGGAATATGAGGGGTGTTGTGTTTGCTGGTGGTGTGGGTATGGGGACTGGTGTTGCTACGGTCGCTGTTCCTGGGCTGGTTTCTGGAAACTCGAAGGTAGCGGATATTACTGAGTTTGGTCTGACTCGTGGCACTGAGTTTGCCGCAGGCGGAATCAACAATTCAGTTACTACTACCGATGAAAATAAGAACGATGACTTTGCCCAAAAGGGCATTGAAGAGATGGCCAAGGGAATAATTTCCAATCCTGGAGATATAAAAAAGTTAGTTCAACCGTAGGGAATTTAATGTCAAAACAACGAATATCATGGGCGGAAACCCCGCCATGGCGCAAAGTTACAGTTATTTTGTTATCAATTTGCTCTGCTCTTCTTTTTGTTGGTCTCGGGGCGCGATTTGTTCTCAATGAATTATTCCAAGGAGAGCAAGTCTGTACCGTAGATTCCGCAAAGTTCAACAGTAGTTCAGGGGGAAACGGTGGGCCCACCGCGTATCGTTCTATACACATTGAGAGTAGTGACTGTGGGGATATTGTTATCACGACTACAAGGTATCCACGGGACATGAACGATGCAGCTTTGTTGGAGTTTCTGCAGGCTCATGAAGGGAAAAAGTTTGTGTTTGTGACTAAGTTTGTGCAGTTTCCTGATGCGTTGAGTTCTTTTGGTATTGCATCTACTCAACCTGTTGAGTAAGTTGGATTCAGTTAACAAATTTTCGCATAAAATAATCTGAAACACCATTTAAAGAAAGAGAAGAAAATGTTACTGGGTCTTATCGCTGCGGTTATTATTGCGGGACTAAATACACCTTTGGCGACATTTCTTGCAGGGCGCGTGAAAACACCGGGTGGTTTTTTACTAACCTATATGCCGCTGGGTTTAATCA
>NZ_CAKMSF010000025.1:0-863 GCF_928381415.1 Rothia nasimurium
TGAGGCTTATTCAAAAGTCCCACCCGCAGCCAAAAACACCAACCCCCGCACCACCGAAAACACCCGCCCATACAACCCCAACGGCCGCCTAAACCCCGTATGAAGAATCCGCCAAGTCTTGATGTGCGCGATAACCCGCTCCACCACCGACCGTAGCCGATTCACCACCCGGTTATTCCGCTTCTGCTCCCGGCTCAGCCGTTGGCCCGGCTTACGCCTGGCCGGGGTAGCCAACCCCAGACCCACATAGCCCTTATCAGCCAGAGTCGAGGAATCCAGCAGCTGATCTAGCCCGTGAACCTTGAAGGCATATGCATCATGCCTAGCCCCAGGCAACGGGTCAGTGATGGCTAGGAGTCTGCCATCTAGGGTGCAGATGACTTGGTGGTTGAATCCGGCTCGTTTGTGCTTTCCAGAGAAATTTGTTTTACCAAGTGAACGCCAATTCCACGTGGGTATCAGGGTCCCATCGATGACCAAAGATCCTGGTACTTTAAGGCTTTCTTTCAAAGGCTGAATCAGCGGAGTGAGAATCTTCTCCAGGGCCTTTTCGATGGTGTTGATAGCTCGTGAGACTGTCGATTGAGAGACAGCAAAAAGTTCTGCGAGGAGTTCTTCGGTGAGGTTATGGCGGTGGTAGAGCAGGGTGATTTTGAGGGCTTGGTTGAGGGTTAGCGCTGGTGGTCTTCCGCCTGGTTTTGACCAGGTGAGGTGATGGGTGAGGGCTGTGTGTAGCGTGGCGAATTGCGTGGCTGTGAGGCCGGTTGTACGCTGGTGTAGCAACGGTCTTGTCCGGTATGGCTTGAGGTTATTTGTAGAGATTTAACGCTCATATTTTTGCCGCGGGTGGGGCCGTTGTCTAG
>NZ_CAKMSF010000026.1:0-786 GCF_928381415.1 Rothia nasimurium
CCGCTCATCTGACAACCTGGCCCACGCACTGGTAGGAGATTTGGAAAGCACGTTCGAAGAGTATGGCTTCGATGTTGAAGAAGTAGCAGAAGATGTTGAACCCTGGTGGGAGCAACATCGGCACCCCCGCATTGCAGAAGCAATCTGGCAGGAGAATCTTCATGGGGGTGCCGACGGATAACCTGGCCTAGCCACCTAGAAACCGCGTAAAAAGCTCCAGAGACTTGCTGATGAAGGTCGGAACCTTCATCAGCACGTTCAGAGCCAGCAGAACGGTACGGAATCTTTCCATGCGCTCCTGGGAACTAGTGGCTTTTCCAGCAGAATTCGGTGTCTTCAAGACAGCCTCCTTGATTGGGAACGGGGCACAGCAAATCGCTGCTACCGCTTATAGTGCTCAGCAGCGCACTTCACGCAGTTCGTAAAATATCTCGAGGAGAAAACAGGCCCAGGAGAAGCCCAAACACAGCCAGAATCAGAGCAACAAGCAGGCACCCAAGGATCAACAGGAATTAGAGCGGAAAACACCTGCTGTGAGCATCAAGAACAATCCCCAAGAGCGCAGTGCTGGTTCTTCTGACAATTTTGTAAGCGCCTGATAGGTGACCTGGCAGTCACCTCTGGGGGAGTACGGTTTCCGTGGCGAGGAATTGGCTAAGGATGTTGAACCCTGGTGGGAGCAACATCAGCACCCCGAACTATGGAAGCAACCCGGCAGGAAAAACTAGCTGAGCAATGAAGCTCAAAACCAGCACAAGCTATACCAACTCCATAGGCCACAGAACC
>NZ_CAKMSF010000027.1:0-730 GCF_928381415.1 Rothia nasimurium
GACTGGCCGGGGTGCTCTGCTTCCCACAGGGCAATGAGTTCTTTTTTGCGGGTGTTAATCTGCGCGTTGCGCTTGCTGAAGTCCTCAACGAACCCGGCGAGTTCTTCGATTTCCCCGGTGCGCGGGTTCAGGTTGTACCCGGCTTCCATCAGGTAGGCACGAAGCTCCATGTCCCCGTTGATAATGGCGGTGCCTAGGGCGTTGATGGTGGCGTTGTGCTTGACCAACTCGGCAGTATCCAGTGCCCGCCAGCGTCCGCCGACATAGACCCGGTTCAGGGTCTGGAAGTGCAGGTGCCAAAAGGGGTCACCCTCGCGGGAGGTCTTATGCACCACGGTGGCTGATTCTAGGCGTTCAACGGGCACCCAGGAGCGCACGCCCTGGCTCATGATGCGGGTGTGCAGGTTCTGCGCTTGGTAGCGTCCGATCGCTTCGGCAGCTCGGCCCATGGTGCGCTCTAGGACGGTGGCGAACTGTGGGTCAATGGCCGCTAGGACGGAGAGAGATTTAGGGGCGTTGATGGTCTTGTCAATGAACATGACAGACTGCTCAGTTTTGCCGGTAACCGGGTGAACGCGCTCTTTGAGGGTGCCCCGCTTCTCGCCGGTGCGCGGGTCAATCCATTCAACCCACCCTTGGTATTCCTCGGGGGTCAGAAGCTGAATATCCTCGATATTTCCATCGGAGGTGTAGGCGGTGCGGGTGGCTAGAAGCTGGTTGTTTTCGGTGT
>NZ_CAKMSF010000028.1:0-577 GCF_928381415.1 Rothia nasimurium
AACGTTTCTGTGGATGATGTGCAGATCAGCGTTCTTGAGTCAGGTCAGTTGCGCATGGTGATAGGTGAGGCTGACCCTGTATCTGGTGAGTCCTTTGTGTTTGTGTCTGAGGATAGCTGGTGGAATACAGTAAAGAGCAAGAGGCCTCAGGGTTTGGTCAAGGCTCTGGGGAAGAAGAGGTGGTTGCCCTTGTCGTTTGGTTCGTTGGTGCGTAAACGTTTTGAAGGTGAGGTGTCCATAGTCGAGGATCAAGTAGCAGGCACTCGTGATGAGGTGGAGTATTATTCGAGGCAGGCAACTCGATGAAGTGGAACGATAGGTGTAGGGGTGTTCGGATGCGTCGGTTGGTAGCGTCTTGTGTGGGTGTGTTTGTGGTGTTTTTGGCTGCTGGTTACCCCTTATGAATAAGCCTCCTTTTGACCAGCAGATTATAAGGCGAAGGAGAGTAATGCGATGAAGCGTATTTTTTTGTCGGTTGTGTTTGTTTTAGTTTTTGTATTGTCAGGATGTGGTTCTGTGAATCAGAAGAATGAGGCGGTTGAGCCTGATGCTAACGAGGTTTTTAGAGAGATGTACT
>NZ_CAKMSF010000029.1:0-495 GCF_928381415.1 Rothia nasimurium
GTGATCTGGGTGGTTATGCTCGTTCGCTTTCTGGTCAGACGGTGCAGAGTGTTACTTCTAATGTGGCTAGTAATAATTTGGCGTATGGTTTAGGTGATTTTCAGGAGCATACTGTGGGTGGTTATGTTCGGGCGACGGTGTCTGGTGTGGGGGTTGGTGTTTTGTCGCCGAGGGTGACGCCGTTGAGGCAGCAGGCTTTTGGTAAGCCTGGTGTTGATGCTGGCGTGGTTGAGCAGGGGTTGCGAGCCACGGGTGGATTTGTTGCAGATAGGGCTGCTGATTTTGGTGTGGGTATGGGTAACTATGCTGTGACACCGCAAGAAGAAGCCCTCAACTGGGAAGATGCACTCAAGGATGGTTTCAAGGGAGCTGTGAGTGGTGGTTCGGGGACGGTGAGCACGGGGTCTGCTGATAGTATTCGGGTGGCTACACCGAAAGTTGTAAGTGAATAATGAAGAAGAAGCGTAAGCCGCAGGCGGGGTCTCGCCGTGGGGT
>NZ_CAKMSF010000030.1:0-473 GCF_928381415.1 Rothia nasimurium
AAAAACGTCGATGAAATCATCCTCTCCCTGGCCGCCAAAGGACTCACCTACGGTGACATCGCAGCCCACTTCGAGCAAATCTATGGGGCCAGCATCAGTAAAGACACCATCAGCCGTATCACCGCAACGGTCCTTGACCAGATGAATGAATGGGCCGCCAGGCCCCTAGAAACGGTCTACCTGGCTGTGTTTATCGATGCAATCTACCTGAAAGTCCGCGAAGGGCAGGTAAGCAACCGCCCCTTCTACGTGGCTATGGGAGTCAACGTCGAAGGCGCTAGGGATGTGTTAGGAATCTGGGCAGGCCCTGAAGGGGCAGGCGAATCAGCCAAATTCTGGCTACAGATCCTGACCGAGCTGAAGAACCGTGGCACCGCTGATATCTTCTACCTGGTCTGTGATGGGCTCACCGGCCTGCCTGAGGCCGTGAATGCGGTCTATGAACGCACGATTGTGCAAAACTGCGTCATTCA
>NZ_CAKMSF010000031.1:0-465 GCF_928381415.1 Rothia nasimurium
CTCGGCGGCTGTGCACGTACACGTTGCAGTCGTCGGCGTAGCGAACGAAACAGTGACCGCGGCGCTCCAGCTCCTTGTCCACTTCATCGAGCAGCACGTTGGCCAGCAGCGGCGACAACGGGCCACCTTGCGGTGTGCCTTCATGCCGCTGCATGACCAGACCGCCATCAAGGATGCCGCTGTTCAGGTACGCTCGTATCAGACGAATAGCGCCTTGATCCGGGACGCGCTTACGCAAGCGTTCAATCAGGATGTCGTGGTTGACTCGGTCGTAGAACTTCTCCAGTTCCACGTCCACCACGATCCGGCGGCCAGATTGCACATTCGCCTGAGCGGCAAGCACCGCATCATGCGCACGGCGTCCAGGCCGAAAACCGTAGCTATGCTCGCTGAAACCAGGATCGAGCAACGGTTGCAGCACCTGCAGCAAGGCCTGCTGGATCAGACGGTCGGTCACCGTTGGTA
>NZ_CAKMSF010000032.1:0-445 GCF_928381415.1 Rothia nasimurium
CGGTTATTATTGCGGGACTAAATACACCTTTGGCGACATTTCTTGCAGGGCGCGTGAAAACACCGGGTGGTTTTTTACTAACCTATATGCCGCTGGGTTTAATCAGCGTAGTGCTGGGGTTCGTAGTTCTCTCGTTATTCTTGGTTTTTAATGCTGGAACGTATTGGTTGGTGGGATTGCTGGTATACGCCTCGATAGGTGGGAGTAAGTTTAAGGAGTTGAGGCGGTTACGTTCTGGTTTTGGTGGCTAGATGACGGGGCGTGGAGGCCCTGGGGCAGGTGAGGACGAGTATGGGTAATTCTGTGGAGGGTAAGAAACCTGTTAGTCGTGGTGAGCGGATTCGGGCGGGGCTTTTCCTGTTGGTTTTTGGCCTGCCCGTAGCTTGTGGCATCGCTTGGTTACTGTTTTCAACTCCTATTAACCGGGTTCTTAACCACCCCGAAC
>NZ_CAKMSF010000033.1:0-421 GCF_928381415.1 Rothia nasimurium
GTGCGGATCATGCTAACCGATGTCAGCGGACGTTCCGTGAGCAACACGTCGGTCGACGTAACGACATCCGATCAGCGCGAGAAACTTCGGTTCAATCAGGAGCGGGCTGGTTTGTACCTGTTGCGGGTGAGCACGGCTAAGCAGGTGGTTACGCTGAAGGTGATCAAGCAATAGCAGTCTATCCAGGCTGTAAATGCTTTTGATCACAGTACATAAAAAATGCCCCGGTCAAAAGCGATCGGGGCATTTTTTGTGTACTGTGATCAATGGTGCCGCGCACTTCCAGACCCCGCGTGTTGACGAACAGCGCCTGCTGACTACTCGCCTGATTCGGTACGTCGGTTTGTTAGTAAGGCACGTTCTCCAGCCCGGCACCGACGTAAACGACTGGTTCTCGTGCAAGTTAATGTCGGGTGTGCGG
>NZ_CAKMSF010000034.1:0-396 GCF_928381415.1 Rothia nasimurium
TGTTGTAGGAGCCCGCTTGCGGGCGATCCATGTATCCGTGGCCTGATCGCCGGCAAGCCGGCTCCTACAAATATCGTCCGATTGCGACTCACGACCTGTAAACCTGTCCGCTGAACAGGCAGCACCCTACGGATATGACCCGCGATCAAACACCCGCTCCACGCTCCATCAAATGACTCATCGCCGCCTTCAGCTTCATCGGTCGCACCGGCTTGTGCAGCAGGCTATGGCCCAGCTCGCGCATCTGCTGCTTGAGCTCATTGCTGTAGTTGGCGGTGATCATCAGCGCCGGTAGCGGCGTGCTACGCCGCGCGTTGATCTGCGCAACCGCGTCGACGCCATTGCGCTCGTCGTCGAGGTGGTAGTCGGCGATCAGCAGGTCGGCCTCGGCATGGT
>NZ_CAKMSF010000035.1:0-306 GCF_928381415.1 Rothia nasimurium
TGACAATTCCTTGCCAGTTGTCTTTGGTCCAGTCCCACAAGCCAGCAACTCCGTCTGCGAGGTTGCTACCTACCCGCGTCCAGGCTCGGTTACGAGTATTGGACTGGTGATACTCCCGAAACTCCCCAGCCGTCATCGGAGACAAACCCCAAGGATCCACCAAACCCACCGGAGCATTACCCACAAACGCATACACATTCGCACCCCAACCAGCACCAGCTGGGGAGGCAAGAGGATCAACCGAGATAAACCCACGAGCTACCGGGTCATAGACACGCGCACCCAGGATCTCCAGACCAGCAACCT
>NZ_CAKMSF010000036.1:0-303 GCF_928381415.1 Rothia nasimurium
TAACGACTTCCCTACTGTCTCAACCATGAACTCGGCGAAATTGCAGTACGAGTAAAGATGCTCGTTTCGCGCAGCAGGACGACGAGACCCCGTGACCTTTACTATAGTTTGGTATTGGTGTTCGGTGTGGCTTGTGTAGGATAGGTGGGAGACTGTGAAGCATGGACGCTAGTTCGTGTGGAGTCGTTGTTGAAATACCACTCTGGTCGCTCTGGATGTCTAACTTCGGCCCGTGATCCGGGTCAGGGACAGTGCCTGATGGGTAGTTTAACTGGGGCGGTTGCCTCCTAAAAAGTAACGGAG
>NZ_CAKMSF010000037.1:0-289 GCF_928381415.1 Rothia nasimurium
CCGGCGCATTTAACAACCGGATACCCTACACGCTTAGACCACGACAACCATCGCGTGGCTTGGCTACCTTCCTGCGTCACACCTGTTAATACGTTTACCTCCAAAAATCGGGTCCTGCAGTCCACCACAAGCTCCCGGCCACAAGTGGCAGGGTTACAAGCGGCTTCTCACAGTTAGCATCAAAATATCAGTATGGGCGGTTTTTCGCCGGTACGGGAATATCAACCCGTTATCCATCGACTACGCCTGTCGGCCTCGCCTTAGGCCCCGACTAACCCAGGGCAGATTA
>NZ_CAKMSF010000038.1:0-266 GCF_928381415.1 Rothia nasimurium
GGGACGGACGAACCTCTGGTATGTCAGTTGTACCGCCAGGTGCATGGCTGATTGGCTACGTTCGGGAGGGATAACCGCTGAAAGCATCTAAGCGGGAAGCCTGTTTCGAGATGAGATTTCCTGGTGGCCTTTGGGTCATGTGAGGATCCCTATAGATGATGGGGTTGATAGGCCAGGTATGGACGCGGGGAATGCCCGTGGAGTTGACTGGTACTAATAGTCCGAAGGCTTACACTTTTATGACTGAGTTTGTTTGTTGTTTGCGT
>NZ_CAKMSF010000039.1:0-265 GCF_928381415.1 Rothia nasimurium
ACAAGCCAAAACACCAGAAACGGCTACCGCACCAAAAGAATCCTCACCGACACCGTCGGCCCCATCGACATCAAAGTCCCCCGCGACCGCGACGGCTCCTTCGAACCGACCATCGTGCCCAAACGAGCCCGTCGACTCAAAAACGTCGATGAAATCATCCTCTCCCTGGCCGCCAAAGGACTCACCTACGGTGACATCGCAGCCCACTTCGAGCAAATCTATGGGGCCAGCATCAGTAAAGACACCATCAGCCGTATCACCGCAA
>NZ_CAKMSF010000040.1:0-258 GCF_928381415.1 Rothia nasimurium
CTCGTTTGGGCACGATGGTCGGTTCGAAGGAGCCGTCGCGGTCGCGGGGGACTTTGATGTCGATGGGGCCGACGGTGTCGGTGAGGATTCTTTTGGTGCGGTAGCCGTTTCTGGTGTTTTGGCTTGTTTGGTTGGGGTTTTCGGCGTGTTTGGGGTAGCCGAGGTGGTCGGTGAGTTCTTCGTCGAGGGCAGCTTGGATGATGTCTTGGGTGAGGGTTTTGAGTAGGGTGTCGCTGCTGAGGTCTAGGCCTTGTTCTT
>NZ_CAKMSF010000041.1:0-258 GCF_928381415.1 Rothia nasimurium
CTCGTTTGGGCACGATGGTCGGTTCGAAGGAGCCGTCGCGGTCGCGGGGGACTTTGATGTCGATGGGGCCGACGGTGTCGGTGAGGATTCTTTTGGTGCGGTAGCCGTTTCTGGTGTTTTGGCTTGTCTGATTGGGGTTTTCGGCGTGTTTGGGGTAGCCGAGGTGGTCGGTGAGTTCTTCGTCGAGGGCAGCTTGGATGATGTCTTGGGTGAGGGTTTTGAGTAGGGTGTCGCTGCTGAGGTCTAGGCCTTGTTCTT
>NZ_CAKMSF010000042.1:0-256 GCF_928381415.1 Rothia nasimurium
TAAACGTATTAACAGGTGTGACGCAGGAAGGTAGCCAAGCCACGCGATGGTTGTCGTGGTCTAAGCGTGTAGGGTATCCGGTTGTTAAATGCGCCGGTGTTGGCCTGAGACGTGATGGGACCCCGTTTGTGGGGGATTTGGTGATCCTATGCTGCCGAGAAAAGCATCGACGTGAGGTTTTAGCCGCCCGTACCCGAAACCGACACAGGTGATCAGGTAGAGAATACTAAGGCGATCGAGAGAATCATGGTTAAGG
>NZ_CAKMSF010000043.1:0-255 GCF_928381415.1 Rothia nasimurium
TCCTGACCGAGCTGAAGAACCGTGGCACCGCTGATATCTTCTACCTGGTCTGTGATGGGCTCACCGGCCTGCCTGAGGCCGTGAATGCGGTCTATGAACGCACGATTGTGCAAAACTGCGTCATTCACATGATCCGCAATTCCATGCATTACGCCCCCAGGCAGCACTGGGAGGCGATTTCCCGGGATTTGAAGCCGGTCTATCAGGCGGTGACCGAGCAGGCTGCGCAGGCGGCTTTGGAGGCCTTTGGGCAGA
>NZ_CAKMSF010000044.1:0-255 GCF_928381415.1 Rothia nasimurium
CCAGGGACGGCGTCGTCCTGATTGTTTACTAGAACCTTTCTTCTTCTGTTTCGCCTGTCTCTCGGATACCACCGTGTCTGTTACCTCCTCTTCGTCTTCTGCTGCTGTCCCTGGTTTTGGGGTGACGATTGCTGGATCTTTGCAGGTTGCTGGTCTGGAGATCCTGGGTGCGCGTGTCTATGACCCGGTAGCTCGTGGGTTTATCTCGGTTGATCCTCTTGCCTCCCCAGCTGGTGCTGGTTGGGGTGCGAATGT
>NZ_CAKMSF010000045.1:0-255 GCF_928381415.1 Rothia nasimurium
GTGGGTTTATCTCGGTTGATCCTCTTGCCTCCCCAGCTGGTGCTGGTTGGGGTGCGAATGTGTATGCGTTTGTGGGGAATGCTCCGGTGGGTTTGGTGGATCCGTGGGGTTTGTCTCCGATGACGGCGGGGGAGTTTCGGGAGTATCACCAGTCCAATACTCGTAACCGAGCCTGGACGCGGGTAGGTAGCAACCTCGCAGACGGAGTTGCTGGCTTGTGGGACTGGACCAAAGACAACTGGCAAGGAATTGTCA
>NZ_CAKMSF010000046.1:0-254 GCF_928381415.1 Rothia nasimurium
TCACCGCCCTGATCTGGTCAACCGCCAGTTCACCGCTAAAGCGCCGAACCGCTTGTGGGTTGCGGACTTCACCTATGTCCGTACTGCCAGTGGCTTCTGCTACACGGCCTTCATCACTGATGTGTTCGGGACTGTCAGATTAACGGTGTAAACCCACAACAAATCTAGCGACCAGCCACCTGCGGCAACCGATCACCAAAAACAATAGCAAAAGCATTCAACGCCGGCTTCCACCGACTCATCCACCGCCGAGC
>NZ_CAKMSF010000047.1:0-254 GCF_928381415.1 Rothia nasimurium
GCTCGGCGGTGGATGAGTCGGTGGAAGCCGGCGTTGAATGCTTTTGCTATTGTTTTTGGTGATCGGTTGCCGCAGGTGGCTGGTCGCTAGATTTGTTGTGGGTTTACACCGTTAATCTGACAGTCCCCACCGCAACGGTCCTTGACCAGATGAATGAATGGGCCGCCAGGCCCCTAGAAACGGTCTACCTGGCTGTGTTTATCGATGCAATCTACCTGAAAGTCCGCGAAGGGCAGGTAAGCAACCGCCCCTTC
>NZ_CAKMSF010000048.1:0-253 GCF_928381415.1 Rothia nasimurium
GCTGAGGTCTAGGCCTTGTTCTTTGGCTTGGGTGATGAGGTTTTGGGCGAGTTGGTGTTCTGTTGTCATGGTGTTATTTTCTCCTGTTGGGGTTGGGAGGGTTTACACCGTTTTCCTGACAGTCCCATGTGTTCAGTCGAAAGATTGTGGGTTGGGGTGTTTCCTCGAGTATGCATACGCTGGGGATGCCGCTGATGGCTTTGAAGCAGGCTTTGTTTGAAGCCAGGCGGTCAGGGTCTGATTTGACGCAGGT
>NZ_CAKMSF010000049.1:0-252 GCF_928381415.1 Rothia nasimurium
TCGGCGGTGGATGACTCGGTGGAAGCCGGCGTTGAATGCTTTTGCTATTGTTTTTGGTGATCGGTTGCCGCAGGTGGCTGGTCGCTAGATTTGTTGTGGGTTTACACCGTTAATCTGACAGTCCCGGATAAGAACCTTTTAAGTTTCGTGCAGGTACCGGGTGAGGATTATGTGCGACGTCATAGCTGGGTGGTGTCCTTTGCTAACGTTTCTGTGGATGATGTGCAGATCAGCGTTCTTGAGTCAGGTCAG
>NZ_CAKMSF010000050.1:0-252 GCF_928381415.1 Rothia nasimurium
CTGAGGTCTAGGCCTTGTTCTTTGGCTTGGGTGATGAGGTTTTGGGCGAGTTGGTGTTCTGTTGTCATGGTGTTATTTTCTCCTGTTGGGGTTGGGAGGGTTTACACCGTTTTCCTGACAGTCCCTTGCGGTGATACGGCTGATGGTGTCTTTACTGATGCTGGCCCCATAGATTTGCTCGAAGTGGGCTGCGATGTCACCGTAGGTGAGTCCTTTGGCGGCCAGGGAGAGGATGATTTCATCGACGTTTTT
>NZ_CAKMSF010000051.1:0-251 GCF_928381415.1 Rothia nasimurium
GCTCCCGCCCTTGCGACCGATTTCAGCCATGAACTCGCGTACCGCATCAGGTACAGGCTCCCCCGGCTCACGGCGGGCTTCAACCGGCTGATAACGCTCATTCATGAACTTCTGGATACTCCTAACGATTCCGGCGACCTCAGAGACTGGTAGCGGTGGCTGGCACTGGCTATTCAGCTCATAAGCCAGTTTCTCAAAGTCCTCGCCCCGATAGGCAGCGCGTCGGCAGGTCTGAAAAATCGTCTCGTTCC
>NZ_CAKMSF010000052.1:0-251 GCF_928381415.1 Rothia nasimurium
GGAACGAGACGATTTTTCAGACCTGCCGACGCGCTGCCTATCGGGGCGAGGACTTTGAGAAACTGGCTTATGAGCTGAATAGCCAGTGCCAGCCACCGCTACCAGTCTCTGAGGTCGCCGGAAACGTTAGGAGTATCCAGAAGTTCATGAATGAGCGTTATCAGCCGGTTGAAGCCCGCCGTGAGCCGGGGGAGCCTGTACCTGATGCGGTACGCGAGTTCATGGCTGAAATCGGTCGCAAGGGCGGGAGC
>NZ_CAKMSF010000053.1:0-251 GCF_928381415.1 Rothia nasimurium
GCTCCCGCCCTTGCGACCGATTTCAGCCATGAACTCGCGTACCGCATCAGGTACAGGCTCCCCCGGCTCACGGCGGGCTTCAACCGGCTGATAACGCTCATTCATGAACTTCTGGATACTCCTTACGTTTCCGGCGACCTCAGAGACTGGTAGCGGTGGCTGGCACTGGCTATTCAGCTCATAAGCCAGTTTCTCAAAGTCCTCGCCCCGATAGGCAGCGCGTCGGCAGGTCTGAAAAATCGTCTCGTTCC
>NZ_CAKMSF010000054.1:0-251 GCF_928381415.1 Rothia nasimurium
GGAACGAGACGATTTTTCAGACCTGCCGACGCGCTGCCTATCGGGGCGAGGACTTTGAGAAACTGGCTTATGAGCTGAATAGCCAGTGCCAGCCACCGCTACCAGTCTCTGAGGTCGCCGGAATCGTAAGGAGTATCCAGAAGTTCATGAATGAGCGTTATCAGCCGGTTGAAGCCCGCCGTGAGCCGGGGGAGCCTGTACCTGATGCGGTACGCGAGTTCATGGCTGAAATCGGTCGCAAGGGCGGGAGC
>NZ_CAKMSF010000055.1:0-247 GCF_928381415.1 Rothia nasimurium
TTTTCGGTTGCTTTTTGTGCCCTTGCTTAGGTTCTGTGGCCTATGGAGTTGGTATAGCTTGTGCTGGTTTTGAGCTTCATTGCTCAGCTAGTTTTTCCTGCCGGGTTGCTTCCATAGTTCGGGGTGCCGATGTTGCTCCCACCAGGGTTCAACATCTTCTGCTACTTCTTCAACATCGAAGCCATACTCTTCGAACGTGCTTTCCAAATCTCCTACCAGTGCGTGGGCCAGGTTGTCAGATGAGCGG
>NZ_CAKMSF010000056.1:0-242 GCF_928381415.1 Rothia nasimurium
ACAGGTTCAGGCCCCCGCGGACCAGCAGACCCAGCCACCGGCGCACTCACGCTCTTAGGCATATCACTAACCCAATACCGCTCATTAGCACCATCAACAAGCCGTAGATTCTCCACAGCCCGCTCACGGCCCAACGCTTCTACAAACTGCTCACGCGCCTCGTCCAAATCCGCAGCCACACAATGCACCACATTCTCAAACCGGCCACGCGTCAAGCCCACATACACACCAGCAGCGTCCGT
>NZ_CAKMSF010000057.1:0-241 GCF_928381415.1 Rothia nasimurium
ACACCGAAAACAACCAGCTTCTAGCCACCCGCACCGCCTACACCTCCGATGGAAATATCGAGGATATTCAGCTTCTGACCCCCGAGGAATACCAAGGGTGGGTTGAATGGATTGACCCGCGCACCGGGGAAATCGAAGAACTCGCCGGGTTCGTTGAGGACTTCAGCAAGCGCAACGCGCAGATTAACACCCGCAAAAAAGAACTCATTGCCCTGTGGGAAGCAGAGCACCCCGGCCAGTC
>NZ_CAKMSF010000058.1:0-230 GCF_928381415.1 Rothia nasimurium
TTGGGGTTTTCGGCGTGTTTGGGGTAGCCGAGGTGGTCGGTGAGTTCTTCGTCGAGGGCAGCTTGGATGATGTCTTGGGTGAGGGTTTTGAGTAGGGTGTCGCTGCTGAGGTCTAGGCCTTGTTCTTTGGCTTGGGTGATGAGGTTTTGGGCGAGTTGGTGTTCTGTTGTCATGGTGTTATTTTCTCCTGTTGGGGTTGGGAGGGTTTACACCGTTTTCCTGACAGTCCC
>NZ_CAKMSF010000059.1:0-192 GCF_928381415.1 Rothia nasimurium
GCACTGGGGTATGGGTATCGTTTGTAGGTTTGTGGGGTGCTGGTGTCTTGTTGGGTACCATTACCCCTTCCTTTTATCCTCATAGCCAGGGACGGCGTCGTCCTGATTGTTTACTAGAACCTTTCTTCTTCTGTTTCGCCTGTCTCTCGGATACCACCGTGTCTGTTACCTCCTCTTCGTCTTCTGCTGCTG
>NZ_CAKMSF010000060.1:0-135 GCF_928381415.1 Rothia nasimurium
GGGGTGCCGATGTTGCTCCCACCAGGGTTCAACATCTTCTGCTACTTCTTCAACATCGAAGCCATACTCTTCGAACGTGCTTTCCAAATCTCCTACCAGTGCGTGGGCCAGGTTGTCAGATGAGCGGTCGATTCG
>NZ_CAKMSF010000061.1:0-131 GCF_928381415.1 Rothia nasimurium
CAGCGGAACGAGACGATTTTTCAGACCTGCCGACGCGCTGCCTATCGGGGCGAGGACTTTGAGAAACTGGCTTATGAGCTGAATAGCCAGTGCCAGCCACCGCTACCAGTCTCTGAGGTCGCCGGAATCGT
>NZ_CAKMSF010000062.1:0-131 GCF_928381415.1 Rothia nasimurium
TTCGGCTCCCGCCCTTGCGACCGATTTCAGCCATGAACTCGCGTACCGCATCAGGTACAGGCTCCCCCGGCTCACGGCGGGCTTCAACCGGCTGATAACGCTCATTCATGAACTTCTGGATACTCCTAACG
>NZ_CAKMSF010000063.1:0-131 GCF_928381415.1 Rothia nasimurium
ACGTTTCCGGCGACCTCAGAGACTGGTAGCGGTGGCTGGCACTGGCTATTCAGCTCATAAGCCAGTTTCTCAAAGTCCTCGCCCCGATAGGCAGCGCGTCGGCAGGTCTGAAAAATCGTCTCGTTCCGCTG
>NZ_CAKMSF010000064.1:0-131 GCF_928381415.1 Rothia nasimurium
TGGTGCTCGGCGGTGGATGAGTCGGTGGAAGCCGGCGTTGAATGCTTTTGCTATTGTTTTTGGTGATCGGTTGCCGCAGGTGGCTGGTCGCTAGATTTGTTGTGGGTTTACACCGTTAATCTGACAGTCCC
>NZ_CAKMSF010000065.1:0-131 GCF_928381415.1 Rothia nasimurium
TTCGGCTCCCGCCCTTGCGACCGATTTCAGCCATGAACTCGCGTACCGCATCAGGTACAGGCTCCCCCGGCTCACGGCGGGCTTCAACCGGCTGATAACGCTCATTCATGAACTTCTGGATACTCCTTACG
>NZ_CAKMSF010000066.1:0-129 GCF_928381415.1 Rothia nasimurium
GCTCGGCGGTGGATGACTCGGTGGAAGCCGGCGTTGAATGCTTTTGCTATTGTTTTTGGTGATCGGTTGCCGCAGGTGGCTGGTCGCTAGATTTGTTGTGGGTTTACACCGTTAATCTGACAGTCCCGG
>NZ_CAKMSF010000067.1:0-128 GCF_928381415.1 Rothia nasimurium
GGGGGGGGGGGGGGGGGGGGGGGGGGGGGGGGGGGGGGGGGGGGGGGGGGGGGGGGGGGGGGGGGGGGGGGGGGGGGGGGGGGGGGGGGGGGGGGGGGGGGGGGGGGGGGGGGGGGGGGGGGGGGGGG
>NZ_CAKMSF010000068.1:0-128 GCF_928381415.1 Rothia nasimurium
TGGGACTGTCAGGAAAACGGTGTAAACCCTCCCAACCCCAACAGGAGAAAATAACACCATGACAACAGAACACCAACTCGCCCAAAACCTCATCACCCAAGCCAAAGAACAAGGCCTAGACCTCAGCA
>NZ_CAKMSF010000069.1:0-128 GCF_928381415.1 Rothia nasimurium
TTTTTTTTTTTTTTTTTTTTTTTTTTTTTTTTTTTTTTTTTTTTTTTTTTTTTTTTTTTTTTTTTTTTTTTTTTTTTTTTTTTTTTTTTTTTTTTTTTTTTTTTTTTTTTTTTTTTTTTTTTTTTTTT